>CAYQRE010000015.1:0-112323 GCA_964420075.1 uncultured Thermoanaerobaculia bacterium | reverse complement strand
CCATCGCGTCCGGCAGCCAAACGTAGAGCGGGATCTGCGCGCTCTTGCCCATCGCACCGATGAACATCGCGAGAGCGACGAACGAGGCGAAGGTGAGGCCCAGGTGGTAGGGCGCCTGGCCCAGGGCGGGCTCGGCGCGCAATCGCGTGAAGATCTCGCTGTACTCGAGGGTGCCGAAGCGCGAGGCCAGGGCGAACAGCCCCAGGACCAGCCCGGCGTCGCCGATGCGGTTGACGATGAACGCCTTGCGGCCGGCGTAGGGCGGGAACTCCTGCTTGAAATAGAAGCCGATCAGCAGGTACGAGCAGAGCCCCACGCCCTCCCAGCCGATGAACATCACAGCGTAGTTGCTGCCCAGCACCAACAACAGCATGGCGCCGAGGAAGAGGTTGAGGTAGGTGAAGTAGCGCTGCAGCCCTTCGTCGTGCGCCATGTAACCCACCGAGTAGAGGTGGATCAGGAAACCGATGAAGGTCACGATGAAGAGCATCACGGCCGACAGCGGATCGAGTTGGAAGCGCAGCGCGAGGTCGAACGAGCCCACCCGGCCGGCGGCCTCGGTGGTCATCGGGCCGGCGGAGATCCAGGAGTAGCCAGCGTCCTTCCAGGCCTCGCCCCGCGCCAGCTCGGCGCTGCCCAGATAGGAGCCGATCACGGCCACGGCCAGGAGACAGGCGAGGCCGGCCGCCGTACAGGCGATGATGCCGGCGGCGTGGCGGCTCACCCGGCGGCGCAGCAGCACACCGTTGGTGACGGCGCCGAGGAAGGCGATCAGCGGGATGATTCCCAGCAGGCCGCGCATCAGCCTTCGAGCTCCATGCCGGCGTCGAGACGGGTGGTGCCACGCAGGCGGAAGAAAGCGATCAGGATGCCGAGGCCGACGGCAGCCTCACCGGCAGCGACGGTGATGGTGAAGACGGCGAAGACCTGCCCGGTGAGGTTCTTGAGCTCGTAGGAGAAGGCCACCAGGTTGAGGTTGACCGAGTTCAGGATCAGCTCGATTGACATCAGCACGGTGATCAGGTTGCGGCGCAGGAGGATGCCCGCAAGCCCGATCCCGAAGACCAGCAGGCTCACGACCAGGTAGTGCGTGGTGGTGATCGTCATCCCCGCCTCCCCAAGACCACGGCGCCGATCATCGCCACCAACAGGAAGACGGAGGCCACCTCGAAGGGCAGGAGGAACTGCCGGTAGAGGCTCCAGCCCACCGCCTGCGTGTTGCCCACCACCTTGCCGTCGATCGAGACCAGCTCGGTGGTCGGCCCCGCACCACCGCTCCACACCGTGCCCAGCAGCACGAAGACGAGCAGGCCGACGAGGACCACGGCCACCACCAGGGCGAGGGGCGACTGGGCCAGGAAGCGCGGGCCCTCCGGCAGGCGATGCAAGTTGACCAGCATGATCACGAAGAGGAACAGCACCATGATGCCGCCGCCGTAGACGAAGACCTGGATCGCCCCTACCAGCTCGGCATGGCGCAGGAAGAACAGGCCGGCCACTGCGAGGAAGCTCAGCAGCAAGGCGATGGCACCGTACATCGGGTTGCGCTGGGTGACGACCAGCAGCGCCGCGCCCACCGCCAGGGTGGCGAAGAGGTAGAACAGCACGGCTTCGCCGTGGGTGGCCAGGAGCTCCATCAGCGGATCTCCTCGTCCGTGTAGGCGGGCCGGTCCTGCCAGTTCATCAGCCCGTCCATGTCGACGTAGAGGTTGCGCCAGCGGTCGTAGGTCGCCAGCTCGTAGCTCTTCGAGGTCAGCCAGATCGACTTCGGCTCGGTGGGGCAGGCTTCCTCGCAGAGGCCACAGAACATGCAGCGCTGGATGTCGATGTCGAAGCGCTCGAGCACTTTCTCCTTCTTCTGGCTGACCGGGTTCATCTCCTGGTGCCAGTCGATGTAGATGATGTCGATCGGGCAGTCGCGGGCGCAGAGCGTGCACTTGATGCAGCGGTCCTCGTCGAGCCGGAACATGCCGCGGAAGCGGTCGGTGGGCTCGCAGCGCTCCTCCGGGTACTGCACCGTGAGCTTCTTCTTGAACAGGTGGCGACCGGTGATCGCCAACCCCGAGAAGAGGTCGAGGAGGAGGAAGCGGTCGAGGAAGCGCTTCAGCAGGCCCGGCTGGCTGGCACTCATCCGCCCTGACCTCCCGGTGCCAGCAGCAGGCGCAGGAGCGCCGCCGCCATCAGCGCGAAGAGCGCCAGGGGCAGCAGCCACTTCCAGCCCAGGGTCATCAGCTGGTCGAAGCGGTAGCGCGGGAAGGTGCCGCGGAACCAGATGTAGACGAAGAGGAAGGCGAAGACCTTGAGCGAGAACCAGAGGAGCCCGACCACGCCGGCCGGCAGGAAGGGCAGGTCGAGAAAGGACAGCCAGGCGACGTTGGGGAAGGGCCGGGCCCAACCGCCGAGGAAGAGCGTCGTCGCCACCGCCGAGATGACGATCATGTTGGCGTACTCGCCCAGGAAGAAGAGGGCGAAACGCATGCCGCTGTACTCGGTGTGGAAGCCCGCCACCAGCTCGGACTCCGCCTCCGGCAGGTCGAAGGGGTTGCGGTTGGTTTCCGCCACCCCCGCCACCAGGTAGACGAAGAAGGCAAGCAGCCCGATGGGGAAGTACTGGAAGAGGAACCAGACCCCTTGCTCCCGCTGCGCATCGACGATGCCGCCGAGCGAAAGCGTGCCGGCCGAGAGCAGGGGCACCACCAGCGCCAGCCCCTGCGGCACCTCGTAGGAGATCATTTGCGCCGCCGAGCGCAGGCCGCCCAGGAGCGAGAACTTGTTGTTCGAGGCCCAACCACCCAGGATCAGCCCGTAGACGCCGATGCTGGCGAAGGCCACCACCAGGAGCAGGCCGACGTTGACGTCGGTGATGAAGAAGTCGTAGCGGCCGCCGGTGACGCTCGCCGGCGGGCCGAGCGGGATCACCGAGAAGATCACCAGCGCCGGCGCCACCACCAGGCAAGGGGCCAGGATGAACGCCCAGCGGACCGCGGCGTTGGGGATCACGTCCTCCTTGACCAGCAGCTTGACGACGTCGGCGATTGGTTGCAGCAGCCCCCACGGCCCCACCCGGTTGGGGCCGAGGCGCACCTGCATGTAGCCGAGGAGCTTGCGCTCGGCGAGCACCAGGTAGGTGATCAGGGGCAGGATGCCGACGAAGAGCACCAAAACGATCTTGATCGCCGGCACCAGGGCGTAGTCGAAAAGCAGCTGGGTCGAAGCGGGCATCAGCGGTCCACCTCGCCGAGGACGATGTCCACCGAACCGACGATCGCCACCAGGTCGGCCACATAGGTGCCCTTGGTGAGCTCGGGCACCACCTGCAGATTGATGAAGGAGGGTGGCCGCACGTGGCAGCGGTAGGGGTTCGGTGTGCCGTCCCCCACCAGGTAGAAGCCGATCTCGCCCTTTGGGCCTTCGACGGCGTAGTACACCTCGCCCCCGGCCGGGCCCTTCATCACCCGCGGCCGCTTGGCCATCAGCGGGCCCTCGGGGAGCTGGTCGAGGCATTGGGCGACGATCCGCGCCGCCTGCCGCATCTCCTCCATGCGCACCAGGTAGCGGTCGTACGTATCGCCGTTGTGGCGCACCGGGATGTCGAAGTCGACTTCCGGGTAGGCCTCGTAGGGAAGGGCCTTCCTGAGGTCGAAATCGATGCCGCTCGCCCGCAGCATGGGGCCGGTGATGCCGTAGGCGAGCGCCACCTCGGGCGCCAGCACGCCGATCCCCACCGTCCGCTTCTTCCAGATCCGGTTGTCGGTGAGCAGGCCCTCGTACTCGTCGACGTGGGCCGGGAACTCGCTGACGAACCGCCGGCAGAGCTCGACCCAGCCCGGCGGCAGGTCGTAGGGTTGGCCGCCGGGACGCATGCAGTTGAGGGTGAGCCGGGCACCGCAGTAGAGCTCGAAGAGGTCGAGGATCAGCTCGCGCTCGCGGAAGGTGTAGAAGAACGGGGTCATCGCCCCGAGGTCGATGGCGTGCGTCGCCAGCCACAGCAGGTGGCTCGAGATGCGCTGCAGCTCGGCCAGGATGGTGCGGATGTAGCGGGCGCGCGGCGGCACCGTGAGGCCGAAGAGCTTCTCGACCGCCCCCACGTAGGCGAGGTTGTTGGTCGCCGCCGCCACGTAGTCCATGCGGTCGGTGTGCGGGACGTTCTGGAAATACGGGTGCAGCTCGAAGAGCTTCTCGGTGCCGCGGTGCAGGTAGCCGATGATCGGGTAGCAGTCGACCACCCGCTCGCCGTCCACCTTGAGCTTCAGCCGCAGCACGCCGTGGGTGGAGGGATGCTGGGGGCCGAAGTTGACCTCCATCTCGCGCATCCCGAACAGGGTGTCGGCGGCGTCGAGGTCGAGCGCGGCCCCCGCGAGCGGCCTCTCGCCGCTGCCCGCGGGCGCGCTCACGGTGCCCCTCCTTCGCTCGCTGGCGGCTTGGGGACCTTCCAACCAGTCCCCGAGCCGGCCACCGGCCCCGCCCCTTCGTCGTAGCGCTCCGGGTAGATCGCAGCACCGGTGTCGATGCCCTCGACGGGGAAGTCCTTGCGCAGGGGGTAGCCGTTGAAGCCATCCCAGAGCAGGATCCGGGTCAGATCGGGGTGGCCGCTGAAGCGCACCCCGTACATGTCGTAGACCTCGCGCTCGCTCCAGTTCGCCGCTGGCCAGACGCCGCAGACCGAGGGCACCTCGGCCCCTTCGCCGACCGCCACCTTGAGGCGGATGCGGCGGTGGCCCGGCATCGCGTGAAGGTGATAGACGACCTCGAACTGCGGCTCGCGCTTGGGGTAGTGGGCCCCGCAGACGTCGAGGAGGAGCTTGTAGCCGTGCTCGTCGTGGAGGTTGCGGCCTACCTCGGCGACGGCCTCGGGGGCGAGCTCCAGGGTGAGCTCCCCGGCGAAGCTCCGGGCCTTGAGCAGGGCGGCGCCGAAACGCTCGCCGAGAGCAACGGCCAACGGGTCGGCGCCGGCGTCGACCCACTCGGGCACCACGGCGTCACGTTCCCAGAGCGGCTTCTCGGCCTCGGGAGCGGGCCCAGCAGCGGCGGCGGGAGTCGTGGTCTCGTCGCTCACGGAGCCATCCCTGGCAGCCGCGCCCGGGATCGCCGGCCCGGCTGGCCGGCGATCGTCATGCGGTCGATCTTCCGCTGCAAGTGAAGGAGCCCCCAGAGCAGGGCCTCCGGCCGCGGTGGGCAACCCGGCACGTAGACATCCACCGGGATGATGCGGTCGACGCCCTGGGTGACGGCATAGGTACGGTACGGGCCGCCGCAGGTGGCGCAGGCCCCCATCGCGATCGCCCACTTGGGTTCCGGCATCTGGTCCCACAGCCGGCGGACGATCGGCGCCATCTTCTCGGTCACCGTGCCGGCGACGATCATCAGGTCGCTCTGCCGCGGCGTGGCCCGGAAGACCTCGGCGCCGAAGCGCGACATGTCGTGGCGGGGATCGAGCACGGCCATCATCTCGATGGCGCAGCAGGCGAGACCGAACTGCATCGGCCACAGCGCCGAGCGGCGCGCCCAGTTGATGATCCGATCGTAGGTGGTGGTGAGGACGTTGCCGTCTACGCTGTCGTCGCTCATCGCCGCCGCTCCCTCACGCCCATTCGAGAGCCCCTCGCCGCCAGATGTAGACGTAGCCTGCCACCAGGATCGCCAGGAAGACGAGCATCTCGATGAAGCCGAACCAGGCCAAACGATCGAGCATGACGGCCCACGGATAGAGAAAGACCGTCTCGACGTCGAAGATCACGAAGAGGACGGCGATCAGGTAGTAGCGGACGGAAAACCGGTGGTCATGGGCCAGTGACTCCGGCGGGTTGCCGCACTCGTAGGCCTCGAGGTTGGTCGCTGGAGAGTTGGCGAAACGCGCCAGCCGAGCGGCCAGCAGGGTGACGACGACGAACCCGATCGCAACCAGGATGAAGAGGAGAATGGGAAGGTAGTTGGCCATTGCCGCCTACGCGTCTGAGGGTCGCTCGCCGTGGACTGGCCGGCATTCTACCGGAGGGTCTCGGGGTGTCAACCTGGCCACCGGGGTGGAGAAAACGGCCTCCCCATTGGGGTGGCGGATGCCTTCAGCGGGGCTCGAAGATGCCGCCACGGGGGCCACTGGGGAGGTCGAAGAGCGCTGCCGCGTCGAGGCCCCGGGCCTGCACCAAGACGCGGATCACCTCGCCCATCCCTTCGCCGTCGAGGAGGGCCATCGCGGCCACGCGGGTCGCCAGGTCGGCCGCCGCGAGGTCGTCGAACAGGCCGCAAGCCGCCAACCAGGGGGCCTGCCGGGTGAGCGTCACCGTCGTCAGGCCGGCGGCCTCGCCTGCCTCGCGTAGCGCCGTCCAGTCGACGTGGGCCGTGAGGTCCTGCTCGCCCAACGCCGCGAAGGGGTCGCGATGCACCCGGTGGCGCCGGTAGCAGGCCAGGGTGCCGTGACGGCGCACCCGCAAATCGAGCAACTGCGGCCGCTCGAAGCCATAGTCGCAGGTCACGAGAAGCCCACGCTCGAGCGAGCGCGCGAGGTCCCGGTAGAGGGGTACCCAACCAGGGGCGAGGTCGGCCACCTGGCCCGGCGCGAGGCGGGCCTCGCGGAGGAGGTCCGCGAGCTCGGGGCGAGAGAGCGGCCCCGCGACGAAGCCGAGCTCACCACCGGGGCCGAGGTCGACCCAGAGCTCGCCCAGGTCTCCATCGGGGCGAGCGATGAGACGGTGTACGGGGAGGGCGTCGAAGAGCTCGTAGGAGAAGACGAGGCCGCGGACCGCGAGGCCAGGGCCCAGGGCCACCGGCACCTCGACGCCGGCCGGTAGCTGCCGCGCCACCCGGTCCCAGGCCAGCCAGCGCCGGGCGCCCGGCGCGGTAGCCATCACCGCCCGCAGATGATCGGCCGTGCCGTAGCCGACCTCCACGTAGTCAGC
The DNA here is from genome assembly GCA_964420075.1 of uncultured Thermoanaerobaculia bacterium. Classification (GTDB taxonomy): domain Bacteria; phylum Acidobacteriota; class Thermoanaerobaculia; order Multivoradales; family SZUA-115; genus CAYQRE01. Next base: position 105,427 of record CAYQRE010000015.1, on the reverse strand, counting down.
GGGCTGGCCGAGGGCGGCATCGAGGCGACCCAGAAGCCGGGCGGTGGCCCGCCCGAAGAGCGGCGAGACGGCCGAACCAGTGACGAAATCGCCGGCCGGCCCGATCGGCAGCGCCTGCCGCCGGTAGTAGCCACCCTCGCCGTAGAGGGCCTCCTCCATCACGACGGCGAACGGCAGCGCTCCCTCGGCGCGCAGTCGGGTCACCAGGCGCTCGCGCACGGAAGTTGTCTCGGGCTCGCCCATCGCCGCCGATCTTACCCTGCGTGCTATGATTCGCCGACGCTCGTCACATGGCCGCAAATGACTGACCCCAAAACACTTCCCGGCAGCGCAAGGGAGCAGACCGGGCCGCCGAGCAAGGCGAGGCTGCTCGCCTTGGTGAGCGCCATGGCCGGTCAGCCGGTCGTCGTGCTCGCCGACCTGGTGGCCGACCGCTTCATCACCGGCACCCCCAAGCGGATCAGCCGCGAGGCACCCGTCCTCATCCTGCGCTTCGAGGGCGAGCAGCTGGTGCCCGGCGGCGGCGCCAACGCGGTGGCCAACGTCAAGGCCCTCGGCGGCGAGCCGCTACCGCTGGGCATCGTGGGCGACGACGAGAGCGGCCGCGGCCTCCTCGCCGCCTTTTCGGCCCTCGGCATCACCACCGAGGGGATCGCCGTACGGCCCGGCTACCGCACCCCGACCAAGACGCGCATCCTCGGCGGTGGCCGCCACTCGATCAAGCAGCAGATCGTGCGCTTCGACGTCGAAGACGAGGTGAGCCCCAACGCCGAGGAGCAGGCCCGTTTTGCCGCCTTCCTCGCCACGCGCGCTGCTCAGGCCCACCTGGCGGTGGTGAGCGACTACGGCTACGGCGCCGCGGCGCCGAGCCTCCTGCCGTTGCTGCGCAGAGGCGCTCCCGAGCGCCGGCTGCTGGTCGACAGCCGCTATCGGCTCGCTGCCTTCCACGGCCTCGACGGCGCGACGCCCAACGAGGAAGAGGCCGAGGCCTTGCTCGGCCAACGGCTGGGCGACGAGCCGGGGCCCCTGGCCGAGGCCGGCGAACGGCTCCGCGGATCTCTCGACGCGGGCTTCCTGCTGATCACCCGCGGCAGTCGCGGCATGTCCTTGATCGAACCGGGCCGCATCGCCCACCTGCCGGTGCACGGCACCGACCAGGTGGCCGACGTCACCGGGGCCGGCGACACGGTGATCGGCACCTTCGCTCTCGCGCTCACCGCCGGCGCGAGCCCGCTGGAGGCTGCGCTGCTCGCCAACTACGCTGGCGGCGTGGTGGTGATGAAGATGGGCACGGCGACCTGCAGCCCGGCCGAGCTCGCCGAGGCCGTCGAGAAAGACCCCGTTCCCCGCGAGGCGCTGGCATGGGTCGCGTCCTGAGCGTTGGAGAGCTGGCGGCCGAGCTCGCCGAGCGCCGCCGGGCCGGGCAGCGGATCGCCCTCGCCAACGGCCACTTCGACCTCCTCCACGTTGGCCACCTGCGCTACCTCCAGGCCGCCCGCGCCGAGGGCGACGCTCTGGTGGTGGCGATCAACGACGACGACTCGGTCGCCCGCCTCAAGGGCGCGGGCCGGCCCGTGGTGCCGGCCGCCGAGCGCGCCGAGCTGCTCGCCGCCCTGGCGCCGGTCGACTATGTGGTGGTCTTCACCGGCGACACCCCTGCCCCGCTCCTCGCCCGCCTGCAGCCGGACGTCCACTGCAAGGGGACCGACTATGGCAGCCCCGAGCGGGTGCCCGAGTACGCGGTGGTGCAGGCCTACGGCGGCACCACACGGCTGGTCGGCGACCCCAAGGACCACGCCACCAGCGACCTGATCGCGAAGGTGCGGGCGCTGCCCCGCTAGGGACCGGCCGGTGACCCGCTCCGCGGCCGGCGGCCCTCGGATCCTCCTGGTGCGCACCAGCGCCCTGGGCGACATCGTCCACTGCCTGCCAGTGCTCACGGCCCTGCGGCGCGAGCTGCCGGGCGCCACGCTCGGCTGGCTCGTCGAGGAGGCGATGGCGCCGCTGCTGGCCGGCCACCCGGACCTCGACGCGCTGATCACCGTCCGCCTCCGCCCCTGGCGCAAGCGGCCGTTGACGCCTGCCACCTGGCGCGAGGTGGCGGGACTGGTGATGGCCCTCGATCACTTCGGCGCCGAGGTGGTGCTCGACCTGATGGGCAATCACAAGGCGGGAGTGCTGGGCGCCCTCACCCTGGCCGATCGCCGCATTGGCCTGGCCCGGCGCTACCGGCGCGAGCCGTCCTCGGCCGTGTGGATCAGCCAGGGGGTCGCCCCGCGCGGCGTGCACGCCGTCGACCGTGCCCTGTCGGTGCTCGCTGGTCTGGGTCTCGCCACCGAGCCGGCGGACTTCGGGGGCGCCAAGCTCTTTCCCGACGCCCCGGCACCGCCGCGGCGCAGCGCGGCCCCCGTGCTGATCCATCCGGGCGCCGGCTGGGCCAACAAGGTCTACCCGGCCGAACGCTGGGGCGAGGTAGCGCGCCGGCTGGCAGCGGCCGGTTGTACGGTCGCCGCCCTCTCCGGGCCCGGTGAAGAAGCCCTGGCGGCGAGGATCGTCGCGGCCAGCGGCGGCTCGGCGGCGGTCCGCGAGGCCCCTGACCTGCCGAGCCTGGGTGGCGCGCTGCGCGCCGCCCGCCTCGTGCTCGGGGGCGACACCGGCCCCGTCCACCTCGCCCACGCCCTCGGCACGCCCGTGCTCGCTCTGATGGGCCCCACCGATCCGGCCACCCACGGGCCCTACGGCGCCCCGGAGCGCGCCCTCGCCGTCCGCCTGCCCTGCAGCTTCTGTCACCAGCGCCTCGACGGCCCGCGGCCCTGCCTGCTGGCCCTCGAGCCCGCGGCCGTCGCCGCGCGGGCCCTGGAGCTGCTCGCAGCGAGCGCCTGACCAAGGCGATCTATGGCCATAGGCTCATCGTTGACCCTATTTTCAGCCGGCTGTTAGACTTCGCGCCGCACCCAGCGACCGAGCCCTGTCCTTCCACCGCTCACGAGGCACCCGATGGCCAATCGATTCGGCGAGATCCTGATCAAGACTGGCAAGATCAACCAGGTGCAGCTGCAGGAGGCCTTGGCGATCCAGAAGGAGCAGGGCGGCCGGGTGGGCAGCGTGCTGGTCAAGTTGGGCTACCTGACCGAGAACGACCTCGTCGACGCCCTCTCGCAGCACTTCGGCGTGCCGGCCGTCGACCTCGACGGCATCGACATCGACGAGGTGGTGATCAAGATCATCCCCGCCGACATCGCCCGCAAGTACACCATCCTGCCCGTCGGCAAGGCCGGCGCGACGATCACCCTCGCGATGCTCGACCCCACCAACGTCTTCGCGATGGACGACGTGAAGTTCATGACCGGCTATCGCGTCGACCCGGTGGTGGCCTCCGAGACCAGCCTGCGCAACGGCATCGACCGCTACTACGGCACCACCCACGCGATCGAGCTCAAGAAGGTCATGGAGGACCTCACCGAGGAGGTCGACACCGACCTCGAGGTGCTCGAAGAAGAGCAGGAGCTCGACCTCGGAGCGCTCGAGGAGGAGTCCGAGCAGGCCCCGGTCGTCAAGCTGGTCAACATCATCCTCACCGACTCGATCAAGCGCGGCGCCTCGGACATCCACATCGAGCCCTACGAGAAGGACTACCGGGTGCGCTTCCGCATCGACGGCGTGCTCTACGAGGTGATGCACCCGCCGATCAAGCTCAAGGAAGCGATCACCAGCCGCATCAAGATCATGGCGAAGCTCGACATCGCCGAGAAGCGGCTGCCGCAGGACGGGCGCATCAAGATCAAGACGAAGGTGCAGGGCAAGTTCAAGGACCTCGACCTGCGGGTGTCAATCCTGCCGACGATCTTCGGCGAGAAGATCGTGATGCGGCTGCTCGACAAGGACAACCTGATGCTCGACATGACGCGGCTCGGCTTCGAGGCCGAGTCGCTGCGTCGCTTCGAGCAGGCGATCTTGAAGCCCTACGGCATGGTGCTGGTCACCGGCCCCACCGGTTCTGGCAAGACCAACACCCTCTACTCGGCCCTCCAGCGCCTCAACCAGCCCGAGGTCAACATCCTCACCGCCGAAGACCCCGTGGAGTTCAACCTCCCGGGCATCAACCAGGTGCAGATGAAGGAGCAGATCGGCCTCAACTTCGCGGCCACCCTGCGTTCCTTCCTGCGCCAGGACCCGAACATCATCCTGGTGGGCGAGATCCGCGACTTCGAGACCGCCGAGGTGGCGATCAAGGCCGCGATGACCGGCCACCTGGTGCTCTCGACGCTGCACACCAACGACGCGCCGTCGTCGATCAACCGCCTGATGAACATGGGCATCGAGCCCTTCCTGGTGGCCACCTCAGTGCACCTGATCGTCGCCCAGCGCCTGGTGCGCCGGGTCTGCTCCTTCTGCAAAGAGCCGCACGAGATCCCGCTGCCGGCGCTGGTCAACGTCGGCTTCGACGAGAAGGAGGCCCGCGGCCTCACCCTGTTCAAGGGCCGCGGCTGCGACCGCTGCAGCGGCACCGGTTACAAGGGCCGCGTCGGTCTCTACGAGGTGCTGGTGATCGGCGACGAGATGCGCGAGCTGATCCTCTCCGGCGCCACCGCCTACGAGCTGCGGCAGAAAGCGATCGACACCGGGATGATCAGCCTGCGGGCGAGCGGCCTGCAGAAGATCCGCGACGGCGTGACGACGGTCGAGGAAGTGGCCCGCGAGACGATCCTCTAGGCCACCGCGGCGCCGGGCTCAGGCCCGGCTGTCCCACAGCACGTCGGGTTCGCCTCGCTCGGCGTTCTCGTAGCGCGCCATCACGAAGAGGGCGTCCGACAAACGGTTGAGGTAGGGCACGGTGTAGGCCCCGACCGGCTCGGCCCGGGCGAGGGCGACGAGCTCGCGCTCCGCCCGCCGGCAGACCGTGCGGGCCACGTGCAGCATCGACGCCCCCACGCTGCCGCCAGGGAGGATGAAGTTCTCGAGCGGTGCGAGCACCTCGGACAGCTCGTCGATCAGCCCTTCGAGCGCCGCGACGTGGCGGGCCTCGATGGTCGGCACGGGCAGGCGGGCCTTGTCTTCCTCGAGGATGCAAAGGTCCGACCCCAAGTGGAAGAGCTCGTTCTGGATCCGCCGCACCGGGGCTGCGAGGCGCGGCACCAGGCCGAGGGCGAGTGCCGCGCCGAGCGCCGACGAAAGCTCGTCGACCGTGCCGTAGGTGGCGATGCGCAGCGCGTCCTTCGCCACCCGCTGGCCGCCACCCAGGCCGGTCGTCCCCTCGTCCCCCGTCTTCGTGTAGACCTTGGTGATCCGCGGCATCGGCGGGCAACGGTAGCGCGACTGGCACTCGTGAGCAAGCGTCTCGCCGCGGCGAGCGGGGCCCTGCGCGCCGACCGACGCGCCGACTGCGCTAGAATTCTGGGTTCCCAAGCGGTTTCGACAGGCTGCGAGCCCGGCGACAACGCTCCGGCCGACATCCACCGGGGAGCTCGGCTCCTCGTTTCCTGGGAGGGACCCACCGATGCGCCAGTCTTCTTGGCTGCCCACTCTCACGTTCGCCGCCGCCCTCGGTTGGGCCACGGCTGCCCACGCCGGCTTGCCCCCCGTCGCACCCGGCGACCTCCTGGGCTCGACCGGGGCCGTGGGTGCTTCGTTGATCTCGATCGACCCGACGACCGGCACCGGCACGTTCCGCGCTCCGCTGGGGGCTTTCGGCCCCGTCACCGAGATCAAGTTCCGCGCCGACGGCGTGCTCTTCGGCACCACCGGCGGTGGCAACAGCAACCTGATCACCATCGACCCCAACACCGGCGTCGAGAGCCTCGTCGGCCAGCACACCTTCGGTGCCGTCACCGGGCTCGCCTTCGTGGACGACACCCTGTACGGCGCTTTCTTCAACCCTGGCCGCTCGGCCACCGGGGAATGGAACCAGGCGTCTCGGGGCGGCGGGCCCTACGCTCTGGTGACCGTCGACACGACGACCGCCGCCCTGACCACCATCGGCACTACCCTGCCCTACTCGCCCATCCGTGGTCTGGCCTACGACTCGGCGAGCGGCGTCATGTACGGAGTGGGAGCCACACCGGCTGCCAACGGCACTCTGGGCGGTGACGTCCTCTTCACGGTCGACCTCGCGACCGCCAACACCACCGAAATCGGCCACACCGGCTACGAGATCGGCGGCATCACGTTCGGGCCCGACGGCCTGCTCTACGGCGGCGATGTCGGCGTGCTCCTGCGGGGTGAGGGTGGCGGTGGAGACTCCAACCTCCTCCTCATCAGCACCACGACCGGCGTCGCCACCCCGATCGGCCTGACCGGCTTCCCGGCGATCAGCGGCCTCAGCTTCGTGCCCGGCGGCCAACCATCGAGCGTCGAGGTGCCTACCCTCTCGCCCCTCGGCATGGCCCTCCTCGTCGGCGCCCTCCTCCTCGCCGGCGCCTTCCTGCTCCGCAGCCGCAGCCGCACGGCGTAAGTCCCCGACCTCCCTGCATCAGCATCCTCCCCCCGGCCCCAGGGCCGGGGCGGAGGGAGTGCCGGTGTCGGCGACGCCTACCTGCGATCGTTCTAGAATTGGTCTCAGGTCCAGGCGGATTTGCATCGAACTAACGGGAGGACCCAAGCAATGCTCACTGAGCTCGCTCTCAGGCAGTTCAAGTCCTGGGAGGATACCGGCAGGGTGAGGCTCGCTCCCATCACCGCGCTCTTTGGCGCCAATAGCTCTGGGAAGACCAGCCTCCTTCAGGCACTGCTCCTTCTCAAGCAGACAGCCGAGTCAGCGGATCGAGGTCAGCCGCTCTACTTCGGCGACAAAGTGAGTCCTGTCGACCTGGGAGACTTCAGGACGCTCATTTATGGGCATCGACTGGACGCGCAACTGGACATCCGACTTGCCTGGCAGGAGCACGAGGCGTTTGAGGTTCTAGACCCGGCACGCCGTGACCATCTAATTGCCAGCAGCCAGGATCTCGAATTCTCAACAACTGTCGAGGCCGTGAACGGCAGCGACCCGAAGCTTCAGCGCGTACACGTGAAGCAGATGCGCTACGGCGTCGGCCACGTGGGGTTTGGGATGTCTCTCCGCGGACAGAGAAAGAAGCCTGGGTACGAGCTACTCGCGGAAGACACGGATTTCAGCTTCCAGCGTACTCGCGGGAGGCCATGGCCACTGCCCCCGCCGGCAAAGTGCTACGGCTTTCCGGATGAGGTACGCGCATATTTTCAGAACGCTGGTTTCCTGGCCGACCTTGAGCTTGCTTTCGAGCGCAGGCTTCGACGGCTCTACTACCTTGGCCCCTTGCGAGCCTACCCTGAACGCCACTATGCCTGGTCCGGCGCTCAGCCCGAAGATATGGGCCGCGCGGGGGATCTTGCCATTAGCGCCATCCTCGCATCTGGAGGTCGCGGTCAGACCATAGCCCGTGGCCGCGGCCGGAAACGTGCCACACTGGAGGAGTGTGTCGCTACCTGGCTTCAAGAGCTAGGGCTCATCCATAGCTTTCGTGTGGAGCCTATCTCCGAGGACCGCCAGCTCTTCAGAGTCCTGGTTCGCAAGACAGCCAGTGCGGCAGAAGTACTGGTTACCGACGTGGGATTCGGCGTCTCCCAGATCCTTCCGGTATTGGTACTCTGCTTCTACGTGCCAGAAGGCTCGACAGTCATTCTGGAGCAGCCGGAGATCCATCTTCATCCCGCCGTTCAAGCCGGCCTGGCAGACGTCGTCGTTGACGCATGGAAAAACCGCAGAGTGCAGATCCTGCTCGAGAGCCATAGCGAGCACCTACTGCGGAGGTTGCAGCGCCGCATCGCAGAGGAGGTCGTTGAACCCCGAGAGGTTGCCCTCTATTTCTGCGAAGCCAATCATGGGAGATCCCTTCTCACGCCTCTTGCTCTAGATCTCTACGGCAACATCGGCAACTGGCCAGCGGAGTTCTTCGGAGATGAGTTTGGGGAGGTTGCGAGTATGAGCCGCGCGATTCTGCGCCGAAAACAGCGAGGAGTAGCTTGAATACCGCTGTGGTCGTCGACACCAATGTTGCTGCCGTGGCAAACGGAAGACATGCGAAGGCTAGCCCAGATTGCATACTGACCTGCATTCAGGCATTGGAGGCTGTGTGCAATGGCCAACTCATCCTTCTCGACGACGGCATGCGAATTCTCGAAGAGTATCGATCTCATCTTTCGCTGGCCGGCCAACCAGGTCCGGGCGATCGATTCATGAAATGGCTCTGGTCGAACCACACCAACCCTGAGCGATGCCGACTTGTCCCAATCACACCTACGAGCACCGACGAATCTGATTTTGAGGAGTTTCCTCGAGATCCAGAGCTGAGCGCCTTTGATCGCAATGACAGGAAGTTCGCCGCGGTCGGACTGGCGAGTGGCCAGAAGTTCATTGTGCAAGATGCCAGTGACTCTGATTGGTGGCACTTTCGTGAACCCCTCAGGAAGAACGGGGTCACCATTGAGTTCCTGTGTCCAGAGCTGATGCCGCCCATCAGTCGCCACGAGTCACGCTCGGTCTCGGCGACCAAGCCTCCGAGGTCAAGAGCGCGCCGGGGCCGAGTAGAGCCAGTGCCGAGAGATCCTCGACGCTGACCAAGCGGCGAACCGGCACACCCGGTGGTGCGCCGCTCGCCGAGGGCAAAGCGCCCGCCAAAGCGCCTTCTGAGCCCCGAGGCTTTGATCACCCCTACTCCACCGTCAGCGCCCAGGCCGAGGTGTCGCCGCTCTCGAAGCCATCGGCGAAGAGGGACACGCTCTCGACGGTGGAGAACACGCGGTCGACCCGGGTGACGTTGCCCTGGCCGTCGGCGACGGCGACGCGGAGGTGGCGATGCGAGAGGGGGCCGAGGGGGCCACCGAGGCCCAAAGACCAGACGCCGTCGGCGACTTCGGCGAAGAGGTCGCGCAGCTCGCTGCCCGGGGGCCGGCCGGCGACGGAGAAGTCCGCCGTCACCGTCAAGGTCGCGAGGTCGATGCCCGTCACCGCGTCGGCGAGGCCGAAGCGCAGCTCGTTGACCCCGGTAGCGTTGAGGCCCTGCCGCGGCAGCGAGACCGCCACCGTCGGCCGCAGGTCGTCGAGGAACCAGCCATAGGCGCCGTTGCCGGACTCCTGGCCGCTGTTGATCGGGCAGCCGAGGTCGATCCAACGGGCGAACGTCATCTTCTCGTCCTCAGAGAGCGGTGGCGCCCCGGAGCCCGGCGGCGGCATCATCGTCCCCGTGTAGTTGAGGTCGGCGGTGTTCGGATCTGCTCCCGGCGGTAGCGTCGCGGGGTTGCCCGGCGTGCTCTCGGTGGGGTGGTCGGCGTTGGTCCAGCCGTCGAGCCGGGCCCCGAAGACCTTCCAGGCGAGCAGGCTCCGCCGGCTCTGGAACATCCGCACATAGCGGCTGGCGTTGGTCTGCCGCCAGGTGCCGTTGCTGATCACCGGCGGATGGCCCCATTGCGCCTCCGGGTCCGCCGCCAGGCGCTTGTAGTCCCCCGGCAGGCCGTCATAGAGAGAGGTGTCGTCAAGCACCAGGTTGCCGGGCGGCGTGGGGTTCGTGCCGGTATGGCAGGAGACGCAGCTGCGCTGCAGGAGCGGCCGGATGTCGCGGTAGAACTCGACGTCCACCACCCGCTGGTGGAGGGTGAGGAGGCCCGGGTTGCCCTGCCCGTCGCGGGTGAGGAGCGGCGTGTCGTGGGCGAGGTCCCACACGGCGTAGTCCGGCCGCGCCGCGTAGGTGCTCTCGAAGGCGAGGGGCTGCTGGCTGTGGGCATGGCAGCCGCCGCAGTTGGCCCGCATCTCGCCCGGCCGCACCTGGTGCCAGGTCTGCGACATCGAGAGCACCAGCCCACGGCGGTCGAGCATCTGGAAGGTGAACGGCGTGTCGGCCGGGACCTTGGCGAGGAAGCTGGTGTCCGGGTTGCCCTCCGGGTCGAGGATCGGCTGCCCCTGGCCGTCGGTCTTCCGCACCGGGACCTCACCCAGGATGCGCAGCCGCTCGCCGGCGTGGCTCTCGAACTGCCGGCCCTCGTGCGGGCCGTAGGAGCGGTGGGTGTTGGGCTCCATGGCGAGGAGCCGGATGGCCCAGATGTCGGCGTTGGTGATCTTCCCGGCGTCGGAGCCCTGGTAGACCCAGTTGCTCGACTGCTCGTTCTCGCTGGTGTTGAAGGCGTCGAGGCCGTCGAAGGTGTTGGCCCAGGGCGTCACCACGCCCGGGAAGCTCTCGCGCTTGTAGAGGCTGCTGGTGCCGACGAGACCATACGGCGTCCCGGCCGGAAGCACCGCGTGCACCGTGCCGTCGTTCGGCAACCAGGGCAGCACGGCCGGCTCGGCAACGCCGTGGATGGCGCTGTAGGGCACCACCGCCCGCGGCCAGGCCTCATTGTAGGCCGGGCTGTTCTTGATCAGCACCAGCTCGGCTGGCGAACCGAGCACGGCGCCGCCTGGCACCAGGTAGAGCCCGCCGTCGTAATAGGGCAGCGGCGTCGGGCGGTTGAGGTCGTTCGCCGGGCCCGGCGTCCACACCACCAAGAGGTCGTCGTTCGGCGCCGCCGACGGCTGGGTGAAGCGGCCGACGCGGGTCTGGCCGTCGCCGCCGACGGGTGCCGCCTCGTCCTGGGAGTGGGTGAAGGGGGTCAGAGAGACCATCCCCCGCGGCGTGAAGGGCATCTTGAACGGGTAGAGGAAGCCGGCCCCGATCGTCTGCAGGATCTCCGGGTTGTCGGCCGGGAAGGCGCTGTGAAACGGCGGCTCGCCGGCCGGCGGGTGGAGGGGAAAGCGGTAGAGCGCGCCGAAGCCGTTGTTGTTGAGGTTGTAGTAGTCGGTGACGACGAGGTCCTCGCTCGTCAGCTGGGTCATGAAGTGGAAGGCCTGCGGCGAGTGGAAGGCCGACACCAGCGGGGCCCACAACCGGCCGTCCGGCCAGATCGTCCAGATCCCCCACAGCCGGGTGTCGCGCAGCCCCTGGTCCTCGTGCGAGGAGAAGGCCAGCCGTCCGTCCTTGAGGATGGTCGGATGGAGGGCCGAGGAGATGGTCATCGGCGCGATCGGTGTGACGTTCGCGCCGTCCTCGTCCATCACAAAGAGCTGCAGGGTCGGCGCCGTGAAACCCTTCTGCGGCCAGAAACCGTTGCGGTTCGAGGTGAAGGCGAGCTTGCCGCCCGGCAGCGGGCAGGGGCCGAGGTTGAGGATGCCGTAGCCCAGCCGGTTGAACTGCGGCGGCGGGTCGAGGGGGTTGCTCTCGTCCCAGTTGCCGGCCCCCGTGTTCGGCGTGAACTCGCCATGCGTCAACTGCTGGACGCTCCGGCTCGCGAGGTGGATGCGGAAGATGTCGGCCCCGGAGTACGGCAGCCAGTCTCGCTGGTTGTTGAGCTCGCTCGGCCGCACGTCGTAGATGTAGCTGTAGTAGACCCACTGCGCATCGAAGGAGACGAACGGATCGGTGACCGCGCCGTTGCCGCCCGCCATCAACACCTCTTCGCTGCCGTCCGGGTGGAGGAGCATGAGGTCGGCTCCCGGCTCCAGCCGCGCCGGGTGGAAGACCTCCGGCCAGATCGTTGGTTGGGTGTCGCCGTGGCGGGGCTGGCGCACGTAGACGACGTCGTATGGCACGGCCAGGGCGGCGGGCGCCAGGGCCAGGATGAGGGCAGCAGCGAGCGAGAAAACGAGCGGACGACCGCGCATGGGGAACCCCCGTCAAATAGCCGAATTGGCAGAAGGGTATTCGCCACCAGGAGGACCGTCAAGCGGCGGCCGCGGCAGAAGGCTGGCTCGTTCGTCGTCTTCTGTGCAGCGCATGTGCAGGCCGCAGATGAACTTCCACATCGATGCCGGCTTCGAGGCTGAGCGCTCCCGCCTGCGGCGGATCCGCGGCCTGCGCAGCAGGTCCGAGGCGGTCCGCGTCGCCGTGCGCGAGACCCTGGAACGCTCCCTGCGCGCAGGCTCCGCGGCCGACGTCACGAGCTGGGTGGGCCGCCAGCTGCTGGCCCTCGATCGCGACTTCCAACGCCTGGACATTCCGCTGGTGGCGCCGAGCAGGCCGCTGATCTCGCCGCGCTCGACTCGCGTCAGCAGGGCCGCCGCCGGTTCGGCGGAGGGCTGGCGATCGAGGAGAAGGTCGAGGACGACGTTGGTGTCGAAAAGCGCCTTCACCGGTGCTTCTCTTCGACATGGCGGTGGGAGTCGGCCTCGTTCACCGCGCTACCGCGCAGGCAACCCCGGAGGGAGCGAACGAGCCGTGAGTGGTCCCTCTGCGGCTCGCCAGCGGGCGGAGAAAAGGTCGCGGAGTAGCCGGCGACGAGCTGCGAGAGCGACTTCCCCGAGCGCCGGGCATGCTCCTTGGCGGACTCGATCAGAGACTCGTCGAGCCGCAGGGTGCGGCTTGGTGGATGACCTCGACCCTCATGACGTGCAACTGCCGCCAGAATCGTACGTCAACCTCCTCGTCGCAGCCTGGAGATCGACGTCACCGAACCCAACACCAGCGCCTGCGCGCCGGCCCGATCGCCGCTCGTCGTGAGGGGCTCGGCGCCCCAGCGGCGGGCGGCGGCGAGAGCCGCCTCGCCGCCGCCACGGGCCAGCTCCCAGTCCGCCTGCTCGGCGAGCAGGGCCCCAGCGTAGGTGCCGAAGAGCTCGAGGGCGAAGGCACGCGCGCCGGCCTGCAATGCCTCCGCGCCGTGCCGGGAGGCTTCCTGGCGCCAGGCGACGGCCTGCCCGAGGCGAGTGCGGCAACGCTCGACGCTCACCGCGAGCTCGCCGGCCCGGATGCCCTGCAGCCGGGCTTCGAGGTCGCCGACGAAGGGCCGCAGGGCGCCGTCTTTCTCGATCGCCCGCAGCACATCGAGCGCCAGGACGTTGGTAGTGCCCTCCCAGATCGCCAGCACCTGAGCGTCGCGCAGCAGGCGCGGCAACCCGGTGTCCTCCACGTAGCCGGCGCCGCCGAAGGCCTCGAGCGTCTCGCTGGCACCGGCCACCGCCTGGCGGCCGGTGGCGAGCTTGACGAGCGGCGTCAACAAGCGCAGCACGACCCGCTCGTCGTCGCTCGCCGCGCCGACCTCCTCGCGACCCAGGAGCTCACCGGCCTGGAAGGTCGCCAGCACCGCAGCGCGATGCTCGGTGGCAAGGCGTGCCAGCGTTTCGACGTGGAGTGGCTGCTCGGCGAGCGAGCGGCCGAAGGCGCGACGCCGGACGGCGTAGTCGCGCGCCAGGGCCAGGCAGCGGCCGAGGGTGCCCGCCGCGCAGCAGGCGTTGTAGAGCCGGGTGATGTTGAGCATGGTGGCGACCGTCGCCACCCCGCGGCCCTCGGCGCCGAGGAGAAGGCCGGGCGCCCCCGCCAGCGTGAGCTCCGCCGTCGGCAGCGCCCGGGTGCCGAGCTTGTCCTTGAGACGATCGACGGTGATGCCCCGCAGCCGCCCGGCCTCGTCGCGCAGCTCGATGAGAAACAGGGAGAGCCCGGCGCTGCCCGCCGGGGCACCCTCGATCCGCGCCAGGGCCAGGGCGAGCTCGGCGGTGGTGGCGGAGGTGAACCACTTGCTGCCGTGGAGCCGGAAGCCGTCGCTCGTGCGCTCGGCGAGCGTCGCGGTGCCGCTCACGTCCGAGCCGCCGGTGCGTTCCGTCATCCACTGCCCGGAGGTCCAGAAGGTCGCCGGATCACGGCTCACCAGCCGCGGCAGCAGCCGCTCGCGCAGGGCCACGGGCGCGTCGAGCTCGAGCGCCCGCGCCGCGCCGTCGGTCATCGCCAGTGGGCAAGAAGCGAACGCCGACGACGGGTGGTAGAGGTAGAGCCGCGCCAGCTGGTCCAGGCGGGAGAAGGCGCCGTGCCGCCGCTCGTAGGCCGCCGCGAGAACGCCGTGCTCGGCGGCGATGGCGTGCAGGTGCCGCCAGGCCGGGGCGACCTCGATGGCATCGAGGCGGCGGCCCCAGGCGTCGTAGGGCAGGTGGCGGGGCGGCTGCCGCTCGGCCGCGTCGGCGAGGGCGAGCATCTCGCCGGCGGCGAGCTCGCCGAGGGTCGCGAGCTCGGGCGCGATCTCCCGCCGCATCGCCAGCGGCAACCGGCGCTCCAGGATGGCGCCGAGCACCGGGTCGCTCGTGAAGGTGTTGCCGAGACGGGGCGGGTCCTGGAAGAAGTCGGAGCTCATCGCTCCACGCTACGCCCCTTGCCGCAGGGCGGCAAGCCTCGCCGTCAGCCCGTGCCTCAGAGCAGGCGCAGCTGCTGCGGCACCCGCTCGCCGTCCGCCGTCTCCTCGCGACGGTCGAGCAGGCCCTCGGCGAGGTCGGCGAGAAACGGCGACGGCTGCGCTAGGCGCGAGCGGCCCCAGCGGGTGCGCTTGCGAGCGTGGCTGAGGTAGAGGTACGAGCGGGCGCGGGTCATCCCCACGAAGAAGAGCCGGCGCTCCTCGGCGAGGTCCGTCTTCGCCTCGTCGCCGGGAAAGACCAGCGGCAGCAGGCCGTCTTCGCAGCCGACGAGGAAGACCACCTCGAACTCTAGGCCCTTGGCGGCGTGGAGGGTCAGCAGGGAGACCCGCTCGGCGCGCGGGTCCCAGGTGTCGATCTCCTCGCCGAGGGCGAGGTCGGCAAGGAAGTGCGGCAGGTCGTCGCCCGCGCGGCTGGCGAGCGGGCGCAGCAGGGAGACGGCGGCGAGCAGGACCGAGCGCTGGGCTGCCGTGCCCTCACCCTCGCCCGCGAGCTGCGCCGCTTTGGCCGCGAGAAGGGCCTCGACGCTGCCGGGGACCGGCTCAGCCGCAGCCAACGCTGCCGTCAGGGCACGGACGCCGGCATGCTCTCCAAGCGGCCGGTGCGAGCGCTTCTGCACCGGGATGCCGCTGCGCCCGAGGGCCTCGAGCAGCGGGTCCGCCTGCGCCTCGGTGCGGTAGAGCACGGCGAAGTCGCCGAATGACAACCCGGCCTCGCTACCGGTGGCGCGACCGCTGTCGAGGGCGAAGTGCGAGGTGCCGCCCAGCAGCTCCTCGATGGTCTGCGCCACCATCTCGGCCTCGGCCCGCTCGCTCGCCGCGCGGTGGACGACGACGCGCGCCGCCGTGCCGGCCCGCTGGGCGTGCAGGCGGCGGTCCGGGGCCAGGCTGGCTGGGCGGATCGCCTGGCTCGCCGCCGCGACGATGGTGGCCGAGGAGCGGTAGTTGCGGCCCAGCTCGACCAGCCGCGCGGTGGGGAAGTCCTCGCGGAAGCGCAGGAAGAACCCCACCTCGGCACCGCGGAAGCGGTAGATCGACTGGTCGGGGTCACCGATTGCGCAGAGGTTGCCGGCGGGCGGCACGAGGTGGCGGATCAGCCGGTACTGCAGCAGGTCGACGTCCTGGTACTCGTCGATCGCGACGTGCTCGAAGCGCCGCCGCAGGCGGGTGACGAGCTCGGGCCGCTCGTCGAGGAGGGCGACGGGGCGCACCAGCAGGTCGTCGAGGTCGAGGAGGCGGCGCTCGGCCAGGGCGCGGGCGTAGCGCTCGGCCTGCTCGCCCAGCTCGGCGCTCGCCGGCCCCTGGCCCCGCCGCCAGCGCCCGAGGTCGGCGAGCCAACGCTCGGCGGGCTCACCCGCCAGGCCGAAGAGCTCGTGGACGAGCTCGAGCCGCGCGGTAGCGTCCGCCACCCGCAGCCCCTGGCCTTCCGGGCCCAGGAGGTCCTGGAGGAGGGCGAGGCCGAGGCCGTGGAAGGTCGCCACCCGCACAAGCTCGGCCGCCGAGCCGAGCAATGCCGCCAATCGCTCACCCAGCTCGGCGGCGGCCCGCCGGCTGAAGGTCACCGCCAGACAGCGCTCGGGGGCCACACCGCGCTCGGCGATCAGGTGCGCCAGCCGGTGGGTGAGGGTGCGGGTCTTGCCGGTGCCCGGCCCGGCAAGGATCAGCAGCGGGCCGGCGACGATCTCGGCCGCGGCGCGCTGCTCCGGGTCGAGGCCATCGAGCAGCGAGGGGCCACCGGGAAGGGCAGCGGGCGTTGGCGCGGCCACCGCCGGTGCCGGGGCCGACGGGGCCGAGGCCGCTGATGCCGGGGCCAACGGAGCCGCCGACGCGGGCGGCGCCAGCAGGCTCAGCTGCCCGCCGGACAGCGGCGAGGCAGGCGGCGGCGCACCAGAGGCCGGCAGCACCACCGCGGGCCGGGACGGTGGCGGCTCGTCGGCCGGAGCCGGCCGACGGGCGGTGGGCAGCTGGCCCACGAAGCTTCGCGCCGCGAGCTCTCCCGGCGCGAAGAGGCGGATGACCCCGTACTCGCCGTCGTAGCCGCCCGTGCGCTGCACGCGCCCGGCGCGCAGGCGGGCGAGCGCCTCGGGGAGGCGCGGGTCGGCGGCACGCGCCACCTCCTCGAGCGGCACCCGGTCGAGGAGGTCGAGCTCGCCGCCCAGGCGCTCGGCGAGCCGCGACGCCGACTCCTCGACCGCCCGCGAGCGCGGCCCCACGCCGTGGATCTCCCCCAGCACCTCGGCGAGCGGCACCAGGCTGCGGAAGGCGGGACGCGCGCGACCCGCGGCGCCTTCGGGCCGGTCCGCCAGCTCCTCGACGCGGTGCAAGACGCCGACCGTCACCGGCTTGCCGCACTGCGGGCAACGGCCGCCCTGGCGCCGGGTCTCCGCTGGCTCCAGGCTCACCCCGCAGGCGCGGTGGCCGTCGAGGTGGTACTTGCCTTCCTCGGGGAAGAACTCGATCGTGCCGCCGTAGCCCTCGCCCGTCTCAAGGGCGCGGCGGATCGCAAAGTAGTCGAGCTCGGTCGCGAAGACCGAGGCCTCGCGGCCGAGCATCGGCGGTGAGTGGGCGTCAGAGCTCGAGACCAGCGTGAAACGGTCGAGGCGGGAGACGCGGTCGTTCATCGGCGGGTCCGAGGAGAGGCCCGTCTCGACGGCGAAGATGTGGGCCGCGAGGTCGCCGTAGCACTCCTCGACCGAATCGAAACCGGACTTCGAGCCGAGGGTCGAGAACCACGGTGTCCAGACGTGCGCCGGCACCAGGTAGGCGTCCGGCCCACTCTCGAGGACGATCTCCAGCAGGTGACGGGAGGGCAGGCCGAGGATGGGCCGGCCGTCCGAGCCCAGGTTGCCGATCGCTCCCAGCCGCTCGCGCAGCCGCGCCGCGGTGTCGAAGCTCGCAGCGTAGATCAGATGGTGGACCTTGCGGGTCTTCTCGCCCTGCTTGTAGATCGTCGAGATCTCCACCTCGAGCAGGAAGCGCACGGCCGTGCGGCAGGCGGCAGGCAGCCGCGAGGCCACCTCACGCTCGATCTCCGGTTGCAGGCGGAAGAGCCCCGGCTCCGCCGGCACCAGCTTGCTGCGCAGCTCGTCGAACCACGCCGGGTGGGTGAAGTCGCCGGTGGCGATCACCCCGAGCCCCTTGCGCGCCGCCCACCAGGCGAGGTGCTCCAGATCACAGTCCCGGCTGGTCGCCCGCGAGTACTTCGAGTGGACGTGGAGGTCAGCGTAGAAGGGCATGGCGTCTGCGGACTTCGGCAACGGCTCGCGAGATTCTATGTCTCTAGACCCTGAGGGCCGGTGCTATCCTCCTCGTTGCCAACTCCATGCCGAAGCTCGAAGACCGGGAGGGAGAACGGACTTCCGCGGAGGCGATGTACCGCTGGAACGCCGCGAAAAGGGGCCTGCAGCGAGACACTCGACCCTTCCAGCGGCTGAGCGCCGTCGAGCGTCGAGCGCGTCTCGAGGGCCTTGCCGGTGCTGCCGAAGGCCTGCTGCCGTCGGCCGACGAGCGGGCCGCTTGGGCAGCCGAGGAGATCGCGCTGGAAGCGGCGAAGATTGCCCGTCGCAGCTAGGTACGCTCTCGACGCCAACGCGGTCATCGCTTTCCTGCTGCGAGAGCCGGGGCACGAAGCCCTGATCGGCCTTCTCGCTGAAGAGGGCAGCCGGTCGACGATCCATGCGCTCAACGCCTGCGAGGTCGACTACGACTTCCTGAGGCGCGGCCACGCGGAAGCCGCTGCTCGTGTCGTCGAGACCCTCGAGCACATCGGGGTCGAGGTCGTCTGCCGCCTGGATCGGGACCTCTGGCAGCTGGCAGGGAAGCTCAAAGCAGAGTTTCGGCGGATCTCCCTCGCCGACTGCATCGCGGTAGCCCACGCTGCCACGAGCGAGAGTACCCTCGTCACCACGGACCACCACGAGCTGGATCGTCTAGCTGCGGCCGGGCCCTACAAGTTCTGGTTCCTCCGCTAGCCGGGGCCGCTCGAAAGCTCAGCGCGCTGCCGGCCCTCCGGCCCTCGCTGCTTCACCACCCCAACGCTGCTGTCGGGTCTACCCGTAGAATGAAGCACAGTGCTCGATTTCCTCCACGACCTTCGCCTCGCGGCCCGCTCTTGGCTGCGCCAGCCGGGCCTCGCCGCCTTGATGGTGTTCACTCTGGCGGTGGGGATCGGTGCCAACACGGCGCTCTTCGCCTACCTCTCCTTCTTTCTCTGGCCCACCCTAGACACCGCGCAGCCGGCGCGCGTGGCACAGCTCTGGGACGGCGACCTCGTCAATCCGGTGTGGTCGATCTCCTACCGCGATTTTGACGACTACCGGCGCTCCTGCCGCTCGTTCTCGCACCTCTCGGCGGAGCGCGTCTTCGCCACCTCGGTGGACGGCGGCGAGCGCTCCACCTTCACCTGGGGCTGGCTGGTGAGCGGCGACTTCTTCTCCCTGCTCGGCAAGCAACCTCTCCTCGGCCGGGCCCTCGGCCCGCAAGACGACCGCCCCGAGGCCCCGCGGGTCGCGGTGGTGAGCTACAACTTCTATCGCGATCGCCTGGGCGGCAGTCCCGAGGCCCTCGGCCGCGCCCTCACTCTCGACGGCCGGGCGACCTTCACCGTGGTGGGGGTGATGCCCCCGGGATTTTCCGCGATGGGGCTCCCCCAGGCCCTCTACATTCCCCTGGCCCATTGGCGCGAGGTGGGCCCCAACCTGAACCTCGATGACCGCAACTCGGGCCTGCTGCAGAGCTTTGCTCGCCTGGCGCCAGGTGTGAGCCTGGCCCAGGCGCGGGCCGAGGTCGCGGCCGTGGCCGCCGGCCTCGATCGCGAAGCCCCCCTCGCCGAGCCGCGGCGGCTCAACCTGCAGCCAGCGACTGACGCCATCCCCGACCCGGCCACCACGCACGCCCAGGTGCTGATGGCGGCCGTCGCCTGCTTCCTCTTCCTGGCCGCGGCGAACGTCGCCAACCTGCTGCTGGTGCGCGCGTTGGCCCGCCGCAAGGAGATGGCCGTGCAAGTGGCCCTGGGCGCCGGGCGCAGCGCCCTGGTGCGGCGGCTGCTGGCCGAGACCACCCTCTTGAGCGTGGTGGCGAGCGCCGCCGGGGCCTGGCTCGGCTACCTGGCGATCGTCGCCCTCGAACCCACGCTGCGCAGCGTGCCCCTCGGCTTCGGCAACTGGGCCGAGGACCTCAAGGCCCTCGCCTTCGACGGCCGCACGCTCCTCTTCGCCGTCGCCGTCGGCTGCGGTGCCACCCTGCTCTGCGGGCTGGCACCGCTCTTCGAGCTGCGCCGCCGGGACCTCGTGGCGCCGCTCAAGTCCGACGCCACGAGCGGTCGCAAGGGGCGACTCCGCCAGACCCTGGTGGTGGCCCAGGTGGCCCTCTCGGTGCTGCTGCTGCTGGCCGCCGCGCTGCTGGTGCGCAGCCTGGGGCGGATCTACGACGTCGAGCCCGGCTTCGCGCGCGACCGCCTGCAAGTGGCGTCTTTCTACCTCCCCGAGACGCGGCCGGCGGCGGCCACCCTCGCCTCGCTGCGCGACCGCCTGACGGCGCTTCCCGGCGTCGCGGCGATGGGGCTCGTCTACCGGCCACCTCTCTTCGGCGGCTACATCCTCGAGGCCTTCCAGCTGCCGGAACGCGAGGAGCCGGTGCGCATCGGCACCAACGCCGCGGACGCCGGCTATTTCGCCGCCCTCGGCCTCCAGCTCGTCGCCGGGCGGGGCATCGAGGCGCAGGACGGCCCCGGCGCCGCCGGCGTCGTCGTGGTGACGGAGGCGCTGGCCAAGGAGCTGTGGCCCAACGGCTCGGCCCTCGGTCGGCAGCTGAGCCCGGTCCGCAGCCGGCGGCCGGGTGAGCCGGCCAGCTACGAGGTGGTGGGGGTGGTCGCCGACCACCGCGTCAGCAGCCTCAAGGACCCGCCCACCGCTCTCGCCTACTTCAGCCTGGCGCAGCGGCCCCGCAACCGTTTCGCGGCGGTGCTGCGCTCCGCCTTGCCGGCGGCCCGGCTGGCACCGCAGCTCGAGGCCGCGTTGCGAGCCGAGGACCCGGCGCTGGCCCTGATCGAGCTGCAGCCCTTCTCCCAGCAGCTGGACCGCGCCCTCTTCGAGGAGCACTTGAGCACCCGGGTGGCGGCGGCGGTCGGCCTCCTCGGCCTGCTGCTCGCCACCATCGGTACCTTCAGCGTGATCAGCTACTCGGCACGCCAGCGGCAGCGCGAGATCGGCATCCGCATGGCCCTCGGCGCAAGCCGCCGCGCCGGGGCGGGGGTGATCCTCGCCGAGGCCTCCTGGCTGGTCGGCGGCGGCCTCGCCCTCGGCATGCTGGCGGCCATCGCCCTCGGCCGCCTGCTGCGCAGCATGCTCTACGGCGTCGGCGAGCACGATCCGCTGGCGTATCTGCTGGTCACGGTGGCGATGGCGTCGGCCGCCCTGCTCGCCGCCTATCCTCCCGCCCGCCGCGCCGCCGCCGTGGAGCCGGCGTCCGTGCTGCGGGCCGACTGAGGCAGGTGCAGCACGCCGGCCGCCTAGCGCCGCCGGCGCCGCCAGAGCCAGGTCAGGAGGACGACGGTCAGCGCACCAGCGGCGGCGCCGAGCAACACCACCAGGGGCAGCGGTGAGCCGGCGAGCCAGCTGCCCACCCGCCGCGCCGCCGGCGCTTCGGCGGCCCCGGTGGTGCGCGCCGCACTGGCCTCGAAGACCGGCAGGTAGCGCCCAAAGGTCTCCGGCCGAGCGGTGTAGATGAGGACGGCCGTCGAGCTGCCGCCCGGCACGTAGTACTGCAGCTGGCGCAGGCGGCCGCCGGCCGCCGGTGGCGCCTCGATGTCGACGACGAAACGCGAGCTGGGCACGCCGTCGATCGCGACGAGCGAGCGCTCGAGCACCCTGGCGGTGGCGCCGACCCGTGCCCATTGCTGCACGATCGCCTGCTCGATCTCGAGGGACGAGGCCTCGCTCGCCACGTAGGCACGCTGGATCACCCCGGCGTTGAAGTTCTCGCCAAAGCCGTCGGCCGCACCCGCGAGGTCGATCGCCAGCACCACGAAGCGGCCGCTACGCGCCTCGGCGACGAGCTCTGAGGGCACCCCCTCGAGGCTCGCTGGCGGCGACTCCCGGGAAAGCTCGGTCCAACCCTCGGGAATCGAGAACCTGAAGGCGAAGAGCGGCGCGCTCCAGCAGAGCAAGCCCAGCAGGCAGACCCACCATCGCCTCGGCACCATCGCCGCCCTCCTCGTGCATCGAGATTGCCGCCGGCCGGCGCCATGCCTGCCACGGCCCACCGGACGCTCGCGGCGCCGGCCTCAGCAGTTACCTCCTCGTCGTGGTCCAAGGCTACCGCGATTGACTGTCACCCCGCCGTAGCAACCGCGATGGCGACGAAACTCGGCGCTGGCCCGGCCGTAGGGAGGGCCCAACAGCTCGAGGAGACGCACCATGCTCGACAGCCTCCGCCAAGACCTTCGCCAGGCCCTCCGCGCCTTGCGCCTGAGCCCCGGCTTCAGCCTCGCGGCGATCCTCTCCCTGGGCCTCGGCCTGGGCCTCAACGCCGCCCTCTTCACCATCGTCGACGCCCTGCTCTGGCGCCCTCTGCCGGCGGCGCAGCCCGAACAGCTGGTGCAGATCTACACCGGCGAGGACGGCGGCAAGCTCGAGATGCTGAGCTCCTACCCCGACCTCGGCGACCTGCGCCGCACGCTGCGCTCGGTCGACGAGCTGGTGGGCCACAGCGTGATGTTCGCGGCGGTCTCCGACGGTGGCCGCAACGAGCTGGTGCTCGGTGAGGTGGTGACCGGCAACTACTTCAGCAGCCTGGGCGTGACGCCCTTCGCCGGCCGTCTCCTACAGCCGGCCGACGACACCCGCGAGGCAGCGCCCGTGGTGGTGGTGAGCCAGGGCTTCTGGAGCCGGCGGCTGGGCGGCGATCCCAGCGCCATCGGCCGCACCATCAAGGTGCGTGGCCTGCCCTACACCATCGTCGGCGTCGCGCCGGCGCGCTTCGCGAGCCTGGTCCCCACCTTCTCGGCCCAGTTGTGGGTGCCGGTGTCGCGGGTGGAGGACGTGCAGCCCATCGGCTGGTACGAGGTGGTGGGCACGGAGACGGCGCCCAGCCGCCTCGATCGCCGCGGCGCCCGTTGGCTGCAGGTGGTCGGCCGGCTCGCTCCGGGGGCCACCGTGGCGAGCCTCCAGGCCGAGCTCGACGTGGCGATGCAGCACCTCGCCAACTCCTACCCGGACACCAACGGCCATCGCCGGGCGCGGGTGCTGGCAGCGAGCGACGTGCGCATCCATCCGCTGATCGACGGTCCGCTGTTTGCCGGCGGCGTCGCCCTCCTCGTCATGGTGGGCCTCGTCCTGCTGGTGGCGGCCGCCAACGTCGCCAACATGCTCCTCGCCCGCGCCACGGCCCGCCATCGCGAGATCGGCATCCGGCTCGCCGTCGGCGCCTCGCGCGGCCGGCTCGTCCGCCAGCTGGTGGTCGAAAGCTTGGTCCTGGCCCTCGCCGGCGGCGGTCTCGGCCTGGCCCTCGCTGTCTGGGCGACCAGCCTGCTGGCGAACGCCCCCCTGCCGCTGCCCGCCCACTCGACCTTCCAGTTCGCCGTCGACGGTCGCGTCTTTCTCTTCACCGCCGCCCTCGCGACCCTCACCGGCCTCGTCTTCGGCCTGGCGCCGGCGCTACGCGCCTCGCGACCGGACCTCGTAACCAGCCTCAAGAACGAGGCGAGCCGCGCCGGTGGAGGGCGGCTGCGGCTGCGCAGCTCCTTGGTGGTGGCGCAGGTCGCCGTCACTTTCGTCTTGCTGGCAGGGGCCGGCCTGCTGCTCAAGAGCCTCCGCGCCTCGCTGGCGAGCGATCTCGGGCTGGAGACGAGAAGCGTCGCCGTCGCGCAGTTCGACCTCGACACCCTCCGCCTCGACCGCGCGCAGCTCGCGAGCTTCCAGCGCGACCTCCTGGCGCGGTTGCAGGCCCGACCCGAGGTCGCGGTCGCCGCCTTCGCCACCCGCCTACCGCTGTCAATCAACATCCACCAGGAGGAGGTCCTCGCCGAGGGTGCGCTGCCGGACGCCAACGGCCACGGCGCCGCGGTGGATGCCACCCGTGTCACTCCCGGCTACCTCGCGAGCCTCGGCATTCCCTTGCTGGCCGGCCGCGACATCGCACCCCAGGACCAGGTCAACGCCCCGCGGGTGGTCCTCGTCAACCAGGCGATGGCGGCGGCGTTCTGGCCGGGCCGCAACCCGCTCGGCCAGCGCCTGCACCTGGGCAGCGCCGACGGGCCGCTCGCCGAGGTGGTGGGCGTGACGGCCGACTACGCCGTGCGCACGGCAGGCGAGGCCCCCCGCCCGATGTTGCACGTCGCGGCCGAGCAGGAGGCCCAGGCCGCCGGCTTCCTGCTCGTGCGTGGCCGCGGCCCGGCGGCACCGCTGGTGCCCCTCCTGCGCCAGGAGATCGCGGCGCTCGCCCCCGACCTGCCGTTGCTCTCCGCCGAGACCTTCGAGCAGATGGCGGCCACCACGCTGCTGCCGGCCCGCCTCGGCAGCACCCTGCTGGGTGCCTTCGGCCTCCTCGCCCTCGGCCTCGCGGCACTCGGCCTCTACGGCGTCATCGCCTATGCCGTCGAGCAGCGGACGGCGGAGATCGGCCTGCGCATGGCGATCGGCGCGCGGCCGGCGAGCGTCCAGGCGATGGTCCTCCGGCAAGGCATGCGTCTGGTCGCGGCCGGCCTGGGGATCGGCCTCGGTATCGCCGTCTTCCTCGGCACGCTCCTCGCCCGCGCCTTCTATGGCCTTGCCGCCGTCGAACCCTTGACCTGCCTCGCGGCAGCGCTCGTCCTCGTCGCCGTGGCCCTCCTCGCCAATCTGCTGCCGGCGCGCCGCGCCGCGCGCCTCGACCCCCTGCTGGCGCTGCGCCGCGGCGGCTGAGCGGCCGCGGGCGGCGGTGGACGGCGGGCCGACGGCGTGCCACGAAGCGGCGCCGCCGTTGCACCTAGGAGGTGCAACCCGAGGAAACGTTGAGCCACGACACGGCCGGACCCGCCGCCGAGATCACGACGCTGCTGCGCGCCTGGGAGAAGGGCGACACGGCGGCGCAGGAGGCCCTCTTCGCGCGGCTCTACCCCGAGCTCAAGAAGATCGCCCAGCGCCAGCTGCGGCAGGCGAGCGGCGCCACCCTGCAGGCGACCGAGCTGGCGCACGAGACGTTCCTCCGCCTCGCCGAGCGGCAGGACTTGAGCTGGGCGAGCCGCCTGCAGTTCTTCGCCCTCGCCGCCCAGGTGGCGCGCCAGGTGCTGGTCGATGCCTACCGCCGGCGCCGGGCCGCCAAACGGGGTGGCCTGCTGGTGCAGGAGAACCTCGACCTCGACTCCCTGGCGGCCGGCGGCACCGCTCTCGACCTCCTCGCCCTCGACGACGCGCTCACCCGCCTGGCCGAGCTCGACACCGAGGCGGCGCGGGCGGTCGAGCTGCGCTACTTCGGGGGCCTGACGATTCCCGAGATCGCCGCCTTCCTGGGGACCAGCGAGGCGACCGTCTCGCGCCGCTGGCAGATGGCCCGCGCCTGGCTGCGCCGCGAGCTCGGCGCCGCCGGGGACGGCCGGTGAGCCCGGGTGGCGCCCTGCCGCGGCGCGCCGGCGACGACGGTGCCACCTGGCAACGCCTCGCCGCCCTCTGGGACCAGGCCGCCGGCCTCGACACCGTCGCCCGCGAGCGCTTCCTCCTGACGCTCGCCGGCCGCGAGCCGCACCTCGCCCGCGAGCTCGCCTCGCTCCTCGCCCATCACGACGGCAGCTGCGCTCTCGACCAGCCCCTGCTGGCCACCCCGACGGCGGTAGAGGCCGTCACCCCGCCCCTCAGCGACCCCTGGATCGGCCGCCAGCTCGGGGCCTACCGCTTGATCGAGAAGCTCGGCGAGGGAGGGATGAGCGTCGTCTACCGGGCCGTGCGCAACGGTGCGGGCTTCGAGCAGCAGGTGGCCGTCAAGCTGCTGCGCGGCCCGGCCGGCGCCGAGCTCGAGCGCCGCTTCCTCGCCGAGCGACGCATCCTCGCCCAGCTCGAGCACCCGAGCATCGCTCGCCTTCTCGACGGCGGTACCGACGCCCAGGGCGTGCCCTACGTGGTGATGGAGTACGTCAAGGGCCTGCCGCTGACCGCCTGGTGCAGCGCCCGGCGGCTGGGCCTCGGCGGCCGGCTCGAGCTGCTGCGGGAGATCTGCGGCGCTGTCGAGCTCGCCCACCGCCATCTCGTCGTCCACCGCGACCTCAAGCCGGCCAACATCCTGGTCGACGAGGACGGCCGGCCCCGCCTGCTCGACTTCGGGATCGCCAAGCTGCTCGAGCCCGGCGGCCTCGACCTCGACCCCACCGTCACCCAGCTGCGTGCCCTGACCCCGGGCTACGCCAGCCCCGAGCAAATCGCCGGCCGCCCGGTGACGACCGTGAGCGACGTCTACGCCCTCGGGGTGCTGCTCTACGAGCTGCTCACCGGCGAGAAGCCCTTCGCGATCGCCGGCAAGAGCCCGGCCGAGATCCAGCGCTCCCTCGAGCAGGCCCCGCCGCGACCGCCGAGCGCCGTGCTGCTGGAACGAGGGCCGGCCGAGCGCTGGCCCGTCGACGCCCGCGACGTTCGCGGCGACCTCGACACCATCGTGCTCAAGGCCCTGCGCGCCGAGCCGGACCAACGCTACCCCTCGGCCGCCGCCCTCGCCGACGACCTCGAGCGCTTCCGCCGCGGCCGCCCGATCCACGCCCGGCCCGGTTCGCTGGGTTACCGGTTGGGCAAGTTCCTGCGTCGCAACCGCCTGGCGAGCACCTTGGGAGGACTGCTCCTCGCTTCTCTCGTGGCCTTCGGGGTGACCGCCGCGGTGCAGGCCCGCCGCCTCGAGCGCGAGCGCGACGCGGCCGAGAGCCAGCGCCAGCAGGCCGAGGAGGCGGCCCGCTTTCTCGAAGGCATCTTCCGCCTCAACGACCCCCGGCAGCAGAACGTTGCGAGCCTCACCACCGCCGAGCTCCTCGCCCGCCAGCGCGAGCACGTGCTCACCGACCTCGATCATCAGCCGGAGCTACAGGCCCGCCTGCTCACCACCCTGGGGGTGCTCTACGAGCACGCCGCCCTCTACGACGACGCCCGCCAGCTCCTCGAGGCAGGCCTGCGCCAGCGCGAAGGCCTGCTCGGCCCCGAGCACGTCGACACCGCCGAGACCCGCCAGCATCTGGGGATGGTCCTCGGCCTGGCGGGCGAGCTGCCCCGCGCCCTCAGCGAGCTGCGCCACGCCCTGGCGAGCCTCGAGGCGCAGCTGCCGGCCACCGATCCGCGCCTCGTCAAAGCGCGGCTCAGCCTCGGCGAGATCGAGCGCGAGAACGGCGAGCTCGACCACGCCGAGGCGACCCTGCGCCGAGCCCTCGAAGAGCCGGTGGCGCTCGAACCGCGTACTCTGGCCGACGCCCGCTCGGCCCTCGCCAACGTGCTGCTCCTGGCCGGCCACTTCGCCGAGGCCAAGACACTCGCCCTCGCCGCCGCTCACGACCTGGAAGCGTTGGCAGCGCCACCGAGCGACCTCGCCGACGCCTACAACTCACTGGGCGAGATCTGCCGCAACCGCAACGAGCTGGCCGAGGCCGAGACCTACCTGCGGCGGGCCCTCGCCACCTTCCCGCCCGCGATGCGCGGCTCGAACGAGGAAGGGGCGACCTACAACAACCTGGGCGCCGTGCTGCGCGCCCGTGGCGAGTACGCGGCGGCGGCCGCGGCCTACGAGGAGGCCCTCGCCGTCCTCCTGCGCCTGCACGGCGACGAGCACCACTTCGTGGGCACCACGCGCCAGAACCTCGCCAAGCTCGAGCTCGAGCTCGGTGATCTGGGGGCCGCCGAGAAGCACGCCCGACAGGCCCTGGCGAGCCTCAGTCACACCCTCGCCCCGGAGCACTCGCGGCTCGGCCTGGCCTGGCGCACCCTCGCCGAGATCCTCCGCGACCAGGGCCGCCTGGCGGCAGCCCGCGACGCCGCCGAGCGGGGCGCTGACCTCCTCGCACGGGCCGTCGACGCGCCCCATCCCTGGCTGGCGGCGAGCGACGAGACCCTCGGCAGCATCCTCCTCGCCCTCGGCCGGCTGCCGGCGGCCGAGGCCGCCCTCGAGCGCAGCCTCGCGGCCTGGGAGAAGACGGTAGGGCCCCGTGCCTCGGGCACCGCCGACGTGCGGCTCTCGCTCGCTACCCTAGCCGCCCGCCGGGGCCACCCCGAGGAGGAGCGCCGGCTGCTTGGCGAGGCGATCGAGATCTACCAGCAGAGCCTCGGCGCCGACCACCCCAAGGTCGGCCTCGCCCGCCTCGCCCTGGCCGAGAGCGACCACCGCAACGGCCGCCCCGCCGAGGCTCGCGAGGAGCTGCTCGCGGCCCTCGGCATCCTCCGCCGCCTGCCCCGCGACCATCCGGCCCGCCAGCGCGCCGAGGCCCTCGCGGTCCACCCGCCTTGAAGAGCGTCCAGCCAGCGGCTCGCGGCAGGCGACGCTTCCTCAGTGGCAGATCTGCTCTTCCTCCACGTCGTAAGGCCCAAAGCCGTAGACCATCGGGCTGTAGCCGGTGAGGTCGACGGGGATGGCCCAGGCGGCGCGCAGGTCGCGGGCGGTGATCGCCACCGGCGCCGGGGCCGCCAGCGAGGAGTGGTCGATGCAGTAGTCGGGAATGCCGTCCGGCCCAGTGGTGGCGACCAGGGTGGTGTCGAAGTTCGAGCCCAGGGTCAGAAGTAGCGAACCGGCAGCGACCACGCCGTTGGGTCCCTGGTCGAGGGTCCGCAGATCGGCCCCCTGCCAGCCGCCGGGCATCGTCGCCAAGTCGTAGAGCTCGGCCGAACCCACCAGGCTCGTCGGGTCCTGGTCGAGGCGCAGCAGGTACTGCGCACCGCCACCGCCGCCCGAGACGATCGTCAGGCTCACACCGTCCTGGGCGTGGGCGAGGTCGATCGGCGTGAGGTCCCCGTTGGTCCACACCCGCGCGGCCGCCACCGGCTGCAGGCCGGGGTCGACGCTGAAGAAGGTCAGGTCGTAGGGATCGGCGGGGCCACCGCTCTTCGCCACGGCATGCACGAGGTTGTCGCCACCGGAAATGCCGGACCGGCTCTGCACCGGCATGGTCAGGTTGGTGTAGACGTCCTCGTAGTGCTTGGCGGCCAGCACGGAGCCATCACTGATCGCCGCCTTGAGCATCACCGCCTCGCCGATGTCCCAGGAGTCGAAGTCGGAGATCCAGCCGCCCGCCACCAGGCCCTGGCCGTCGACGGTCAGCGAGCCGAGCTCGATCTGCTCCGCTGCCGAGTACTGCCTGGCCCACGCCAGGCCGCTGCTGCCGAGCAGGCCGAGGAAGGTCGGGCTGCCGAGGATCGTGCCGTCGTCGAGCGTGCCGAGGATCCCGAAGCTCGCCTTCATCGCCGCCACCGCCCGCAAGCGCACCATCTGGCCGTTGGTGCCGAGCAAGCGGACGGCGCTCACCTGCGTGGGGTCAGACCGCGAGATGAAGAAGACGTAGGTCGACCAGGCGTGGGTCTGGGTGCCGTAATGATTGAGGAACACCGCGTACTGCCAGGGGTTGGTCGCCACCGCCACCATCTCGAAGTCCGAGTACTTGAAGGTGAGGAAATCGGCCAGATAGAGGTAGCGCAGCGTTGGCCCTGCCACCGGCCGCAGGATCAGGTCGAGAGCGAGCTGTGGTGTCGCGTTGGGCCAGGTCGAGACCTGATGCAGACCGGCGACCACGAACTGGTCGTCGAAGCGATCCTGGGCCGCCGCCTGGTGCGCCCACACCGGCTGGACCTGCGGATAGAGGGCGAACATCGGGAACTGCGCTCGGGCCATCGGCGCCGCCAGCCCGGCGAGCGAGATCGCCAGCACCAGGCCGCGACCGATCGAGAGAATGCGTGAGCGGGACATGGGCTCCTCCTCGGGACGGCGGGCAGCCCACTGCGAGCGCCCGCACAGGACCGGCGGGGCGCGTCGTCGTCCGCGCAGCCCCGCTCTGTGGGCGCAAACGGAAACGCGCGGTGGACCTTGTCAGCGAGCGGCCGGCGAGCGCGCCGCCTACGGCCAGGCGTCGGCTGGTTCGGCCTCCGGGTCGATCGCCCACAGGGCGCGGTAGACGCCAGCCGGAGCGAGCTCGGCGACCAGCGCCTCCCGCACCTCACCGGCGTCCGGCAGCTCGTTGGCCGAAACCGTTCGGCGGGGCCGCGCGGCCATCGCCTCGAAGTCGAAGCGGGAGCCCGGCTGCGCGTCCTGCGCCACCAGCACCTGCGCCGGCTCCGGGCTTACCCAGCGGCCGCCGAGACGGCTGAGCGCCCCCCAGAGGCCATGCGGCAAGACCCGCAGCGTGCCGTCCTCGGCCGCCTCGAAGCCCTCGACCTCCTGCGCCGGTGCCGGCAGGCTCACCGTGAGCTCGGCGGGAAACGGGTCGTAGACCAGGCGCGAGGCCTCGTCGAGGGAGCGCTCTTCACCGCCTTCGATGGTGAGCACCGAGACCACTGCCAGCATCGCTTCGGAGAGGCGGTCGAGCTGCGCCTTCTCGGCGACGGTGGTGGGAGGCAGCTGGGCGCGAACGTCGTCATCCAGCAGGTCGCGGTAGAGCACCCCGAGGCAGGCCCGCGAACGCTCCGGGTGCTCGTCGAGGTAGCGGTAGAGCGCCGCCGTCTCCGCCAGATAGGTCGCCACGGCCGTCGAGAACTCGGCGAGCGCCGCCGCCACCTGGCGCCGCTCCCGGCGGCTCGCCCGGCTCGGCGACCCCGGGTAGATCGCCAGCTCGGCAAGATGGCGCTCGGCATCCACCTGATAGCGAACGGCGAGGTCGGTGTCGGCAAAGAAGTCGCCGAGGCCCTCGCCCCTCGCAAGAAGCGCCGTCCGCGAGACGCGGTGGAGCCTACCCAGCCGGCGCTCCCAGCCATAGCGCTCCGCGGCCGGCTCCACGGCCACGAACCGCCGCGTCCAGGCATCGGTACCGGCGAGAAGGTCCCGTTCGGTCTCCGCCAGCCGGCGCTCCACCGCCGCCCCACCCGCCGCCTCCGGCCCGGCGAGCTCCACCTCGGTGGTCAACCGCAGCGAGCCCTCGGCCAGGAAGTCCAACCGCAGCCGCTCGCGGACCGGCGGCTCGAAGCAGGCGGCGGCGAGGACGAGCAGGAGGAGCAGGGGAGAGACGCGGCGAAGTCGTAGCATGGCCATGGAGGATAGCGAGGACCAGCCGCAGACAGAAGCAGCGGACAGAAACCGCAGAATGAAGAGGCCCGGTGGCTGGCCTGCCACCGAGCCCGGAAGGGTCCCTGGCGCTGCCCGTGCCTACGGCTCGGTGAGCACCGTCACCGACAACCCGTAGCTGCCCTCGGCGCCGTCCTTGCCCTCGACGCGGACGAAATAGCGGCCAGCGCTGAGGGTCTTGACGATCTTGAAGTTGCTTCCGCTGCCGCCGCCGTCCGCCGTGGCCAGACGGTTGCCGCCGGCCCCGTAGAGGCTGCCGAAGGTGTCGAGCGAGCCGGTCGACTTGATCTCCACGGTCACCGTGCTGGCGAGGACGAAGGTGAAGAAGTCGTCATCGTCGTCGTTGGTGGCGGAGATCTCGCCGCTACCCGCCGAGGTGAGCGATTGCGGGCTGGCGCAGAGCGGGGAGTCGCCGTGATCGTCCGACTCGCCCTGGGCACAGACATCGTAGAGCTTGAGGTCGAGCGAATAGGAACCGCTCGCGCCGTTGTAGGGCTTGATCTTGAGGCGGTAGTCGCCGGCGGCGATGCTCATCACCAGCTGGTCGGTCGAGGTAGCGAGCGTCGCCTCGCCGAGCAGGGCGCTCATCGGGCAGGTCTGGCCGGCGTAGAGGTAGGCGGAGAGATCGGCGCCGCTCGCCGACAGGCGGAGGATGCCCGGCACCTCGCTCGCGATGCCCATGATGTCGCCGTCCCACTCATCGACGTCCTCGGAGAACCGCGCGTAGCGACTGGCCGAGACGCTGTTCGCGGTGAACGGAGTGGAGCTGCTCGAGCACGTACCTGACGGGTCGGTCGACGGCGTCGTGGTCTCGTCGAGCGAGCTGAGGGTCGACAGGAAAGCGTTGCGCAGCTTGTAGCCCGAGAGCTCGCTCGCGAGATCGTCGGGGACGAGCTGAAAGTAGAAGGTGCCGGCGGCCGTGATCTCGACTCGCGCGCTCGACGGCAGTGCTTCGACGACCACATGCGAGCCGGTACCGTTCGCCGGCGTCTCGCAGTCGGTGCCGAGGAAGCTGAGCTTCGGCGCGACGGCCTCGTCACCCGGGGCGAAAGCGTCGAGAGTGAGCACGCCCGTGCCGCTGAGGACGATCTTGAAGACCTTGAGCTCCGAGACGGCGGAACCGTAGTCATGCAGCGTGGTGTTGGAGCTGACGGTGGTCGCGTTGCTGCAGGCCGTGGCACGGCTCACCGCTTCGGCGGCCTGGTCGGAAAGCAGGAACGCGGTCAGCAGACAGGTCGTGAAAACCACTTCTTTGCGTAGGCGAAACATGACTGTCCCTCGCGCGAGGCTCACGGCCTCGCGCCAAACGAAAGGTTTGACAGGGATGTCTGATCGGTCGGAGGACTTCTCCGAGCAGGAGCGATCAGGTTTCGCCGGCCGGCGGTGTGAGGCGGGTGATCAACCCTCCCTGGCCTCGACAGTCTCTTAACGACAGCTATTCAAGAAATGGCTGGTTGGACGACCGGCCGCGGGCGGTGAGGGAGGTGGACGCGGCGGGCGGAAGCTGGACTGCGGCTTGCCCTTCTCCCCCAAAGCGGCCAGTGCGGGGTCTAAGCAGGTGGTGAGATGAAGAAGGAGACCCTGAGCCAGTTGTTGGCTGAGCTGCCGGAGAGCGGTAGCCCGCCCCCGTGCTGGGGCGAGCGCACACTCGCCGCCCTCCGATCTCAGCTGGCCCTCGAGCTACACCGACGCGGGCTGTGGCGGACGGACCCTCGCCATCTGGGCGTCGAGGCAGCGAGCTGGCAAGAAGGCCTCGAGGAGCTGGCGGCCGATGCGTATGCCTTCGTCTTCCTCGACCGCCTCTCTGCCCTGCAGGCACAACGGAAGGTCCGGCCAGACGTCGATGGCCTGGTCGTGCTCAACGTCCGCCACTTCCTGCACGCCCGGCAGAAGGAGAACGACCGTCTCGGATACCGAACGTACGACGTCCTCCGCTGCGCCCTCCGGGAGCTGATCACGGCGGGCGAGCTCTGGGTGCTGGCGGGCGATGCGGAGATCCGCAACGACACCGAGCTCGGCTTTGCGCCGGTCCCGGACGGGGAGCTGGCCAGCCCGGACCTTCTCGCCGAGCTTTCGCGGCGGTGGAACGACGAGCTGCTGCCCGACTTGATGGCCGCGCAAGGTGCTGGCCGGCTGCGGGTACTCCGCAAGCTGCGACGGCTTCTCGCCGCGATGCCGCAACAGGGCGCGGCGCGGTTT
This sequence comes from uncultured Thermoanaerobaculia bacterium, assembly GCA_964420075.1. Taxonomy (GTDB): domain Bacteria; phylum Acidobacteriota; class Thermoanaerobaculia; order Multivoradales; family SZUA-115; genus CAYQRE01. The sequence goes on along the minus strand of CAYQRE010000015.1, from coordinate 72,874 downwards.
CGGTTCCGCGACCTCCTCGCGCCGCTGAAGGCGGACCTTCGCCTGCGCTGGGCGGCGACCTTCGTCCACGAGGGGATCGCCGAGCATTCCGAAGATACTCTCGGCCGTCAGCTCTTCCCCTTCGCGAAGCGCGTCGATCCGCGGCTGGAGGTCGAGCAACGGGATGGCTTCCAAAAGCTGGTCAATTGCGTCAGCAAACAGATCGAGCACGAGCCGACCCATGACGGGCTCCGGCGCGATCTCGCTCTCGTTTGGGCCGCCGTCCGCGCTTGGGCGCACGATGCCTCGGCGCCACAACGACCGCCGTCGCAGCGTGGTCTCGCCGTACTCTTGGGGCTGAGCCGTGAACGTGTCGGCGTCTTGATGGAGAGGCTACGCGGGCTGATCGATCGCTGTCAGGTGAAGCTCGCCGGGCGCCTGGCTCGGCTCACTCCGCGGGAGGTCCCGAAATGAGCGGTCCGCGGTTGGGAGAGGCCTTCGTCTGCCTGGCGACCGCCGAGAGCGGCGTCGAGTGGGTGGTCATCGCGACCGCCGAGAGCGCGGGTGGACCGCTGCTCGTGGTACCCGCCGATACGTCTCCCGAGGCCGGAAGCGCGGATGTCGCCGTGGCTGCCAGCGAAGCCGGGACCCCGCTCACGTTGCGCGGTCGTTTCAGCCTCTGGGTGCGGCCGTCGCTCCTCGTCCCCGCCTTGCGTACCCGCACGTTGGCGACCGCCACGTGCCGGGCGGCCGCCGCCAAGGTCGACGCCCTCCTCACCGGTGGCCTGGCCGGGGAACCCATCGAGCGCGAGACGGACGAGGACTTCGAGCACCAGAGCTGGCTGGCCGCCGAGATCGCTCCGGCCCACCGGGCCCTCGCGGCAGCCAACGCCGCCGTGATCGAACGCGACAGATCACCGTCCCCGGCCCCCGGGGCCAGTCGTATCGCCTACGCCATCGCCGCTTCGCTTGCGGCGCTCAGCCTGGGCCTGGGTCATTGGGCCCTCGTCCTCCACCAGAGGGTGTCCGCTCTCAGGGCGCCGGTCGGCAACGTCTCCTCGGTGGCGCTGCAGCTGGGGGACACGACGCGGGGCGAGCTCACGGCTGAGCTGGCGCCAGAGAGTGAGCGCTTCCTGCTCCTCCTCGGCCTCGACTACCGCTTGCCCGCCTACCCTTCCTATCGGCTGGAGGTCTACGACCACGACAGCGGCGATCGCCTCTGGACGCGGGAGGGGCTCAAGCCCCTTCTTGGTCACGAGCTCAGCATCGAGCTGCCGGCCCCCGAGCGATCATGGCAGCGGCTGGAGTTGCGGGTCTTTGGCATCGAGGCTGGCGACGGGGCTAGCGACGAGGCACTCGTGGACACGACGGTTCTGCTCTTGCGGCGACGGTCGGAAGGCGAAAAGTAGGGGATTTTCCCCTTCGAAAGCCGTCCGGTCGAGTGGATCACGAGGATCAAAAGACCTGCTAAGATCCCTCTCAATGCTCGACAGAAATAGCGACGTTACGGGCCTCCTCCTGGCATGGAACGAGGGGGACGAGACTGCCCTGGCGCGGCTGCTGCCGGTGGTGATGGACGAGCTGAAGAAGATCGCCCATCGCTATCTGGTGCGCGAGGGCAGGGAGCACACGCTGCAGCCGACGGCGCTGGTCAACGAGCTGTACCTGAAGCTGGTGGACCGGCGGCGGGTGCAGTGGAAGAACCGGGCGCAGTTCTTCGGAGTGGCGGCGGAGATGATGCGCAACATCCTGGTCGACTACGCGCGCGCCCGGCAGGCGGCGAAGCGCGGCCAGGGCATCCCCAACATCCCGCTCGACGAGTCGCTCGGCCTGCCCCAGGAGCAGGACTTCGAGCTGCTCGCCCTCGACGACGCCCTCAAGGCGCTCGCCGCCACCGACGAGCGCCAGGCGAAGGTCGTCGAGCTGCGCTTCTTCGCCGGCCTCTCGCACAGCGAGATCGGCGAAGTGCTGGGCTGCTCGGAAACCACCGTCAAGCGCGAATGGCGCACGGCCAGGCTGTGGCTGTGGCGCGAGATCCAGCGCGCCGTGGTCTGACCTCGGCGGCGAGGGTGCCGCGCGTTTGGAGACAGGGCAGGCGCCGAATACCACTGCGAAGAGCGATCGATGGCCGAGTGGAACCGAGTCAAGGAGATTCTGGATGCGGCGCTCGACGTGCCCGCCGGGGACCGCGCGGGCTACCTCGCCCGCTCCTGCGCCGGGGACGAGGCCCTCTACCGCGAGGTGCTCGCCCTGCTCGAGCTCGAGGACGCTTCGGGCGAGTTCCTGAGCGAGCCCATCTTCAGCCTCCACGGTGCCCCCGAGGTGGACCCCAACGTGGGCCGCCTGGTGGGGCCGTTCCGCCTTCGCGAGCGCCTCCCCGGGGGTGGCATGGGGGCGGTCTACCTGGCCGAGCGCGCCCAGGGGGACTTCACCCAGCGCGCCGCCGTCAAGCTGATCAAGCGGGGGATGGACAGCGAGGAGATCGTCCGCCGCTTCCAGATCGAGCGCAGCATCCTGGCTCAGCTGGGCCACGACGCCATCGCCCGCCTGCTCGACGGCGGTACCACCGACGAGGGCTTGCCCTTCTTCGCCCTCGAGTTCGTCGACGGCATGCCCCTCGACCAGTACTGTGACGAGAAACGCCTCACCGTGCGCGAACGCATCGCCCTCTTCCTCAGGGTCTGCGACGCCGTGGCTTTCGCCCACCGCAACCTGGTGGTGCACCGCGACCTGAAGCCCGGCAACGTCCTCGTCACCGCCGCCGGCAACCCCAAGCTCCTCGACTTCGGGATCGCCAAGCTGCTCGCCCCCGAGGGGGCCGGACCGGGCGCCGCGACAGTGGTCGGCACTGTGCCGCTCACCCCCGGCTACGCCAGCCCCGAGCAGGTGCGGGGCGAGGCGATCTCGACGGCGACGGACATCTACTCGCTGGGCGTGATCCTCTACGAGCTCCTCACCGGGCGGCGGCCGTTCCAGCTCGACACCTGGTCCATCGCCGCCTGGAGAGCGGTGCTCGAGGTCCATGCGCCGACGCGGCCGAGCAGCGCCGTGGTGCCCCGCGAGGCACCTCCCGGCCAGCCGCCGGCCGCCACCACGGCGCTCGCCGGCCAGCGCCAGACGGACCCCGAGCACCTGCGTCGAACCTTGCGGGGCGACCTCGATCGCATCGTGCTCAAGGCGATGGCCAAGGACCCCGCCGAGCGCTACGGCACGGTGGCCGAGCTCGCCACGGACCTCCGCCTCTACCTCGCCGGCCAGCCGGTCCGCGCCCGGGCGCAGACCTGGCGCTACCGCACCGGCAAGTTCCTGCGCCGGCACGCCGCGAGCGCCAGCGTGGCCGGGGCCTTCCTTGCCCTGCTCATCGCCTTCGCCGTCAACATGGCGGTGCAGCGCCAGCAACTCGCTGCCGAAAAGAAGCGGGTCACCGCCGAGCGGGACCGCGCGCAGGCGGTCGAGAAGTTCCTGATCGAGGATGTCTTCCGGGTGGCCACCCCGGGCGATGCCGAGCGCATCACGGCACGGCAGATCCTCGACACTGGCGCCAAGGGCCTCGACGACAACCAGGACCTGCCGACCGCCACTCTCGCGACCCTCCTCGACGCCACCGGGCGCGTCTACCTGGGCCTCGGTCTGCGCGACGAGGCCGTCCCGCGTCTCGAGCGCGCGCTCGAGCTGCGTCGCGGCCTGCAGCCCGCGGACGAGCTGGCGGTGGCCGAGTCGCTGAACAACCTCTCCGGGCCGGTGCGCAAACGCGGTGAGATCGACCGCGCGGAGCTGCTGCTGCGCGAGGCGGCGGCGATCCTGCGGGCGGCCCGCGGCCGCGGCGAGGGGGACCCCGTCGTCCTCGGCACCACCTTGGCCAACCTCGGCGCCCTGTTGCAGGACCGTGGCAAGACGGACGAGGCTCGCGCGCTCTACGAGGAGGCGATCGCCCTCAAACGCAGCGTCCTGGCCGACGACAGCCCCGAGGTCGCCAGGACGCGCAACCTCCTCGCAACCCTCCTCCTCGAGCGCGGCGACTACGCGCACGCCGAGCCCCTGCTGCGCTCGGTGCTCGCGGTCCGCCGCCAGCAAGAGGGGAGGAACGCCGACGAGGAGCTGGCCACCAGCCTCAACAACCTCGCCCTCGCCTGCTGGGAGCAGGGCAAGCTCGCCGAGGCGGAGAGCCTGCACCGCGAGGACATGGCGCTGCGCCAGCGGATCTACGCCACGGTGCCCGCCAAGCTGGGCCTCGGGCTGCTCACGGAAGGAGTCCTCGCCGCTAGCCAGGGGCACGCGGAGGCGGCGCAGGAAGCTCTGCGCGAGGCCCTGGCGATCTACCAGGGCGGCCCGGCCAAGGTGCCGACGAGCGCCGCCCACGTCAACCGCCACCTCGCCGCCCTCTACACCGCGCACCCCGAGCTCGGCGGCTGCGAAGCGCCGGCGCGCGCCGCCTGGGCGACCAACCAGGAAAAGCGCAAGCAGGCCTGGCAGACGGCCGATGCCGAGAGCGTGCTCGGTGGCTGCCTCGCCGCTCTCGGGCGCGCCGACGAAGCCGAGCCCCTGCTGCGCGAGAGCTACGCGCAGCTACGGGCGCTGACCCGCCGGCGGCCCTACCTGCCCGAGGCCCGCCAGCGCCTCGCCGACTTCTACCGCCGGCAGGGCCGCAGCGCCGAGGCGGCGGCGGTGGCGGCAGAACGCGACCCAGCGCCGCCCCAAGCCGCCGCCACGCGCTGACGCCGGCGTCCCCACGCCAGGACGCGCCGCTCCCGCCGAGCGGTTCGAAGCGGCGAGAAGGGCCCCTCACAGCCTGGCCCGTGACTTGCTCCGCGCCTTGGCGTGCCCTCTCTCCTCAAGGGGAACACGCCTCGGCTCCGGCGGCTGCTGGCCACCGGAAGCCTTCTCACCGCGGCCTTCGTTCCCTTCGCCAAGGCCGCTGAGCCCAGTCTCGGCGAGCACTATTGGCGCGGCTGGCTCGGGAGCGTCGCCCCACTCCTGAGCGATGGCGAGCAGAGGCAGTTCGAGCAGCTGGACAGCGAGGCGGAGCGCGAGGCCTTTCGCCGCGACCTCTGGCTGGCGCGGCCCGACCTCCTTGACCGGTGGCTCGCGGACCGACGAGCGGTCGCCGCCGAGCCGGCGCTGGCCACCCTCCCGCAGGGCGATCCCCGCGCCCGGATGCTTGCCCTCTTCGGGCTCCCCGAGAAGCGGACCTGGGTGGAGTGCAAGCCGCCCGCCCTGCTGCCGCGGCTCTTCCCGCTCGAGATCTGGCGCTACCGTGAGGTTGGCGGCGAGGGCCGAGCCCGCCGGGAGTCGATGATCTATCGCCTCTTCGTTCACGAGGGTGACCCCTCCGATCCCGGGGAGCGCGTGCGCTCATGGTCGCGAGCTTCGCCGGTCGAGGAGCTCTTCGGCGGTGAGGCGCGCTCCGCCCTTCGGCATGGCAGCCTGGGTCTGGCGGACTACGTGGACTCCCGGGCCGGGGACGGCTCCCCCTGCCTCGACGCCGCGGCCCGCGAGGAGCTCAAGGCGGCGCTAGCGCTGGCGCAAGGCGACGCCGAGGCTGCCACGCAGTCGCCCTTCCTTGCCCGCCTGGAAACCAGCTATCGCCGGGTGGGGCCCGCGCGGCCCGTCGCCGCCTTCCCCGGCCGCATCACCCGCCTGCACCTCCACGGCGACGGCGGCGCTCCCGCCCTCGGCCTCCGCCTGGAGCCGGAACGCTCGACCCTCCTCGCCGCCTTCGCGGACCTGCCACCGCCCGCTCTTTCGCTAGCCTGGCAGCTGAACGTCGAGATCCTGCGCGAGGGTGCACCGGTCGACGAGGTGCTCTATCCACTACTGGTCGCCCGGCCGCCGGAAACGTCCACCGCCGGCACCGGCGCCAGCACGGGTTCAGGCACCGTACCTCTGTTCTTCTCCCGCCCGCTGCCTGCCGGCTCCTACGAGGTCGTCCTGCGCCTGCAGGCGGAGGGGCGGCTCTACCGCGCCCGCTTCGCCGTCGAGGTGGATCCCAGCTCGGCGGAGACCGAGAGCGTGATGGCGGCCCGGGGCACGGCCTTGCCGCTCATCGCGGGGAGGCCGACCCTCCTCCTCGCCGCCACCAGCTTGTCGATCAATCCGCCGCCGCCCGGCCTGCTGGTCGGCCGCCAGCTCTTCTCGGCGAGCGTCTGGGGTACCGCGGCAGCGGTTGATTGGCTGCTCGACGGCACCCCCGCGGTGCGCGCCACCGAGCCGCCTTTCGGGGTCGCCATCGAGCTCGGCCAGCAGCCCAAGGAGCACCGCCTCGCCGCCGTCGCCCGCAATGCCCGCGGCCAGGAGCTGGCGCGCGACGAGGTGGTCCTCAACGCCGGGCCGCACGGCTTTCGCGTGCGGCTGCTCGAGCCCCGCTCCGGCGCCAGCGTGCGCGGCGAGGTCGCCGTGCGCGCCGCCGTCGAGGTGCCGGAGGGCGAGGGCCTCGACCACCTCGACGTCTACGTCGGGGACCGGCTGGCCGAGCGCCTGACCACCCCGCCCTGGGCGACGACCGTCGCGGTGGCGGCGGACGGCTCTCTCGGCTTCCTGCGCGCCGTCGCCGTGCTGGCGAGCGGGGCGAGCACCGAGGCCACCGCCGTGCTCAACTCCCCGGCCTCGGCCGACCTCATGGCCGTCGATCTCGTGCAGCTCTACCTCGCGGTGAGCGACCGGCGCGGGCGGCCCATCGAAGACCTGGCGGCCGGCGAGGTTGCAGTCTCCGAGGACGGTGAGCCGCAGGTGCTGCAGCAGTTCGAGCGGGTGGAGCAAGTGCCCCTCGACGTCGTGTTGCTGCTCGACGTGTCGGACTCCATGCAGGGCAAGCTGGGCGCCGCAGCCCGCGCCGCCGAGGGATTTCTCACCCGGGTGCTCCAGCCGCAAGACCAGGCGGCCCTCGTGCTGTTCAACCAGATGGCCGAGCTCCACGTCCCCTTCACCCACGACGGCGACCGGCTGCGGGCCGGGCTCGGCAGCCTCGAGGCGGAGGGTGGCACGGCAATCTGGGACGCCGTGGCCCTGAGCCTCTATCACTTCGGGGGCCTCAGCGGCCGGCGGGCGCTGGTGGTGCTCTCGGACGGCGCCGACTACCACAGCAGCCTCAGCTTCGCGAGCATCGTCGAGTACGCCCAACGCATGGAAGCCAAGGTCTATGCCATCGGCCTCTTGCCCCTGGTCAACCCGATCTCGAGCGAGGGCAAAGAGGCCCGCGACCACCTGCGCAAGCTGGAGGAGCTGGCAGCGGCGACGGGCGGCCGGGCCTTCGCCATCGAGACGGTGAGCCAGCTCGGCTCGACCTACGAGACGATCGCCCACGACCTGCGCTCGCAGTACCTCGCCACCTACCCCTCGAGCCACGCCGGCAGCAAGCCCGGCTACCGCCAGGTCAAGGTCGAGGTCCGCCGCCCCGGCGCCCGGGTGCGAACGATGCAGGGCTACTACGCGGATTGAGGGTCGCTGCCCCGGTAGCGCGCCGCCACCCGGCGGTAGGCCTCGCGGAAGGGGATGCCCTCTTCGACCACCAGCCGGTTGGCCTCCTCGGCGGCGAAGAGCTCCGGCGGCAGCGCGATGCCCGGCCGAAAGCGCACGTCCGGCAGGGCCCGTTCCAGCACGGCGAGGGTGGCGGCGGCGAGGTCGAGGCCGCGGAAGAGGGGCGCCTTCAGGAGCTGCAAGTCCCGGTGGTAGCCGGAGGGCAGCTTGGCGGCCACGGCGAGCGCTTCGAGCAGGCAGGCCTGGGCGGTGGCGCCGCGGCCGCGCACCAGCTCGAAGACGTCCGGGTTGCGTTTCTGGGGCATGATCGACGAGCCGGTCGTCATCGCCGCCGGTAGCTCGACGAAGCCCAGCTCGCGGCTGGCGAACCACACCAGGTCGGCGGCCAGCCGGCCGACGTCCTGCATCAGCAGGGCGATCTCGAAGAGCACCTGCGCCTCCGCCTTGCCCCGCGACAGCTGCACCGCCGTCACCGGCTCCTGGACGCTCGCCAGGCCGAGGAGCTCGCGGGTGCGCTCGCGCGACAGCGGCAGCCCCGGCACCCCGTAGCCGGCGGCGGAGCCGAGCGGGTTCTTGGCGATCCGTCGCCGGCAGGCCTTGAGGCCCTGGGCGTCGTCCTCGAGCTCGGCCGCGAAGCCTCCCGCCCACAGACCCACCGTGCTGGGCATCGCCGGCTGGCCGTGGGTGTAGCCCGGCAGCGGCTGTGTGCCCTGGCGCGCGGCGAGGCCGGAGAGGGCGCCGGCCACCCGGCGCGCCGCCGCCGCCAGCTCGGCGACGGCGTCGAGCAGGTAGAGGCGCAACGCCGCCAGCACCTGGTCGTTGCGCGAGCGGCCGAGGTGCACCCGCCCCCCGGCCTCACCGAGGCGGGCCGAGAGCCGCCCTTCGAGGGCGGTGTGGCAGTCCTCCTCCTCCAAGGAGATGCTCCAGGCACCGGCGGCGTGCTCGGCGGCCAGGGCCTCCAGACCGCTGCGGATCGCCGCGAGATCGGCCGGGGCGAGCAGGCCGGCCTCGGCGAGCATCGTGGCGTGAGCGATCGAGGCCCGCGCGTCGTAGGGCACCAGCCGCGCATCGAGCGCGTGGTCCTCCCCCGCGGTGTAGGCGAGCACCAGGGCGTCGAGGGGCTCGCCCTTGTCCCACAGCCGGCTCACGCTGCCGCCGCCTCGCGGCCCGTGGCGTAGGCGCGCACCAGGGCGGTGTAGAAGGGCACGGCGGCGAGCACCTCGCTCTCCAGCACGTACTCGTCGGCGGTGTGCGAGCGCTCGCTCCTGCCGGGACCGACCTTGATCGCCGGGATGCCGCCCAGGAGGGCCATGTCCGAGAGGGTGGGGGAGCCGTAGAGCCGCGCCGCGGGTGCCGCCTGGCGGGCCGCCGCCAAGAGCAGCGAGGCCTCGTCGATGGCGCAGGGCCGCAGGCGGTCGGAGAGCACCCGCACCTCGCTCCCAACCCGTGCCGCCACCCGCGCCGCGATCTCGGCGGGGCTGAGCACGGGAGTCGTCCGCAAGTCGAGGATGGCCTTGGCCTCGCCGGGGACGGCGTTGCGGGCGGCGCCGGCGGCGAGCACCGTGGGCTCGAGGGTCATGCCACCGAGCTGTGGGTGCGGCGGCCCGAGGTCGAGGCCGTCGAGGGCCACGAGGTCGCGGGCAAGCTGGCGGATCGCGCTCGTGCCGCCGAGGCTCGCCGCGTGGGCGGCGTGACAGGCCCGGCCGCGGGCGACGAGCTCGAGCACCATCAGGCCCTTCTGGGCGACGGCAAGGTCGAGACCGGTGGGCTCGCCGACGACGGCCGCCTGCGGGCGCTGGCCGCCGCGCTCGAGCTCGGCGAGCACCGCCTCGGTGCCGAGGCCGCGGGTCTCCTCCTGCTCGACCAGGGCGAGGGCCAGGGTGAACGGCAGGTCGGCCTCGCGGAAGGCCACGAAGGCGGCGACCATCGCCGCCAGCGCCGCCTTGGCGTCGTTCGAGCCGAGGCCGTAGACCCGCCCCTCCTCGACGCTCGCCGTCCACGGGTCGCGGCTCCAGCCGGTGGCCGGTGGCACCGTGTCGAGGTGGGTGTCGAGGAGCAGCACGGGCCCCTCGCCCAGGGTGGCGAGCAGGCTCTGGCCGATCCGGCTGACCGGCACCTCGAAGTGCCCCAACCAGTCGGTCAGGAAGTCGGCGAGCGCCGCCTCCTCACCGGACACCGAGCGGATGCCGACGATCTGCCGGTGGAGGTCGAGCACGCGGTCGGCCGAGAGCCTCACCGCCCGCTCTCCGCGGCCGCTTGCTCCTCGCGCGTCATCTCCTCGGGCGCCAGCTCCTCAGCCGTCAGCGAGCCGATGCTCGCCACCACCAGGGTGCCGACGCCCTCGTTGGTGAAGATCTCGGCCAGCAGGCCGTCTGGGCGAGCATCCGAGAGGATGTGCACCCGCCCCACGCCGCCGCGGATCGCCTGCTCGATCGCCGCCGTCTTGGGCAGCATGCCGCGGGCGAGGGCCCCCGCCTCGCGCAGGCGTGAGAGGCCGGCGAGGTCGGTGTAGGAGACCAGGCTACCGGCGTCCCCCTCGCGCTCGAGGATGCCGGCGGCACCAGTCAAGAAGAGCAGCTTCTCGGCACCGAGGGCAACCGCCAGGGCGGCGGCGACCGAATCGGCGTTGACGTTGAGCACGCTGCCGTCGGCCGCTGCCGAGAGCGGGCTCACCACCGGCACGAAGCCGCTCGCCAAGAGCTCGACGAGCAGGCGCGCATCGACGCTCACGATGTCGCCCACCTGGCCGTAGTCCACCAGCCGGCCGTCGACCTCGACGGGCGGCCGGCGGCGGCAGGAGACCAGACCGCCGGCGAGCCCCGAGAGGCCCACCGCCGGGATGCCGGCACGCCGGCAGAGGGCGAGCAGGCGAGTGTTGACGCTGCCGTTGAGCACCATCGTGGCAGCCTCGAGGGCGGCAGGGTCGGTCACCCGGCGACCGGCCACCATCACGGGCTCACCGCCGAGGGCGCGGGTCAAGGCCGAGGTCTGCTCGCCGCCGCCGTGCACCAGGACAACGCGGATCCCCACCCCGGCGAGCACGGCGAGCTGCTCGACGAGCGCCGCGGCCCGCGCCTCGTCAGCCAGCGCGCCGCCCCCGGCCTTGATCACGAAAGTCTTGCCGCGGAAGAGCTTGAGGTACGGCGCCGCGTGCCGGAGCGCCGCCACCGCGGTGGCGAGGTGCATCTCGTCTCTCATCGTCGATCCTCCCTCCAGAAGCTGCCGCGACCCCCGTCCTCAACCAGCGAGCAGCCGGGCCAGCACGGCCATCTGCGCCCACATCCGGTTCTCGGCCTGGCGCACCACCGCGCTGCGCGGGCCGTCGAGCACCGCATCGGCCACCACCACGTTGCGGCGGACTGGCAGGCAGTGCAGGAAGCGGGCCTCGGGGCGGGCCGGCGCGAACCAGCTCTCGTCGACGCACCAGGACCGCAGCCCGGCGCGCAGCGCGGCCTCGGCCGGCTGGCCGTAGTGGCGGGGCGAGGTCCACGACTTCGCGTAGAGCACGTGCGCGCCCGCCATCGCCGCCGCCCGATCATCGGTCTCGCTGACGCTGCCCCCGGCCGTCCCGGCCTGGGCCCGGGCCGCCGCCATCAACGGCGCGGGCAGCTCGTAGCCGTCCGGGCGCAGCACCACCACCTCCATGCCGCGGGCCGCCGCCATGCCGAGCACCGCGGCCGGCACGGCCAGCGGCAACGGCTTGGGGTGCCAGGCCCAGCTCAGCACCAGCTTGCCGCCCACCGTCGGCACGCCGAGGTCGTCGAGGGTCTTCCAGTCGCCCAACGCCTGGCAGGGATGGTCGATGGCGCTCTCGAGGTTGATCAGCGGCCGCGGGCAGACGGCGGCCATCGCCGCGAAGGTGGTGTCGGCGAGGTCGGCCGCCAGGTCTTGGCCGCCGGCGAAAGAACGAATGCCGAGGCCGTCGGCGTAGCTCGCGAGGACGGGGATCGCCTCGCGCACGTGCTCCGCCGCGGCGCCGTCCATCACCACGCCCTCCGCCGTCTCGAGCTGCCAGGAGCCCTGGCCGGGCGAGATCACGAAGGTCGAGCCACCCAGCCGCGCCATCCCGGACTGAAACGACGCCAGCGTGCGCAGCGAGGGATTGAAGAACAGCAGGGCGAGCACCTTGCCGGCCAGAAGCTGCGGCTCGGGGTGCTGCTCCAGGCGACGGGCGAGGGCGAGGAGGTCGGCGATCTCCGCCGCCGAGTGCTGCGCCAGATGGACGAATCTCTTCATGAGCGCCTCTTCTGCGAGCCCCCTCAGGGGCCGATCTCGGCCAGGGCCTCGGCCAAGAGGTCGACGTGGGCGTGCTCCAGCACCAGGGGAGGCAGCAGGCGCACGACGTGGGGATCGCCGCTGCCCCCGGCGAGGATGCCGCGCTGGCGCAGCGCGGCGAGCACGTCCTTGGCCGGCCGCGCGGTGCGCAGGCCGAGCAGGAAGCCCTCCCCCTGGACGCCGACCACCGGCCCCACCTGGCAACGGCGGCGCAGGTCGGCGGCCACCGCCCGCACCCGCGCCAGCAGGTCTTCCTCCTCGATGGTGGCGATCACCTCTTCGATCAACGCGCAGGCGAGGGGGCCACCGCCGAAGGTCGTACCGAGATCGCCGCTCGCCACCCCGCGGGCGATCTCCTCGGAGACCAGCACAGCGCCGGCCGGGAAGCCGCCGGCCAGGCCCTTGGCGGTGGTCAGCAGGTCCGGCGTCACTCCCCAGGCCTGGGCGACGAAGGGATGGCCGCTGCGGCCCATGCCACACTGCACCTCGTCGAGGATCAGCAGGGCCCCGGCCTCGCGGGTGAGCGCGTGGGCGGCCCGTAGGTAGTCGGCGCCGAGGTCGACGGCGCCCGCCACTCCCTGCACCGGCTCGGCGATCAGCGCCGCCGCCGGCTGCGGCCCGCCGAGGGCCGCGGCCAGGGCGTCGAGGTCGCCGCGCGGCACGAAGCTGACCTCGAACGGGGTGGTGGGGAAGCCGTACCACTTGCCCGCAGCTCCGGCCGTGACCGCCGCGGCCGCCGCGGTGCGGCCGTGGAAGGCGCCTTCGAGGGCGACGATCCGCCGCCGGCCGGTGGCGCGCAGGGCGAGGCGCAGGGCGTTCTCGTTGGCCTCGGCCCCGCTGTTGACGAGGAAGGCCCGGACCAGGCCCGGCGGGCCGAAGCGCACCAGCCGCTCGGCGGCCCGCGCCCGCACCGCCAGCGGCACCAGGTTGCTCTGGAAGAAAAGGGACTCGGCCTGGCTCGCCAGCGCCTTGAGCAGCCGCGGGTGGCGATAGCCGAGGAGGGCCACGGCGTGGCCACCGTAGAGGTCGAGATAGGTCCGGCCGTCGGCGGTGGTGAGCCACACGCCGTCGCCCGCCACCGGCTCCAGGGGCAGCTGCGGGTAGACGGGCAGCAGCCAGCGGCCCTCGGCCTCGGCGGCGCTCGGCGGCTGGACCAGCTCGGCGGTCGGCGGCTCGCTCATCGGTGTTCCTCGCTCCTTGCGCAGTCCGTTCGCGACGTCATGCTCAGAGCCAGCCCGGGCCCGGCGCCGCGAGGCCCAGGGCCTCGGGGAAGCCGAGCAGGCGGTTGAGCCATTGCAGGGCACCCCCGGCGGCACCCTTGACCAGGTTGTCGATCGCCGAGAGCACCACCACGCGGTGCCCGGAAACGGCCACCCCGAGGCGGGCGAGGTTGCTGCCGGCGACGGTGCTGAGCTGCGGCGCGCCGGCCTCGACGGCGACGAACGGCGAACCGGCGTAGAACTCCGCCAGCGCCTGGCGCACCTCAGCGGCCGGCAGCGGCTGGCGTAGGCGGCCGGTCACGGTGGCGTAGATGCCGCGGGCCAGCGGGCCGGCCTGGGGGACGAAGAAGATCTCCGCCGCAACGCCCGTGGCGGCCTGGGCGAGGGCCCGCATCTCCGGCTCGTGGCGGTGGGCGAGGGGCGAGTAGGCGAAGAGGTTCGAGCGCCGCGCCGGGTGGTGGGTCGTCGCCCCGAGGCTGCGGCCGGCCCCCGTCGAGCCGGTGACGGCAACCACCGTGAGCTCCGGCTCGACCAGGCCCAGCGCCAGGAGCGGCACGGCGGCGAGGAGCGTCGCGGTGGTGAAGCAGCCGGGATGGGCGGCGTGTGGCGTCGGGGTGCCGGCGAGGTGCTCGGGGACGGCGCAGCTGAACTCGGCCAGGCACTCCGGCGCCGGGTGCGGGTGGCCGTAGACAGCAGCGTAGGCCGCGGCGTCGCGGAAGCGGAAGTCCGCCGAGACGTCGACCACAGTGAGCGCCGAACCGGCCGCCTCGGCCCGCGCGAGCAGCTCGGCGATCACCCCGGCCGCCGCTCCGTGCGGGGCCGCCGAGAGGAGGGCGAGCCGCGGGTGGCGCGCCACCTCGGCGGCGAGGGCCTCCCGGCCGACGAAGGTGAGCTCCGGGTAGGCCGCCGCGAGGTGCGGGAACGCCGCCGCCACCGTTTCGCCGGCCTGCTTCTCGGAGGAGACGGCTGCGAGGCGCAGCTCCGGGTGGCCGGCGAGGAGCCGCAGCAGCTCGCCGGCCACGTAGCCAGTGCCGCCGAGAAGGAGGACGGGGACGCTCACGCCTCGCCCACCGCTGCCGCCGGCACGGCCGGCACGGCCGGCACCAGGCCCAGCTTGCCCATCACCATCAGGGCCAGGCGGGCGGCGTCGGTGCGGGCGTTGATCGCCGGCACTCCCACCGCCTCCTCGATGATCCGCGTGCCGGCCTGGTTGTCGGTCGCCGGGCCGGTGACCGCCACCGGCTCGATGCCCATCTCCTCGCGCAGCAGGCGGACCCCGCCCCAGGCCGCCACCGGATCGTTGGCGGCGAGGATGACGGCGGTCAGCGCCTGACGGATCGCCGCGTCGTGGAGGATCGCCGCCACGCCGTAGGCGCCGAGCAGGCCGTCCCCCATCTCGATGGCGATGGCGTCCGGGCGGCCGGCGGCGAGGCGGCCGAGCAGGGTGCGGGTGACCGCCGGGGCGTTCTTCTCGGTCGTCGAGACGACGCCGAGGTCGGTGAAGATCGCCGTCTTGCGGGCACCGGCGTCTTCCATCGCCAGAATGTCCCGGCGCAGCGACACCCCCGTTGACTTGAAGCCGTCGATCACGAAGCCGGCGTGGCTGATCTCGCGCACCAGGGCGGTGGTCGCCGCCGTCTTGCCGCAGTTCATGCACGAGCCGACGAGCGCCAGCACCGGCACCTCGCTGGGGGCGAGGGGCACGGCGAGATCGAGGGCCTCCTCGCCGATCTTCGCCACCACGCCGATGCGCTCGCCGAGGTAGGGGAAGTGCAGCACCGCCCCCAGCACCTCGCACTCGAAGGGCGGCCCGAGGTCCGGGTTGACGGAGTCGCAGATCCCCAGCACGCCGCCCATGTTGAGCAGGTTGATGCGGTCGCCCGGCGCCAGCCGGGTGGGCAGGTGGCCGGAGTAGCCGAAGAGGGCGTGGCGGTGGCCGAGGGCGCCGGCCAGGAGGTCTCCCCGCTTGACCTGGGCGAGGCGGCCGCTCGGCAGCTCGAGCTGGCTGTAGGTGCCCTTGTCGTTGAGCACCCGCACCGCCACCACCACCCCTTCCTCGCAGGGGATCTCGGCCGTCACCCGCACCTCGCGCTGCAGGCGGCAGGCGCGAGTCACCGAAGCGATCTTGTCGAGATGGACGCTTTTCATCCCTCACCCCCTTGGCCCGCCCGGGCGTAGAGCTCGGCCGGCAGGGCGGCGATCCGCGAGAAACCCCGGGCGTCGGCCGCCGTCCACTCGCCGGCCGCCTCGCCGTAGACCCCGCGCGAGGCGTTGCGCAGCGAGAAGGGCGAGGCCACGCCCTCGACGAAGCACTGGCCGGGGCGCAACAGCAGGAAGACCTCGCCGCTCACTCGCTGCTGGGAGGAGGCGAGGAAGGCCTCCAGGTCGCGGCAGACCGGCTCGCGCTGCTGGCCCTCGTGCACCAGGTCGCCGTAGAGGGAAGAGACCAGCTCCTTGACCTTGAGCTGGCGGCCGGTGAGCACCAGCTTCTCGAGCTCGCGGTGGGCGGTGAGCAGCACCTCGGCCGCCGGCGCCTCGAAGGCCACCCGGCCCTTGATCCCGAGGATCGTCTCGCCGAGGTGGATGCCGCGGCCAATGCCGAAGCCGGCGGCGAGCGCTTCGACCTTCTCGATCAGCGCCACCGGCCCCAGCTCCTCACCGTCGAGGGCGGTGGGGATGCCAGCCGCGAAGCGCAGGGTGTGCCGCTCGGCGGCGCGCGGCGCCGCGAAGGCGTCGCGAGTGAGCACCCAGGCGCTCTCCGGGATCGAGCCCACGGTGTCGAGGGTCTCGCGGCCGCCGATGGTCGTCCCCCACAAGCCGCGGTTGATCGAGTAGGCGGCGCCGAACGGCGGCACCGGCAGGCCCCGCTCCTCGAGGAAGGCCACCTGCGCGGCACGGCTCTGTGGATGGTCGCGCACCGGCGCCAGGATCTCGAGCTCGGGCGCGATGGCGCGCAGCGAGACCTCGAAGCGCACCTGGTCGTTGCCCGCCGCGGTCGAGCCGTGGGCGACCGTGCGCGCACCCAGCTGCCGTGCCTTCCAGGCCACCACCTGCGCCTGGATGCCCCGCTCCGCCCCCACCGAGATGGGGTAGAGCTGGCCCCGCCGCACGTTGCCGGCGATCAGGAAGCGCAGCACCTGGGCGAAGAACTCCTCACGGGCGTCGACCAGCAGCAGCTCGGCGGCGCCCAGGGCCTGCGCCCGCTCGGCGAGGGTGGCGCGCGCAGCATCGTCGAGACCGCCGGTGTCGACGGTGACCGCCACCACCGGCCGGCCGTAGGTCTCGGCGAGCCAGGGAATGCAGAAAGAGGTGTCCAGCCCGCCCGAGAAGGCGAGGACGATCGGCTCGGCCATGGCTCAGCGCTCCGTGAGAAAGGGGGCCAGTCGGGCGAGAAGCTGCTTCTGATCGCGGGCGGTGGCCGTCGCCGCGAAGATGGTGTCGTCCCCCGCGAGGGTGCCCACCAGCTCCGGCCAGCCACAGCGGTCGAGATCGACCGCCACCCGCTGGGCGGCGCCCACGGCGGTCAGGATGACAGTCAGGTTGGGGCCAGCCGGGCGGGCGCCGCGCAGCAGACCAGCCTCGGCCTCGAGGGCGGGCGTCGCGGCCGGCTGGGCGGCGAGCAGCTGGTAGCGGCCACCGGCCCAGGCCACGCCGAGGTCGCGCAAATCGCGCGAGACGCTCGACTGCGTTGCCGCGTGGCCGCGCGCCGCCAGCTTGGCAACCAGGTCTTGCTGGCTCGCCACCGGCTCGCGGCGCAGGATCTGGACGATCGCCTGCCGGCGCGCCGCCTTGGCTTCGAGATCAGCCGGCATGGCCCGGCCCCAACGGAAAAATCATGCGCATAGATTTGCATGTCATGCCAGCAGTGTCAAGGGGTGGCCAAAGGAAGGGCTGCACGTTAGAGTGTGCTTCACTCCGTCCATGCTCGAAAAAAAGGCTGGTCGCTGCGCGATCGCGGCGAGCGGGCACTCGGCCAGCGACGCAGCAACCTGCCCAGACGGCCGAGGAGCACTGCATGACGAGCGAAGAGCTGGCCAATCTCCAGTTCCACACCGAGCATCTGGCTCTTGCCTTGATCCGCGAGACGAGTCCGGACGGTGTCATCCGCACCCGCCTGCCGGACGGCAGCTTCGGGCCCGATGTCCCGGCGACACACCATCTCTTGGAGGTGCTCGCCGCGCTCGACGGCAAGGTCTTCTCGGATGGCATCGCAACCGGGACCCATTGGCTGATGGACCCGCGCAACGGCATCGCCGGCCAGCCCTTCGCGCTCGACTCGTTCGCTCTCAGCGCCGAAAGGACCGCGGCCAGCGAGGCCCTGCTCCGCTCCGGTATCGCGGATCGGCAACTTCCCGACGGCTCGATCCCGGTGTTCTGCGCCTATCTCCCGGGTGGCGACTATTTCAGCACGCTCTGGTCGCTCAAGGTGCTCGGGCGCTACTCAGCAGTGGCCTTCGCCACCGAGATTGAGATGGCGCTCAACTACCTCGAGCAGCGGCGCACGGTGGGGCTCACCTCGCGCTCGCAGCTCGGCTTCTTTGGCCTGCTCCTGGCCCAGCACCGGCCGGAGCGGCGAGAGCTGTTGCGGGCGATCGCCGAGGAGCTCCAGGCAAGCCTCGCCCTGCCGACCGAAGACGAGCAGCAGCTTCCGATGATCGAGCGCTTGTTTCTGATCGAGGACCTGCTAGCGATCGATGACGCGATTGGCGGCCTCGGCGCAGAGATCGACCGTTGCCTCGCCGACGTGTTTGAGCTCCAGGGGGCCCCCAAAGGCATCCCGGCGCCGCTCTTGCGCACCCGCCAGGCCTACGGAGACTCTCTGTTCATCGAGACGTTGGCCCGCGGCGTGATGGTGGGGATCCTGCGCCTGCGCAAGGCCGGCACCGGCACCCTGGCCCTGATGGTCAACCGCCTGGTGCACAGCGACTATCGCGAAACCCGCTACAAGGCACTGCAGTCGAGCGCTGCTCTGCGCGAGTTCTTGGAGCGCTACGGCCACATCCATGCGGCCTTCCAACCCTACAACTCAAAACTGGAAGAAGCTCTCGACCAGCATCCCTTCTCGCGCAGCATCTTCCTGATGATGCCTTTCGATTCCGACCTCGGCTACCGCAAGCTCACCGAAGTGATCAAGGCGGCCTGCGAGGCGCGGGGATATCGCGCGGTCCGCGTCGACGACCCGGACCGCAGGTTCGAGGCCACGCTTTGGGACAACCTGATCGTCAACATGCTCTCCTGCCGCTTCGGGATCGCCATCTACATCTCGGAGCCGGCGCCCCGCATCCCCGGCCAGGAGGAGAAACTGTTTCACAACCCCAACGTGGCCTTGGAGTTCGGCTTCTTCAAGTCGCGTGGCCAAGAAGTACTCCTGCTCAAAGACAAGGAGTCAAAGCTGCCCACCGACCTGCAGGGCTTCCTGTGGGAGGAGTTCTCGATCAAGAACCCTGACACCAGCGTTCCAGAACCCCTGGCTCGCTGGCTCGACGGCCTGGATCGTCAGCTGGCGGCGGAAGCCGCCGATGGCTGACGGCCCTTCGGCGGCCTCGAACTTCGAAGAACGGCCCCACGTCCCGGGTTGCAGACACGACGACGCGCCGCACGTATGGGGGCGGGCTTCAAACCCGCCCCCACCGTGCGGACGGTACAGATCGTCGAGGGGGGCGCCGGGCGGTCCGGGGGTTGGAAGCCCGCGCCTACGCCTGGGTGCCTTCGATCTGGCGGATCAGGGACTGCAGCTCGGCGAGGCGCTGCTCTTTGGTCTCGATCTTGGCCGTGACGTCGGCGATCTTGGTCTCGAGGCTGGCGCGGATCTCGTCCTCGCGGCCGCCGCTGCGCAGGCCGGTGAGGGTTGCTTGCCAGCGCTCGATGTTGGCGCGGTCGTGATCGATCGACTCCTGCAGGCGGGCCGCTTGCTCGCGCTTGCGTACCAGCACACCGGCGCCAAGCAGGGCGGAAGCGTTGCTCGCCGGCGCCGAGCTCACCACCAGCCGCTCGCGCTCCGGCTCCTCGGCGCGCTCGCCGCGGCGGGCGAAGAAACGGTCGCAGGCGCCACGGAAGCGGGCCCAGATGGCGTCCGCCTGGTCCTTCGGCACCGGCCCGATCGCCTTCCAGCGCGCCTGCAAGGCCTTGATCCCCTGCGCCGCCTCACCCCAATCACTCGCCTCGGCCAGCTGCTCGACTTCGACGCAGAGGCCCTCTTTGAGCTTGAGGTTTTCGGCCCGCTCGTGGTCGAGCTGATCGAAGTGCTGCTTGCGGCGCTCGAAAAAGACGTCGGCGGCACCACGAAAGCGGGCCCAGATCGCATCACCCTGCTCCTTCGGCACCGGGCCGATCTTCTTCCAGTCGGCTTGCAGGGCCTTGAGCTCGTCGGCCGCCTTGCGCCAGTCGGTCGAGCCGGAGAGCGCCTCGGCACGCGCGCAGAGCTCTTCTTTCTTGCGGAGGTTCTCGCTGCGCTCGCGGTCGAGGTCCTGGTAGTGCTCCTGGCGGCGACCGAAGAAGCGGTCGGCGGCGCCGCGGAAACGGGCCCAGATGGCGTCCGCGTGCTCGCGGGGCACCGGGCCGAGGGCCTTCCACTCCGCTTGCAGGCCCTTGATCGCTTCGGCGGCCACCCGCCACTCCTGCGACTCGACCAGGGCTTCGGCGCGAGCGCAGAGCTCTTCTTTCTTCCGCAAGTTCTCCACCAGGTGCTCGCCGCAGCTCGCCTCCAGCTGCCGCAGGCGCTCGACGAGCGCCGGGATGTCGCCCAGGGCATTTGCCTCCGGCATCCAGCTCAGCATCCGCTGCACCCGGCCCAGGAAGCGCGGGCGATCGCTGGCGGCGGCCACCTCGCTCTCGAGCTCGGCCAGCTTGAGCTCGATCTGCTGGAACTTGAGGGCGAAATAGCCGAGGGCCGCCTCGGCGTTGCCCTTGACCTTGCCCACCACGCGGCCGGGCTCGCCCTCGCCGCCGTGCAGGCGGACGTTGCCTTCCTCGTCGACGTAGCCCCAGCGCTGGCCCTCCGCGGTCAGCTCCGGCCGCCCCGCCGCATGTGCCTCACCGTCCTCGCTCGCCGGCTCGCCCGCGGACTTCTCCTCGGCCGCCCCTTCCCCTCCACTCGCCGGCGGTTCGCCGGCCACCTCGCTCGCTTCTTCTCCGGCGGCCGGGATTTCCTGAGCCGGCTCCGCAGCGGTGACCTCGGCGCTGACCTCGCCGGCAGCCTCGGTCGCGGCCTCGGCTGCTGCGGTCTCTGGGGTGGTGGGCTCCGTGGGCTCGTTGTCGCGGGGTTCGGAAGAGGCGTTGTTCTCGGTCATGGGCGTGCGCGGTAGGCCTCGATGGGCGAGGAGGCGGTCCGTGTCCTTGGGATTGGGGTCGTTGGGATCAGGGGTCCGCAAGTGTAACAGAGGCTCGGCCACCAGGGACCGCGGCCTCGGCATCGAGGAGCGTCTCCAGAAGCGCCGCCAGGCGGTGGCCGGCCAGAGCCAGGCGCCGGCGCGCCACCGCGAGCACCCTCTGCCGGTACGGCTCCGGGGGGCGGTGGCCACGGCGGAGCTCCGGCGGGTAGGCCTCCTCACGGGCCAGGACGAAGCCCTCCTCCGCCCAGCGGCCGAACTGGCCGGCGGCGAGGGCGGAACCAGCCGGGTAGCGGGCCACGAGCTCGCGGGCCACCGTGCCGACGCTCGCCCGCGACTCGCCGAGCCCGCGCAGGGCGTGGTCCCAGAAGCCATGCAAGTCCTCGCGTCCGGCGAGGGGGAAGAGGTTGCCACCGCGGTCGTGGTCGGGCTCGAGGGCGGTGATCCGGGCGCTGGTGTGGAGCGGCTGGTGGATGTCACCCACCAGGTGCAGGACCCAGGCGAGGTCGAGGCCGCGTTCGCCGGCCGGCCGCTGCGGATCGCTCAGCCAGACGGCCAAAGCCTCGAGCTGGCTGACGACGTTCTCCGCCGCGGGGGGCCGCTCGCGGCGGTCGAGCACCGGCGCTCCGGGCTCTCGCTGCTCGAAGAAGAGGTTGATGTAGTGCCAGCCAGGATGGGCGAAGCGGGCTCGCCGCGCGGGAAAGTGCTCGTCGTTGACGAGATCGGCCCAGGTGGCGGCCCGCTCGAAGAACTCGCGATCAGCCTCCGGCTTCGGGCCGGCGGACGGCCGGAGGGTAGCGAGGTCCGCCTCGGCCGGTGCCGCGGCCAGGAGCTCGACCGCGCGAGCCCGCACCGCTGGCGACAGCTCATCCCAGGCGAGGCGCGCCACCACCCGATGGCTGAAGCTGTCCCAGGCGATGGCCGGTGCGGCGCCGGCGACGAGGAGCGCGAGGCCCAAAACCAACGCCGGCCAGCGGCTGTTAGACTCGGCCACGGTGCGCTCGCTGCTCCTTTCCCTGCTCACCGTCGCCATCGCTCTCGGCGCCGGCGCTCCCACGGCGGCCGCCGAAGACGCACGCCGTACGCTGCCCGACCTCCTCGTCATCACCGTCGATACCTTACGCCAGGACCGGCTGGGCGCCTACGGCTACCTCCGCCCCACTACCCCGGCGCTCGATGAGCTGCTCGCCGGCGGCGCCCGCTTCGACCAGGCTTACACCCCCGAGCCGCTCACCGCGCCGGCGATGATCTCGCTGTGGACCGGCCTGCCGCCGCATCAGCACGGCGCCACCCGCAACGGCCTGCGGATGAAGCCGCGCCTGCTCTCCCTGCCCCGCATCCTCGCCGACGGCGGCTACCACACCGCCGCCTTCGTGGGCACCTGGACGCTGCGCGACAAGCTGACCGGCCTCGGCGAGCACTTCCAACGCTACGAGGAGGTGCTCAACCGGCGGCGCTGGTTCGGCCTCTTCCGCAGCGAGGCAACGGCCGAGGACTTGACCAGCGCGGCCCTCGACTGGCTGCGGGGCGAGCGCCAACGCGAACCGCGGCGGCCCCTCCTGCTGTGGGTGCACTACGTGGAGCCGCACGCACCCTACCGGCTGCAGGAAGGCGCCGCCCGGGAGCTCGGCATCCCCCTCAGCGACGCCGTGTCGCGGTCCGACCGCTACGACAGCGAGGTGCGGTTCGTCGACGACGCCGTGGGCCGACTCCGCGCCGGCTGGCAGGCGGCCGACAGCCGCCACGACACGGTGACGGTCTTCCTCGCCGACCACGGCGAGAGCCTCGGTGAGCACGCCGCCTGGGGCCATGGTCGCGACCTCTTCCAACCCACCCTGCTGATACCCCTGGGGATCACCTGGCCCGAGAGGATAGGCGCCGGGCAGGCGATCTCTGCTCCCGCCGTGCTGACCGACCTCGCCCCCAGCCTCTTGGGGATGCTGGGCCTGCGCCCGCCGGCGAGCTGGAGCGGCTTCGACTGGACGGCGGCGCTCCTTGCCGGAGCACCACCGCCGGCCGACCGCACGCTCCTCTTCCAGGCCCACCGCGGGGCGGTGCTCAACGCCAGCGGCAGCGCCGAGAAGCGCGAGCGGGGGTTGCTCGAGGTGGGTCGCTTGGTGGCTGGGCGCAAAGAGGTGCTACGGCTGGCGACGCGCAACCGCGCGCTCTTCGACCTGGCGCTCGACCCCCGGGAGCTGCGTAGCCTCGTTGCGGCGACCAGCCAACCCTCGGCGGAGCTCGCGGCCTGGCTCGCCGAGCTGGTCAAGAGCCTGCACACGCTGCCCGACCAGCCGGCTGCCCTCGACCCCGAGAGCGCCGGTCAGCTCAAGGCGCTGGGGTATCTGGACTAGCAGCTGTCGCCAGGCAGCGGCGGGCCTCGGCCTGCACCATCCCCACCATGCCGGTGAGGCCGAGGTTCTTGCCCATCGAAAGCTCGTTGCCAAAGAGGCGCAGGGGTAGGTCGCGCGGCACCCGCGCCACCTGCTCGAGCGGAGCACCGGAAAGGGCCTCGTCCAGCACCACGGCCATCGCCCTGGCAGAGATCCCCTGCGGGTTCTCCACCGCGAAATGGAACTTCAAGCCCCCCTCGGCCCGCGGCACGGCCCAGAGATAGGCCTCGGACTCGCAGCCCGGCACCTTGTGCGCCTCGTCGTAGGGCCGGCTGGCGACCTCGGCCGGCACCTCGCGGAAGCGGTCGGCGATCTCGATCAGGGCCTGGATGCGCTCGCTGCGCTCGGGCAGGAAGTCGAAGAGGTCGAGGACATCGCACAGGCGCTCGGGAAGCTCGCCGTCGGCCGCCACCTCAAGCCCCCTTCTCGATCGGCGCGCCCACCAGGTTTCCCCATTCGGTCCAGCTGCCGTCGTAGTTGCGTACCCTCGGGTAGCCGAGCAGGTAGCGCAGCACGAACCAGGTGTGGCTGCTGCGCTCGCCGATCCGGCAGTAGGCGATCACGTCGTCTGCCGGTCGCAGGCCCTGCTCGCCTTCGTAGATCGCCCGCAGCTCGCTCGCCGGCTTGAAGGTGCCGTCCTCCGGCACGATCGCCCGCGCCCACGGCACGTTGACCGCTCCCGGGATGTGGCCGCCGCGCAGCGCACCCTCGTTGGGGTAGTCCTCCATGTGCAGGCGCTCGCCGGAGTACTCGGCGGGGCTGCGCACGTCGACCAGCCGGCCGGCCCCAAGATGGGCGAGCACCTGGTCGCGGAAGGCCCGTTCGCTCGCATCGTCACGCGGCGGCGCCACGTAGGCCGAGGGCGGGTAGGCAGGCACCTCGCGGACCAAGGGCCGGCCCTCGCGCTGCCATTTGAGGCGACCACCGTCCATGACCCGCGCGTGGCGATGGCCGAAGAGACGGAAGACCCAGAAGGCGTAGGTCGCCCACCAGTTGTTCTTGTCGCCGTAGAAGACCAGCGTGGTCTCGGCGTCGGCGCCGATCCGGCGCATCAGGGCCTCGAAGCCGGCACGGTCGAGGTAGTCGCGGCGGACCGCGTCGTTGAGGTCGCGGGTCCAGTCGACCTCGACCGCCCCGGGCAGGTGGCCGGAGGGGTAGAGCAAGGCGTCCTCGTTCGACTCGACGACTCGCACGCCGGCGTCGTCGAGGTGATCGGCCACCCAGGCGGTCGAGACGAGCACTTCGGGGTGGGCGTAGCCGCGGGAGGCGATGTCGCTCATGGCAGGCTCCTCGCCGCCCGGTTTCATGGGCGGACGCCTCATTCTAGAAAAGGGGACCAATCTGGTCCAGAAGCAACGGGCGGCCGGAGTGGTCGTTCGTAAGACGGAGGGCGGGTCGAGAGACCCGCGCCGACACGTGGGGCGTGACCCCGGCATGGTCCGAGCCGAGGGCCTGGGGATCCACCCCAGGTACCCCCGCCGGAAGGGACCGGGAAGCCTGCCCCTACCCTCTGCGGTCGGGGAAGTAGGCCTGCTCGGCGTAGTCCCGCACCATGCGACTGGCCGAGAAGTGCGGGGTGATGGTGGCGATGGCGTGCTTCATCCGCTCGACCCAGGCGAGCGGCAGGTGGTCTCCGTTGCGATGGTAGTAGGCCGGCACCACCTCGTCCTCGAGCAGCCGGTAGAGGGCCTCGGCGTCGTGGCGGTCCTGCTCGGCCTCGACTCCCACCGACTCGTCCTCCTGCTCCGCCCCCTCCTCGGCGTCCGCCGTCTCGTCCCAACGGATCGCCCAGCCGTTGCCACCGTCGAAGGCCTCCGGCCACCAGCCGTCGAGGATGCTCAGGTTCAGGGCACCGTTCATCGCCGCCTTCTGGCCGCTCGTGCCGCTCGCCTCCATGGGCCGGCGCGGCGTGTTGAGCCAGACGTCGACGCCCTGCACCAGGCGCTGGCCCACCCGCATGTCATAGTCCTCGACGAAGAACACCCGCCCGGCGAGCTCCGGGCGCTGGCTCAGGGCGAAGATCTGCTGGATCAGGGCCTGGCCGGCCTGGTCGGCCGGATGGGCCTTGCCGGCGAAGAGCAGCTGCACGGGCCGCTCCGCGTCGGCGAGCAGGGCCTCCAGCCGCTCGAGGTCGCTGAACACCAACTTCGCCCGCTTGTAGGTCGCGAAGCGGCGGGCGAAGCCGATGGTCAGCACCTCGGGGTCGAAGAGGTCGTCGACGGCACGCAGCTCGTCCGGCGAGCGGCCGTGGCGGGCGAACTGGTCGCGCAGGCGGTCGCGGGTGAAGCGCGCCAGGCGCTCCTTCTGGCCGAGGTGCGCCAGCCACACCTCCTCGGCCGGCACGCGCTCCTCGAGGCTCGCCCAGGCCTCGAAGTCGAGCATCTGCTGCTGCCAGTCGGGGCCGAGCCAGCGGGCGAAGAGGGCCCGCATCTCGCGCCCCACCCAGCTGCCGGCATGGACGCCGTTGGTGATCGGGAAGATGGGCAAGCGGCCTTCCTCGGCAGGTGGCAGCAGATGCCCCCACATCGCGCTCGTCACCTCAGCGTTGAGCTTCGAGACGGCGTTGGCCGAGCGGCTGGTGCGCAGGGCGACGGCGGTGAGGTTGAAGCTCTCGTCCCCGGGCTTCTGCTCGGCCTCGCCAAGGGCCAGCAGCCGCTCGGTGGGTAGGTCGAGGCGCTCGGCCCAGGGGTCGAGGTACTTGCGGGCGATCGGGCGCTCGAAGGCTTCGTTGCCGGCCGGCACGGGCGTGTGGGTGGTGAAGACCACCCGCTCGGCGAGACGGCCCAGGGCGTCCTCCGCCCGCCGATGGTCGCCGTTCATCGCCCGCTCCAAGCGCTCGAGCTGCAGCAGGGCGCTGTGACCTTCGTTGATGTGCCAGACCGCTGGCTCGATGCCGAGGGCGGCAAGCGTGCGGGCGCCCCCCACCCCCACCACCAGCTCCTGCACCAGGCGCATCTCACGCCCGGAGACGTAGAGCGAACCGGTGATCTGGCGGTCTGCCGGGTGGTTCTCCGGCACGTGGGTGTCGAGCAGCAGCAGGTTGATCCTCCCCACCCGTGCCACCCACACCCGGCAAGCGACCTGGCGCCCGGGCAGCGGCACGCTCACCCGCAGCTCGCGGCCCTCGGCGTCGCAAGCCAATCGCACGGCCAGGCGGCTGAAGTCGTAGTCCGGGTAGTTGTGCTGCTGGCGGCCCTCGCCGTCGACCGTCTGGTGGAAGTAGCCGCGGCGGTAGGCGAGGCCCACCGCCACCAGCGGCAGGCCGAGGTCACTCGCCGCCTTGCAATGGTCGCCGGAGAGCACGCCGAGGCCTCCCGAGTAGATGGCGAGCGAGGAGTGCAGGCCGTACTCCATCGAGAAGTAGGCCACCGGGCCCGCCGCGTGGTTGGGGAAGCGGCGGGCGAACCAGGTGGGCTGCGCCGGCTGGAGATAGGCGTCGAGCTCCGCCACCACTTCGCGGTAGAGGCCCATGAAGCTCGCGCTCTCGAGCAACGGCGCCCAGTGCGTGCGCTCGACGTTGATCAGCAGCTGGACCGGGTTCTGGTAGAGCTCCCAGGCCTCGGGATCGATCGAGCGGAAGAGGAAGCGGGCCTGCGGCTTCCAGGTCCACCACAGGTTGTAGGCCAGGTCGTAGAAGCGGGCGAGCTCGGCTGGCAGCTCGATGTCCGCCACCGGTAGGCAGGGAACGTGGATCCAGGAGTCGGAGGTAGGGGTCGACATGCAGCTCCTCAAGGACCGACGCCGGCAGGGCCGGCGTCGGCGACAGGCTCGTTCTCGGGCACGGTGGCGAGACCGGAGGGGGCGCGGCTCAGCTGCGCGCCACCAGCAGCTCGGCGAGGTCCACCACGCGGTTCGAATAGCCCCATTCGTTGTCGTACCAGGCCACCAGGCGCGCGTAGCCGTCACCCTGCGAGCGGGTCGACAGGGCGTCGAAGATCGACGAATGGGGGTTGCCGATGATATCGCTCGACACCAGGGGCGCCGTGCTGAACTCGATGATCCGGGCGAGGGGACCGCTGGCGGCACTGCGCACCGCCTCGTTGATCTCCTCAATCCCCGGCCGGTTGCGTAAACGGCACACCAGGTCGACGATCGAGCCATCGGGCACCGGCACGCGCATCGCCAGGCCGTCGAGCTTGCCCTTGAGGTGGGGCAGCACCTTGCCCACGGCGCGGGCGGCGCCGGTGGTCGTCGGGATGATGTTCTCGGCCGCCGCGCGGCTGCGCCGCAGGTCCTTGTGCGGCACGTCGGCGAGACGCTGGTCGTTGGTGTAGGCGTGGACAGTGGTGATGAAGCCCTCCTCGATGCCAAACGCCTCGTCGACGACGCGGGCTAGGGGGGCCAGGCAGTTGGTGGTGCAGGAGGCGTTCGAGACGATGCGGTGCTCGGGCGCCAGGCGATCGTCGTTGACGCCGAGGACGATCATCGCGTCCACCTCGTCCTTGGGCGGCACGGTGAGGATCACCTTGCCGGCACCGGCCGCGAGGTGCGCTTCGAGCTGCGCCCGGCGCCGGAAGACGCCTGTCGACTCGATCACCACCTCGGCCCCCAGGCTGCCCCAAGGGATCTTCGCCGGCTCGCGCTCGGCGGTCATCGCGATCTGGTGGCCGTCGACCCACATCCAGTCGTCGTCGGTCACCACCTCGCCCTCGAAGATGCCCATCACGGTGTCGTACTTGAGCAGGTAACCGAGCTGGTCGTTCTCGTAGAGGTCGTTGATCCCCACCACCTCGAAGCGCCGCGGCTGGCCCGCGGCCGCGAGCGCGTCGTTGCGCTCTTCGAGGATGCGGAAGACGCTGCGGCCGATCCGGCCGAAGCCGTTGATGCCGATTCGGATCGTGCTCATACCCCCGCCTCCAGCCCGGCCAGCCGGGAGATCAGCTCGACCACCCGTTGGGTGTAGCCCGAGCTGTTGTCGAACCAGGTCACCGTCTTCGAAACCCGCTCGCCCAGGACCATCGTGGCCTGCGCGTCGAAGGTGCCGGAGGTGCGGCTGTGGGCGACGTCCGAGGAGACGATCGGCTCGGTCTCGAAGGCGAGCAGGCCGGCCCAGGGCGCCGCCGCCGCGGCCGCCCGCAGCGCCTCGTTGATCGCCTCGACGGTCACCGTCTCGCGGTGCCAGCAGACGAGATCGACGCAGGAGCCGTTGGCCACCGGCACGTTGATCGACGAGGCCGTGACCCGGCCGGCGAGCTCCGGCAGCAACTCCGCCAGCATGGTGCCGGCGTTGGTCTCCTGCGGGATGATGTTCTCCGCCGCGGCCCGGCCGCGCCGCTTGTCCTTCTCCGGCACGTCGGCCAGCCGCTGCTGGTCGCTGTAGGCGTGGACGGTGGTCAGGAAGGCCCGCTCGATGCCGAAGCGCTCGCCGAGCACCCGGATCACCGGCGCCGCCGCGTGGACGGTGCACGAGGCATTGGAGATCACCCGGTGCTGCGGGCCGAGCAGGTGGTCGTTGATCCCCGGCACCAGGGTGAGGTCCGGCGGCTCGACGGGAGGGCCGCAGAGGATCACCCGCTTGGCCCCGGCGGCGAAGTGAGCCGCGATCTCTTCCTGGCGCTTCGGCGCCGAGGAGGTCTCGACCACGATGTCGACCCCGAGCTCGCCCCACGGCGCTTCGCGGGGGCGGGTCTCGGCGAGCAGCGGGATGTGCTTGCCGGCCACCTCCAGCTTGCCGTCGACGAGCTCGATCGGCTCGCCGAAGCGGCCGAGGACGGTGTCGAAACGAATCAGATAGAGCAAGGCCTCGGCGTCCGAGCTATCCACCACAGCACCCAACTCGATGTCCGGGTGGTTGTAGAGCAGCCGGAACAGGCTGCAGCCGATGCGTCCGAGGCCCGCGATGCCAACGGTGAGCTTCCCCATGGTCGTCCTCCCAGCGGGCAAGGCTCGATGTTATGCGATCCACAACGAGCCATGGAAACGGTACCACTTCGCCGCGATCCCGCGTTGGAACCGCGCTCGGCCACGGATGAGCGCCCTGGACGCAGCGTGGCCACAGCCCCGCCGCAACCAAGGTTGATAGGCTGATGAACTCGATGCCGCCGCTCCAGGCCCGCTGGCTCAGGCCGGCCTCGCCCCTCTGCCCCCGGACGGGGGCCCTGGACCTCCACGTCTCGCGGCAGGCCCGCGAACGCTTCGGTCTCGACGCTTCTCTGTTCAGCCTCGCCGGCCGGCTGGTGGTGGCCGACATCGCTGGCGCCCGCCGCCTGGCCGAGCGGCTCGCCGCCGAGCTCGCCACGGTCGACCCTGGACTCGCCCAGACGGTGACCCCCGGCAGGATCTACGCCCTCGGGCTGATCCATGAGTTGCTGCACGCGATGATCCAGCGCTACCGCGGCGAGGTGACGGGCGAGGTGCTGGCGCGCGCCCTCGACTTCCTGCGCGAGGAGATCGGGGGCGAGAGGCTGGAGCGGACGCTGCGGGCTTTCGCCCAGGGTTTTCCGCCGCCCGCCGTCTGGCGTGGCGAGGTGAGCCTCGACGACTACCTCGACGGCAGCACCGCGGGCCGCTCGCACCGCGAGATCCTGCTCGAAGAGATGCTCCTCCTTTGGCTCGCCAACGCCAGCCCGGCCTTCGCCCCCTTCAGGGAGCTCTTCGATGACAGCGCCCTGCGGCGGGAGACCGCCTACCCGGAGCTGATCGCCGGCCTCGAGCACTTCCTGGCGACCCAGCCGCCGCTACCGCCGGCCGCCGGCCAGGCAGGTGAGCCGCAGGACCTCTTCAGCGCGCTCCTGGCGCCGGCGGCGAGCGAGCCCACCTCACTCTCGGGCCAGCTGCGCCAGCTCGCCCCGGAGGCCTTGCCGGAGCCCCCGACCGCGGCGCCAGCACCGGCGGCCCCGGCGGAGGCGGTGCGCACGCTGCGCGGCCTCGACCTCTTGCGCGAGGAGGAGCGCCCCGTCTTTCCGCCCGGCCCCGGGCCCGTCGAGCTGCCCAGCGAGCCCCTGGTCGCCGAAGGGCCCGAACAGTTCAGCCCCGACCGCGACTGGATGCCCAACCTGACGCTGATCGCCAAGAACACGCTGGTCTGGCTCTTCCAGCTCAGCCGGCAATATGGTCGGCCGATCGAGCGGTTGGACCAGATCCCGGACGGCGAGCTCGAGCTGCTTGCCCGCCGCGGCTTCACCGGCCTCTGGCTGATCGGCATCTGGGAGCGCAGCCCCGCTTCGCAGCAGATCAAGCGGCTGACCGGCAACCCGGAGGCCGCCGCCTCGGCCTACGCCCTCGACTCCTACCGCATCGCTCGCCAGCTCGGCGGCGAGGCGGCCCTCGCCGATCTCGCGGCCCGCGCCCGTCGCTACGGCCTGCGCCTCGGCTGCGACATGGTGCCCAACCACTTCGGGATCGACTCCGAGTGGGTGCGCGAGCACCCCGAGCGCTTCCTGCAGCTCGCCGAGCCGCCCTACCCGGCCTACCGCTACACCGGCCCGGACCTCTCTTCGACGCCCGAGATCGGCCTGTGGATCGAGGACCACTACTTCGACCGCTCGGACGCCGCCGTGGTCTTCAAGCGGCTCGACCGGCGCAGCGGCGAGGTGACCTACCTCTACCACGGCAACGACGGCACGGTGACGCCGTGGAACGACACCGCCCAGCTCGACTACCTGCAGGAGGAGGTCCGCGAGGCGGTGATCGCAGTGATCCTGGAGGTGGCGCAGCGCTTCCCGATCATCCGCTTCGACGCCGCGATGACCCTCGCCCGGCGGCACGTGCGGCGGCTGTGGTTCCCCGCCCCCGGCACCGGCGGCGACATCCCCTCGCGCACGGAGCACGGCTTGAGCGACGCCGAGTTCGACGCCGCCATGCCGGAGGAGTTCTTCCGCCAGGTGGTCGACCGGGTGGCGGCCGAGGCGCCCGAGACGCTGCTCCTCGCCGAGGCCTTCTGGCTGATGGAGAACTACTTCGTCCGCAGCCTGGGGATGCACCGGGTCTACAACAGCGCCTTCATGCTGCTGCTGCGCGACGAGCGCAACGCCGAGTACCGCAAGTCGATCCGCGACGTGCTGGCCTTCGACCGCGAGATCCTCAAGCGCTACGTGAACTTCATGAGCAACCCGGACGAGCGCACGGCGATCGACCAGTTCGGCAGCGGTGACCAGTACTTCGGTGTCTGCACCTTGATGGCCACCCTGCCCGGCCTGCCGATGTTCGGCCATGGCCAGGTCGAGGGCTTCGCCGAGCGCTACGGCATGGAGTACGGGCGTTCCTACCTCGACGAGGTGGCGGACCCCTGGGTCGTCGCCCGCCATGAGCGGCAGATCTTCCCCCTGCTGCACCGGCGCCGGCTCTTCGCCGGCTCCGAGCATTTCGTGCTCTACGACTTCGAGACGGCGCCCGGCAAGGTGGACGAGGACGTCTTCGCCTTCTCGAACCGTCTCGGCGACGAACGGGCGCTGGTCGTCTTCCACAACCGGCCGGGGCCAACCCGCGGCCGCCTGCGCCGCTCCGCCCCCTACGCCGTCAAGGTGGCGGGCCACGCCAAGCCACAGCTCAAGTGGGAGACCCTAGGCCACGCCCTCGACCTCGACCCGGGGGTCGCAGGCGGCAACGGTCGCGGCGCTGACCCCCCAGACGCGGAGCTCGTCGACCTCGCGCCGGCGGCCGCCGCGCCACCGCTCCTGATGCGCTGCCGGGACGCGATGACCGGCCTCGAGCATGTCTTCGACCCGCGCGAGATCATCGCCGCCGGCCTCGGGCTCACCCTCGGCGGCTACCAATGCCACGTCTTCCTGGACTTCGAGCCCATCCGTGAGGACGCCGACGGCCGCTGGCGGGCCCTCGCCCTCGCTCTCGGCCATCGTGGGGTACCGAGCCTCGACGAGGCCCTGCTCGAACCCACCCTCGAAGGCGTGCTCGCCCCCTTCCGCGAGCTGGTCGAGCCCGAGCTGCTGCATGCCGGCGTGCTCAGCCTGCACGGTGATGAAGAGGAGAGGGCGCGCTGGCGGGCCGAGGCAGCCAGCCGCCTCACGGCCTTCCGCCGGGCACTCGAGGGGCAGCTCGCGAGGCACCGTGCCGCCCCGACCGGCGAAGGCGCAGGGCCCGTCGAGGCGGCGGCGGCGACCGTCGCAATCCCCGCGGAAGAAGCGGCGAGCGCCGAAGTGCTCACTGGCTCAGGTGCCGTGGAGGAGGAGCGCTCCGACGGCGGTCCGACGGCACCACCGACCGGCGTTGGCGACCCGGCCGCGAGCGAGTTCCTTCTCGACGATGCGGCCCGCGACACCGCGGACGGCGCCACCGAAGACCTCGCCGACCTCGCAGCCCTGGTGGACCATCTCGGCCCGCTGCTCACGCCCCCAGCGGGCGCTCAGCACCCCGGCGACTCCTTCGCCGCTTGGCTTCACACTGAACCTGGCCCGCTGCCCCTGCTCCTCGCCTGGTGGCTGCTACGGCGCCTCGGCCGCGAGCTCCCGGCCCTCCTCGACGAGCTGCTGCTGGGCCGCCAGCTCGCGGCGTCGCTGCGTGCCCTCGGTCACTCCGAAAGCGAGGCCCAGGAGGGCGTTCTGCTCCTCAAGCTCCTCCTCGCGGACAGCCTGCCGCCGGTGACGGCCGCCCGCGCGGCAGGCCAACTCGCCGGTGACGACCGCACGACGCCCGCGGCGCCACCCACCCTCGCCACCTGGGTGGCCGAGCCGGTGGTTCGGGGGTTCCTCCGCATCAACCGTTTCGATGGCCGGGACTGGCTGCACCGCGAGTCGCTCGCCACCCTGCTGCGTTGGGCCGTGCTGGCGGTGGCCGCCGAGCACGGCCTCGGCTCCGCGACCGCCCGCACCGCCTTCGAACGCGCCGCTCTCCTCGCCCGCACCGCCGTCGAGGCGGGCTACGAGGTCGGCAGCTGGCTCGACAAGGTGGCCGCTGAGGCGCCCTGAGGCCGAAAGGGCCGATTTCTGCTCACCACGCCGTCATTTTGCGGCGCAGAATGACGGCGTCATGGTCAATTCTCCGCGCCTGCGGATCGTCGCACCGCCCTCGACGAGCTTCTTCCTTTTCGGCGCTCGCGGCGTCGGCAAGAGCACCTGGGCACGGCAGACGTTCCCCCCTGGCGCGCCGATTCGACCTCCTCAATGAGGGGCTCTACCACGAGCTCCTCGCCGACCCGGGCCTCTTCGCTGCGGAGCTGCGCACCCTGCCGGCGCAGAGCTGGGTGGTGGTCGACGAGGTCGAGCGCATCCCAGGTCTCCTCAACGAGGTGCACCGCGCCGTCGGTGCACATGCTGCGGCGCGCCTACGACGCCGAGCGTGGGCTCTTCGACGAGATCTCGTACTGGGCGCCGGCCGAGGCCCGGCAGGTCGAAGTCGATTTCCTACTGCAACGCGGCGCCGAGGCTCTGGCCATCGCGGTGCAGGCCGGGGAGCGTTTCGCCGCCTCTCAGCTCGCCGGGCTGCGTGCCGTCAGTGGGCTGCCGGGGTTGGTGCGGCGCATCCTGCTCTACAACGGCAGCCGCGAGCTCCAGACGGCAGACGACGGCATCGAGGTCTGGCCCCTGCGGCGCTTTCTGGCAGCGCTCGCCGAGAACACGCTCTGACCCTAAGAGCGGCAGAGCCACCTAGTCCAAATCGAACGGCCGTTGCGGCGGGCCGGCGTCGGGCTCCTCTTCGGCGCGGCGCATCGCCTCGCGGAACTTCTCTTCGAGGAGACGGTCGCGGTCCTTGAGGGCGGTCATCTCGCGGCTGAAGACGTCCTCGGCCCGCGACTTGTCGTCGTCGAGGCCCTTGAGCAGGGCGTCGAAGTCCTTGCCGCCGGCCAGCGGCGCCTTGGCCTTCTTGTGGAAGAGCACCTCGCCGGTGACGGCGTCGATCGTCAGGTCGGACCCGCAGTCCGGGCAGCGCACGGTGAGCTTGCGATGGTCGGTCACGGGAACGATTCTAGCCCGGCCGCCCGCGCGGCGCGGTGCCTCTGCCAGGGCCGCGTTGGCGTTCTCCCGAGCTGCTAACCTTCGCGATCATGAGCGACACCGCCGCGACGTTGCCGAGCCGCGAGCAGGCCTGGGCCCTGCTCTGCGAGTACACCGAGAAGGAAGGCCTGCGCAAGCACGCCCTCGCCGTCGAGGCGGCGATGCGCCACTACGCCCGTCTCGAGGGCGCCGACGAGGAGCTCTGGGGCCTCACCGGGCTGCTGCACGACTTCGACTACGAACGCTGGCCGGACCCCGAGAACCACCCCTACCGCGGGGTCGAGATCCTGCGCGCCCAGGGCTACCCGGAAGAGATGCTGCAGGCCATCCTCGGCCACGCGCCCTACACCGGCGTGGCGCGCACCACCCCCCTCGCCAAGACCCTCTTCGCCTGCGACGAGCTGGCCGGCTTCTGCGTCGCCGTAGCGCTCATCAAGCCGTCGAAGAAGATCGCCGACGTCGACCTCGCCGGAATCAAGAAGCGCCTTAAGGAAAAGGCCTTCGCCCGCGGCGTCAACCGCGAGGAGGTCGCCCACGGCGCCGACGAGCTGGGAGTGCCCTTCGACCAGCACGCCGAGCGCGTCCTCGCCGCCCTCCAGGCCGAGGCCGACCGCCTCGGGCTGTAGGCGCGCGGGCAACCAGGGCGGGCGGCCTCGACTCGTCGCCTCCCATCTCGTCTGGAGCTGAACGCCCCCCCCTCACGTCGCCGTCCATCGCCGCCACCCCCACCCGGCCCCGAGCATTCCCACGACCGCCAACAGGCAGCCAGCCAGAAAGCCCGGTGGGCGGTAGCAGAGCTCGAGCCGATGCTCCCCGGCGGGGAGCAGGGCGGCGAGGAAGGGGCCGTTGCTGCGGGTGGTGGGGACGGGGTGGCCGTCGACGCGGAGGGTCCAGCCGCCGTCCTGATAGAGGCTCGAAGCGAGCCAGCGCGGCTCGGGAGAAGCGAAGCGGGCGCGCAGGCGATGGCTCGCAAGCTCGCCGATCTCCAGCCGTCCGGCCTCGACCTCCCGCGCCTGCCAGGGCGTGCGCAGGCCCTCGATGAGGGCCCCGGCGCGAAAGTCCGTGATCGCGGCGAGCGCCGCCGGCCAGGCGGCGGGCTGCGGGAGGGCGCTCGCCGGCAGGAAGAGGCGGGGTAGCGCCGAGGGGCGCTCCCAGAGCGCACCGTCCGGGCCATCCGCAAGCACTCGGAACGCGTCCGGCCGGGGCGTTCCGGGCGGCACCAGCAGCCAGCGCACGCCCAGGAGGTCGTAGAGGGGGTGCTCCGGCTGGCCGAGGTGGGGGGCCTCGCCCGACCAGCCTTCGATCAGGGGTGCCAGGGCCGCCACATAGGTAGCCGGCGCGAGCGGGTTGTAGAGCCGCGCGTCACTCCAGCCGTAGACCGCCGCCAGGTTGGGGGGCAGGGCCAGGTCGAGGCCGCTCAGGCGGTAGCCGGCGGCACCGGCTTGACTCGACGCCGCGGCGAGGGCGGCCAGGGGCGGCGTCCGTGGGAAGGCCAGGCGCTCGGGTGCCGGCGGGTGGAGCGGGCGGTGCAACAGCAGGAGCTCAGCAGCGACGGCGACAGCGAGCGCCCAGCCGCAGAGCGGGCGCCAGCGTTCACCGCGCCAGCGCCCCTGCTGCCAGGCGAGGAGGAGGACGGCGCTGGCCCCGGCCAGGAAGCGCAGCTGCCAGCGCAGCCAGCCGAGGCGGAGGATGGCGAGGTCTTCGCCGCCGGGCGGAGCATGGCCCAGGGTGGCCCAGGCGATGACGCTGGCCAGCAGCAAGCCGACGGCGACCACGGGCCAAGCTCGCCCTTCGCCGGTGAGGCGGCGGTCGAGCTCGGCGGTAGCGGCCATCACCAGCGCCCAGGCGATCCACAACAGCAGGCGATGCTGCCCTCCCGAGGCGCCCCCGCCGGGGAGCCCACCGAGAAGGTCGAGCACTCCCGGCACCTGGGCGACCACCAGCAGGCCGGCGAGGCCGAAGCCGAGGCTCAGCCGCTCCCCCGGCCGGCGCCGGCGGCCGGGCAAGAGCGCGAGGCCGGCGAGCAGAAGGCTCGCCGTGCCCATGAAGCCGGCGGCGTCCTCGTTGAAGCTCTCGGGCCCCCAGTAGGCGTAGTAGCGGTCGTTGCCGAAGACCTGCGGGGCCACGATCGGCAGTAGGCGCAGCTCGGCCCGCGCCAAGGCCCCCGCCGCTACTGGCTCCGGCCTAACCTCGGCGAGCCGGCTGGCACGGAGGGTCTGCGGCAGGTAGAGGCCAGCCGGCAGCAGGGCCGGCGCCGCGAGCGCGAAGCCGAGCCCCAGCCCGGCGGCGAGGCGCCGGCTGCGCCGCCGCGGCCAACCCTGGCGGCCGAGAGCTTCGAGCCCCCAGCCGGCGATCAGCACCAGGGCGTAGACGATGGTCTCCGGGTGACCGCCGACGAGAAGAGAGAATGTCGTCGCGGCGAGGAGGGCCAGGTCCCGCCGGCCGCCGCACCCGACCACCCGCATCGTGGCGTAGAGACAAGCGGGCAGCCAAGTGGCGGTGTTGGCGATGGGCCAGCCGAGCCAGACGGCGAGGAAGCTGCCGAGGCCCCAGGCGAAGGCACCGAAGAGGGCTGCCGGCGACCGCAGCCCCAGGCGCTCGAAGAGGAGGAGCGCGAAGACGAGGGCGACGAAGACCTGCAAGGCTGCCGTGATCCCCACCGCCTGGGTGATCGGGAAGGGCAAGGCCGCCACCACGAGCGGCTGCAGCACCTGGGCCTGCGGGTCCGCCAAGAGCGGCATGCCGGCCCCGAGCTCCGCGGCCCAGAAGGGCGGCTCGCCGTGGGCCAGGGCCCGACGCACCTCGGCCCCGGCCGGCGCGATCAGCAGCAACAGGTCGCCCTGCAGGGGATTGGCGGGAGGCGTTGCCGGCTCCAAGGTGAGGAAGGGCGCGTGTCCACGCAGGCTGTCGAGAGGCAGGAACGAACGGCCCGTGAAGAGCACCGGGCCGAAGGCGAGGGCCAACACCACTGCGAAGGCCGCGAGGGCAGGGCGGGGCAGGGGGTCGAAGAAGCGATGGAGGACCGCCGCGAGGGCCGCGGCCAGGCCGAGAAACCACAGGCCCGGGAGGAGGTTGGCCAGCTCGGGGTTGAGCACGCGGAGAGTCTAGTATCCTTCGCCCCGATGCTCGGTGCGACGCGGCGGATCCTGCGCTTCCGGGGCCTGCTGGCCGCCCTCACCGGCCGCGAGCTCACCGCCCGCTACCGTGGCTCCGTCCTCGGCTTCTTCTGGTCCCTGATCAACCCCCTGCTGCTCCTCGCCGTCTACAGCTTCGTCTTCGGCGTGGCCTTCCGGCGCCCGGCGGGCTCGGGCACGGAGCCTTACGCCCTCTTCCTGGTGACTGGCCTCTTCCCCTGGATCTGGACCTCCGCGGCGCTCAACGAGGGGGCGATGTCGCTCGTCGCCAACGCCGGGCTGATCCGCAAGGCGGTGTTCCCGGCCGAGCTGCTGCCGGTGGTCACGGTGCTCGCCAACGGCGCCCACTTCCTGTTCGCCACCCCCATCCTCGCCGCCGCGCTGGTGGCCGGCCGCTTCCTTGGCTATCCGGTGGGCGGCTGGGCGGCCCTGCTCCTGCCGTTGGTGATCCTCCTCCACCTGCCCCTGCTCGCCGGCCTGGCGCTCGCCGTCGCGGCGCTCAACGTCCACTTCAAAGACGTCAAGGACATTCTCGCCAACGTCCTCACCCTGGCCTTCTTCCTTACCCCCATCCTCTATCCGCTTGACGCCATCCCCTTCCGCCTGGTGCGCGGCCTGGTGCGGCTCAACCCCTTCACCCCCTTCACCCTCGCCTACCAGCAGGTGCTGTTCGCGGGAACCGTCCCCGAAGCCCTCCTCTGGTTGCAGATGGCCGGCCTGGCGCTCGTCGCCTGGTGGCTGGGGGCGAGCCTCTTCGGGCGGCTCCGCGAGACGCTCGTCGAGGCGGTTTGAGGACGGCGGCGATGGACCACGCGATCGCCGCGACGGGGGTCACCAAGCTTTATCGCCGGGCTGCACCGGGCGCCCACCTGCGCACGCTCAAGAGCGCCCTGCTGCGCGGTGACCTCACCTCCGGCCTCGCCGCCAGCGAGACCATCACCGCCCTCGACGACGTGAGCTTCACCGTCGAGAAGGGACAGGCCTTCGGGGTGATCGGCGGCAACGGCTCCGGCAAGTCGACCCTGCTCAAGATGGTGGCGGGGATCCTGAAGCCCAGCCGGGGCACAATCGCCGTCGACGGCAGGGTGGCGGCGCTGATCGAGCTGGGGGCGGGCTTCCATCCCGAGATCTCGGGCCGCGAGAACATCTTCATCAACGGCGCCGTGCTCGGCCTGCCGCGCCGCGAGGTAGAGCGCCGCTACGACAGCATCGTCGCCTTCTCGGGCCTCGGGGACTTCATCGAAGAGCCGGTCAAGAACTACTCGTCGGGGATGTACGTCCGCCTCGGCTTCGCCGTCGCCATCCACACCGATCCCGAAGTCCTGCTGGTCGACGAGGTGCTGGCGGTAGGCGACGAGGCCTTCGCGCACCGCTGCCTGGCCAAGGTCGCCGAGCTGGTGGCCTCCGGGCGGACGCTGCTCCTGGTGAGCCACTCGCTGTCGCTCGTCGAGGAGCACTGCGACCGCGTGCTCTGGCTCGACCACGGCAAAGCCCGGCTGGCTGGAGAGCCGCGGCGGGTGATCGACGCCTACCGCGAGGCGGTGGCCGAAGCAGAAGGTGAGGCCCACCGCGCCGCCAAGCAGCAGGGAGGCGAGGCCGCGGCGGACGGCAACCGCCGATGGGGCTCGGGCGAGGTGCGCATCCTGCAAGCCAGGATGCACGTCGACGGGCGCGAGCACTACCACCTGGCAAGTGGTGCGACGGTGGCCTTCGAGATCGAGGTCGAGGCCGCGGCGCCCGTCGAGGACTTCGTCTTCGGCGTGGCGATCAGCACGCCGCGAGGCGTCGACTGCTGGGGCACCAACACCGATCTCGCGGGCTTCGAGCCAGGCCGCCTCGCCGGCCGGGCCCGGGTGCGCCTCGAGTGCCCGGCCCTGCGCCTCGGCCCCGGCGAGTACGTGGTCGACGTCGCCGCCCACGCCCGCGACGGCAAGGCCTACGACTACTGGAAAGGGGCCTTCCGTTTTGCCGTCACCGCCGCCGACCGCGGTACCGGGATCTACTTTCCCGAGCACCGCTGGAGCGCCGACGGAGGCCTGCGCTGGCAGCCGAGAGAGCCCTGAGACGGGTCGTCGCGGGCCGCCGCGAATCGGTTAGAGTCTCCTCATCGAACACCACTGCCCTTCTCTGCAGCAGGTCTCTGGGGACCCTGAGCGGCGCCAGCCTGCGGCCCTGCGCCGATTCCTCGGGCCATGCCTCACTCTGCTCTTGCTGTGCCTCGCGCCCGCCTGCCGCTCGGCTCGCTGGGCCGAGACCAACCCGGCAACCCGGCTGTGGATCGAGGGGCCGGTTCGCTGGTTGATCCAGCCGGACGAGGTCAAGGAGTTCCGCGGCCTGCGCAACAGCCGCGACAGCCTGGAGTTCATCGAGCGCTTCTGGCGGCGGCGCGACCCCACGCCCGGCGACGCCGACAACCCCTACCGCAGCGCCTTCTTCGAGCGCTCGATCGCCGCCGACCGCCTCTATGGCGAAGGCAACAAGCGGGGCAGCCTGACCGACCGCGGCCGGGTGCTGATCCTCTTCGGGCCGCCGCCGATCCTGCGCTACCAGCAGCAGGCCGTGCCCTCTCTCGAGCCCAACCGCGGCCAGGGTGGCAAGAAGACGCGCTGGATGAGCCAGGAGGTCTGGGCCTACCGCAGCGGCGACCTGCCGCAAGGCCTTGGCGGCCTGCTCCCCGAGGGCGAAACGGCGAGCGAGGTCACCTTCGTCTTCGCCTCCGAGGCTCGCCACACCTACCTCGTGGGTGGCGACAAATACTGCGAGCTGGCGGCACGCGCAGCCGTCGTCAACCCGGACTAGTCGCGCCGGAGGATCAGCGGCCGAGGGCCAGGAGGCCCTGCCAGCGCTCTGGAGAAACCGGCATCGCCGACAACCGCGAGTTGCGGATGAGGTCGAAGTTGGCGAACTCGGGCTTTGCCTTGAGGCTCGCCAGGGTTACCGGGCGGGCGAGCTTCTCGCGCGGCACGACGTCGAAGACGGCTCGCTTGGGGTCATCGAGCTTGGGGTCCGGGTAAGCCGCGGTCACGATCTCGGCGATCCCCACGGCTGCCTTTTCGTTGCCCGTGTGGTAGATCAGAGCCAGGTCGCCCGGCTCGACCTTGCGCATGTGGATCAGTGCCAGGTTGTTGCCCACCCCGTCCCACACCGTGCGACCGTCGCGCACCAGGTCGTTCCAGCAATAGTCCTCCGGCTCCGTCTTCAGCAACCAGTAGCTCATGGCGGGATCATAGCCGGGTAAACGGCAGTCAGGTGTGCTTCTTGGGCGCTGGACAGACGGCGTGAGCTGGGTCCCACCAGAGGAGCACGAGGACCTCGGCTTGGCGGTAGCCGAAGATCCTCTCCAGGCCGGAGAGCCGCAGCGAGATCACCTCGTCGAGGTCGAGACTCTGCGCTTCCAGCCACGCCTGAGCCTCGGGCGTGAGCGCAGCCACGGGGATCGGGTGGTTCTGCTTCTTTCCCTCAACCAGGATCCGCGACCAGGTCATCGTCTCCAGGTTGGCGAGCCGCGAACGGACCTTGTCGATTGTGCTGCGATCCAGACGGTGCCAGCCAAGCGTCTCATGCGCCAACTCAAGACTGGCGATCCGCCAGGACGGCGTGAGGTGGTTCGCACCTGCGTAGGCGACGGCCCTCGGCCGCTTCGCGGTCGAGGGATCCAAAGCCTGAGTCGGGTGGCGGGTCGACGGTTCGAAGCGCGCATGCCGCGGCTTCTTCTTTGGCATTGGGCTGCGACCTAGTAGGGGTTCGCGTAGTACTCGGCCAACGCCGCGTGGGTGATCTCACGTCGGCTTGGATCACCGGGCTCCAGACCCTGCCGCGCCTCTCGCCATGGAGCCTCGCGATGCGTCAGGTCGCTCAACCACTGGGAGGACCTGTCGCCGTAGTACCGAAGCACCGCGTCGAGGGTCTCTCGCTGCTGCGAGGTCAACGCTTCGGGATCACCGGAGGGCCACTGCGAGACCTTGAACTGGCCCTTGTGGAGTCGGTAGAGGGCAGGTATGACGGGGCCGTTGACCCAGGCTTCGATCCGATCGCTGAACAAGGGCTCCTCATCCCAAACCAACGACCAAGCCTGTGCGTAGTAGACCAGCTTCTGGAGCTTCATGGCCGTCATCTCGCCGCGTACCTTCAGGACATAGGCTGCGACATCGTGAGCACTGGCCATCGAATCCTCCTTCTTCGCCAGATCTCCCTGCTCGCTTCCAGTATAGTCGAAGGTTGCACGGAAGATCGTAAATGGAGCGTAAGATGCTTTCCGACCACCGCCGCGTCCTTCTCCTCTCGAACTCCACCTGCCACGGCCACGGTTACCTCGACCATGCCGAGGCGGCGATCCGCGAACACCTCGCCGGCGTCGGCACGGTGACGTTCGTGCCCTACGCGCTGGCGGACTGGGATGAGTATGCGCGGGTGGCCCGCGAGCGGCTCGAGCAGTTGGGCTGCGGGGTGCAGTCCCTGCACGAGGTGGCAGACCCACGGACCGCCCTCGCCACCGCCGAGGCGGTGTTCATCGGCGGCGGCAACACCTTCCGGCTTCTCCGTCGCCTCTACGACGCGGCCCTGCTGGAGCCAATCCGCCGCCGGGTCGCCGACGGCATGCCCTACCTCGGGTCGAGCGCCGGCTCGAACGTCGCCGCGGCCTCGATCCGCACGACGAACGACATGCCGATCGTCGAGGTGCCCTCCTTCACCGCTCTCGCCCTGGTGCCGTTCAACCTCAACCCGCACTACCTCGACCCCGATCCGGGCTCCACCCACATGGGCGAGACCCGCGAGCAGCGCATCCGGCAATTCCACGAAGAGAACGCCAACCCGGTGCTCGGCTTGCGCGAGGGTGGATGGCTACTGGTCGAGGGTGGGAGGATGACCCTCGGCGGCGGGCAGAACGCCCGCCTCTTCCGCCGTGGCCAGGAGCCCGAGGAGTGCCCCGGCGGCGCTGATTTGTCGTTCCTGCTCGCCTGATCGCGCCAGTGGCGCCGGGCGCCGCTACCAGCTGCTCGAGGCGCCGCCGCCGCCGAAGCTGCCACCGCCGCCCGAGAAGCCTCCCCCCCCACCACCACCCCACGAGCCACCGCCCGAGCTCCAGCCGCCGCCCGAACCCCAGCTACTGCCACCCCCCGCGTTCATCTGCTTGACCATCCGCTCTCCCCAGCGGCTGTGGAAGAAGAGGGCGCGCAGGATCGGGAAGCCGACCAGCCATCCCACCCCAGCGGCGACGCCGAGACTGGCACCGAACGCTGCCATCGGGAAGATGGCCCAGAACGGCGTCAAGAACAGATAGATCACCCAGGCCATGGGGCCCTTCGTGAAGAGGGCGGTGAAAGAGAAGACCCCCACCGTGGCGAGGAACAGGAAGGCGAGGACCACACCTCCCGTCCAACCTCCTCCGCCGCCGACCGCCGGCTCCGGCTTGTCTTCCAGGGGCGGCAGGGTGCCTTCCAGGGTACCGACAATTTGCTGGACCCCCGCCTCGATGCCGCCTGCGAAGTCCCCGGCCTTGAACCGTGGCCGCACCAGCTGGGTGAGGATACGGCTGGCGAGGGCGTCCGGCAGCGTGCCTTCGAGGCCGTAGCCGACTTCGATCCGCATCTTGCGATCGTCGCGCACCACCAGGAAGAGGGCGCCATCGTCGAACTTGCCGCGGCCCAGTTTCCACGCCGAGGCCACCTTGTGGGAGTAGTCCTCCAACGGCTCGTCGCCGAGGGTGTCGATGGTGAGGACGGCGACCTGCGACCCCGTCTTCGCCTCGAGCTCGGCGAGCTGGGCCTCGATGCGGGCGGCGCTGTCCCCCGGAAGCAGGCCTGCTTCGTCGACCACCCGACCGCTGAGGTAGGGCACCTCGCGCGCCGCCAGCGGCGAGCCGACCAGGGCGCCGAGCACGGCGAAGGCGAGCAGGGCTACGGCCAGGAGGCCACGGCGGCCGTCAGACATCACTGATCCTCAGCGCGTTGGGCAGCTCATCGGTATCGTCCGCGCGGCGCGGCACGCCGCGCTCCCGCATCAGGTCGCCGCAGGCATGGATGGTCGCAATCAGTGACTCCGCGGCCTTGCCGGCCCGGATACCGTAGGCCAGGTCGCCCACGATTCGCTGCCACTCCTCGAGCTTGACCTGGGCCGCGAGCCCCGTGTCAGCCTTGATCACTACCTGGCGCTCGAAAACGGCGAGGAGGATCAGCACCCCGGTGCGATCGCGCGTCGAGAAGACCTCTTCGGTGAGGAAGGCCTGGATTGCCCGCTGCTCGGCCCGACGCGAGAGCATCTCGGGGCCGATCATGAAGCGCTCAACGACCGGCACCATTCCCACCAGCGACCAGCCGAGCAGGCCGCCGGCGACCACCGGCAAGGTGATCCACCACAGGCCCCAACCGCCCCAATGCTCACCGAGCGCGTGGGCGAGGCCGGCAGCGAGGGCGGCGAAGACGGCGAGCGCCGCCGCCGCCCGCGGCCGCGCCTCGGGATAGGGGTCACAGCGACCGACGACGTAGGAGACCACCTCGCCGCCGGTGCCCGCCTCGGCCTCGGCCGCCGCTTGACGGACGGCTTCGAGGTCGGCGACGCTGAACAGACGCGCGACGTCCACGCTCAGAACTGTACCTTCGGCGCCTGCTCCGAGCCGGGGGCGGCCTGGAAGTAGGGGCGCTCGGGGAAGCCGAGGAGGTTGGCGATCAGCACGGTGGGGAAACGCCGCCGGGTGGTGTTGAAGGCCTGCGCCGCGGTGTTGAAGTTGCGGCGCTCGACGGCGATCCGGTTTTCGGTGCCCTCGAGCTGCGCCTGGAGCTCGCTGAAGTTCTGCGTGGCCTTGATGTCCGGGTAGGCCTCGACCACCGCCATCAGGCGTGAAAGGGCCGAGGAGAGGCCGTCCTGCGCCGCCTGGAAGCGGGCGAAGTCCTCCGCCTGCGGTACGCCGGTGAACTGGATCTGCCCCACCTTCGCCCGCGCCTCGGTCACCGCCTCGAGGGTACCGCGCTCGAAG
The DNA here is from genome assembly GCA_964420075.1 of uncultured Thermoanaerobaculia bacterium. Taxonomy (GTDB): domain Bacteria; phylum Acidobacteriota; class Thermoanaerobaculia; order Multivoradales; family SZUA-115; genus CAYQRE01. Next base: position 29,213 of record CAYQRE010000015.1, on the reverse strand, counting down.
TTGGCGGCACCCTTGACGGTCTCGACCAGGTTGGGGATGAGGTCGGCGCGCCGCTGGTAGACGTTCTCCACCTGGCTCCACGCCGCCTTGACGCCCTCGTCGAGGCCGACCAGGTTGTTGTAGCTGCCGAACGCGAAGAGGCCCAGCAGGACGAGCAGGCCGACGACGAGCAATCCGCATCCGAGACCCTTACTCATCAGAGCGCTCCCTTGGAAAGACCGGGCTGCCGCCCGGAGAGCCATCGTGGATGGAAACCTGAGGCCAGTATACAAGGGCCGGCCGAGCCTCACTGGCATCCGGCGAGAGGTACGGTCCAGGATTCGCGATATTCCGTGCCGGCGGCGGCTGGCCGTCGCGCAGGCGACCGCCGGGATCGTGGGGCGGGTCTGAGACCCGCCCTGCGGCGGAGGTGGACCGGCCGTGCCCCGCGGAACACGGCCGGTCGCCCATGCTAGCCTCTCTTTTCTCTTCGAGAATCCAGACATGATGCGTTGGCTGTTGTTCTCTCGCTGGTCGCCCCTGGTCATGCTTCTCGCCTCGGCTTGTGCCTGGTGGCTTTCGGGTGTCCGGCCAGCGAGCGCCGACGAATGGCGAGAGGTCTTGCTTCTCTACTGGCTGCTCGCGATCTGCCATCTGCTGGCGCGCTCGTTCGCGAAGAACGTCCACCTGCATGGCGTGGTCCATGGCACCCTCTGCCTCCTGACCTACGTCACCATCACGACGGGTGTCATCCTGGATGCTGCGGGCTCGAACCTCTCGCATGGTCTCGGGCGGTTCGCAGAGTTCGCGTGGAGCATCCTGGTCCCGTCTACGCTTCTGGGTCTCGGCCTCAGTGCACTCCGCGCGGGTCGCCGTTGGCTCGACGCGAAACTACCGCCCAAGCCGCAGCTCACCGTGGCGCCTGCCCTCGGTGCAGAAAGCACGACGCCAGAGCCTCCAGCCGAGGAGCTGCGATCGCTGCTGCCCAAGGTTGCGACCCTTGAAGGCCCGCCGACGGCAGCTCCCGCCGCAGCCGGAGCTCGCGGCTCTTGGCGAGTGATGGTCTCCTACCGCCGGGGCGACTCGAGCGACGTGACCGGCCGCATCTATGACCGGCTGGTCCAGGCCTTCGGCCGCGAGGGCGTGTTCAAGGACGTCGACTCGATTCCTTTCGGGGTCGACTTCCGGCGGCACCTGCAGGATGCCGTCGAGCAGTGCCAGGTCGAGCTGGTGGTGATCGGCCAGAGCTGGCTTGACGCCCGGGACGAGCGGGGCTCGCGGCGCCTGGACGACCCGCGGGACTTCGTGCGCATCGAGATCGAGACGGCCCTCCAACGTGGGGTGCCGGTGGTGCCCCTGCTGGTCAAGGGCGCTGCGATCCCCGCAAAGGAGCAGCTGCCGGAGCCGCTCGAGGACCTTGCCTTCCGCAACGGTCTGGCGATCCGTGATGACCCCGACTTCCACCGCGACATGGACCGCCTCATCCGGTATCTGGAGCTTCACCTCGGCGGCTCCAAGGCTCGCTGAAGACCCCGTCTGCTTTGCAGATCGCGCGGGCGGGTCTGAGACCCGCCCCTACCTAGGCAGGGTGGACGCGGCGGCCCCGTTTCCACACCGCCGCCACGGGGTTGATCCCGAAGTGGTAGGCGAGGTGGTCGAGGTTGGGGGCGTCGAGGAGGACGAGGTCGGCCTGCTTGCCGGGCTCGATCGAGCCCACGAGGTCGCCGCGGCCGAGGAGGCAGGCCGGGTTGAGGGTGACTGCCGTCAGGGCCTCGGGGATCGACAGGCGCAGCTGGAAGACGCCGAGCCAGAAGATGAAGAGGAGCGACTCGGTATGCGACGAGCCGGGGTTGCAGTCGCTGGCGAGGGCCACGGGTACCCCGGCCTCGACGAAGCGCCGCGCCGGAGCGTAGCCGCCTTTCATCAGGAAGAAGCCGACGCCCGGCAACAGCACGGCCATGACACCAGCCACGGCCATCGCCGCGATGCCGGCGTCGGAGGCGGCGATCAGATGGTCCGCGGAGGCCGCTCCCAGCTCGGCGGCGAGGGCTGCCGCCCCGGAGTCGACGAACTCGTCGGCATGGAGGCGGGGCACGAGACCATGGGCGCGGCCGGCCTCCAGCACGCGCCGAGACTCCTCCACGGTGAACACCCCCTCCTCGCAGAAGACGTCGCAGAAATGCGCCAGGCCGGCCTCGGCGGCTGCCGGGATGATCTCCCCGACGACGAGGTCGAGGAACGCCTGGCGGTTCGCGCGGTGCTCCGGCGGCACCTCGTGGGCTGCCATCAGGGTCGGCACCAGCTCGATGGCGTGCGCTTCGCCGGCCCGCTGGATGGCTCGCAGCTGCTTGAGCTCGGCGTCGAGCGCCAGGCCGTAGCCGCTCTTCGCCTCCGCCGTCGTGGTGCCCCAGGCCAGCATGCGATCGAGCCGCTGACGTACCAGGTGTACCAGCTCGTCTTCGCTCGCCGCGCGGGTGGCACGCACGGTCGAGAGGATGCCGCCGCCCGCCGCTGCGATCTCCAGATAGGTCTTGCCAGCCAGGCGGTCGGCGAACTCGTGCTCGCGGCTGCCAGCCCACGGCAGGTGGGTGTGGCTGTCGACCAGGCCGGGGATGAGCGTTCCGCCGCGGGCGTCGTAGCGCTCGCTGTCGAGGACCTCGCCGTAGCGCTGCAGGCGGGCGGCACGCGGGCCCACGAAAACGATCTTGCCGTTGCGCACCAGCACCTCGGCCCCGGCCTGGCGCTCGATGTTCCCCTGCGCGACCCCGCGGAGCGGCGCGCGGCCCAGAGGCGTGGCGACTTCGCCGAGGTTGGTGATCAAGAGCTGGCTCATGGGCCTTCAAAGCTCTCTTGCGACAGGTTCGCGATCTCGCCGTCGAGCCAGGTGACGACAGCGTCCCAAGCGAGGGGGCTCGCCAGGCGCGGCAACGGCTCGTCGCCCACCTCGCTGCGGTCGGCCAGGCCCTTCAGCGCCTGCAGGGGGAAGTCCCGCACATGCCCGAACTTGTCGGCCGCCCGCACGAGCAGCTCGCGCAAGGACAGCTGCTGGCAGAGCAAGTAGAGGTCGACGAAGTCGCGCCGGGTGCCACGGCTGATGATGGCGCCCAACTTCATCAGGCCAAGGTCGAGCGGCGAGGCGACGCTGAGCCCATGCAGCTCCTCGACGGGCTCGATCAGCGGGTAGGGGTAGTAGTAGAAACGGACGCCGACGCCTCCGAGGCGCGCGAAGAGGTAGCCGTCGCGGGCGGTCTCGACCCGCGTCCCGGGCTCGAGCGCCAGGAGATCAGCCAGCAGATCTCGCCGATCGGCGCTCACCAGCCGGTTGGTCATCGCCATCAGGTCGAGGTCGCGGACCGGGCGGTGGCCGGTGTAGAGGGCGAGGGCCCCGGACCCGGCGAGGTAGACGTCCTCGGCCCAGGGACGGCTGGCGAGCCGCCCGGCGAGCTCGCGGCTCTCGACGGCCAGAGAGGCGAGGTGGGAAGGGGTCAGAGCAGCCATAGCTCACCTTCGAGGTCCTTGGCACCCGCAGCGGGCTCGGGGAGGCCGAGATGCAGGCGCCAGTAGGCCAGGCTCCGGCGCGACAGTTGCCGGGCGCCGTGGCGTTCCACCCAGGCGGCGATCGCGGCGCTCCCCAGGCGAGCGAAGAGCCAGGAGAGGTCGCGGCGATCGCCGTCCTCGAGCAGGCGGGCAGTGACGAAACCCGGCGCCGAGGCCAGCTCTCTCTCGTCGTAGTGGGCGAAGAGGCGCCGCGCGCCAGCGGGAAGGGGGCCTAGCTCCACGGCCTCACCCCCGGGCTCCGAAGAGGGCGGTCCCCACGCGGACATGGGTCGAGCCTTCCTCGATGGCGATCTCGAAGTCGGCGCTCATTCCCATCGAGAGCTGGCCCGCAAAGCCGGCGAGCGGACCGGCCGAGGCCAACCGGTCGCGCAGCAACCGCAGCTGACGAAACCACGGGCGCGAGGCCTCGGGATCGTCGGCGAACGGCGGGATCGCCATCAGGCCCAGCCAGCGCAACCGCGGTAGGGCGGCGAGCTCCACCAGCTCGGCCAAAAGCTCGGCTGGAGCAAAGCCGTGCTTGCTCGCCTCGCCAGCGAGGTTGATCTCGAGAAAGCACGCCACCTCGCGCCCGAGCCGCTCGGCCTCCTCGGCGAGGGCCTGGGCAAGCCGCAGGCGGTCCACCGCGTGGATGGTCGAGAACAAGCGCAGGGCCGAGCGTACCTTGTTCGTCTGCAAGGGGCCGATCAGGTGCCAGTCGATGGCCGCCGGCAGCTCCGCCGCCTTGGCGACGGCTTCCTGGACGCGGTTCTCGCCAAAGGTCGCCAGGCCCGCCTTGTAGAGGGCGAGAACGCGGTCCGGCGGCTGCGTCTTCGAGACGCCGAGCAGGGTCACCGCGGCGCGCGGGCGGCCGGCGCGAGCGCAGGCGGCCATGATCCTCGCTTCGACGGCTGCCAGGCGCGCAGCAGCGGTGGCGAGCTCGGCGGGCGATGGCGGGTCGCTCACCGTCTCTCCCGCTCAACGCGGCAGCTCGAGCCAGGCCGGCAGCGGCGCCCGGGCATCGATCGCGCGGTTGGCGAGGCCGTCGGCATGCGAGTTCTCGTTGCGCGGCACGTGGCGCAGGCTGAAGCGGCCGAACTCGCGACGCAGCTTGAGGGCGGCGAGGAAGAACGGCACCAGGTGCGCCGCCTTGACCTTGTACTGTCCATTGACCTGGCGGACCAAGAGCTCACTGTCGGAGAACACCTCGAGATCGTCGAGGCCGCGTGCCCGGGCGCGGGAGAGGGCGGCGAGCAGGCCCGTGTACTCCGCCACGTTGTTGGTGGCCTTGCCGAGGTAGCCGATGATCTCCTCGGGGCCTTCGGCGGTCTCCAGCAGGACGCCGAACCCGGCCGGGCCAGGATTACCGCGCGCCCCGCCGTCGATCCAGGCGCGCCCCTTGTGCTCACTCAAGCCGGCGCCTCGGTCGAGAAGTGGAGGATGCGCTTGCAACCCTCGCACTGGACCAGGCCCTGCATCGACCGTACCTCGACGACCACCTGCGGCCGGATGCTGTAGTTGCAGGCACCGCAGTGGTAGACCTTCGGTCCCTTGCCCGGCCGCACGACCTCATAGATCGGTGCGATGCCGCCTCCCTGGTAGCGTTCCCGTACCCGCTCGTAGAGCGCCACCGTGCCACGTGGCAGCCGCTCGCGCAGAACCTTGGCGGCTTCGCGGATGCGCCCTACCCGCTCTTCGAGCTGGGGCTTCTCGCTCTCCCAGCGCGCCATCTCCGCGGCGTAGCGGGCCTCGATGTCCGCGAAGGACTCGCGGGCGACAGCGAGGTCCTTCTCGGCCTGCTCGCGCCGCTCCATGGCGGCCAGGCCGGCCGTCTCGGCCGCCGTGATCTGTGCCTTGGTGGTGTCGATCTCGGAGAGCAGCGCACCGTACTCGCGCTGCGTGCTCACCTGGTTGATCTGCTGCTGGTAGCGCTTCAGGCGCTCCTGGGCCTCGGCCAGCGTCGCCTCGGCGCTGCGCCGCTCCTCGCGGGCCCTTTCGGCTGTCTCTTCGTAGGTTTGGATCTCAACGGAACGGCCGCGGTGTTCGTCGTGCAGGGAGCGCATCCATTCGGGGATGCCGTTGAGCTGCTGTTCGGCAGCGGAGAGCTCTGTCAACGTGGCTTCCAGCGCGACGATGTCCGCTAGGTGATTGGTCATGCGTTGTCCTCGGCAGAGTGGGTCCACCTGGATTCGAACCAGGGACCAGCCGGTTATGAGCCGGATGCTCTCACCGCTGAGCTATGGACCCGGCAGTCCCTCTCGAACTCGGGATCCGCAAGTATATATCGGCGCCCGGAGCGCTGTGGCCAGTCTGGACCTATCGCCACCGCCGCGCCGACTGTTCGTTCGGCGCGCTCTCCTCGCCAACGCCTTCGAGCCAGGCATGGCGCAGATGGGCGGCCATCTCCGCCTGACGGGTCGGGTCGTCGACGCTCTCCACGCCGTCCGCCGTCCACCGCTCGAGGAGCAGGACGGGCGGATGGTTGCCGCTGAGCGGCAGGGTCAGCCGGAAGGTCCGGTCGAGGCGCAGCAAGCGCTCGCGGTAGCTCTCGCGCGCCGCGGATCCCCGCGCCGCCGCCATCGCCGCCATCCGCAACGGATAGTAGTCGCGACCCGGGTCGGCGAAGGACTGGACCCAGCGCAGCTGAAGGTCGCCCTCCAACCAAGAGAACTCGTTGCTGCCGGCCACATGGTAGAGCTCGGAGAGCTCGCCGCTCTCGCCGGGCCCGAACAGGCTCGGCGCCACGCCGGGGGGCGGCTGGCCGCCGGCCGCGCTCACCAGGGTGGCCCACAGGCGGGCGACGGCGACCCGCTCACCCGCCGGGACCGCCAGCTGGCCGGCGAGCGAACGCGGCAGCTTGAGGATCAAGGGAACCTCGATCTCGGAGCGGCCCAGGTTGCCACCGGAGCCGACCTGCCCCTGCTCGCCGAACTCCTGCCCGAAGAGCGAGACGATCGCCACCAGCGGCCCGTCGCCGCGCTCGTCGGAGCCGAGGCCGGCCAGCAATCGGCCGAGCAGCGCATCGGCCGCCGCCACGTTCAACCGATAGAGGGCCCACAGGCGGTCGTGGACGGCGGCAGGCATGGGGGTCGCCGGGTCGAAATACTGCTCGAGGGCGTTGCCGCCAAGCCGTGGCGGCAGGCCTTCCGGCGCCGGCGCGATGCGCGGCAAGAGATAGTCGCGGCGCACGTAGGGTGGCGCGGGCAAGGTCAGATGGACCCACACCAGCTCGCGGCCCCCCCGCAGGTTGGCGATGTCCTGCGCCGCCCGCTGGCCACGCCGCAGGGCGAAGACGCGGTCGATCCCCTGCACGCAACCGAGGTTGGCGGAGAGACGATCGCTGTCATGGTAGGCGCGGGTGCGATAGCCCAGAGACTTGAGTGCCTCGGCCAGCGTCACCAGGTCCCCCGCCATCTGCGGCTCGAGGGCCGTGATCGCCTGGTGCTGCCAAGGCTTGAGGCCCGTCATCAGGGACGCGAACGACGGAGTGAGCCAGCTCGAGGGGGCAACGGCGCGCCCCGCCCAGTCGGCCTTCTCGATCCAGGCAGAGAGCGCCGGGGTGAGCCGAGGGTCTCCCCCCAGCCCCCCCACCACATCTGGACGCAAGCCTTCGAGCGTGATGAGGACGATGGGCCCCGGCCTGGGCACCACCAACGGGCGCCGCCGGGGCTCGTCGCAGCCCGTGCTCAGCACCGTGGTGAGCAGAAGGCCGGCAAGAGCGAGCGGCAAGCTCGCCCTGCGCGCGTACAGAACGCCCCTACATCCCAAGCGCCGTGGGATCGCCGTCGGCAAGGCGTCGGACCAGCTCTTCCTGGAAGTAGTCGCGCGCCGTCCGAACCTCAGCAGCGATGCGCTCTTCGTACATCTTGCGCGAGCGGTCGATCTCGTCGCGCAGCCGCGGATAGATGTCGCGGTTGCGGCGGCCCTCCTCGACCTGCTCCTCGTTGTAGAGGCGGATCTCGCTGACCAGCAGGCGGGCGAGCCGCCGGGCCTCTTCGTGGGCGGCGGTCTCGCCGCCCGCCGCGGCGGCGGTGCGCCCTCCCCCTGCGAAAGCCAGGCCCGGGCCCTCAAAGCCCGACGGCGGACGAACCTCGCCGACCCCACCACGCGGCATGGCGCGCGTGGCGGCGCCAAGCCGCGGGTGCGTCTCGTCCTCGGGCTCGATCGCCGTCGGTGCGGCGCTGGGTGGCGCCAGCGTCGGCCGCTTGAGGAGCACCGTCGCATCCTCGCTGACGTCGACATCCGGCAGCTGGGGCAGCTGGGGCGCTGCGACGGGCGGTACCTCCAGCAGTTCCTCAGGTGGCATTCCCCCCGGCGGCAGCACTTCGGGAGGAAGCACCTCGGGAGGAAGCTCGGGCAGCACCGGCGTGGGCGCCGCCGCGAAGGGTGCCACCATCTCGGCGGGCTCGGCGTAGAAACCCACGGCCGGCTGCTCGACGGTGGCCGGCGGCTCTTCGACCGGGGCGGGCGGCTCCTCAAGCTGGGACTCGAAGCTCAGCGGTGCCAGGGTCTCGGCGCCGGTAGGGACTACGGGCTCGAACGGCGGGGCGGGAGGCTCCACCTCGCCCAGGAGCTCGGCAGCGGGTGGCTCGGGAGCAACCTCGAGCGGGGCGGGTGGCTGCCAAGACCACGGTGACGGGGCAACCTCGGCGACGGGTTCCGGCTCGGTGACCGCCGGGGTGCTCGGCGAGGCAACCTCGTCGAAGGGCTGGTCGAAGGCAGCAGCGAAAGGAGCCGGTTCCGACACCCGTGGTTCGAGCACCGCGGGCTCAGGCTCCGCGGCGCTGGCAGGCTCGGCGACGACAGGCTCCTGCGCGGCCAGCGGCCACGCGGGCATCGCAAGCTCCGCGGCCTCCGCGGGGGCCGCAGGCTCCACGGCCGGCTCGACCGTCCAGGTCTCGACGACTTCCTCACGCTCGGCCGCAGCCTCCACGATCTCGGGTGGCAGTTGGGCCGTCCCGGCCTCCGGCCACGCTGAGGGTTGCGGCTCCGGCGGCGCGGCCGCGATCTCGGCCTCGCTCGCCGCCGGCTCGCTCCACAGCCCCATCGGCAGAGCTTCGGCACCGTCGGTGGCCAGGTCCAAGGCCAGGGTGGGCGTCGCGGCACGCTCGCGCAGCGGCTCGAGCTCCACGGCCTGGGCGGCGGCATAGCTCAGCGCCTGCAGGGCCGGCACCTCGAGGCCCGGCGCCTCGGCGAGGCGGTCGGCGTAGAGGGCGGCGGCGACGCGGTCTGCCAGCACCAGGGGGATCAGCACTGCCTCCTGCGCCAGCTCGACGCCGAGCTGACTGGCCAGCGAAGCGATGTCGTTCTGCGACAGCGAGACCGCGCTCCGCCCCTCTCCCAGCTTCTCCCAAGCCGAGCCGGGCTCGCTCACCACCGCGAGATCGGAGACCGGATGTTCGGTGGCTGCGAAGCCGTAGGCCCCCCAGCCCTGGGCCTGACCGGGACGCAGCAGGAAGAGCGCCGTCCGGCTAGCGAAACGGCCTGCCTGCTCGAGCAGGGCGGCAAGGATCTCCCTCTGCCCCTCGGCATGGTCCACGGCCACGAGCGCGGCCTGCAGATCGGCGAAAGCTCCCGACCGGCCCTCGGCACGAGCCTGCTCGGCAACCGGCAGCAGGTCCTCGTTGGCCACGAGCTGGTCCGGCAAGGCAGCCTCGAGAGCTGCCAGCCGTTCGCGCAGCGAGGTCGTGCTCTGCTGGATGTGGGCCGACAGCTCCTCCTGCAGGGCCCGCAAGCGCTGCCGGATCGAGCCCGCGATCTGCTCGTCGAGATGACGGACATGATTGGACAGAGACCCGCCGTGGCTGGCGGCTCCGGGATCGGCTTGAGGGTCTGCCAAGGGCATCCTGCGACCTCCGCGGCTTTGGCGAGAACGATCGAGCTCTGTTGAACCAGCACTGCGATGAACATCCCATTATTTGCCCCCCTCTCCCGGCTGTCAAGCGGAGTGAAGGCGGGAAATCCTTACGGCACGGTGACTTAGCGTACTTGCGGGCTGCCGCTGGCGTTCCGGCATAGGTTCCTGGCGGTGCTGCGGGAAAGGTCAGCTGCGGCGCGCCCGGCAGGCACCCGTCAGCCCCGCCTTCAGCTTGACTTGGCAACGCGACTGAGAGAGACTTCCGGCTCTGTGTCGGCGCCGGTCGCTGCCGGCACTGACGACGCAAGCCCCCGACTGCAAAGTCAAGACCTCGAAGTCCAGACCTCGAAGTCAACGACAGTCAGGGCGCATCGGCAAGCTCACGGAGCTTGACCCAAGAGCGAAGGTGAGGTGATCAGGTCCATGCCGGTAGTTCATGTCCGCGAAGACGAGAGCTTCGAGAACGCGCTGCGGCGTTTCAAGCGCAAAGTGGAGAAGTCGGGAATCCTCACCGAGCTGCGCAAGCGCCAACACTTCGAGAAGCCGTCCGTCAAGCGCAAGCGCAAGGCGATCCAGGCCCGCAAGAAGATGGCTCGCAAGGTCGCCGAGGAGCGCAAGGCGGGGTTGATCTAGGCCCCACTCGCCTCACACCGCTCGCCATGGGCGAGCCGCAGAGATCACAGCTCACCAGGAGCGGGGCCGCAACGTCCCGCTCCTTTTGCTTTCTTGCCATTCACTTTCTAGCCGTCCTGGCCGCAGGGGAACCGCCGAGGATCGCCCCCCCGTGCGGCCGACACCACCGCTGATGACCGACTTCGTGCTCTCCCCCCCGAGCGCCGCCGCCCTCGAGATCGAGGAGCTGCGGGCCGTGCTCGCCTCCCTGGCGGCAACGGACCTCGGCCGGCAGCGGCTGCTCACCCTCGCCCCGCTGGTGGCGCCGGTAGCGCTGGCTGAGCGCCGGCAGCGCTTCACAGAAGCCTCACTGCTGGCAGCTGAGCGTCGCCTCGTCGGCAGCTTCGACTTCCCGCTCGGCGACCTCCTCCATGAGCTGGGGTCCGGGCGGCCGAGCGCCGTCGGCACCGCCCTGATTCATCTCGCCGACCTGCTGCGCGAGACGGCGGATGCCCGGCAGCGCATCCTCGAAGCCGTGCCGCCCCTGGCAGCCCTGAGCCTGCCCGCCCGCGCGCTGCCGGACCTCGGCGAGCTGGCGCGGAAGATCCACCGCTCGCTCGACCGCCGCGGCGAGGTACGCGAGGACGCCAGCCCCAAGCTCGGCACCCTGCGCGAGCGCATTCGCGGCCTGCGCGACGGGCTCTACGGTGAGCTGCGCAAGGTCGTCGAGCGCGAGCGCGAGAACCTCTCGGAGGAGACCATCCCGATGCGCGGCGGGCGCCTCGTGCTGCTCCTCTCGGCAGGGGCCCGCGGGCGCAGCCCCGGTCTCGTACATGGCCGCTCCGGCACCGGCCGCAGCTTCTACTTCGAGCCGCTGGAGGTGGTGGAGAGCAACAACCGGCTGCAGCAGGCCGTCGACGACGAGGAGGCCGAGCGCAACCGGATCCTCGAGGAGCTGCTCGCCGAGGCCCGCCGCCAAGCGGGAGAGATCACGACCCACGCCGACTTCCTCGCCGAGCTCGACCTGCTGCAGGCGGCGAGCCGCTTCGCGACCTTGACCGGCAGCCACTTGGCCGAGATCGCACCGCCAGGGGAGCTGCGTTTGGTGGCCGCGCGCCATCCGTTGCTCGACCCGGCGCTGGCGCCGCTGCGCCGCGACAGCCTCGGCACCGCCGGCCACGAAGGCGCCATCGTGCCCCTCGACCTCGAGCTCGGCGACACGCGCCGGGCGCTGGTGATCACCGGCCCGAACGCCGGCGGCAAGACGGTGGTGCTCAAGACCCTCGGGCTCCTCTGCCTGGCTCACCAGTGCGGGCTGCCGGTGCCGGCGGAGCCGGGCACCCGCCTGCCGGTGTTCGCCCGCATCGTGGCGACCATCGGCGACGAGCAGGACCTGCTCGCCGACCGCTCCACCTTCAGCGGCCGGCTGCTGCGCCTGCGCGAAGCCTGGGAGGAAGCCTCTCCCGAGAGCCTCGTGCTGCTCGACGAGCTCGGTTCGGGCACCGACCCCGAGGAAGGCGCCGCCCTCGCCATCGCCCTGCTCGAAGGACTGCTGGAACGCCAGGGCCTGACTCTGATCACGACTCACCTCATCGGCCTCGCGGCGGCCGCCCTCGAGCGCGAGGGAGCGCGCTGCGCCGCGATGGAGCTCGATCCCGCTACCGGCCAGCCCACCTACCGCCTCGTCCCCGGCTCACCGGGCGGCAGCGAGGCGCTCGGCCTCGCCCGCCGCCTGCAGCTGCCGGCGGCCTGGCTCGACCGCGCCGAGGCCCTTCTGGGCTCCGAGCACCAGGACCTGCGGCGGATGCTCGCCGAGCTCGAGGCGACCCGCCAAGAGCTCGCTAGCGAGCGCCAGCGGATGGCGCATGAAGCGAGCCAGCTCGAGCTCTCCCGGGCCCGGTTCGACCGCGAGCGGGCCGCCCTCGAAGCCGAACGGCGGGTGGTCGGCCGCCGGCTCAAATCCGAGCTCGACGCCTTCCGTCTGGAAACCCGCAAGAAACTCCGCGACGAGGTCGAACGACTGAAGGAGGAGCTCCTCGGCGGCCGCCGCAAGGGCCTCGAGGCCCAGGCCGAGGAGCGTCTCTTCGAGGCCGCTCCCGACCTCCTCCCCGCCGAGCACGAGCCCGAGGCGCCGGTCCGGGCGGGCGGCACCGTGCGCCATCGCAGCCTCGGCTGGGAGGGCAGCGTCGAGAAGATCAGCGGCGAGCGGGTGGACGTCCTGGTCCGCGGCAAGCGGGTTCGCTGCGGGATCGCCGAGCTGGTCGGGCTGGCCGCCGACGAGCCGCGGTCGAGCAGCAAGACCAGCGCGCAGCACCCCCCCCGCGCGGGTGAGGCCCAGGCAAGCGGGGACCTGCAGACGGCCGCCAAGCCGGAGATCAATCTCATCGGCCAGCGCGTCGAGCCCGCCCTCGACCAGCTGGACGACTACCTGGATCAGGCTCTGCGCTCCAGCGTGCCGGAGGTGCGGGTGATCCACGGCCACGGCACGGGTCGGCTGCGCGACGCCATCCGCCAACACCTGCGCTCGCATCCGGCGGTCGCCGGCAGCCGGCCGGGGGCAGCCAACGAGGGAGGCAACGGCGCCACGGTGATCTCCCTCGCCGGCCACACCGGCTGATGCGCAACATCCATCTCACCCCGCAGCTGATCCGCGCCGTTCGCGAGGCGGCGGACATCCTGGGCATCGCCTCGGACTACACCCGGCTCACCCGCCGCGGCCAGCGTTGGGTGGGGCTCTGCCCAGTGCACAAGGAGCGCACGCCCTCGTTCTCTGTCGACCCCGAGCAGGGCCTGTTCTACTGCTTCGGCTGCGGCGCCGGTGGCGACGCCATCAAGCTCCACCAGCTGGCTTCGGGAGACGACTTTCCCGCTGCCATCGAGACGCTCGCCCGCCGCTACGGGATCCCCCTGCCGACGGCGCCGAGCAGCAGTGGAGGCCAACGCCGCGAGCGGGGCATCGAAGGAGCGCTCTCGGCCGCCTGGGAGTTCTTCCGGCGTTCGCTGAGCAACGCTGCGGAACCCCGTGCCTACCTCGAGCGGCGCCGCATCTCCGGGGCGCTCAGCGAGCGCTTTGGGCTCGGCTATGCCCCACCCGGCTGGCGCGACCTCCTCGACGCGCTCGACCGCAAGGTGCCGGCGGCCGACCTCGAAGCGGCCGGCCTGCTGGTGCGCAAGGAGCAGGGCGGGCGGCCTTACGACCGCTTCCGCCACCGGCTGATCTTCCCCATCTTCAGCCCCGCGGGCCGGTTGGTGGGCTTCGGCGGACGCACCCTCGGCGACGACCGCGCCAAGTACATCAACTCGAACGAGACCGAGGAGTTCCACAAGAGCCACCTGCTCTACGGCCTGCACCTCGCCAAGCGCGCAATCCGTGAGACCAGCCGGGCCCTGCTCGTCGAGGGCTACTTCGACGTGCTGGCGGCGGTGGCGAGCGGGTTCGAAGGCGCCGTCGCCAGCATGGGGACGTCCCTCACCCAGGACCAGGCACGCCTCCTCGCCCGCTACGCCGACGAGGTGATCGTGGGCTACGACGGTGATCCGGCGGGCGACAACGCCTTTCGACGGGCGGTGCCGCTCCTCCTCGCCGAGGACCTGGCGGTGCGCCGGGCCGAGTTCGGCGCCGGCCAGGACCCGGACTCGCTGCGCCTCGAGGCCGGAGAGGAGGCCGTGCGCGGCCGGCTCGAGCAGGCCACCGACGGCGTGATGCTCGAGCTCGCGCGGCTGATCCCCACCGACAGCAGCCGCCAGCCTCACCAGCAAGCGAAGGCGGCGACCGCCGTCGCCGAGCTCTTGCGGCCGATCAAGGACCCCGTCGTCCGCCTGGGCTATGGACGCCTGGCGGCGCAGCGCCTCGGCCTCCCCGTCGAGATGATCCTCAAGCGCGGCAAGAGCGAGGCTGCGCCAGCAACGACAGCCCCTCCGGCGGTGGCGCCGGCGCGGCGCGAGGTGGGAAGCCTCGAGGAGGAAGTCCTCGCCCTCCTCCTCGCCGAGGGCGTGGCGATCCCTTCGCTCGCCGAGCTGCCGCCCCCCGCTGCCTTCTTCGATCCCGTGTGCCGGAATATTTTCAGCGCTTTTTGCGCTCTCTATGCGGAGGCCGGCCACCGCATTCCGACTGGCCGCGAAGTGGCCGCCGCCCTGGAGACCGAGCAAACCGCGGTTGACCGACTGGCGCAGGTTCTGTTAGAAAGGCCCGTTACGCCGGAGGCGGCGAGCCTCCCCCCCAGACTCGCGGAGTTACAGAGACGGTGGCAACGGGGGCGCATCGCCGAGCTGGCCCGAGACATCGCGATCGCCGAGCAAACGGGCGATCGTGAGCGTCTTGAGTTCCTCCTGCGGGAAAAGACAGCTCTGAGCCAACAGCATCATCGGTCTCGTCAGCCGGCGTCGCGACGGTCCCCGGGGTAGGGCAGGAGCCCGGAGCCAGGCGGCGCCGGTTGCGCACGCTACGTAGTCGACCGTCGGAAGACGCAGGAGAAGATCTTGTCCACGTCCAGTTTCCACGCGATCGAAGACCGCTACACCTCCGTCAAGCAGCTGATCGAGCTGGGCAGCGAGAAGGGTTACCTGCTCTACGACGAGATCTACGAGATGCTGCCGGAGGAGGTCGTCGCGCTGCCCAACGAGCTCGACGAGATCTACCTGCGCTTCAACGACCTCGGGATCGACGTCATCGATCGCCCCGAGCGCTACCTCAACCGGGACGAGCTGGACACCGGGGCCGTCGACTTCGAGAAGAAGGAGAACGACGAGACCCTCGACTTCGGCCTGACGCCGCACGAGAAGACCAACGACCCCGTGCGCATGTACCTGCGCGAGATGGGCACCGTTCCCCTCCTCGACCGCGAGGGCGAGGTGGAGATCGCGCAGCGCATCGAGCAGGGCGAGTGCATGATCTACGAGGCCCTGTGCGAGAACCCGGTGGTGCTGCGCGAGCTGCTGCGCCTGAACGAGCTCGCCCAGCGGGACCGCACGGTACTGCGAGAGCTCGTCGAGACCGACCCCGACGAGCCGCTCGACAACAAGGCCTCCGACCGCATCCGCTCCAACCTGCGGATCTTCGAGGCGATCGCCGCCAACGAGCAGGAGATCGGCCAGCTGCGCAAGAAGCAGAAGCGCTGCAAGCCGGACAGCGAGAAGTACCGCGAGGTCGAGCGCGAGATCGACCGCCTGCTGGGCAAGATGGCGAAGGACATTCGCTCGATCGACTTCTCGGTGCAGGCCCGCAACCGGATGGTCGACTTCCTGAAGGACATCGACCGCGAGTTCGGGCGCTTCGAGGGCGACATCAAGCGCGCCCAGACGGCGCTCAAGCGCGAGGCCAACGCCGAGCTGCAGAACCTGCACCGCCGGCGGATCGAGAAGTACCGCGCCAAGCTCAAGGAGCTCGAGGAGCGCTACGGCACCACCCATGCCGAGATCTCGGCCACGATCACCAAGATCCGCGGCGGCGAGTACATCTGCGAGCAGGCCAAAGAAGAGCTGATCGTCGCCAACCTGCGCCTGGTGGTCTCGATCGCCAAGAAGTACACCAACCGCGGCCTGCAGTTCCTCGACCTCATCCAGGAGGGCAACATCGGCCTGATGAAGGCGGTCGAGAAGTTCGAGTACCGCCGCGGCTACAAGTTCTCGACCTACGCCACCTGGTGGATCCGGCAGGCGATCACCCGTGCCATCGCCGACCAGGCGCGCACGATCCGCATCCCGGTGCACATGATCGAGACGATCAACAAGCTCACCCGCACCAGCCGCTCGCTGGTGCAGGAGCTGGGGCGTGAGCCCACCGCCGAGGAGATCGGCGAGCGGATGGACCTGCCGGCCTCCAAGGTGCGCAAGATCATGAAGATCGCCCAGGAGCCAATCTCCCTCGAGACCCCGATCGGCGAGGAAGAGGACTCGCATCTCGGCGACTTCATCGAGGACAAGAACGCCACCTCGCCCATCGACTCGGTGATCTTCACCAACCTGCGCGAGCAGACCCGCGGGGTGCTCAAGACGCTCACCCCCCGCGAGGAGCTGGTCTTGAAGATGCGCTTCGGCGTCGGCGAGGGCTCCGAGCACACCCTCGAAGAGGTGGGGCGGTCGTTCAACGTCACTCGCGAGCGGATCCGGCAGATCGAGTCGAAGGCCCTGCGCAAGCTGCGCCACCCCAGCCGCGCGTCGAAGCTCAAGCCGTTCCTCGACACCACGGCGGTTTGACTTCGCACCGCCATTGCCCCTAGACTCGCCGTCCGCGCCCGCGAGGGCGCGTTTCGTTCTTGGTCATTCACAATCCTGGGTAGCTCAGTGGTAGAGCGATCGGCTGTTAACCGATTGGTCGGGGGTTCAAATCCCTCCCCAGGAGCCATTTCTAACACCTCCCCCCGATAGCGAAGCGCCAGCCGGCAGCGGCCCACGAGCCCGCTGGCCCAGAGGCAGCGCGTCCAGCGCCACGGCGTCGGCCGAGCCGCTAGACTCCCGGCATGCGGCGCGCTCGCTTTCTCGCTCTCGTCCACTTCCTCCTGCTGTCTCTGTTCGCTCTCGGCGAGCCTGGGTACGCGACCGCACCGGAGGTGCCGCCGGTGGAGCGCTGGTACGAAGTCCAGGTGGGCGGCGAGGTGGCCGGTTGGGCCCACGAGAGCGAATCGCAGCAGGGCGATGTGGTCATCACGGCCAGCAAGCTCGACATCCGCATGCGGCGGGGCGGCAGCGAGGTGCGGGTGCGCCTGGCCTCCACCTTCACGGAGAGCGTCACCGGGGTGCCGCTCGCGATGTCGTCCCGCCAGGAGTTGGGCCAGCTGCCACTCGAGCTCGAGTATCGCTTCCGGCCGGGCCGCCTGGAGCTGGATCGCCGCCAGGGTGCGGCGGTCAGCCACGAGAGCCTGCCGCTGCCCGCGGGGAGCTGGCTCACGCCGGCCGCCGCCAATCGCCGGATACGAGCTGCGGTCGCAGCAAGCCTCCCGAGCTTCGAGATCCTGAGCCTCGACCCGAGCCTGGGCCCCGAGCCCTTCCTGGCCCGCTACGAACGCCGGGGCGATGCGAGCGAGCTGGCGCTGGCGGCCGGGGCGGTCAAGGCCACCGAGTATCGCCTGCTCTCGGCGGCCTACGGTGGCGGCGCCACGATCTATCTCGACCAGGAGGGTGTCGCGGTCCGCACCATCCAACCCTTCGCCGGCCTCGCGATGGTGCTGACCCGGTCCACGGGACCGCCGCCGGCAGCGGGAGGCCCTGGCCCGGAGGTCATGGTCCCGACCTTCGTGCGCCCAAGCCGGCCCATCGCGGCGCCGCGTCAGCTGCTCCAGGCGCGCTATCGGCTGCGCTTTCCCGCTGCTGCCGAAGCAGGCATGGCGGCGCTTGCGGTGCCGCCCTCGGCCGGTGGCCAGCGTGCCGAGGCAGCCGAAGACGGCAGCTGGCTCGTCACCGTCAGCGCTGCCGCGGCCGAGCGGAGCAACGAGGCGCGAACGGCCGCGGCCGACGAGCTGCCGGACCCGGCGCCCTTTCTGGAGGCTTCGTCCTACCTCAACGACCGTGACCCTGCCGTTGCCCGCCTGGCCGCTGCCGCCGGGCTCGCGGCCGCGTCGGCGCCGCGGGATCGCGCCCTCGCCCTCCGGGCTTTCGTGCACCGGGAGGTACGCTCACGCGACCTCGGCACCGGCTTCGCGACCGCCTCGGAGGTCGCCGCCCGCCGCGAAGGCGACTGCACGGAGCACGCCGTGCTGCTTGCCGCCCTGCTGCGCGCCGAAGGCATTCCCTCGCGAGTGGTGGTGGGCCTCCTCTACGCCGAGGCCTTCGCCGGCGCCCACGACATCTTTGCTTTCCACATGTGGGCGCAGGCCTGGGTGGATGGTCGCTGGCTGGACCTCGATGCGATCACCGATCGCCCCTTCGACGCGGCCCACCTCGCCCTGGCAAGCTCCGCCCTGTCCGATCGCGAGGGAATCTCCCCGGTGCTCGCACCGCTTGCCGCGCTGGCCGGCGGGCTCACCATCGACGTCCTGGAGACTTCACCATGAGCGAGCTGGCCCACCGTTACTGCAAGCCCTGCCGGGGACAGGTGGCGCCACTCGGCGATGAAGAGAGAGAGCAGCTCCGGCGGAAGCTCGGTGGTGGCTGGCGACTCGTGGATGGACATCACTTGGAGAAGCGGTTCCGCTTTGCCGACTTCCGGCAAGCACTGGCCTTCGTCAACCGAGTCGGCGAGCTGGCCGAGGCCGTCGACCATCACCCGGACCTCCACCTCGCCTGGGGCCGGGTGACGCTGAGCATCTGGACACACAAGATCGATGGCTTGAGCGAGACGGACTTCGTCTTCGCCGCCAAGGTGGACGAGCTCGCCCAGCATCCCGAGCCGAGCAGCTAGCCTGCAGGTCGCACTTCGCTCATCAACGCCAGAGTGTTGCCCTCGGTGTCGTGGAGGAAGGCCATCCACAGCTCGTGGTCCGGCATCCTGGCCACCAGGTGCGGGGCACCGAGGAAGCTCGCGCCACGCTCGCTCAAGGCCCGGTGCGCGTCGGCGAGGTCGGGCACCCGGTAGTAGAGGATGGAGCCCGGATGGTCGAACTCCGGCTTCTCGGCGACGCCCAGCATCAGGCGCACACCACCACAGTCGAAGAAGGCCATCTTCGGCACCTCGAAGAGGAGCTCGAGGCCCAACGTGTCGCGGTAGAACGCCACCGCCCGCGGCAGGTCCTTGGCGTTGATGGCGATCTGCGCGATCCCCACGAGATGGCTCTTGGCCTCGCCCTGGCTCATCACGGTTCTCCTTGGCCCGCCGCGGCCGGCCGGCGAACGGACCGGAGGCCTCTCTCCGGTCCATGGACTTGGCTCTCGGTCCATTTACTTAGCTAGCCTAGCTAAATATAATCCGCTCATGCTCCGGCAAGCAAGCCCCAGCGCAGAGCCCGGCCTCGACGGTGAGGCCCACACTCTCGCCGAACGCCTGCACGCGGCGGCGATCGCGCTCCTGCGCAGCGCCCGGCGCGACGATCCGCTGAGCGGGCTCTCGCCGTCCCGCGCTTCGGCGCTCTCCGTGGTGGTCTACCGGGGGCCGTTGTCGATGAGCGAGCTCGCCGCTGCCGAGCAGGTGCGCGGGCCGACGATGACGCGGCTGGTGCAAGGCCTGGAGGAGGCGGGCCTGGTCGCCAGGTCGGCGGACCCCGCGGACGGCCGGGTGGTGCGGCTCAGGGCGACGTCGGAAGGACGGCGGGTGCTCGAGGCGGCGCGCCAACGTCGGCTCGCGCTGCTGGCACCGCTCTTCGCCACCCTTCCCTCGACCCAGCGGGAGGAGCTTGGACGCGCGGCGGACGTCCTCCTCGGGCTCTTCAGGCCGACCCGCTGAGAGCGAGCCGGGGCCCGGGCCTCAGAGGCCGCCGACGGTCACCGACCAGGCGGCCGTATCACCGCTCTCGAAGCCGTCCGCGAAGATCGCGTTGCTCGTCGTGATGTCGAGGAAGACGGCGCTCGGTACCCCGCGATTGCCGGCGCTGTCGGTCGCCGTGACGTAGATCAGATGCCGGCCGCTCGCCAGGCTCGCGGTATCGACGGTCCCGTTCAGGGCTTCGACGCCACTGCTGAAGCTCCCGTCCGTGGCGGCCAGGGGGGTGCCGCTCCCGGCGTCCCAAGGCGGGACGTCGATCGTGTAGGACGCCGACGCCACGCCCTGCGTGGGCTCGGTGCCGCAGCCGTTGCTGTCGTAGCGGGTGTCGTCGGCGGTAGCGGTGAGCGTCACCGGCTGGCCGGCGGCCACCGATGCGGCGGACAGCGCGACCGCCAGCACCTCCGGTCCGCTGGGGTCCTGGTAGGGGCGCCGAGCAGCCTTGGCGGCGTAGCGCAGGGCTGCCAGATTGACGTTGAGGACGCTGCTCTGGAACGCCGAACAGCTCTCGAAGAAGTCGTTGCCCACCTCGAAGGTGTAGGCGGCCACGCCGTAGATCCCGTAGGCGTGGTCGACCGTCGTCCCGGAGGCATCGTAGAGGCCGGTCTGGCAGGCGTAGTACTGGTTGAGGTAGCCGAACTTGCGGGCCAGAGTGGCAAGGGCGGCGTTGTTGGGTGGCGGCGTGTTCTCGCGGCCCTCCCACGAGAACAGCACCAGCTCGCCGTAGCTGTGGAGCGAGATGAAGAGCCCCGTGGTGGTGGCCGGCGCCGGATCGGTGAGCGCCGGCCCCCGCTGGTCGTCGAAGACCTGCGCCAGGTAGCTCTCGACCGCCTGAGTCTCCGGCTCGGAGGAGGCTCCGGGTCCACGGTAGTCCTCGGCGCACTGGCTGCCGCTCGAGCCGGACTCGCCCCAGAAGAAGCTGCTGTTGCGGTTGAGGTCGATGCCCCGGCTGCTACTGTTGGCGCAGTAGCTGTTGTTGACGTTCTTGCGCCAGAAGGCACCTGCCTCGGCCCGTTTGCGGCCGTCCGGGTTGAGCTGCGGGATGACCGTGATCTCGGCGTGGTCGAGGATCCAGGTGGCGTCCGCGTTTACGCCGTAGCCGTTGATCAGCTCCTCGGCGAACCGCGTCGCAAGCTCGGCGGTAGCGAGCTCGCGAGCATGCATGGCGGCCATCAGCACGAAGGGGTACTTGGGGCCGGACACGTCCTGGTTGCCGATGACCAGGGCCTGAACGTCGTAGCCGGCCCCGGGGCCGTGGAGCTTCTCCCAGCTGTCACCGAGGTCGATCCAACGCGCCAAGGTCGGGTGGGCGGTGGCGAGACCAGCGAGCGACGAGTAGGTCTCTTCAACCGTGCGATAGCAGCTGAAGCCGGGGATCCCGGCGAGAGGCACCTCAGGCACCTGGGCCGGCTCGGCATGGAAGCGCTCGGTGCGTTCCCAGTCGATTTCGAGGCGGAGGCCCCTGGCGCTGAGCTCCTGGTACTCCACCGCCGTGAGCAGGGCCTCGGCATAGCCCTCATGCGGCCGGTAGGCCCAGAGGTCCACGGTGTGCGCCAGCTCCGCGAGGAGCCCTGGGTCTCGCGTCCACACCCGCACCACCACTGCGGACGGATCGGCGGTGAACAGCTCGCCGTCCGGACCCTCGGCCCGCAGCGCCGGTGCCAAGCAACCCACGTAGATGCCCACCAACGCGGTGGCAAGCCAACGTCGACGCGACGATCGGGAGCTCATAGCGTGCCTCACGGTTGTAGCTGCGTACTGAGTTGCTGCTGCGTGCTGAATGGGGAGCGGAGCAGGCTGGCTCAAAGCGTACCGGGGCAGGCCGAGAAGTGCAAATCCGGCTATGAGCCCCAATGGAGCCGAAGGAGGGGAGCGGGGCAAGCGAGAGCCGGAGCTCGCGCCTGCCCGCTCGGGGGGCAGGGTGTGGGGGAGGGATGGTCCCGACCTAGAACCGCCAGGTCAGGCCGGCCGCAAGCTCGCGACCGGAAAGATCGATCTTGCCCAGGTCCGTGAAATCACCCTCGAGGTCGTCCTCGGCGTGATGCCAGCGGCCTTGCGCGAAGATCGCGAAATCCGACGAAAGCGGGATCTCCAACCCGGCCAGCCAGAACCAACCGGGGGTCACACCGTCATCTCGGTAGGTGGACCGGAAGATCTCCAACGAGCTGCCGGGGCCGAAGTCGATGAAGTCGCCCCTCTCCTCGAGCTCCCAGGAGTAGAGGCCGACGCCGGCCCCGATGTAGGGCACCACGGGAGCGCGGCGTGGCGCCAGGTTGACCGCCAGGCCGAGCGTTGCGGTACCGAGGGTGACGGTGGTGCGATGGGTGATGTCGTCGCCACGGTTGTCGACGAAGTCGCGGTAGGCCTGGTCGGTGCGGCCCTCGAAGAAGCTGCCGCCGGCAAGCAGGCGAAGGTTCCCGGCCAGCTCGCGGCTGTACTCGATGCCAACGGTGCCGTCCTCGAAGTCGGCCGCCTGGCCGGTGAAGTCGATGAAGCTGTCGTGCCAATAGCTGGAGTCACCCTTGGGCTCGTAGACGCCGGCAAAGAGCCGCATGCCATTGTCGCCCCGGGCATCGTGTCCGTACTGACCCGCTACCGGGACGGCCGCGACCAGCGCGAGCGCGAGGGCTGTCCCGAACAGTTTCGTGCGCATCTTCATGGTCTCCTCTGGAGTGCTTCCTCCCCTCGGCAAGGGCCTAGAGCAAGGCCAGTGCCAGCTCCGTGCGAAGCCTCCTCGCGGCCCACTAAGATCAATATTTTCAGTCTCTTGAGGCTTCTCAGGCGCGGCGGTTGCCGCCTTCTGAGGGGTCGGTCGGCCTGGGGGAAGGACGGTGCTGCTTGACGGGGAGGACAGCCGCGTACGATCCAGCCCACAGCTCTGGCAGAATCTCCCCGTGGCTCCTGAGTCGCCGAGCTTGCCGCTGCAGCTAAGCCTGTTCCAACCCGAGACGCCGGAGCCGGCGCTGCGGCCCGCCGCCAGCGCGCCAACGGCGCCGGCGGACGCCCTGCGAGCCCGGCTCAATGCACGCCTCGGCGGCCGCGTGCGGCAGTTGGTGCTGACCCGTAACCGCGGCCAGATCCTCTCCGCGAGGCCTCTCGCCGACGATCCAGTCGCCCTGCGGGTGCGGCTCGACGAGTGCTTCGTCGAGGCACCCGACGAAGCGCTCGCGGCCGTTGGCGCCTGGCTCGCCGGACGCCCGCGGGAGCGCCGTCTCGCCCTGCAGACGATCCGTGCCCACTTCGAGAGGTCGCGCGGCGAACGCGCGGCGCCCACCGCTCGCGGACCTTCCTCCAGGCTCCAGGCGCGCGGCGCTATCCATGACCTCGAAGCCATCGCCACCGGGCTTCTCGGCGCCCACTTTCCCGCCGACCTCGCGGTGACGATCGGCTGGGGAGCGGCGGTCCCGGCCCGCCGGCGTGCACAGCGGCCCACCCTCCGGCTGGGGAGCTACAGCTACGCCACGCGCACCGTCACGATCCACCCTCTGCTCGACCACCCAAGCGTGCCCCGCTTCGTGGTGGAGGCCGTGGTCTTCCACGAGCTGGTGCATGCGGCGCTTCCGCCACCAGCGAGCAGCCCACAGGGGCGCCGCTGCCTTCACTCGGCGGAGTTCTACGCCTGGGAGCGGCGCTACGAGAATCACGAGGCGGCGCAGGCCTGGATCACCAGGAACCTGCGCAAGCTGCTGGCACGGCGCAGACGATTCTGAGGGCGCCGGTCGACGGGCGCGAGGCTGGAGATGGGGCCGTACGCGGCCGAGGTCGAGCAAGCTCGCCGGCCGGCCGCGTGATGGAGAAGCCGCTGCCTCAGGCTTTCGAGGTGGGACCGGCGGGGTACAGGCGTTGGCACCGCTGCTCGATGGTCTTCAGCAGCCAGTGCTCATGGTTGACGATGCTGTCCCACTTGTAGAGCAGGGCAAGCAGGGTGTCCTGTACGAGCTTCTCGGCCTCGGCCTCGGGAACCCGGTGACTCTCCAGAACCGTCCTCACCTGCGGCCGGAGGCGATCGAGGATCAGAGCCGGCTCCTGGTACCAACGACGATGGGTAGCAGCCATAATCCGTCCATTATGCATATTCGGTTGTCCTTTGCCCAGAGCAGACAAAGTGACGCCGGAACACTATCCTCGCCTAATTCGCAAAAAGAACCGCCACCGTCACAACTGAGCAGCCGGAGCATCTCTACGGTGGAGATCAGCTACTGAGTGGCACGAGCGGCGCGAAGCGAGACAGACGGCCCTCCTCTGTTACCTTTTGAAACGCGCACCCCGCTCCTCGACGGAGAGGATCCACCCCACCACCTCCCCCGGTTCGAGACGTTCCCCCTCGCGCCACAGCTCGCGGTTGCGATGGAACCGGCTCGAGGTGTCTTCTGGCGATACGGCCGCCGCCTCGCGACGGATCGTTTCCAGCCGCTCGAGCCAGTGGGCACAGTTGGCGAGCCGGAGATCGATCCAGCCGTTCTCCACCCAGCATTCCAGGAGCTCGGCCGTCACGGGGACGGCGTGGGCATCGGAGGGCACCAGGACCCGCGGACCACGAATCAGCTCGCCGCTCGCCAGCAGCATCGGCACGCCGACCGCGGCTGCCTCGTTGGCGAGCTCGGGACGCCGCCGGACCTCGGCGTTGAGGCGCCGGCACACCTCCTCGGCCGATTGGTTCGCGAGCTCGTGGATGGAGCCGAAGGTCTCGCGGATGAGATGGGCCTCGAAGAGCAACTTCGAGACTCGCGGCGGCCCGAGCATCTCGAAGGCGACGCTGCGCGTACCGTGCTCGGCCTGCAGCGCCACCATCTTCTCGAGGGCACGATGGCGCAGGATCCCCGCGCGATAGGTGGGGCCGAGCACCGAGCCGTCGAGCGCGCTCATCACGTCGTGCCCCGTGTTGCCGCCCTCGATCTCGAAGATCAGGTAGCGAGCGATCTCCTCGGGGGTGACGAACTCCATCTGCTCCGTCGAGGTCAGCGCCGCGAACTCTTCGAGGCTGAACAGGCCGTTCTCGCCGGTGTCGATGTAGACGGCCTCGAGCGGCTGGTCGAGGAGCCGGGCCGCCGTCGAGTCTTCCGTCGAGAAGGTGGTGCCGAGGGGTCGGGGCTCGGCCTCGACCTGCTGGATGGTCCGGCCCTTGCGGCGGATCGGTCCGTGCGCGATGCGCTTCCAGCCGATGGCCGCCGCCGGCTTGATCTCCTTGGTGATCGGTGCGCCGGGCGTGCGCGCCATCAAGAAGAGGAGCATCGAGTGGGCGCCGGCCAGGGCGCTCTTGGCGAGCAGGACCCGGCTCGGACGCTCCTCGGAATGGGTATAGGGGATGTTGAGGCCCATGCCGCCAGTGCCGGTGGTACCGACCTTGACGTAGACGCGGGTGCCCCCTTCGGCCATGCCCCGGTAGAGCACTTGGAGGTGGCGGATGAGCCGCGGCAGCGACAAGGCCTCGAGCAACGTCTCGACGCTCTGCTCGCCCAGCGCGCCGTGGTCCAGCTCCTCGACCACCTGCCAGGCCGAAGAGAAGACGTCCCGGTAGGCGATGCCGGTGGCGGTGTTGACGCAGTCGACGACGATGTCGGGGCGTGACTCGGCCAACACCCGGAAGAGGCGGAAGCCGCGCACGTCGTCGCCGCCGAGGGCCCCGAGCTGGGCTCGGGTGCGCTCGCGGGCCGTCGCTTCGCGGTCGAGGCCGAAGATGTCGCCCCAGGAGATGGAAAGGGTCGCCGTACCGGTGCCAGGGGCCAGCTCGGCCACGGCGCTCTCGGCCTCTTCGCGGGTGAGGCTGTGGATCTGGACCTCGCGGGGGCCACGTTCGAGGAGCTCTCGCGCGACAGCGGTACCGACCAGGCCGTAGCCGCCGAGCACGAGCACCTTGCGCCCGTTGATGTTCACGCCGCTCTCCTTCTGGATCGGTGGCGGGCGCCAAAGTCCTGCCCGCGGGATGGGCGATGGGTCGCTCGGCCTGCGGAGTCTCGCTCTCGGCGCCGAGCTGCACTCGATCCTACACGACCTCTCGCGAGCCGACCTACCATGCCGGCGGTGGAGCCATGAGCTTTGCC
This sequence comes from uncultured Thermoanaerobaculia bacterium, assembly GCA_964420075.1. GTDB lineage: Bacteria > Acidobacteriota > Thermoanaerobaculia > Multivoradales > SZUA-115 > CAYQRE01. Next base: position 3,841 of record CAYQRE010000015.1, on the reverse strand, counting down.
GGTGGCTCGGCGAGGGGGTAAACTGGCACCGTTCGACGGAACCGATCTTCCCCCAACCTCTTCGCAGTCTCCCGAGGTCCCCCATGAACCATAGTGGCCCCTTCGTCAGCCGTCATGGCATTGAGGAACAAGGCATCACTGCGGCAGGTAACGTCTTCTGGAACCTGCCGCCGGCCCAGCTCTACGAGCACGCGGTGCGCCGCGGCGAAGCCTGGATCGCCGCCGAGGGCCCGCTGGTCGCCCACACCGGGCAGCATACGGGGCGTTCTCCCAACGACAAGTACATCATCCGCGACGCCGGTTCCGAGGCTGACATCTGGTGGGGCAAGTTCAACCAGCCCATCGAACGGGAGGCCTTCAACCGGTTGCGGGCGCGCGTCTCCGCCTACCTGCAGGGGCGGGACCTCTTCGTTCTCGACGGCTATGCCGGTGCCGACTCCCGCTACCGCCTGCCGGTGCGGATCATCACCGAGCTCGCCTGGCACAACCTCTTCGCCCGCAACATGTTCATCCCGGAGACCAGCGGCGATCGCTTGGCCGACTTCGCCCCCGAGTTCACGGTGATCAACGCCGGCCGCTTCCTCGCCGACCCCAAGCTGGACGGCACCCGCAGCTCGACGTTCATCCTGCTCGACCTCGAGCAGAAGGTGGTGCTGATCGGCGGCACGGTCTACGCCGGCGAGATCAAGAAGAGCATCTTCTCGGTGATGAACTACCTGCTGCCGCTGCACGGCGTCTTCCCCATGCACTGCAGCGCCAACTACGGCAAGGACAAGCACGACCTGGCCCTCTTCTTCGGCCTGTCGGGCACCGGCAAGACGACCCTCTCGGCCGATCCGTCGCGAACCCTGATCGGCGACGACGAGCACGGCTGGAGCGACACCGGCGTGTTCAACATCGAGGGCGGCTGCTACGCCAAGGTGATCCGCCTCTCGCCGGAGGGTGAGCCGGACATCTACCAGACCACCCGGAGCTTCGGCACGGTGCTCGAGAACGTGGTCTTCGACCCCGCGAGCCGCGCCCTCGACCTCGACTCCGACCGGCTGACCGAGAACACCCGTTCGAGCTACCCCCTGACCCAGCTACCCAACGTCGACCTCGACGGCTGCGGCGGCCATCCCAAGAACGTGATCTTCCTCACCTGCGACGCCTTCGGCGTGCTGCCGCCGATCAGCCGGCTGACCGAGGCGCAGGCGATGTACCACTTCCTCTCCGGCTACACCGCCAAGGTGGCCGGCACCGAGAAGGGCGTCACCGAGCCCTCGGCGACCTTCTCGACTTGCTTCGGGGCGCCGTTCATGCCGCGCCATCCCGGCGTCTACGCCAAGCTGCTGGGCGAGAAGATCTCCCGCCACGGCGCCAAGGTCTGGTTGATCAACACCGGCTGGACCGGTGGGCCGCACGGCGTCGGCTCGCGGATGAAGCTCGCCTACACCCGCCGCATGGTCACCGCCGCCCTCTCCGGCGAGCTGGACGCGGTGCCGGCGCCGGTCGGCGCTTTCGGTCTCGCCATCCCCCAGCACATCGAGGGCGTGCCGGACGCCGTGCTGCAGCCCCGCGAGGCGTGGTCGGACAAGGCCGCCTACGACGCCATGGCCGAGCGCCTGGCGACGATGTTCAAGGAGAACTTCGAGAAGTTCTCGAGCGGGGTGAGCGAGGAGGTTCGCGCCGCCGGACCGGTGGTCTGAACCATTGGCGAATCGCTACGAAGCGGAGCTCAACCCGGAGCAGCTGGCTGCGGTCACTCACGGTGAGGGGCCGCAGCTGGTGCTCGCCGGGGCGGGCTCCGGCAAGACGCGGGTCATCACCTATCGGATCGGCTGGCTGGTCGAGGAGCGCGGCATCGATCCCGCGCGCATCACCGCCGTCACCTTCACCAACAAGGCGGCGGGGGAGATGCGCGAGCGCGCCGAGCAGCTCCTCGGCCTCTACCCCCTGCCGGCCTTCGTCGGTACCTTCCATCGCTTCGCCCTCGTGCTGCTGCGGCGGTTCGGCGAGCGCGTGGGGGTGGCCAAGGACTTCGCCATCCTCGACGCCGCCGACCAACGCGGCCTGGTGAAGCAGGCGATCAACGACGAGCAGCTGTCGGAGAAGGCCTTCTCGCCGCAGGCCGTGCTGGGCGCCATCTCGGCCGCAAAAAACCGGCTGCTCGATCCGCAGGCCTTCACGGCACAGGCGAGCACCTTCTTCGAGAAACGGATCTCCGGCGTCTACCGCCGGTACCAGCAGCTGCTCAAGCAAGCCAACGGCCTCGACTTCGACGACATGATCGCCGGCGCCGTGAAGCTCCTCGCCGAGGAGCGCGAGGTGGCTGAGCGGATCCGCTGGCGCTGCCAGTACCTGCTGGTCGACGAGTACCAGGACACCAACCACGCCCAGCTGCGGCTGGTCCACCTGCTCGCCGGCGAGGGCGGCAACCTCACGGCGGTGGGCGACGAAGACCAGGGCATCTACCGCTGGCGGGGGGCGGAGCTCGAGAACATCCTGCGCTTCGAGGCGAGCTTCCCCGGCGCCGTGGTGCGCAAGCTGGAACGCAACTACCGCTCCACCCAGAACATCCTCGACGCCTCCGGTGCCCTGGTGGCCCACAACGTCAACCGCCGCGGCAAGCGTCTGTGGACCGACAGCGGCGCCGGCGCGGCGATCCAGCTCTATCGCGCCGCCGACGAGACGGACGAGGCGGCCTGGGTGGTGAACACCCTCCAGGCGCTGTCGCGCGGCACCTCGCTCGACCAGATGGCCGTGCTGGTGCGCACCAACGCCCAGACCCGCGCTCTCGAAGACGAGCTGCTACGCCAGGAGATGCCCTACCGCCTGGTGGGTGGCGTTCGCTTCTACGAGCGCGCCGAGATCAAGGACCTGGTGGCTTATCTGCGGGTGGTGCGCAACCCGCGGGACACGCTGTCGCTCTTCCGCGTGCTGAACCAGCCCCCGCGAGGCATCGGCAAGACTACCGTCGACCGCCTGCGCGAGATCGCCGCCGAGCTCGGTCAGGGCGTTTGGGACGTGCTCTATCTCGATGAGCTGGGCGGCCTGTCGAACAAGGCCGCACAGGCGCTGCGCGCCTTCCGCGATCTGATCCTCGACCTGCAGACCAAGTCGCGCACGCTGCTGCTACCGAGCCTCCTCGAGGAGGTCCTCGCCGCCACCGAGTACACCAAGCTCTACGACCCCAACGAGCCCGAGGGCTACGCCAAGCTGGAGAACATCCGCGAGCTGCTGTCAGCCACTCGCGAGTTCGTCGACAGCCGCGCGCAAGAGATCGACTCCGAGACGGGGATGCTCACCGCCTTCCTCGACCATGCCTCCCTGATGAGCGACCTCGACGGCCTGCGCGCCGGCGCCGGCGTCTCGGTGATGACCCTCCACAGCGCCAAGGGCCTGGAGTTCGACAATGTACTCGTGACCGGGCTCGAAGACGGCCTGCTGCCCCACTTCAACGCCCAAGGCGGCCCGGACGACCTCGAGGAAGAACGCCGGCTCCTCTATGTGGGGATGACCCGAGCCCGCGAGCGTCTCTTCCTCTCCTGCTGCCGCCGGCGGCGGGTGGCGGGTTACTACCAGGACCAGATGGAGTCGCCCTTCCTGGTCGAGGTCCCTGCCGAGCTGCTCGAGGTCCGGCAGAGCCCCAGTTTGTTCGCCGATGCCAGGGTGCGCGGTGTCTACTCCTTCTTCGGCCAGGCCGGCCGGCCGGAGAGCGACCGCCCCGCACCACTGGCGGCGCCGCGGCCGCCTTCACTCGCCCCGCGCATCCAGCCCCGCGGTGGGGCGCCCGCGGCGGGGGCGGGCGGCGCCGGCCGGCGCGCCGGGCGGCGCCCGGGGGCCCCCCGCCGCCCCCCCC
>CAYQRE010000014.1:85379-122453 GCA_964420075.1 uncultured Thermoanaerobaculia bacterium | reverse complement strand
GCAGCTCGAGATCTTCGCCGACGACGTCAAGTGCACCCACGGCTCGACCGTCGGCGAGCTGGACGAGGACGCGGTCTTCTACCTGCGCTCGCGCGGCATCGGCCTCGAGGCGGCGCGCAGCCTGCTGACCTACGCTTTCGCGAGCGACATCATCGAGCGCATCCGGGTGGAGCCGGTGCGCAACGAGCTCACCGAGTTCCTCTTCGAACGCCTGCCGCGGGGCGAGGTCGTGCGCCAGGCGGTATGAGCACGCTGGCTGCTCCGCCGGCCGCCTCCAGGCTGGACGTCGCCCGCTTGCGCGAGGAGTTCCCCTTCCTCGCCGCCGGCAGCGCCCGGCCACTCGCCTATCTCGACAACACTGCCACCACCCAGAAGCCGCGCGCCGTCCTCGCCGCCGTCGACCGCCACTACCGCGAGAGCTGCGCCAACGTTCACCGCGGCGTCTACCGGCTGGCGGAGCGGGCCTCGGACGCCTACGAGGGGGCACGGCGAACGGTGCGGCGCTTCCTCGGCGCCGCCCGCGATGAGGAGATCGTCTTCGTTCGCGGCACCACCGAGGCCGTCAACCTGGTGGCCCAGACCTTCGCCAAGGAGCGCCTGCGCTCGCGCCAGCATGGTGACGCCGTGCTGGTCACCGAGATGGAGCACCACTCGAACCTGGTTCCCTGGCAGATGCTCTGCGAGGAGCTGGGTGGGCGGCTCCTGGTGGTGCCGATCAACGACCGCGGTGCGCTGGACCTCGAGGCCTACGAGCGGTTGCTGGGCGAGGGGGTGGCGATCGCCGCCTTCGCCCACGTCTCGAACGTGCTCGGCACCGTCAACCCGATCACCGAGATGACGGCCCTGGCGCATGCCCACGGCGTACCGGTGCTCGTCGACGGCGCCCAGGGCGTGCCGCACGTGCCGGTCGACGTGGTGGCCGTGGGCTGCGACTTCTACTGCTTTTCCGGCCACAAGGTCTATGCCCCGACGGGGATCGGCGCCCTCTACGGCCGCCACTCGCACCTGCTCGCCATGCCGCCGTACCAGGGCGGTGGCAGCATGATCCGCGACGTGACCTTCGTGCGCACGCTCTACGCCGAGCCGCCCGCGCGCTTCGAGGCCGGGACGCCCGACATCGGTGGGGCGATCGGTCTCGGCGCCGCCCTCGACTGGGTCTCAGGCCTCGGTTGGGAGGCGATCGCCGCGCACGAGGGCGAGCTCCTCGCCGAGGCCACCGCACGGCTGGCGGCGATCCCCGGCCTGCACATCCATGGTACGGCGCCACACAAGGCGAGCGTGATCTCTTTCACCCTGGAGGGCGTCCATCCCCACGACATCGGCACCATCCTGGACGCCGATGGGGTGGCGGTGCGCGCCGGGCACCACTGCGCCAAGCCGCTGATGGACCGTCTCGGGGTGCCCGCGACGGTGCGTGCCTCGTTCGCGGTCTACAATACTCCGGCCGAGGTCGACGCCCTGGTGAGCGGCCTGGCGCGAGTGCAGGAGATGTTCGGCTGATGTCCGAGCTGCGCGACCTCTACCAAGAGATCATCCTCGACCACAACAAGCGCCCCCGCAATCAGGGGGTGTTGGCGACGGCCAACCGCACGGCCCGCGGTGACAACCCGCTGTGCGGGGACCGCGTCACGGTCTGGCTCGACGTGCAAGACGAGCGCATCCAGGCGGTGAGCTTCGAGGGCACCGGGTGCGCGATCTCGACGGCCTCGGCATCCCTGATGACCGAGGCCGTGACGGGCAAGCCGCTGGCGGAGGTGCAGGAGCTCTTCGAGCGCTTCCACGCCATGCTGACCGGGGACCCCTCGCAACCGGCCGAGCCCGACCCGGCCCTCGGCAAGCTCGAGGCCTTCAGCGGCGTGCGCGAGTTTCCGGTGCGGGTCAAGTGCGCCACCCTGGCCTGGCACACGCTGCAGTCTGCCTTGGCGGCCGGGGCCACCGCGAGCGGCACCGCCGTCTCGACCGAATAGCCGAGCGCCACGCGATGCCCTGAAACGACGAGAGCCGCCCGTGGGCGGCTCTCGGTGCCTTGGTGGGAGCGGCGCAGCTCCTACTGCGGCTCGGTGGCGGCAGCGTCGGTCTTCTCGGCCTCGATCTTCAGCAGCTCGACCTCGAAGACGAGGGCGGCGTTGCCGGGGATGCGACCGCCGGCACCACGCTCGCCGTAGGCGAGGGCCGACGGGCAGACCAGCTTGGCCTTGCCGCCGACCTTCATCTTCTGCACGCCCTCGGTCCAGCACTTGATGACGCCGTCGAGGCGGAAGCTCGCCGGCTGGCCGCGGTCGACCGAGCTGTCGAACTTGCTTCCGTCACGCAGGGTGCCCGTGTAGTGCACGGTGACCGTATCGGTCGCCTTGGGCGACTCGCCGGTGCCGGGCTGGATCTCGAAGTACACCAGGCCGGACTCGCTCTTCTGCGCGCCCGGCTCGGTCGCCTGCTTGGCGACGAACTCTTCCGAGGCCTTCGCCTCGGCGGCGGCCACGGCAGCGGCCCGGCCCTGCATCAGGGCCTGGATCTTCGGGCCGTACTCCTGGAGGTTGACCTTCGCCTCGCGCTTGAGGACGCTGTCGGAGATGCCCGCCTGCACCATCGCCAGGTCGCTCTCGGAGAGATTGAACTGGCCGAGGTTCTGGGCGATCGCCAGACCCACCGCGTAGAGGGTCTTCTGGTCCTCGGTCTCCGGGGTGGCCGCCTGCTGCGAGGCAGCCTGGCCGGCGCAGGCCGGCAGGGCCAGCGCGACGCCGAGAGCGAGGACGAATCGGAATGAACGCATGAGAGCTCCTTTCGTAGCCACGACCGCGCACCATAGCAGGGCCGCGGTGCGGTGTCGAGGTGGTTGCCCGGCGGCGTTTGCCGGGCGGTGCGATCTGCGCTATCGTTCTCCGTTCCCGAGGTCGAAGGTCGGACGGGCCTCGGTATCCCGGAAGAGAGGAAACGCCGTGAAAGCCGGAATCCATCCCACGCTGCACAAGGTGACCGTGGTCTGCGCCTGCGGCAACACCTTCGAGACCCATTCCACGACCGACGAGCTGCGCCTCGAGATCTGCAACGAGTGCCACCCGTTCTTCAGCGGCAAGCAGAAGCTGATCGACACCGCCGGCCGCGTCGAGCGCTTCCAGCGCCGCTACAGCCAGCGCACCGCCTCCGCCTAGCACAGCGCCTGCGTCGCTTCCCGACAGCTCTTCCCGTGGCCACCACGGCCGCGGGAATGAGCGGTCCCGAGAGCAGGTTCTTGGCCTTGGGCCGCGCCGGCGGGCGGTTGCCGCGCCGGCCTCCGCAGTCATCGAGACCAGACCATGATCGAGAAACTCTCGCAGCTCGCTCGTACCCACGAGGAGCTGACGGCCAAGCTCGCCGACCCGGCCCTGGTGGGCGATCCCAAGCTCTACGCCAAGACCACCAAGGCGTTGGCCGAGATCACACCCATCGTGGGCCTCTACCAGCGCTACCAGGACGCCGAGCGCCAGCTCGCCGACACCGAGGCGATGCTCACCGACCTGCCGCGCGAGGACGAGCTCTTTGCCCTCGCCAGCGAGGAACGGGGCCGCCTGCAGGCCTCGGTGGGCGAGCTCGAGCAGCAGCTGCGCCGCGAGCTCGTGCCCAAGGACCCCAACGATGAGCGCAACGTGGTGCTCGAGATCCGCGCCGGCACCGGCGGCGACGAGGCCAGCCTGTTCGCCGCCGAGCTCTTCCGCATGTACAGCCGCTACGCCGAGAGCCGCGGCTGGCGGGTGGAGGTGATCGACCTCTCGGAGTCCGAGGTGGGCGGGGCGAAGGAGGTCTCGGCGATCGTCGAGGGGCGGGGGGCCTACAGCCGGCTGAAGTACGAGGGCGGCGTGCATCGCGTGCAGCGGGTGCCGGCCACCGAGGCGGCGGGCCGCATCCACACCTCGGCAGTCACCGTCGCCGTGCTGCCGGAGGCCGACGACGTCGAGGTGGAGGTGGACGAGAAGGACCTCCGCATCGACCGCTACTGCGCCTCGGGGCCCGGCGGTCAGGGGGTCAACACCACCTACTCGGCCGTCCGCCTCACTCACATCCCGAGCGGCATCGTGGTGGCGTGCCAGGACGAGCGCAGCCAGATCAAGAACAAGGCCAAGGCGCTGCGCGTGCTCAAGGCGCGCCTGCTGGAGCTGGAGCACGAGAAGGCCGCAGCGGAGATGACGGCGGAGCGTCGCCGGATGGTGGGCTCGGGGGACCGCTCGGAGAAGATCCGCACCTACAACTTCCCCCAGAGCCGGGTGACCGACCACCGCATCGGGGTCACGGTGCACCAGCTCCAGCGCGTCCTCGAAGGTGACCTCGATGCCATCCTCGAGCCGCTGATCACCCACTTCGAGGCCCAGCGGATGGAGGAGGCGGCGAGAAGCCATGGCCATTGATGGGCCGTTGATCGACGGCGTGACGGGCGAGATCATCGACGAAGGGCCGGCAGCCGACGAGCTAGCCTCGCCCAGCGAGAGCCCCCTCAAGGTGCCTTACGCCCAGCTCGACAAGGCGGTCAAGCCCCTCTTTCTCCTCGCCGACAGCCAGCTGCTGTTCAGCCAGGCGGAGCCCTTCCTCGGGCGTGCCCGCGCTCTGCTCGCCCGCGGCAACCCGAGCGCCGTCTACCTCGGGGCCTCGAACGGCGACGATCCCGCCTACTACTCGATCTTCGAGGCGGCGATGGCGGAGGTCGGGATCCGTGAGCGTTGCCACGTGCGGGCCGATCTCGGCCCGGCCGACCTCGACGCCGTTGACCACGCCGACCTCATCCTCCTCGCCGGTGGCGACGTCGAGCGCGGCTGGCGGACCTTCGAGGCCAACGGCCTGAAGCAGATCCTCACCCGCCGCTACTACGAGGGCGCCCTCCTCGTCGGCCTCTCGGCCGGAGCGGTGCAGCTGGGGCTGGGGGGCTGGAGCGGCCAGCCGGAGAGTGCGCCGCGCTTCGTCGACACCTTTCGCCTCATCCCCCACGTCCTCGGTGCCCATGAAGAGGCCGATGATTGGGCGTCGCTCAAGGCGGCCGTGGTCAAGATGGGTGGCCACGTCCGTGGCTACGGCATCCCCTTCGGCGGTGGGCTGATCTACCACCCGGACCACGCCCTCGAGCCGGTGCGCAAGCCGGTCGTCGAGATCCGCGCCCGCGGCACCGAGACCCGCCAGAGCCTGCTCCTGCCCGGCGAGGTGACGGCCGAGGCCAGCGGCGACGGGGCTTGACCTACGACGAGCTCCTCGCCGGCGCCCGGCGGCGGCTGGCCGCGGCACCCTTCCAGCCGTCGCGGCGCGAAGCGGCCCTCCTGCTCGGCCACGTCAGCGGACTCTCCGAGGCGCAAGTGCTGGCGCGTGGCCCGGAGCCGGTGGCGGCGGCCGCCGCGGCGCGTTTCGAGGCGTTGCTCGCCCGGCGCCTGGTGGGCGAACCCGTGGCCTATCTCTTTGGGGAGCGCGAGTTCCACGGCCGGCCGTTCTGGGTCGGTCCGGAAGTGCTGATCCCCCGCCCTGAGACCGAGCACCTGGTCGAGGCCGCGCTGGCCTTGCCGTTGCCGGCGGCACCGCGCGTCCTCGACCTCGGCACGGGCTCGGGCTGCCTCGCGATCACCCTCGCCTGCGAGCTGGCCGGCGCGCGGGTCTTGGCCACCGACCGTTCGTTCGCCGCCCTGGCCTGGGCCCGGCGCAACCGTCGTCGTCACCGCGTCGACGCCTCGGTGCGTTTGCTGCAGGCGGACTGGCTCGGCGCGTTCGCCCAGGGGCCCTGGGACCTGGTGATCAGCAACCCGCCCTACGTCGATCCGGCCCTCGCTCCCGCCCTCTCGCCCGAGGTACGGGACTTCGAGCCGGCGACCGCCCTCTTCGCACCCGCGGCCGGGCTCGCCGCCTACCGGGCGATCGCCGGGGAGGCAGGTAAGCTGCGGCTCGGGACCTGGCTGCTCTTCGAGATCGGGGACGGCCAGCTGGCGGGCGTCGAGGCGATCGTGGCGGCTTCGCGGCTAGAAGTGGTCGAAGTGCGGGCGGACTACGCTGGCAAGCCGCGAGTTGTGGTACTAAAGCGCGCCTGATGGACCGTTTCGTGATCACCGGCCCCTGCCGCCTGAGCGGCGCCGTGCGGGCGAGTGGCGCCAAGAACGCCGCCCTGCCGGCCCTCGCCGCGTGCCTGCTGACGGACGAGCCCGTCCGCCTCGCCCGCGTCCCCCAGGTGCGCGACATCCACACCTTCCTGCGCTTGCTCGCCCATCTCGGCGTCGGTCACCAGGACGCCGAAGGCGAGCTGTTGCTGACCCCGTGCGGCGCCCGGCGCTCGGCCGACGAGGCCCCCTACGAGGTGGTCAAGACGATGCGCGCGAGCGTCCTCGTGCTGGGCCCCCTCCTGGCCCGTCACGGCCACGCCCGGGTCTCGCTGCCGGGCGGCTGCGCCATCGGCGTGCGGCCGATCGATCAGCACCTGGCGGGGCTCGAGGCCCTCGGGGCGGAGGTGCGCTTGGAGCACGGCTACGTCGATGCCAGCGCCTCGCGGCTCCGCGGCGCCCGCTTCCGTTTTGCCGTCCCTACTGTCACCGGCACCGAGAACTTGCTCATGGCGGCCGTCCTGGCGCGCGGCCAGACGGTGCTCGAGAACTGCGCCCTCGAGCCCGAGGTCGAGGACCTGGCCGCGCTCTTGACGGCGATGGGGGCGCGGATCGCCGGTGTGGGGACGCCGACCTTGGTGATCGAGGGCGTCGAGTCCCTGGGCGCCGCCCGCCACGAGGTGGTGGCCGATCGCATCGAGGGAGGCACCTACCTGATCGCCGGCGCGATGACCGGCGGCGACGTCACCCTCGTCGACACCCGGCCCGCCGATCTGGCACCGCTGATCGCGAAGCTGGCCGAAACTGGCGCGCGGGTCGAGGTCGGCGAGCGGTCGATCCGCGTGCAGGGAAGCGGCCGCCTGCGTGCCAGCGACCTGACGACGGCGCCCCATCCTGGCTTCCCCACGGACCTCCAGGCGCAGTTCCTCGCCCTCCTCACCCAGGCCGAGGGCGAGTCGGCGGTCTGCGAGACCGTCTTCGAGAACCGCTTTCAGCACGTCCCGGAGCTCAACCGCATGGGTGCCGAGATCCGGGTCGAGGGCAACACGGCCCACGTCCACGGCGGCACACCACTCTCCGGGGCCCGGGTGATGGCGACCGATCTGCGCGCTTCGGCCTGCCTGGTGCTGGCCGGGTTGGCCGCCGAGGGCGAGACGGTGGTCGACCGCATCTACCACCTCGACCGCGGCTACGAGCAGATGGAGATCAAATTGCATCGGCTCGGGGGGCGCGTCGAGCGCACGGCGAGCACCAGCTGAGGTAGACCCACGATCCCGCGTAACGTCTTGAGCCACGCAGCCTGCCCTTCCCGCTTCGATGCAGCGCCGCCTCGCCGGGCGGCAAACGCGGTGGAAGGTGCGCTCACTCACCTGGTTCTCCTCGTCGCCGTGGCGCTGGCGGCGACCCCTGCCGTCCGCGCCGACGATCTCCGTCTCCAGCTCGTCCGCAGCCAGCTCGAGGGCAACGCGGAGGTCGCCTTGCGCGAGGTGGACCGCCTGCTCAGCGAGCAGCCCGAGCAAGCCCGCGAGCTGGGCCTCTCCTATCTGCGCGCTCGCCTCCTCGAAACGACCGGCCGCCAGGATGCCGTCAACCAGGCGCTGCTGCGGGCGATCACCGACACCCCGCCGCTCGCCGCCTACAGCTTCTACCGCATGGCCCTCGAGCAGGAGCGCCGCGGCCACCCCGAGACGGCGGCTGGCCTCGTCGCCCGGGTGGTGGCCGGCGGTGGCTTTCCCCAGTTGCTGGAAGCGACGCGACTGCTCACCCGCTCGCTCGCCCAGGGTGGCGACTGCAGGCTGCTGGGTGGGATCACCGAGCAGAACCTGGCAAGGGCGGCCCGCCGCCAGGTCCGGGTGGCCCGCGCCCTGTGTGCGCTGCGCCAGGGCGACGCCCAGCGGGCCCGTCAGGGCATCCTGGCGCTGCTGCGCGAGGATCGCGGCGACGAGCCGGCGCTCGAGGCCGCCGAGCTGGCGGCGGCGCACTTGCTGGCGCAGCCTGACCGCGAGCTCGATCTCGAGGTCGGGCTCGCCCTCAACCAGCACCGGGACTTCGAGCGCTCGAACGCCGTGCTCGACCGCGTCCCGCTCACCAGCGGCAAGAGCGCCCTCGAGATCGACGCCCTCTACGCGCGCGCCCGCAACGAGTACTGGCTGGGCCGCTACCGGGACGCTGCGGCGCGCTTCGGCGACCTCGCCGGGCGGATGCCGACGCCCGAGCGGCGCGCCGACGCGCTCTACCAACAGGCCCGCAGCCTCGAGCTCGTCAACGACTGGTCGGCAGCCTCGGCGACCTTTCGCCGCACCTACATGGCCGATCCGCGGGGCGAGTGGGGAGGGCTCGGCCTGCTCTCCGCCCTGCGTCTCGAGTGGCGGCTTGGCTCCGAGGCGACGGCGCTCAGCCTCTTTCAGCTGCTGACCTCGGCGCGCCACGCCCGCGACATGGCCGGCCGGGCGGCCCTCTTCCTCGCCGCTTCGGACCTCGCCCAAGGGCGCGGCGATCGTGCCGAGACTTGGCTCGACCAGGCCGCGGGCTTCGACGCCGTCGCCGCGAGCGAGCTCAGCTACTGGCGCGGCCGCCGCGCCGAGATCACCGGCGACGGCCCTGCCGCGGTCGGGCACTACCTCGACGCGCTGCGGGCCAACGACTTCCATCCTTTCGCCCTGGCTGCGCGCGAGCGGCTGCACAGCCCATCCCTGGAAAGCGTGGCCCGCGAGCAAGCGAGGCGCTTGGCGGCGAGCGGCCGCCCCGACGATCTGCGATCGGCCTGGCTGCTGCTGGGCGACGGCTCGCCGCGCTCGGCGCAGGTGGTGGCGGCCCTGGCGCTGCGTCTCGCCCGCGATCCCCGCGCCGCGACCTTCCTGCGCCTCGCCCCGGTCCCGATCGAAGATTGGGTGCTCTGGCAACGGCCACTCAACCAGCCGGAGGAGCGCCTGCTCGGCCTCGGCCTGTGGCAGGAGGGAGCGCCCGCCGTGGCGCGCTTTTTCCCGCCCAGCACGCCGATGCTCGCCTACACGGCCGCCCTGCGCCTGAAAGCCGTCGGCGAGCTGCAGCAGGCCCTGCTCCTCGCCGAGGTGATCGACCGCCAACGGCCCCCCGAGGTGCCCGATCGCCTGCTCCCCGTGCACTTCCGCGAGCTGCTCTACCCGCTGGGCTTCCGCGAGCAGCTGCTCGCCGCCGCGGGTACGCACCAGGTCGAACCGTGGCTGCTCGCGGCGATCGTCCGCGAGGAGAGTCGCTTCGATCCGCAAGCGCTCTCCAACGCCTCGGCGCGCGGCCTCACGCAGTTCACCCAGCCCACCGCCCGACGCTTCGCAGCCCGCATCGGCAAGAACGAGATCGCGGCCAATGACCTCTACCGTCCGGAGGTCTCCCTGGCTCTTGGCGCCGCCTACCTGGCCCAGCTCGGGGAGGACTTCGGCGGCTTCGCGCCGGCGATGGTGGCGGCCTACAACGCCGGTGAGGACCAGGCGCGGCTTTGGCAGTCCTACTGCTTCACACGCGATCCCGCCGAGTACCTCTCGAAGGTCGGTTTCCGCCAGACCCGGGCCTACGTCGTCAAGGTGCTGTCGAGCGAGGCGCAGTACCGCGACATCTACGCCCGCGCGAGTCCCTGAAGGGGCGAGCGCGGCGGCGAGCCGCTACGGCGGGGCGGGCGCGGTGGTCAGGGTCTCGACCAGGGGCGGCAGCTGGGAGTGGTCGCTGTCGAGCAGGTCGATGATGTCCGCCTTGCGCTGCAGCTCGCTGCTCCAGCGCTCGAGCTCGACGTTGAGCTGCCGGGAGCGCAGCAGGCTGCGGATGGTCTCGCGCACCTCTTCGAGGGGTGGCACCGGCTGACCGCGTGCCCGCAGGGCCGGCCCCAGCTCGCCGTCGTAGTAGGCGCGGATGTCGTCCAGGCTGACGAAGATGCGCGCTCCCAACCGCTCGTCGACGTAGGCGAGGACGGCGAGCTGGCGGGCAACGAGCACTCCGAGGGCCTCCTCGCTCAATTGCAGGGCGGCCAGCTGGCGCTGGAAGTCCGCCTCGGTGGCGAAGCTGCTGCGGATCCTCTCCACCTGGGACTCGATCTCGCTCACCCCGACTTGGCCGAGCCCCACGCGCTCCACCTCGTGGTAGCGGAGCTTCTCGTCGATCAGGGCGTCGAGGACGCGGCGGCGCAGCGCTGAGCGGCTCTCGCCGCCCTCGGCCTGCGGGCCGAGCCCCAGGGCGAGCGCGCGGTCGATGTCCGAGGCGAGGATGGGATCATCGTCCACCACGGCCACGACGCGGTCGTAGAGTACGAGCGAGCCGGCAGCGGGCGTGGCCTCGCCGCGGGCGGCACGGACAGAGACGAGGATTACGATGAGCGCACAGAAGAAGCGCGGGGCGGCTCGCGGCACGGCACGCATCGCGAGCGATGCTAGCACCGCCGTTGGGGAGACCATGGGCGGCAGCGAGGGCCTTCTCACCGTCGTCTCGACGCCGATCGGTAACTTGGGGGACCTTTCCTCGCGTGCCGTGGCGACCCTCGCGGCGGCCGACCTCGTCGCCTGCGAGGACACCCGGGTCACGGGTCGCCTGCTCGCCGGCCTGGGGCACAAGAAGCAGCTCGTCTCGCTCCATGAGCACAACGAGCGGGAGCGCCTGCCGGGTTTGCTCGCCGCCATCGCGGCGGGGAGCAAGGTGGCCTTAGTGAGCGATGCCGGCACACCGCTCCTCTCCGATCCCGGCTTCGTGCTGATTCGCGAGGCGGCGCGCCAGGGGCTCCGAGTGGAGGCCGTGCCGGGGCCGTCGGCACTGCTCGCCGCGCTCGTGGTCTCCGGCCTGCCACCCTATCCGTTCACCTTCGCCGGCTTCCCGCCGCCGAAGAGCGGCAGGCGGCGCACCTTCTACCGTGGGTTGGCGACGCTGCCCCACACGTTGGTCGTCTACGAGTCGCCCCATCGCGTCCTGGCGAGCCTGGAAGACGCTCGCCGCGAGCTCGGGGACCGCACGGCAAGCCTGTCGCGCGAGCTCACCAAGCTCCACGAGGAGACCTTGCGCGGCACGCTTGGCGAGCTGCAGGCCCGCCTCGCCGAACGGCCGGCGATCAAGGGTGAGCTGGTGCTCGTGGTGGCCGGTGCGACGGCGACCGGCGCAGCAGGCTAGGGCGCCAGCGCGGTGTCGATCCAGCAGCCGCCAAGAACCTGGGAGCCGCGGTAGAAGACCGCGGCCTGCCCGGGGGCGATCCCCCGCTGCGGTGTCTCGAAACGCACCTCGCAGCGCCCGTCAGCGGTCTCGCGGATGGTCGCCGTGGCACCGGCGTGGCGGGAGCGGATGCGCACCGTCGCCTGCACGGCGCCTTGCGTTCCGCGGAAGCGCTCCCCTGGGTTGATCCAGTGCAGGCCCTGGCCCGCGAGGCCCGGGGCGTAGAGCTCGGTCTCCGGGCCGATCGCGACGCGGTTGGCAGCGGCGTCGATCCCCAGCACGTAGAGCCGCTCGCCGCCGGCGAATCCCAGGCCTCGCCGCTGCCCGACGGTGTAGCGGTAGTAGGGCGCGGTGCCCTGGCCGACTTCCTCGCCCGTCGCCGAGACGAGCGTCGCCGCCGCGGCACCGGCAGTCGGGAAGCGCTCGGGTCGCGCCGCGACCGCGCTTTCCACGAAGTCGCGCACGCCGCCGCGGACGAAGCAGATCTCCATCGACTCGCCCTTCTCGGCCACCACTAGGCCGGCCTCTCGGGCGAGGGCGCGGACCTGCCGTTTGCTGAGCTCACCGAGAGGGAAGCGAGTGGCGGCGAGCTGCTCCTGGTTGAGCTCGAAGAGGTAGTAGGACTGGTCCTTCTCGGCGTCGAGGGCAGTGTGCAGCTCAAGGCCTTCGGGGCCGGGCAGGATGCGGGCGTAGTGGCCCGTCGCCACCCGCTCGGCGCCGAAAGCGCGGGCGCGGGCCAGCAGGAGGTCGAACTTGAGCCAGGTGTTGCAGCGCACGCAGGGGCTGGGCGTGCGGCCGGCGAGGTAGTCGTCCACGAAGGGATCGACCACCTTGGCGCGAAACTCGCGGTCCATCCTCAGGGTGTAGTGAGGCACCCCTGCTTGCGCGGCCACCCGGCGGGCGTCGCCCAGGTCGAGGGCGCCGCAGCAGCGGCCGTGGCCGGCCTCGCTCGCCTGGTCCCAGAGGAGCATCGAGAGCCCCACCACGGGTTCGCCGCGGCTGGCCAGCAAGTAGGCGACGACGGACGAGTCGAGACCGCCGCTCATGGCGACCGCGGTGAGCCCGGCCCTCGGCGCCTCCGGCGTGGGCTGCGGCTCGGCGGTCAAGAGCGGGCAGCTCGTGCTCTCAGTCATGGTGGAGGGGGTGCACCTGGCGCAGGGCGGCCACCTCGCGCGCGAGGATGGCGAGGAAGCGGTCGATCTCCTCCGTGGTGTTAGACAGCCCGACGCTGATCCGCAGCGAGGCGAGGGCCTCACTCGGCGGCAGGCCGAGGGCCAGCAGCGTCGGGCTCGGCTCGACCACCCCCGACGAGCAGGCCGAGCCGGTCGAGACGGCGGCGCCGGCGAGATCCAGCCGGATCAGCAGGGCCTCGGCTTCGAGGCCGAGGAAGGCGGCGTGGGTGGTGTTGGGCAGTCGCGGCGAGCCGCCGCAATGGACGCGAGCGTCCGGGATGGCCGCCAGGCCGGCCTCCAGGCGGTCGCGGAGGGCAGCGAGGCTGGCGGTGCGGGCGGCCAGCTCGCTCGCGGCGAATGCCGCCGCCGTGCCGAAGCCGACGATCGCCGGCACGTTCTCGGTGCTCGCCCGCCGGCGCCGCTCCTGGCCGCCCCCCACCAAGAGGCTCTCGAGAGGGGCGCCCTTGCGTACCCAGAGGGCGGCGGCGCCCAAGGGGCCATGGAACTTGTGGGCGCCGATCGTCAGGTAGTCGACGTCCAGCGCGCGGACCGAGACGGCGACCTTGCCGGCGGCCTGCACGGCATCGGTGAGCACGGGGATTCCCAGCGGCCGGCAGCGAGCGGCGACGGCGGCCACCGGCTGCAGGGTGCCGAGCTCGTTGTTGGCGAGCATCAGGGCGACCAGCCGCGTGTCGGGCCGCAGCGCGGCCTCAACGTCGGCGACGGCAACGCAGCCGTCCTGCCGGGGGGACACTCGCGTGACCTCGATGCCGGCGGTCGCCAGGCGCTGGGCAGCTTCGCGGATCGACGGGTGCTCGAAGGACGAGATCACCACGTGGCCGCCAGGCCGGGCGGTGAGAGTCGCCAGGACCGCGTTGTTGGCCTCGGTGCCCGAGGCGGTGAAGACGATCTCCGGCGGCTGTGCCTCGAGGAGGGCGGCGACCTCGCTGCGTGCCGCCTCGACCGCTTCGCGGGCCGCGCGGCCATAGGCATGGATCGACGAGGGGTTGCCGTGGCGTTCACCGAGCCAGGGCAGCATCGCGGCCCCAACCCGCGGATCGAGCGGCGTGGTGGCGTTGTTGTCGAGGTAGATCATGGCGGTTCCCGGCGCCTGGGCCGGGTGTAGTCTACCCCGGCCCTCGGGGCCCGCCGCGCGCTGCCGGTGTCGGCGCGGCCGCCGAGGCCTGCGGCTTGCATCACGGCCAGCGGGTGAAGCGGGCCGGCGGCGGTTGCGGTCCGTACAGCGAGTAGACGTACCGACCGAGCCAGAGCCAGCGGACCCGATCCCGTGCCAAGAGCCCGCCGCCCCGCCGCCCTGCGCCGCCTGCTGCCCAGGCTCCTTCTGGGCCTCCTCCTCGCCCTCGTCGCCCTGCCCGCGCCCCTGCCGGCCGCCAAGCGCAAGGCCAAAGAGATCGAGGCTCAGATCGCCACCCTGCCGGCCAAGTACCAGCAATGGCTGGCCGACGTCGCGGTGCTGATCTCCGCAGAGGAGCGCGACGCCTTCCTCGAGCTCAAGGAGGACTACCACCGCGACGCCTTCATCGAACAGTTCTGGAAGGCGCGGGATCCCTACCCCGATACCGCCCGCAACGAGCTGCGCGACCGCTGGCAGAGCCGCCTCGAAGAGGCCCGGCAGCGCTTCAGCGATCTGCACGACGAGATGGCGCAGGTCTTCCTGCTCAACGGCGCGCCCGCCGATGAGCGCAAGGTGGAGTGCTCGCAGCTGCTGTGGCCGACGCAGATCTGGTTCTACCCCGGCAGCGACCGGGCGCGTTTCGACTTCTTCCTGGTCTTCTACAAGCGGGGAGGTGGCGGACCGTTCCGCATCTGGCACCCTGCCGAGGGGCTGACGGAGCTTTTCCAGCAAGCAGCCGGGATCTTCAACGTGCCGCCCCAGCAGCTGGTGCGTCAGATCGCCAACACCTGCTTCCGGGGCGACGAGGTGGCGGCCGTCTTCGCCCACCTGCTTAACCAGGGCCCCTTCGAGTTCGAGGAGGTGCTGGGCCAGGTGCAGTCCCGTCCTGAGCCGCCGAAGGGTGAGTGGGTGGCGACGTTCAACGCCTACTCGACGCAGCTCGACCCCGGCGCCGCCACCTTCCCGGCCGAGCTCGGGGTGAGCTTCCCGGGGCGGCGCCAGAACCGCACGGTGCTCCAGGGCGTGGTCAGCGTGCCGCTCGCCGAGCTGGGGCGGGCCGAGCTCGCCGACTTCCGCGCCTACAACGTGGTGCTCACCGGCGAGGTGCTGGCCGACGACACGCTCTTCGACAGCTTCCGCTACAAGTTCGACCAACCGGCCTCGGAGGTGGCGGGCGACGCTCTGCCGCTCGTTTTCCAGCGCTACCTGCGCCCTGGGGCCTACCGGCTGGTGCTCAAGCTGGAGGACCTCAACAGCGGCAAGCTCTGCCGCCTGGAGCAGGGCCTGCGCGTTCCCGAGCTGACCGAGGCACCGCCACCGCCTCCCAACCCCGAGACGGCGAAGCTCCTCGCCGAGGCGAACGCCTTCCTCGCCACCAGCGAGGTGAGCTTGAAGCTGATCCCACCGGGTGGTGAGCTTCTCGCGGGGATGCGGCGCATCGACACCCTGGTGGGTGGTTCCGGCATCGATCGGGTGACCTTCAGCCTCGACGGGCGCGACATCCTCACCAAGAAACAGCCGCCGTACTCCGTGGAGCTCGACCTCGGCAGCCTGCCGCGCACCCGCACCCTCGAAGCGGTGGCCTACGACCGTACCGGGCGTGCCCTCGCCTCCGACCAGCTGTTGCTCAACGCCAGCTCGCATCGCTTCAGCGTGCGGCTCGTCGAGCCGCGGCGGGGCGCCCACTACGACGGCAGCCTGCTGGCGCGGGTCGAAGCGACGCCGCCCGACGGCCAGGTGATCGAACGGGTCGAGCTGTTCTTGAACGAGACGCGGGTGGCGACCCTCTTCCAGGAGCCTTACGAGCAGCCGATCGTGCTGCCCAAGGACGAGCCCCTGGCCTACGTACAGGCGGTGGCCTACCTGCCGGACGGCAGCTCCACGCAGGACCTCGTGTTCGTCAACCTGCCGGACGCCCCCGACGAGATCAAGGTCCAATACGTCGAGCTCTTCACCACCGTGGTGGACCGCCAGGGCAAGCCTGTCCTCGGCCTCGCCGAGCCGAGCTTCCGGGTATTGGAGGACGGCGTGGCCCAGGAGATCCGGCGCTTCGAGCAGGTGCGGGACCTGCCGTTGCACCTCGCCGTCCTGCTCGACGTCTCGGCCTCGATGGAGGGCCGGCTGCCGGCGGCCCGCGACGCTGCCATGGCCTTCCTGCAGCAGGTGCTCACCCCCAAGGACCGCGCGGCGGTGATCACCTTCAACGACCGGCCCAACCTAGTGGCGAAGATGACCAACGACCTCCACGTGCTGGCCGGAGGGCTCGCCGGGCTCAAGGCGGAGCGCGGCACGGCGCTCTACGACAGTTTGATCTATGGTCTCTACTACTTCAACGGCATCAAGGGCCAGCGCGCCATGCTGGTGCTCTCGGACGGCAAGGACGAGTCGAGCAAGTTCCGCTACGAGGACGCCCTGGAATACGCCCGCCGGGCCGGCGTCACGGTCTACGCCGTGGGCCTCGATCTGCCGAAGGGAGAGGCGCGCCGCAAGCTCAGCCAGCTGGCCGACGAGACGGGCGGCCGCAGCATTTTCGTGGACAGCGTCGGCGAGCTGCCGGCGATCTACCGCACGATCGAGGAGGAGCTGCGCGCGCAGTACCTGATCGCCTACCAGTCGACCAACACGGCGGTAACGGGCGCCTTCCGCACCATCGAGGTCAAGCTCGACCGCGGCGAGCTGGAGGCGAAGACCCTGCGGGGCTACTACCCGTGAGGCAGCGAGGCGGCCGCTTGGCGAGCGCCTGGCTCGCCGTTTCCCTGGCCCTGGCCCCGGGCGTGGCGGCAGCAGCCGCGTCACCGGCGGTGAGCGCCGACGGCACCACGATGGCTGCCACCGAGGCTGCGCTGCCGGCCCAGTACCGGCAATGGCTGGAGGAGGTGGCCGTGCTGATCCGCGACGACGAGCGGCAGGCCTTCCTCGCTCTCGGCAAGGACTATCAGCGCGATGCCTTCATCGACCGCTTCTGGCGCGAGCGCGACCCCTACCCGGACACCGGCCGCAACGAGCTCAAGGAGCGCTGGACGGAGCGGGTCAAGGAGGCGCGGTCGCGCTTCCGTCGCCTCGACGACGAGCGAGCCCGGGCCCTGCTGCTCAATGGACCGCCGCTGGTCAGCCGCGCCGTCCGCTGCCGGTCGAGCTTCTGGCCCCTCGACCTCTGGTTCTACCCCTACGGCAGCGACGCCTACCGCTCGGCCTTCGCCCTGATCTTCTACCAGCCGGGTGGCTCCGGCCCCTTCAAGCTCTGGCACTCGAGCTTCGGGCGCGAGCAGCTGGTGACCTTCGACAAGGAGGCGGCGTGCCGCCCGGAGGACTCGGAGTACCTGCGTGCCGCCATGCGCTGGATCGACGGCGAGGGAATCATCGGCTACCAGGCCATCCTCGAGCGCACCCTCCACCCGCCGCCGGTCGCCAACAGCGAGTGGGTGGCGACCTTCAACTCCTACTCGACGGACTTGCCAGAAGCGGCCGAGCTCTTCGCCGCTCAGCTCCACCTCGGCTATCCCGGCTGGTACCAGAACCGCACGGCCCTTGAGGGGCTGGTCGAGATCCCGCTCGCGGCGGTGGCGCCGGCGGAGCTTGCCGGCCAACGCTCGTTCCACTTCCTGCTCACCGGTGAGGTGCTGAGCGGGCCGGCGCTGTTCGATTCCTTTCGCTACAAGTTCGACTTCCCGTCGGCCGAGTCGGCGCGGCCGCTGGCCGTTGGCGAAGCGCCGGCCTTCCCCCTGATTTTCCAGCGTTACCTGCGCCCCGGCGGGCCGTACCGGTTGATCCTCAAGATCGAGAACCTGGCGAGCGGGCGCTTCTTCCGGGTGGAGCGCGAGATCGAGGTGCCGCGGATCACCGAGAAGGAGCTGCCGCCGCCGCTCGACCCGCGCCTCGCCACGGTGCTGGCGGAGACCAACGCGGCGCTCGCCAGGGGCGAGAGCTCGCTCAAGCTGGTGCCGCCGATGGGCGATCTACTGGCCGGGCTGGTGCGCTTCGACACCCTGGTCACCGGCAGCCAGGTGGCGCGGGTGCGCTTCGTCCTCGACGGCGAGGAGGTGCTCACCAAGACGCGACCACCGTTCTCTGTCGAGCTCGACCTGGGCGACTTTCCCCGCACCCACACGCTCGCGGTGCGCGGCTACGCGGCGGACGGCGCCGAGGTGGCGAGCGACGAGCTGCTGGTCAACGTCAGCGGCAGCCGCTTCCGGGTCCGCCTCGTCGAACCTCGCCGCGGCAGCAAGCACCGCCAGAGCCTGCGTGCCCGGGCGGAGGTCGAGGTGCCGAAGGGGGACACGCTGGCCAAGGTCGAGATCTACCTCAACGAGGACCTCCTCGCCACTCTCTACCAGCCGCCCTACGTGCAGCCGCTCGTGCTGCCGCCTGGCCTCGGCGAGGAGGGCGGAGCGCTGACCTACGTGCGGGCCGTTGCCACCCTGACCGACGGCAGCACGGCCGAGGACGTGGTCTTCGTCAACGCCCCCGACTTCGGTGAGCAGCTCGCCGTCAACTTGGTCGAGCTCTACGCTTCGGTGCTCGATGGCGACGGCAGGCCGGTCGAAGGCCTCGGCCGCGAGCGCTTCCGGGTGGAGGAGGACGGCGAGGAGCAGGAGATCAGCCGTTTCGAGGCGATCGCCGACCGGCCCATCCATGCCGCCCTGCTGCTCGACACCTCGGCCTCGATGCAGGAGCGGCTGGAGCCCTCGCGCGAGGCGGCATTGGAGTTCTTCCAGCAGTCGATCCGGCCCCAGGACCGCGTCGCTCTCCTCACTTTCAACGATCGCCCCTACCTGGCGGTGCCGTTCACCAAAGACCTCGCCGCCTTCACCGCCGGCCTCGCCGGGCTCAAGGCCGAGCGTGGCACGGCGCTCTACGACAGCCTGATCTATGGCCTCTTCTACTTCACGGGCGTCTCGGGCCAGCGGGCGCTGGTCGTCATCTCGGACGGCAAGGACGAGGCCAGCCGCTTCGGCTTCGAAGAGGCCCTCGACTACGCCCGCCGCGCCGGGATCACCATCTACACGGTCTCGGTCGGCGTCGACAAGAAGGACCCCGAGGCCCGCCGCGCCCTCACCCGCCTGGCCGACGAGACGGGCGGCCGCAGCTACTTCCTGAGCTCGACGGCGGAGCTCGCCACCGCCTACGCCCGCATCGAAGACGAGCTGCGCTCGCAGTACCTCGTCGCCTATCAGTCGAAGAACGTCCGCAAGGACCGCGCTTTCCGCAGGGTCGAGCTCAAGGTCGAAGGCCGTGGGCTCGAGGTCAAGGCGATGCGCGGCTACTACCCGTAGCGTCGGGCGCACTCGCTGACAGGAAGTTTCGACTCGTCGCTTTATCGATAGATCTTGACACCTCCTCGTTGTCAGTGACACTGTTCGCCAAGATAGAGCCGTTTATCGATTTTGTCGCGCAAAGAAAGGTTCTGTCGGGATGCGTAGAACACTGGTCTTGGCGGCAGCACTAGCAGCAGCCTCGGTTCCTGCAGTTCACGCTGTGGAGCGGTCGGAGTCCTACTTTGGTCGGGTCAAGGTTGACGTGGTCCGCGGCTGGGGAATCGTCGCGGGAGTCGACGTGTCGACCCCAGGAGAGGAGCCGGACGGCATCTACGACCAAGTGATCCTCCTCGAAGCCTATGGTCGCATCCCTCAGGAGCTTCCTTTGGAGCTCGACCGTGCTTGGGTCGAGGTGCGGGAGAATGGTGCACGCATTGGCTCGGCGACGGGCGACCTCGTCGTCCTCTTCTCTCTCCTCGGCACCGACGATGCCCAACGCGACCGTCGGGAGGCCGCACAGGCTGGCCGGAGGCGAATCCTCACCTACACCGGCTTTGGCCTCTCGAGCGCGCGGGGCACGTGGTCGGAACCCCTGTCGGCGATCTGGCAGGAACCGAGTGAGCTCGTCGAGCGCCGGACATGCTCGTCGGGGGGCACTGGTTCGACGTCTTGCAGCGTCACGTGTGGAAACACGGGCTGCTCGGTAAGTTGCAGCGCTGGAAGCTACGCCTGCTGCAACTGTGGCAGCGTCTTCACGCTGCCGAGCTGTAGCTGCGAAGGGGGGGCTGCCGGCGGCGGTGGTACCGGTGGCGGTACTGGAGGTGGCGAAGAGTGCTCCGGCGGCACCTGGTGCCCGCCGTCGTGCATGCGCTGCGGTGACATCAGCTACTAAAGCGGCCTTGCGCAGCTGCGCGAACGCGCGGTGTGCGACGCGCTTGACCCCCTCTCTCCGCCGTCCTCGCGTTTGAGATCGCTGGACCTCGGCACCCTGCCGCCGTCTCGGCGGTGGGGGCCTGGTTCCTCGACCGAGGAGGCATGGAGATGATGAAGGGAAGGGACCGCCTCATCGTGGCCGGCGTCTTGATTCTGGGCCTGGCGGCGCCGGCGACGGCGGGGATCAGCCGTCAGGACAAGAAGGCCGCCAAGCAGATGTTCTCGTCGACGCTCTACCTGCGCGTCGATGCCCCGTGCACCCAGGGCCGGCACCCCTACGGCGTCTACCAGTCACCGCTCGTCGAGATCTCACCGACCTCGGTGAACACCCAGACTCAGGATGGGGCCTCCTTCGGCTGGTTCCACGCCCAGAGCACCGTGTGGTCGGTGCGCATCAACGACCCGGTGAAACTCGACGAGCTGGACTGGGAGGAGGAGGAAGGTACCGTCGAGGTCGAGCTCGAGGGTGTCGGGCCGGCCGATGATCACGACACCGTTCTGCTCTTCGTCGGGATCCAGTCGCTCCAGGACTTTCAGCGGGCCTTCGAGCTGGCCTTCTCCCGGCAGCCGCTCCAGGAGGAGCACCCGGAGTGGCCGGCCGAGATCCGCCAGGCGATCGGCAACCGGCTCCTCCTCAACGGGATGACCAAGCGCCAGGCCTTCTTCGTCGTGGGGATGCCGGTGCGGGTGGAGAAGAAGTCCGAGGAGGGCAAGGAGATCGAGACCTGGACCCTGCACACTCGGGGGATCGAGTTCGGTTTCTTCGGCGTCAAGTCCGGGGTTGGGGGCGCTGCCCCCGAGACGCTGCGCTTCGAGGACGGCCTGCTGGTCTCCGCCGCCACCGCCAACCCGAACGCCCTCGACCTCGGCGACTGAGGCCCACCTCCGGCGTCAGAAGAGAGCCGGCTGCGGGCCTTCGCGACGGGGAGGTGCCGGCTCTTCGCCGGGCTCGGGGGCCGGTGAGCCGTTGCTCTCCTCGCCGCCGACTGGGTCGAGGTACACGTAGCGCCCCAGGCCCTTGATGAACTGCAGGCCGGCCCCCTGGTCACGGGCCAGGCGGATCTGATTGAGCTTGGCGTCGAGGTCGTCGATGAAGTGGAGGGCGAGGGCCTCGGCGGTCATCGGCTCGACGGCGGCAGCGAACTCCCGCTTGCCCTGGTGGGAGAGCACCAGGTGCTCGAGCTGGAGGCGTAGATCAGCGGGGAAGTCTGCGATCGCGGCGCAGCGCTCGAGCAGCAGATCACGGCCGATCACCACGTGCCCCACCAGGCGGCCTTCGAGCGTGTAGTCCGACGACGGCATCACGCCGAGCTCGCGAATCTTCCCCAGGTCGTGAAAGAGCACGCCGAGCAGGATGAGGTCGCGGTCGAGGTCGCGGTAGTGGTCGCAGACCTTCACCGCGAGCTCCGCCATCGACACCACGTGCTCGAGCAGGCCGCCACGGTAGGCGTGGTGCATGGCCTTGGCCGCCGGATGCTCGCGCAGCGCGCCGCCCCAATGGGCCAGGGTCTCGGCGGCCAGCCGGCGCAGCACGGGACGCTCGACGGCGGTCTCGTAGAGGTCGGTCAGCCGGTACCAGAGATCGCCGATGTCCTCCTTGGTGGACGGGATCAGCTCGGCTTCGTCGAAGCCATAGCGCCGGTCCTCCTCGGCCGCTACCCTACAGTCGTCGAGAGTGAGCTGGAGGGCCTCGCGGTAGAGCTTGACGGTGCCGCGAAAGGCCACGAAATCGCCGGCCTCGAAGCGGCCCTCGACGAGCGGGTTGTCCCCCCACACCTTGCCGGCGATGCTGCCGCTCCTGTCGGCCAGCTCGAGGTCGAGGTAGGCCTTGCCCGTGCGGTCCGTCCGCGTCTCCTTGCGAGTCAGCAAGGCGAAGCCCTGCACCTGGTCACCGGCTTCCCAGGTACGGATGGCTTGGTTGCGGCGGGTGGGCATCGTTCTGACTCTCGGTAGTGGAACGAGACCCGCGAAGCATATGGCATTCCGTCGGCTGGCACCTGCCGTGCAACGAGGCCGGCCCATGCGGATCCTTGCCGGACGACGTGTGGGCCTGGTGCTCGGCCTTGGCCTCGGCACTGCCTTGTTGACCGCTGCGGCCGGGGGCGCGAGCGATCCGCTCGGCTGGCCCGAGGAGGAGCGCGCCTTCCTCCAGGACGGCCCTGGCTGGCTGCTGACGAACGCCGAGCGCGAGGCCCTGCTGGCGATGAAGGCCGAGGAGAGGGCAGCCTGGATCGCCGCCTTCCTGGCGCGCGACCCCTTCCCCGAGACCCCGGGCAACGAGCTCTCCGAGGCGCTCGCCCGCCGCACCGCCGAGGCCCGAGCCCTCTTCGTCTCGCCGGCCGACGTCCGCTACCGGCTCTATTTCCTCGCCGGGCGCCCCCTCGACCGCCAGCCGATCGACTGCGGGATGACCTACAAGGACCTCGAGGTGTGGAGCTACGCGCCGGGCTCGCTGGCCGGCGGGCGAGCGGTCAGCACGCTGCAGACCTCGGCGAGCGCCACCCAAGAGGACGGCAAGCGCCGCTTCTTCAGCCGCAAGGTCGACTGGCCGGAGGCGCCGAAGATCGTGCTCTACCGCGCCCACCCAGGCAGCCCCTTCCAGCTCTGGCAGCCCTTCGACAGCAAGCGCGTCCTTTACCGCTCGGAGATGGAGTACCTGCTGCAGCAGTACGAGGAGCTGCGCAACCTGATCTCGAGCCCGCCGTTCGACCAGACGGCCTGCCCGGAGACCCGGCTGATCGAGAAGGCGACCGGGGTGGAGGGCCTCTTCGGCTTCTTGCGCGGCCGGCCCACCGCCCCCGCCATCGAGTCCTTCCTCGCCCCGCCGGCCGACCTCGGCCGCTGGGTGCGTGAGGCGCTGGCCGAGCCGGCGACGACGCCCCCGCCGGTGCTCCAGGTGGAGCCGCTTACCCTGCTCTTCCCGGACGTCCGCGGCCAGATGATGGCGACCCGGGTGCTGATCAAACTGCCGGCTGCGCCGCCGCTCGAAGCCTCCTTCGAGGGCAAGATCGAGGTGCTCGTCGAAGGCGTGCTCGAAAGCGAGGACAGGCAGATCTTCGGTGAGACGCGAGCCCGCTTCGAGACGGCGCCGGTCGAGCCCGGCGGTCGGCTGAGCCTCGCCCTCGACCAGGCGCTGCGCCCTGGCGCCGGCTTCGTGGTCCGCCTGAAGATCACCGACGAGGTCTCGCGCGCCGAGGCCTGGGTCGCCAAGGCCTTCCGGGTCCCGGACGAACCGCAGGAAGGGGACCGCGAGCTGGCGACAGCGGTCAGCGTGCAGCTCGGCCAGCAGCTGGCGCGCGAGGCGGCCGTCGAGGCGCGGGACGCCCTGCTCCTGGCGCCTCCCCTCGAAGGCCAGGTGAACCTCGGTCTCTGGCGGGCCCAGGCGCTGGTGACCGGGTCGCGGATCAGGAAGGTGGTGTTCCTGGTCGACGGCAAACCGCAGCAGACGCGCCAGCAGCCGCCGTGGGAGGCCGAGCTGCGGCTCGCCACCTTCCCCACCGAGCAGATCGTGCGCGCCGAGGGTTACGACGATGCCGATGAGCTGGTGGCCGCCGATGAGGTGGTGCTCAACCAGCCGCGCGGCGCCTTCCGGGTGAGTCTCGTCGAGCCGCCGGCCGGGGTGAAGACCGTGGGCCAGGTGCTGGCGCGGGCCGAGGTGGTGGTGCCCGACGAGCGCACGGTGGTGCGCGTGGAGTTCAAGATCAACGACCAGGTGGTGGCGACGCTCAACAAGCCACCGTGGCAGACCGCGATCGCCGTGCCGGCCGGCCAGGAGACCACCTACCTCTCGGCGGTCGCGGTGCTCGACGACGGCCACCAGGTGGAGGACGTGCGCTTCCTCAACGCCCCCGAGTACGTCGAGGAGCTCGACGTGCGGCTGGTGGAGCTCTACACCACCGTGAGCGATCGCAGTGGCCGCCTGGTGCAGGGGCTCGGCGAGGGCGAATTCACCATCCTCGAGGGCGGCAAGCCGCAGACGATCGCCAAGTTCGAGAAGGTGGAGAACCTCCCCTTGGTGGTGGGGATCGCGATCGACACCTCGGGCTCGATGGCCTCTTCGCTGGTCGAGGCGCAGCAGGCCGGCCGGAACTTCTTGGCGCGGGTGGTCGGCCGCCAGGACCGCTGCTACGTCGTGGGCTTCTCCGGCAAGCCCACCTTGCTGATGCCCCCGACGGATGACGTCGGCGCCTGCACGCAGGGCATCGAAGGGCTGCAGGCGGTAGGCACCACGGCGCTCCACGACGCCCTGGTCACCAGCCTCTACTACTCGCGGGAGCTCAGCGGCCAGAAGGCGCTCATCCTGCTTTCCGACGGTGACGACACGGCGAGCTCGATCAGCTTCCCCGAGGCCCTCGAGTTCGCCCGCCGCAGCGGTGTCGCGATCTACGCCATCGGCCTCAACGTCTCGGAGCTCGACCTCAGGATCCGCCGCAAGCTGGCGGCGCTAGCCGAGGAAACGGGCGGCCGCGTGTTCCACATCGACAGGGCCGAGGAGCTCGAAGGCGTCTATTCGGAGATCGAGCGTGAGCTGCGCAGCCGCTACCTCCTCGCCTTCGCCTCCAATGCCAAGACGAGTGCCGGAGAGTTCCGCGAGGTCGAGGTCAAGGTCAAGGGGTCCGGGTTGAAAGCCCGCACGGTCCGTGGCTACTATCGCTGAGCCCGGCGGGCCGACCGCGCGCCCCTGGCCACCGCGAGGCCCGATGCAATGCAAGGTGCGACGACCGTGAAGCTCACCAGGAATGCCCATCGCCTCCTCGCCCGCGGCGGTGCCGCGGCCGCCGTGGCCTGCCTGGCGGTTCTCGCCCTGGCGGCAGCGCCGGCCCCCGCCGATCCTCCCGGGATCTTCGAGCTCGCCAGCCTCAACCAGCGATACGAGCACTTGGCGCCGGACATCATCCCCTTCGAGAGCGGGCCGTTCGTCGTCGCCCTCACCTCTCCCGAGCACCAGCTCGAGCTGCTCTCTAACCGGATCGTGCTGCGGCCCGAGGCGGAAGGCGGTGTCTACGGCCTCGCCCTCCAGCTCGAGATGCAGGGCGAGGGCAAGCTGGTCGCCGACCTCACGGTTGCCGGCGCCACCTCGCGTTTCGCGGACGTCCTCACCGTACCGCGCCAGCGCCGGGCCGTGCTCGGCCGCGTTCGCATCGCGCGCTCGCCGTCCGGCTACCTGGTGACTCCCCTCGAGCTGCCGCGCACCTTCGGGGTGGAGATACAGAGTCGCGTCGGCCAGCAGCTCTTCGGGGCCTGCCGGTCGCTTGCCATCCTCGGTCTGGGCTCGGCCTGCCAGGACCTCGAGCGGGCCTTCTCGCACGTCGAGGTGCCGTTGCCGCAGCCGGGAGAAACCTACCTCGTGGAGCGCAGCCGGCTCGGTGCGGCGGAGCAGCACCAGCTCGACGGCTTCCTCGACCGTACCGGCGCGCGAAGCATCCAGCCGTGAGCCGAAGCTGGGGCGGGGCACCGCTCACCCGTCTGCTGCTCGTCGCCATCGTCGTGGTGTTCGGCGTCGAGGTGGCCAGCGGCGGCTCGACCAGCACCGAGGTGCTCGTCCGCCTGGGCGCCAACGCACCGGCGCTGGTGCGTGCCGGCGAGTGGTGGCGGCTCTTCACCAGCCTCTTCCTGCACATCGGGATCGTCCACCTGCTGGTCAATGGCTGGGCCCTCTTCCAGCTGGGGACCTTGTTCGAGCACCTCGCCGGGACGCCGCGGATGGGGCTGGTCTACTTCGTCGCCGGGCTCGCCGGCTCGCTCGCCAGCGTCTTCACCAGTGATCCCTCGGGGCTCTCGGCGGGCGCCTCCGGTGCCATCTTCGGCCTGCTGGGGGCCCTCGTCGGCTGGTTGCTGCGCCGCCGCGACCGCCTGCTGCCGGCCGGGCGCTCGCTCCTTCTGCAGCTCGGCGGCTGGGCGGTCTTCAACGTCGTCCTCGGCTTCAGAATCCCCGGCATCGACAACGCCGCTCACCTCGGCGGTTGTGCCGCCGGGCTGCTGCTCGGCTGGTTGATGCCGCCCACGGCCGACTGAGCGTCCCGCCCTGCCCGGCGCGCCGGGCCGATCAGACCTTGGGCAAGGGTAGGCCGGGGAACGACATCCCCTCGGCCGTCGCCGCCGCGACGATCGCCTGGTGGTCCGGGACCTGGAAGAGGAACTGGTGGCGTTGGTCCTGGGAGAGGTGGGTCATCTTGAGGAAGAGCTGGCGGTAGGCGCTGCGCAGATGGTCGAGGGCGCGCTGGCGCTCGGGCGCGCTGCGGGCGAGCCAGCGCCAGGCCTGGAAGACGCGCAGCTCGGTGATCTCCGGCCGTTCGAGGCCGTTCGTCTCTTGCAGCAGCGCTTCGAGCCGCAAGGCGAGCCGGCGTGCTTCGGTCTCGTCGCCGGTGGCCACGCTCTGCTCGAGCCAGAACGTCAGATCCAGTACCTGGCCCTCGGCGTCTCGGAGTTTTTGGTGGATCTCCGCCGCGGCCGCGAAGTGCTCGGCCGCCTCCGCCGTCTGCTGGGTCTGCAGCTGGATCTGCCCCAGCAGGCGCTCGGCGTTGCCCAGCGCAGTGGTCAGCGTGGGTTGCAGGCGTAGGTCGAAGTGCGCCCGGCGCACCTCCTTGAGGGCGTTGTCGGGCCTGCCCAGCATCAGAAAGTGCTCGGCGACCGCCAGGCGGGCGATGGCCTGGCCGATCACCTCCTCGCGTGCTTCGCGCAGGGCCAGGGCACGCCGCAGCGGTGCGGCGGCGGCGGCGAAGTCCCCCAACCGAGAGAACACCGTGCCGAGGCCGAGAAAGGCGAACGCGGCCTCGACGCTGCCGTCGTCGCCGGCGAGGCTCTGCTCGGCATCGCGATAGTAGGCGAGCGCCTCGGGATAGCGCCCCAGCTGCTGGGCGACGCGGCCGAGGGCCGAGAGCGAAGCGCCCACCTGGCGACCACCGCGCAGACCACGCCGGATCTCCAGGCCCCGTAAGTGGAGGGCACGGGCGTCTTCCAGGCGGCGCTGGTGTGATGCCACGTTGCCGAGGTAGAAAAGGCAGCTCGCCTGCAGGGCGCTGGCGCCCCGGGACTCGAGCACCGGGTACACCCGTTCGAGGAGCTCACGGGCCTCCTCGGGGCGTTCCTGGCGGATCAACAGGCGGCCGAGGCGCAGGGCGAGCACGGCCTCGGCCTGGGAATCGTGGCCGGCCCCGCGCCGCAGGCCGTCGCGGATGGTGGCCTCGGCTTCGAGCAGGCGCCCTTCCTCCTCGTCGATCTCGGCGGCGAGCCCGGCGAAGGCGAGCAGTCGTCGCGGGTCCTGGGCGGCGAGCGCCAGCGCCCGCTTGAGCTCGGCGGGGTACTGGCGCAGGCGATCGAGACGGCGGGCGAGCGGCAGCAGCTGCCAGAGCAGGCGCAGCTCCAGGGCCTGGTCGTGGCCGCGGGAGAGCTCGGCCGACAGCGCAGTGAGCAGCCGCTCCGGCTCGCTGGCCTCGACGCGGCCGGCCGCTTCGAGGAGTGCCGTGACCCCTTCCGGCGTGCCGGCGAGCAGCCGGTAACGGTCCCAGGCGGTGGCCGAGCCGCTGTCGAGCTCGGTGCCGAGGCGCTGGCGCCAGGCCGTCACCTGCTCGCCCGGGATGGTGGCGGCGAGGGCGGCGCCAAGGGCAGGGCATTGGATGGTCAGCGCCGGCCCCCAAGGAGAATCACGCGGTGCTAGCCAGCCGGCCGCGAGGTAGGCGTCCGCCCAGCTCGCCGGGGCCGCAGCGTCGGTCGTCTCGTCGGCGACCCCCGCCGCCCACAAGCTGCTCGCCGGCAGCGGTACGTCGGCACAGGCGAGGAGGCGCAGCGGTTCGATCCTGCCGGCGCGACCGGCATCGGCTTCGACCAGCTGGATCAGGCGGTCCGAGGCGATGAACGAGAGGTCCTCGGGGCCACTGAAGAAGAAGCTGCCGTAGACCTGCCGGATGAGATCGCCGTGCGCCAGGGCGACGAGCGACTCCTCGATCACCAGCGGGTTGCCTTGGGCCTCGGCGAGGATCCGCGAACGCACCGCCCTCGGCAGGTCGAACCCCGAGAAGACGGCATCCGCCAGGGCCTCCGTCTCTGCGGCCGCGAGCGCCGGCACCTCGATCGCGGGTAGCTCGCGGCCGAGCTCGCACCAGGCGGCACCCGGGCGGCCCACCAGGGCGAGGCGGAAATCGGGCGAGCTGTGGGCCGCGGCGAGGAGCACCTCGACCAAACCGAGCTCGGCGGCCGTCGCACCTTCGAGCTGGTCGAGCACCACGGTGAGCGGCGCGCGGCGCCCGCCGCGAGAGAGCTCGAGGCTGAGCTGCGCCAACCAGTGGGGGAGCAAGCGGCCCACCTGCCCGGGGTCGAGGATCGCCGCCGGGACCCTCGCCGGCAGGTGTAGCAGGCTGGGGCTGCGGGCGTAGGCCGCCGGGTCGAGGCCGAGGGCGGCGAGGCCATCGAGCGCTGGCGGGCCGCTCTCTCCGCGCGGGGCCAGGAGCTGAGCGAGGAGCTGGGCAGCGAGCGGCGGCGAGCCCTGGCGCACGGTCTGGGCCTGCGCCCACAGGGTCGCTCGCGGCACCGGGCTCGCGAGCGAGAAGCCGAGGGCCTTGGCGACGCTGCGGCCCTTGCCGACGCCGAGCGACCCATGGACGCGGAAGCTGCCGTGCACCTGCGCCAGCTGGGCGTCGAGCTGCGGGCGTGGCACGTAGGCCATGCGGCGGCGCAGCAGCTCCGGGTTGCGGGCGCTAGGCGCCACCGGCACGCCTGGAAGCAGGCGCAGGAGCGGCACACGGGCACCAGACGCCGGATCGAAAAAGCCGGAGCGGGCCAGCTTCCAGGAGAGGTCGAGGCGGGTCACCGCCCGGCTGGTCAGGAAGACCTTGCCGGGCGCGAGCGAGGGCGGGCCCTTGGCGAGCGCGCTCAGCAGGGGCTCGGGCAGCAGCTCGACTCGGTCGCCGCGGACCAGCGCGCGGCCTGGGAAGATCAGGATGCGCGGTCCCCAACCGGGCCGGCTGGCGTCGAACGAGTCATGGCCGAAAGCGGCGTCACTGCGGGCCAGGATCTCGCAAGCGAGGGTCGCCGCGAGGTCGAAGATCGAGCCATCGGCGGCGATCGGCAGCACGGCACAGAGGTTCGGCTCCAACCAGTGGATGCCGGCGCGGCTGACACTCTCACGGCGGGCCGCCGCCAGCACGTCCTCGAGGCTGCGGTCGGCGTAGACCCGCAGGAGAGCGGCTGGGAGGCGAACCTCCACCTCTCCCGGCAGGGTGGCGGGCGGGAGGGAGACGTCAGTGGCGAGCGTCATGGTCTTCGCGAAGGGGCTATGGTCGGCCCGCGTTTTGGGGTATTCTACAGTGTCGGATCGGAGTCTGCCCGTTCGCACCCCGCACACGACACTCCGCAATCTCGAGCAGGAAACCAAAGAACTCCGCCTGCCGACCCCGCCGCGGTCGCCGCAGGTTGATCTATGGCCCCGGAGGGCAATGAGACCATGAGCTCGCGCCGTCTGATGAACCGCCTCTACTACTTCACCACCGAGGACGAGAGCATCCTCGCCGAGGCGTTCTCCAAGTTCGAGCCGGACGTCTACGCCATCGCCTACAAGGTGGTGGGCACCGACGACGTCTTCGTCACCACGCGCGAGACCCGCGACGCGATGGACCGGCACGACATCCCGTACAACCTGCTGGCCGAGGAGGACGCCTCGCGCATCTCCCTCTACCACTCGCCGCTGTCGAAAGAGGAGTGCGCCGAGTTCGAGGACGCCCTGCGCGCCCTCGCCCTCGCCCAGCGGGCGATCGCTCTCGCTTGTGTCGGCGTCAACGGCGAGACCAACCTTGGCTTCGACCTCTCGAAGGGCCCCAAGCAGTACACCTACTTCAGCGTGCCGGCCGGCCACACCTTCATCTGGCGGATGTTCTTCGAACGCGACGACGCGAGCAGCTTCCTCGACCGCTTCACCTTCGGTGAGAAGCGGGCGATGGAGTGGGCGGCGTCGATCCCGCTCGCCACCGCCGCCGAACTGCGCTCGTATCACTGAGCCGTACGGGCCTTGATCCCAGGCGAGCCGTCCCCGACCTACTCGGTCTCGGCCCTCTGTGCCGAGCTCCAGGAGTTCCTGGCCGCGGCGTACCCCGCGGTCTGGGTGGCGGGGGAAGCGCAGCGGGTGCGGCGCAGCCAGCGCGGGCACCTCTACCTCGAGCTGGTCGAGAAGGGCGCTGGGGACGGCATCGAGGCCAAGCTCGATGCGGTGATCTGGCGCACCGACTACGAGCGCATCGCGCGGCAGCTCGCGGCGAGCGGCCAACGCCTCGACGAAGGGGTCGAGCTGCGCTGCCGCGGCGGCATCGACTTCTACCCGCCGGGAGGCCGGCTGCAGCTGGTCATCCGCGAGGTCGACCCGGTCTTCACCCTTGGCCTCGTCGAGCGCCGCCGGCGCGAGCTGCTGGCCGAGCTCGCCGCCGCCGGCCTCCTCGAGCGCAACCGCGAGCTCGCCCTACCGCTCCTGCCGCTGCGCCTGGCCCTCATCACCTCGGCCGGCAGCGCGGCGTACCACGACTTCCTCTCCACCCTCGTCGAAAGCGGCTACGGCTTCGAGGTGCTGCTGCTGCACACGGCGGTGCAGGGCAAGACGGCCGAGGTGGAGGTGGCCTCTGCCCTCGCCGCCTTGCCTGGCCTCGGGGTCGACTGCGCCGTCCTGGTGCGGGGCGGCGGTGCTCGCACCGACCTTGCAGCCTTTGACAGCCGGGCGATCGCCCTCGCCATCGCCAATGCCGCCGTGCCGGTGATCACCGGTCTCGGCCACGAGACGGACGAGTCGATCGCCGACCGGGTGGCGCACACGGCGGTGAAGACCCCCACCAAGGCCGCCGAGCTGTTGGTCGGGCGGGTGGCCGCCGCCGAGCTGGCGCTGCGCGAGCGGGGCCAGGCCTTGCGCCGGGCGGCGCTCGAACCGCTGCGGCGGGCGGACCAGCGGCTAGCCCAGGTGGAGCGCCGGGCCCTGGTGGCGAGCCTGCGGGTGACGAGCCTCGGCCGCCAGCTCGAGACATTGCACCGGCGCCTGGCGACGGCGGCCCGCGGCCAGCTGCAAGCTGCGCGTGGCTACCTGGCGGGCCTCGAGCGGCTGTGTGCCGAGCTCGCCCCGGAACGCACCCTCGAACGTGGCTTCTCGATCACCCGCGACGAACGGGGCGGCGTGGTACGGTCGCCGGAAGCGGTGAAGAAGGGCGAGCTGCTGCTCACCCAGACCGCCGGCGGCCTTCTGGCCAGCCGGGTGGAGGCGCGATGACCCAGCGTAGCGGCAAGCCAGCGACCGACGAGGCCCCGGCGGCGGCAGACCCGCAGCCTTCGTTCGCCGAGGCGCTCAACGAGCTTGAGACGATCCTCCGCCGCATCGAGGGTGAACAGATCGACATCGACGGCCTCGCCCGTGAGCTGCAGCGGGCCACCCAGCTGCTCGAGGTAGCGCGCGCCAAGATCCGGCGTGCCGAGGTCGAGGTGAGCCAGATCGTCCAAGCCCTCGACCCCGGTGGTCCTGCCGCGGACAGCTAGCCGCGGCCTCGCGCTACGGGAAGCTCCGCACCCTCCGCCGCCATGGCGCCCCGGCAGCTCTTTTTCAACGGCATCCTGGCCCCTGAAGGCCGCTATCTCGAACCGCCCTGTGATCCCGCTCGCCTCGCCGCCCGCATCCGCGGCGACAGCGTCCGCGGCCTCCTCGCTACCCTCGGCACCTTGCTGCCGAGCTGGCGGCAGCGCCGGCTCGGGACGCCGTCGGCGACGGCGTGGAGTGAGCCCCGGGAGGATGGCTGGGGGCTCGTGCTGCCGGCAGCCCAGGCGGCTGGACGGTCGGCCGCCCTGGCGCCCCTGCTGCGCCACCGTGCCGACCAGCTCGGTGCGGCGCGGGTGCGCGAGCTCCTCGTTGCACCTGGCGACGACTTCCAGGCCTGGTTGGGGCAGCACGGGGTGTCGGTGGGCAGCCTGCGGCCGGAGCGCTTGCCTTACTTCCTGCTCCTCGCCGGTGATCCGTCGGAGATCCCGTGAAGCTTCCAGCACGGGCTCGGCGTCGAGTACGCCGTCGGCCGCCTGGGCTTCGACGACGACGCGGCCTATGCTCGCTATGCGCAGAACCTGATCGCCGCCGAGACGGCCAGCACCCAGCGCCGCGAGGCCCTCTTCTTTGCGCCTCGGCTCGCCGGCGAGCCGGTGACGGAGCTCCTCGCCGACGCCCTGACGGCACCTCTCGCGACGACCTTCCTCGGCCGAGCGCTCCTCGCCGAGGCGGCGACCCGGGAGGCGCTCGCGGCTGCCCTCGCCGATCCGACCGCGGCCCCCCGGGTGTGGTTCGCGGCCACGCACGGGCTCGCCTGGCCGCCGGCGGACCCGCTGCAGCGGGAACTGCAGGGCTCCCTCCTCTGCCAGGGCTGGCCTGGGCGGGGCGAGGTCGGCGAGGCGCAGCGCTTCACGGCGGCGGACCTGCCTGCCGAGCTGCCGCCGGGGGGCTGGCTTGGCTTTCTCGTTGCCTGCTACGCGGCCGGCACCCCTTGTTTCGACGCCGTCGGCGCCGCGCGGGAGGCGCGCCGGCAGGCCACCCGCCCCTTCGTCTCGCGGCTGGCGCAGGCCCTGCTGTCGCGGCCAGGCGGTGCCCTCGGGCTCCTCGCGCACGTCGATCGCGCCTGGACGGCCTCGTTCAGCGATCCTCTCGCCGGGATCGAGCGGCAGCCCTTCGAGCGGGCGCTGGCCGCGCTCGACGCTGGAGCGCCGCTCGGCGTGGTCGGCCGTGAGTTCCGTAGCCGCTCGGCTGCCCTCTTGATGCGCCTCTCCCTCCTCCTCGAGCAGCGTGGCCGTGGCGAAGCGGTGAGCGACCTCGAGCTGGTCGACGCCTGGACGCTCGCCAACGATGCACGCAACTACGTCGTGCTCGGCGATCCCGCGGCCCGTCTCACGCCCCTTTCCGAACCCCGCCCGGCCCGCCTCTGAGCCGCTTCGCGTTGCCTTGCGACCTCCGGCGGTGGCGCGTAGGATGGCCGCATGCGGGGGTGGCCAAGAGTGTCGGCGCGGTCCTGGTCTCACCCGCTGGGCGCCAGCGGCCTCCTCATTGCCCTCCTCGTCCTCTGTGCCACCTCCCCAGCTGTGCTGCCGGCCGCGGCGGCTGAACCGGCCGCGAGCCCAGGGGCACCCCTCGCACCCCGCCATCGCCAGTGGCTGGAAGAGGTCGCCGTCCTGCTCTCGGATGCCGAGCGAGCGGCCTTCCTCAACCTCGGCAAGGACTACCAGCGCGACGAGCTGATCCGGCGTTTCTGGCAAGTGCGCGATCCCCACCCGGAGACGGCCCGCAACGAGCTGGCCGAGGCCTGGAAGGAACGCGCCGAGGCGGTGCGCACCCGCGGCCTGGCCTTCGCCGAGGACCGCGCTCGCCTCCTCCTGCTGATGGGCGAGCCGCAGAGCGTCGTGGCGCTCAGCTGCCCGGACCTGCTACGGCCCATCGAGGTCTGGCGCTACGCGGCGAGCGAACGCATCCGCGACTCGTTTGCCGCCGTCGTCTACGCTCCGACGGGGTCCCGCTCCGGACCATTCCGCTTCTGGTACCCCAGCCAGGGCCTGGAGATCCTCCTCGCCGGCAGCTCGGTGGGCCTCCTCGGCCAGCCCGAGAAGATCTTCGAGCAGATCGGGGACCGCTGCACGAGGAGCGACGAGATCATTGCCGGCCTCTCGGCGGCGGTCGACTGGTCTCGCCTCGAAGCCGCGGCCCACCTGGTGCCGCACCCGAACCCGGAGTGGTTGGCGACGCTCGCCGCGTCTTCGACGGAGCTGGCCGACGGCGCCGCGACCTTCCCGGCCGAGGTGGCGCTCTCCTATCCAGGTCGCAACCAGAGCCGCACCGTGCTACAGGGGATCGTCACCGTCGAGGGTGCGGCAGCGCCCGGGGAGCCGGCTGGCCCCAGCGCCACGGCCGGCCTGCGGAGCTTCCTTCTCGACGGTGAGGTGCTGCGCGGCGAGGAGCTCTTCGAGCACTTCCGCTACCGCTTCTCGGCTCGCCCGGACGCCGACGGCCGTTTGCCCCTCGTCTTCCAACGCGCCTTGCGGCCGGGTGAGTACAAGCTGATCTTGAAGGTCGAGGACATCGACCGCGCGGCGTTCTTCCGGGCCGAGCGTGAGCTCTCCGTGCCGGCCACCCCCGAGCCGATGGCGGCCACCGCCCCAGCAGCTGCGCCCCTCGCTGCGCCTCCCGCTGCTGCGGCTGCCACACCCGGCGCGGATTCTGAGGCCGCCGAGCCTGCCGCCGAGGCTCGGCTCGCCGAGGCCAATCGCGGCCTGGCCGCCGGCGACTGCACGATCCAGCTGCTGCGGCCACCGCCACGGCTGCTGGTGGGCAAGGCCCGCTTCGACGCTCTCGCCACCTGCCCATCCATCGCCCGCGCCCGTTTCGAGCTCGACGGGCGGGCCCTGCTCGCCAAGCGCGAGCCACCCTACTCGGTGGAGATCGACCTCGGCGCGGCGCCGGCCTTGCACCGCCTGCGGGCCGTGGCCCTGGATGCTTCGGACGAGGTGCTGGCGAGCGACGAGGTGCTGATCAATGCCGGCCCCCACCGCTTTGGCATCCGCCTGCTCGAGCCGCAGCCCGGCCGGCACTACGGCACCAGCCTGCGGGCCGCAGCGAGCGTCGAGGTCCCGGAGGGCGACAAGCTCGATCGCGTCGAGCTCTTCCTCAACGAGGACCGGGTGGCCACCCTCTACCAGCCGCCGTTCGCGCAGCCGATCCTGCTGCCGCCCTCCGAGGCACCGCTCTTCGTGCGGGCGGTCGCCTACCTCGCCGGCGGCGCCTCGACCGAGGCGGCCGTGGTGGTCAACTCGCCGGCCCTCGTCGACTATCTGCAGGTCAACCTGGTGGAGCTCTACACCTCGGTCCTCGACCGCCGTTCACGGCCGGTCGAAGGCCTCGACCGGGAGAGCTTCACAGTCCTCGAACGCGGCCAGCCGCAGACCATCGAGCGCTTCGAGCGGGTGCGCGACCAGCCGATCCATGCCGGCATCCTGCTCGACACCTCGACCTCGATGGCGAGCAAGCTGGAGGAAGCGGTCAAGGGCGCCCTCGGTTTCCTCGACCAGGTGATGACGGACAAGGACCGTGCCGCCGTCATCACCTTCAGCGATGCGCCGCGTCTGGCGGTGCGCTTCACCCAGGATCGCGAAGTCCTGGCCGGCGGCCTCGCTGGTCTCAAAGCGGAGGGTGAGACGGCGCTCTACGACAGCCTGATCTACGCCCTCTACTACTTCAGCGGGATCCAGGGCAAGCGGGCCCTGGTGGTGCTCTCGGACGGTGAGGACGTGCGCAGCAAATACCGTTTCGAAGACGTGGTGGAGTACGCCCGCCGCACCGGAGTGGCCATCTACACCGTGGGCCTGAGCCTCAGCAGCCGGCAGGGCGACATCCGTCTGAAGCTGCGGCGGCTTGCCGACGAGACGGGCGGCCTCGCCTTCTTCGTCGACCACGCGAGCGGCCTAGAGCGGGTCTATGCCACCATCGAGGCCGAGCTGCGCTCGCAATACCTGCTCGCCTACCAGTCGTCGAACAGCAGTGAGGACCGCAGCTTCCGCGAGGTGGAGGTCAAGATGCGCGAGCCGGGGCTTGAGGCGCGGACGATCCGCGGCTACTATCCCTGACCTTCCACCGCGACCGTATGTCCGCCACTCCCCAGCCGCAACTCGTCCTCGCCTCTGCCTCGCCTCGCCGCCGCGAGCTTCTCGCCTCTTTGGGGCTGCGCTTCGCCGTGCGCCCTGTCGACCTCGACGAGTCACCGCGGCCGGGGGAGGAGCCGCGGATCTACGTCGAGCGGCTGGCGGCGGAGAAGGCGAGTGCCCTCGCCGGTGCCGACGAGGTGGTGCTGGCTGCGGACACCATCGTCGTCCTCGATGGCGAGCTACTTGGCAAGCCGGCCTCGCCGGCCCACGCCGAGGCGATGCTGGCGCAGCTCGTGGGGCGCGAGCACGAGGTCTACACCGGCGTCGCGGTGCTCGCCGGCGAGTCCCGCGGTCGGGCCGTCGGGGTGGAGCGCTCGTTGGTGCGCATCGGCCACCTCGAGCCGGAGGAGATCGCCTGGTACGTAGGGACGGGTGAGCCGCTCGACAAGGCGGGAAGCTACGCCATCCAGGGCCTCGGGGCGGTCTTCGTCGAGGCGGTGGAGGGCAATTACACCAACGTCGTGGGTTTGCCCCTGCCGCTGGTACGCGCGCTCTTCAGCTCGCTCGGGCTCGACCTGCTCGCCTTCCGCTGAGCGCCGGCGCTTCAGCCGAACTTGATCGGATCGCCGAGGGCCTCGAGTGAGAAGTTGGCCATGATCTGGTGGCCGTTGAAGTCCAGCACCCGCAGGTCTTCCCCACCCTCGAGCTCGTTCGCCACCGAGGCGAAGGAGTGCTCATAGCGCTGCCGCACGGCGTCGAGAGAGACCTCGTAGGCGAGGAACTTGTCGATCCCCTTGTAACGCAGCTTCTCGACCAGGCGGCCGTCGGTCAGCTTCGGGTAGGTGGAGAGCACCAGGATGGGCCCGGTGCCGGTGAAGATGAGGTAGGCGCGGATGGCCGGGTTCGTGCTCATGCGGGCTCCTTGGCGGACGATCTGAGAGCGAGCTTCTGCGCCCGGAAGCTAACCGCCGCTTCGGAGGCTGTCAAGGTGATCGTCGGGCCGCCTGGGCTCGGTCGTCCGAGGGCGCCTCTGCACTGCGGCCGGAGGCCTGGACTTGCCAGGCATCTCCGGCCGCTCGCGAGCCGTGGCGGCCGGCTGGCTCAGCCTCGACGGCGTAGGGCCAGGGCGCTGAAAGCCAGCAGGCTCAAGCTGAAGACCAACAAGCCGAACAGCGACAGGGTGGGGATGGCCGGCATCGCCCCGCGCGCCACGTCGAAGGTGGTGGGCTCGGCACTCCCAGGCGAGCTGGGGTCGTCGGTGACGGCCGACGACTCGTTGCTGCCGTTGCCGTCCCCGTCGTAGTGGATCGTTCCCTGGTTCGACACCGAGACGCCCGCCGCGGCGGGCAGGATCGTGGCGGTGATCGTGATCGTCACCGAGCCTCCTGCCGGGATGGCGCCGTTCCAGGTCACGGTGTTGGTGCCCAGGCTGGCGACGGCGGTGCCGGAGCTGGCGCCCGCCGAGACCAGGGCGAGGGTCGCGGGCAACGTGTCGCTGAACTCGTTGCCGGCGTTGTCACCCTGCGCGCCAGTGCCGTTGTTGGTTAGCACGATGGTGTAGGTCACGGTGCCGTTGACGGTGAAGTCGCCGGCCACGGTCTTGGTGCCCGAGACAAGGGCGGCGGGGATCGGGCTGAGCGTGTCCGTGTCGGTCGCGGTGTTGTTGCCGGGTGTCGGGTCGGTGACCCCGGCCGGGGCAGCGACCGTGGCGGTGTTGGAGAGCGTGCCGGTGGCGGCGGCCGAGATGGTGC
>CAYQRE010000014.1:0-85279 GCA_964420075.1 uncultured Thermoanaerobaculia bacterium | reverse complement strand
GTGTAGGTGACGGAGCCGCCCGGGGTGGCGGTGGTCACGCCGTCCGTCTTGGTGACGCTGAGGTCGGCCGAAGCGCCGAGGGTGTCGGTGTCAGTGGCGGAGTTGTTGCCCGGTGTCGGGTCGGTGACGCCGGCCGGAGCAGCGACCGTGGCGGTGTTGGAGAGCGTGCCGGTGGCGGCGGCCGAGATGGTGCAGCTCGCGGTGTAGGTCGTGCTGCCGCCCGAGGGCAGGTTCACCGTGTCGTTGATGTTGCCCGAGCCGCTCGCCGTGCAGGTGCCACCGCCCGCACCCACGCAGGTCCAGGTGCAGGTGAGGGATGCCGGGAAGGTGTCCGCCACGGTGGAGCCGGAAGCGTTCGACGGCCCGGCGTTGGAGGCCGTGATGGTGTAGGTGACGGAGCCGCCCGGGGTGGCGGTGGTCACGCCGTCCGTCTTGGTGATGCCGAGGTTCGCCTGCGGGGTCAGGGTGTCGGTGTCGGTGGCGGAATCGTTCGCCGCGTTGGGGTCCCCGGCGAGGGTCACCGTCGCCGTGTTGCTCAGGCTCCCCGTGGCGCTGGCGGCGATGCCGCAGCTCGCCGTGTAGGTGACACTGGCGCCGGCCGGCAAGTTGACGGTGTCGTTGATGTTCCCTGCACCGCTCGCCGTGCAGGTGCCGCCGCCGGCTCCCACGCAGGTCCAGGTGCAGGTGAGCACGGCCGGGAAGGTGTCCGCCACGGTAGCGCCGGTCGCCGGCGTGGCGCTGGCATTGGAAGCAGTGATGGTGTAGTTGACGGAGCCACCCGGCACGGCCGTCGCCACGCCGTCGGTCTTGGTGATCCCGAGGTCGGCCACGACCGGAGCGGAGACGTTGATGCACCCGGTCGCCGTCACGCTCTGGCCGTCCGGGTTGGTGATCGTCACGTTCTGCAGCCCGGCCGTCACTGCCGTGATGTTCAACGTCACCTGGGTGGGCGAGTTGTAGGTCACGCCGTTGACCGTGCCGTTGGTCATCGTTGCCGCGATGTGGTTGAAGGGCAGGGCCGGGGGCGGCAGGTTGGTGCCAGGGTCGAAGAAGCCAGAGCCGGCGCTGGAGGTGGCGCTGATCACCACGTTGCCGGTGGGGCCCGTGAAGCTGATCGGCGAGCCGGAGCAGGTCGGGGTCGCCGGCGGCGGCGCCAGCAGGCGCGCCACCCGCACGGCGTAGCTGTTGAGGGCCTGGTTGTACTCCTGGATCGTCCACACCGACATCTCGTCGAGAGGGTCGGTGACGGTGTAGGAGTAGTCGCCCCAGCGCCGGCCGGTGCTACCGCCCGGGTCGCTCGCCGGGTTGTAGTTGGCCGTGGTGGTGCCGAAGGTGGTGGCCAGCACGGTCGGCGGGCCGTTCATCGTGCCCAGGGTGTCGCCCGCCAACCGGCTGGCGTAGCCCGGCGTGGCGCCGATCGGGGTTCCGGCCACGCTGAAACCGATCACCGAGTGGCCCTGGCCGGTGACCGTGATCGACGGGATCCAGTGCTGGCGGGCGGCGGCGAGCGTGGCGGCGTTGTCGTAGACCGTGCCGGACTGCACCAGAGTAGGGGTGGTCGTTAGGTTCTGGATCTCGTACCAGCGCGAGGCGTTGCGGGCCGCGGCCGTGGTGCTGGCCACCCCCGAGGCGTTGACGCGGAAGTTGTGCGTGGTCCACAGCCGGCCATTACGGATCGTGGTGGCGTAGAGGCGGTCGTCGAGCGAGTCGAGCCGCCCGTTGTTGCCGCCGGTGTTGCCGGCATGGGTCACCGGGTTGGGGAAGGTGGTCGTCGGCACCGTCAGGCTGATGTTGGCGGAGATTGTGGGAGTCGTCGTCCCCGGGTTGCTCACCCGCCGGAACATCAGGGTGCTGAAAGTGGCGTTGTCCGGCCCCACGAAATAGCCCTCGGTCGCTCCCAGGTCGAGGTTGTCCACCCCGCGCGGCGAGAACGGGCCGGCGCCAGCGGCACCCGAGACGAGATTGGTGAACACATTGGTGACGATCGGCCCGGCACCGAGGATCGATGACTTCTGCACCACGTAGCCGTTGGTCCCCACGAAGCTGCCGGTGGCATTGGTGAACATGTTGCCGCCAATGTAGAGGGCGTTCACGTCGACGCCGAGCGAGGGGTAGTCGAGGAAGTTGGTTCCCGTCGAGTCGCCGACGAAGAAAAAGAACGTCCATACCGTGCTGGCGGTGATCACGCCGTTCGACGCCGCATCGGAGATCGCGACCATCAGGCGGTTCGAGGCGGTGGTGGTGCAAGTGGCGTTGGTGCACGGCACGTCGATGATGGTGAGGATCCAGCGCGCCGTGAAGCGGTCATAACGCACTTGTGGATCGCTGGTGAAGTTGAGCACTACCGGCGGCGAGACGGGCGTCATCACCGAGGCAAAGAAGATGTCGGGGCTGGCGTTGAGCACGCCGTCGGCCACTCCGCCCTTGGTGAAGGAGCGCAGGCGACCGTTGACGAAGACGACGTACTGGCTCGGGCCCACCGTGCCCATCGAGTCCGGCGGGAAGGCACCGGTGTCGGTGAGCGTGGCGCCGTCGAAGGAGAGGGCGGTGGTGTGCGTCCGCGGCTCGAGGGCCGAGGCCTCCTCGACGAGCTGCTCGCTACCGGCCGGGAAGCGCGAGAGGGCGGGCGCCTCCGGGTTCTGCGGCAACCCCTTGCGGCTGGGGTAGTCCAGCTCATGCTCGGGGCGCGATCCCGGCGACGGTGCGAGGGCCTGACGAGCCATGATGTCCGTGGTGCGCTCGCGCACCCCACGCGCGCCCGGGAGCCGGGTCCCTGGGGTGTCGGCGGCGGAGCTGGTAGCGGTGAGGAGGAGAGAGCAAGCGACGAAGCAGCCCAGAAGACCTACACGGGAAACCCGCATGGTGATCACCTTTCCCCACGGTGGGGCCCTACAGAAACTTTCGTCCGATGGCGAAGTTCCTATCACGTTCTGGCCGGGCGCCGCAAAGCGATTTTTTCCGTAGGCGGCGAGAATCGATAGCGATTTCGCGGGAGCGACTGTGCGATGCCTCGTGGGGGTCGCAGAGGCCTGCGGACGACTCGGGTTCCGTCAGTGCTGGCGAGCGATCGTGTTGTTTTCTGCGCCCGGGAGTTGGCAAGTACTCATGTTTCGACGCCAACGCTCGCCGGCCGGCCGTTGGCGAGGTGCTCGGGCCTCTCGCCCCGGTTCGTGGGACGCGATTCTCGGCACCAGAAGCGGCGGCCGCGCAGCGGGATCGCGGTGGGCAGGTGGTGTTCGCTACGGTACGACGATGCGCCCGCGGACGGGCCAGGCCGTGGGGAGGGCTGGCCGTAGACCGTCAGCGGGCGATCGACAGTCGCTGGCCCGGGTAGATCCGGTGCGCCGTCTTGAGGCCGTTGGTGACCATCAGGGCCCGTACGCTCACCCCGTAGCGGCGGGCGATCGAGAACAGCGTGTCGCCGCGCTTGACGATGTGGTAGAGCGGCGCCTTGGTGGCTGCCGCCGGGGCCTCCACGGCCTGCGGGATGGCGGCGCTCGTGGGGCTGGCGACCGAGGGCAGGGCCTGCGCTCCGGCGGCTTCGCCCGTCTCGGCGACGACCGTGGTGCCGGGGCTTGCCGCGGTGGCGCTGGCCTTCGCCGGGGCCGGCGCTGCCGGCGAGGGTGCCGGCCGGCTCGCCAGCCGGGTGAGGCTGCCGGGGATCTGCAGCACCTGCCCCACGCGCAGGGTGGTGCGCTTGCCCAGGCGGTTGGCGCTCTGCAGGGCGGCCACCGAGGTGCCGAAGCGCCGGGCGATGCCGGACAGGGTGTCCCCGGAGCGCACGCGGTACT
This sequence comes from uncultured Thermoanaerobaculia bacterium, assembly GCA_964420075.1. Lineage (GTDB taxonomy): Bacteria > Acidobacteriota > Thermoanaerobaculia > Multivoradales > SZUA-115 > CAYQRE01. The sequence continues at coordinate 81,488 of CAYQRE010000014.1, read as the reverse complement.
GGGTCCCGGCCTGGCGCTCCACTTTGAGGTTCGCCGGCAGAGCGGCGTAGGCATTGCTGAAGGCTGCTGCCTGGCCTTCGGGGACGCGCAGCCGGTAGCCGGCCGGCAGCAGCATGCGGCCGGTCCAGACCTCCGGGTCTACCGCCGGGTTCAGCTCGCGCAGGGCGTCGATCCCGACCTGCGCTCGGTTGCTGAGCTCCTGCGCCGGCACGTAGTGCTGCGTCTGGAAGACGTCGAAGCGCCAGGCGGGCTCCGGGCTCACGGCCGGGAACTCGACGCCGCGGTTGGCGTAGAGCGTGGCGGCAGCGAGGAACTCGGCGTAGAAGTTGCGGGACGCGAAGCCGAAGAGCTTGCCCTTGTGCTGTTGGCAGATCACCCCCATGTCGGTGGTCCCCAGCTTGCTGACCGCCCGCAGCAGCCCGCCGGCGCCGTGGTTGTAGGCGGTGATGGCGAGCGGCCAGGTGCCGAGGAGGGCGTAGTTCTCGCGCAGCACCGCGGCGGCGGCGTCGGCGGCGAGGATGGGGTCGAAACGCTCGTCGACGTCGCCGGCCACGCGCAGGAAGCGGCGCCCCGTTGACGGCATGATCTGCCAGATCCCCCCGGCCGCGACCTTCGAGCGGGCGTTCTCCTGGAACATCGACTCGACGAACGGCAGGCGGGCGATCTCGGTGGGGATGCCGCGACGGCGGAAGGCGTCCTCCAGCCAGGGCAGGTAGCGCCCGGAGCGCACCAGGGCGCGTTCGAACTGGTCTTTGAGGCCGGTCTGGGCGCGCAGGCGGTCGGCGGCGGCCCGGAAGTCGGTGCGGCTCGCGCCCGGGCCGAAGAGGCGGGCGAAGCGCTCGGCGTCCTCGGGCTGGCTAGGCGCCTGGCCGGCGGCCAGGCGGCTCAGGTGGCCGCGCACCTTCTCGAGCTCGAGGCGCACGGTGTCCTTGCGGCGGCGTTCCTTGGCCACGTCCGAGAGGCTGAGGTCGGCGTCGAGCTCGGTGAAGTCGAGCACGGCGTAGACCCGGTCCAGGTACCAGTCGTCGTGGAGCAGCACCTGGTGCCCGTCGTACTTGGCGAAGATGTCGCTCCAGAAAACAACGTTGGGAGCAAGTGCCGCCGGCTGCGGGAAGAGCTTGCTGTCGAGCTCGACGGGTGCTGGTGGCAGTGGGGCTGCCGGCTGGAGCACGGCCGCCGGGGTGGTGCCCGCCGGCACCGTGGCGGGAGTCGCCGCCAGGGCCACCGAGCCGAGGAAGGCTGTGAGGCCGCCGACGAAGCTGCCGAAGCTCCATTGACGGCACCATCGACCGTGGACGCCCCCCAGCGGTGCAACGACACGGGCAAGGCGGGGGGCGTCGGTCGGTCGGTTCATCGCGGCAGCTCCGGGTGTGCGTTCTCGGGGGATGCGATTGAACTGTCTATCTTAACCCCTGGGCTTGCCGTTTCCCCTCCTCACGTCCCCACCCGCACGAGCTCCACCAAGGGGCCCTCGGGGACCAGGCCGGAGCTCAAGTCCACCTCACCGTCGAGGTGCCAGAGGTTGTCGCCCGCGGGGTCGAGGAGCACCTGGCGCACGCGCCACTGCCGCGGTTCGGTGGCGGTGATGACGGTGTGCTGGCTCTGCCGCGCCTCGGGCCCGAAAAGGGGTGGCGCGCCGTGTTCCTCGACGAAGGGGGCCAGCGCCTCCTCCAACCGCTCGGCCGGCCAGGCGTCCTCCGGCCGCTCGGGATGCCGGCGCAGCCAGCCGGCGGCCTCCTCGTAGTCCCCCTGTGCGAGCGCCCGCACCACCTGGTGCAGCTCGGCCCGCAGCCGCGAGGCAAGCGCCCGTGGGTCGTCGAGCAGCTGGTGGGCACGGCGCGTGGCCAGCTCGCGTTCGCGCTCGACCTCCGACTCGAAGTGCCACTCGGGGTGGAGCAGGCTCTCCCACTCCTCGAGCAGGCTGCTGTCGGTACGCTCGATCATCGCCCGCAGGAAGTTCTCGATGTCGACGAGCTCGTCGGTCTTGATCGGCGCGGGAACGGTCTGAGTCAGCGTCTTGTAGAGCTGCGAGAGATAGCGCAGCAGCACGCCCTCGCTGCGCTGCAGGGCGTAGGCACGCACGTAGTCGGCGAAGCTCCAATAGCCCTCGACCATCTCGCGCCCGATCGATTTCGGGCGGATGTTCTCGTGGCCCACCCACGGGTGCTGGCGACGGAAGTCGTCGAAAGTCGCGTAGATGAACTCGGCGTTGGGTTTCGGATAGCTCACCTCGGCCAGGCGCTCCATGCGGTCCTCGTAGTCCATCCCCTCCGCCTTGAGCTTCGCCACCAGCTCGCCCTTGGCCTTGTCGATCTGCTTGTAGAGCACGGCGTTGGGGTTCTCGAGGATCGACTCGACCAGGGAGACCACGTCGAGAGCGAAGGCCGGGTCCTCGAGGGCGAGGCGGTCGAGGGTCTGGATGAGGTAGAGCGAAAGGGTTTGGAGCAGGGAGAAATCCCACTGCAGGTTCTCGTTGACGGCCACCCAGAGATACTGCCCTCGCACGTCGCGCACCATCTTGATCAAGCCGGCGCGGTAGAGCGAGCGCACCAGCGCTGCGGCCTTGCTGAGGATCTCGGCCTTGCTGCGGTCGTCTTCGTGGCTCGCCGCGATCAGCTGGCGCAGCGAGTGGAAGTTGTTGGCGTCGGGGTCGTCGAGCTCGGCGTCACGCTGCAGCAGGTCCATCACCATGCTGTGGCTGATGCGGAAGCGCGACTGCAACATCTCGGGCGGACGTTCGATCAATTTTTCGAAGGTCTCGCGGTTCCACGCCACGAATCCTTTTTCCGGCGGCTTGCGCTTGACCAGGTTCTTCTTGCCGCCCTGGGCCAGCTTGGCGTCGATCCGCTTGTTTTCGATCACGTGCTCGGGCGCCTGGCAGACCACGCTGCCCTGGGTGTCGAAGCCCTTGCGGCCGGCACGGCCGGCGATCTGCTTGAAGTCGCGCACCGAGAGGATGGCGGTCTTCTCGCCATCGAACTTGCAGAGCTTGGTGAAGAGGACGGTGCGGATCGGGATGTTGACGCCGACGCCAAGGGTGTCGGTGCCGCAGATCACCTTGAGCAGGCCGCGTTGGGACAGCTGCTCGACGAGCAGCCGGTACTTCGGCAGCAGGCCGGCGTGGTGGATGCCGATGCCGAAACCGAGGAGCCGGCGCACCTCCTTGCCATACGGCGTGTCGAAGGCGAAGTCGGCGATCGCCTCGACGACGGCGCGCCGACCGTCCTTGTCGGCGATCTTCATGCTGGTCAGGCTCTGGGCCAGCTCGGCGCACTCCCGCTGGGTGAAGTTGACGACGTAGACCGGCGCCTTGCCGGCCGCGAGCAGCTCCTCGACGGTCTCGTGCAAGGGGCTCTCGCGGTACTCCCAGTCGAGGGGCACGGGGCGTTGGTCCGAGGTGACGGTCGCCACCTCGCGGCCGGTCGCCGCCGCCAGGCGCTCGGCGATCGGTGCCGGGTTACCGAGCGTCGCCGACATCAGCAGGAAGGTGGTGTCTGGCAGGGTGATGAGCGGCACCTGCCAAGCGACGCCGCGCTCGACGTCCGCGTAGTAGTGGAACTCGTCCATCACCACGTAGGGCGCGTCGACGCCGCGTTCGCCGGGCAGGCCAGCGGCGCGCAGTGCCATGTTCATCAGCACCTCGGCCGTGCAGCAGCGCACCAGGGCTCGCGGGTTGATCGCGGCGTCACCGGTGGTCATCCCCACCCGCTCGGCCCCGAGGTCGTCGCAGAGGGAGAAGAACTTCTCGCTCGCCAGGGCCTTGATCGGCGCCGTGTAGAACGAGGTCTGCCGCTCACAGAGGGCCTTGAAGTGGAGGCCGAGCGCGACCAGGGACTTGCCCGAGCCGGTCGGCGTGCTGAGGATCACGTGTTTGCCGGCCATCAGCTCGAGGAGGGCCTCCTCCTGGGCCGGGTACAGCTCGAGCCCGCGGTCCGCCACCCAGCCGAGGAAGAGGTCGAGGATGACGTCGGGGTCGCGCGTCCCGCCGGGCGGCACGCGCTCCCCCAGGGTCGGCGGCTGCGGGCGGTTGGCGGCGGCTTCGCTCATCACGTGCTGAACCACCTACTGTACCAGCAGGGCCAGACCCAACCTCGCGGCCTCGTTCGGTATCCCTCTGCAAGAGGGATATCGCGGTGATAGGGTTCGCGCAACCGACAAGATGAGCCGAGATGCCGAGATGAGGGGAGTGCTCGCGAAGTGCCGGGGCCGCCGGGCCTGGGGCGTGGCCCTGCTGCTGGCCATCACCGGGAGCAGCGTTGTGGCCGGCCAGGAGGCGGAGATCCGGCCCTGGGAACGGGCGGCGGTTGGGCTGGCCATGGTCTACCTCGACCAGGGGCCGGCGGGCTGGTGGGAGCGACTGGCGCCGAGCTCGCCGCTGCGGCGCCTCGGCAAGGCGGCCGCCGAAGCGGCGATCGAGCAGCGGGCCGGCGCGCCGGCGGGAGCCGGCAGCTGGGAGCTCCAGACCGTGCTCGGGGGCCCTCACGAGGGACAGGCAGCCTTCCAGCTCGAGCTCGGCTCGGGTCTCGACGCGCTCCTGCTCCTCGACTTCGTGCAGGTGGACGGCGACTGGCAGCTCGCCGACGTGCGCGACTGGGCCGACCCGGCCTTGCCGGCAGCGGCCGAGCCCACGGCGCCGGTGCCGACGCCAGCGCCGCCGCTTCCCGCCTGGCGGCGGCAGGCGGCGCTCGGCGGCCTGGGCTTGGGCCTGCTGCTGGCGGCGCTCTCGCCGCTCGCCTGGCGACGGCGCACGGGCCTGGGTGTTGCCCTCTTGGCGGGTGGCCTCGTCGTCGCCGGCGGCGGGGTGGCGGCCGTGCTGCTTCCGGCGAGCGATGGCGCAGGGAGCGCCGCCAGGGCGGCGCGGGGGCCGACCGCTGGTGCGGACCTCGTGGGCCTCGCCCGCGCGCTCTCGCAGCCGGCGGCGGCCGAGCGCGCCGAAGCGCTCTTCGGCGAGCTCGCGGCGAGTGAGCTGGCACCGGACGACGAGGCCCGGCTGCAGCAGTGGCAGGCCCACTACCGCCTGGCGGCCGGCGACCGCGCGGCGGCGAGCCGCATCCTGGCCGGCTTCCCGGCCCCCTCGCGGTTCCCCCTGGTGGAGGTCCTGCGTGGCCGGCTGGCCGCGGAGGAGGGCAATGACGTCGAGAGTGCCCTCGCCTACGAACGGCTGGTGGACCTCCTGCCGCCCCTCGACGGCATCACCCTCGAAGGCGCCCTGGCGATGCTCAACGCCGGCTTCGAGGATCGCGCCCTCGAGGTGCTAGCGAGCGTCGTCGCCGGCGGCTCGCGCAACGGCTTCGCCCTTTACCTGCAATCGCGGGCCTTGGCCTTCGATGGCGACGAGATCAAGGCGGCGCGGGTCCTCCGCGAGGCCTACGAGCAGCTGCCGCTGCCACGCGACCAGCTGGTCGAGGACCCGGTGTTCGTCTACCTGCTGCGGCGCGGCCCGCTTGAGGGTGAGCTCGCGCTGTCGCAGGCCGCGGAGCCGGCGCCGCGGCCGCGCGACCTCGCGGCGCGCGCCCTCACCCTGCCCGCGGGCTTCACGGCGCGGGTCAGCGGCCGGACCCTCGATCTCGAGCACGGCAGGCAGTCGGTCGTGGTGCCCGGCGGGAGCGCCCTCGCGCCCCATGCTGCTGTCCTCGAGGACGCCGTCGCCCACCGTCATCGTCAGGAAGAACAGGCCCTCGCCGAGCTCAGCGGTCAGCTCACGGGGGCCGGAGGCAAGGCGCCGCCGTTGGTGCGCCAGCGCCTCGAGACGGCGCTCGCCGCCCTCGCCCGCCGCGGCCGCTGGCCGGAGATCTTGACGCTCACTGAGGCCTTCGGCGCCAACCCGCAATCCCTCACCAACCTGACGATGCAGTACCGCGCCGAGGCGCTGCGGCGCGACGGGCGTGAGGCGGAAGGCACCCGCCTGCTGATCCAGCTGGCGCGCCGCAACAGCCTGCAGAAGCGCAAGGACCCTGGCGCCCTCTTCCACCTGGCGAACTTCCTGCTCCGCGCCGAGCAGTACGACCTCGCCCTGCGGGTGACCGAGCTCGCCGAGGCGCAGTCCCTGGAGCCACCGCTGGTCTCGACGGTGCCGCGGATCCGCATGGAAAAGCAGCTCACCCTCGAATATCGCCTACACACCAGCCGGCACTTTGAGGTGCGCTACCCGCCCACCTCGTCGCCACAGCTCGCCCGCGACGTGGCGGACATCCTGGAAAAGGAGCTCGTCCGCCTCGGGCGCTGGATCCCGTACCAGCCGCAGAAGCCCATCGAGGTCGACCTCTTCCCCCTGCAGGACTTCTTCCGCCTCTATTCGCAGGGCGGCGAGGCGATCGGGCTCTATGACGGCAAGGTGCGGGTGCCCTTCGGCCAGGCGGTCCGGCTGCCGCCCTTCGCCGTCTCGGTGATGAGCCACGAGGTGGCCCATGCGCTGATCGCCGGCGCCACCGGCGACCAGGCACCGTCGTGGTTCCAGGAAGGCCTCGCCCAGCACTCGGAGATGGTGCAGCAGCGCCTCAACCCGATCGCCGCCTACCAGGCGCGCGGCTCGCTCGTGACCTTCGGCCTGCTCGAGCCGATCCTGCGCAGCCACAGCGACTGGGAGATGGTCGGGGTGGCCTACGACGAGGCCCTGTGGCTGCTGCACTACCTGGAGACGCGCCACGGTGTCGGCGCGATCCACCGCTTGCTCGCCGCCTTCCAGCGTGGCCTGCCCACCGACGAAGCGGTGCGCGAGGTGCTGGGCATGAGCGAGGCCGAGCTCGACGCCGCTGCCTGGGACTGGTGCACCAGGCAGGCGCCCCGGGCCTGGAAGACCGAGGTCATCGACTACCAGAAACGCTAGGGTGGCGCGGCTCACCTGGTGTATCACTTGACAGATACACTGAGACCGTCTAAAGTCCGTATCAGTGAACTACTCCACTAATACGGCAAGGGGTTCTGGAAGGAGCCAGGCGTGCTGATCGTCGTCGATGCCCACAGCGGCGTGCCCGTCTACCGGCAGCTGATCGACCAGATCCGCTTCCAGGCGGCGAGCGGCTTGCTGCGGCCGGGAGACGAGCTGCCCTCCACCCGCGTGCTCTCGGCCGAGCTAGGGATCAACCCGATGACGGTCTCCAAGGCCTACTCGCTGCTCGAGCGCGAGGGGGTCGTCGAGCGGCGTCCGGGCCTGCCGCTGGTGATCGCGGCGCCGGCGCCCGCGGTGGCCCGCGCCCGGCGCAGCGAGGAGTTGCGCAAGGCGCTGGCACCGGCGGTGACCGTGGCGCGCCAGCTGGAGGTCCCGGCGGCGACGGCCCTCGACCTCTTCCGCGATCTCCTCGCCACGGCGGCGGCCGGCGGCGCGACCGACGAGGAGGGCTGACGATGGACGTGGCGTTCGAGACCCAGGGCCTTGGCAAGTCTTTCGGTTCCACGGTCGCCCTGCGCGGCATCGACCTTCGGGTCGAGCGCGGTTCGATCGTCGGCCTGGTGGGCCGTAACGGCAGCGGCAAGACGACGCTGTTGCGCCATCTCGTGGGCCTCACCCTGCCCAGCCAGGGGCGCTGCCTCACCTTGGGTATCCCGAGCGATCGCCTGGGGCCGGGGGAGCTGGCGCGGATCGGCCACGTGGGCCAGCCGAGCCAGCTCCTCGGCTGGATGACGGTCGGCCAGCACCTCGGCTACGTGGGCTCCTTCTATCCGCGCTGGGACCGGTCGCTGGAGGAACGCCTCCTCGGCGAGCTCGAGCTCGCCGTCACCGCGCGCGTCGCCACCCTCTCGCCGGGCAACGCCCAGAAGCTCGCCCTGATCCTCGCCGTCTGCCACCGTCCCGACCTGCTGCTGCTCGACGAGCCGGCGAGCGCCCTCGACCCTCTGGCGCGGCGGGCGCTGTTGCGTTTCCTCCTCGAGCGCCTGCGCGAGGACGGTCCGACCTTGGTGGTCTCCTCGCACTTGCTGCAGGACCTCGAGGCGATCGTCGACCGCGTGGTCTGTCTCGAAGCTGGGCGCCTGGTCGCCGACGCCGGCCTCGACGAGCTCCAGGAGCGCTACGCCGAGTGGCGGGTGCGGGCCGGCCAGGTGCCCCTGCCGCCACGCTTTCCCGAGGACTTCGTCCGCGAGCAGAGCGGGGACGGCCGCCAGGCGGTGCTCCTGGTCCAGGCCGGCCCCGGCGAGCTCGCCGCCTTCCGCAGCCGCCACGGCGCCGAGGTCGAGGCGCATCCGCTCAACCTCGAACGCCTCTTCCCCCTGCTGGTGGCGGAGGCGAAGCCGTGAACCGCCTACCTCTGCTGCGGGTGATGGCACGGCCGGCGAGCCTTTACGGCCTGTCGCCCTACCTCTGGCTGCTGATGGCGAACGGCGTGGCCCTGCTCGGCGAGCGGCAGGTGGACGGCTGGCGCTTCTTCTGGCCCTCGGCCTTCTTCCTCTGGTTCGCCACCGGGGCGGCACTCGGCGGTGCGATGGTCGGCTTGGAGGTGGCGGAGCTCGCCCGCAGCTCGCTCGCCTGGGTGCTGCCAGGCCTGCGCCGCCACCTGGGCTGGAACCTCCTCGGCTTGGGGCTCGGCGTGGCCGCCCTGGCCGCCTTCGCGAGCGGCCCCGTGGGCAGTGGTCTCGCCGGCAGTGGCCCCGAACGGCTGCTGCGTGCCGCGACGGCGTTCGCTGTCTTCGGCCTGGCAGTGCTCTGGATCAGCCTGCCGGGATGGTGGTGGCGGGGCGCGCTGGGTGCTGTCTTCACCGCGGCAGCGCTCGGCGGCGGGCCGTTGGCCGGGCTGGCGGCGCGGCATGTCGGCTTGGCTGTAGCCGTGCTCGTCCTCGCCGGCGCGGCTTGCCTCGTGGCCAAGATGTCGGCGACGAACTTCCGGCGCTGGGCCCGGGACCCCGCGGGCCTCGAGCTCGCCCTCGGCGGCGGCGGGGCGCGCGCCGCGGCGCGGCCGCGCCTGCGTGAGCACGGCCGCGGTGCGTGGTTTCTCGCCGCCGTCGAGGAGGTCTACGGCGGTTCCGGCCTCGGCGGCTTCGGCTCGCCGCTCAAGGCCGCCGGGGTGATCGCCGGCATCTTCGTCCTGATCGACTTGGTGGTCCGCTTCTGGTTACCGCCGCGCGGGCTGGTCATCCTCGGTGGCCGCTCTCCGGTTGTGTCCCTGGCGCTCCTCGTGCCCCTCGTCTTCCTCGTGCTGGGCTCGATGAACCAGGTCCTGGTGCTGCCGCCGGGGCTCCACCGCCCGCTCTCTCGGCGCGAGCTCTTTGCCGTCCACTTCTGGGGTGGGCTCCTCTGGGGCCTTCTGCGCTTGCTGCTCCTCGCCGCTGGGCTGGCCCTTGCCGTGCCCCTCGCGGCGGCCCTCGCTGGCGAGAGCCGGCTGGCCGGCCTCGCGACCTTCCTGCCACGCCTGGTCGGCATCGCTCTCGCGGTGCTGCCGGCGACGATCTGGCTCGGTTGTGCCCAGGCCCGCTACGGCCGCCGCTGGCGGGCGACGGCGGGTCGCAAGCTCCTCACCCTGCTGGTCGTCCTCGGCCAGGGCGCTGCCGCCTTCTGGCTGCTCGTGCCGCCGCGCTTCGCCGGCTGGCCAGGCGGTGAGGCAGGGGCGATCGCCCTTCTCGCCTGCCTGAGCTGGGGCGGCCTCTATCTGCTCCTGCGGCGGGACTTCCTACGCGGTGACCTGCTCCACGCCTGAGCCGGCGGGCCGCACCATGGCGAGGCTGCCCTGGGCTAAGTCCCGGCTCGCCACTGCAAAGCCGAGGCTCGTGTAGAGGCGCACTGCCACCAGGTTGTCGGCGTAGACGTTGAGGGTAAAGCGCCGCGGTGCCTGGCCGGCCGTTGCGGCCATCAGCCGGCGGCAGAGCTCCCGGCCCCAACCGCGCCCGCGCGCGGCGGGAGCGACGATCAACCGGGCGAGGTGCACCGTCCCCTCCGGCCGTGGCAGGGCCTGGCCGAAGGCGACGAGGGAGCCGGTTTCGTCGCGCAGGATGAAGCTGTTGCCGTGCGTGACGCCGGCGTCCTCCCGGAAGCTCGCCGGCGTCGGTGGGTAGCGCACCGGCCCGGCCCAGCGGGCCAACGCCGCTGCTTCCGGCGTCCAGCCGAGGACGGTCGCGAGGTCACCGAGGGTGGCAGCTTCGAGGTGGACGGGCATGGCTGGAGCTCCTCGCATGCGCTGGGGCGGAGTGACCGCCAGGTCCTGCGGCTGCCGTCTTGCGACCGCCATCTTTCGGGGGACAGTCTGCGGCCGGCTGACGGTGCCGCGCCAGGACACGACTGCAGACCCCGGTCACGGGCGCGCACGCCACGGCGCTGTGCTGGGTGCCGCAGCTCTGGAAGTGCGGTTCTCGCGATGCTGTTGCGGCATGGTTGACGAGGGCTCGCGAGGTGGATATGCTCCAGCGACATTGAGTAATTCCTGGAGGTGGCGATGCGCGCCCTCAGCGTGTTGATTGGGGTTCTTGGGTTGGGGATCACCTTTCCGGCGGCGCTGCGCGCCGGGCTCTGCAACAACGGGGACATCCTCACCCTGACGCCGGTGGCCCCCACAGCGGCCGATCCGATCGTGGTGCGGGTGGATGGCTCATCGGGAGCCAGCCTGGCCTGGCTGGACCTCTACGAGCATGGCATCGAAGGTGGCACGATCCGTGTCGACGGCCTCCTCGACCCGGGCAGCTTCGCGGTGGGAAGCTCGTATTCCGACACCCACGAGCTGGGACACCTGCCGCCGGGGACATACATGCTCGAGGTCTGGTACCAGTGCACGTCGGGAGGGAGCCTCTTCGGCGATCCCTACCTCGCTCTCAGCGCACCGTTGACGGTCGGCGTGGCACCCTATGCCGTTCCCATCCCGGCGCTCGCACCCCTAGGCCTCGCGGCGCTCGCCGCTGCGCTCGCCTGGGCGGCGCTCCTCGTGCTCCGGCGCCGCGCCTGAGGCGGGCGGGCTCAGATCGCCGCGACGAAAGCCGCAAGGTCTGCCGGCAGGGGAGCGACGATCTCCAGCCGCTCGGCCGACTTGGGGTGTGGCAAGGTGAGGCCGGCGGCATGCAGCAGGGGCCGCAAAGGGCCAGGCAGGCGAGCGCCGTAGAGCCGGTCGCCCGCCACCGGATGGCCGAGATGAGCCAGGTGCACCCGCACCTGGTGGGTGCGACCGGTGAGCAGCCGGCACTCGACGACGCTGAACGGCTCGCCGGCCTGGAGCACCCAGACCTCCGTCACCGCGTTCTTGCCGCGCCCGGGCCCGGCCGGCACCTCGAAGCGCCAGGCGCCGTCGGCGCCACGGGCGATGGCTGCCTCGACCCGGCGCTCCGCGAACTCCGGCCGGCCCTCGACCACCGCCAGGTAGCGGCGTTCCACCTGGCCACCCTGCCAGGCGGCGGTGAGCGGGCCGAGGGCCTCGGGGGAACGGGCGAAGAGGAGAACCCCGCTGGTCAGCCGGTCGATGCGGTGGACGAGCCGCAGGAAGGCCCGCCGCCCCTCGCGCCGGGAGAGCTCTAAAAGAGCGAGCTCGTCGCAGGCAAGCTCGCCCGCGGCGCGCTCTTCGGCCGGCTGCGAAAGCATGCCGGCTGGCTTGTCGACGGCAAGGAGAGAACGGTCCTCGTGGAGGACGGCGAGGGGCGGCAGCGCCGGCAGGGCGGGCAGCCCCAGGCCGTCGCCGGCAGCGAGAAGATCGATGACGTCGCCGCATTCGAGCGCCCGCGAGGCCACCCGCAGCGCTTGGCCGTTCCGGTGGACGGCACCGCTCGCCAGCAGCTCGCGGGCCTTGCGGCGCGAGAGCGGGGTGGCGGCGGCGAGGAATTGATCGAGGCGTAGGCCGGTGTGGGCGGGCCACACCAGCAGGCGAACCAAGCCGCTCACGGCCTGCACCTCCGGCTGGGCCCCAGACACGTCTCCCACCGCGTCCGTCGGGCGGGTCTTCGCTGGCTCAAGGCGTCGGCTCGTTCACGGGCCCCCCCAAATCTGGTGGACTCTACTACCGTTGTAGGATCTCGCCTGCGATGCCGCGAGGCGGGTGGTATCCTCGCGCCGTTTCTTTCCTGGACTTTGCGTCACGAACGGGCTCGGCGGACGGCGTGACGCACGGAGGACACCGATGCTGCGCTCGCTCCGGAGCTGCCCGCCCGACCCGACCTCGAACCCCTGGACGTTGATCCTGCGGCTTGCGACGAGCCGGCCGCTCGCTCTGCTCGTCGCCGTGCAGGTGGCGCTTGCGCTGCCCCTCGCGGCCCAGGAACCGGCGCCGGCTCCCGCCCCGGCACCGGCGGCGGCCGCTCCCGAGGTCACTCTCGAGCTGATCATGGCGGACCCCGACTGGATCGGCAACCCGCCCGAGCGGCCCTACTTCGCGGACAACGGTCAGTCGATCTTCTACTGGCAGAAGCGGCCGGGCGAAGAGCAGCGCGACCTCGTCGAGATCGACCTCACCGGCCGGCTGCTGCGTACCGTGGCGCTCACCGACCTGGGCAGCGTCGATGCTCCCGGTGGTGCCTTCTCCCCGGACCACAAACGCAAGGTCTTCAGCCGCGAGGGGGACCTCTTCGTCCGCGATCTGACGACCGGCGCCCTGCAGCAGCTGACCCGCACCCTCGAGGCTGAGCGCGAACCGCGCTTCATGGCCGATGGGCACCGCATCGCCTTCCGGCGCGGCGACGCCCTCTTCGTCCGCGACCTCGAGGGTGGCCTCGAGGTCCAGCCGGCCGAGCTGGTCCTGGGGGAGGACCCGGCGGCCAAGAAGCCGGCCGAGGACTTCCTCTCCCGCCAGCAGGAGCGCCTCTTCGAGTTCATCCGCGAGGGACAGAAGAAGAAGGACGCTGCCCGCGATCGGGACCTCGCCGAGCGCCGCGCCGATCCCACCCGCGTGCCGCCACCCTTCTACCTCGGCAAGGACGTCGAGGTCCGCGGCCAGGCCCTGTCGCCCTCCGGCGACTGGCTGCTCGTCGCCCTCGGCAAGAAGGACGAGAGCCTGGGCAAGCAGGACAAGATGGCGAGCTGGGTGACCGCCAGCGGCTACGTCGAGGTGCGCGACGTGCGGCCCAAAGTGGGCACGGCCGAGGGAGTGAGCGAGCGCCTCCTCCTCCTCGACCTGGTGCGTCACGAGAGCCACGAGCTGTCGCTCGCCGAGCTGCCGGGAATCAAGGACGATCCGCTCGCCAGCCTGCGCGAGAAGGCCGAGGAGGCGAAGAAGGCCCACCAGCAGTCGGCCTCCAAGCTCGAAGAAGAGGACCTGCCCCCGGAGGTCGTGGCCGTGGCGCCACCGCGTACCGGTCTCGAGGACGAGGGGGGTGGTGAGGAGCCGCCGGCCGCGCCCGCCCCGGCGGGCGAAACGGCAGCCGCCGAGGCACCGCCTGCGGCGGAGGCCAAAGAAGAGGCCGAAAAGAAGCCGCGCCCGGTCTCTTTCCGCGACCTCCAGTGGAACGACGACGGCTCGCGGGTGGTGGTGTCGATCTTCTCGCTCGACAACAAGGACCGCTGGCTCGCCGCCGTCGACCTCGACGCGAAGAGGTTGGTCCCCGTCCACCACCTGCACGACGAGGCCTGGCTGGGCTGGGACTTCGACGAGCTGGGCTGGATGCCGGACGGCCGATCGCTCTACTACCTCTCCGAGGAGACCGGCTACTCGCAGCTCTATCTCGCCCCCATCGCCGACGGCCCGGAGGCGCCCCATCGCCGCCTGACCCAGGGCGACTCCCTGGTCTCGAACGTCCAGCCCAGCCGCGACGGTGCCATGCTGTACTACACGGCCAACGCCGGCGACCCCGGGGTTTACGAGGCCTGGCGGGTGGCGGTCGCGACGGGGGAGGCCGAGCAGCTGACGAACCTCGGCGGGATCAATGAGTGGGTGCTCTCGCCGGACGAGAAGCACCTCGTGGTGAGCCACTCGGAGGCCACGCGGCCTCCTGAGCTCTACCTGCAGCGGGCGGAGCCGGGCGCCACGGCGAGCCCGCTCACCCACACGGTGAGCGAGACCTTCGCCGCCATCGACTGGACGGCCCCGGAGTTCGTCACGGTGCCCTCGACCCACGGCGCGCGGCCCATCCATTCACGCCTCTATCTGCCCCGCGAGCGCCGCCCCGGCCCGCAGCCTGCCGTCCTCTTCGTGCACGGCGCTGGCTATCTGCAGAACGCCCACCAGGGCTGGTCGGACTACTTCCGGGAGTTCATGTTCCACAGCTTCCTGACCCGCCACGGCTACACCGTGCTCGACATGGACTACCGCGCCTCGGCGGGCTACGGCCGCGATTGGCGGACGGCGATCTACCGGCAGATGGGCACTCCCGAGCTCGAAGACCTGGAGGACGGCGTCGCCTGGCTGGTGGCGAGCCATGGCGTCGACCCGCAGCACGTCGGCGTCTACGGCGGCTCCTACGGCGGCTTCATGACGCTGATGGCCCTCTTCAAGCGCCCCGGCCTGTTCGCCGCCGGCGCGGCGCTCCGGCCGGTCACCGACTGGGCGCACTACAACCACGGCTACACCTCGGCCATCCTCAACACGCCGGAGATCGACCCCGAGGCCTACCAGCGCAGCTCACCGATCGAGTTCGCCGACGGCCTCGACGATCCGCTCTTGATCTGCGCCCCGATGCAGGACGACAACGTTTTCTTCCAGGATACGGTGCGCCTGGCTCAGAAGCTGATCGAGCTCGAGAAGCAAGACTGGGACGTCGCCATCTTCCCCATTGAGCCGCACGGCTTCCGTGTGCCGTCGAGCTGGCTCAACGAGTACCGGCGGATCTGGAAGCTCTTCGAGCGCGAGGTGCGGTAGGGGGGAGCTGGGGATCAGTGCAGCTCGGTGTCGGGGCTGCAAGCATCGCGGAGCTGCTGGCAGACCGGATCAACGAGTGTCTCGAAGTTCGGCAGGCCTTTCTCATCCGGTGCCTCAGCGATTGCCGGGAAGAAGTCCCGGTAGCGCAGCAGCTGGCGCAGGGTGCAGAGCAGGGCGAAACGGTCGGGCTGGGTGCGCTCGACCAGCTCGATGAGCTGTCCCGTCAACGCCTTGGCTCGGCTGGCTACGTCAGTTTCCTCGGGCGGCATCAGCAGCGCGATCTCGATCAGCTCGGTGAGCGCCCAGATCTTGTCGAGCGGATCGGTTCCCTCCCGCACGCGGATCTCATCCAGCGTGCGAGCCATCTGCAGCAGGTCCTGGTCCTGCGCACCTCGCTTGTTCAGGACGCGGTTGAGCACCACGAGCTGCACCATCGCCCAGCTGGAGGACCGCGTCAGCTCGAAGGCGCGCTGATAGTGCCTCCGGGAGCGCTCCAAGGCCTCGATCGCTGGAGTGAGGTCGGGAGACGGTCTTTCCTTCTGTTTCCCCCTCGACAGCGACTGTGCATTCGCCGTCCGGCTTGGAACGGTCACCGACCGCCACTCCAGCTGGGCGCGTCGTTTCTCGGCACTGCCCAGCAGCAGCTGGGCGTAGGTGTCTTTGCCGGCCAGCTGGCAGAGGTGCTGGATCCGCGCCTTGAGGGTCGCAATGAGAGGCTTGATCGTCTCCTTCTCGACGCTAGCTGGGGTGGGAGGGAGCACGGCTTCCTGCGTGCGCTTCGTCGCTCCTTGCGGCTTCTCTTGAGCAGCGTCTCTTGGCTTCGCGCCGGCTTCGCCGTTCACTTTCTTGAGCTCGGCGTCGGCCTGGCAGAGCACGGCGTCGATGCTCTGGTTGGCTCGGGAGACCCGGATCCTTGCGAGCTGCTCTCCGAGGTCGTCCGGCAGCGCCGCGTAGGCGACGATCGAGGCCCAGTCGTGGCTCTCCGGCATCTCCACCTGCAGGCGACGGCGCAGCTCGGCGAGGGCGACGCGGGGGTCCTCGCCCCATAGCATGCGCTCGTAGAGCACCTGGGCCATCACCACCGAGCCGGCGAAGGTGAGGGGGAACTGCGAGGCCACCACCAGCGGGATGCCGGCGGCATGGAGCGCATGCGCCACGGAGCCGCCGGGGGTGAGCACGCTGCCCTGCTGGCTGCTCTGGCAGCTCGCCAGGGTCACCACCGCCGGGCCGGCCTCGCCGTCGAGCCGTGGCTGGCGCAGGGCGGCGGCGAGCCGCGAGCCGGAGACGACCTCCGCGCGGCCGGGGTCGTAGGGGTCGAGGAAGGCGATGCCGAAGCGGCGATCGGCCGCCTCCTCCACGGCCTGGCCGTGGGCGAGGATGTGGACGTGCGTGTAGCTCTCCCGGCGGCACTGCTCCTCGAGCTTCGCCAAGCTGGCGTTGGGCAGCAGATGCACGCAGCCGCGAAAGTTGCGTTTCTCGAGCGCGCTTCCCTCGCTCAGCCAGGGATTGACGACCTGGCGCAGGGCGAGGACGTGTGCCTCGACGAGGGCGTGGTCAGCGGCGGGCAGAGCGCTCGCGAAGAGGATCTTGGGCTCGGCCGGCCAATTGAACGAACGCCGGCTGACCCGTCGCACCTGGCGGGTGAGGCAGAGCCAGGTGGGGTCGGGGAGCGCGATCGAGCCCCCGGCCCCGGAGCTGCCGTCGGCGGCGATGGCCAGCTCGAAGGGCAGCAGGGCGAGCTCCGAGGCCGAGAGCACCAGCTCCAGGTGCAGGGGGGCCGTCGAGTGGGCCGTCGAGTCTGCCAGCTCGGCCGTCAGGCAGCGCAACTGGGCGAGCAGCCGTACCAGCTCCTGGCAGGTGTCGGCGAGCATCATCTCCCGCAGCTCGCGGCTCTCACGGTAGTCGAGGGCGCGCAGCCGGGTGAGGAATTGCTGGTGCTCGAAGGGGACGGTGACCGTCTCGGGAGCATGGTTGCCGCAGAGAGCGAGGTACTCCGTCAAGGGCGACAGCAGCTGGTTGTGCGGCGGGCCGTGCCGCACCAGCTCGAGCCGGATGGTGCGGATCTCGCTCATGGCGTGGCCAGCTCCGCCCAGTTGCCGTCCGCGGCGACCTGGACCAGCTTGCCGTGGACGCTCCCCGCCGCGGGGGAGATCACCACGGCCGTCGGCTCGACCCGCTGCAGCAGGTCCGGCGGCGTCCTGTCCAGCTGGGCCAGGGTCTTGGACTTGAGGGCCTCCACCAGCTTCTCGAAGTCCTCTCGCGCTGCCGCCGTCTCCGCGAGCAGTGCTGCGGGGATGCGCAGCAACCGCATCCAGGTGCCGCTGTTGAAGTAGTCGCCCGGTGCCTGGCAGCGGCGGCGGGCCCGCGCCAGGTGGGTGTGGCCGGTGATCAGGAAGTCGACCTCGGGGCCCACTTCCTGGTCGAGGAGCTCGAACGCGGGGTCACGGTGGTCGTGATCGAAGCTCTGGTCCGTCGCCAGGCTGCTCAGGGCAGTACGCAGTCTCTCGGCGAGGTTCTTCTCGCTCGACCTGCCCAGGGCGAGGCCGAACTTGGTGAACGTGCTCCGCCAGTCGAGGACCGCGTAGGGGTCTGCCTGGGCGGCGAGCCAGCGAGGGTCTTTGCCAGCGTCGAACGCCGCACTCGCAGCGTCGTAGAGCGCTTCAGCGTCGGGAGACCCGCCGCCCCAGATCTCGCCGGAGGGTTCGTCGCGAGTGATTGCCAGCAGCCTGGGCAGCGGGCCGGCGCGTTCTTCGGCCGCACGGCGGGCCGCCAGCTGCTGCTCCGCACTGAGGAAGCCACTGCTGGCTCGGACGGCCTCGGTGATGGCTCGCGTGTAGGCCGAAACGCCGGGCGCCAGATAGGAGCGCACTCGCTCCGGATCGAGGGCGAGGGCCACCCACAGTGCCGCCTTGGTCTCGGGCTTGATGAGGTCGAGGAAGGGGAAGTCTCTCTTTAGATGGTTGAGGGCCTGGATCACCAGCTGGGTGCCGGCGTTGGGCATCCACGGCTCGATCTTGCGGCCGTGGGTGAGGTCGCGGCCCATCCGCCGCAGGCGCTCGAAGTCGGTGCGGTTCCAGTCGTCCTGGTCGTTGCCGTGCACGCAGAGGGCGGAGCGGCCCCGCACCCGGCAGCGGTAGCCGGCGCCCTCGAAGGCCAGGGTGATGCGGCCGCGGGCCGCGGCGTCACCGCCGGACAGGGTCCGCAGGAGCCGCTCGCGCACGGCCGGCAGGGCCAGCTCGAGGTCGTGGTTGCCGAGGGTGAGGACCAGATGGTGCTTCTCGGCGCCGACGAAGCCGCGGAGCGCCTTCCACACCGGTGCGAAGGCTGGGTCCAGGACGATGCGGTCGAGCTTCTCGCCCGCGCGCCAGGGGTCGAAGCCGCAGGGGTCCGGCTCGGCGAGGAAGTCCACCGTGTCGCCGTTGAGCACGAGGCCGACTTCCTGACCGGTGGTCGCTGCCGTCAGCGAGCCGACGAACTTCTCGAACCGCTTGCCCGCGCAGAACATCTGGCGGCCCGCCACGCCCCCCATGTGGAGGTCGGAGACGACGTAGAGGGCATCCAGCTCGGGGACGGCGACGGTCGACATCTCCCTCGATTCCGCGCAGGCGCAGTTCGCGTTTCGACTGCTCTAGAAGTTTTGCAAAGTCTAGCACGGTTGAGCGGCCGTGTAACGCCGACCCGATTGGTCCTCACTAACCAAAAAGCAACTATTGCGAAACTTAGGCACTGGCGGCCACTGCCTTCCTAACCCTCGGCTGCCAAGCAACAGAGGAGGCCTCCCATGTCGACGCAGGGTCCAGCGACAGCTTTGTCTCATGGTGATTCGGGTACGCTGCCGATCACCCCCCGCATTGAGCGCCTTCTGGCTCGCGGTGCGCTCTCGGCCCTCGGCACGATCAGCCCCGTGCTCAGGGTCCTCTTCAGCGGGCTACGGTTCCCCATCGGCTCCCGCGTGGAGCTGCTCACGGCCTTGGGCGGTCCGACGCGCCTGCTCACGGTCGGGGGCAGCGACGGCCAAGCGTCGGTGGTCAGCCCTCTCGACGTGATGGATACCTGGTCGGACCTCGACTCCTTCTTTCCGATGCGCTCGCTCCAAGAGGTCGCCAGCCGCGTGCTGGCCAACCCCCGCCGCTACACGCGGCAGCTGGCAGTGACGGCGATCGGCAGCCGGCGGCTGAGCGAGGTGCGCTTCGGCTCCGAGCCGGAGCTCTCGGCCCAAGACGTCACGGCCGGGACGCAGGTCCTCGCCCTGCCGAGCGGCCCGGTGCCAGCAGGGATCTTTCTCGACGCCTTGGGCGATCCCAGCATCCTGAGCGATGCCGGCATCCTGGACCCCGACCTCAGTGACGCCTTGCGGCGCTGGAACGAGGCCCTGGCCGCGGCCTTGCGCCAGCGCACGCGCCAGCAGGCCCTGGACGCGGCCAGGCTCAGCGAAGACAAGGCGCGGCTGGCGGGCGAGGCGCAAGGCAGGGCGGCCGAGGCCGAGCGAGCGGTGGCGGGAGCACGTACCACGACGGAGACGCAGCAGGCGGTCGACATGGCCTGTGCTGCCGCCGACGAGGCGCGGACGGCGGCCGAGGAGGCTCTGCGGGCGGCCCAGCAGGCGGCAGGCCTGGCGGCGTCCCTGCCGGGGGATGTCGAGGCGCAGCAGGCCCGGGAGCGCGCCGAGGTGGCGGCCCTCGCGGCGATGAGCGCCGACGCGCAGGCTCAGAACAGCTGCCGTCGAGCGCGTGACATCGCGAGCATCGGCCTCGCCACCATCCGTGGCCACGTGACGGAAACGGACCCGTTCTTCGACGATGACGTCGATGGCGCCACGATCGAGGTCCGCAACCTCGGCTTCGCCGAGATCGCCAACGCCTACGGCAACACGGACGGCGGCGGCAACTACTCGGTCACGGGTCGCTTCGGCCACTCGGCCCGTTTGGGCTCGTCGCGCGTTCTGGTCACCATGAGCTCGGGTTCGAGCTGGGGAGACGTGACGCTGTCGAAGACCATCGAAGTGGGCGGCGACTCGCCGCCTGCGGTCAACTTCAGCTTCGACGCTCCCGGGTTCGAGTAGCTGGCCGTTGCTCGTGCCTGCTCGGCCCCGCCGACGCGGTAGGGCCGAGCTTCCTATTCGAGGCCCTGTTTGGTCTCGGCGATGATGTGGTCGACGACATCGTGGAGGTCACCGGTGCGCGCGAAGACGGCGAGCTGGCGGTCGGCGCTGGTGCCTTGCTGGAGGATGGTGCGCACGTGCTCCACCTCGTGGCGCACGCCGAGGTCGTCCACCACGTCGTCGACCAGCTCGAGGAGCTCTCCGGCGAGCTGCGGGAAGGGCACCTCCTCCTGGCGACCGAAGTCGAGCAGCTTGCCGTCGATGCCGTAGCGCACCGCCCGCCACTTGTTCTCGGTGATCAGGTGGTGGCGGTAGCGGCGCCAGGAGAGGTTGTTGCGGCGCAGCTTGATCAGCTTGGTGACGATGGCGAGGACGAGCGACGCGAGGCAGACGGCGTCGTCGACCCGCGTGCAGATGTCGGTGACGCGGAACTCCAGGGTGGGGAACTTCGAGTGCGGGCGGATGTCCCACCAGATGCGGGTGGCGTCCTCGATGCAATGGGTGTTGATCAGCGTCGCGATGAAGTGCTCGTACTCGTTCCAGGACTCGAAGGCCGGCGGCGGGCCGCTGCGCGGCACGCTCTCGAAGACCACCGAGCGGTAGGACTTGAGGCCGGTCTGGCGGCCGTACCAGAAGGGCGAGCTGGTCGACAGCGAGAGCAGGTGGGGGATGAAGTAGCGCGCCTGGTCCATCACGTCGATCATCAGGTCGCGGTCTTCGATCCCGATGTGGACGTGCATGCCGAAGATGAGCAAGCGGCGCGCGACGTCCACCATCTCTTTCTCGTGCTTGGTGTAGCGCTCGCCGGCGGTGATCCGCTGGTCCATCCAGCGCGAGAAGGGGTGCGTGCTGGCGGCGGCCACCCGCAGGCCGTTCGATTCGGCGATGCCGATCACCGACTTGCGCAGCTTCACCAGCTCGGCGCGGGCCTCGTCGATGCTGTGGCAGATCGAGCTGCCGACCTCGACCTGAGATTGCAGGAACTCGGGCTTGATCTGGTCCTTGAGGACGATCTGCCCTTGTTCGAGGAACTCCTGGATGTATGAGGTGAGCTCACGCGTTTGTGGATCGACGATCTGATATTCCTCTTCGATCCCGATGGTGAACGGCTGCCGCGGCATGGGTCACTCCCTGCGCTGGGGGCGGGTCGGTATCCGGGGCCCGTTCCCGGATCCGAAAAGCGCCAGGAGTTTAGCACCGGGATCGGAGGATCTCGACGGCCTCTTGACGCCCGTCCAGCGCACCTGCCGTGCCCTGGAAGGTCCGCCCGGAGCCGCCGCCGCGACCTCCCAGCAGAGCTGCGATCTCGCGGCCCGCCGCCTGCACGTCGAGGGTCGAGGACGTGCCGGCGGCGAGCGCCAGCGCGTGCCCCTTGGGGCCGCTCGCGGTGAGCAACGCGGCTTTGCCGTGCGCGGCCTCCGCGAAGCGCCGCGCCACCACCTGCAGGAAGGCGACGTCGAGGCCCTCGAAGTGGCGCTCCAAGAGCGCTCCGGGGGCCGCCAGCAAGGCCTCGGCGGTCTGCGTCGCCAGCTGGTCGGCGAGGTTCTTCTCGCGGCGACCGGCCTCGCGCAGCTGCTCGAGCTTGCTCGCCAGCACGGCCGGCAGCTCGGCGTCGGAACAGCCGAGGAGGCTCCGCAGCTCGGTGTTGCGCGCCTCGTGGGTGCCGAGTCGCCGCCGCACCCGCTCGCCAGCCAGCCAGAAGAGTCGCGTGCCGCCGCGCAGGCCCTCGCTGCCGAGGAGCTTCATCGCCTCGATCTCGGCCGTCGAGTGCAGATGGGTGCCGCCGCAAGTCGAGAGATCGATGCTCTCGATCTCCACCAGCCGCACGTCCCCCACGTGGCCCGCCGGTAGGCCGCGGGTGCGCACGCGGGGCAGGGCAGCGTAGTCCTCCGGGCTCACCCGCCGAGCGGTGATCGGCCGGGCGGCGCGGACCTCGGCCGCCACTTCCGCTTCCAGGGTGGCGAGGTCCGCGGGAGTGAGCTCCGCGGTCGCGAGCTCAATGTCGCAGATCTCGGCTTGCAGGTGGAACGAGGTCGTCCGCCAGCCGTGGCGGTCGAGGGCGATGGCGGAGAGGAGGTGCTGCGCCGTGTGCTGCTGCATGTGGTCGAAGCGGCGTGGCCAGTCGAGCTCCACCGTCACCGGGCCAGGCGCGACCGGGCTGGCGACGAGGTGGCGCACCGCGCCGTCCACCTTCTGCACGTCGAGCACCGCGACACCGGCGATCCGGCCGCGGTCGGCGGGCTGACCGCCACCTTCCGGGTAGAGCACGGTGTCGGCGAGGACGACGTAGGGTTGATCGCCTTCCAGGCCGCTCGCCAGGGCGGTGGTCTCGATGTGGGTGCGGTAGGGGTCGCGCTCGTAAGTGTGCATCGTCCGGGATCGTACCGCGCCGGGCGGAGGAATCGCGGGAGCGTTCATCTCTGCACTGCTCTTTTCTCGCAGTCGTGGATAGGGAAAGAGCCAAAGAGCTCGTTGGCGAGTGCCGCCAGCCCATCACCGATCAACAAGGAGGTTCGAGATGAAGACGCGTAGCTTCGTAGGGCGCAGCCTTGCGCCGAACGTCCCGGCAGCCTGGTGGAAGGCGCTCGCCTTCCTGCTGGTGGCCGGTCTCGCCGCTTTCGCCGCCGGCTCGGGCACCAACGCCGCGGTGATCCTCCCGGCGCCGGCCCCCATCGTCGTGTACCAGGGGGTCTCGGTGTCCTTCGAGCAGCTCGACTGGCTGGGTGAGTTCCCTGGCCAGGTGCTGATCCCCGACTCGCGCGTGGGCGTCGCCGAGCTGCACTTCACGAGCGTGGCCTCGAGCTACTTCGTGGGCCAGGGCTCCTACGTCAACCTCACGGCGGACATCGGTGGCACCAAGCAGTGGTCGGTGCAGAACTGGTTCGTGCGCTACCCGACGATCGCCGCCATGGTAGCCTCTACGCCGTCGGTGCAGTTCGGCATGCCGGTGGCGAATGGCACGCCGGTCAACAGCCTCAAGTTCATCCTCACCATCACCAAGCGGCCGCGTTCGGACGGCGCCACCTTGGTTCCCAACAAGCTCGCCGGCGTGGCCAGCGTCAACTACCACGTGGGTGGCCGTAACGGCGGTGGCAGCGGTCTCTCGACCCTGCCCTACACGCTCGGGCCGTGGATCGGCGGCAAGGTCCTCGGCGGCCTCGCGACGCCGGGCGCGGAGACGGGCCGCAGGTCGGCCGGTTGGTCCTACGCGGTGAGCGGCGGCGGTGGCGTCAGCGAGACCCCCAACGGCTGCGGCCCCGGCTCGGTGGCCCGGGCGATCAACCAGATGACCGGGGACGATGAGCAAGGTGCCTACGACGACCTCTACGGCAAGATGGGAACGAACGAAGAGACCGGGACCAGCGACGAAGACATCGTCAACGGCAAGAACGAGTATTGCGAGGAGAACGGTCACGACATCAACACCGAACTCGGCTACCTCGGGGATGATCCCGGCCTGATGGATGACGTCACCAACGCGCTCGACAGTGGCGGCGCCGCCGAAGCCCTAATCAGCTGGGATGGTGGCGGCGGCCATGCGGCCAACGTGACCAGCGTGACCCCGCTCGAGGGCGGTGGCTACGAGATCACCTACGAGGACGACGCCGACCAGACGGACGGCCAGCCGGCTAACGACGAGCACACCATCACCACCGACGCCGACGGCAACTTCGACGGCGGCACGGTCGACGGCTTCATCACCGAGACGCAGGGCGGCGGCGAAGCTGGCTAGATCATCCCCTCCTCACCCCTCGTGCCGCAGCGCCACGACTGGATCGAGCGCGGCGGCACGGCGGGCCGGGAGCCAGCAGGCCTCCTCCCGGCCTCGGCTATGATCCAGGCATCATGATCGTCTCGATCGAGATCGAGAACCTACGCGGGATCCGCTCCGGCCGCCTAGATGGCCTCGGCCCGCTGACCATCCTCACCGGCCCGAACGGTTGCGGCAAGAGCACGGTGCTCGACGCGCTGCTCATCGCGGCGAGCCCGGATATGGCACCAGCCGTGGGCGAAGCGGTCAGTCGGCATCCGGCGACACCAAGCGGAGCCCGCTGGCTGGTGGGGGGTATTGAGCGCAAGGCTCGGGTCGCGGTGACACAGTGGCTGACCTCCGTCGAGCAAGCAAAGTCCTGGGAGCGCTCGGTCGAGTGGTACGAGCGCTGCGAGGAGCGGCTGCGCTCGAAGTTGATTGCCCGCGGCGCCTCACCGCCCTTCTCGATGGCCTTCGTCGAAGAAGGCCTCCTCTCAGATGACCCTCTTTCGGGTTGGGTGGCTTTCTCAGCGGATAACCAGTACGAAGTCACGAGGCAGACCCAGCAACCAGGGCACGGCCTCCCGTCGGTCTCCCTGATCGACCCGGGCCTACCTCGTGGCTTGGAGGAGGTCTTCAGCGAGGTCGCCGCCGAGGGCCGGCGGGAAGAAGTACAGGCCCTGCTGCGAGATCTGGTGCCTGGATTCGAGCGAATTGAGATTCTTGCCCTTGGGGGCAACGACTTTGCGCTTGCGGTGACCAGCCACGGCCGTTCCGTTCCGCTGGGTCTCTCCGGCGACGGGATCCAGGCATTTGTTCAACTTGCCCTCGGTATCGCTGCGCCGAGGCACGGTCTCGTGATGGTCGAAGAGCCCGAGGTCTATCAGCACCCGAAAGCCATCTGGAAGAGCGCATTGGCTCTCCTGGTCAACGCGCGACGTGGCGTCCAAACCGTGATCACCACTCATAGCCTGGAACTGATCGACGCGCTCGTTGCGCAGGCCACGGCGGACGATCTGAAGAACATGGCCCTCTTCAACTTGGCTCTGGAAGATGGGCAGCTGCGCTCGGGGAGACGGGCGGGGGAAGAGATCCAATTCGCCCGCGAGACGCTGGAGAGCGATTTGCGGTGAGCGAGCCTGCCCGGCAACATGTGATCCTTTGCGAGGGCTTCGACGATCGGGCGTTCTTCCGCGGTTGGCTCCTGCACTTGGGCTGCACCGACCCGACCCGCGGTGGCAAGCAGGCGGCGCCTGACGTAGGAGGCCGGCCCGTCCAGGGCGGCCGCTATCTCTTCACTACGCCAGAGGGTTCCGCGGTGCTTGTGGAGCCCTTCCGCGGGCGGAGCAAAGCTGAGGCTGCGGCTCGGGAGCATCTCGGTGGTCTTCAGGCACACCGGCCCACACGGGTGATCCTCAACCTCGACAGCGACGATGATGGCGATCACGGTTCTGGCGCCGAGGACCAGGTTCGCGGCATCGCGCAGCGGCTCGGGGCCGAAGAGCTTAGGCTCGGCTGCTATGAGGTCGGCGGCTCGCTCCTCTACCCGTTGATCTGGCGATGCGGTGATCCCGCCGGGGCACCGGGCCTGCCGAACAAGCAGACTCTCGAACGGTTGATCGTGGCGGCGATCCTCGCGGCGTACCCGGATCGCGGCCCGACCGTTGAGACCTGGCTCGAAGCGGCCCCGGCCGGGCTCAAGCTGGCGAAGAGCTACAGCGCCTCCTACTTCGCCAAGTGGCACTCCAATCTCGGTGAGAGCCATTTCTTCGAGTCGCTTTGGCGCGACGAACGGATCGTCGCCGCGCTCCGCGAACGCCTCTTGGCAACCGGCGCCTGGCGGGTGGTCGAAGAGCTGGTCGCCGACTAGACGCGCCTCCTCACCCCTCGTGCCGCAGCGCCACGACCGGATCGAGCGCGGCGGCACGGCGGGCCGGGAACCAGCAGGCGACGAGGGCGACGGCAAACAGGAGCAGCGGGACCACGGCGAGCACCGCCGGGTCGAGCGGGCTGACCTCGAAAAGCAGGCCCTGGAGCCAGCGCCCGGCAAGGAGGGCGAGCCCGAGCCCCAGGACGCAGCCGAGCGTGACCGGCCCCAGACCTTCCCGCAGCAGCTGCGCCAAGACGAGCCGGCGCCGCGCGCCGATCGCCATCCGCAGGCCGATCTCCCGCGTGCGTTGCACCACCCCGAAAGCCACCATCGCGTAGACGCCCACCGCCGCCAGCACGGTGGCGAGGAGGGCGAAGGCGGCGAAGAGAGTACCGAACAGGCGGCGGGACGACACGGTGTCGGCGATCACGCCTTCGAGGCTTTCGATACGAGTGATCGGCTGCTGCGGGTCCACCTCGTGGATCGCCTGGCGGACGGCGCTCGCCAGCGAGAGCGGTTCGCCGGCGGTGCGCAGCACGAAGGTGAAGATGCGCCGCTGGTTCTGCGCCTGCGGGATGTAGACCATCGCGGGTGCTTCCTCGGCGAGGCCGCTGTGACGGATGTCGCCGACCACGCCCACCACCTCTGCCGAGCGCTCGCCCAGGTAGAGCCGCTGGCCCACGGCGGAGAGGCCTGCGAAATGGCGGCGAGCGAGGGCCTCGTTGACCAGCACCACGGGCACGGACCGCCCGTCGTCGCTGGCTGCCAGCTGGCGGCCGGCGAGGAGGGGCACTCCCAAGGTGGCAAAGAGATCGGGGCTCACCTGCAGCAGCCTGGCGTTGATCGCCTCGGTCCCGCCGGCGCTGGGCGGCTGGAGCGTGAAGCCCATCCGTTCGCCGTCCTCGCGCAGGGTGAGCTGTTTGATCGAGCCCACAGACTCCACGGCCGGCACGCTGGCGAGCCGGCCGAGGAGGGCACTGTAGTGGCTGGCGATCTCGCCGCTCTCCGGGTAGCGGTAGGTCGGGGCGGTCAGCGAGACGGCGAGGATGTGGTGAGGGGAGAAGCCCGGGTCGACGGAGATCAGCCGCCAGAGGCTCTTGAGGAGGAGCCCGGAGCCCACCAGCAGGGCCAGGGTGAGGGCGACCTCGGCGACCACCAACGTCCGCCGCAGGCCCTTCTGGGCGCGGGCGCCGCCGAGAAGCGAGCCTTCGCCTGGCAAGCCGGCGAGCTCGCGCGGCCGGGTCAGGCGCAGGGCGGGGGCCAGCCCGAGGAGGACGCCGGTCGCCAGGCTCGCGACGACGGCGAAGCCGAGCACGCTGGCGTCGATCTGCACCTCGGCAGAGCGGGGCAGCACGCTGTCGGGCAGCAGGTGCAGGCCGTCGACGCCCCAGGCGGCGGCGAGCAAGCCGAGGACGCCGCCACCGAGACCGATCAGCAGGCTCTCAAGCAGGAGCGAGCGGGCCAACCGGCCGCGGCTGCCGCCGAGGGCCGACTGCACGGCGAGGCTGCGCCGGCGGCTGAGGCCGCGAGCGAGGAGCAGGTTGGCGACGTTGGCGCAGGCGACGAGCAGCACCAGGACGACGGCGGCCAGCAGGGCGATGAGGACGGGGCGGACCTCGCCCACCAGCTGCTCGCGCAGCGGTACCGCGTGCACCGCCTCGGCCTCGGCGCGGCCTTCTGGGTAGTCCTCCCGCAGCCGGGCGGCGATCGCCGAGGTCTGCTGCTGGACGTCCGCGACCGTCGCCCCAGGGGCCAGCCGCGCGACGACTGACAGCCAGCGCACAAACCGCAGGCGGGGAATGTCGTCGGGAGGGATCAGCGCCAGGGGGGCCCAGACCTCGACCTCGCGGTTGGGAAAGCGGAACGAGGCGGGGAGCACCCCGGCGACGACGAAGGGTTTGCCGGAGAGGGTGAGCGAGCGCCCGACGGCCGCCGGGTCGGCCCCCAGCTCGCGCTCCCAGAAGCCGTGGCTCACCACGATGGTGAGGGCGTCCCCCGCCTCGTCGGCGGGCGTGAGGATGCGGCCGCGCTCGGGCTTGATCCCCAGGGTGGGGAAGAAGCTCCCCGAGACGTAGGCCGTGGTCGCGCCCCGCGGCTCGGCCCCGGTCGCCAGGATCAGGCTCTGCGGGAAGGTGCTGTAGAGGCCGAGGCTCTGAACGCCCGGCGCCTTGGCCCAGTCCTCGGCGTCCAACCGTGAGGCGGCCCCGAACTGTTCGCTGCGCTGCGGATAGGCCTGGAAGAGGCGAACCAGCCGCTCGGGCTCGGGCAGCGGCAGCGGCCGCAGCAGCACCCCGCCGACGAGGGCGAAGAGGGTGAAGTTCGCACCGAGGCCGAGGGCGAGGGTCAGCGCGGCGGCGAGGCTGAGGCCCGGCCGGCGGGCGAGGCTGCGGGCGGCGAGGCGTAGCTCGGAGACGAGATCGATCATCGGGTAGCTCCTCGGCCGCGTTCGTGGAGCAACCGGCGTACCAGCTCCGCAGCGCCTGCCAGGAGCGGATTTGCGGCTTTTCTGCCCAAGCCTGTTCGCTGCCGGCACGCCGGCGTCCCAGGGGCGGACGGCCAGAAACCTGCCGAGAACTGCGCGGGCGGCTCGTCGCCCCTAAGCCCTTCCCTCCCGGTAGAGCTGCACGCACTCCTCGGCGGTCAAGAGGGGGAGCTTGGCGTTGCGGTAGTGGCGGCGGTTGCGGGTGACGAGTGCGTCGAGCCGGTGCTGGAGGGTGGTGTAGTAGTGGAGAGCGTCCTCCAGGTCGCTGAAGGAGGAGGAGAGGGCGAGGTCGGCGATGCGTTCGTCGACAGGAAGCAGGCGCAGCAGCACG
Organism: uncultured Thermoanaerobaculia bacterium; assembly: GCA_964420075.1. Lineage (GTDB taxonomy): Bacteria > Acidobacteriota > Thermoanaerobaculia > Multivoradales > SZUA-115 > CAYQRE01. The sequence goes on along the minus strand of CAYQRE010000014.1, from coordinate 53,263 downwards.
CGGAGCTTGCGCAGCGCCTCGCGTGCCTTCGGCGGCGAGATCTCCCGCCGCAGGATGTAGAACAGCTTGAGAAAATCAGTGGCGAAGCATGACCCTCGATCTCACCGGTCTCGACGAGCCGGAAGAGCGCGGTGGCGGCGGGGAGAAAGGGCTCGCGGGCGAGCAGAAGGTCGAGGATGACGTCGCAGTCGACGAAGACGCGGCGGATCACTCGTACCTCTGCGCCAGGTGCGCGGCGTAGTCGTCCTGCCAGCCCTCCGCGTCGGCGCCGGCGGCGATCCCGGTGAGCTCCGCCACGACTCCGCTCGCCGCCTCGGGAGCACCGGCCTGGCTGGCGCCGAGACCTCGGAAGTAGGTCTCGACCAGGCGCGACAGGCTCACGCCGCGCCGGGCTGCGAGCCGGCGAGTGGCCTCGATGACCTCTTGGTCGAGCTTGAGGGTGAGTTTGGCGTCCATGGGTGGCGTCCTACGTACAGACTCTCGCGGCTCGTACGTGCAAGTCAGGGTCGGCGGAGCCGGCGCACCTCCTCAACCTCGCGGGCCGCCCTGCGTATCGGCGGTAGGATCCCGGTCATGAAGAGCAAGATTCGACGCATCGCGATCAACACCGGGGGCGGCGACGCTCCCGGCCTCAACGGCGTGATCCGCGCCGTGGTCCTCGCCGCTCTCGCCCGCGGCTGGGAAGTGATGGGCATCCGCAAGGGATACCTCGGCCTGCTCGACACCAGCCAGCTGATCCCCCTCACCCGCGAGTCGGTGCGCGGCATCGCCCACCTCGGTGGCACCATCCTCGGCACCAGCAACAAGGGCAACCCCTTCGAGATGCCGGTCAAGCTCCCCGACGGCGAGGTGACCACGGTCGACCGCTCCGCCGACGTGGTGGAGAACTTCCACCGCCTGGGCTTCGACGCCCTGATCACCATCGGCGGCGACGGCTCGATGCGCATCGCCCACGGCCTGGCCGAGAAGGGCGTACCGGTGGTCGGCGTGCCCAAGACGATCGACAACGACCTCGAAGAGACCGACGTCACCTTCGGCTTCGAGACGGCGGTCTCGGTGGCGACCGAGGCGATCGATCGCCTGCACTCGACGGCCGAGGCCCACGAACGGGTCTTCGTCGTCGAGGTGATGGGCCGCTACGCCGGCTGGATCGCCCTCGCCTCGGGCCTCGCCGGCGGCGCCGACGTGATCCTCATCCCCGAGATCGAGTACTCGCTCGAGGCCATCGCCCGCAAGATCCAGGACCGCGAGGCGCGAGGCCGCCACTTCTCGATCGTGGTCGCCGCCGAGGGGGCGCGGCCGGCGGGCGGTGAGCTGCACGTGCTCGGCCCCAAGGAGGCGGGGCGCGAGGTCCGGTTGGGTGGGATCGGCGAGCTGGTGGCGGCGGAGATCACCGCCGCCACGGGCAAGGAGACGCGGGCGGTCGTGCTCGGCCACCTGCAGCGGGGCGGCCGGCCGACGGCCTATGACCGTCTGCTCGCCCTGCGCTTCGGGGCTGCCGCCGTGCGCCTGGTGGCGGCCCACAAGTTCAACGTGATGGTGGCCCTCGACCCGCCGACGGTGCGCGCCGTGCCGCTGTCGCGGGCGATCCGCCGGATGAAGAACGTGCCGCTCGACTGCGACATGATCGAGTCGGCGCGCGAGCTGGGCATCTGCCTCGGAGAGGCCCTCGGCGAGTGAGGAGCTTCACCGTCGAGGAGCTCGCGACGCTGTCCCCCGCGCAGGCGGTGGCGAGCCGTTTCGACGAGCGCAACCTGCGGCTCCTGCGCGGGCTGCCCCTCGCCTTCCTCTTCCTGGCCCTGATCCCGCTCTTCGAGCGGCAGCGCGTCGGATGGTTGCAGCTGGTGTCCTTGGCGCTTCTCGTGGGGCTCCATCTGACGGCCTTCCTGGCGGCGCGGCGCTGCCCTCGCGCCGACGAGGCGGCTGCGGCGCCGGGCGGCCCGCTCGCTCCCATGGTGCAGGCCCTGCGGGAGCGGCCCAGGGCGGCCGTCCTCACCTTCCTGGCCAGCCACTTCGTGCTCCTCGGCGCCGGTGGCTACGGCTCTACGGCCCTCGTCCCCATCACGATCGTCCAGAGCCTCCTGCTCATCGCCTTCCGGTTCCAGGCGAGCGAGCGCATCGCCCTGCACGGGGCGCTCGCCTTGGCCGTCATCCTGAGCCCGGCTTACGGCGCCGGCCCTGGGCCAGCCGCGCAGGACGAGCCGCCGCCCCGCGTCGCGCTGCTGCTCAGCAGCGGCTTCGGTCTCGGCGTCGGCCTCCTCGCCACCCGGCGAGCACGGCGGGAGATCCTCGGCCGCTTCAGCGAGAGCCAGGAGCTGGTGCGCGAGCAGCTGCGCATGCGCCGGGAGCTCGACTACGCCCGCGAGATGCAGCTCGCCATGCTGCCGGGAGACTGCCCGGCGCCGGCCTGGCTGGACGTCTGCAGCTTGTCCTTGCCGGCGACTGAGGTGGGCGGCGATTACTACGACTACTTCGACCTCGCCGACGGCCGCTGGACGGTGGTGGTGGGGGACGTGGCGGGGCACGGCATGGCGAGCGGACTGCTGCTGGCCGGTGTGCGCAGCAGCCTCACCCTGCTGGCCGACGAGCACGACGACGCGGGGATCTGGCTCGAGCGCCTGCATCGCATGGTGCAGCGAACCAGCCGCCGCCGCACGCTGGTGACCCTGGCGGCGGTGACCTTCGACGCCCGCGACGGTTCGGCCGAGGTGGTGAGCGCCGGGCACCCACCGGGCCTGCTGCGGCGCGCCGCGAGCGGCCGTGCCGAAGAGGTCACGGTGGACTCGCTGCCGCTCGGCGTGAACCTGCCGGCGGCGCCCGCCCGGCGCTCGCTCGTGCTGGTTCCCGGTGACGTGCTGCTGCTCCTCTCGGATGGGCTCTACGAGACCACCGATGCCGCTGGGGAGGCCTTCGGCTTTGCCCGCCTGGCCGCGGCGTTCGAGGAGGTCGGTGGACGGGCGAGCTCGCAGGCCATCCGCGACGGCCTGCTGCAGGCGCTGTGGAGTTTCAAGGGCGATGCCGCGCCGGCCGACGACATTACCTTCGTGGTGGTGCGGGTTAAGGCCCCGGCTACCGTCTGAGCCCCGGCAGCTACGCCCGAGGCGGCGCCGCGGGCTGGTAGAGTCGCGCTTTGCCGCCTGGATGGAGGGCCCGATGAGCGAAGAGAACACTCCCGACTACAAGACGATCGCGCAGTTCCTGCGCCTGCACTACCGCCATTTCAACGCCGCCACGGTGATCGAGGCCGCCGAGGCCTGGATCGACCAGCTGGCGCGCGGCAACCGCATGGTGGTCACCCTCGCCGGGGCGATGAGCACCGCCGAGCTGGGCATCCTCCTGGCCGAGATGATCCGCCAAGAAAAGGTGCACGGCATCGTCTGCACCGGCGCCAACCTCGAAGAGGACCTCTTCAACCTCGTCGCCCACGACCACTACAAGCGCATCCCCAACTGGCGGGCGCTCACCGCCGAGCAGGAATGGGAGCTCGCCGAGCAGGGGATGAACCGGGTGACCGATACCTGCATCCCGGAAGAAGAGGCGATGCGGCGGGTGGAGTCGACCATCCTGCGCCACTGGGGCGAGGCGCACGCGGCCGGTGAGCGCTACCTGCCCCACGAGTACTTCTACCGCATCCTGCGCCAGGGCGACCTCGCCCACGCCTACCAGATCGACCCTGCCCACTCCTGGCTGGTGGAGGCCGCCAAGCGTGACTTGCCCCTCTTCGTGCCCGGCTGGGAAGACTCGACGATGGGCAACATGTTCGTCGCCGCCACCAAGCGGGGCGAGATGGGCCTCGACACCGTAAAGGGTGGGCTCTACTACATGGACCGACTGATCGACTGGTACCTGGAGACGACCCGCGACCGCGAGATCGGCTTCTTCCAGATCGGCGGTGGCATCGCCGGCGACTTCCCGATCTGCGTCGTACCGTTGATCGCCCAGGACCTCGAGAAGCCGGTCAAGCTGTGGAGTTACTTCTGCCAGATCAGCGACTCGACGACTTCTTACGGTTCCTACTCGGGAGCGGTGCCGAACGAGAAGATCACCTGGGGCAAGCTGGCGCCGGAGTCCCCCAAGTTCATCATCGAGTCGGACGCCACCATCGTCGCGCCGCTGGTCTTCGCCACCGTGCTGGCGGGCTGAGGCCCGCCGGCCGGGCGGCCGCGGCTACGGGGTGCCGAAGGTCTTCGCCAGGTGGTAGTAGGCCTGCCGCTTCCACCACACCCAGTTGTGGGAGACGTCGTGGCCCCAGATGTCGCGCTCGTGGCTGATGCCCTTGGCGGCCAGCACGTCGCAGAGGGCGATCGTCTCCTCGATACAGCCTTCTTCCCACGGTCCGCGGCCACAGACCATGGCGAGGTGGGTGTTGCGGCGCACCCTCTCGAGATGGTCGCCCTGCAGGTTGGGGACGAAGGCGAGGGGGTTGTTGAAGTAGATCTCACTTGTCGACACACCGCCCGTGAACTCGGTGATGTCGTAGCGGCCGCTCATGCAGAGCGCGTAGTGGAAGGTCTCCGGGAACTTGAGCGCGAAGTTGGCGGCGTAGTAGCCGCCGAGGGAGCAGCCGGTTGCCGCCACCCGGAACTGGCCACCGCAGTCCTGGTGGATCCACGGCACCAGCTCCTCGACGATGAACGACTCGTAGGCGCGGTAGTGCTGGACCTTCTCCTGCGGTCCGGCTTCCTTGCTCGTCCAGCTCTGCGAGACGTTGCTTTCCGGGCAGTAGAACTTGATCCGGGCGCCGTCGACGAGCTGCTGCAGGGCCTCGATCATGCCCTGCGCGTCCCACTCGTGGGCGAAACCCGCCGCCGACGGGATCACCAACACCGGGGCGCCCCAGTGCCCGTAGCACCAGACGTTCATCCGCCGGCCCATGGCGCGGCTTTGGATCAGCTCGTGGCGGCGTTTCATCGCGATCTCCCGGCGATCCAGCCAGAGGCCCGAAGGGCGGTTTCGAGGTACCACCGCGAGGGCGAGCGGATCGGCAATGGGGGCGGATTCTAGCAGCCCACGACGGCCGGCGGCGGGGCCGTTTGGCTGGTGCTATTGTCGCTGCATGTGCCCTCAGCGTCCTTGCGTGCTCGCTGCTCTCGTCATCGCGCTCGCCGGCCTCGCGGCTGCCGGGCCGGTCGCCGTGGCTCAAACCCCCGCCAACCAACCCGAGTACCTGGCCGAGATCGCCTCCTGGCGCCACGAGCGGGACCAGGACCTGCGCGACGAGGATGGCTGGCTGACCCTGGCCGGCCTGTTCTGGCTCCAGGAGGGGGACAACACCTTCGGCTCGGCAGCGGAGAGTGCCCTGGTGTTTCCGGCCAAGGCGCCGGCGAGGCTCGGGGTGCTGCGGCGGGCTGGTCGCGCCGTCACCCTGGTCGCCGCGCCGGGGGCCGGGCTGACTTCCGGCGGCAAGGAGGTCGGTGAGCTCGCCTTGGCGAGCGACGCGAGCGGCGAGCCGACGGTGGTGACCCTCGGCAGCCTGAGCTTCTACGTCATCGAGCGCGGGGAGCGCGTCGGCATCCGGCTCAAGGACAAGCAGAGCCCCGTCCTGGCGGCGTTCAAAGGGGTCGAGTCTTTCCCCATCGACCCGACCTGGCGGATCGCGGCGCATCTCGAGCCCTACGACCCGCCGAAGCAGATCAAGATCCCGAACGTCCTCGGCGACGTGGCGGATTCTCCTTGCCCGGGAGCCGTGGTCTTCGAACGCGACGGCGTCACCTACCGGCTCGAGCCCACGGGGGAGCCGGGCCACAGTCTCTTCCTCGTCTTCGGGGACCGCACCAACGGTCACGAGACCTACGGCGGCGGCCGATTCCTCTCGATCCCGGCTCCCGGCGCCGACGGTTCGGTGGTCCTCGACTTCAACAAGGCCTACAACCCGCCCTGCGTCTTCACGCCCTACGCCACCTGTCCGCTGCCGCCGAAGCAGAACAAGCTGACACTGCGGATCGAGGCTGGGGACAAGATGTACGCCGCCGGCGCCCACGCCGCCGGTCACTGAGGCCTGGACCTGCCCCGGCGAGGCGCAGGCATCACTTCTTCGTGGGGGCGCAGCGCCCTGCTGGGAGCGGCGCTTCTCGCCGGCACCGCGAGGGCTGAGCCGGCCGCAACGCCGCATCTCCCTGCGCCGGACTCCTACGAGCTCGCCTTCGACCTCGAAGGCAGCCTTCACGCACCAGCCGTCGACGCCTTCGTGCGGGCGAGCGCCCGCCTCGAGATGGCCGTCGCGCGTCGTGCCGGTGGCGGCTTGGCGCTCCACCTCGTGCGACCTCTGGCCCCCGCCTGGAAGCTCTATTGGGTCGACCCCGCCGGGCCCATCGGTCGAGAGTGCAAGCTGGCGGCGACGGTGGCGCTCGCCGCGCCGAGCTGGGAGGCGGTGGAGGCCGCCCGCCAGGAGGTCGACGCGCTGGGCCTGGCGGAGCATGCCCGGTGGGCGGCAACGCAGAGCCGGCCACCACGCTTCGACGGTGCCTTCGCCTTCCTCGTGCTGGGGCCGCCGGCCGGTCGGTTTCGCTTCGAGGTCGGCGCGGACGGCCGGGTGGGCCGCGTCGAGGACCACCTCACCGAGCGTTGGCTGAGCGGCGATCTCGACCCCCTGCTCAAGAGCTGGCAGCGCGCCCAGACGGTGGGCGCCGCTGCGCCCGCTGGCTACTGGTTTTGGAACCACGGCGAGACGAGGCCCTTCTCCTACGAGCCGCACGTCTACCACGCCTTGGTGCGTGCCCTCGCCCTCCTCGGCCAGCCCATCCTCCGCGACGGCTCACCGGCTGCCACGCGCGGGCTGGGCACCGGCGGGCGCTACACCGTGCCGGCACCGCAGTTGGTAGATCTGACGGTGGCGACCCTCGAACGGCTCGCCCCGCGGCTGGCAGGTCGCCTCCGCTGGCAGGGCGGCGTCGAGACGGTGGTCGAGGTGCGACGAGCGGCCGGGGACCGGCTGGAGCTGCTGAGCGAGGGCCGGTCACGGGCACCAGACGGCGCCCGCGGCCTCGAGACACAGCGCTGGCGCCGGACCTGGAGCGGGCAGGGAGAGGTCGCGAGCGCGGACGAGATCGAGGTCGAGATCACCGGCCGCGAAGGCCGCTTGTGGCTGCGGGTGGGCTATCGGCCACAGGGCGGCGAGCCGCTCCGCTAGACTGCGCCGCGGGAGGTGCCGCCGATGCCCGAGGTCACCGAGCGGTTCAGCGATCGGGTCAGCCACTATGTCCGCTCACGACCGGGTTATCCGCCGGCGGTGATCACGCTCCTGGCCCGCGAGATCGGCCTCGCGCCCGGCTGGCACGTGGCCGACCTGGGGGCCGGGACGGGGATCTCGTCGCAGCTCTTCCTCGACGCCGGCTGCCGGGTGTCGGCCGTCGAGCCCAACCGCGAGATGCGCGCGGCCGCAGCCGAGCTGCTCGGCGATCGCCCGGGCTTCGCGGCCGTCGAGGGCACGGCCGAGACGACCACCCTGGCGGCGGCGAGCTGCGACGCCGTGGTGGCCGGCCAGGCCTTCCACTGGTTCGAGCCGCTGGCGACGCGGCGGGAATGCCGGCGGATCCTCAAGCCCGGAGGCTGGGTGGTCTTGCTGTGGAACCGCCGCCACACCGACACCACGCCCTTCCTGCGCGCCTACGAAGAGCTCCTGCTGCGCTACGGGACGGACTACCGCGAAGTCGACCACCGGCGGATCGACCCACCCGCCCTCGACGCCTTCTTCGGCCCCGGCGCGCGGCGAGGCGCCGAGCTGCCGAACCACCAGTCCTTCGCTCGCGAAGGTCTCGCAGAGCGCTTGCTCTCCTCCTCCTACACCCCGCCGCCGGGCCACCCGAACCACCTGCCGATGCTCGCCGCGCTGGGCGAGCTGTTCGACCGCTGGCAGGTGGAGGGGCGGGTGCGCTTCGACTACACCACCGAGGTGCACTGGGGTAGGCTCGCCCTCGCCTGAGACCCGAGGATCTCGATGACCCCCTACGCCGCCAAGACCCGTGCTCCCGAGCTCCCGGAGCACCTGGAGTGGATCCACAGCGACCGCCCCATCCAGCTCGCCGCCCTGCGCGGCAAGTTCGTGCTGCTCGAGTTCTGGACCTTCTGTTGAATCAACTGCCACCATAACGTCGGCGAGTTGCGCCGGCTCCGCGAGCTGTTTCCTACCGAGCTGGTCGTCCTCGGCATCCACTCGGCGAAGTTCCCGGCCGAGCGGGTGAGCGAGAACCTGCGGCGGGCGGTTTACCGCCATGGCATCGAGCATCCGGTCGCCAACGACGCCGATCTCGGCGTCTGGCAGGCCTTCTCGGTGCGCGCCTGGCCGACCCTCGTGCTGGTCGATCCCGAAGGCCGGGTGATCGCCTCCGAGGCCGGGGAGATCGACGCCGAGAAGGTGGCCGCCGAGCTCCGCGGCTGGATCGCCGACTACGCGGCGCGAGGGCTCCTTGACCGGCGGCCCGTCGAGCTGACGGGGGTCCGCGGCGAGGAGGCGAGCCTGCTACGTTTCCCCGCCAAGCTCTGCTTCGCGGAGCCGGACCGTCTCTTCGTCGCCGACGCCGGCCACCACCGCGTCCTCGAGCTGCGCCTCGCGGCGGATGCTCGCTCGGCGCGTGTCGAGCGCTGCTTCGGCAGCGGTCGCCCCGGCATGGCCGACGGCCCGGCCGCCGAGGCTTCTTTCCACCATCCCCATGGGCTTGCCGTCTGGGCGGACGAGCTCTACGTGGCCGACACCGACAACCACGCCGTGCGGGCGATCGACCTCGAGACCGGCGCCGTGCGGACGGCGGCCGGCACGGGTGCGAAGGCCCGCCACCTCTCGGCCGGCGGAATCGAAGCCAAGGAGGTCGCCCTGCGCTCGCCGTGGGCCCTGCTGCCCCTCGACGAGCAGGTGCTGTTGATCGCGATGGCCGGTTCGCACCAGATCTGGGCCCTGCTGCCGGCGGGCCAGGTGGGACCCTTCGCCGGCAGCGGCCGCGAGGCGCTGGTCGACGGGCCGCGTACCCGGGCGAGCTTCAACCAGCCGAGCGATCTCGCTCTGGGCTGGGGGCACGTGCTGGTGGCCGACGCCGAGGCGAGCGCCATTCGAGCGATCTCCTTCGACGACGAGCCCCGCGTCTTCACCCTCGTCGGGCAGGGCCTCTTCGAGTTCGGGGACCGCGACGGCCGTGGCGCCCAGGTGCGCCTGCAGCACCCCACGGGGCTCGCTTTCACGGCCGGGCAGGCCTACATCGCGGACAGCTACAATCACAAGATCAAGGTGCTGAGCCCGGCGAGCGGCGAGGTGCGCACGCTGATCGGCAACGGCCGACCAGGGCAGGTCGACGGTGGCTTCGCCGAGGCGCGGCTCTACGAGCCCGAGGGGCTCGCCTTCGGGGCGGGCAGGCTGTGGATCGCCGACACCAACAACCACGCCGTGCGGGTGGCGGACCTCGGCACCCAGCGGCTGGCGACCCTCAAGCTCGTGTGGGAGTAGAAACGGCAGCTGGCTTGTTGCAACGACGGGGCGCCGCCGACGGGTGCCCCTAGCCATCACCAGGAGATCGAAAACGATGCCTCTGTACGAATACCAGTGCACCAGCTGCGGCCATCGCTTCGAGGTGCTGCAGCGGATGGGGGAGGGCGGCGAGGGGGTGAGCTGCCCGCAATGCGGCGCCGGCGCTCCCGTCAAGCAGTTCTCGTCGTTCGCCGCCAGCGCGGCAGGCGGCACCAAGATGGCCGCCCGCAGCAGCGGTGGCAACGCGGGTTGCGGGGCGGGCTTCAGCTGAGCGAGCTAGCCTCGGCTACCCGGCGGGTAGTCACCAACTCTCTCCCCGAAGCCCTTCGTCCCGCGGAAGGACCGCTGTGACCCCTGCGATCTCGGTCGTCATCCCGACCTTCAACCGCCTCGACGTGCTCCCCGAGGTGCTCGCCGCCCTGGCGGCCCAGGAGGGAGCGCCGCCGTTCGAGGTCATCGTGGTCGATGACGGTGCCAGCGACGGCACGGCGCAGTACCTGGCGGAGCTCGCCGGCGGCGACCTCGCCACGCGGCTGGCGTTGCGGGTGTCGAGCCAGGCCAACCAGGGGCCGGCGACGGCCCGCAACCGCGGCGTGGAGGCCGCGGCGGCACCCCGCGTGGCCTTTCTGGGGGACGACACCGTCCCGCGGCCCGGATGGCTGGCGGCACACCACAACGTCTGGGAGCGCCTGGGCTCAAGGCCGGAGCAGGCGGTGATCGGCTACACGGGCTGGCATCGTCGCATGCGGCTGACACCGTTCCTGCGCTACATCAACGAGTACGGACTGCAGTTCGGCTATGCCTTGATCGACCAGCCGGAGGTGGTGCCGTTCAACTTCTTCTACACCTCGAACCTCTCACTCTCGCGCGAGATGCTGCGCGCCGAGCCGTTCGACGCGCGCTTCCCCTATGCCGCCTGGGAGGACATCGAGGCCAGCTACCGGCTGTTCCGCCGCGGCTTGCGCCTGGCCTATGAGGCGCGCGCCGTCGTCGATCACGACCACCCTACGGACCTTGCTCGCTTCGGCGCGCGCCAGGAGAAGGCCGGCTTCTCGGCGGTCGTCTTCTACCGCTTGCACCCGGAGCTGGGCGGCTTTCTCGGGCTCGGCCCGGACGGCCCGCCGCCGCTACCGCGCGAGGACCGCCAGCGGCGGCTCGAGAGCTTGGTCCGCGCTTTGCAAAAGTGGCCTATCAGGCTCCCCCGATGGTGGGAGGAGGTCCTGCGGTTCCACTACATCCGCGGCCTCCACCGAGGTTGGGCGACCGGCGGGGAGCTACAAAAAGGAGACTAGTGATGAACATCCCGACAAGGTCTCGCTCGCTGCCCTGGCGCTCTCTGCTGGCGCTTTCGCTGGTGCTGGCGAGCTTCTCGGTAGCGGCCCAAGAAGAGCGGCGCACGGCGGTGAGCCGTGGCGGCAGCGAGCCGCCCGCCCGCGTCATGGAGCATTCCTCGCCGCCCCCCAGCTCGAGCTCGGCGACGAGCTCGGACTCCCCCTCGGTGAGTCGTCGCAGCCCCGGAAGCGACCGCGCCGCTCGCACCCGGCCCAGCCGTGGCGACAGCACGGCCGGCCGCCAACCCGTCGACCGGCGGCCCGGCGGTGGCGGCTACTACCACCCGGACTGGAACGGCGGCTACCGCTACCCCCGCTACTACTGGGGTTGGGGCTGGGGCCCGTACTACTACTGGCCGTGGTGGTGGGGTGGCTACTACGACTATCCCTACTATGGCCGGCCCTATGACTACCGGCACTACGACGAAGATCAGATGGGTGCTCTCGACCTCGACGTTTCCCCAGAGCGTGCCCAGATCTACCTCGATGGCCAGATGATCGGCACGGCCGACGACTTCGACGGCTTCCCGACCTACCTCTGGCTGCCGAAGGGCACCTACGACGTGGTGATCTACCTCGATGGCTACCAGACGATTGCCCGCCAGTACTCGATCTACCCGGGAGTGGTGGTCGATGTCGAGGACCGCATGGTCCCCGGCGAGTCGAAGCGGCCCGAGGACCTGATGACCAAGACCCACGAGCGGCGGGATGCGCGAATGGCCGAGGAGCGCGAGCAAGAGGAGTGGGCGGACGCTCAGGAGCGGCGCAGCCGGGCCACTGCGGCAGACGTCGGGCGGGTAGTGATCGACATCGCGCCCGGAGACGCCTCGGTCTACCTCGACGGTCGCTTCCTCGGCACGGCGAGCGAGCTCGGCCACCTGCACTCCGGGCTCATCGTCGACCCGGGTCGCCACCAGCTCGAGGTGGTGCGCCCCGGCTTCCACAACGAGATGAGCAGCTTCCAGGTCGAGGCCGGTGAGGAGGTCACGGTGTCGATCGAGCTCGAGCGCAGCGGCGGCTGAGCCACGCCGGCACCGGCCGGCAGCCCGCGGTGGAGAGCCACGGGCTGCCAGTTTGCTGCGCAACGGGTGCCGGGAGCGTAGGTTCCCGGCGCCTGCTTACTCCTCGAACTCGGAGCGCAGCCCTTCCTTTTCCATGCTGAGCAGCCAACGCTTGCGGTCGCGGCCACCGATGTAGCTGCCGATCCCCGACTTGTGCGTCACCACCCGGTGGCAGGGCACGAGGATGGGCAGCGGGTTGGCCGCCAGGATGGCGAGCACCACCCGGTAGGCTTCCGGCTTGCCGGCCGCCGCCGCGATCCGCCGGTAGGTGCGGGTGCGACCGAAGGGGATCTTCGCCGTCTCCTTGAGCACCCGCTTGGCGAACGGTGGCAGGTCGAGCCGTTGGAAGTCGACCTCGATCTCCGGGGACGGCCGGGCACCGGCGAAGTACTCGGAAAGCCGGCCGAAGGCCTCGGCGAGGAACTCGGAGTCGAGAGCGTCCTCGAAGGACATGTAGAGCTTGCGGGCCGGACCGCTGGGCGTGAACTCGACATGCACCGCCAGCGGGCCCGCGAAGCAGAGCCCGATCTCGCCGATCGGGGATGGGAAGAGTGCCCGTACCAGCTCGCCCGCGGGAGGCCCCTGTAGCGTGCCGGACCACTCGGGATCGACCGTATGATCGCTCTTCGCTCCTTGCGACATGGCGCGAGAGATTACCATGGGCTCGCGGCTCTCGGCGGCGCCCGTGGAGGGCTTGAGGCAGCGTTACAATCGCAGCCGTCCGCCAGCTCCTTCGCGGCGGGCGCACCCCTGCGAGGTCCCCATGGCGTCCCTCCTGCGTCGTGCCCGTAACCTCCTGGTCCGTGCTGCGCGCGGGCTGCCGCCCCACCACGAAGCGGTGTCGCCGGAGATCGACGACGACCTCTTCCGCACCCACCTGGCCCTCTATCGGCTTGCCGGCGGTTTGGTCGCCGGCCGCCGGGTCTGCGATCTCGGCTGCGGCACCGGCTACGGCGCCGCGGAGCTGTTGCAGGGCGGCGCGCGCGAGGTCGTCGGGATCGATCGCGACGTCCGCGCGGTGCGCTACGCGCGCCGCCGCTTCGCTCGCCCTGGGCTCTCTTTCGTTGCCGGGGACGCGCGGTCTACCCTCGCCCCGCTGGCCCCCTTCGACCTCGTCGTGGCGATCAACGTCCTGGCCGAGACGGCCGATGCTGAGGCCCTGCTGGCCGCTGCTGCGGGCGCCCTGGCTCCCGGCGGCAGCCTGGTGGCCTCGGTGCCGCCGATCCTTGACGCCCAGACCCTGGACCTCCACCGGCGCCAGGGTGGCGGGCGGACCAACCTCTATCTCTGGGATTGGGAGGACCGCCTGCGCGAGCGCTTCGCCAAGCTGCGGCTCTTCCGCCAGCGGCTGCCGGCCGGCGACAGCCTGCGCTTGGGGGACCCCAGCCCGTCCGCGGTCGCCGTCGAGGCGCTCGCTTGCGAGGAGATCCGCGTCGCCGACCTCTACGACGCCGGCACCCTCACCGCCGTGTGGGTGGCGAGCGAACCCCGGCGCTGAGCCGCCCGCCCGAGGGGGTGGCGCTGCTCGGCGAGCTTCCCTGTTACACATGCGGCGTTCGAGGCCCGCTGGCAACACGAGGAGGCTCCATGCAGCAGCGCCGGAAGTTGACGATCGATGGCAACGAGGCGGTGGCGTCGGTCGCGCACCGCCTGAGCGAGGTGGTGGCGATCTACCCGATCACCCCTGCCTCTCCGATGGGTGAGCTCGCCGACGCCTGGTCGGCCGAGGGCAAGCCCAACCTCTGGGGTCAGGTCCCGCAGGTCGTCGAGATGCAATCGGAGGGCGGTGCCGCGGGGACCGTGCACGGTGCCCTGCAAGCCGGCTCCCTGGCGACGACGTTCACCGCCTCCCAGGGCCTGCTGTTGATGATCCCCAACCTCTACAAGATCGCCGGCGAGCTCACCCCGTTCGTCCTCCACGTGGCGGCCCGCACGCTGGCGACCCACGCGCTGTCGATCTTCGGAGACCATTCCGACGTGATGGCAGCTCGGCAGACGGGGCTCGCTCTCCTGGCCGGCGGCTCGGTGCAGGAGGCGCACGATATGGCGGCCGTGGCCCATGCCGCGACGCTCGAGAGCCGGGTGCCCTTCCTCAACTTCTTCGATGGCTTCCGCACCTCGCACGAGGTCGCCAAGATCGAGGAGCTGGCGGACGAGGACCTCGCCGCCATGGTCGACCAGGGGGCGATCGACGCCCACCGCCAGCGGGCGCTGTCGCCGGACCATCCGGTGTTGCGGGGCACGGCGCAGAACCCTGACGCTTTCTTCCAGGCGCGCGAGGCCTGCAACCTCTTCTACCTGCGCTGCGGTGCCGTGGTGCAGAAAAAGATGGACCACCTGGCCGCCCTCACCGGCCGCAGCTACCACCTCTTCGATTACGTGGGCCATCCCGAGGCCGAGCGGGTGGTGGTGATGATGGGCTCGGGCGCCGAGACCGCCCACGAGACCGTCGAGCACCTGGTGGCCCGCGGCGAGAAGGTGGGCCTCCTCAAGGTGCGCCTCTACCGGCCGTTCGTCTCGGACGCCTTCCTCGCCGCGCTGCCCAAGACGGTCCGCCGGATCGCCGTCCTCGATCGCACCAAGGAGCCGGGAGCTCCGGGTGAGCCGCTCTATCTCGACGTGGTCTCGGTGTTGGCGCGAGCCGTGCGCGAGGAGGAGTGGGCGGCGATGCCGTGGGTGGTCGGTGGGCGCTACGGGCTGTCGTCGAAGGAGTTCGACCCCGCCTGTGTGAAGGCCGTGTTCGACGAGCTGGCGGCCGCCAAACCGCGCCACGGCTTCACCGTCGGCATTGTCGACGACGTGACGCACCTCTCGCTGCCGCTCGGCGACCCGCTCGACATCGAGCCGGCCGACACCGTGCGCGCCGTCTTCTACGGCCTCGGCGCCGATGGCACTGTCTCGGCCAACAAGAGCTCGATCAAGATCATCGGCGAGGAGACCCCCGGCTACGCCCAGGGTTACTTCGTCTACGACTCGAAGAAGGCGGGTGCGGTGACCGTCTCGCACTTGCGCTTCGGGCCGCGACCGATCCGTTCCACCTACCTGATCCGCCAGGCGAGCTTCGTCGCCTGCCACCAGTCGCAGTTCCTCGAGAAGATCGACGTCTTGGAGATGGCGGCCCCCGGCGCCGTCTTCCTGCTCAACGCCGCCCAGGGGCCGGACGAGGTGTGGGACTCGTTGCCGCTCGAGGTGCAGCAGACGATCCGCGAGCGCGGCCTGCGCCTCTACGTGATCGACGCCTACAAGGTGGCCCGCGAGGTCGGGCTCGGGGTGCGCATCAACACCATCATGCAGGTCTGCTTCTTCGCCATCTCCGGGGTGCTGCCCCGCGAGGAGGCGATTGCCAAGATCAAGGAGTCGATCCAGTACGCCTACGGCAAGCGCGGCCCACTGGTGATCAAGCAGAACTTCGCGGCGGTCGATGCCGCCCTCGCCCACCTCGCCGAGGTCGCCGTCCCCGAGCGTGAGACGGGTACGCCGCGGCCACCGCTGGTCGCCGCCGCGGCGCCGGACTTCGTGCAACGGGTGACCGCCGTGATGCTCGCCGGCAAGGGTGATCGGCTGCCGGTGTCGGCGTTCCCGCCCGACGGCACCTGGCCCCTCGGCACCAGCCAGTGGGAGAAGCGGCGGATTGCCGCCGAGGTGCCGATCTGGGAGCCCTCGATCTGCATCCAGTGCAACCAGTGCGCCTTCGTCTGCCCCCATGCCGCCATCCGCGCCAAGGTCTTCGAGCCGGCGGCGGCACCCGCATCGCCGGCCGACCTGCCGGCCGTCGACTACAAGGCACCGGACCTGCGGGGGCTGCGCTACACCCTCCAGGTAGCCCCCGAGGACTGCACCGGCTGCCATCTCTGCGTCGAGATCTGCCCGGCCAAGGACCGCGCCAACCCCCGCCGCAAGGCGATCAACATGGAGCCGCTCGAGGGTGTGCTCGAGCGCGAGCGCCAGCGCTACGAGCACTTCCTGGCGTTGCCCGAGCTCGATCCGCGGCGGATCACCCGTTTCGACGCCAAGGGCACGCAGTTCCTGCGCCCCCTCTTCGAGTACTCCGGGGCCTGCGCCGGCTGCGGCGAGACGCCCTACGTCAAGCTGCTGACCCAGCTCTTCGGCGACCGTGCGCTGATCGCCAACGCCACCGGCTGCTCGTCGATCTACGGTGGCAACCTGCCGACGACGCCGTTCACCGTCGATGACGCGGGCCGCGGTCCGGCGTGGTCGAACTCGCTCTTCGAGGACAACGCCGAGTTCGGTCTCGGTTTCCGCCTGGCGGTCGACAGCCTCGCCGAGCAGGCCAGGAAGCTGGTCTTCGAGCTGGCGCCGATGGTGGGCGAGATCCTCGCCGAGGCGATCCTCAAAGCCGACCAGAGCGGTCCGGCGGGCCTCATCGCCCAGCGCGAGCGGGTGAGCGAGCTGCGCGGCCAGCTCGCCGTGCTGCCGGGCGCCGCGGCGCGGCGCCTCGAGCTGCTGGCGGACTACCTGGTCGAGAAGAGCGTCTGGCTGGTCGGTGGTGACGGCTGGGCCTACGACATCGGCTACGGCGGTCTCGACCACGTGCTCGCCCTCGGCCGCAACGTCAACCTGCTGGTGCTCGACACCGAGGTCTACTCCAACACCGGCGGCCAGCAGTCGAAGGCGACGCCGCTCGGCGCCGCGGCGAAGTTCGCTGCCGCCGGCAAGGCGACCGGCAAGAAGGACCTCGGCATGGAGGCGATGAGCTACGGCAACGTCTACGTGGCGCGGATCGCCTTCGGGGCCTCCTACAACCAGACGGCACAGGCCTTCCTCGAGGCCGACGCCTACCCGGGCACCTCGTTGCTGATCGCCTACAGCCACTGCATCGCCCATGGCTACGACATGCGCAACGGCGTCCTGCAGCAGGGGCGAGCCGTCGACTCGTGGGTCTGGCCCCTCTACCGCTTCGACCCCCGGCGGGTGGCCGAGGGCAAGCCGCCCCTGCAGCTCGACTCGAAGCCGCCGAAGGCCAAGGTACGGGAGTACATCGAAGCCGAGACCCGTTTCCGCATGGTGGAGAAGATGGACGCGGCACGCTACCGCGAGTTCCTGCGCGAGAGTCAACACAGCGCCGAGCAGCGCTACCACATCTACCGACAGCTCGCCGGGCTCACCCTGGAAGAGCACGCGGCCCAGGCTGCCGACGGCAGCCCTTGATGGAGACAGACGATGGACCTCTCGATCCGCTATCTGGGCTTCGAGCTTCCCCACCCGTTCATGCCGGGGGCCTCGCCGCTGGCCGACGACATCGACACCGTGCGTCGCCTCGAGGACGCCGGGGCTGCTGCGATCGTGATGCGCTCGCTCTTCGAGGAGCAGCTCAACGGAGAGCTGGCGTCGACCTACGCCTACGTCGAGCAGCCGAGCTACTCCTTCGCCGAGGCGCTCTCGTACCTGCCGCCGGGTGACGAGTTCGCCCTCGGGCCCGACGAGTACCTCGACCAGGTGCTGCGCATCAAGGAAGCGGTCGATCTGCCGGTGATCGCCTCCTTGAACGGCACCACCCGCGGCGGCTGGCTGGAGTTCTCCCGCCTGCTCAAGGAGGCCGGCGCCGATGCCCTCGAGCTCAACGTCTACCGCATCGGCACCCAGGCCGAGCTGTCGAGCGCCGAGCTCGAAGGGCAGACCCTCGAGATGGTCGCCGAGGTCAAGCGCTCGACATCTCTGCCGCTGGCCGTCAAGCTGTCGCCCTTCTACAGCGCTCTGGCCCACTTCGCCCACGAGCTGACCGCTGCCGGGGCCGACGCTCTGGTGGTCTTCAACCGCTTCTACCAGGCCGACATCGACACCGAGGAGCTGCGGGTGGAGAAGACCCTCCACCTCTCCAATTCCACGGAGCTGCTGCTGCGGCTGCGCTGGCTTGCCATCCTCTTCGGGCAGGTGCCGGCCGACCTGGCGGTGACCGGCGGCGTGCACACCTGCTCGGATGCCATCAAGGCGGTGATGGCCGGGGCCTCGGCGGTGCAGATGGTCTCCGCCCTCTTCAACCACGGGCCCGAGCACCTGGTGACGCTGCGCCGCGAGCTCTCCGAGTGGCTGGAGGCCCACCACTACGACTCGCTCGCCCAGATGTGCGGCAGCATGAGCCTCGAGCGCTGCCCCAATCCCGAAAGCTACGAGCGCGCCAACTACATCCACATCCTGCAGACCCGGCGCGGCCTCTACTAGCCCGCGATCTCTCTCTGCGCGGCGGACCAGGCCGGGAGCTACCCTCGCGGTGGCCTCCGGCCGCGGCGCCGTAGTGCTTCCGTAAGGGCTGGCGGAATGCGGGCTAGAATCGCGCCACCATCATGAGCTTCCTGCCCTGCGTCTACCGCCATTCGCTCGCCCTGCTCACCGATCTCTACGAGCTGACGATGGCCTATGGCTATTGGAAAGAGGGCCTCTGCGACACCGAGGCGGTGTTCCACCTCTTCTTCCGGCGGGCGCCCTTCCAGAGCGGCTTCGTCGTGGCCTGCGGCCTCGAGCAGGTGTGCGAGTACGTCGAAGGCCTGCGCTTCACGGCGGACGACCTCAGCTACCTGGCCTCGCTCACCGGCAGCGACGAGCGGCCGCTCTTCGCGCCCGCCTTCCTCGACGAGCTCGCCGGCCTCGAGCTGCGCTGCGACATCGATGCGGTACCGGAAGGCACGGTGGTCTTCCCTCAGGAGCCCCTGCTGCGGGTCGCCGGGCCGATCCTCCAGGCGCAGATCCTCGAGACCGCGCTCCTCAACCAGATCAACTTCCAGACCCTGGTGGCCACCAAGGCGGCCCGGGTCTGCCTCGCCGCGGAGGGGGAGCCGGTGCTCGAGTTCGGGCTGCGGCGGGCCCAGGGCATCGACGGCGGCCTCTCGGCGGCCCGCGCCGCTTTCGTCGGCGGCTGCGCGGCGACCTCCAACGTGCTCGCCGGCAAGCTCTTCGGGATCCCCGTCAAGGGCACGCACGCGCACAGCTGGGTGATGGCCTTCGAGGACGAGCTGCAGGCCTTCGCCGCCTGGGCGCGGGCGATGCCGAACAACGCCGTGTTCCTGGTCGACACCTACGACACCCTCGACGGAGTGCGGCGGGCCGTCGAGGTGGGGCGGGCGATGCGGGCGGCGGGCCACGAGATGATCGGCGTGCGGCTCGACTCGGGCGACCTCGCCTACCTCTCGATCGAGGCCCGCCGGATCCTCGACGAAGGGGGCTTTCCCGCCGCGCAGATCTTCGCCAGCAACGACCTCGACGAGCACATCATCGCGAGCCTGAAGCAGCAGGGAGCGAAGATCGGCGTCTGGGGCGTCGGCACCAAGCTGGTCACGGCCTTCGACGAGCCGGCCCTCGGTGGCGTCTACAAGCTGGGGGCCGTCCGCCACCCCGGCGGCCGTTGGCAGCACCGCATCAAGCTCTCGGAGCAGGCGATCAAGATCTCGACCCCCGGCGTGCAGCAGGTGCGCCGCTTCTGGCAGGACGGCGAGTACGTGGCCGACGCGATCTTCGACGTCGACCTCGGGATCGCTGCCAGCCCGACGTTGATCGACGCCATGGACATCACCCGCCGCAAGAAGATCGCTCCCGCTCTGCACCACGAGGACCTGCTGGTGCCGGTGTTCCGGCGGGGGCGCCGGGTACTGGCTGCCGAGCCGCTCGCGGCCGCCCGCGAACGAGCCCAGCGACAGCTGACGGGTTTTCATGGTGGCATCAAGCGCTTCGTCTACCCCCACCAATACCCGGTCGGTCTCGAAGAGCATCTTTATGAGGAGAAGACCCGCCTCGTGCTCGCTGCCCGCGAGCACCTGCAGAAGCGCTGAGCCGCACGACGACCACCCATCGACCGTCGGGAGGACAGAGATGCCCAGAACCGCGCCTCGAGCTGCCATCCTGCTTCGACTCGTCGCCGCCCTGAGCCTCCTCGCCCTACCTGGCATGGCCGCCGAGCCATCCTGCAGCCCCCCGCCCGAGGTCCAGGCCATCGTCGAGCGCAGCGACGCCCTCTTCAAGGAGTGCGGGCTGAGCGACGAGTGCTTCGCCAAGCGTCACGCGCTGCTGAGCGAGGCGTTGGCGGACCAGCCGCACGACGTCTTCCTGCACCGCGTGTATCAGAACCTCTTCCTCCTCGAGGTGCCGGAGGGCTGGCGCGAGGAGCAGGACGGGCTCGAGGCCCGCTACCGGGCACGGGCCGAGGCCGCACCCGCTGATCCCGTGGCGCGCTACCTGGCGGCGCGCGTGATGCGCGATCGGCAGGCCGCGGTCCCCCAGCTGCGGCAGGCCCTGGAGCTCAAGCCCGAGCTGCCCCAGGTCCACCTGGCCCTCGTTCAGTCCCTGAGTGGCAAGAAGGACCCCGACAGCCAGCAGGAAGCCTGGCAGCACCTCTGGGAGTGGGTCCGCCTCTGTCCCCGGGAGACCGCCGACGCCCTCCCCTTCGCCGCGCGGCTCGCCGACCGTGCGCAGCAGGCCAGGCTGGCGGCGCGGGCCCGCGAGGTCGCCCCCGAGCTCCCGGGCGAGGACGCCCTCGGCCTCTACAACTTCCTCTGGGACCTCGAGTTTCGGGCCGCTGCCATTGAGGACCACGCGGCCGTCCGCCAACGCATCGCCGCCGACCTCGTGGTCCTCGACACGTTGGGCATCCCCGAGAGCCAGGAGAGCCTGGAGGTGTTGGCCAAAGGCCACGAGCTTGCCGGCGAGGCGGCGCAGGCCGAGGCCTTGCGCGAGCGGGCCGTGGCCCTCGATCCGTGCACTGACGCGGCGGCCTACGCCCGCAGCAAACGCTGGACGGAGGAGCATCCCCCCCCCGCGCCGAGCGCCAAGCCGGACGAGAGGCAGACCTACGCCCGGCTGGCCTACGCCGAAGCCGACTCTTGGGTGAAGCGGTGCCCGCAGCAGCTCGACGGCCACATCGACCGCACCCTGGCGCTGGGTGAGCACCGCGAGCTGTCCGCGGAGCAGATCCACGCCGACCTCGACGAGAGCTTGGCGGCCTGGGACCGCGGCCATCGCGGCAGGAGCATCACCCCGCCCTTCGAGCAGCTGGTGGCGCAGATGCTGATCGAACGCGAGATCGAGCTCGACCGCGTGCCCGCCCTGCTGGCCGCCGCCCGGAAGGAGACCGCAGAACGCTCCCGGCGCGACCTGGAGCGCCTGGGGAGCGACCCGGCGCAGCGCGAGCGCTTTGCGCAGAGCCAGGACTGGCTCGTCTGGCAGGCGGACGAGCTGGCCGTGCAGGCTCTCGTGGCCGGCGGCCGGCTCGACGAGGCCGCCGCGGCCCTCGACGAGCTCTCCCGGCGGACGGCGGAGACGGCGCCGGCGGCGACCGCGAGCGAGCAGTCGAAGCAGGCGCATGACTTCCGGCTCGCCGAGCTCGCGCGGATGCGCGCCCGCCTCACCGACAAGCAAGGGCATGGCCTCGACGCGCTCGCCCTCTATCGCCGAGCGATGAGCGAGTACCCCGACCACCGGGGAATTGCCAACGAGGCGCGCGCCCTGTGGGACCGCCTCGGCGGCAGCGAGGAAGGCTGGCTGGCCCTGGGCGCCACCGCGGCCGCGCCGGCGGCGGGCGACGAGATGCGCGGCTGGGAGCGCAAGGACCGTGAGCTGCCCGCGCTCCGGCTGAGCGACCTCAGCGGCAAGGTGTGGACCTCGGCCGACCTCGCCGGCAAGGTGGTGCTGGTGAACCTTTGGGCCACCTGGTGCGGGCCCTGCCAGATGGAGCTGCCCCACATCCAGAAGCTGGCTGAGGAGACCGCCGGTGATCCGTCCGTGCTGGTGCTCACCTTGAACGTCGATCAGAACCCGGGCCTGGTGGCGCCGTTCGTCGCCAAGAAGGGCTTCACCATGCCCGTGCTGCTGGGCTACGACTACGCCAACAGTGTGGTCGACCAGATGGCGATCCCCCGCAACTGGCTGCTGCGAGGCGACCGGCTGGAGCTCGAGCAGGTGGGCTTCAGCGTGGCGCGGAGCGAGCAATGGCTGAACGAGTTGCGCCAGCACTTCGCGGCGGCGCGGCAGGCGTCGCCGGAAGGCAAGGGTGCGGGCAAGTGAGGGCGGACGGGCGGCTGCTCGCCGAGCTGCGCTGGCCGGAGGTGGCGGCTGCCGACCGTGGCCGGTGGGTTGGCATCCTGCCGGTGGGGGCCACTGAGGCCCATGGCCCGCATCTGCCCTTGGGCACCGACTGCCTGATCGCCGAGGCGATGGCGGCGAGCGGTGCCGCGCGCCTGGCGAGCGCCGGCTACCAACCCATCGTCTTGCCGACCCTGCCCTACACGGCGGCGCCCTTCGCCGCGGCGTTCGCCGGCACGCTGTCGATCGCCCCGGCGGTGCTCACTGCGCTGGTGGTCGAGGTCGCGCGGGCCTGGAGCGCGCTCGGCGCCCCCGCCCTGGTGATCGCCAACGCCCACCTCGACCCCGCTCACCTCGGCTCGCTCCACGCCGCCGTGGCGCAGGCCGCCGCCACCGGCCTGCCGCCGCTCGTGCTGCCCGACGTCACCCGCAAGCCCTGGGCCCTGCGGTTGGGCGAGGAGTTCCGGAGCGGCGCCTGCCACGCCGGCCGCTACGAGGGCTCGATCGTCCTCGCCGTGCGCCCGGAGCTGGTGGCGGACGAGGTGCGGGCCGGCCTGGCGCCGAACCCGGCCTCGCTCTCGGTGGCGATCCGCGAGGGCAAGACCAGCTTCGCCGAGGCCGGCGGCAACCAGGCTTACTTCGGCGACCCGGCGGCGGCCTCAGCCGGCGAGGGGCGGGAGCGCATCGCCGCTCTCGGGGAGATCCTCGCCGAGGCGGTGGTGGCGGCGGTACCCCTGGCCGGGACCGGCAGCGCGCGGTAGCATCGGTCGACGACCGGCAATCGAGGGGGGTGGCACGATGAGCAAGCTCGCAGGCAAGGTCGCCGTGGTCACTGGTGGCGGCCGCGGTATCGGCGCGGCGGTGGTCCGCGAGCTCGCCGAGGCCGGCGCCACGGTGGTGGCCGCCGCTCGCTCCCAGGGCGAGGTCGAACGGGTGGCCGCCGAGCTGATGGCCGAGGGCCGTCGGGTCTACGGCCTGCCCTGCGACGTCACCGACCCGGCGCAGGTCCACGAGCTCGCCCGCCAAGTCCACGAGCTGGTCGGGCCGGTGGCGATCCTGGTCAACAACGCCGGCATCGCCTCCTCCGCCCCTCTCAAGGGCACGACCCTCGAAGAGTGGGAGCGCATCTTCGCCGTCAACGTCACCGGCACCTTTCTCTGCAGCCGCGAGCTGATGCCGGACCTCCTCGCCGCCGGCTGGGGCCGGGTGGTTAACGTCGCCTCGATCGCGGGTCTTTCCGGGGCCCCCTACATTGCCGCCTACGCCGCCTCGAAGCACGCGGTGATCGGACTCACCCGGTCGCTCGCCGCCGAGGTGGCGAGCCGCGGGGTGACGGTCAACGCGGTCTGCCCCGGCTATGTCGACACGCCGATGACCGAACAATCGGTCGCCCGCATCGTCGAGCGAACCGGCCGCAGCGCCGACGAGGTGCGCGGCACGCTGCATCGCCTGAGCCCCCAGAACCGCCTCTTCACGCCCGAGGAGGTGGCCTACGCCGTGGTCTGCCTCTGCGGCCCGAGGGCCGGCGGCATCAACGGTCAGGCGCTGGTGATCGACGGCGGGGCGCTCCTTGCCTAGGGTGGCAGGCCTGAGGTGGCTGGCGTGAGTGGCTGGAAGACGATCCAACCCGCCGGCTGGGCGCCGCCGAAAGGCTACGCCAACGGCCTGCTGGCGCCCGCCGGGGGGCGGCTGCTCTTTGTCGCCGGCCAGGTCGGTTGGGATGCCGAGCAGCGGATGGTCGACGGCGGCTTCGTGGCGCAGTTCCGCCAGGCGCTGGCCAACGTGGTGGCGGTCGTCGAGGCGGCGGGCGGGCGGGCGACGGACCTCGGCCGGCTGACCATCTACGTCACCGACAAGCGGGCCTACGAAGGCGATCTCAAGGCGGTGGGCGCGGCCTACCGCGGCGTCCTCGGCCGCCACTTCCCGGCCATGGCCCTCCTCGAGGTCGCCGGCCTCGTCGAACCCGGGGCGCTGGTCGAGATCGAAGCGACGGCGGTCCTCAGCGCTGAGAGCGCTGCCGCGCTTCCCTGACCGCTGCGACGATTTCCGCGGCGCTGAGCTGGAGATCGACGCCCGCGATGTCCAAGGGCGATGTTTTCGTGCGCACCGGGCCGATCTCGAACTCGCTGCCGTCGCGGCGCTTGATCCGCACGGCGCCCCGCTGCTGGGCCTCGTCGAGCAAGGCCGCCAGGCGCTGGCGCGCTTCCGAGAAGGTGTAGACGTTCATCGCGGGACCTCCAAGACCTCGGCCCCCGCCTGCCGAGCCGCTGCCCGCAGGCCGCTATCGAGGCTGAGGAGCGGCGCGCGGTGGCGCAGCGAGCAGGCCACCAGGTAGGCATCATAGGCGTAGATCTGCAGCTCGTGACTGAGCTCGATGGCGTGCTCGAGGTCGACGGGAGTGAGCCGGATCGCAATCTCATGGAAGGCGTGCAGCGCCCCGCGCGCCGCCGCCAAGGAGAGCCGCTCGCGCTTGAACATCGCTGAAAAGGCGTTGCCGACCTCGATGGGGAGAGAGATGGGGGAGATCAGCTCGGCTCCCGTCGTCAGCGAGACCAATACCGGCTTGTGGGACTCATTGGTCACCACGGCGATCACAGCAGAAGCATCTATGGCGATGAGACGACCCATCCTCGTACAATTGTACTATGCTGATCGCACCGCAGAGCTTCCTCTACGAGCTGGATGCCGCCACCCAGGTGGCGACCCTTACCCTCAACCGCCCGGCGCGGCTCAATGCCCTCACCTTCGAGGTCTACCACGAGCTGGCCGCGGTCTTCCGCGCCCTCGACCGCGAGCCCGGAGTGCGGGCGATCGTCCTCACCGGCGCCGGCCGCGCCTTCTGCTCGGGCGGCGACGTCGAGGACATCATCGGCCCCCTGTTCGAGCGCGACTACCAGGGCCTGCTCGACTTCACCCGCGCCACGGGAGAGCTCATCCTCGCCATCCTGCAATGCCGGCGGCCGGTGGTGGCGGCGCTCAACGGTACGGTGGCCGGCGCCGGGGCGGTGATCGCCAGCGCCTGCGACCTGCGGATCGCGGCCGAGAGCGCCAAGATCGCCTTCTTGTTCACCAAGGTGGGGCTCTCGGGGGCCGACATGGGCGCCACCTGGCTGCTGCCTCGGCTGGTCGGGATGGGGCGGGCGAGCGAGCTGCTGCTGAGCGGGGACTTCATCGACGCGCGCCGGGCCTACGAGATCGGGCTCTACAACCGGGTGGTCGCCGACGGCGAGGCGTTGCCCGAGGCCAAGCGCTGGGCCGAGAAGCTGGCGCGGGGCCCCTCGTTCGGCCTCGAGGTCACCAAGAAGATGTTGCAGCGCGAGGCGGCGATGGACCTCGAGAGCGCGATGGCCGGCGAGGTCGAGATCCAGGCGGCCTGCATGCTCGACCGCAACTTCCGCGAGGCCTACGAGGCCTTCGTCGAGAAGCGCCGGCCGGTGATGACGTGAGGTCGTCATGAGTTGGCTCGACCTCGGCCTCCTCGGCCCCTTTCTCACTCCCCGCCATCGTGAGCTGGCGGCCGACGCCGAGGCGTTCGCTCGCTCCAGCCTCGCCGGACGGCCGGAGCCCGCCGGGGACGCCGGGGCGCGCGCCGAGGCCCGCCAGCTCCTAGAGCTCCTCGGCGAGGCCGGCCTCCTGCGTTGGGCGGTGCCGGAAGAGCACGGCGGGCACGTCGGCGCCCCGGACCTCCTCGCCTGCTGCCTCGTGCGTGAGGCGGTGGCTGCCGCCTCGCCCCTCGCCGACGCCGTCTTCGCCCTCCAGGCCCTGGGTTCCATGCCGATCACCCTCGGGGCCTCGGCGGCGGCGCGCGCGCGCTGGCTGCCGCGGGTGGCGGCAGGCCAGGCGATGGCGGCCTTCGCGATGACCGAGCTCGACGCCGGCTCGGACGTCGGGGCGATCGGCACCCGCGCCGAACGCGACGGCGACGGTTGGCTGCTCTATGGTCGCAAGGCGTTCATCTCGAACGCCGGCCTGGCGGACTTCTACTGCGTCTTCGCCCAGACCTCGCCCGGCGCCGGCCCGCGAGGGATCGGCTGCTTCCTCGTCGAGGCGACCCGGCCGGGATGGCGGTTCCTGGGGTCGCAGGTGCTGGCGGCACCGCATCCGTTGGGGGAGATCGAGCTCGATGGTTGCCGCGTGGAGGAGGAGAACGTGCTCGGCGGCCCCGGGGCCGGCTTCAAGCTGGGCATGCGTACCCTCGACCGCCTGCGCCCGACGGTCGCTGCCGCCGCCTGCGGCCTGGCCTCCCGCGCCCTTGCCGAGGCGCTCGCCCACGCCCGCGAGCGCCGGCAGTTCGGCCAGCCCCTCGCCGACTTCCAGCTCATCCAGCAAAAGCTCGGGAGGATGGCGACCGAGCTCGCCGCCGCCCGCCTGCTGACCTACCGCGCCGCCTGGGAGGCCGGCCAGGGGGCCGAGCGCATCACCCGCGAGGCGGCGATGGCAAAGCTCTTCGCCACCGAGGCGGCGCAGCGCATCGTCGACGACGCGGTGCAGGTCCTCGGCGGCCGCGGCGTCCTCGCCGACCACCCGGTCGACCGCCTCTACCGCTCCGTGCGGGCGCTGCGCATCTACGAGGGCACCAGCGAGATCCAGCACCTCGTCATCGCCCGCGAGCTGCTGCGCGGGTAGGTGGGCGGAAGGCCTCGGACTCCGAGCCTTCTCTCCTCGAGCGAGTTCCAAGGCTGACACGCTCCATCGCCGGTCCCGTGCGGGAGTGCCCGGCCAGGCTTTGAGGCACCGGGAGGCACCCGTCCGCCCCGACCCCCTTCGCTATACTGACCCATCGATGTGGAAACCTCCCGAGCGCATCAAGCACCAGGCGTTGCCGGGTGGCTGGCCGAGTCGCGAGGAGGCGGCGCGGGCGCTGCTGTTTGCGCCCCTCCGGGTGGGCAATCTTGAGCTCGCGCAGCGCACCTGGGTGCCGGCGATGGTGCCCTGGCGCTCGAACGAGGCGGGGGAGGTCACCGCCGATGTGCTCAACTGGTACGAGCGCTTCGCCCGCGGCCGCCCCGGTGCCCTGGTCGTCGAGGCCACCGGTATTCGCGAGGTGCCGAGCGGCCCGCTGCTGCGCATCGGGCATGACCGCACCCTGCCCGGCCTGCGCCGGCTGGTCGAGACAGTGCGGCGGGCGAGCGGCGGTGAGACCCGGCTGTTCATCCAGCTGATCGATTTCCTCGCCATCCGCCGCCGGCCCGAGCCCGAGAAGTTCTTCCGCCGTTTCCTCACCATCACCGATCGCCACCGCGCTGCCTTCGGCGGCCAGCTCCTCGACGAGGAGATCCGCGAGCGGTTGCTGCGGCTGCCCGAGGCCGATCTCGCGAGCGTGCTCAGCGAGCGCGAGCTCGAGGCCTTGCGCTACGGCCACCGCGAGCGGGTGACGGACCTTCACCTGGAGCACATCCGCACCCTGCCGCAGGTACTGCCGGGACTTTTCGCCGCCGCCGCGGCGCGGGCTCGCGAAGCCGGCTTCGACGGCGTCGAGCTGCACTACGCCCACGCCTACACCATGGCCTCCTTCCTCTCGGCCAAGAACGACCGCGACGACGGCTACGGCGGGCCGCGCGACAACCGCGTCCGCCTGCCGCGCGAGGTGCTGGCGGCCGTGCGCGAGCGCGTGGGGGCTGACTACCCGGTGGGCTGCCGCTTCCTGGCCGACGAGATCATCGAGGGCGGCAACCGGGTGGACGACGCGGCCTATTTCGGCGTCGAGCTGGCGCGCGCCGGCATGGACTTCCTGTCGCTGTCGCGGGGCGGCAAGTTCGAGGACGCCAAGCAGCCGCCGGTGGGATGGTCGGCCTACCCCTACACCGGCCGCAGCGGCTACGAATGCATGCCGAGCTACCTCTCGGATGCCCAGGGCCCGTTCG
Source organism: uncultured Thermoanaerobaculia bacterium (assembly GCA_964420075.1). GTDB lineage: Bacteria > Acidobacteriota > Thermoanaerobaculia > Multivoradales > SZUA-115 > CAYQRE01. The sequence goes on along the minus strand of CAYQRE010000014.1, from coordinate 25,527 downwards.
GCCGCAACGTCGCCGCTACGGCAGCCGTGCGCCAGGCGGTGCGCGCCGCGGGCTTCGCGACGCCCATGGTGGTGGCCGGCGGGATCGCGAGCTTCGCGCAGGCCGAGGCCATCCTCCAGCGTGGTGACGCCGACATCGTCGCCGCCGCCCGCCAGAGCTTGGCCGACCCCGACTGGTTTCTCAAGGTCCGGCTGGGCCTGGGCGATCACGTGCGCCGCTGCGAGTTCGTCAACTACTGCGAAGGGCTCGACCAGAAGCACAAGCAGGTGACCTGTCAGTTGTGGGATCGGCTGGGGCTCGACGAGGCCGGGGTGAAGACGACGGCGGACGGCCGTCGCCGACTGACCGCCCCGGCCTGGGAGCCGCCGGCGGGAGGCCCGTCATGAGAATCGTCGTCGCCGGTGGTGGCCCCGCTGGCCTCTACTTCGCCGTCCTGATGAAGCGCCAGGACCCGGCGCACGAGATCGTCGTCCACGAGCGCAACCGGCGGGACAACACCTTCGGCTGGGGCGTGGTGTTCTCCGAGCAGACGCTTTCCTACCTCGCCGAGCCGGACCCCGAGAGCTTCGCCGCCTTCGAGGCGCGCCTGGCGCGCTGGGAGGCCCTCGACATCGTCCACCGCGGCGAGCGGGTGCGGATCGGCGGCAACCGCTTCTCGGGGATCGCCCGCCTCGAGCTCCTCGCCGTGTTGCAGCGGCGCTGCGCCGAGCTGGGGATCGACGTCCACTACGAGACCCAGGTCGACGGCAGCGCTGGATTGCCAGCTGCGGACCTCGTGGTGGCGGCCGATGGCCTGCGCAGCGTCCTGCGCGACGAGCAGCGGGAGCGCTTTGGGACGACGCTCGACGTGCGGCCCAACCACTACATCTGGTACGGCACGCCGCACCTCTTCGACGCCCTCACCCTGACCTTCCGCGAGAACGAGCACGGGCTGTGGATCGCGCACTCCTACCGCTTCAACGACGAGCTCAGCACCTTCATCGTGGAGTGCGACCCGGCGACCTACGCCCGCTCCGGCCTCGCCGCGGCGAGCGACGAGGCGAGCCGCCGCTACCTCGAGACGGTCTTCGCTGCCGACCTCGCCGGGGCACCGCTGCTCTCGAACCAATCGCGGTGGCTCCAGTTCGCCACCGTTCGCAACCAGCGTTGGTCGGCCGGTCACGTCGTCCTCCTGGGCGACGCCGCTCACACGGCACACTTCTCGATCGGCTCTGGCACCAAGCTGGCCCTCGAGGGTGCGATCGCCCTGGCAGCGGCTTTCGCGGCCACCGGCAGCGTCGAGGCGGCCCTGGAGCACTATGAGGCGCACCGCCGGCCGCTGGTCGAGAAGTACCAGCGCGCCGCGCAGGCGAGCCTCGAGTGGTTCGAAACGGCGCCGGCCGATCTCGGTCTCGAGCCGTTGGCCTTTGCCCTGAAGGCAGTGACCCGCAGCGAGCGGGTGGACCTCGAGGGCCTGCGGCGCCGGGACCCCGGCTTCGTGGCCCGGGTCGAGCAGGCCGGTCTGGTGCCGGTCGAAGAGGGGGCGTGATGATCAGCGCGAAGACAGTGTCCTGCGGCGTGCTCGCCTGGTGGCTGGTGGCTGGCCTCGGCGGTTGGGCGACGCCAGCGCTTTCCCAGGAGCCGAGCGTCGAGGAGGCGGAAGGGCCGGCCGAGGCGGAGCCGGAGGCGGCCGACGCCACGCCGCTCGCCCTCGGCCAGGCGACGAGCGGCGAGATCGTCTTCTCCGCCCAGCAGTGGCAGACCTACGCCGTCGAGGTGCCGGCCGATGCCATGGTCCTCACCATCAAGGTCGAGGACTCGGCCGTCGACCTCGACCTCTATGCCCGGCACGGCGCTCCGATGGACAACTACGAGCAGGACCCCGACTACGAGGCGACCTCGCGGCGCTACAACGACGAGATCAAGATCTCCCGTTCGTCGGACCCGCCCCTGCTGCCCGGCACCTATTACATCGACGTCACCTACACCCTCGGCACTCAGCCACGGATCGGCAAGCGACGGGTGGAGCGGCTGCCGTTCACCATCACCGCCTCGGTGATCCAGGCGCGGGTCGACGGCGAGCTCACCCCGCGCCGGGCGATCACCAGCCAGACCGATCAGGAGACGGGTTGGTTCCGTACCTACGCCGTCGACGTGCCGAGGGGTGCCCGCGCCCTGCGCATCGACCTCGACGACGTCTCCGGTGACCTCGACATCGTGGCCCGTCACGGCCAACCGGCCCTCGACCTCGAGGAGGCCGATCACCAATCGGACAGCGTTCTCGGCCGCGAGACGCTGCTGATCGACGCCAGCTCCGACCCGCCGCTCGCCCCGGGCCGCTGGTACATCCAGATCTACGACCCCTTCGAGCTCAACCTGGTGCACTTCACGGCCTACACGCGCTTCGAGAGCACGCCACCGCCGGAGCTGCTGGCGATCCCGCCGATCCGGGAATCTCGCGGTGGGCTCGACCGCGCCATGCTCGCCACCGTCGAGGTGCTGACCCGCACTGGCACGGGCAGCGGCACCCTGCTGTCCCCCGATGGCTGGGTGCTCACCAACCACCACGTGGTGGAGTCCGACTCGGGGGGCGTGGTGGGCTCCGACGAGCTGGTGATCAGCCTCTGCCTCGACCCCAAGCTGCCCCCCGCGGAGCTCTTCCGCGGTTCGGTGGTCTTCGATGACGCCGACCTCGACCTCGCGCTGGTGAAGATCGAGAGCGGCCTCTACGACCAGCCGTTGCCGGCCGGCTACCGCTTCCCGTACCTCGAGCTGGGCGACCCCAACGGCGTCAGCATCGGTGACCCCATCACCCTGCTCGGCTTCCCGGGTGTGGGTGGGCTCGGTAGCCGCGCGACGCTCAGCCTCACCCGCGGCGTGGTGGCGGGCTTCGACCGCACGGAGGTAGGGCTGGTGCTCAAGACCGATGCCGAGATCGGCGCCGGCAACTCCGGGGGCGCCGCCCTCGATGCCGCCTGGCGGCTGATCGCCGTGCCGGTGGGCACCGTCGAAGACGCCGAGGGCTACTCCCAGCTCGGCTACCTGCTGCCGATCAACCTGCTGCCCGCGCAGTGGCGGCAGAAGGTCGGGCAGTAGGTCGGGCAAGAGGGCTCAGCCGCGACGCAGCTTGCCGCGGTCGATCTTGCCCAGGTGGGTCCGGGGCAAGCTGTCGACGAAGACGACCTCGCGGGGGTACTTGTAGGGCTGCAGCTGCTGGCGCACGAAGTCCTGGAGGGCGTGGGCGAGCTCAGGCCCCGGTGCGTCGGCGATCACGAAGGCGTGCGGCTTGGTGAGCCCGGCCGTGTCGGTGACGCCGACGACGGCGCACTCGCGGACCGCCGGGTGGCGCAGCAGGCAGCTTTCGACCTCGGCCGGCACCAGCCACTTGCCTCCCACCTTGAGCACGTCGTCGCCCCGCCCGTGGTAGGTCACGTAGCCGTCGGCGTCGCGGCTCACCAGGTCGCCGCCCACGAACCACTCACCGCGGAAGGCCGCCATCGTCTTCGCCATCGCCTGCCAGTAGCCGAGCGCCCGCGAGTCGCCGCGCACCCACAGGCGCCCCACCTCGCCGGCCGGCACCTCGTGGCCGTCGTCGTCCGCCACCTTGATCTCGAAGCCCGGGACCACCTGGCCCAGGGTGCCGGGCCGTACCCGTCCCGGGAGGTTGGTGAGGAAGACGTGCCACATCTCGGCGGTCCCCAGGCCGTCGAGCAGCTCGACGCCGAAGAGCTCCTGGAAGCGGTGGTAGAGCGGCACCGGCAGGGCCTCGCCGGCGGAGGTGGCGAAGCGCAGACAGGAGAGGTCCTGGTCGGCTGCCTCCGGGTGCTGCACCATGTGGTTCACCATGGTGGGCACGGTGACGAGGATGCTCGGGCGGTGCCGGGCGATCTTGGCGAAGAGGACGTCGGGGGTCGGGTGCTCGGGGAAGAGGATGGCGGTGGCACCGACGGCGAACGGGAAGAAGAGGTTCGAGCCGGTGGCGTAGCCGAAGAAGAGCTTCGGCACGGCGAGCGTCACGTCGCTTTCGTGGTAGCCCAGCGCCGCCTTGGCGTAGAGCTCGGTGGTGTTGGCGAAGGAGGCGTGGCTCTGCAGCACCGCCTTGGGCCGCCCCGTGGTGCCGCCCGAGAAGAGCCAGATCGCGGTGTCGTCGCGGTGCGTGTCGGCGGTGGCGAGGTCGTCCGGCTGCCCTTCCCGCGCCGCCTCCCAGGAGGTGTGGGCGCCGGCGTCACCGCCCACGACCACCAGCCGCCGCGGGTAGGCGAGGCCCTGGCGCGCCGCCTCGACCGCAGGGAGGGACTCCGCATCCACCACCGCCAGCTTGGCGCGCGTGTAGTCGAACAGAGCGCGCAGCTCGGGAGCGCTCAGCCGCGGGTTGACCATCACCACCGCGGCACCGATCTTGAGCGCCCCGAAGAGGGCACCGACGTACTCGGCCGAGTCGGCCAGCGCCAGCAGCACCCGCTGCTCGGGCTCGACACCGAGCTCCCGGAAGAGGTTGCCAAAGCGGCAGGCCAAGGCGTGGACCTCGGCGTAGGTCGAGCTATGGGTGTGGCCAGCGCGGTCGTCGACGCGCAGGGCCACCCGCCCACCACGGCCCTCGGCGAGGCGCTCGCCGAGGTAGTAGTCGCAGAGGTTGAAGCGCTTCGGGATCTCGACGCCCATGCCGTTCTCCTACTCCCTAGAGCAGGCCTCGTGCGGCTTCCCCGAGGAGGTCGATCGCCGTCTCGAGCTGGTGGTCGGCCAGGTAGGGTGCAGGGCCCAGGCGGAGGAAGTCGCCGCGAAAGTCGCTCGCCACGCCGCGCTCGCCGAGCGCCGCACAGAGCTCACCGGCCCTGGGTGAGCGCAGGGCGAGGAAACCGGCCGTCCGCTCGAGCAGCTGCTCGCGGTCACGGCTCACCAGGCGGGCAGGCAGGTCGAGGTCGTCGAAGCGCCGGCGCAGCAGGCCCACTTGGTGCTGGCTCACCCGCCGCAGGAAAGGGGCGTTGAGCCCTTGCTCGGCCCAGAAGTCGAGCACGGAGCAGGCGCGATAGTGGCTGGTCGGGTCGTAGGTAGAGCCGGCGAAAGCGGCCGCGCCGGAGGGGTAGGGGACGCTCGTCGGCCCTGCCTGGGCGAGGTCTTCGAACTCGGCGAACCAGCCGGTGATCACCGGCCGCAGGTTGCGGCCGGCCGGCACCCGCAGGTAGCAGCAGCCCTCGCCCATCTGCAGGTATTTGTAGCCGCCGCCGACCACGAAGGCCGCCTCGAGACCGTCGCGGACGACCGCGAAGGGCGCCACGCCGGCGGCGTGGTAGGCGTCGAGCAGCAGCTCGGCACCGTGCTTCTCGCAGGCGGTCGGCAAGGCGCCGAGGCCACCGGCGATCTCGGCCGTGGCGAAGAAGACGGCCGAAACGAGCACGGCGGCGGTGCGGTCGTCCACTGCGGCGGCCAGGCGCTCGCCGACCGTGGCTGCCGGCGCGGCCGCCACCCGCACGACCTCGAGGCCCGCCTCCTCGAGCCGGGCGAGCTGCCGGCGCAGGGTGTGAAACTCACCGTCGGTGGTCACCAGCCGCGGGCGCTCGCCGAGCGGCAAGGCGGAGAGGAAGCGCAGCACCAGCTCGTGGGTGCTGGCCCCGAAGGCGTAGCCGCCGACGGGGTCGTCGAGCAGCTCGGCGAGACCGCGGCGCAGGCGCTCCGCCTTGGCGAAGGCGCGCTCCCACTTGGCGTCGATGTGCTCGGCGGCATCGTCGAAGGCCTCCACCTGGCCTTCCAAGGCACGGTCCGGCCAGGCCTGATGGGAGTGGCCGGTGAGGAGCAGCCGCTCGCTGACCCGGAAGTAGGTGTAGTGGTCGGCCAGCGCGTTCGGGCTGGCCCTGAGCTCGGCGAGCTCCATCACAGGCTCGCCCGGATCGCCCAGAGGTCCGGGAAGAGCGGCTGGTCGAGCGTCGAGCGCAGGTAACCGGCGCCCGCTGAGCCCCCCGTGCCCTGCTTGCTCCCGATGGTGCGCTGCACCATCTTGACGTGCCGGTAGCGCCACTCCTGCAAGCCTTCGTCGAGGTCGACCAACAGCTCGCAGATCTGCCGCAGGTAGGGCTGGTGGTGGTAGACATCGACCAGCAGGGTGCGCACCCGCTCGTCCTCGAAGGGAGGCGCCCAGGGGTCGCGCCCGAAGGCCTCGGCGGGAATCGGCTGGCCCTGCTCGCCAAGGAAGTGGAGGAAGGCCTCGTAAATGCTGGGGTCGGCGGCGCGTGCCTCCAGGCGGGCCGTGGCCTCCGGCTCGTCGCGCAGGTGATGGAGCAGCTCGCGGCGGCGGTGGCCGAGGGCGATCTCCACCTCACGGAACTGGATCGACTGAAACCCCGAGGCAGCCTCGAGGCGGGCGCGGAAGGAGTTGAAGGAGACCGGCGTCATCGTCTCGAGGACGTCGATCTGTCCGACCAGCGTCTTCAAGATGGTGAGGATGCGCCGCAGGGTGGCGGCCGCGCGCGGTGCCCGGCCCTCGTACAGGGCCTGGCGCAGCCAGTCGACCTCCCAGAGCACCTGTTTGAACCACAGCTCGTAGACCTGGTGGATGACGATGAACAGCATCTCGTCGTGCTCGGGACCGTCGGAGAGCGGCCGTTGCAGGCGCAACAGCTCGGGGACCTGCAGGTAGGTGTTGTAGGTTCGCATCGCCATGGGGGGCTCCTCGCCGTCTAGGCTATCGCCATTGGACGGTCGCTCCAACCGGCGGCGGCCCGTTTCGGCGCATCCGCCCTCTGCTATATTGAGCGGCACCGCGAGACGTTCTGAGAGATGTTCGGGGAGCTGTAACGGCGCGGAGGCGGCAGCGACGAAGATCCAGAGGCCGACTCCATCGGCCCTCGACAGGTCCGGCTCACAACACCCGACCGGGTGAGGACAGGAGGTCAGAACCCCATGAAGAGGCATGTAGCTTTCCTGATGTGCGTGGCCGTCGCGCTGCTCTGCGTCGCGGGCCCCGCGTTCGCGGCGAATGAGAAACCCCGCATTGCCGTCATCGAGTTCGTCAACAAGGCGGATAACCAGTACTGGTGGCACGGTGGTGCCGCAGCCATCCAGGACGTCTTCGTCACCGAGCTGGTCAAGAGCGGCAAGTTCCGCGTCATGGAGCGCGAGCGTCTCGACGCCATGATGCAGGAGAAGAACCTCACCATCTCCGGCGACATCGACCCCCGCACGGCGATCAAGATCGGCAAGCTGCTGGGCGTCAAGTATCTCCTCGCCGGCGCCGTCACCGAGTACGGCAAGACCGACACCAGCGCCCACGGGCCCGGCGTGCGCGGCCTGCCGGGCTTCTCCGGCGGCAAGAGCACCTTTGTGGCGGCGGCCAACGCCCGCCTCATCGACGTCCAGACGGGTGAGATCGTGTGGGCCGACGAGGCCCGCGGCGAGGACGCCAAGTTCCGGCTGTCGATCGGTGGCTTCGGCGGCGGCGTCGACAACGACGAGCGGATGTTCGACAAGGTCATGAAGCCGGTGGTGCAGCAGCTGGTCGCGAGCCTCAAGGCGGCCGACCTGTAGTCGGCCGGGAGCGCCGCGTTGGACCCCTGAGGGCCGCCTACCAAGGCGGCCCTCGCTGCTTGGCCCGAGGTTCCTGCCGGAAACGCGCGGCGCTTGGCAGCCCGCGTTCTCGCTGCTGGCGGGTACAATGCCGGCATGGAGACGATCCGCGCTCGCACGGCCCTGCTTGCCGGAGCCAGCGGTCTGGTCGGTGGGCATTGCCTCCAGGCCCTCCTCGCCTCGCCACGCTACGACCGCGTGGTCTCCCTCGGCCGGCGTGCCCTGCCCCTCGAACATCCCAAGCTCGAGCAACACGCGGTGGATTTCCGGCGCCTCGACCAGCTGGTGGCCTTGCCGGCGGTGGACGACGCCTTCTGCTGCCTGGGTACGACGATCAAGAAGGCCGGTTCGGAGGCCGCTTTCCGCGAGGTCGACTACACCTTTGTGGTCGGCTTCGCCCGCCTCGCTCGGGCCAATGGAGGGAGCCGGCTCGCGGTGGTGAGCTCGCTGGGCGCCGATGCCCGCTCGCGGGTCTTCTACGCCCGCGTCAAGGGCGAGATGGAGGCCGCCGTGGCGCAGCTGGGCTTCGCCTCGGTGCTCGTCTTCCGGCCCTCGTTGCTCCTCGGTGAGCGGCAAGAGGAGCGGCGGGTGGAAGCCCTGGCGAGCCTGGCGATGCGGGCCCTGGAGTTCACCCTCGTGGGGCCGCTGCGGGGATACCGGGCGATCCCCGGCGAGGCGGTGGCGCGGGCGATGGTGGCGGCGGCTGAGGCACCGCCGCCCGGGGTGACGATCTACCCGTCCGATGCCATCGCCGACCTCGCTGAGGGGGCTCCGTCGTCGTAGCTTGGAGCGACGCCCGGTCGTTCAGCCGTCCTTGACCTCGGCCACCGGCGCCAGCCGGCCGGCCCGCTTGAGGGCGTCGCGGAGCAGAAACTCGATCTGCCCGTTGACGCTGCGCAGCTCGTCCGCCGCCCAGCGTTCGAGGGCGAGGTGAAGGCGCGGATCGAGGCGCAGAAGGAACGCTTTCCGCTCAGCCATCGGGGCCTAGTTGTAGAGCGAGCCCGTGTTGACCACCGGCTGGGTGTGGCGGTCGCTGCACAGCACCACGAGGAGGTTGCTCACCATGGCCGCCTTGCGCTCCTCGTCGAGCTCGAGGATCTTCTGCTTCGAGAGCTGGTCGAGGGCCATCTCCACCATCCCCACGGCACCTTCGACGATCTTGTGGCGGGCCGCCACCACCGCCGTCGCCTGCTGGCGCTGGAGCATCGCGGCAGCGATCTCCTGGGCGTAGGCGAGGTAACTGATGCGCGCCTCCAGCACCTCGACGCCGGCCCGCGACAGCCGCTCTTGCACCTCGGCCTTGAGCACCTGCGAGACTTCGGCCGTGTGGCCCACGAGGTCCACCTCGCCGTCGCCGTGCGAGTCGTAGGGGTAGCTCGAGGCCAGAGTGCGCAGCGCCGCCTCGCTCTGCACGTGGACGTAGTTCTCGTAGTTGTCCACCTGGAAGACGGCCTCGGCGGTGTCCACCACCTGCCAGACGACGACGGCGCCGATCTCGATCGGGTTGCCCCGCTTGTCGTTGACCTTGAGCTTGTTGGTCTCGAAGTTGCGGACCCGGAGCGACACCCGCCGCTTGGTGAGGAAGGGGTTCGCCCAGCGCAGGCCCTCCTCGCGCGCCGTGCCGCGGTACGCGCCGAAGAGCTGTAAGACCTTGCCTTCGTTGGGGTTGACGGTGAAGAGGCCGGCCGCCAACAGGGCCGAGCCGAGGAGGCCGAGAACCCCCAGCACGGCCCCCGCCGGCTGCCCGGCCCGCGCCGACATCACGATCCAGGCGAAGCAGCCGAGGATGGCTACGAGAAATACCAGCAGCATGGGCAGGCCCGGCAGGGCCCTCTTGACGCTCTCTTTGGTGACGCGGACTTGGTTCATCTCTGCCTCCCGTTCGTCTATCGAAGTGATATCACATCGATAGTACGCCGGGAGGCCGAGAATGTTCCATCGTCACCGCCCGTCGCCAGCTACTTCCCCCCGAAGAGCCCCACCCCCGCCTCTTTCACCTTGGCGATGTAGGGCTCCACCGTCTCGCTCCACAGCTTGGCGACCGCGCCCTCGACGGTCTGCAGCTGCTTTTCCGCCTGCTCGATGTAGGCAAGGTGCGACGGCGAGGGCGGGTCCCAGGAGGAGCCGACGAACCAGGCGCACTGGTTGATGGTGCTGAAGAGGTCGGTGTCCGGCGGGATGCCGCGCCGTCCGGGGGCCTGCCAGAGCTGGTTCTCGAGCTCGGTCAAGCTCTTCTGGACCTTCTGCCCTTCCTGGATCAGGGGCTGGTCGTTGATCTTCTTGGGGTCTTTCTCGCCGGCGTCACGGGCGGCGTCGCGGAGCTTCTGCGCCACGGTGTCGATGTCGGCACGGGTGCGGCGGACCTTGACGATGGCGTCGACGGCGCGGTCGTTGAGACCACCGATGCGCTGGATGGCCTCCCAGCGGCGCTGCCAATCGGCAGGCGTGTTGGTCGACTGGGGATCAGCGAGGACTTGCAGCTTGCCGCTCGCCGATTGCTCGCCGAAGCGGACGGTGACGGTGTACTCGCCCGGGGGGACCTGGGCGCCGCCGCCGTCGTCCCCGAAGAAGACCGGCTCATCGCGCGGTGGCTGCTTGAAGTCGTCGCTCGAGAAGTCCCAGACGGCGCGGTTGAGGCCGAGCTTGGCGGGGACCTCGAAGCGCCGCAGCTGCTTGCCGCTGGCGTCGGCGACCTCGATGGCTACCTTCGGGTCGCCACCCGGGCCGCTGGGCTTGGCCTCGTCGCCGCCCTTGCTCTCGGCCTTGGCCGTGCGCGCCGCCTGCCGCTCCTTCTCCTTGCGGGCCCGCTCGGCCGCGTCATCCGGCAGGGGCAGGCCCGGCTGGTTGAGCGAGAAGGAGAGGAGGGCGCCGTAGGGCCGGTTGGTGCCGCGGTACTCGCCGGCGCCGAGGCCGTAGCCGCCTTCCTGGCCGCCGATCCAATGCTGCGCGACGCGCGCCGGCAGATAGAGATGCAGCGGCTCGGCGAGGCTCGCCGCCGACAGCTGGCGCAGGGGCGAGATGTCGTCGACGATGAAGATCGAGCGGCCGTGGGTGGCGATGATGAGGTCGTTCTCCCGCGGGTGGACGCCGAGGTCCATCACCGAGGCGGTGGGCAGGCCGTGCTTGAAGGGCAGCCAGCTCGCGCCGCCGTCGAGCGAGACGTAGAGGCCGAACTCGCTGCCCAGAAAGAGCAGGTCGCGCGCCACCGGGTCCTGCTCGACGACGAGGGCATAGCCGTTGAGGTTCGGGGTGGCGAGCGAGGTCCAGGTCTGGCCGTAGTCGCGGGTGCGGTAGACGTAAGGCTTGAGGTCCGAGCGGCGGTGGTTGTCGAGTACCACGAAGGCCTCGGCAGGGTCGAACTTCGAGGCCTCGATGTGGGGCACCCAGGTGTTGGCGGGCACACCCTTGAGGTTGGCCTCGAGGCTCGTCCAGGTGCTGCCGCCGTCGCGTGTCAGCTGCACCCGGCCGTCGTCCGTGCCCACCCAGAGCAGGCCCTCGACGAGCGGCGACGGTGCGATGGTGAGGATCGTCGTGTAGTTCTCGGCGGCGGTCACGTCGAGGGTGAGGCCGCCGCTCTCGTCCTGCTTCTGCCACTCGGGGTTATTGCTGGTGAGGTCGGGGCTGATGATCTCCCAGGACTCGCCGCGGTCCCGCGAGCGGTGGACGAACTGACTGCCGTAGTAGAGCGTCTGCGGCGTGAAGGGGTCGAGAGCGAGGCCGGCGTTCCAGTTGAAGCGCAGCCGCGTGCCGTCGGGGGCCGGCGGGCGGATCATCTTCGACTCGCCGGTCTTGAGGTTCCAGCGCATCAGGTAGCCGCCCTGCGACATCGAGTAGCCGAGGGAGGAGTCCTGGGGGTCGGGCTGGACGTCGAAGCCGTCGCCGAAGCCCACCGAGTACCACTCGTGGTTGCGCATCCCACCCGGCTTGGTGCTCGCCGAGGGCCCTCGCCAGGAGCCGTTGTCCTGCAGGCCGCCGTAGACGTGGTACGGCGTGTCCATGTCGTAGGCCACGTGGTAGAACTGGGCGAGCGGCAGCGTCGAGACGAACTGGAAGCTCTCGCCATGATCGCGCGAGACCGCCATGCCACCGTCGTCGCCGACGTAGATCAGGCTGGCATCGCTGGGGTGGATCCACATCGCCTGGTAGTCGCCGTGGATCGCTCGCCACGCCGCCCCGCGCAGCGGCGTGAAGCTGCGGCCGCCATCGTCCGAGACGCGGATCAGCTGGCTGATGTTGTAGACCCGGTTGGGCCACAGCGGGTCGACCCGGATCTCGCCGAAGTAGAACGGCCGGCTCGCCACCCCGGGGCTGGTGTTGACCGACTTCCAGCTCTTGCCGCCGTTCTCCGAGCGCAGCAGGGCGCTGGTCTCGGCTTCTACCAGGGCGTAGACGATCTCGGGGTTCGAGCGTGAGAAGGCGAGCCCGATGCGGCCCAGCTCGCCGGCGGGCAGGCCGTCCTCTTCCTGTTGGCGGCTCCAGCTGTCGCCGCCGTCGTGGGTCACGTAGAGCCCCGAGCCAGGGCCACCCGACTTGAAGAAGTAGGGCCAGCGGCGGAACTGCCACATCGAGGCGAGGAGCTTGTTGGGGTTGCCGGGGTCCATCACCAGCTCGCCGCAACCGGTGCGCTCGTCGACGTAGAGCACCTTCTGCCAGCTCTTGCCGCCGTCACGGGTGCGGAAGACGCCCCGTTCGGGGTTCTCTCCCCATTCCTGGCCGAGGGCGCAGGCGTACGCCAGGTCTGGGTCACTCGGGTGGGTGAGCACCCGGTAGATGCGTTCCGTCTTGTCGAGACCGAGGTGCTCCCAGCTCGTGCCGCCGTCGAGCGAGCGGTAGATACCGTTGCCCACCGAGGCGCTGTTGCGCACGTTGCCCTCGCCGGTACCCACCCAGACGATCTGCGGGTTGGGCTGGAAGATGCCGATCGAACCGATCGCGTGCACCGGCTGGTCGTCGAAGACGGCGTCGAAGCTGAGGCCGCCGTTGGTCGACTTCCAGACGCCGCCCGTGGCGGCGCCGACGTAGACGGTCTCGGGGTGGGCGACGACGGCCTCGATGGCGGTCACCCGGCCGCTCATCCCTGCCGGGCCGATCGAGCGGGCCTTGAGGCCGGCGAGGAGGGCGGGGTCCACGGCGGGAGCTGCGGGCGTCGCGGCGCGGGCGCGCGCCGCGCGGGCCGCATCGCCGGCAGTCAGCCAGCTCGTGGCAACGGTGAGGAGGCAGAGCAGAAGGCAGCGCATTCGCATCGGCTTTCTCCTTTGGGAAGGATCGCCGACGATTGTAGTAGAAAGCTCCCGAGGCGAGAAATGCCTGCCCTGATCCTCCCGGCCGGCCGAGCGCGCGTCAGGGAGGAGGAGCCGCGCCGAAGGCGGTCGAGCTCCCGGAGGCATGACGATGCGCCGAACCCACACAGTGCGCTGGTCGACCTTGTTCTCGCTCCTGCTCGCAGGCCTGCTCGCGCCGGCCAGCGAGCTCTCCGCCGCGGCGGGCGACCGCCTGGCCGACCTCGTCCTCGGCCAAGTGAGTCAGGCCGGTTTGCTGCCTAACCATCCTGACCGTCGCAGCCTCGGGGTGGCCGCGGGAGTGGCCGTCGACACCAGTGTGCGGCCCAACCGGCTCTACGCCCTGGACCAGCGGCATCAGCGGATTCTCGGCTGGCGGGACGCCGAGAACGCCCGCAACGGCGCGCGCGCCGACCTCGTCTTCGGCTTCCCACACCTCTTGCTGGGAGAGCTCGCGGGAGCTGCCGTGGACGCCCACGGCAACCTCTGGGTGGCGGATGCCGGGCACCAGCGGGTGGTGATGTACGCCTCGCCGTTTTCGACCGACACCGAGATCGACTTTGCGGTCCCCGGCCTCCATCCCCTGCCGGGCAGCTGCTCGCGCCACGGTGCCGCGGACACACTGTGCTATCCCGAGGGAATTGCCTTCGACGGAGAGGGGACCCTGTGGGTGGCGGACTCGCTCGACAACCGCGTGCTCGGCTTTCGTGACCCGCTGGCGAGCGACGGGGTCGCCGACGCCGTCCTCGGCCAGCCGGACTTTTCGACCATCCGGCCCTCCGGCTTGCCAGAGCAGGTCCTGCCGTTCCCGCTGGGGGTCGCTGCCGATGGAGAAGGCCGGGTCTACGTCAGCGCCAATCAACAGCTCTTCGCCTACGACGACCCCTGGACGCCGGGGGCGCTGCCGGCGCTGGCCCTTGGAGCGGTGAGCCCGGAGGACTGCCTCGCGCAGCCCGGGAGCTCCCTGTTCTGCCGCCCCGAGGGCCTCGCGAACGATGGCGCCGGGCACCTCTTCGTGGCCGACACGGGTCACTGCCGGATCGTGGGCTTCGACCTCCCCCTGGCCACCACCGCCGAGCCGCGGCTCATCCCGCCGGGGCAGGCTTGTGCCGGCGAGCCCGGCCCGCGAGACCTGCGCCGGCCCCAGAACCCTCTCGCCCTGGCCTTCGACGCCGGCGGTGACCTCTATGTTGCCGACGGGCCACGGGTGATCGCCTTCGACGCTCTCGTCGCGACCGACGACCGCGCCGATCGGGTGTTCGGGCAGATCGATCTCTGGCACGACGAGATCGACTTTCCGTCGCCGGCCAAGGTCTATCAACCGATGGCGGTGGCGGAGGACCGCAGCGTCTCGCCGCCCCGCCTCTACGTGCTCGATGCCCGCAACCATCGGGTGCTGGGCTATGGCGACGCCGAGCGTCTCGCCGACGGCGCGCCGGCCGACCTGGTGATCGGCCAGCCGGACGGCTTCACCACCGGCTGCAACACGGGCGGCCGCTCCGCCGCGAGCCTCTGCTTCGCCCTCGCCGACCAGAACCTCGACGACTTCAACGAGGTCCCCCAGGGCCTGGCGGTCGATGGGGCGGGCAACCTCTACGTGACCGACGGTGGCAACAACCGCGTGCTCGAGTTCGACGCGCCGTTCAGCCACGACCGGGTGGCCGATCGCGTGTTCGGGCAGGGCGGCGACTTCGGCCGCGGGGACTGCGACCGCCCCTTGCGCCGCTCGCTTTGCATGCCGGGCGCCGTCGCCGTCGACCCGGCGGGCGGCCTCTACGTCGCCGACCTGCGCCATCATCGCGTGCTGTACTTCGACCGCCCACTGCAGAGCGATGTGCTCGCCGATCGCGTCTTCGGGCAGCCAGGCTTCCGCAGCGGCCGCTGCGGTGGCGGGCTGGGCGAGCTCTGCCTGGGTGCGGAGAGCTTCGCCGTCGGCCAGCGGGTCTCGCACTGGGGTGGGGGCCTGGCCGTCGACGAGCGCGGCAGCCTCTACGTCGCCGATTTCTACAACGACCGCTTGTTGCTCTTTCGCGCTCCGCTTGCCGGCGCCGCGCTGCCTGACCGCATCCTCGGTGGTGCGGCCAGCGGCCAGTGCCTGGACTACGGCCCTGGGCTCGGCACGCTCTGCCAGCCGAGCGGCCTCGCCGTCGACGGTCGCGGCCGGCTGTGGGCGGTCGACGCCGCGGTGGTGCTGCGCTTCGACGATCCCTGGCACAGCCGGCGTGTCGGCGTGGTGGTGGGCTCGGCCTTCGATCCCGACACCACCTACTTCGCCCGCGTCGGCGGGGTGGCGGTGGAGGCAGACGGTGACCTCTGGGCGACCGACGCCTACCAGCACAAGGCGCTGCGCTTCGATCGGCCGTAGGTCGGTGCGGCCGGCTTGGCGGTCGGTCGCACCGACTGGGGTGCTACGGGCTGCGGGCGGGCAGCGCCGGCGGCTTCGCCCGGTACTTGCGCTCGAGGGCCTTCTGGCGGTCGTCGAGGTCGGTGCTGCGGCCCTGGATGAAGACCCGCGTCACCTGCTGGGTGAGAGTGTCGAGCACGTCGCCGCGGGAGACGAAGAGGGTGGCGTCCTTGCCGACGTCGAGCGAGCCCTCGTGGTCGGCGATGCCGAGGATCTCGGCCGCTGACAGGGTGATCGCCTTCAGCGCCTCGTCCTCCGGCAGCCCGAAGGCCACCGCCTGACCGGCATGGAAGGGCAGGTTGCGCTGATCGGTGGCGCCGCCCGCCGACAGGCAGAAACGGACCCCCGCCTCGTGGAGCTGCGCCGGCAGGTGGAAGGGCTGGTCGTAGCCGTCGTCGCTGCGCTCGGGCAGCGCCAGCGTCGGGCCGAGGATCACCGGCACGTTGCGCTCCCGCAGCAGCGGCGCCACGAGGTGAGCGTCCGCTCCACCGACCAGGACCAGCCGCAGCTGGAGCTCGCTGGCGAAGGCGACCGCCTCGACGATCTGCCGGGCGTCGTCGGCGCGCACGTAGACCGGCATCGTGCCGGCGATCGCCGGCCGCATCGCCTCGTAGCGCAGGTCGACGGGCAAGGCAGGGTCTTGCCGGCGGGCCAGGTCGTAGGCGCGGGCGTCGGCGAAGATCTGGCGCAGGCGCTGCCGGTCCTCCTCGTTCTGGCGCTTCTGCTCCTCGGGCGACAGCCGCATCCACCAGGCATTGACCACGCCGACGTCCGGCCAGTTGATGGCCAGGCCGTCGATCGGCCGCACGGCGGTGTCCTCGCGGGTCCAGCCGTCGAGGTGGGCGAGGAAGCTGCGCCCGGCCACGAGACCCCCTTGCGGCGAGACCTGGACGGTGGTGATGCCGTGGTTGCGCACCGTGGGCAGCAGCTCGGAGTCCGGGTTGTAGGCCGTCGCGGCGAGCACCTCGGGCGTGAAGCCACCCACCTCCCGGAAGTCGTTGGTCGCCCGCACGGCGCCGATCTCGGTCAGGCCGAGGGTGGTCTGGGGGGCGATCAGGCCGGGGTAGACCCGCTGGCCGCGGACGTCGATCACCGTCGCGCCGGCCGGCGCCGCGAGGCCCTTGCCGATGGCGGTGATCTTGCCGTCCGCGAAGAGCAGGTCGGTCGCCGGCAGCACACCGTGCGAGACGGTGTAGAGGTCGCCGCCGGCGAGGAGGACGGGGCCGGCCTGGGGGGCCGCCGGCACCTGCTCGTGGGCGCGCGCCGGGGTGGCCGCAGCGCTCAGGCCGGCGGCGAGGGCGGCAGAGAGGAGGCCGCGCCGGGCGCGGCGGGAGACGATGAGCCACCTAGTGCTGTTCATGCCAGACATCCTCCACGTCCTCACAGTCCCAGTCCTTCTCCCGCTTGCGGAAGCTGCGGTCACCCCAGCCCTTGCCGCCGCCGGTGCTCTGCACCTTGGCGATCAGGGCCCGTTTCTCCTCGGTCGCGGCCTGCCGTAGCTCGGCGTCGCGCTGGCGGGAGAAGAGCTGCACGCCGTCCACCCAGGTCTCCTCGACCCGCGACAGCATCGAGAGCGGGTTGCCGTTCCAGATCACGAAGTCGGCGTCCTTGCCCACCTCGAGGCTGCCGATGCGGTCGTCCACCTTGAGCTGCTTGGCCGGGTTGATGGTCGCCAGCTTGATCGCCTCGGTGGGCTCCATGCCGCAGTAGAGCACCGACTTCGCCGCCTCCTGGTTGAGCCGGCGGATGAGCTCCTCGGAGTCCGAGTTGATCGAGGTGACGATGCCGCGGTCGTGCAGCAGGCAGGTGTTGTACGGGATGGCGTCGTAGACCTCGAACTTGTAGGCCCACCAGTCGGAGAACGAGGAGGCACCGGCGCCGTGCTTGGCCATCTCCGGCGCCACCTTGTAGCCCTCCAGCACGTGGGTGAAGGTCTGCACGGTGAAGCCCAGCTCTTCGGCGAGGCGCATCAGCATCAGCATCTCGCTCTGCACATAGGAATGGCAGTGCACGAAGCGTTTGCCGTCGAGGATCTCGTTGAGGGCCTCGAGGGTGAGGTCGCGGCGCGGTGGCACCGTGCGCTCGCGCTCGGCCGCCGGCAGGGCCTCGTAGTGCTGCCAGGCCGCCTGGTTGTCGCGGGCAGCGAGGAAGGCGTCTTTCATGATCGTCTCGACGCCCATCCGCGTCTGCGGGTAGCGGATGGTGGCCTGCTCGCCCCAGTTCGACTGCTTGACGTTCTCGCCGAGGGCGAACTTGATGGTCGGCGGCGCTCCCGCGAGCTTCATCGCCTCGGCCGAGGCGCCCCAGCGCAGCTTGACGATCTGGGCCTGGCCGCCGATCGGGTTGGCCGAGCCGTGGAGGAGCTGGGCGGCTGTCGTGCCACCGGCGAGAGCACGGTAGATGCCCACGTCGTCGGGGTCGAGCACGTCACCGATGCGCACTTCGGCGGTCACCGCGTGGCTGCCCTCGTTGACCCCCTGGGAGATCGCCAGGTGCGAGTGCTCGTCGATCATCCCCGGCGAGACGTGCTTGCCGGCGGCGTCGATCACTCGCGCTCCGGGTGGCACCGCGAGGCCGCGGCCGATCGCCTGGATCTTGCCGTCGGCGACCAGCAGGTCGGCCCCGGTGAGGGTGCCCTCGGGCCCGACCGTCCAGATCGTGGCGTTGCGCACCAAGACCGTCGCGGGCTGGGGCGGCACCTCGAAGCCGAAGGCCTCGTTGGGCACGCTGTGGCGCGAGACGAGCTGCGCACCGTCCTCTCCGGCGCCGCCACGCTGGCGGCCCCAGCGGTCGCAGCTGGCGGCGCTTACCGCGCCCGCCTGCGGCTCGACGCGGACGACCTTGCGCTTGCCGTCCGGCAACGCCGCCCAACCCTCGACGCCGTCGCCGATCGCCACCAGGGTGAAGGTGAGGGACTGTGCCGGTCCGCGCTCGCGTTTGCCGTCCTTGCGGTCACCGCCGGGCCGCGCGGCGAGGTCGGTCGAGAAATGGAGAGCGTCCGCGCTCAGCGCCACGTCGTCGAGGTCGTGGCGGTCCTTGCCCAGGGCGAGCTCGCCGCAGAGCTGGGTCCGGCTGCCCTTGATCTCGAGGTCGTAGCTCTTGCCGTCGAGGGCGAGGCGGTAGCGGCCGCGGAAATCGTGGCCGGCGAGCGGCGACCACTCCTTGGCTACCCGCCCGTCGATCACCACCGCCACCACCGCGGCCTCGTCCTGGCTCAGCAGGTCGCCGTCGCTGACCAGGAAGTCCGCCCGCTTGCCGGGCTCGAGGGTGCCCACCTGGGCCGCGACGCCGACCAGCTCCGCGGGGACGGTGGTCAAGGCCGCGAGCGCCGTCGCCGCCGGCAGGCCGCGGCGGATGGTGCGCCGCAGGTTGCTCCAGAAGTCCTCATCGTCGCGCAGCCGGAAGCCGCTGAAGGCTACCTTGACGCCCTTGCCGGCGAGGGCGGCGGCCGTCGACGGCGCCCGTTCCCAGTGCCGGAGGTCGGCCAGCGAGACGTCGAGGGCCGCCTCGGGGCTGCTGACGTCCGGGGCCTTGGGGAAGGAAAGGGGAAGCACCAGGGCCTGGTCGAGGGCCGCCACCTCGTCGAGCCGCTCGTACTCGAAGCCGCTGCCGAGGTGCACGATCGGCACCCCCATCTCCTGGCCGATGCGGGCCGCACGCAGCAGTGAGAGGTCCTCGGCGGTCTCGAAGAAGAGGGGGCCGTGGTAGGTCGCCAGGGCGGCGAGGTCGCGGTTGACCTCGGGGGCCGGTTGTGCCGGGTCCTTCTCCCAGGCGGCGCGGGCCGCGGCGTACCAGCGAGCATCGAGGAAGGTCTGTCGCAGCAGGGCAATCGAGCCCATCAGCGAGCTCGGGTACTCCTGCTCGGAGCTGCCCTTGTCGAACGAGCCGTAGAGCGGGCCGGCGGCCAGCAGCACCTCGTCGTTGGCAAGCCCCTGCCCAAGAGAGACCACGGCGCCGCGGCCGCGCAAGATGCCGTCCTTGACGATCGTCACCGCGCTCGTGACGCCACGCTTCCACAGCGCCTCGGCGGCCTTGGCGTCCGGCGCGAAGCCGTCGACGGCGTTGCGCTCGGCGTGCAGGGCGTCGTTCCAGGCGCCGGCCCCCCGGCGGTCGCCGAGGTATTGCGGTGCGCGGTCCCGGCCGCGCCGCCGGCCGCCGCCCCGCTGGCCCTCACCGCCCGTCGCGGCCTCCAGGCCGTAGTCGGTGTAGGGGTCGAGGAAGCCGGGCAGGATGCGCATGCCGTCGAGGCGGATCTCTGCCACCCCTGGGGGCACCGCCAGGCCCGCGCCGACCGCCACTACCCGGCCGTCGCGCACCACCAGGGTGCCGTCCTCGATCGTCTGAGTGGGAGAGACCACGACGGTGGCGTGGGTGAAGGCGACGGCGTTGGGCAGCTTGTCGCGCAGGCCGAACGGCGGCGTGGAGGACGGTGCCGGCCCGGCCGCCCAGACGCTGGTCGCCAGGCAGCCGGCCAAGCCCACCGCGAGCCAGCGCCGGCGCGGAGGTTTGAGGTCCATCATCTTGAGCCCTCGATCGAAAACGGTCTGTGGAAGCGGGTCATCGAAGGCCGACCTTCGATGCTTGTAGTAGCAATTCCGGCCAGCATAGCAGAGAAGCCGGCGGGCGGAGAAAGGGAGGTCCAGGGATGCTGCGGCAGTGCGGCGGCGGCGCTATGATCTCGGCGAGTCTCTTGGGTGAGTCCAGAGAGGAAGCCCGATGGCCGACCCAGAACCGATCGCACAGGCGCGCTTCGAGATGCGCTTCGGCGAGTACATGCGCGCCGCGTTTGTCGCTTTCATCCGCCGGGGTACCACTCTCCTCGGCCTCGGTTTTCTGCTCGCCGTGGTGCTGATCGGGCTTGCCGAGCGGCACACCTGGCACACGCCGTTCGTCATCCTGCCGCTGGGCTTCGTCTTCCTGGGAATGCCCGCCTTGATGGTCAGCGTCTGGTGGTTGCTCTACCGCAACTACCGGCGGATGCCGGCCGAGCACCGCGAGCTCCTCTGGCGCTTCTTCCCCGATCACGTCGAGATGAGCAGCGCGACGATCAGCTCTCGCGTCGAGTGGCCGGCCTTCCTCGGTGTCCTGGAGAGCGCCGGCATCCTCATCTTCATCTTCCAGTCTCGCCGCACCGCGGTGGTCCCCAAGCGGGCCCTCGCCACCGCCGGCGAGCTCGTGGCCCTGCGCCAGCTGCTGCGCGACAAGCTCGGCAAGACGGCCCGCCTGGCGGGCTAGGGCTGACAGTCGCGCCCTCCGCGGTGCTTCCCGGCCCAGGCTGACCAGCGCCGGTGGCGGCAGCCTTGCTGTTCCCCTGACCCCCACAGCGGGGCCTTTCTCGAAGCACGCAAGAATCTTCTAACCCCTTCGTGGGCGCTCGGCATCTGACTGTTTGTCACTTGCCCGTTCAAATATCCAAGGAGACAAGCTTGAGCGCCATCAGATACGCACCTCCTCTGTTCGGCCTCCTCCTGTTCCTCTCTCTCGTTCTCGTCAGCTGTGGCGCACCGCCAGCGGGATCCACTTCCCCGGGCGGAGCGGGCTCGCGCGCCCACCTCGACGCATCGGGTCGCCTAGAGAGCCCGCCGCCGAGGCCGGCCGCAAGGCCGATCTCGCAGCTTGCCCCGCGCCGGGACGTGGCGTTGCGGGAGATCAGGCTGAGCGGGCCCGCCGGCGGTGTGGGCGTGTCCCTGGATGCCAGCTACCACAGCAACCTCGTCGCCAGGCGCCTCAACCCGAGCGGGCTCGAGGTCCACTGTGAGTCCGAGCTGCGGCCTACTGCGGCCACCGAGGAGAAGAAGCCATGAGGCGGGCGTGGGTGTGGGCACGGCGATACCGGCGACGGTTGATGACGCTCCTCGCTCTCGTGTGCGCCGCAGCACCACTGCGCGCGGCCTCGACCTTTGAGATCGTCAACCT
This sequence comes from uncultured Thermoanaerobaculia bacterium, assembly GCA_964420075.1. Lineage (GTDB taxonomy): Bacteria > Acidobacteriota > Thermoanaerobaculia > Multivoradales > SZUA-115 > CAYQRE01. The sequence continues at coordinate 4,392 of CAYQRE010000014.1, read as the reverse complement.
CGACGGTCCCACCGAGGGGCTGAACGACCCCGCACCGTTCGCCGCGGAGGGCGGCAACACTGCCGCGACGCTCGGCGAGGCAAGGTTGCGGGCGCTTGAGCTCGCCGCCTCGCTCTGGGCGGAGTTGATCGAGAGCCCCGTCGCGATCCGAGTCGGCGTCAGCTTCGATCCCCTCGGTGGCACGGCGACGGACGCTGTCCTCGGCCACGCTGGCCCGGCAGCCGTCTACCGGGACTTCGCCGGTGCCCCGCGGGCCGGGACCTGGTACGCCTCGGCCGCCGCCGATCGTCTCGCCGGCCTCGACCTCGGCGGACCGGGCTCCCTCGACGTGGTGGTGGTCATCAACAGCGATGTCGACGACCCCGTCGTCCTCGGGCAGCGCCGCTTCTATCTGGGCCTCGACGGCGCGCCAGCGACCGGCGACGTCGCGCTTGCCGAGGTGGTTCTCCATGAGATGGCGCATGGCCTCGGTTTCCTCGATCTGACCGACCCGGCGAGTGGAGCGAAGCTCCTGGGCTGGGACGACGCCTACCTCGTCCATCTGGAGCGCCATGGTGCCAGCCCCGCCGCCTTCACCGCGATGAGCGACGCCGAGCGGATGGCGGCGGCGGTAGCGGAGGGTGACGTCCACTGGACGGGAGCCAGCGCCATCGCGGCGGGTGCCTCTCTTGCCGCTGGACGAGCGGCGGGAGGGCACCTGCGGGTCTATGCCCCGAGCAGCCTAGAGCCTGGATCGAGCCTCTCCCACTTCGATACCACGCTGGAGCCCAACCAGCTGCTGGAACCCTACTACCTGCAACAGAGCGACCTCAGCGCCAGCCTGCAGCTGACCCGTGCCGTGCTCGCCGATGTCGGTTGGGGGGAGGGGCCGGCCTGTACGACCCAGCTCCCGAGCGGCGAGACCTTGCTCTTCCGGGAGGAGTTCGACGACGGCACTCTCGACGGTTGGACCATCCTGGACTATGGGACCTTGCAGGGCCCTTCGAACTGGACCGTGACCAATGGCGAGCTGGTGCAGAGCTCGAACATCTACCAGGACCCTGCCAGCCGCGGCACCATCGCCTACTGGGCGGCTGGGCTCGGTTGGAAGGACTATCGCTATCGAGTGACGCTCTCGTCGGCCGATGACGATCAGATCAGCGTGGTTTTCCGCTTCCGTGACGGTAACAACTTCTATCGCTTCGACATGGATCGGCAGTACACGCGGCGCCGGCTGGTCAAGGTGGTCAATGGCTCGATGTCCGTTCTCGGCCAGCAGAGTTTCGCCTATCGGACGAACGACAAGTATGTGATCGAAGTCAGCGCCGTTGGCAATCAGCTCAAGGTCCTCGTGGATGGCAATACTGTCATCAACCTGACCGACTCGACCTTCTCCTCCGGCACTGTCGGCTTCGCATCGCATGGCAATGCTGGCAGTCATTACGACCATGTCGAGGTCGTAGGCGCGCCATTGGCGAGCTACTTGACACTGCTGACCGATGATTTTGCGGACGGCAACTACAACGGTTGGACCCTCGACAGTCCCGGCGACAGCAGCGGCCCCGCCAGCTGGTCGGCGAGTGGTCACTACCTAGCCCAGACCTCGAACATCTACTCGAATGGTGGCTATCGCGAGGGTACGCAGGCCTTGTGGAGCAGCGGCGGGACGTGGTCCGACTACCGCGTGAGCCTCGAGCTGTGGTCGACCGACGACGACCGGATCGGTGTGCTCTTCCGGCATCAGGACGCCAGCAACTTCTACCGCCTGGACTGGGCGGCACAGACGACGCACCTGCGGCTCGTCCGAGTCGTCGGCGGCGTGGCGAGCGTCCTGAGCGACCAGCCGATCGCCTATCTCCCGAACAATCACTATTTCGTCGAGATCGAGGCCGTCGGTGAGCACCTGACGGTCTGGATCGACCGCGAGCGGGTGATCGATCTCGACGCCCCAGGGAGCGCGAGCGGCACCGTGGGCCTTTCTTCGCAGGCGAACGCCGGTAGCTATTTCGACAACGTGCGCGTCGAGGAGCGCACCATCGGGGGTCAGCCATGAGCGGGACGTTGGAGCGGCGGACGGTGGGCGTTCGGCGGGGCGTGGGTCGCAGGGTCGTGGGTCGCAGGGTCGTGGTCGTCGCGGTCTTCCTCGCGGCGCTGGTGGCTGGCCGGCTGGTCGCGGCACCGGGCCTTGCAGCAACAGCCACGGACGAGCGACTCGGGCTCACGTGGGAGCTTGCAGACGGCCGCTTGCGGGTGACGGACGGCGAGGATGCCCCCCTGGGCGTTCTGCCGGCTCCCTGGCCTGAGCGGCAAGCCGTGCACCTGCTCGCCATCCCCGGCAGCGGGACGGTTTGGGGACTTCAGGGCCGGGCGCTGATCGAGGTGGATGGGGCTGGGCGGATCGTCCGTCGCACGCTCCTTCCGATCGCTGGCGCTGGCCTGCGCTACGACGGCGAGGCGGCAAGGTTGTGGGTGTTGGGGGACAGTGAGGCGCTCGCGATCAGGCTCGACACCTTCGAGCGGCTGGCTCCGCAAACACTCGATCGCCAGCTGCTCGCCCACCTCGCGCCGCGCGGCGCGGCCGCGCCAGCGGGCACAGCGGCGGCCAGCGGCCGAGAGCTCGCCGAGGGCCTGTGGGGCGGCTTCGAGGCGATTGACGACACCGGTGGCATCGAGCCGGCGAGGCCCCAGGCCCCCGCGCTCGACCTGCGCACGGGGTGCGCACAGAGCTTCGTGCCGGGCCTCGCGCCCGGCTCCGAGGTCGGGCTGGCGAGCGCTCCCGGGTACTCGACATCCGTGGCGACCCTCACCGCCTTCGACGACGGCAGCGGGGTCGGGCTCTACGCCGCCGGCTATTTCCAGTACGCGGGGGGCCAGCGCGTCGACGGCATCGCCCGTTGGACCGGCGCGGGGTGGGAGCGCGTCGGAGCCGGCTTCAACCAGCGGGTCAATGCCCTGCTCGTCTTCGACGACGGCAGCGGGCCAGCCCTCTACGCGGCCGGGAACTTCTCGGCCGCGGGCAGCCTGGCGGTCAACGGCATCGCGCGCTGGGACGGCAGGCGATGGCAGCGGGTGGGGTACGGCTTCAACGACTGGGTCCGCGATCTGGCCGTCGTTGACGATGGGACGGGACCGCATCTGTTCGCGGCCGGCGACTTCTCGCTGGCCAACCACGGCAGCGGCTGGTTCGGTGGCTACCAGGGCATCACCGCCAACGGCCTCGCCCGTTGGAATGGCGAGCGGTGGGAGGGCGTCGGTTCCCCGGACTGGACCCATCCGCAGCTCTTGCGGGTCCTTGGGTCGCAGCTCTTCGTAGGTCTGGTCGATCGGGTGGGGCTATGGTCGCCCGGCGGTTTCACGGAGGTCCTCAGCACCAGCGAGACCGTCTGGGGCCTCGCGACCGGTGAAGTCGCGGGCACCCCCGGCCTCTTCGCCAGCCTGACGAGCGGGGTGATGGCGTGGAATGGCTCAAGCTGGCTCGGCATCGGTGCGCCGAGCGGTGCCGTGGACAGCCTGCAGGCGGCTCCCGTGGCTCCCGGCGGGCGGCTCCTTGCCCGCGGCGACTTCGCCCACGACGGGTCCGGGTACACGCACCACCTCGCCAGCTGGGACGGTACGAGCTGGAGCTACCTCGACCCCCAGCTCGCCTTCGCTCCGGCGGCGGTCGCGTGGCTCGCGGTGGGCGGACAACCCACGCTGTGGGGCGTCAGTCCGCTCACGGTAGCCCGTTGGGCCGGCACCGACTGGCAGGCCCTGAGCCCGGAGACGACCGACTTCGCCGTCCAGGCCCTGGCCCCGGCGCCGGCTTCGCTGGGTGGAGGTGTCTTTCTCGGCGGCCGCTTCACCCGCCTGGGAAGCACGCCTGCCAACCGGGTCGCGCGGCTCGATGCCACCGGTGGCATTGAGCCTCTCGGCGGTGGTCTCGATGGCTGGGTGCAGGCCCTGCTTTGGTTCGACGACGGCAACGGCCCGGCGCTCTTCGCCGGTGGCACCTTCACCCACGCCGGAGGACAGAGCGCCAGCCACGTGGCGCGCTGGGACGGCCAGAGCTGGAGCCCGCTGGGAAGCGGGCTTGGTGATCCAGCCTGGGCGTTCGCCGTCTTCGACGACGGCAGCGGCCCGGCGCTCTACGCGGCGACCGGCGCCTCCAGCTACTGCTGTGGCTCGATCGAGCGCTGGGACGGCTCGGCTTGGACCACCGTGGCAACCAGCGATGCCGCCGTCCTAGCCTTGGGCGTCGCCGATCTCGGGGCGGGCCCCACCCTCTTCGCGGGCGGTCGCTTCACCAGCATCGACGGCACCAGCGCGGCCCACGTGGCCGAGCTCGTGGCCGGTAGCTGGCAGCCCCTGGGAAGCGGCACCTCGGCCGCGGTGCGCAGCCTGGTGGGGGACGATCAGGGGGGGCTCTACGTCGGC
>CAYQRE010000013.1:0-126206 GCA_964420075.1 uncultured Thermoanaerobaculia bacterium | reverse complement strand
GGCGGCGTGGGTGGTGCTGCCGGCCTTCCCGCTCAACCCCAGCGGCAAGGTGGACTTGAAGGCCCTGCCGGCGCCGGAGGCCAAGGCAGCGGCCGCCTACGAGGCGCCGGTCGGCGAGATCGAGGAAGGCCTCGCCGAGATCTGGCGCGAGCTCCTCGGCGTCGAACGGGTGGGGGCGCTCGACAGCTTCTTCGCCCTCGGCGGCCACTCGCTGATGGCGACCCGGATGCTCACCCGGGTGCGCCGGCGCTGGGAGGTCGAGGTGCCGCTGATGAGCGTCTTCTCGGCCCCCGCCCTGCGCGCCTTCGCAGTGGTGGTCGAGCGCCAACGGACGCAAGGCGAGGGTGTCGCCCGCCGGCCGGCCCTCGGCCGCCGCACCGAGGCCGACCCGGCCCCGTTGTCCTTCGCGCAGGAACGTCTCTGGTTCCTCGATCGCATGGAGCCTGGAAGCGCCCTCTACAACCTGCCGGTGGCGATTCGCCTGCGTGGCCGGCTGGATCTCGCCGCCCTGCTGGGTGCTCTCGGCGCTCTCGTCGAGCGCCACGAGTCCCTGCGCACGACCTTCGTGGCCGTGGAGGGCAGCGGCCGCCAGCAAGTGGCGGCGGCCGGAACCTGGCGACCGCGACTGCCGCGCCTCGATCTTGCCGGCCTGCCCGCGGCAGCCCGCCAGCCGCACGCCGAGCGGCTGCTCTCGGCTGACGCGGCGCGACCCTTCGATCTCGAGCACGGCCCGCTCCTGCGCTCGCTGCTGATCGATCTGGGGCCGGAGGGCGACGGCGGCGCTTGGGCACTGCTCCTCAACATGCACCACATCGTCTCGGATGGCTGGTCGGTCGGGGTGCTGGTGCGCGATCTGTCGGCGCTCTACGCCGAGCGCGCCGGTGGCCCGCCGGCGGCGCTGCCGGAGCTGCCGGTGCAGTACCCCGACTTCGCGAGCTGGCAGCGTGGCTGGCTGCGTGGTGAGGTGCTGGAAGGGCAGCTCGAGGTCTGGCGGCGGGAGCTCGCCGGGGCCCCGGCCGTCCTCGACCTGCCCACCGACCGCCCGCGGCCGGCGAGCCTCGACCCGGCGGGAGCGGTACGCACCTTCACCGTGCCGGCGGCGACCCTCGGCCGGCTGGCGAGCCTCGCCGAGGCCGAGAGCGGCAGCCTCTTCATGGTGTTGATGGCGGCGTTCCAGCTCCTGCTCGGCCGTTGGACGGGGCAGCGGGACGTGCCGGTGGGCACCCCCGTGGCGAACCGCCGCGAGGCCGAGCTCGAAAACTTGATCGGTTTCTTCGTCAACACCCTGGTGCTGCGCGGTCGCCTCGGGGCGCAGAGCGACGGCAGCGGGCCGACCTTCCGCCGCCTGCTGCGAGCCACCCGCGAACGTGCGCTGACCGCCTTCGCCAACCAGGACGTGCCCTTCGAGCGGCTCGTCGAGGCGCTGAGGATCGCGCGCGATCCGGCCGTGACGCCGCTCTTCCAGGTGCTGCTGGTGCTGCAGAACGCGCCCCAGGGCGCGACCGAGGTGGCGGGGCTGGAGCTGGCACCGCTGGCCGCCGCGAGCGGCACGGCGAAGTTCGACCTGACGCTGTCGCTGTTCGAGCAGGGAGGCGCGCTCGTCGGCGCCGTGGAGTACCGCACTGCTCTCTTCGACCCGACGACGATCGAGCGCCTGTCGGCGTCCTACGCGACGCTTCTCGGTGCGGTCGCGGCCGATCCCGACCGCCGGCTCGGGACCTACGCGCTGCATCCGCCGGCGCTCGCCCAGCAGCTCGCCCTGGAGTGGAACGACACCCGCTCGCTGTACCCGGAGACGGCCCTGGTGCATCGCCTCGTCGAGGCGCAGGCGGCTGCCCGGCCGGCGGCGCCGGCGATCGAGTGGGACGGCGCGTCCTTGAGCTTCGCGGCGGTCAACGGCCGGGCGAATCAGCTCGCCCGGGCCCTGCGGCAGGCCGGCGTCGGTGCCGGCGGCCTCGGCGAGCCGGTGGCGCTCTGTCTCGAGCGCTCGCCCGAGCTGATCATCGCCATGCTCGCCATCCTCAAGGCCGGGGGCGCCTACGTGCCGCTCGACCTCGCCTACCCGCCGGAGCGCCTGGCGGTGCTGCTCGAAGACTCGGGCGCCCGCGTGCTGGTCACCAGCTCGGTGCTCGCCGAGCGCTTCCCGGCATGGCGTGCGGCCGCGGAGCACCGCGCCCTCTGCCTCGACGCGCTGGGCGAGGAGCTCGTCGCCCTGTCGGCCGCCGATCTGCCGCCGCTCGCTGGCACGGCAGCCGAGGAGCTCAGCGACGCCCTCGCCTACGTGATCTACACCTCGGGCTCGACGGGCCGGCCGAAGGGCGTGGCGGTGCCGCACCGGGCGATCACCCGCCTGATCTGGAACACCGACTACGTCCGGCTGACCGCCGAGGACCGGGTGGCCCAGGCCTCGAACACCTCGTTCGACGCCGCCACTTTCGAGATCTGGGGGCCGCTCCTGGTGGGCGGCACCATCGTCGGCGTGAGCCGCGACGTGTCGCTGGCGCCGGCCCGCCTCGCCGCGCAGCTGGCCGCGGACCGGATCACCACGCTCTTCCTCACTACCGCGCTCTTCAACCAGATGGCCCGTGAGCTGCCCACCGGGTTCGGTGGCCTCACCCACCTGCTGTTCGGTGGCGAGGCGGTCGACCCCAGCTGGGTGCGGCGGGTGTTGGCGGCAGGGCCGCCGCGCCGGCTTCTGCACGTCTACGGTCCCACCGAGAGCACGACCTACTCGACCTGGTACCGCATCCACGAGGTCGCCGAAGGCGCCACGACGGTGCCGATCGGCAGCCCGTTGGGCAACACGACGCAGTACGTTTTGGACCGTTGGGGCAGCCTCGCCCTGCCGGGGGCGGTGGGCGAGCTGGTGCTGGGTGGCGACGGCCTCGCCCTCGGCTACTGGGCCCGCCCGGCGATCACCGCCGAGCGCTTCGTGCCCGATCCCTGCGGCCCGCCGGGCTCGCGGCTCTACCGCACCGGCGACCTCGTGCGGCTGACCTGCCTGGGCGGGGTCGAGTTCGTGGGCCGGGCCGACTTCCAGGTCAAGATCCGCGGCTTCCGCATCGAGCTGCCGGAGATCGAGGCTGCCCTCGCCCGTCACCCGCAGGTGGGGGAGGCCGTGGTCCTGGTGCGCGAGGACGTCCCCGGCGACCGCCGCCTGGTGGCCTACCTCGAACCTCGCGACGGCGCGGCGCCGAGCGCCGCTGAGCTCAAGGCGCACCTCGCCGAGACGCTGCCGCCGTTCATGGTGCCGGCCGCCTTCGTGGTGCTGCCCAGCCTGCCGCTCAACCCCAACGGCAAGGTGGACCGCAAGCAGCTGGCGGAGATCGTGCCGACGATCGAGGGCGAGAGCGCGGCCTTCGTGGCCCCCTACACCCTGACCGAGCAGCTCCTGGCCGGCATCTGGGGCGAGCTCCTGGCGGCCGAACGGGTGGGTCGCGGCGACAACTTCTTCGCCCTCGGCGGCCACTCGCTGCTTGCCGTGCGCCTGGGCTCGCGGGTGCGCGACACCTGGGGCGTCGAGCTGGCGCTGCGGGCGCTGTTCGAGGCGGCAGACCTCGCGGCGATGGCGGCGGCGATCGATGCCGCGCGCCACGACACTGCGCTGCTGCGGCCGCCGGTGACGGCGGCGCCGCGGGCGGCGCGCGAGCGCCTGTCCTTCGCCCAGGAACGGCTGTGGTTCATCGACCAGCTGGAGCCGGGCGGGCCGGTCTACAACGTGCCGGCGGCGGTGCGGCTGACGGGCCGGCTCGACGTCCGCACCCTCGGCCGCAGCCTCGACGCCATCGTCGAGCGCCACGAGGCCCTGCGCACCGTCTTCGGCGACGAGGGCGGCCGGCCCTACCAGCACGTCGAGGCTGCGGCGCCGCTGCCCTTGCCGGTCGTCGACCTCGCCGGCCTGCCATCGGCCGCTGCCGAGGCGGCGAGCCAGGCCCTCCTCGCCGGCGAGAGCCGCCGGCCATTCGACCTCGCCCGCGGGCCGGTGATCCGTACCCTGCTGCTGCGTCTCGGTGCGACCGAGCACGTGGCGGTGCTCGACCTCCATCACATCGTCGCTGACGGCTGGTCGATCAACGTCCTCACCGGCGAGCTCGCCGCCCTCTACCCGGCCTTCCTCGCCGGCGCGCCGAGCCCGCTCGTGCCGCTTCCGGTGCAGTACGCCGACTTCGCCCGCTGGCAGCGCAGCTGGTTGAGCGGCGACGTGCTCTCGGCGCAGATCGAGCATTGGCGCCGCGCCCTCGCCGGGGTGCCGAGCGTCCTCGAGCTGCCCACCGACCGCCCACGGCCGCCGGTGCAGAGCTTCCGCGGCGGTGTGGTGGCCTTCGCCCTCGACGCCGCCGAGAGCTCCGAGCTGGTCGCCCTCGGGCGGCGCCATGGCGCCACGCTCTTCATGGCCCTCCTCGCCGGCTACCAGGCGCTCCTCGGCCGGCTCGCCGGGCAGCACGACCTGGTGGTGGGCTCGCCGATCGCCAACCGCGGCCGCTCGGAGCTCGAAGGGCTGATCGGCCTCTTCGTCAACAACCTTGCCCTGCGCGTCGACCTCACTGGCCGGCCCACCTTCGGCGAACTCCTGGCCCGCCTGCGGCCCACTGTGCTCGACGCCTTCGCGCACCAGGACCTGCCGTTCGAGCGCCTGGTCGACGAGCTGGCGCTGCCCCGCAGCCTCGCCCACCATCCGCTCTACCAGGTGGTGTTCTCGCTGATCGAACGGCCGCCGGCGAGCCTGGAGCTGCCGGGGCTCACCCTGACTCCTGCCGGCGCCGACGACGGCACCGCCAAGCTCGACCTGCAGCTGACCGCCAACGACAGCGAAGCCGGGCTCTTCTTCGCCCTGCAATACAACAGCGACCTCTTCGACCGCACCACCGCCCTGCGCATGGCCCGGGGCCTCACCCGGCTTTGGCGTGGCGTGCTGGCGGCGCCGGAGGCGCCGCTCGCCGAGCTGGACCTGCTGGCGCCGGCGGAGCGCTGGCAGCTGCTGGGCGAGTGGAACGCCGAGGCGGCGGCCCCGGTCGCGGCGGCCCCGGTCGCGGCGACCAGCCTGCCGGCCCTCTTCGCAGGGCAGCTGCGCGCCCGGCCGCAAGCGGCTGCCCTCCTCGTCGAGGACGCCGCCGGTGCGCCGCACGAGGTGAGCTACGCCGAGCTCGCCAGCCGGGCCGAGGCGCTCGCTGGTCGTTTGCACCAGCTCGGTGCCGGGCGCGAGGGCCTGGTCGCGCTCTGCCTCGAACGCGGGGTGGATTTCGTCGTCGGCGTGCTGGCCGCCTTCCGGGCCGGCGCCGGCTACCTGCCTCTCGACCCGTCCCATCCCCCGGAGCGGCTGGCCCTGATGCTGGAAGATTCGGCGGCGGGCGTCCTGGTGAGCCGCGCCGAGCTCGCCACGGGGCTGCCGGCCGGCCCGGCAGCACGGCTGCTGATCGAGGAAGCGCCGGCCGCCCACCCGACCGGCCTCTATCCCGCGGCGATCGAGCGGTTGGCGGCTGGCTTCGCGGCGTCGGTGCTGCCGTCGAACCTCGCCTACGTGATCTACACCTCGGGCTCGACGGGGCGGCCGAATGGCGTGATGGTGCCGCAGGGGGCCGCCGCTGGGCTGATCGCCGCCGCCGGCCGGCATTTCGCGGTGACGCCGGCGAGCCGCCTGCTGCAGTTCGTTTCGACGAGCTTCGACGCCTCGGTGCTCGAGACCTGGCTGGCCCTCGCCCACGGCGCCCTGCTCGCCATCCCGGCCGAGAGCGTGCGCCGCTCGGCCCCCGATCTTCAGGAGTTCATCGCCCGCCGGCAGCTGACCACGGCGGTCCTCACGCCGGCCATGGTGGCGCTCCTCGACCCGCAGGCCCTGCCGAGCCTGAAGAGCGTGAGCGTCGGCGGCGAGAGCTGCCCGGGCGAGCTCGCCACCCGCTGGGCGGCTGGCCGGCGGCTGCTCAACTGCTACGGCCCCACGGAGGCGACGATCTACGCCACCGTCGAGTCGTGCGTCGGGAGCTACCACCGGGAGCCCCCTCTGGGCCGCCCGGTGCCCGGCACGGCGGCGCATGTGGTGGGGCGCGACGGCCGCCCGGTGCCGCTGGGCTCGGCCGGCGAGCTGGTGCTGGCCGGCAGCGGCCTGGCCCGCGGCTATCTCGGCCGTCCGCGTCTCACTGCTGAGCGCTTCCGGCCGGACGTCTGTGCCGTCCAGGGCCAGCTGCTGGCTGCTCCGGGGCAGCGCGTCTACCACACCGGGGACCGCGTGCGCCGGCTGGCCGACGGGCGCCTGGAGTTCCTCGGCCGCATCGACCAGCAGGTGAAGATCCGCGGCCTGCGCATCGAGCTGGGCGAGGTCGAGGCCGCCTGCGCCGCCCATCCGGCCCTCCAGGAGGCCGTGGTCACGGCGTGGACGGACGACCGTGGCGAGCGCTCGTTGGTCGCCTACGTGGTGCCCGCCGCCGGTGAGGAGGCCGAGGGCCTCGCCGGCCGCCTGCGCCAGGACCTCGGTGCCCGCCTGCCGGACTACATGGTGCCGGCGCGGTTCGTGGTGCTCGCGGCCCTGCCGCTCACCCCGACGGGGAAAATCGACCGCCGGGCCCTGCCGGCCCCCGGCGGGGCGGCCGAGCGTGCCGCCCTGGTGGCACCGCGCGACGTCCTCGAGCTGACCCTGGCCCGCCTCTGGCAGGAGGTGCTCGAAGTGCCGGAGGTCGGCGTGCGCAGCAACTTCTTCGAGCTCGGTGGCCACTCGCTCCTGGCGGTCCGCCTGCTCGCCCGTATCAAACAGGAGCTGGGCGCCGACCTGCCGCTCGCCAGCCTGTTCACCGCCGGCACGATCGAGGGCCTCGCCGCCTTGCTGCGGACGGGGGCGCCGGCGCCGACGAGCAGCCTGGTGCCGATCCAGCCGGAGGGTAGCGAGCCGCCCTTGTTCCTCGTCCATCCGGCCGGCGGCGACGTGCTCTGCTACGCGGCCCTCGCCCGGCACCTGGGCCGCGAGCAGCCGTGCTACGGCCTCAAGGCGCGTGGGCTCGAGGCCGGTGAGGGGCCGCCGCAGCAGTCGATCGAGGAGCTGGCCGCGGCGTACCTCGTGGAGGTGAGACGGCTGGTGCCGGCGGGCTCGTTTGCGCTCGGTGGCTGGTCCCTCGGCGGCCTGGTGGCCTTCGAGATGGCCCGGCAGCTGGCGGCCACCGGCCACCCGCCGGCGCTGGTGACGGTGATCGACACCACGGCCGGGATGGGAGGCGAGGGCACCGTCGGCGAGCCGGATCCGGTGGACCTCCTGCTGGATGTCGCGGCCTATGTCGAGACCCTGTGGGGCAAGCCGCTGGCGGTGAGCCGCGAGGAGCTTGCGAGCTGCCCGCCCGGCGAGCGCATCGCCGCCTTCGTTGCCAAGCTCGAAGCGGCGGACTTCCTGCCGGCGGGCGCCGGGCCGGAGACCATCGAGCGGCTGCTCGCCGTCTACGCCGCGAACCTGGCGGCGGCGCGGCGCTACGAGCCGCGGCCCTACGGCGGCGCCGTGGCCTTGCTCAAGGCGGGGGACCGCACGGTCGTCGATCCCACGGCCGCTGCCTCGCTGCTGGCCGATCCCAGTCTGGGATGGGCCGCGGTGGCAGGCAGCGTGGAGGTGGCGAGCGTGCCGGGTAACCACCTCAGCCTGATGGCCGAGCCACAGGTCGAGGGCCTCGCCGCGGCGCTGCGGCGCCAGCTCAGGGCGGCGCTGCAGCCGGTTGCGCCATGATCAGCAAACGCGGAGCGAACCAGCGGAGACCTGGAATCGGCACCTGGAGAGGAGAAAGGGAGCTAGCGATGATGAAGACGACACTGGGGCTCGCCCTGCTCGGCCTCACCGCCGGGGCGGCGGTGCCGGCCTTGGCGACGCCACCGATCGAGGAGCTGGTGGCCGCTGAGCGTGCTTTCGCGCGCCACTGCGGCGAGAAGGGGATGAAGGAGTCCTTCCTCGCCGTCCTCAGCGAGGACAGCGTGCTCTTCCGGCCGGGGCCGGTCCCCGGCCGTCAGGTGACCGAGAGCCGCCCGGCAGCACCCGGGATCCTGGCCTGGGAGCCGGTCGCGGCGGAGATCTCCGCCGCTGGCGACCTCGGCTACACGACGGGGCCGTGGACCTACCGCGCCGCGGCGGACCAGCCGGTGGCGGGGTGGGGGAACTACTTCTCGTTCTGGAAGCGGCTCCCGGATGGCCGCTTTGGGTTGTTGATCGACATCGGCAACCAGAACGAAGCGCCCACCGCCGCTGCGCAACCCTGGCAGCCAGGTGGTGCGCCGCCGGTGCGCTGGCAGGCAGCAGCGGGCAGCAAGCTGGACGCGGCGGCCGCCGAAGCCGGGTTGCTGGCGGCCGACCAGGCCTTCGCCACCGCCGTCGCCGCCGACGCCAGCCCCGCGACCTACCTCGCGCACCTGACGGCCGACGCCCGCCTGCTGCGCAATGGTATCCAGCCGGCCGTCGGGGCCGAGGCTGCCGGCGCCGCGCTGGCCGCCGAGAGCGGTGCCCTGCGCTGGCAACCGAGCCACGCCGGCGTCGCCCTCTCCGGCGACTTCGGCTACAGCTACGGCACCTATGAACGGGCCGCGACCGACGGCGCCGTGCGCCCAGGCAACTACGTGCGCGCCTGGCGGCGGCTGCCAGACGGCACGTGGAAGGTGATCGTGGACCTGCTGGTGCCGTTGCCGCCACCGCCGCCACCCAAGCCGGCGGCCGATGGCGGTGCCGGCAACGGTTGACCTCCGCCCTCCCCGCCGGCCACCTCAGGGATGGCCGGCGGCCTTCTCCGCGGCCCTGATCGCCTGCGCCCGCCGTACCGCCAGCCGGGCGCGGGCCTCGCGGTCGGCCGGCTCGATCCAGTTCCAGCCGATGCGCTGCCAGTCCGCGTCGTCGGGGTCGAGACCGAGGACCCGGATCCCCTCCGCCTCACAGATGTAGAACTGCTGGCGATAGGGCAGCAGGTAGCCGCCGTCGGCAGCCAACGAGGCCTTGGCTTCCTCGTAGCTCGCGAACCAGCGATTGAGCAGCACGGAGAGACCGCGCTCGTAGAGGAATGTCTCATCCGCCCGGCGCGCCTTGGGGCGGAGCTGGGCGGCGGGCTCCGTGAGCGCTGCAGCCGCCTTGAGGGCGAGCCAGGAGGTCGCACCCGCCTCGACGGCGACGACCGTCAGAGCGTGCTTGAGCTGCACGCGGACGGCGCCGCTCATGAGCTCCTCGGCGCTGTGGATGGCGAAGCTCCGCAAGGCGCGGAAGCGCTCGGCGGCGGCACGCGCGGTGGCGGCGTCCGCGGCGCGCAGCTGGCGCAGGAGCTGGCGGGCGCGGCTTCGCTGCTCGCTGAGTGAGCGGGAGGAGCTGAGAAGCTCGGGGTGGGACGGGGACGCAGCTGGATCGGCCGGCATGGCTCTCCTCGGCTTTCTCTGCCTCGAGCCCGACGATCGGCAGGGCCTGGATACGAGCCGCAACGGCTGCGGGACAGGCGAGCGAGGGTGAGCGGTGCTCTTTCTCGGGCCGGGGCGCCCCTCGGCACCCAGGACGCGGAGAATGCCGCGGCCCTGGGGGCGCTGTCAAGCGGGTGGCAGTGTGCCCGCGCATTTGGTCTCGGCGCGAAAGTGTGCAAGGATGCGCTGCGTTTGCTGCCGGGCTTCTTCCGAGCCTCTCGGCGGCGCACTCAGAGCGGGCCTCCCGGCCCCGCGGCGGCCTCTCCGGCAAGTCCTCCGTTTCGCTCCCCCCAATGATCGCCGGCATGAGTGAGCGCGAGCTCCTTATCGCAAGGAGGCGGGCGACCGCCCCAGAAAGAACCTCAGGGAACCCATGTCCTTCTCGACCTTCGGCCTTCACCCCAGCCTCCTTCAGGGGGTGACCGACCTCGGCTTCGAGACCCCAACGCCCATCCAGCGGGACGCCATCCCGCCCGCTCTCGAAGGCCGCGACCTGCTGGCCTGCGCGATGACGGGCAGTGGCAAGACGGCGGCCTTCGCGCTGCCCATCCTGCAGCGCCTGCAGGGCAAGCGGCGCGGTGTCACCCGCGTGCTGGTGCTCTGCCCGACCCGCGAGCTGGCGGCGCAGATCCATGAGACCTTCCGCGGCCTCGGCCGCCACACGCCCTACCGCAGCGGGGCCGTCTTCGGCGGCGTCTCGATGGGGCCGCAGCAGCGGCTCTTCGAGCACGGGGTCGACGTCCTGGTGGCGACACCAGGCCGCCTGCTCGATCACCTGCAGTACCCCTACGCTCGCCTCGACGACATCGACGTCCTCGTCCTCGACGAGGCGGACCGCATGCTCGACATGGGTTTCTTGCCGGACATCCGCCGCGTGCTGCAGCGCCTGCCGGCTCGCGAGCGCCAGACCCTGCTGATCTCGGCCACGATGCCGCCGGCGATCGCCGAGCTGGCGAGGACCATCCAGGTGCGGCCCGTGATGATCAACGTCGAGCGCCAGGCGGCGCCGGCGACCGGCGTGACGCAGGCCGTCTACCCGGTGGCCGAGGAGCTCAAGGCGCCCTTGCTCGTCGAGCTGCTGCGCCAAACGCAGATCCGCAGCGCCCTCGTCTTCACCCGCACCAAGCACCGCGCCAACCGGCTGGCCGAGTGGCTCGACCGCCACGGCGTGGCCTGTGACCGCATCCACGGCAACCGCTCGCAGCCGCAGCGCACCCTGGCCCTCGCCAACTTCAAGGACGGCAAGATCCAGGTGCTGGTGGCGACGGACATCGCGGCCCGCGGCATCGACATCGAGGACCTCTCGCACGTCATCAACCTCGACGTGCCGGCCGTCCCCGAGGACTACATCCACCGCGTCGGCCGCACGGCGCGCGCGCAGGCGGTGGGCGATGCCTTCACCTTCGTGGCGCCGGGCGAGATGGGCGACCTCGCTGCCATCGAGCGGGCGATTGGCCGCCGGCTGCCGCGGCTGACCCTGGCCGGCTTCGATTATCAGAAGAAGCCCAGCGAGAAGCTCGAGATCCCGATCGGCGAGCGGATCGCGCAGATCCGCGCCCGCAAGGCCGAGGAGCGGGCGCGGGCCAAGGAGAAGGCCGAGCGCCGTGCCGCTGCCCAGACTGGGCAGGAGGCGGCGCGACAGGGCCGCGGCGAGGCCGGCAAGCCGGCCGCGGCGCGCACGCCGCATCCCCGGCCGCAGCATTCGATGGCCGGCCGTGGCCCCCAGCCGGCCTCCGGTGCGGCGCCGCTCGGCAGCGACGCCCGGGCGCGCCAGCAGGCGGCACCACGACCTGCCGGAGAGGGCAATCGCCGGCGCCGTCCCCGGCGGTAGACGGTAGGCTCGTTCGATGGCCGCGGTCGGTGGACCGCGGCCCGTCGTTCAGGGCTTGAGCTGACGGTCGAAGTACTCCGTCATCCGCTCGTAGAAGTGGCGCTCGGCCGGGCCGCGGAAACCGTGCTTCTGGCCCGGGTAGAAGGCCTCCTCGAAGGCGACGCCGGCGTTGATCCAGGCCTGGCTCATGACGAGCGAGTTCTGCGGATGGACGTTGTCGTCGCCCGTGCCGTGGATCAACAGAAGGGAGTCCTTCAGCTGTCCGGCGTAGGTCAGCGGTGAGGACTCCTCGAAGCCCTTCGGGTTGTCCTGCGGGGTATCGAGGTAGCGCTCCGTCCAGATCGAGTCGTAGAGGTGCCAGTCGGTCACCGGCGCGCCGGCGACCGCCGCCTTCCAGACCCCGGGCTTCTTGAGCAGGGCGAGGAGGGTGTTGGTGCCGCCTCCCGACCAACCCCAGAGACCGATCCGCCCGGCGTCCACCCAGGGCTGGGCCTTCAGGTACTCGACGCCGGCGAGCTGCGCCTCGAGGTTGTAGGCGCCGAAGTTGCGGTGCACCTTGTCCTCACCGCGCTTGCCGAAGAAGATCGTCGTCGGGTTGTCGACGCTGAACACCACGTAGCCGCGCTGCGCCATCCGCTTGTGCCAGAGGTCCCGGCCGCGACCGTCCCAGCGGCTCATCACCACTTGTGAGCCGGGGCCGCCGTAGTGGTACATGATCACCGGGTACTTCTTGCTGGGGTCGAAGTTGGCCGGCTTGAGCAGTCTCGCCGGCAGCTTGTTGCCGTCCAGGCCCCAGATGCTGAGGAACTCCCAACGCGGCAGGCCCTCGGTGGCGAACGCTGCCGGTGGCCCGGTCGGTAGGTCGGCCACCGACGTACCGTCGCTGCGGTAGAGCCGCCGCCGGGGAGGCGCGTCAGCCGTGCTGACGGTGTGCAGCCAGGCGCTGCCGTCCGGCGCGAAGAGCCCCTCGTTCCAGCCGCTCTCCGGCGAGATCAACAGCTTCGGCTCGCCACCGGCGAGCGGCACCTTGATCAGCCGGCGATGGGCACCGCCCATCCCCGAGCCCGAGAAGGCCTGGGCGTAGACGATGCCGGCCGCCTCGTCCACCGCCAGCACCGCGGTGATGGAGAAGGGGCCGGCGGTGAGTGGGCGGATCAGCTTGCCGTCGGCGCCGTAGAGGTAGAGGTGCCGCCAGGACTGCTCCTCCGAGCTCCACAGGAAGCTGCCGTCCGGGAAGAAGTGCCGGTCGTTGGAGAGGTTGACCCAGGTCTTCGATTCCTCGACGAGCAGCGTGGTGCAGCGGCCGTTCGTGGGGTCGCAACGCAGCAGCTCGAGGCGGGTCTGGTCGCGGTTGAGGCGCTCGACTGCCAACGCCTGGCTGCCCGGCAGCCAGTGGACGCGGGCAAGGTAGTCGTCGTCGGCTCCGCCGGTGGCGAGCCAGACGGTCTTGCCCTTCTTGGGGTCGACCACGCCGATCTTCACCTTCGGGTTCGGCGTCCCGGCCTTGGGGTACTTCTGCCAGTCGACGGTGGGGTAGGTCGGGCTGGCGTCGAGCAGGGGGTAGCTGGCGACCGGGGTCTCGTCGAAGCGGTAGAAGGCCAGCCAACGACCGTCCGGGCTCCACCAGAGCGCCTCGGGCGCGCGGTCCCAGATCTCCTCGCCGTAGACCCAATCGGTGGTCCCGTAGAGAGTCGTCCCCGGCTTGCCATCACGGCTGAGCGATCGCTCCTTGCCGGTCGCGAGATCACGGACGTAGAGGTTGCCGCCACGCGAGAAGGCGAGCTGCTTGCCGTCAGGCGAGAAGACCGGTCCCTCCCAGCCGTCGCTGGGCGCGGCGAGGCGTTGCGCGCCGGCGCCCCCTTTGGCGACGAAGTAGTAGGCACCGTCGGCCTCGACTAGCAAGCCGCCCTGGCGCGACCACTGGTACGAGCCCAGTGTCGCCTTGCCGGGCTCGGGGGGCTCACTTCCCGCTGCCTGCGGCGCACGCAGCTCTGTGGCGGCGAGGAGGGGAGCGGAGGTTCCCGTCGCGGCGTCGAGGCCCCACAGCACGTGGTTGCCCTGCTCGTCCGGCAGCACGAAGGTGAGCTGCCGGCTGTCGGAGGTCCACTGGATCTGTTTGGGCCAGGTGCCGGGGCGGTCGGGCGAGAAGATCTGGTCGAAGGTCAGGGGAGTCACCTCGCCTTCGGGGCTCGTCTGGGCTCCTGCTGCACCAGCCGCCAACAGGGCCAGCGGCAGCAGGAGAAGGGTGGCGTTGCGCGGCATCGATCCCTCCACGGCGTCATCCGGTGCGCGCTGAGTCTAACCGCTCCGGCCGAGGGTGGGCGAAACCTGCGAGCAGAGGCCGCCGTAGGGAAGGGCGAACTGCGAGGAGAATTGCCATGAGACCACGATCGATCGTCCCTCGGCTGGCCCTGGCCGCCGCGCTGCTGTGCAGTCTGCCGGCCCTGGCTGCCGAGCAGAGGTCCTTCAGCCGGAGCTTTACCCTGCCCGCGGGCGAGCCCCTTCGGCTCGCCAACCTTGCCGGCCACGTCGACCTCATGCCGGGGACCGGCCGCGAGGTGAAAGTCGAGGCCACCGTCTTCGCCGAAGGCCGCAACGCTGCCCAGACCAGTGAGCTTCTGAGCGGGATGTCCTGGGTCGAGGCCCGCGATCGCAAGGGGCGCCCGGAATGGGCGCTCTCCTATCCCGTGGAGCGGTTCCGCGGCTTCGCCTATCCCGGTGTCGGCCGCGGCCGGCAGAGCGAGCCCGGCATGCTCGAGCGGCTGCTGTCCGGTTTCGGGCTCAACGGCCGCTCGAATGGGCACTATCTTGGCAGCCAGGTGGCGGTTTTTGGCACCGCTGGCCCCTCGGTGCCGGTGCTCTACGTGGATCTCAAGATCAGCGTGCCGGCCGCTGGCGGGCAGCTGGTGGTGCGCAACCTGGTCGGCAACGTGGATGGTGGTGAGCTCGAGGGGGACCTGGTGGTCGACACCGGGGCCGGTGACGTGACCCTTGCCGGCTTCAACGGCAAGCTGCTCGTTGATACCGGCTCTGGCGACGTGCGGCTCGGCCGGGTGCGCGGCGAGACCTCGGTCGACACTGGCTCGGGCTCCGTCAACATCTCCGAGCTGATCGGCAACGGTGACCTCGACACCGGCTCCGGAGACGTCGAGGTGGCGCGGCTGGCGGTCGGCAAGCTACGCGCCGACACCGGCTCTGGCAGTATCGAGGTGCGCAACGGCACGGCCACGACCCTGATCGCCGATACCGGCTCGGGAGACATCCTGGTGCGCGATGTCGAGGTGGAGATCTTCGAGGGCGACACCGGCTCGGGCAACGTGCGGCTCGAGAGCTCGCTCAAGAGCGCCCGTGACGTGCGGATCGACACCGGCTCGGGCGACGTCACCATCCTGGCCGGTGCCGACGCCTCGTTCGACCTGCGGGCCGACCAGGGGAGCGGCGAGCTGACCTGCCGCTACGCGGACGCCACACTGCGCAAGGAAGGGCATGAGGTCGTGGGCGCCGAGCGCGGCGACCGGCGCACCCGCATCTTCGTCGACACCGGCAGCGGTGATTGCCTGATCGGCCCCAAGTAGTTTCCCCGCCTCAGCCCCTCCCGGGTCCAGCCTGGGAGGGGCGCAAGTCCCTTCTTTGCCGTCCTGGCACTCCTCGTGCAATCTTCTTCAACTTTGCAGTAGCGGGCGTAAGCCGCTGCGTAAGCTGAATGGCGTATTGTCGATCGAGCGCGGCGCTGCGGCGGCCAGGGTTGAGCCGCTTCCTGGCCGCTGAGGAGGCGAGACAGCCAGGATGACCTCTCAACGGACGGCCACCCCATTCTGTCCGCCCCTTTTGGGCCCTGTTGGGCGAGATGCCCCGCGCCGGTGCGCCGGCCTGCTCGCCGAGGAACGCCCCGCTGGACCCTGTCTGAAGGAGGCAGTGAGTGCCTGAGTCGAGGATCGAAGTGCCGAGCACGAGCGCTCCCGAGGCCGCCGAGACACCTGGCGAGAGGCCCGAGCGCCGCAAGCTGCCCTATCGGCCGCCCAAGCTCACCAACTTGGGCGACCTGCGGGACCTCACCCTGGGCCCATCGGCCGGAGTGGGGGAGAGCGGCAACCCTGTCGTCTTCCGGGCCTGAGGAGGGACTGCATCGTGTCGAAGACCAGCTCTGTGCTCCAGCTTGGATTGCATCGCCCGTCGCGGTCAGGCGTGATCGCGCGGCTGGCCCTGCTCGGCCTTCTCCTCGCGGGTCCAGCCTGGGCGACGGTCTACACCTACGAGAACACGACCTCGGGCACCATCCCCGAGCTAACTTCCAACGCGGCCTGCAACTCGGGTTCCGCTCTCGAACGGACCTTCACGGTCAGCGAGTCGTTCACCGTCAGCACCATCGCGCTGGGGATCAACCTCACCCATGCCGACCGCGGCCAGATCCGCGCCATCCTCAATGCTCCGGATGGCAGCTCGACGGTCTTCTTGACGCAGACGGCGGCCTCCGGCGACGACCCAGACGACAACTACGACATCCTGATCTCCAGCAACAGCGAGGGTGGGCGCGACGACGGCGATGCCGACCCCACGGCGGCGCCCTACTTCCAGCGCTTGGTGAGCCTGGGCGGGGCGGACTTCTACACCGGGAACTCGGTCGGCACCTGGACCCTGCGGATCTGCGACCGCTTCAACGCCGGCGGTCTCGGCACCTTCAACCGAGCCCGCCTGGTGCTTTCCAGCACCGAGACAGCGCCGGAGCGCTGCACGAGCACGGTCAGCTACGACTGGGGGGCCAACGGCGACTTCGCGGCCTTCACCAGCACGACCGTCGGCGACATCACGATCACCCAAGGCACGACGACAGACTACGTGGGCGCCGGCACGGCGCCGCTCTTCCAGACTCGCACCTCGGCGACCGGGGCCCACGACGGCTGGTATGGCCTGGCGATGGACTCCGCGGCGGGCGTCGACAACGAAACCATCGGGCTAGTGACGAACTTCAGCTTCTCGCAGCCGGTCTCCCAGCTCTCGTTCATGCTGATGGACGTCGACTACACGGCGGGTGCGTGGGAAGACCAGGTCCACGTCTTCGGCTATGACAGCAACGGTGATCGGTTGCCCTACTCGATGAGCCTCTCGGTGGCTCACCAGGCGGCCGGTGATTTCGTCGAGGGTGATACCAGCGTGCCCTCGAGCTCGTCCGATGCCAACGTGACCTACGTCTTCACCGGCGCCGTGGCGTCGCTGCAGATCGAATACCTGCAGTCCGACGATCCGACGACCAACACCAGCTTCATGTTCATCGGCATGTCGGACTTCGGGCTCTGCGGCTACGACTACGGGGACGCACCCGCGAGCTACGGGACGTCGCTCTCCGGTGGCGCCCGTCATGTGCTCGGGGACCTCAATCTCTACCTCGGGACCAATCCACCGGACGGCGAAGGAGACGGCCAGCCCGGTTCGGCCGCCACCACGGACGACACCACGCAAGTGGGCGGCGTGGACGACGAGGACGGCGTGGCGAGCTTCCCCAACTACACGCCGGGTTCGACGACCTACACGGTCTCGGTGGTCGCCAACAACCGCTCGACGACGACGGCGGCCACCCTGGTGGGCTACATCGACTGGAACCGCGACGGCGACTTCAACGACGCCAACGAGGTCTCGGCGTCGGTCAACATCCCGGCCAACACCGTCGACGGTGCCTTCAACGTCAGCTGGAGCAGTGTGCCGGTGGGTGCTGGCGGCACCACGGCGACCTACGCCCGGTTCCGCATCTCCTACACCGCCTCCGAGGTCACCTCGCCCACCGGTCTCGCCACCAGCGGTGAGGTGGAGGACTACGAGATCTCGGCCGGCACGCTGCCGGTCACCCTGGCGAGCTTCCACGCCGAGCGCAGCCGCGGCCGCCTGCAGGTCGCCTGGACGACCGAGACGGAGACGGCGACGGTCGGCTACGGCGTGCTCGCCGCGACCGCGAAGGGCTGGCAGCGGCTCGGCAAGGAGCTGGTGCCCACGGCCGGCATCGACCGCCTCGAGCCGCAGCGGTACGAGGTCACCCTGCCCGACGGCCCCTGGCGCACCCTCGCGCTCGAGGACTGGAGCACGCGCGGCGAGCGCACCGTCCACGGACCGTTCGAGATCGGCCAGCTCTATGGCAGCGAGCAGCCGCCGGAGCCGATCGACTGGCGGGCGGTGGCGGCGGAACAGGACGCCTGGCAGGCGGCCCCCACCTTCGCGGCGCGCCGCTCGGCCGACGGCTTTCCCGTGGCCGAGCTGGGAGTGGCCGAGACCGGCCTGGCGCGGGTGACCTACGAGCAGCTGCTGGCCGCGGGCCTCGACTTCACGGGCGCGCCCGTCGCCCGGCTCGCCCTCAGCAAGGCCCGCGACGGCAAGGCGGTGCCAATCTACGTCGAGGCCGGAGTGGCCGACCCGGCCGTCTTCGGCCCCGGTGGCTTTGTCGAGTTCCGTGGCGAAGCGGTCACCGACAGCCTCTACACTCGGACCCGCAACTACCTGCTCGCGGTCGGCGCGGGCGCCGGGGCGCGGGCCCGCCAGCTGCCGGCACCGCCGGCGGGCGACCTCGTGCCCTCCTACCTCGAGAAGGACAAGACCAACCGCGATCGCGAGTACAGCTTCGCCGCGCCCAACGGGGACCCCTGGTACGAGGCGCCGGTGCTCGCCCAGGGTGCGTCAGCCGAGCGCAGCTTCCCGCTCACCGTCGATGCGCCGGCGAGCGACGAGGGCCGCTTGCGGCTCTGGCTGTGGGGCGTGACCAACTGGCCGGGGGACGTGCCCGACCATCACCTGCGGCTCCTCTGGGACGGCACCCCTCTCGCCGAAGACCGCTTTGACGGCCTGGTGGCGCGGGAGTACGACCTCGCCCTGCCGGCCGGCTCGCTCACCGCAGGGGAGCACCAGCTCACCGTGCAGGTGTTGGGTGACACCGGCTTCGCCTTCGACCTCGTGCACGTCGATCGCTACACCCTGGTCTACCCGCGGCGGTTCCTGGCCCGCGATGATCGCCTGGCCTTTGCCGGCGTGCCGGGCCTGATCTTGGTCGACGGCCTGTCCGCGAAGTCGGTCGTGGCCTGGGCAGGCAACGGGCGCTATCGCCTGGGCTCGTTCACGGTGCAGCCGACCGCGAGCGGCTTCGCGGCGAGCTTCAGCCTGCCGCCGAGCGCGAGTGCCGGTGCCGGGGTCGAGGTGGCCACCACCGCGGCCTTGGTGCAGCCGACGGTCCGCCCGGCGCGAACCGTCCCGGGTGACCTGTTGCGCGGCCCGGCGCGCTCGTTGATCGTCACCCACGGCAGCTTCGCCGCCGGCCTGGCACCCCTGGTCGCTGCCCAGCAAGGCCGTGGTCTCACGGTGAAGGTCGTGGACATCGAGGACCTCTATGCCCGCTACTCGGGGGGCGAGCCCGATCCGGCGGCGATCCGCGCCTACCTCAAGCAGGCGGCGCTGCGCCTCGGGGTCCGCTACGTGACCCTGGTGGGCGGCGACACCTATGACTACCTCGACAACCTGGGCGTGGGCTCGCGGAGCTTCATCCCGACGCCCTACGCCGCTTCGGACGAGCTGATCTCCTTCACCCCGGCCGACGCGCTCTACGGTGATCTCGATGGCGACAACGTGCCGGAGCTCGCCGTCGGCCGCCTGCCGGCCCGTACTCTCGCCGAGCTCGCCGGCCTGCTCGCCAAGTCGGACCAGCTGGCCGCCACGCCGGCGCGCGCCGTCTTCGCTGCCGACGGTGACGAGCGCCAGCGCTTCAGCGCGATCAGCGACGGCCTCGCCGCCTTCCTGCCGCCGAGCTGGTCGGCGACCCGCGCCTACGTCGACGGTCTCGGCGTCGCCGGGGCTCGCCAACAGCTGCTCTCGGCCTTCGACCAGGGCGCAGCGCTGGTCAGCTTCACCGGCCACTCCGGGCCTACGGTGTGGTCCTTCCAGGGCCTCTTCTCGAGCGCCGACGCCGCCAGCCTGGGCAACGCGGGCATGCCGGCGCTGGTCGTGCAATGGGGATGCTGGAACACCTACCATGTGAGCCCGCAGTACGACACTCTGGCGCACCGCTTCCTGCTCGCCGGCGACCGCGGCGCCGCCAGCGTGGTGGGTTCTTCGACGCTCTCGAAGACATCGTCGGACGAGCTCCTGGGCCCTGCCCTGATGTCGCGCCTGCTCGCCCCCGGCAAGCGCCTTGGCGATGCCTTGGTGGAGGCCAAGCGGGCGGTGGCTCAGCAGGGCGGCGACTTGCGCGACGTGCTCCTCGGCTGGACGATCCTGGGCGATCCGACGGTGGTGCTGGTGCCGTAGCCGGTGGCGGTGCCCTGCTTCCTCGACCTCGACGGCGGGCAGGGCGCCGCGGCCTATCGCCACGCGATCGCCGGCGGCGAGGTGATCGCCAGCCGGCCGCTCACCGCGAGCGCCCTCGCCCTCCCCCCCGCGGTCCTCCTGACCGAGGCTCCGGCGCCCTCGCCGCAGCGGCGCGCCGGCCAGCTCACTTTCCAACGCGATGCCTGGTTGGCGGGCCGCGTGCGCCGGGTGACGGCCTGGTGGGACGGCCCGCGCGGCTGGTTCGAGATCGAGCCGGGGCTCGCGGTGGCCCTCGACCTCGAACGTTCCGCGGCCCGGCTGATCGGTGGCGGAGCGCTCGCCCCCGGCGAGGTCTTGGAGCTCGCGCTCGGGCCTCTGCTCCTGCCCCTGCTCGCCGTGCGGGATGTCTTCGTCCTGCACGCCAGCGCGGCAGCGGTCGAGGGTCGCCTGCTGGCGTTCGTCGGCCCGTCGGGGGCGGGCAAGTCGACGCTCGCGGCCGCCCAGGCCTGGCAACGGGTGGCCGATGACCTCCTGCCGGTGAGCTGGCCAGCCCACGGGCCGACCGCCCTGGCGGACTTCCCGCAGCTCAAGGTCGCGCCGCCGGCCCTGGCCGCGGAGGCGCAGCCGCTCGCCGGGATCATCCACCTGCGGGGGCCGGGCTCGGGGCCCGAGGTGGCTCTCGAGCCGTTGCGGGGCGCGGCGGCGGCGAGCGCCGTCCTTGCGCACTGGGCGGGCGCGCACCTCTTGGCGCCCGCCCAGGTCGAGGCGCACTTCCGCTTCGCGATGCGGCTCGCGGCGAGCCTGCCCGTCTGGGAGCTGCGCACCCCTCGCGACCTCGGCCAGCTGACGACGGCTCGCCAGCGCCTGACGGCGCTCGCGGCGCAGCTCCCCGCGCAGGCCGCGGTGGGCGAGGTAGCTTACATTCGGCCGTAGTTCGGGCCGCCGCCGCCCTCGGGGGGGACCCAGGTGATCAGCTCGTAGGGGTCCATGATGTCGCAGGTCTTGCAGTGGACGCAGTTGCTGGCGTTGATCTGCAGCCGCCGCCCGCTCGGTTGGGCCGCGTCGTCCACCATCTCGTAGACCCCCGCCGGGCAGAAGCGCTGGCAGGGGTTCTGAAACTCGGCCGCGCAGCGGCTGACGCAGACCTCGGTGTCGGCGACCAGCAGGTGGACCGGCTGGTCCTCGTCATGCGCGGTGCCCGAGTTGTAGACGTCGGAGAGGCGGTCGAAAGTGAGCTTGCGGTCGATCTCGACGGCGGGCCTTGCCGCCAGGCGGGCCCCCTGCGGGCCGTTCAGGCGGCGCATCCGGCGATGCCCCGGCTCGGTGCGCAGGCGGTCGAGGAGGCCCCAGCCGCGGCCGCCGGTGAACATCCCGGCGCCGGCCTGGACGATCCCGCCGAGGGTGCCGTGGTCGAAGGCCTGGTGGAAGTTGCGCACCTCCCACAGCTCGTCGTAGGCCCAGCTGGCCCGCAGCTTGTCGTCGTAGCGCGCCAGGGCCGCGGCGTCGAGCTGGCCGGCGCGCAGGCCCTCGAAGAGGGTCTCGGCGGCGAGCATCCCCGACTTCATCGCCAGGTGGACGCCCTTCAAGCGCTGGCTGTTGAGGAAACCGCCAGAGTCGCCGGCGATCAGGAAGCCGTCGCCCGCCAGGCGGGGCATCGACCACCAGCCACCCTCGGGGATGGCCTTGGCGCCGTAGTTGACCATCGTGCCGCCGGCCAGCAAGGCGGCGAAACGCGGGTGGGTCTTGAAGCGCTGGAACTCGGCATGGGGATCGAGCAGGGGGTTCGCGTAGTCGAGGCCGACCACCAGGCCGATGATCGCCAGGTCGTCCTTCATGCCGTAGACGAAGCCACCGCCGAAGACCTTGCCGCCAAGCGGCCAGCCCATGGTGTGGATCACCTCGCCGGCAGCGATACGGCCGGCGGGCAGCTCCCACAGTTCCTTGATGCCGAGGGCGTAGATCTGCGGGTTCTTGCCGGCGCTGAGCCCGAGGCGGCCCTCGAGCTGCTTGACCAACGTGCCGCGAACGCCCTCGGTGAGCACAGTGCAGCGGGTGAGGATGTCGATGCCCGGCTCGAAGCTCGACTTCGGCTGGCCGTCGTGACCGCGCCCGCGATCCCCCGTGCGCACGCCGCGGACGCGCTCGCCGTCGAGCAGGGCCTCGACGGCCGGGAACTCGCTGAAGATGTCGACGCCCAGGGCCTCGACCTTGGCGGCCATCCACTTGCAGAGCTTGCCGAGCGAGGCCACCCGCTTGCCCTCGTTGTCGAGCATCGGCGGGATGGGGAGGGAGACAGCTCGCTTCTCGCTCAGCCAGAGCAGCTGCTCGGCGCCGACGTCGGCCTCGAAGGGCGCCTCGCGCCAGTCCTCGGGGAAGATCTCGGCGAACGCCCGCGGGTCGACCACGGCGCCCGAGAGAACGTGGCTGCCGACCTCCTTACCCTTTTCGAGGACGCCGATCGAGACCTCGAGGGGCGCGCTGCCGGCCGGCAGGCCGGCGTTGTGGTCGCGGATCAGCCGGGCGAGGTGGTAGGCGCCGGCCAGGCCGGCCGGTCCGGCACCCACGAAGAGGATGTCCAGGTCCAGGGTGTCGCGTTCGATCTCGCTCATCGCAGGGGCTCGCTCCAGCAACGGTGGTTCCGGGCCAGGAGAAGGTGAGAAAAAAGAGCGGAAACCAGGCGAATGCTACCACGCGCACCAGCGCCGAGAGGCCCCAAACCGGGCCCGGAAGGGCCAGATGGCTCTGTTATGCTCGCCAGCACCATGAGCCATTATCTCGATCGTCGCCGCGCCGCCGCCGCCGCTGCCTGGGACCTCCGCAACGAGATCGTGCTGGTCGGCGCCGGGGACTTCGTGCCGCTGCCGG
The DNA here is from genome assembly GCA_964420075.1 of uncultured Thermoanaerobaculia bacterium. Classification (GTDB taxonomy): domain Bacteria; phylum Acidobacteriota; class Thermoanaerobaculia; order Multivoradales; family SZUA-115; genus CAYQRE01. The sequence continues at coordinate 103,840 of CAYQRE010000013.1, read as the reverse complement.
GTGGTGCCGACCAGACCTACCCCTTCCGCCCGCACTCTGAGTATTTCTACCTCGCCGACCGTTCGCGGCCCTGCTCGGTGCTCGCCTTCGACCCCCAAGAAGGCTGGTTCGACTTCGTACCGCGGGTGAGCGAGGAGGAGAAGGTCTGGGTCGGCGACGTGCCGGACGAAGGCCTCGACCTGGCGGGCTTCGCCGGGTGGCTCGCTGCCCGGCAGGGCCGTCCGGTGGCCGTCCTCGGCAGCGACGTCCCTGGCGTGCAGAGCGACGGGGCCCTGCGCGACCGCTTGCGCGAGCTGCTCTTCCAAGTGCGCCGGCCGAAGGACGAGGTGGAGCTCGAGCGGATGCGGCGGGCCGCCGCCGCGACGGTCGCGGGCTTCGCCATCCTCCCCGATCTGCTGCGCCCGGGCTTGAGCGAGCGCCAGGTGCAGATCGAGCTCGAAGCCGAGTTTTTTCGCCACGGCGCCAGCCGCACGGCCTACGACACCATCGTCGGCAGCGGCCCCAACGCCGCCGTCTTCCACTTCGCGCCGTCGGCCCGCCGGCTCGCCGCGGGTGAGCTGGTGCTGGTCGACGCCGGTGGCGAGGTCGAGGGCTATGCCTGCGACGTGACGCGCACCTACCCGGCCGCCGGCACCTTCTCGCCGGCACAGCGCGATCTCTACGCGGTGGTCCTGGCGGCGGAGAAGGCGGCGGTCGGCAAGTGCCGAGCCGGCAAGGAATACCGCGAGATCCACCTCGAAGCAGCCGTCGACATGACCCGCGGCCTGGTGGACCTCGGCTATCTGGTCGGGGACCCCGCGAGCCTGGTCGAGCAGGACGTGCACGCGCTGTTCTTCCCGCACGGCGTCGGTCACATGGTGGGCCTCGGGGTGCGCGACGCCAGCGGCTACCTGCCGGGCCGTGAGCGCAGCAAGCGGCCGGGGCTGTGCTACCTGCGGATCGATCTGCCGCTGGCGCCCGGTTTCGCCGTCACCATCGAGCCGGGGCTCTATTTCTCACCGGCCTTGCTTAACGACCCGGAGCGGCGCTCGACCTACCGGCAGCAGGTGCGCTGGGATCGAGTGGAGCCGCTGATCGGCCAGGGCGGCATCCGTATCGAGGACAACCTGGTGATCACCGAGGGTGAGCCGGAGAACCTCACGGTTGCCATCCCGAAGGAGCTCTGAGCCGTTCCTGGCGGGCTTGGCTGCCCCTCGTGCCGCCGGCTAGGGGATTGGCCCTGGGGCCCTGAGCGCATAGAGTAGAGGGCAGATCCAGCGCAAAGGTGCCGCTTTCGGGCTAGCAGGCCGCAGGCCCACCCCGACCCTGGCACCTCGCGCGTCGTCCTGGGCAAGGAATCAGCATCCAGTGGATCGCAGTCGACACCAGGTCACGACGCCAGCTCGCCAGCTCGCTGCCTCCGAGCGCCGCCTTCGCGGTGACGACGGCAGCACCGGCCGGCTGTAACGGTCCACCGCGACGTGCCGCCAATGGAGCCAGCTGAGGGCTTAGACCTGCTGGCACCGGCCCAACGACGATCGACCGGCAGGAGGGGGCGTGATGGTGGACAACTCGGCAGTTCGTGTACGGATCAAAGAGATTATCGCCAACGTTGCAGGGCTGAAGGTCGATCGGATCGGCGACGACGCCAGCCTGCGCGACGACCTGAAGCTCGATAGCCTGTCCTTGCTCGAGATCGGGGTCGACGTCGACCTCGCCTTCAAGCTCGAGCTACCCGAAGAGAGCTACCGCGAGGTCACCACCCTGCCGGAGATGGTGGAGCTGGTGAGCCGGCGGCTGGCCGAGCGCGCTGGCGGGGGGGGCGGTTGAGTCGCGGCCGGTTGGGAAAGGGCACGGACCGTGGTCCCGTGGTGGTGACCGGCCTCGGGCTGGTCACCCCGGTCGGCATCGGTCGCCAGGAGGTGTGGGAGGCCCTGCTCGCCGGCACCTCCGGCTTCGCGCCCGTCGCCTCGTTCGACACCGCGAAGTTCTCGGTCCACCTCGGCGGCGAGGTCAAGGGGTTCGACCCGGCGCCCTTCGTGCACGGCCGCGATCCCGCGGCCCTCGGCCGCGCCTCGCAGCTGGCGATCGCCGCGGCCCGCCTGGCGCTAGCAGATGCCGGTCTCGACGCCGACCGCCTCGCCGAGCAGGGGGTCGCCAGCCATCGCGCCGGTGTGGCCATGGGGACGACCTCCGGCGAGCCGCGCGAGGTCGAGAAGTTCAACGACCTCTTCCTCGCCGAACGCGCGGCGGCGATCGACGCCAGCTTCGTCTCGCTCTACCCCTGTCACATGATCCCGGCGCACGTCGCCGAGGAGCTCGGGCTCGCCGGGCCCAACCTGATGATCCCCACCGCCTGTGCGGCCGGCAACTATGCGATCGCGCACGCCATGGACCTGCTCGAGTCCGGCCGCGCCGACCTGATGCTCGCCGGCGGCGCCGATGCCTTCTCGCGCATCACCTACTCGGGCTTCGCTCGCCTGGGGGCCATCGCGCCCGAGCGCTGCCAGCCCTTCGACCGCAACCGCAAGGGGATGATCCCGGGCGAGGGGGCGGCGATCCTGATCCTCGAGCCCCTGGCGCGGGCCCAGGCCCGCGGTGCGCGCATCTATGCCGAGCTTGCCGGTTACGGCCTGTCCTGCGACGCCCATCACATGACGGCGGCCCACCCCGAAGGTGAGGGGGCCGTGCGGGCCATGGAGCGGGCGCTCGCCGACGCCGGTGCCCGCCCCGAGGAGGTGAGCTACATCAGCGCCCACGGCACCGGCACGCCGACCAACGACCGCTTGGAGGTGATCGCCGTCAAGCGCGTCTTCGGCGAGCGTGCGGCGCGGACGCCGATGAGCTCGATCAAGTCGATGCTCGGCCACACCATGGGGGCGGCCTCGGCGATCGAAGCCGCCGTCTGCGCCCTGGCCGTGGCCGAGGACCGCATCCCGCCGACGATGAACCTCGAAGAGCCGGAGGAGGAGCTGGACTTCGTGCCCAACCAGGCGCGCCACCAGCGCACCCTCCTGGCGATGAACAACGCCTACGCCTTCGGCGGCAACAACGCCTCGGTGCTGCTGCGCAAGCACGAGCCCTGAGCGGAGAGGAGAGCGAGCGCGCGTGCAAGCCGATCGTCAGACCGTGGTGATCACCGGCAGCGGGGTGATCTGCTCGCTCGCCGACTCTCCCGCGGCCCTCGAAGCGGCCCTCCTGGCGGGGACGAGCGGCCTGCGGCCGATCGAGCTCTTCCCTCTCGACGGCCTGCCGGCCCTGCCGGCGGGGGAGGTCCGCCCCTTCGATGCGCAGGAATACCTCGGCACTGAGCGCAACCTGCGGCCGATCGACCGCACCTCCCGCCTGCTGCTGATCGCCAGCGACCAGGCCCTGGCCGCCGCCGGTTGGACGGCCGAGCTGCGGCGCGCCCACGAGGTGGGCCTCGCTCTCGGCACGACGTTCTGCTCGGTGCGCACCATCGCGGAGTTCGATCGCCGGGGCCAGAAGCTCGGCCCGGCCTACGTCAGCCCCCTCGATTTCGCCAACAGCGTGATCAACGCCGCCGCCGGCCAGACCGCCATCTGGCACGACCTGCGCGGCCCCAACACCACGGTGAGCTGCGGTGAGGCGTCCGGTCTCGCGGCGCTGGCCTACGCGGCCGAGGAGCTGGCCACGGCGCGGGCGGCCGCGGTGCTCGCCGGCGGCGCCGAAGAGCTTTGTCTCGAGTCTTTCCTCGGGTACTGCCGCGCCGGCCGGCTGGCCGGGAGCGACGGCGCCGAGCCGCGGGCCGTGCCCTTCGACGCCGAGCGCAACGGCTTCGCACAGGCCGAGGGGGCGGCGATGCTGCTGCTCGAAGGCCTCGAGACGGCGCGCGAGCGGGGCGCGGCGATCCTCGGCGTGGTGCGCGGCTGGGGGTCGGCCTTCGCGCCTGCCCGGGAAGAAGCGGCGCGCGCCGCGGCGGTCGCCCGCGCCATCGAGACCGCCCTCGGCGATGCCGGCCTCGAGCCGGCGGCGATCGCCGCCGTTTGGTGCGGTGCCAACGGCAGCCCGGTGGGCGACCGTGCCGAGGCGCGGGGCCTTGGCGCAGCCCTCGGTGACCATGCCGGCGACGTGCCGGTGGTGGCGATCAAGTCGATGGTCGGCGAGAGCCTGGGGGCCTCGGGCGCGCTGCAGGCGATCGCGGCCCTCCGCAGCCTGGCGAGCGGCCAGCTGCCGGCGATTGCCGGTCTCAGCGACCCGGAAGCAGACCTCGGCCTGGGCGGCCTGGTGCTCGCCAACGGCCCGTTGCGCGGCGATCACCTGCTGCTGACCGCCCTCGCGCACGACGGCCAGGCGGTGGCCCTGGTGATCGGCAGGGAAGACCACGGATGAGCGAGCCCGTCGTCCCGGCGCCGGCAGAGCGGGCCGGCCACGCCGGATTGGTCCCGCGGCTCGAGGCGGGCGGCTACCGCGAAGACGAGGTGCGCGAGCGGCGAGTCTGGCTCGAGGGAGTGGCAGGCTGTGCCCTGCCACAGGTGGGCGGTGCGGCCTTGCCGAGCGAGCAGATGCGGGGCAACATCGAGAACCCGATCGGCACGGTCCAGGTGCCGCTCGGCGTCGTCGGTCCCCTGGTGGTCCGCGGCGAGCACGCCCAGGGCACCTTCTACGTGCCGTTTGCGACCACCGAGGGCGCTCTCGTGCGCTCCTACGAGCGGGGCGCGGTCGCCCTCAGCCGCGCCGGTGGCGTCGAGTGCCGGGTGGTGGTCGACGCCAACCAGGTGGCGCCCAGCTTCCGCTTCGACGACGTGGCGGCGGCGGTGGCCTTCTGCCGCTGGCTGCCGGAGGTGTTCACCGAGCTCAAGGCCGAGGCCGAGGCGACCACCCGCCACGGCCGGCTGCTCGCCGTCGAGCCGCGGCCGGTGGGCCGCGAGGTGGCGGTGCTGTTCCGCTACCACACGGCCGATGCCCACGGCATGAACATGATCGTCAAGGCCACCGAGCGCGCCTGTCACTGGCTCCTCGCGCGCTCTCCGGCGCGGGGCGTGCAGGTCTTCTCCGGCCTCGAGTCGGAGAAGAGGGCGAGCGGCGCGCTGTTCGCCGGTGGCAAGGGCAAGAAGGTGATCGCCGGGGCCCGTCTGCCGGCGCGGGTGACCAGCGCCTACCTCCACGCCAGCCCCGCCGACTTCGTCGCCCTCTGGCACCAGACGGTGCTCGGCCATCTGCAGAGCGCCTCGTTGGGCTACACCGGCCACGCGGCGAACGGCATCGCGGCGATGTTTATCGCTTGTGGGCAAGATGTCGCCAACCTCGCCAACGCGGCAGTGGCGATCACCCACTTCGAGCTCACCGGTGATGGGGACCTCTACGCCTCGGTCACCCTGCCGTCGTTGACCGTGGCGACGATCGGCGGCGGGACGCAGCTGGGCACGGCGGCCGAGTGCCTGGCCATGCTCGGCTGCACCGGGCCGGGCCGGGCGCCGAAGCTGGCCGAGATCATCGCTGCCACCGTCCTGGGCGGCGAGCTGTCGATGGGCGGCTCGATCGCCAGCGGTGAGTTCGTCCAGGCGCACGAGACCTACGGCCGCAACCGGCCTGCCCCGGCGGCCGGCGGCGACGAGGAGCCAGGGTGAGGCGCCTCTTCAAGGGCCTGCGGCGGGCCCCCGACTCGCACTACGACGTGGTGATCATCGGCTCGGGGATCGGCGGCTTGATCGCCGGCAACCTGTTGGTGCGCAGCGGTCTACGGGTCCTGCTCCTCGAGCAGCACTACATGGTGGGCGGCTATTGCAGCACCTTCCGCCGGGGCCATTACACCTTCGATGCCGCGACCCATTTCTACCCCCTGCTTGGCAACCCCCACACCCTCACCGGCCGCCTGCTGCAGGAACTCGGCGTCGAGACCGGCTGGATCAAGATGGACCCGGTCGACACCTTCCATTTCCCCGACGGCAGCCGCTTCGCCGTGCCGGCGGACTTCACCGCCTACCGCGCCCTCCTCGACGGCGAGTTCCCCCACGAGCGCGAGGCCCTGGACCGTTTCTTCGAGGTCGTCCGCGAGGCCTACCTCCTCGGCCTGCTGCACTACTTCAAGGAACGGCCGCTGAGCCATGCCGGGCGCCTCGCCGAGTACCGGAACTGGACGCTGCGCGACGCCCTCGATTTCTTCTTCAAAGACCCCAAGCTCAAGCTCCTGCTCACCGCCGATTGCCCGCATTGGGGCTCGCCGCCCAGCCGCACCTCGTTCGTCTTCGACTCGATGTTGCGGCTGTCGTACTTCCTCGGCAACTTCTACCCCCGGGGCGGCTCGCAGGCCTTTTCCGACGAGCTGGCCCGCCGTTTCGAGGAGCAGGGTGGGCACCTGCTGATCAATGCCCACGTCAGCCGCATCGTCACCGAACGGGGCCGGGCCCGTGGCGTCGAGTTCACTCTGCAGCGCGGAGCGCTCGCCAGCCGCTATGCCGGTGGCGTGGTCGCCGCCGAGCAGGTGATCGCCAACGGTGACCTGCGCGACACCTTCTTGCACCTGCTCGGCCCGAAGGTGCTGCCGCCCGAAGCCCTGGCGCCCCTGGACACCCTGCGCACCACCTTCCCGTGCTGGCTCACCCACCTGGGCCTGCGCGACGTGCCCGCGGCCGTGCTCGAAGAGGCGCAGGGCTACTACTGGGACGGCTGGGACTTCGAGGCGGTGGGCAGGGGAGCGCTGCGCTTCAAGCTCTTCTCGCCGACGCTCTACGATCCTGCCGTGGCCCCTCCGGGCGGCCAGGTGCTGATCGTGCAGAAAGTCCTCGAGATGGACTACGACCGGGTGGCGGACTGGCCGGCGCACAAGGCCGAGATGGAGCGCTTCATCTACGAGAACCTCGAGCGCACGGTGCCGGGGATCTGCGAGCACATCGTGGCCGGCCAAAGTGCTTCGGCGCGCACCTCGTGGCGGTTCACGCTCAACCTGCGGGGGGCGATGCTCGGCTGGGAGATGTCGCCCGACCAGCTGGGGGAGGGGAGACCGGGCGTCGAGACGCCGATCCAGAACCTTTTCTGCGTCGGGCACTGGACCCGGCCTGGCGGCGGCATCACGCCGGTGATCGTTTCCGCGGAGAGAGTGGTCGAGCGCATCCTGGCGGAACGAAGGCGCATGGCAATGCCGGCCGTCGGGGCCTCAGCCTGCGGCCACGAGCCGTCGGCAGCGCTGGCAGATTGATAACGATTTCTGTGCTGCATGCGACGATGCATGCGATGAAGGTAGGAGAGAAAACGCGGAAATTTCTGTGATTTCTCGCTATTCGGTGTAAGATAGGAGAATTCTGAGAGCAGGATATGGCGCAGGCAACCGTCGTTGGTCGTGCCTGCCGCCTTTCCGAGGCGGTGACGGCAGAGCTCTCCAGCTCATTCAACACGCGCTTTTTCAGTGCGGCAGAGCTGGCTGAGGGAGCTGTGCCGCCGGCGCTCGCCGGGAGCACCGTCGTCGTGCTGCCGGAGCTTCGCGGGCGTCACGCCCCATACCCTGACCTCGAGGCCGCTGCCCGGCTCCTGCGCCAGGTCGCCGCCGCCTCCCCGGCCCACGTCGTCCTGCTGTCGAGCGCCGCCATCTATCTGCCGCGCCACGATCATCCGGGGCTCGCCGGCGAGCCGGCGGCGCTGCCGCCACCGCGCAGCCCCACCGCCGCCGGCTGGGCCGCCTACGAGGCCCTGGCGGACGAGCTCCTGGCGGCGGCAACCCTCACCGTGCTGCGCCCCGTAACGGTGCTCGCCGCGGACGCTCCCGAGCTCTTGGCCCGGCAGCTGCGCGGCAGGCTGGCGGTGGCCTCGGCAGGCTTCGACCCGATGGTGCAGTTTCTCGCCGTCGACGACCTCGCCGCCGCCGTCCGCCTGGCCGTCGAGCGGCGGCTGGGCGGCCACTTCCACCTGGCGCCCGCCGGCGCCGTGCGCTGGCGCCGCGCGCTGCGCCTCGCCGGCACCTGGCGCCTGCCCTTGCCGCATACCTGGCGCCGGCTGGCGCGTGCGGCGGGGTCCTCCCTCGGCCTGACGGGCCATCCGGCTGCCGCCGAAGAGCAGCGCTACCCGGCGACCCTCGATGCCAGCCGGGCCGCGGCGGAACTGGGCTGGCGCGCCCGCCTGGGCAGCACCGAGGCGATCCTCGCCGCCAGCGGCCGGCCGGCCTTGGCGACGGCCGCCTACGCCGAGGACCCCTTCGGCCTCGACCCGCGGGCGATCGCTCGTTACCAGAAGACGCTCTGCCGCTTCCTGCGCCGGCTGTGGTGGCGGATCGACGTCCAGGGCGAGGAGCACATCCCGCGCACCGGGCGGGCGGTGCTGACGGGCGTTCACCGCGGCTTCATGCCCTACGACGGCGTCATGGCGCTCGACATCGTCGAGCAGGCGACGGGCCGGGTGCCGCGCTTCCTCATCCACCCCTGCCTTGCCAAGCCGCCGCATCTCTCACGCTTCATGAGCCAGCTCGGCGGCATGATCGCCTGCCAGGAAAACGCCGCCTGGGTGCTCGACCGCGACGAGATCCTGGGCTTCTTCCCCGAGGGCATCCGCGGCGCCTTCACCTACTACCGCCACGCCTACAGGCTGGGCAAGCTGGGCCGCGACGAGTTCGTCAAGGCGGCGCTGCGCCATCGCGCTCCGATCGTCCCCTTCGTCACCGTCGGCAGTGCGGAGATCTTCCCGATCCTCGGCAAGGTGCGCTGGAGCTGGTGGGAGTGCTTGACGGAATGGCCGTGCTTTCCGCTCGCACCGCCCTTCCCGCTGCTGCCCGTTCCCTTGCCGTCGAAGTGGCATACCCGTTTCCTGCCGCCGATCGCCGTCCAGGAGCGCTTCGGGCCGGAGGCCGCCGAGGACCCGGCGATCGTCGCCGCCCTCTCGCAAGAAGTGCGGGTGGCGATCGAAGCGGCGCTCGCCGACATGCTGGCCCGCCGGCGGCGGATCTTCTGGGGCTCGCTCGCCGCGCAGGCGGCCGAGGGACCCACCCTGGAGGAGCGCGAGGCCGGGCGCGCCAAGCGGCGGGAGGCCACGCCATGAGGCCCCTCTGGCTTTCTCTGCGCCGCCTGGCCGGGCTCGTGCGGGTGCTCGCCCGGCACGGCCTCGCCCACCTCGGCGGCACGCGCTGGAGCCGCTTCCCGCGGCTCGCCCGCCGCTTGCCGCCTGGCGACCTCAGCGGCCCGCAGCGTCTGTCGGCGATCCTCGAAGACCTCGGCGGCAGCTTCATCAAGTTCGGCCAGATGCTCGCTCTGCAGCCGGATATTTTGTCTCTTGAATATTGCAATGCGCTCTTCGATCTCCTCGACCAGGTGGAGCCCTTCGACTACGCAGAGGTCGACCGGATCGTCCGCGCCGAGCTGGGGCGCGGGCCGGAGGAGGTCTTCGAGAGCTTCGAGCGGGCGCCGATCGCCACCGCTTCGATCGGCCAGGTACACGTCGCCTGGTTGGACGGCAAGAAGGTCGCCGTCAAGGTGCAGCGGCCGGTCGTCGAGCGCGACTTCACCGGCGACATCCGGGTGATGACGGCTTGCGTTCGTGCCATCCGCCGCTTCCGGCTCCGCTCGCTCGAGTGGTTGATCGAGCCGATGAGCGAGTTCGTGGCCTGGACGCAAGAAGAGCTCGACTACCGCAACGAGGCCCGCTCGATGCGGCAGATGCGGCAGAACTCGCTGGGCAGCCCCAGCGAGTACGTGCCCGAGGTCTGCCTGGTGACGCGGCGGGTCCTGGTCGCCGAGTTCATGGACGGCGTCACCGTCCTCGACTACCTGCGGGCCGTCGAGCGCGGCGACCAGCTACGGCTCGCCCGCCTTGGCGAGATGGGCTTCGACGCTTCGCTGTGCGCTCGCCGGGTGATCGACAACTTCCTCGGCGACGCCTTCCGCCACGGCCTCTTCCACGCCGACCTGCATCCGGCGAACCTGATGATCCTGGCGGGCAACCAGATCGGCTATCTCGACTTCGGCATCACCGGCGTGCTGTCGAAGCACTCCCGGCTCTACCTGGTGCAGATGACGCTCGCCTACACGCGCGGCGACATCGCCGGCATGTGCGCCGCCTTTCTCAAAGTCTCGGCGATGGACGAGCGGTCCGATGCCGAGGCCTTCCGGCGCGGCCTCGAGCGTTTCGCCGAGGTCTGGTACGAGCGCAGTCGTGGCGGCCAGAAGCTCAAGAAGAACTTCACGCTGGTCATGCTCGACATGCTGCGCCTGTCGCGCGCGACGGGCATCTGGCCGGAGCGGGACGTCATCAAGTACATCCGTTCCGCCATCGCGATCGACGGCTTGATCACGCGCTTTGCTCCCAGCTTCGAGGTCGGTGCCTACCTGGCCGAGGTCTGCGATCGCTCGATCCGCGGCGAAGCGCGGCGGGCCCTCGTCTCCCGCTCCCGCATGGTCTCCTGGGCTGCTGGCAGCGCCCAGCTGCTGAGCGAGGGCGCCGAGCGTTGGTCGGCGGTGCTGGCGCGGCTCTCGGCGGGCCGTGCGACGAAGTCGCCGGAGGCGCCGGCGAGCGAGCTCGAGGGGCAGGCGATGCGGCTCGGCCTGGTGGCGGTGGTGCTGGCGCTGGTCATCGCCACCCACCAGGCGCCGCCGCCCTTCGGTTGGAACATCTACACCGCCAGCTTTGGCTTGCTCGGCACCGCGCTGGCGTTCTTGACACGTGCCGTGTGGCGGCTCTCGGGATGAACCAGACCCTTGATGAGGGAGGACGATCACCATGCGCGAATGGGCTCAATCAGCGATCAGTCTGAGCTGGGCGATGTCGGTCTTCGGAGCACGTCAGATGCTGTCGATGCTGACGCCCCAGGGTCGGGCCGCGAGCGCCGAGGACCTGCGAACCGTGGCGGCGGCGACCGAGCAACGCCTCGGCCCGCTGGCGCACAGCATGTTCCGCTTCGGCGACCAGCTGCAGCGCAACACCGTGGACCTCGCCTTCAGCCTGATGAACCCGGCCAACCTGGCCCAAACGATGGAGCGGGGTGCCACCGCCGCCCGTGAGATGGCCCAGGGCGGCCTCGCGGTCGCTCGCCAGGCCGGCGCGGCGGTGACCGGCCAGGGTGCCGCGCCAGCGCCGGACGCCGGCGCCGGCTGGGGACCGATGTCGTAGGCAGAGTGAGGAACGACGCTGCCATGTGGCTCGAGACCGCTCGCTCGCTGGCCCGCCTTTCCTGGGCCCTCGGTGTCTTCGGCGCCCAGCAGGGGGTGCGCCTGTTGTCGCCGGCGACGGGGAGGGAAGCGGCCGCCGCGTTCGATCGGGTGCTCGCCACGTTGAAGCCAGCGGAGGACGGCGAAGAGGCGCGCCCTCTCTGGCTCGACACCGTGCGCTGCTTCGGCGGTGCGTTGGCCGACATGGGGCCGATGTTCCTGTCCTCCTACCTGTTCAACCCCCAGGCCTGGGCCACCACCGCGCTCGAGGTGGGGGTGCGGTCTGTCGCGGCGTTGCAGCTGTTGCCGGGTGGGCAGGCCGCGGTCGCGGGGCGCGAGCTGGCGGCCAAGGTCGAGGTCTTCTGCCTCGTGCGGGGCGTTGCCGAGCGGATCGGGGTGCCGGCGAGCGGCGTCTTCGAGCTCGCGCCGCTGGTGGACAGGGCCTACCGCCTCGACCCCTTCGCCGCGCTGTGGGCGGTGGAAGGCCTCGGCCACGACTACGCCGAGCGCTGCCTCGACGCCGGTCGCAGCGTCGAGGGCCTGCTGCACGCCGAGGCCACCGGGCAACTGCCGGCGAAGAGCCTGCTGATGCTCCATGCCGGGTTCGGGCTTGCCGTCGCGCAACGGACGCTCGCCGAGCTGCCCCGGACTGCCGACCCCGCGGCGCTCGCCCAGGCCACGGCGGCGATCATCGAGCACTGCCGGCTGGGCACGCGCCCGGGTTTCGTGGGGGCGGCCTGGGAGTCCCTCGGCCTGGTGACCCGGACCTTCCATCCGGCCTGGGTGGCGGCGGTGGATGCGGCGCTGGCCGCCAACCACCCCGACGTCCGTGGCTTCTTCTGGCACGGGGTGGGGCGGGCGCTCTACTTCTTGCCGCTCAACTTCCTGCCGGGGGCGGACGCCGCGGTCTTCGCCATGGCGCGGCGCGAGGCCCCCGACGAGCCGCTGCGCCGTTCGGCCCTGGCAGGGGTGGCCTGGGCCTTCCTGCTCGTCACCCAGCGCGACCCCGAGATCCTCTCCCAGCTGGTGGTCACACCGCTGGCGGCCGAGCTCGCCGCCGAGGGCGGTTTTGCCAACGGCGTGGCCTCGGCCACCGTGATGCGGCTCGACACCACGCCCGGAGCCGCGCTCCTCGAGAGCTTCCGGGCCTATGCGCCCGAGCCAGCAGGGGCAGCTGCCTGGCGGCGCCTGGTGAGCGAGCCGTTCGAGCTGGCGACCGAGGTCCTCCACCCGGCATTAGCGCGCCGCGGGGAGCTCGACGCGGTGTTTCGCTACCAGGACCTGCCGGCCTTGGCGGCGGCCCTGCGCGCCGAGGAAGGACGATGACGTCGCGCCCCCGGCTCCGCGTGGTCCACCGCTCGCGGACGGCGCGCCGCGACGAGGTCGCGGCGGTCCTCGCGCGCCAGGGCCTCGACCGCCCCGCGGACGATCACCGCGCCTGGGCCGCCACGGCAGAGCGCTGGCGTGCCTGTTGTGGTGAGCTGGGCCCAGTCTTTGTCGCCTTCAACCGCTATCTCGCCCGGCGCCCCGACCTCCTGCCCGTCGAGGTCTGCCGGCGCCTGGCGCAACCGCTGGCTCCTCCTCGAGCGACGGGTGCCTGGCCGAGCGGCGAAGAGCTGCGCGACCATCTCGCCGCCGAGCTCGGCCATCCCCTCGCGGCGGTGCTCAGCTGGCTCGACCCGGAGCCGGTGGAGCGGTCCTCCTTCGAGCTCACCTTGGCCGGCCGGCTGCTCAGCGGGGAGCCCGTGTGGCTACGACTGGTCCATCCCCAGGCAGCCGTGCGCCTGGCGGAGGACGTACCGCTCCTCTCCCTGCTGGCACCGGCCTTTGCCGCGCTCGGTGGTCCCGTGGGCGGCCTGCCGGTGGCCGTCGAGAGCTTCGCCGCCGCCGCCGAGCAGGCCCTCGACAGGCGGCAGACCGCCGAGGCGTGCGAGCTCCTGAGCGAGGAGGCGGCCGAGCTCCGCGGCCTCGGCGCGCCGCGCGTCTACCGGCCGCTGTGCACCGCCAGGCTGCTGGTGCAGGAGCCCGCGGCCCGGCCGCTCGCGGCGCACCTCGCCGAGACCCGCTCGGCCGGCGAAGCGGCGGAGCTCGCCCGGCGCCTCGCCGAGGCCTTCTTCCGCCAGGCCCTGGGCGGCGGTGTGCTGCCCAGCGAGCTCGACGAGGGCAGCCTCGCCCTGGGCCCTGCCGGCGAGGTGCTGTGGCTCGGCGGCTCGTTCTACAAGCCCTCGGCAGCCGGGCAGCGGCAGCTGCGGCGTTACCTCACGGCTGCCGCGCGCCAGGACCCGGAGGAGCGCTGCGCTCTGCTGCTCCGCGAGCTGGTGCCGCTCGCCGCCGGCGCGGCGCCGGACGAGGTGCTCCATCGCCTGCGCCAGGCCGTGCCGTTCCGGGACGGTGGCTGGGGGGACGGTGATGGCTCGCTCAGCGAGACCCTGTTCCTCGAATGGCGGCTGGCCCGCCGCGAGGGCTTCGCGCTCAAGGCGCCGATGCAGGCCTTCGCTGCCGCCTGCTGCGGTCTCGAGCTGCTCTGCCGCGAGCTCGCGCCGGGGAGCGATCCGCTGCAGCGTGCTCTCGAAGACACGCTGCTCGCGACCAGCCTGGACCATCTGGCCGAGATGGCGACCGTCGAGCGCCTGGTGGAGAACGCCGAGCGGTATGCCGTCCTGGCGAGCGAGCTGCCGGCGCGCCTCGAGGGCCTGCTCGAGCCAGCTACCGCCGCCGAGCCTCGCGCCATGGGGGTGCAGCGGCGGCGTTCGGGCTCTCCGGCGGTGCTGATCGCGTTGCTGCTCGCTCTTGCGAGCGTGGCCCTGGTGGTGCCGCGGCTCGCGGCGAGCCCGAGCGTCGGACCCTGGGCCGTGGCGCTGTTTCTCGTTCTTGGTGGCTGGTGTCTGCGTCTGGCGGTGCGGCGATGAGTGCCCCCCCGCAGCCCAACCTGGCTGTGCTGGCCCGCCTCGCCGGGCTGCCGTTCTTCTGGGCGGCGCTGTCGCTGCGCGCCATGGCGGAGGTCTTCGCGGGCGCCGGCTCGTTCCTCGAAGGCGCCGCCCTGGTGCGCGGCGCGGCAGCCGTACCGGCTGCGGCGTCGCCGGCCTCTGGCACGACGAGCCCCGACCCCTCGCTGCCTCAACCCTCAAGCGCCGGGCCTGCTGCCCGTGCTGCAACCTCTCCAACGGAGGATCCCATGACTGACCGTAGCCTGAACGACGACATGGTCAAGCTGGTTCGCTACTCGATCGTCACCATCGAACGCGACAAGGAGGCCATCCTGGTGTCGCGCGCCGAGCGGCTGGTGACCGACAACTTGAGCGACGACGCCTTCGCCTCTTGGATGATCTCGGAGCACCGCGAGCAGATGCGCGGCACGGCCAACCAGTACCTGCGGGTGAGCTTCGAAGTGATCGACCGCTGGGCCAAGCAGGACCGCAAGTACGAGAAGCGCCAGCTCGAGATCCTGGGGGAGATCCGCGATCGCATGCCGCTCCCGGCCTGAAGAACCAGCAAGGAGGTAACGCATGCCCAGCGAACCCATCGCCGGCGAGCTTGGCTGGGGCCCGGTCGGCAAACCGGCTCCTGCGGCGACGGCGCCTGCCGTCGCCGCGAGCGCCGCACCCGACGCGGCCCTCCAGACGCTGGTCGACCAGGCCGCGACGTTCAATCTCTTCGTTGCTCCGGCGCTCGGTGCAGCGCCCGGCTGGCTGATGCGCAACGGCAGCGTCGTCGGTCTGGCTGGTGAGCTGCCCCTGCATCGCTTCCAAATCCAGCTGCGCGACGTCACCAGCGCGGGGGTGCGGGCCTCGAACGTGATCGGCGAAGTGAGTGGTCGGCTGTCGCTGCGGTTGCTCTTCATGCCGTTCGCCACCCGCGCCCTGCCGGGCCAGGAGCCGCCGGCCGAGACGTTCGACCGCACGAGCTCACAGCGCTTCGTGCTGCCGGAAGCCACCTTCACCTTCGGCGCGGGCCGGGACGGCTTCGCGAGCTTCGGCACCGGCCGCACGTTCCCCACCTGGGCGCCCGGCGGCAGCAAGCTGGTGGTGGCTGCGATCGGCAACCTCACCGCGGGCTTCGGCAAGTTCGCCGGCCTCGCCGGCAACTACACGCTCTGCGCCGAGCTGACGCCGGAAGGAGCGCTGCGCGGTCACCTGCTGGTGCGGGTGCAGGACCCTCAGGGGGCGCTCCTCGCCAGGGCCCCGCTGCCGGCGATCGTCCCCGCCGCCGACCTCGATCCCGCGACGACCTTCCTCGCCTTCGCCGCTCAGAAGGGCAGCGGTGAGGACCAGGTGAACCGCTTCAGCCTCGGCCCCGATGGCCAGCCGCGCGGCGTCAACATCTCGCTGTGGACCAAGCACGTCACGGTGGATTGCGCCGCCGCCGGGCCGGAGGGCTTTCGGGCCCTGCCGATCGCGGTGGGCGGTCGGGTGGGGACCGAGATCGGCTGCGGTCGCAGCCCGGACCCGACGGCCCCGCCCGAGGGCACGGCGCTACGGCCGTTTCCTTTCGAGGGGGTGGCCAACTACAGCTTCCGGGATGCCGCCGGCCGTGACGTGGGGGCGGTGACCACCAACGTGATCGAGGGCCGGCGCTTCGACCTGCGGCTGGCCGGCGCTCCCGACCAGCCGGCGTTCCGCTTCGGGTTCTTCGGGCCGGTGGTCTTGGGCCAGGGCGTGATGCGCGGCACCGAGGGCATGTTCTACGGCTCCTCCGGCTCGATCTTCAACCCGCCGCCCGGTGTCCAGGTGGTCACCCACTACTACGTGGCGCGGATCCACGACCCGCAAGGCCGCTTCCGCGCCCGCGAGGTGCAGTCATGAGCAACGCCGCGCTCGCCACACCACCCCTGGCGCCGGCCGCTGGCGCGGCGCCCGGCCTGCCTGACGTCAACGCCGAGATCTACCCCTACGACGTGGTGCAGCACCTGCTCGACGAGACCGCGAACTTCTCCCTCTTCGCGCTGCCCGACGAGGACTTCGGCCTCGATGCCTCGCTCAACCCGCAGAGCCCGGAGGACTGGTTCGGCCTCAACGGCGGCTATGGGGTGGCGGTGCGCTCGCGGCTCCACGGCTTCGACTGCGGGGTCGAGATGCGGCAGGGATCGCTCGCCAACCAGGGGCTGGGCCGGGCCTTGGGTTGGTTCGAGGCGCGCTGGCTGTTCGGCACCGAACAGAGCGCCTGGGCGCCAGGGACGCATCCGCCGCCGCAGCTCTTCGATCCCTGGCGGTCGCAGCGCCTGGTGATGGTCGACGGCGGCTTCCGTTTCGGTGGCGGCGAGGAGACGGCGGCGGGCTACGGCATCGGAAGGACCTATCCGCAGGTGGTTGGTGGCCGGCCCCGCGTGCTCGTCGGCCTGGTGGGCAACGTCACCGCGGGGTCCGGCAAGTTCGGCGGTCTCGAAGGTACCTTCGTTTTGGCCGGGGAGCTCACCGCCGGCCTCGGTTTCCGCGGCAACGTCGTGCTGCGGATGGTCGACCCGGAGCGCCGGATGTGCCGCAGCGAAGAGCTGCCGAGGATGAGCGGTGGCCCCGCCTTCGCCCCCGGAGCGACCTACCTGGTGATGCGCGGCGTCAAGAAGGACCGCTTCGTCAAGACGACCTACGGGCCGCCGCCGGATGCCCGCCGGGTCAACCTGATGACCCCTTCCCAGTTCCGCGCCGTCGACCTCCGCACGGCGCTCGACCATGGTGCGCCGCGGACCCAGATGCTGGTCGGCCCGGTCAAGGCGACGATGGACGCCAGTGTCTTCTTCGACCTCCTGGCGCCGCCTGGCAGCGCCGCCCACCCGGTGCCCTTCGCGACCGAGGAGCTCTACCGGTTCAGCGATCGCGACGGCCGCGAGACCGCCACCGTCAACGCTGGTATCACCGACGGCGTGTCGTTCCAGCTGCGCTTCCCGGCGGCGCCGGGCCAGCCGGGGGTGCGCTTCGCGGGTTTCGGCCCGATCACCGGCGGCTCGGGCTTGCTGACCGGCGCTCGCGGCGTGCTCACCGTCAACTCGCTGATCGGCATCTCGCCGCATGCCCTCTCGTTGGTCCACACCCTCTTCCTGCTCGACGAGGCACACCAGGGCGCGCGGCCCGCGGCGGAGTGAGACGACGATGACGACGAACCCGGCGGCCACCGACGCCCTCACCAACCTCGACGACGAGCAGGTGAAGCTGGTGGCGTTCACCATCATCTCGGTGCGACGCGACGCCGAGCGCACGATGCCGGGCCTGCTCGGCGCGGGGACGGTGGTGATCGCCGAGCGCACCACCGGGGGAGCCCTGACGCTGTGGTTGATCGACCGCTATCTGGCCTCCCTGTCTCCCGAGGAGAGGCTGGCCATCGAGGCCGACCGCCGCTATCTGCGGGTGCATTACGTGGTCTCCCGGCGCTGGCCGCGTGAGCCGCGCGAGTTCGAGCGTGACCAGCTGGGGACCCTGGCAGCGATCCGGGATCGCCTCCCGCCTTCGGCAACCTGAAACATCACTTTGTGGTCAAGGAGACCTGCGATGCGAGACAGCCTCAACGACGACATGATCAAGCTGGTGCGGTATTCGATCCTCACCATCGAGCGCGATCGCGAGGCGGTGCTGGTGCCGAGTGCCGAGCGGCTGGTCACCGACAACTTGAGCGAGGATGCCTTCGCCGCCTGGATGATCTCCGAGCACCGTGCCGAGCTCGGGGGCACCGCCAACCAGTACTTGCGGGTCACGGTCGAGGTGGCAGACCGCTGGGCGAAGCAGGACCGCAAGTTCGAGAAGCGCCAGCTGCAGGTGCTGGGCGAGATCCGCGACCGCATGCCGGTGGCGCCGCCACCGCCGGCGCCGCCCGGCCAGCCGTTCGCGGAGATCGCCCGCCGCTTCGACGCCAACCAGGTGCGTCTCAAGTACCTGCGCCAGGGGTTCAAGCTGGGGGCCAAGACCTTGGCCGCTGACATCGCGAGCGCCTTTGCCCAGTTCCGCGACCTCGGCGAGTTCGTGGCGATCCCGATCGTCGAGGCCGACCTGGCGACCGCCTTCGAGCAGGGGGCCCAGCCGGCCCAGGGCTTCGATCCGGCGGGGCTCGAGAGCTTCCCGGCCTACTGGCACGGCGTCAACCGCGAGTTCGAGGCCGCGGGCACCGAGCGCACGGCGAGCGCCGCTCACTGGTACATGACCTGGGAGCCGGGGGTCTACAAGCCGGGCGAGGAGTACCTCCAGAACGTGGTCGGCTCCAAGCTCAAGAACTTCGATTCCGCGGCGCTGCCGGCCCTCAGCGAGCACAAGGTGGACCTGGCGCTCAACGTCTGGCGGCCGGACATCGGGATCGCCGGCTGGTTGTCGATGTGGGTGGAGAGCCGCAACGAGCTCGCCTTGATCAGCTACGAGCTCAGCCAGGGGACCTTCCTGTGGATCGGCCAGATCCTCAGCGAAGACCTCGTGCCGGTGATGGGCGAGAAGTTCTTCTGGATGTTCTTCGAGTGGATCGACCTCTCGGGGGACGCCAAGCACTACTTCATGTACGGGCTCCAGTTCCAGATCGACTTCGAGACCGGCCGCGCCCAGCTCTTCGGCGACAGCTTCCGCAAGGCGCGTTTCGACATCGCGGGGTGAGGACGTGGCCGGCGGCAAGGGATCGAACGGCAGGGCCGGGTGGGGAACGGACGCAGCGGAAGGGGGGTGCTAGCCATGAGCTCCAGCGATCTGGCGACCAGGGGGGGCGCCGCGGCCGGCGGCGCGGCCGCCATGCTGCCGGACATCAACGGCGAGACCAACCCCTTCGAGCTGGTCCAGGCGGCGATCGATCGCGCTGCCTACTTCAACTGGTTGTCGCTGCCCGCGGGCGGCGGGGACACCCTGCGCGACCCGGCGGGGCGGGTGGTCGGCTTCGTCGTCGACGAGGCCCTGCATCGCTTCGAGATCACCATGCTGACGCGGTCCGTCCGGCAAAGCCAGGACGAGCGGGACGCCGACCGGCGCGGCCGGCCCACCCGCAGCGAGGTGAGGGCGAGCAACCGTGCCGGCGAGCAAACCGCCCGCTTTCGCCAGCGCTGGCTGCTGATCCCCGACGGCTTCGCCGCGCTGCCGGGCCGGGAGCCGCCGCCCACCGCGCTCGACCCCACCCGCTCCCAACGATTCGTGATGGTCGATGCAGAGCTGGCCTTCGGTGACGGCAGGGACGGTTTCCGCGGCTTCGGCTCCGGCACCACCTTTCCGATGGCGGTGGGGCCGGCCAGCGAGCTGTGGGCGGCGAGCGTCGGCACTCTGCTCGCGGGCTTCGGGCGCTTTGCGGGCCTCGCCGGGACCTACTGCCACTGCGGCACCCTGGACCCGCAGCGGGGCTTCAGCGGCAACTTGCTGCTACGGGTGGTCGATCCCGAGGGTCGCCTGGGCACCGACAACAGCCTGCCCAGCCTGGGTAACGGCCCCGAGCTCGAGCCGGGGGTGACTTATCTGCTGCTGCGCGGCCAGAAGCGCGACCGCCACCAGCTCACCCACTACCGATTCGACGCCCATGGCTTGCCAGAGGGGTTCGACGTCGAGCAGCAGCTCAGGCACTTCGACATCGACGCCGCGACATCGCCACACGGGCCGCGGGCGAGCCGGCAGCTCGGCCCGGTGGTCGGCGCGATGACCTCCAGCGTGAGCTTGAACCTCCTCGCCCCCGGGGCGCCCGGCACGCCGCTTTCGCCGATCCCGTTCGGGGCCTTCAACAGCTACTCCCTCTTCGACGCTGAGGGCGAGGAAGTGGGCGGTTTCGACGCCGATGGCTCCGAGGGCCGGACCTTCACCCTGGCCCTCGCCGGCCTGCCGGGCCAGCAGGCCTTGCGCTTCGGCGGCTTCGGCACTCTCTCGGGCGGCCGCGGGCAGTTCGCAGGGCTGAGCGGCCTGCTGACCGACAACTCGGTGGCGGCGATCGCTCCCCACGCGCTGTCGACCCTCTACCTCGTGCGGGCCGTCGATCCCGACCATCGGCTGCGGGCCTGATGCCTTGAACGCTCGCGCCCATCCCGGGTTCGCACCCGCGCAGCTCGCCGGCTCCCTGGCCCGGTGGCCGCTGGCCGCCTCGGCGTGGGGCCTGCATTGGCTCGGCGCGGGCTTGGGCCTGCGCCCGCCCGGCAGCGGGCGCGAGCTCGACAACCGGCTGTCCGCCTTCGAGCGGTTCGGCGCCGGGCTGGCGGCCGGCGCCGGGGACGGCGGCGTGACGGCCCGGCAGCGGCAATGGCTCGCGGGGCTGTCGGCCTGGGAGCAGCTGTGGGCCGCCGAGGGCCTCGGCTACCAGCTGGCCAGCCGCCTCGGTCGGGAGGAGCTGCGGCAAGCCCTCGCCGCGCCGGCGCTGAGCCCCGGCTGGCTGCCCGTGCACACCGGGGCGGGCCTCGGGCTCGCCGAGCGGGCCCTGGCCGGCGAGCCCACCAGGGAAGGGCTGCAGGGCTTCGTCGGGACCTGCCACGCGGTGGCGCGGCCGGGCGCCGGCTGGGCGCTCGCCGAGGCCTTGGGCCTGGTGGCCCGCACGCTCCATCCCGAGCGTTTGGCGGCCGTCGGCGCCCTGATGCAGGAGGTCAGTGCCACCGCCCAGGCGGCCTTCTGGCACGGCGCCGGGCGCGGGCTCTACTTCGCGCCCAGCGGGCTTCTGCCGCTGCCCAACCCGGTGGGCCGCGTGCTCGCCAAGGCGATCGCCGAGCCCCCGGACGAGCCCCCCGACGAGCTCGGGCGCCGCAACGCCCTGGCCGGCCTGGCCTTCGCCGTGACGCTGGTCAACCTGCGCCATCCCGAGGTGCTGGCGGCCTATCTGGCACAGCTGCCGGCCGCGGCGGTGTGGCGAAGCGCGTTCGCAGAGGGAGTGGTCGCGGCCCTGCGGTTGTGGCAGAACGTCCATGGCGCGGAGGAGGTGCTCGCCGCCTTCGTCGCCGGCCCAGCCGGCTCGCCGCTCTGGGCGGACTTGGTGGCCGCGCCATGGCGGCGCGCCCAGGCGGCCGGCAGTGCCGATCTCAGCGGTCGTGCCGGCGAGCTCTTCCACTGCCCGGCGGAGGGCGAGCCATGAGCGCTCCCGCCGACCTCTTCGGCGCGAGCCTGCTGGCTCTCGAGCGGGCCTTCGACGTCACCACCGGCCGCGCCCTGCATGCGCTGGCCACCACGGGCCTCGGCCGCGCGGCGGACGCCGCCGAGCCGCTCCTCGCCGAGGTCGACGAGTTCGTCCGCCGCGGGCGCGACCTCCTCGGCTTCTGGCGCGAGCACTACCCCCGCGGCAGCTTCGCGCAGCGCTTCGAGCTCGGCCGCACCTTCAACGAGCCGGCGACGAGCTTCGGCTTCTTCGACCAGGCGGCGGTCGCCGGCCGGCCGATGGCCTTGATGGGCAACTTCCAGGAGATGCTCTACGACCAGTCGAAGGCGCCGCGCGACGACCAGGCGCGGGCGGCCGTTTGGCTGCGCGATCAGCTGCGCGAGTTCGTGCTGCGCTACTTCATGCGGGTGAGCGACACCCGCGACCCCGAGGGCTTCGTCCGCCAGGGTGAGCGGCCCCAGCGCAAGGGCTTCGGTTTCGAGCAGCACTATTTCAAGCGGCGTGCAGACGGGGTGATTGGCCGTTTCCCGGTGGAGGAGCGCCACGCCATCATCGATCTGCGGGAGCTGGCGACGGTTTACGAGTGGATCGTCGCCAAGGTCTCGATCTACGACTTCAACGTCTCGCTCGCGCCGCTGGGCGACGGCGGCCCACGCCTCACCGTGCCGCTGGCCGAAGAGAGCTACCTGGTGCTGACGTCGGACTTCATCACCGACCAGCTCGATCCCGCTCCGGGGGTGCTCGGCCGCTTTGGGCTCGGCTATTCCTTCATTCAGAGCCCCGACCCGTCGCTGTTGGCCTTCGGCCCCGGGAAGTTCGCCGCCGCTCTCGAGACCATCGACTTCGAGATCGGCGTCGACGGCTGCGTGCGGGTGGCGATGGCGTTCGTGGTCAACCGCCCCACGGCCGTGCTGCACCTCGACCCGCTCCGCCTCGGCCTCAAGATGCTCGAGTGGACGAGCCTCGGCCTCGCCAGGCCGCTCGTCGCAGCCGCCGAGGAGGGGCTCAATCGAGCGGCGGTGCCCAGCGTCGGCTTCGATCCCGTGCTGCCCACGCTTGCCGCCCTGAACCTGCTCACGGGCGGTACTGCCGGCAGGGACTGCGACCTTTCCCGCGAGCAGATGGAGAAGGGCTTTCTGGTCAAACACTACATGCAGCACTACCACACCCTCGCCGGCTCGCTCGCCACCTGGAGACGGGTGGGCGATTGGCTCGACGAGGCCGGCCTGCCCGCGGCGGTGCGCAACGGGAGGCAGCCATGAGCACGACGGCCCCTCCGCAGAGGGCGAGGACGGCGGTGGTGCTTTCCGGGGGTGGTGCCAACGGCGCCTACGAGGTGGGGGTGCTCAAGGCGTTGCTCGCAGGACGGTCGCCGTCGACGGGTTGCGAACCGTTCGTGCCGGCGATCTTCGCCGGCACCTCGATCGGCTCGT
This sequence comes from uncultured Thermoanaerobaculia bacterium, assembly GCA_964420075.1. Classification (GTDB taxonomy): domain Bacteria; phylum Acidobacteriota; class Thermoanaerobaculia; order Multivoradales; family SZUA-115; genus CAYQRE01. Next base: position 81,330 of record CAYQRE010000013.1, on the reverse strand, counting down.
TCAATGCCGCCTTCCTCGCCGCACAGTGGGACGCCAACGGCTCCACGGCGACGGGCAACCTGGAGCGGGTCTGGCTCGATCGGCTGGCAAGCGGCGACGGCCGCGGCAACGGCGCCTACCGCCTGCGGGGCGACGTGTTCGAGCTCTTCCGTCCAGCGGCCTTCCTGGCCAACCCCCTGCAGCCCTGGTTGCAGCTGGGGCGCGACGCGGCCTACCTGGGCTGGGACGGCGTTCAGCGCGGCGTGCACCTGGTGGCGGCGAACGAGGAGGGCATCCGGCAGCGGGCGGCGGAGCTCTTCAACTTCGCGTCGTTCGTCTCGGTGGAGCCCTGGCGGCAGACCATCGAGCGCAGCATCGACTTCTCCTTTCTGCGCCGCTCGACGCGCCGCCTGCGGGTCACCGCCACCAATTGGATGACCGGCGAGCCCAAGGTGTTCGTCAACCTCGACATGACCGACGGCCTGGGCCCCAAGATCCTGATGGCCTCGAGCGCCATCCCGGGCGTCTTTCCGCCGGTGATGATCGGCGCCGAGCCACACGTCGACGGCGGTGTGCTGATGAACACCCCGCTCAAGCCCGCCACCGACGCCGGGGCCGACGTCCTGCACGTGATCTACCTCGACCCCGACCCGCGGCGGATCCCGATGGACGACCTGCAGAGCACGGTGGGGACCGCCTACCGCATGCAGAGCATCAGCTGGGCGGAACGGGTCAACGACGACATCGAGGACGCCGAGGCGATCAACAAGAGCCTCGAGCTCCTGGCCGAGCTGGATCAGCCGGCCGCCGCCGTCGCCGCCGAGCCCGGTGCCGCGCCGGCGCTCTCCCGCAGCATCGCCAAGGTGATGCGGCGGGCGCGGGCAAAGCGGCGCTATCGCCCCCTGACCGTCCATCGCTACCGGCCGCGCGACGAGCTCTCCGCCGGCTCGCTCGGCATGCTGAACCTCGATCCGTCGCACATCGCCGCCTTGATCGACCGCGGTTTCAGCGACGCCGTGCAGCACGACTGCGCCGCCGCCGGCTGCGTCCTGCCGTTTGCGGGCCGTTCGGCGGCGGAGCGCGCCGCGCTCTTGGCCGCGCTGGAGGAAAAGCTCGGCGAGGAGGCCTCCTGAGCCGGCGCCGGCCGGCCGCGGAGCGAGGCTGACGATGCAGACGGTGCTCACGTCCCTGCTGCGCTTTTCCTGGCAGATGTCCCGTGCCGGCCTGCAGGGTGCGCGCGAGCTGCTCGCTGCGCTGGCCGGCGAAGCCGGTGGCCAGAGCGGCGAGGCGGACCGCCTCCGCCAGGCCGTCGAGGCCGAGCTCGTGCCGCCCTTTCGCGACCTCCAGCAACGGGGCGAGCAGCTCGCCGAGCAGTGGTACGAGCGGCTCGTCGGCCACGGTACGGCCGCGCCGCCAGCCGGGCCGCTCGCCCCCGAGCCGCCCGCGGCGAACGTCCGGGCCGGCAGCGTGGACCCCAGCCGTTTCGTGGTCCTCGGCGAGGGCCTGGCGGCCGGGATGGCGGACTTCGGCCTCAAGTCGGGCTTCCAGCAGTGGAGCTTCCCGGCCCTGATGGCGGCGCGGATGGGGGTGAGCCTGCGCCAGCCGCTCGTCGAAGCGCCGGGCCTGGGCGACGTTCCGGGCCTGCCGCGCCTGCCGGTGCGGGCGCCGGCCCTGATGCAGACCACGGTCCTCGAAGAGTTCCCCCCGCAGGGCCTGCCGCAGAACCTGGCGCTGCCCGGCCTGACCCTCCGTGAGGCGCTGGAGCTGCGGCCCCGCTGGCCGGTGGTCCGCACCGACGACGCCAAGCAGACCGCCCTCAACCTCGTGCTCGGCCTGCCCGCGCTCTTTGCCGGCGGCGAGCGGCTGCCGACGGTGCTCGAGGCCGCGCTCGCCCAGCGGCCGACCCTGGCCCTGGTGGTGCTGGGCTATGCCGAGGCGGTGGCCGCCACCGTGGAGCAGCGAGCGGAGCTGCTGCCGGCGCCGGCGGACTTCGCAGCCCAGCTGGCCCAGCTGGTCGACGAGCTCCACGCGGTGGGCGCCCGGGTGCTCCTGGCCACGGTGCCGGACCCCTGCGACACCGCCGGCGCGTCGAGCCTGGAGGCGGCCGGCCGGGTGCTCGCCGTCGAGCCGCGGGCGCTCGCCGCGACCTACGGCCTCGCGCCCGGAGACCGCCTGACGCCCGCCGGCCTCTTCGAGATCGGCTGCCAGCTCCTCGCCCAGGGCAGCCATGAGCTGCCGGCCGGGGCCGTGCTCCCCGCGGCGCTCGGCGCTGCGATCTCCCAACGGGTGGCCGAGCTCAACCAGGAGGTCGCGCGTGTCGCCGCGCGCTTCCCAGCCCATCTCTTCGATCTCCACGCGATCTTCCGGCGGGTGCGCCAGGAGGGCCTCGTCGTCGGTGGCCGGCGGCTCTCGGCCGATTACCTGGGCGGCGTCTTCACCCTGAACGGCTTCTTCCCCGGGCGCGCGGCGCACGCGGCGCTGGCGAGCGAGGCGCTCGCCGGGCTCAACCAGGCCTGTGGTGCCGCTTTTCGCGCCGTCGACGGTGCGCGGGCCCTGGCCGCCGATCCCGTGGCCCGCTACCAGGCGCCGTCCGGCGCCGCCCGCAGCGAGCTGCCGCCGCGCCGCGAGCACCTGCCGCATCGCCCGCGAGGCTGGCAGGAGGCGCCGGTGCCGCTGCGCCTGGCGCCCGCCGCGGCGCAGCACGAGCTGGTACCGCCGCCGGCCCCGGCCTTGCCGTTGCGGCTGCCTCCGGGGCTCAGGCAGCGCCTGCCGCTCGCGCGGAGCAACAGCTACCACGGCGATGCCATCCGCATCGTCCACTGCGACGACCCGAGGTCGGCGCAGTTCGGCGCTTCCGGCGATCTCTACTTCGGCGGCCTGGTGCTCTACGACAGCCATCTCAGCGGCGAGCTCGAGCTGCGCTTCTCGCCCCCGCAGGGCAGCGTCAGCCATTTCGAGATCGAGCTCGTGGGGGAGCTCAACGGCGACGACGGTGTGCTCGCCGCGCCCCAGCTCTTCCGCTGGCCGGTGCTCGGCGCCACGGTGAGCCCGGCCCCCGGGTTCGTCTCCTCGGGAGACCTCGATCTCGCGACCGGCGAGGTCAGCAACCTCGAGGTCTTCGTGTTCTTCCGCAACTCGGCGCTCGCCGGCCTGATCGCCGCCAACCCGCACTTCCCCCGCCAGCCGATCGCCTTCCCGGGGCAGTACGGCTCGGCCTGGGCGCGTTTCGAGCCCCGGCCGGACGGCCTGCTCGACTTCACCTTCTATGGCACGACCTTCCTGCCGTTGGGCGCCCGGCTGGGGCCCGACCCGGTGCGCTGGGCCCTGCCCTTCTCGACCCCGGCAGGGGGCTTCGCCACCATGCCCGCCGCGGGCATGGCCATGCATCCGCACCTGCACCTCTCGACCTGCGAGCGCGAAGGGGCCGCGGAGGCCACCGCCACCGTCGAGCTCAAGGCGAACACCGTCGAGGAGCTGACGCTCTTCGCTCGCAACTCGAGCTTCGGCGACCTCTTCCGCGTCGAGAGCGACGATCTGGGAGGGCCCGCGAAGGGTCGCTCGCAGACGCAGGGGCGCCTCGAGCTCCAGCTCGGCGAGCCGTTCGGCGACTCGCTGTCCGTGGCCGTGTCGTCGCTCGCGCCGGGAGGCTGGTTCGCGCCCCTGCTGCCGTCACCACTGCCGCAGGTCTTCCCGGGGCGGCTCACCCCCGGCCCGGTGGGCCACGACGAGTTCCTGCGCTTCCCGCGCCGCACCTACGGCATTAACACGGTCACCTTCCTCGACGACCCTTTCGACCTCGCGGTCGGTGCCGTCGACCTGGCGAGCGGCCGGCTGCGTAACCAGATGCTCCGCCGGGGCTTCGTCGGCCAGAACGTCTTCTACTCGCTGATCCGCGTCGAGCCGCGCACTCCGCAGTCCTCGTTCTTCTACCGCGGGCCGGCCGTCTTCGAGCGCGGCGCCGCTGGCGAGCGGGTGTTCCGCCTCCGCTCGGTGGTGACGATCCCGTATCCGCCCGGCTTCCTCTTCCCGGCCCCCGATCTGACCACCGCCTTTCCGGCCGGCCCCGGCTCGGCCCTCGATCCCTTCCTCTGGCAGCAGGGGATGAGCGCCGGCACGCCGCCCGGGCAACCCTTCGTGGCAGAGGGCCGCGGCATTCGCGCCTCGAACGGCAACGAGTTCTCCTACCGCGTCGCCCTCGGTGGTGGCGGCGGGCTCGAGGAGGCGTTCTTCGAGTACGAGAACCTCTCGCAGGGGGCCTGCTTCCGCCTCCTCGCCCTTTCCTGGGCCGCCTTCACGCACTCGCGCGAGTCCACCGGCCCCGAGGGCGCCTACGACACGGTCTCGTTGACGGGTTTCGGCACCTGGAGCAAGGACGGTGGGCGGGCCCTCCACCAGGTGGCGGTCCAGGTCTCGACGGCGGCGCTCTGGCCCTACGTCAGCATCCAGGTCGATGGCGGCCTGGTCTCCAACGTCAACACCAAACCACAGGAAGAGCGGCTGGCGCTGCCCTGAGCGGCGGCCCGTCGCCTGGCCCTTTCGCCGACCCAACAACCACTCCGAGGAGACCCATCATGGCGGACCCGGTCGTTCACTTCGAGATCATCGGCGACGACGGCGAGCAGCTGCAGAGCTTCTACCGCGACGGCTTCGGTTGGGAGATCAATGCCGACAACCCGATGAAGTACGGCTACGTGCGCTTCGCGGCCGGGTCGCTGACCGGCGGGATCAGCGGCAAGTGGGGTGCCGGCCCGAGCTACGTCACCATCTTCATCGGCGTGCCGGACCTCCAGGCCCACCTCGACCGCCTGGTCGGCCTCGGCGCCAAGGTGCTGGTGCCGCCGACGGAGATCCCGGGCGGTGGCAGCTTCGCCCACTTCGAGGACCCGGCCGGCAACCGGATCGGGCTGTTCAAGACCTGAGCGACGGCGAGCTCGCGTCCCTTTGCTGGTTGCCTCCTGCGATGGAAGTGCGGCCGGGTGACTGACTCTGGAGGAAACCACGTGTCGACTACGAAACGGCGTTCGCGCCTGGTTGCTGTGCTCGCCCTGCTCGTCGGCCTCGGCGCCGCGATGTGGGCCCTCCTCGGCCACTTCGAACGCTCGGGGAGGGCGTTCTTCGGCGCCGGCCAGGGTGCCGTGCTGCGGTTGAAGGAGCTGTCGCAGGCCCTCGCCGCTGGCGATCGCGCAGCGATCGAGGCTGCCTACGCCCCGGACTTCAGCGGCAGCTCGCTGGGCCTGGCCGACCTGCAGCCGGCCGGCGAGAAGGACGGCATCAGCGAGCTCGCCTTCACGGCCGCGCCGGGCACCCAGGACCGGGCCGCGGCGGTGGGGGAGTGGCGGCGCTACCTCGCGGGCTTCGCCAAGCTCGACGAGCTGGGCCTGCACGTGCATCGCGTGGAGCGCTGGAGCGCCGACGGGGAAGTGACGGTCGTCGCCCGCTTCGAGGCGATCGGCACCCCCCAGGGCCGCCGGGAGCCGGGGATCGACCGCGGCCTCTTCCGCCTCCACCTGCTGCCCCGCGGCGGCCAGCTCGTTATCCAGGGCGCTGCGCTGGTCGCCGGCGCGCGGCTGGCGGCCGACGTGCCGCAGTTCACCAACGTCGGCGCTCAGGCGGGGATCGACTTCGAGAACCGCTTCTATCCTCCCTTCCTCGCCGAGGACCTGCGCTTCGGGATGATTCGCTACGGCCCGGCCGGGATCTCGGCGGTGGACTTCGACAACGACGGCTGGGAGGACCTCTTCATCCCCGACGGCGTCGAGTCCCGGCTGTTCAGGAACCGCCGCGACGGCACCTTCGAGGACGTGACGGTGGCCGCCGGTCTCGGCGGCCTCGACGGCGTGTCGACGGCGGTCTTTGCCGATTTCGACAACGACGGCTGGAAAGACGTCTTCGTCAGCCGCACCTTCCAGCCCAACCAGATCTTCCACAACGACGGCCCGGACGTCGCGGGTACGGTCCGCTTCCGGGACGTGACGGCGGCGAGCGGCATCGGCGCGGACTGCTGCACCACCGTCGCCTCGGTGGCCGACTACGACAACGACGGCCTGCTCGACCTCTACGTCGGCCGCTACCTCGACCCCCGCCAGGACATCCCGACCACTTTCTACGCCCGCAACGGCGAGCCCAACCAGCTCTACCGCAACCGCGGCGACGGCAGCTTCGAGAACGTGACGGTCAAGGCCGGGGTCGGCGAGCTCGGGCTCTGTCTGGGCAGCGTGTTCGGCGACTACGACGACGACGGCGACGCCGACCTCTACGTGGTCAACGACTTCGGGCGCAACACGCTCTACCGTAACGAGGGCGACGGCACCTTCACCGACGTCACGGTGGCGAGCGGCACGCTCGCCTATGGGGCGGGGATGAGCGCCTCGTTCGGGGACGCCGACAACGACGGCCGGCTGGACCTCTACGTGGCCAACATCCGCTCCGAGCACGGCTGGTTCGCCGAGCGGCCGACGGTGCTGCGCTATATGGCGAACTCCTGGCGCCAGGGCGTGTGGCGGTCCGACATGCCGCTCTACCTCGAGATCTTCCGGCAGTCGGGCACCCGCTTCGTAGAGGTCTTCCAGCAGATGGCATCCGGCAACAACCTGCTCCTCAACCGTGGCGGCGGGCGCTTCGAGGATGTAACCTGGGAGAGCGGGGCCAACCCTATCGGTTGGTTCTGGGGCTCGGGGTTCGCCGATTTCGACAACGACGGCTGGCAAGACGTCTACAGCGCCAACGGTTGGGTCTACAACCAACCCGACAGCGAGATCGAGCTGGAGTTCCTCAACAACGTGGTCGGTAGCCAGAAGCAGTACAAGAGCGGGATCTTCTTCGATCCACAGCACTTCGGCACGCGGTCCTGGCACGGCTGGGAGCGCAACCGGCACCTGCGCAGCAACGGCCTCGACGCCCAGGGCAAGCTCACCTTCACCGAGATCGGCCGCCCGGCCGGCACCGATCTGCTCACCAACAGCCGTGGCATTGCCGTGGCCGACTTCTGGAACCGCGGCGTGCTCGACATCGCCGTGGCCGCCTCGACCGATCGCCATGCGCTGCTGCGCAACGAGGTCGGCCGCCACCGCCATTGGCTGGAGCTCCAGCTGCGCGGCGTGCGCTCGAACCGCGACGCCGTGGGGGCGCGGGTGAGCGTGCGCACCACCGGCGGCCAGGCGCTGCGCGAAGTGGTGGCGGGGGACGGCTACGCCTCGGAGAACAGCCTGCGCCTGCACTTCGGCCTGGGCACGGCCACACGGGTGGAGTCCCTCCATGTGCGCTGGCCTTCCGGCAGCGTCCAGGAACTCGGCCCGGTGGCCGCCGACCAGGTCTACGAGCTGGTCGAGGGCGAGGGGCTGCGTCCGTTGGCGATCGCGTCGCCGGCCGGGGAGACACCATGAACGCCGCCGCCTGCCTGTTCCTGGCTCTCGGCCTTGCCGCGCCGCCGGCGAGCACCCCGGTGGCCGAAGCCGAGCCCTGGTTCGTGGAGGTCTCGCCGGCGGCCGGCGTGGCGGAGCCGCACCACAACCGCTCGTTCGACAACCCCTACGCGCGGATCATGGAGGGCTACACCGCCCTCGGTGCCGCGGTGGCGGTGGGCGACTACAATCGCGACGGCCTCGCTGACCTCTTCGTGACCGATTCGGCAGCCAATGGCGAGAACCACCTCTACCGCAACGATGGCAACTTCCACTTTACCGACGTGGCGGCCGCCGCCGGGGTGGCCGACGGCAACGATGCCGAGAACGCCTCCGCCGACGCCCTCTGGTTCGACTTCGACGGCGACGGCTGGGACGACCTGCTGGTGGTGCGCTTCGGCCAGAACCTGCTCTACCACAACCGCGGCGACGGCACCTTCGCAGACGTCACGATCAAGGCCGGACTCAGCCGCTACCTCAACGCGATCACCGCCATCGCTTTCGACTACGACCGCGACGGCGACCTCGACCTCCTGATCGGCAACTATTTCCAACCCGTCAACCTCTTCCATCCCACCACCGCGCGCTTCTTCCCGGAGAGTTTCGAGACGGCGGCCAACGGCGGCGGTCTCACCCTCTACCGCAACGAGGGCGATGGCACCTTCAGTGACCAGACCAAGGCGGCCGGCCTCGCCGACCACACCGGCTGGACCCTCGACGTGGGGCACGCCGACGCCGACCTCGACGGCGACGAGGACCTCTACGTGGCCGCCGACTTCGGGACCGATCGGTTTTTCCTCAACCAGGGCGACGGCCATTTCGTCGACCGCACGGCGACGGCGATCGGCATCGACACCAAGAAGGGGATGAACGTCGATTGGGGGGACTTCGATGGCGACGGCCTGTTCGACGTCTACGTCACCAACATCACCGACGAGTACATGAACGAGGGCAACTTCCTCTGGCACAACAACGGCGACGGCAGCTTCACCGACGTCGCCCGCGAGACCGGCACCCATGCCACCGGCTGGGGTTGGGCCGGGAAGTTCTTCGACTACGACAACGACGGCTGGCTCGATCTCTATGTGGTGAACGGCTGGGTGTCGGCCGGGCCGGACAACTATGTGCTCGACATCTTCGACCTCATCGTCAAGCCCAACGTCGACCTCGCCGATGCCCGCAACTGGCCGCCGATGGGCAACAAGACGCTCTCCGGCTACGAGCCCAAGCGGCTCTTTCACAACCAGGGCGGGGTGCTCTTTCACGACGAAGCTCCCCGCCACGGCCTCGATTCGCGGCTCGACGGCCGCGGCATCGGTGTTGCCGACTTCGACAACGACGGCCGCCTCGACCTCTTCGTCACCAACGCCAACGCCGCCCCGAAGCTCTACCGCAACGTCGAGCCGACAGCGAACCACTGGCTGCAGCTGGAGCTCACTGGTACGCCCTCCAACCGCTCGGCGATCGGCGCCCGGGTGGTGGTGACGGCCGGCGGACGCGAGCGCGCGTCGTTCGTCAACGGCGGTAACGGTTTCGCGAGCCAGTCGACCCGCCGCCTCCACTTCGGCCTGGGCGAGGCCACGACGGCGAGCAAGATCGCCGTCTTCTGGCCCTCGGGCCTCCAGCAGAGCTTCGACGACGTGGCCGCCGGCCACCGCTACCGCCTGCGCGAGGGCGACAGCCGCCTCGAGCCGGTGGGAGCGGAACCGGGCGCGACGCCGGGAGCGGGGACCACGCCCGCCTCGGTGACCGGCCATGCCGAGAGTAGGAACGGGAGACTTCCATCATGAACGCCTTGGTAGGGACCGACCACGCCAACCCGCCTCGCAGGCCTTGGGCTCGCGAGCTGACGTCCTTCACGCTGCCTTTGCTGCCCCTGGGCCTCTTTGCCGTCGCCGTCCTGGGGGCGGCCTCGGCCGCCGCGGCACAGCCGCCGGCGGAGAGCGAGAGTCCGCTGCCTCCGATGGTGGCGACCCCGCCGGGCGAACCCGCACCGCCGTCCGACGCCGCGCCGGCCCCGGACGCCACCCCTGACGTGGTGCTGCCGCAGCCGAGCGGCACGGCGGCCGAGCACTTCAGGCGGGCGAGCGAGCTCGCCCGCGGCGGCGACCACGCTGGCGCCCTCGCCGACTTCGAAGCAGCGCTGGTGCTCGCCCCGGACAACCTGCGCTACGGCGCCGAGTACCGCCAATCGGTGATCGCCGTGGCGGCCTACGACCGCTCGCTCGCCTTCTTCGCGAAGCTGGTGGAGCTGCATCCCACGGCGAGCAATCTGTGGCTGAACTACGGCTACGCCTATGTCGACAAGATCCCGGTCGCCGGTGCGATCACCCAGGTGATCCTCGCCAACACCGCCCTCGGCCACTTCAGCCGCTCCTTGGAGCTCAAGGAAAGCTGGCTCGGCCTCTACACCCGGGGCAACAGCTACCTCTACTGGCCGAAGATCTTCGGCCGCACGCCCCTCGGCCTGGCCGACCTCGAGAAGGCGGTGGCGATGGCCCGCCAGCTGCCAGCCCGCAGCTACCACGCCCTCGCCTGGGCCTCGCTCGGCGACGGCCAGTGGCGGCAAGGCGATGCCGCGAAGGCCCACGCCGTTTGGCAGGAAGGCCTTCAGATCTTCCCTGGCGACGAACGGTTGACGGTGCGCGAGGGCAAGCAAGGTGAGGAGCTCGACGCCTTCCTCGAAGCCCACTTCGCGACCGACAGCCGGGTGGGCACGGACCTGCGCGAGCTGTGGGCGGCGGGCTGGCGCGAGGCCTGCGATTGCGACCCGGAGGCGCGGTGATGGCGGCCAAAGCGTGCGGCCACCACGCAGCCGTCCCGGTTGGTGCCCTCGCCCTGGTGCTCTGGCTCGTCGGGCTGCCGGCGGCCGGTGCCGAGCCCCCGGCAACCCCGGCGGTGCCGGCCCTCCACTTCGAGGAGATCGGTGAAGCGGCTGGCGTCCGCTACGTCCACTCGACCCGCCGGTTCACCGGGCGTGAGAAGTCCGACGTGCTCGAGATGTTCACCGATGGTGGCGCCGCGGTGGCGGTGGGGGACTTCGACGGCGACGGCCGCGAGGACCTCTTCTTGACCGACTCCGGCGAAGGCAAGCCCAACCACCTGCTGCGCAACCTTGGCGGCATGCGCTTCGCGGACGTGGCCGCCGCGGCCGGGGTGGCGGGCGGCAACGATCCGCTCTCGGTGGTCGCGGACGCCATCTTCTTCGACTACGACAACGACGGCCGCGAAGACCTGCTGGTGGCCCGTTTCGGCACGCCGCTCTTCTATCGCAACCTCGGCCCGGACGGCAGCGGCCAGGTCCATTTCCAGGAGGTCGCCCAGCAAGCGGGCCTGACCAGCTTCGGCAACTCGATCGCGGTGATCGCTTTCGACTACGACAACGACGGTTTTCTCGATCTGTTGTTCGGTAACTATTTTCAGCCCGTCAACCTGCTGGCCTTGACCACCCCACACGTGCTGCCGAACAACCTCGATGCGGCCACCAACGGTGGCGGCGTGACGCTCTGGCACAACGTCGCCGGGCCAGCCGGTAGCCGCCGTTTCATCGACACGACGCGCCAGGCCGGGCTCGCGCATCACACCGGCTGGACCCTCGACGTCGGCCACGGCGACTTGAACGGTGACGGCTGGCCGGACGTCTACCTGGCTTGTGACTACGGCACCGACCGCCTGTTTCTCAACCGCGGCGACGGCACCTTCGCTGACGTCACGGAAAAGGCCATCGGTTGGGACACGCGCAAGGGCATGAACGTCGACATCGCCGACTACGATCGCGATGGCACCCTCGATGTCTACGTGACCAACATCACCGACGACTACATGAAAGAGTGCAACATGCTCTGGCACAACAACGGTGATGGCACCTTCCTCGACGTCTCGCGCGAGACCGGCACCTGTGACACCGATTGGGGCTGGGCGGCGAAGTTCGCCGACCTCGACAACGACGGCTGGGACGATCTCTTCGTGGTCAACGGCCTGCGCTCGCGCGGCGAAGAGGACTACATCCCCGTGCTGCTCGAGATGATCATCACCCCCAACGTGGACTTCACCGACATCCACAGCTACCCGGACATCGGCGACCGCACCTGGAGCGGCTACCAGAAGAAGCGCCTCTTCCACAATCAAGGGGACGGCACTTTTAGGGAGATGGGGGCGGCGGCCGGAGTGGCGAACGACCTCGACGGCCGTGGGATCGCCGTGGCCGACCTCGACGGCGACGGCCGCCTCGACCTCGTGCAGACGAACGCCAACCAGCCCTCCTTGCTCTACCGGAACCGCTCCACGGGCACCGGGCATTGGGTCGAGCTGGTCCTCGAAGGCCGCAGCGCCAACCGCGACGCGATCGGCGCCCGGGTGGTCCTCGAGGCCGGCGGGCAGAGCCATCTCCGCGAGGTCAACGGCGGCAACGGCTACGCCGGAGCGTCCAGCCGGCGGCTTCATTTCGGCCTTGGCGCCGCCACCGTGGTGAGCAAGGTGACCATCCTCTGGCCCGGCGGTGGCCGGCAGGTGCTGGCACCCAAGGACGGCAAGCCGCCCGTGCCGCTCGATGCCAGCACGCGGATCGTCGAAGCCGAGACGGCGCCGGCGCCCTGACACCGAGCGGGCCGCTGGCCCCGGCCCCGCGTTTGGAGCAGCGGCGCCGCCGACCGGCGCAAACAGGAAGATGATTTCCCCGCATCGCCGGCGGCAGCGCGTGCTAGCCTAGTCGCGGAGTGCTTCCGAACACAGGGCAGTCCTGGCGCTGGCGAGGTCTCCTGCGAGACGCCTGGGGTCGGTGGACCCTGATGCTGTGGGGCTATGGCTGCGTCCTGGGGCTGTGGCTGACGGTCACCGAAACCACGGCGCCGCTCTACGACCTCACCGGCAATCTCGGCTTCGTGCCCCTCGGCCTGGGGATGCTGCCGCTGGCCTGGATGGCGGTGCGCCAGGCCGCCCACCGGCAGGGTGAGGCCGTGGCCTGGCGCTTCCTCGCGGCGGCCTTCGTCTGTCTCTGGCTGGGCGACACGCTCTGGGTACCGGCCGACCTCGACGTGCTGATGCCGGCCTCGTCCCTGCTGGCTCATCTCTTCTACTTGAGCTTCTACCCCCTCGTCCTGGCCGGCCTCCTCAGCTGGCCGCGGACGCTGCCGACGCGGGCGCGAGCCGTGCTCTTCTGGCTCGACGCGGCGGCCGTCTTCGTGGGGGCCTTGATCGTCCTCTGGTACTGGCTGCTGCGACCCGTCGCGCTCGGCGCCTCGGCGGCGCCGGTGAGCACCCTGGTGCTGTCGAGCGCCTATCCCCTGGGTGACGCGCTGCTCGTGCTGGCGATCGCCGTGGCGGTGCTGCGCGAGGGACGGCGGCGCGAGCGCCGCTGGCTCCTGGCCCTGCAGGTGGGCCTGGTGGCGACCCTCGGCGGCGATCTCTTCTACTCGGTGGGGGAAGCGGGGACGGGATTCGAGGGCTGGGCGGTGACCACCAACCTTTACCTGCTGGCCCGCCTGGCCCTGGCGACCAGCGCGACGCTCTACGTGTTGGTGGGCGGCCCCGTCGAGGCCGAGGGGCCGCGGCGCGAAGAGCTACCGGTCGCCGGCGTCAGCTGGTTGCCCTACGGGGCCGTCCTGGCCGGTTTCGCGACGCTGGTCTGGACGACCCTGCGTGGCGGTGAGGGGGTGAGCGGCCCGCTGATCGGGACCGGCGTGCTGACCGTGATCGTGCTCGTCCGCCAGGCGGTGGCGGTGCGCGAGTCGCTGCGGCTGGTCGCCGAGCACTCGGTGGCCCTGGCCGCGACCACCGTCGACCTCCGCCACTCGGTCGTCGAGCTGCGCCAGGCCCGCGACGAGGCTGAGGCGGCCAACCGGGCGAAGTCGCGCTTCGTCGCCAACATGAGCCACGAGATCCGTACGCCGCTCAACGCCGTCATCGGGATGACCGGCCTGCTGCTCGAGAGCGATCTCGACCGCGAGCAGCGCGAGTGCGCGCAGATCGTGCGGTCGAGCGGCGAGAGCCTCCTCGCCCTGATCAACGACGTGCTCGATTTCTCGAAAATCGAGTCCGGCCGGCTGGAGCTCGATCCGCATCCCTTCCCGCTCCGGCCCTGCCTCGAGCAGTGCCTGGACCTGGTGGCGACGCGGGCGGTGGAGAAGGGGCTCGACCTCGGCCTGGTGGTGCGCCAAGGGGTGCCGGAGACGGTCGTCGCGGACGCCACCCGCCTGCGCCAGGTGTTGGTCAACCTGCTGTCGAACGGCGTCAAGTTCACCGAGGCGGGCGGCGTGCGCGTCGAGGTCACGGTCGTCGCCGAGCCGGAGCCTGGGCGCTGCGAGCTGGCCGTGACGGTGCGCGACACCGGAGTGGGGATCGCCCCCGAGCAGCGCGAGCGGCTCTTCCAGCCGTTCAGCCAGGCCGATGCCTCGACGACCCGCGAGTACGGCGGCACGGGCCTCGGCTTGGTGATCTGCCGGCGCCTTTGCGAGCTGATGGGTGGTGGCATCGACTTCACGAGCTCGCCCGGCCAGGGTTCCGAGTTCCGCTTCACGATGGTGGTCGGGGCCCCGGCCGGCGTGGTCGCGGTGCCGGCGGGCTGGGGGCGCCAGCGGCCGGTTCTCCTCGCGGGCGGGCCCGCCTTCACGCTCGAGACGGCGGCGGAGCTCCTGACCGGCTGGGGTTTTACCGTGCTCCCCTGGGCTGCCGAGGCGGCCCCGCCCCGGCCTGCACTGGCCGACGCCGGCGCCGAGGTGGTCTGCGTCGGCTTGTCCCCGCTCGCTCCGGCGTCGGGCGAGCCGGCGAGGCTGCCGGCGGAGGTCGAAGGCCTGCTGGCGCGAACCCCTCTGCCCGTCGTGCTCCTCTGCCCGCTGAACGCCCGCGAGCAGGCGGAGCGTTGGCTGCCCCGGCCGCCCGCCGCCAAGCTCCTCACGCCCGTCAAGGCAGCCGCCCTGCGCGAGGCGCTGGAGAGTGCCGTCGGCGCGACCGCCTCCCAGGAGGCCGATGTCGCACCCGCAGCCAAGGCCGGGCCGCCGGTCCCCGGGGCGCGCATCCTCGTCGCCGAGGACAACCCGGTCAACCAGCAGGTGGTGGTGATGATGCTCGACTGGTTGGGCTACCGTGCCGACGTGGTCGCCAACGGCCGCGAGGCGCTCGACGCTCTCGGCCTTCACCTCTACCCGGTGGTGCTCCTCGACCTCCAGATGCCCGAGCTCGACGGCCTGGCGGCGGCCGCGCGAATCCGCCAGCGCTGGGCTGCTGCGGCGCCCTGGCTGATCGCGATCACCGCCGACGTGACGGCGGCGACCCGCGAGAGCTGCCGGCGCGCCGGTTTCGACGATTTCGTGGCCAAGCCGGTACAGCTCGAGGGCCTCGGCGCAACGCTGGAGCGGGCCTTCGCGTCGCGGGCGGCGGGCGAGCTCATCCCCTCCTGAGCGGCGCTTTCTCGGCCGCGAGCGGATGGTAGACTTCCGCGCACAGCGAACGGCGGCCCCTGCGGATTTTCGGAAGTGCAGGGCCATCTCCGTTCGTTGTGCGGCCAAACCCGCCACTTCCGATGAACCCCGAGACCGCCACCGCCACGTCCGCTCTGGCTGCTGCCGCGGCACCTCCCAACTCGCGCTACACCCTGCACCGCACGGCTGCCGAGGCCGCTGGCGAAGAGCTCGCCGCCGATGTCCGCGCGGGCCTGGGGGCAGCCCGCAGATCGCTGCCGCCGAAGTATTTCTACGATGAGCTCGGCTCTCATCTCTTCGAGGCGATCTGCTGCCTGCCCGAGTACTATCCGACCCGCGCCGAGGCCGAGATCCTCGCCCACGAGGCCGGCTCGATCGCCGCCGAGATAGGGGGTCCGGTCCGCCTCGTCGAGCTGGGCAGCGGCAGCGCCAGCAAGACCCGTCACTTGCTGCGCGCCTTCCTCGACCGCCAGGCGGTGCTCGAGTACGTGCCGATCGACGTCTCGGCCTCGGCCCTCGAACGCTCGGCGATCGATCTCCTCCAGCGCTATGCACGACTCACTATCACGGCCTGCGAGGCCGGCTTCGAGGCCGGCCTGCGTCTCGTCGCCGAGCGCCTGCCGGCGCCGCCCGGAACGCGGACCCTCGTGGTCTTCCTCGGCTCGACGATCGGCAATTTCGAGCCGCCGGCGGCGGCCGAGCTGCTGCGCGCGGTGCGCGCGGCGCTGGCGCCGGGGGACGGCCTCCTCCTGGGCGCCGACCTCAAGAAGGAGCCGGCGGTGCTGGAGGCCGCCTACGACGACCCGCTGGGGGTGACGGCGGCCTTCAACCTCAACCTGCTCGCCCGCCTCAACCGTGAGCTCGGCGCCGGCTTCGACCTGCGGCAGTTCGCGCACCGGGCGGTTTATGATCCAGCCTTGGGCCGGGTCGAGATGCACCTGGTGAGCCGGGTGGCACAGCGGGTGCCCCTGGCGGCGTTGGGCCTGGAGCTCGACTTCGCGGCGGGGGAGAGCATCCACACCGAGAGCTCGTACAAGTTCGACCGCGCGCGGGTCACCGAGCTGGCGCAGCAGAGCGGTTTCGAGCTCACCCGCACCTGGCTGGACGGGGCGGAGCGCTTCAGCTCCAACCTGCTGCTCGCCCGCTAGGCGGGCACCGCGTCCAAGGAGAGAAGGGATGTCCGAGGAAACCAACCCGGGGCTCGTCGAGCCGCGGCTATCGCGCGGCCTGCGCGACTTGATGCCGGAGCAGATGCTCGCCCGGCAGTGGATGATCGACCAGGTCCGCAAGGTCTACGAGGGCTACGGTTTCGTGCCACTGTCGACGCCGGCCGTCGAGTACCTCGACGTGCTCACCGGCTCGGCGGGGCAGGAGGCGCAGAGCTCGATCTTCACGGTGGCGAACCCCGAGGGCGAGAAGCTGGGCCTGCGCTTCGACCTCACGGTGCCGCTCGCGCGGGTGATCGCCCAGTACCGGGCCGAGCTGCCACGGCCGTTCCGGCGCTACCAGGTGGCGCCGGTGTGGCGGGCCGACAAGCCGGCCCCCGGCCGCTTCCGCGAGTTCACCCAATTCGACCTCGACTCGGTGGGGGTGCCCTCCGAGGTGGCGGACACCGAGGTGATCGCCGGCATGTGCGACACCCTGGCGGCGCTGGTGGGGGAGGGCGCCTTCCTCGTCCGCTTCTCGAGCCGGGCCGTGCTCAACCTGTTGCTGCGTTTCGCCGGCATCGCCGGCGAGCGGGCGACGGACGTCTTCCGGGTGCTCGACAAGCTCGACAAGGTGGGCGCCGAGAAGGTGCGGCTGGAGCTCACCAGCGGCTACTTCGACGAGTCCGGCGATCGCATCCAGGGCCTCGGCCTCGCCTCTTCGCAGGTCGACCGCATCGAGGCCTTCCTCGCCGTCCGCTCGCCCTTGCGAGCCGAGGTGCTCGACCAGCTGCGCGAGCTCTTCATCGGCGTCGAGGGCGCAGCCGAGGAGATCGAGGTCGTGGCGCGCATCTCCCGCCATCTCGCCGCCCTGGGCTACGGCGACGAGCAGGTCGCCCTCGACCTCTCGATCGCCCGCGGCCTCGCCTACTACACCGGGCCCGTCTTCGAGGCGGTGCTCCAGGACGCGCCGCAGTTCGGCTCGGTCTTCGGCGGCGGCCGTTACGACGGCCTGGTGATGCGTTTCCTCGGCGAGGCAGTGCCGGCGACGGGGGCCTCGATGGGGGTCGACCGCCTGCTCGCCGCCCTCGTCCACCTCGGCCGGCTCAAGCTGCGGCGCTCGACGGCCGAGGTGCTGGTGACGGCGATGGACCCCGGCTTGACCGACGAGTACCTGGCGATGACCTTCGAGCTGCGTCGCTCTGGCATCCCCACCGAGCTCTATCTGGGGGAGGCCCGCTCACCCGGCAAGCAGGTGAAGTACGCCGACCAATGCGGCGTGCCGGTGGTGCTGCTCTACGGCTCGAACGAGGCCGAGCGCGGCGTGGTGACGCTCAAGGACATGGAGGTCGGCCGCCGCAAGGCGCAGAAGGTGGAGAGCCGCGCCGAGTGGCTGGAGGCCCGGCCCGGCCAGCGCGAGGTGCCGCGTCGCGAGCTGGTGGCGGCGGTGCGCCAGATGCTCGCCGACATCGCGCGAACGGCGGACGGTTGAGGTGGAGGGCGCGCCGATGAGCCAGGAGACGGTGGTCCTCTCCGGTGAGGACTTGAGCCTCGCAGCGCTGGCGCGGCTCGCCCGCGACCCGCGGGTGCGCGTCGAGCTCGCCCCGGCGGGCCTCGCCCGCGTCGAGCGGGCGGCGGCGTTGGTCGCCGGGATCGCCAGCGACTACGCCGCGAGCTACGCCCGCCACGCCGCCGACCCGGCGGCCCCCCGGCCGGTGCAGGACTACGGCGTCACCACCGGCTTCGGCGAGTTCAAGGACATCCCCATCGCCCCCGAGGGCCTCGCGCAGTTGCAGGCGAACCTGCTGCTCTCGCATGCCGTGGGCACTGGCGTCGGCCCCGATGCCGACGAGCCGGCGAGCTACTACCCGGCCGAGGTGGTGCGGGCCGTCCTCGCCCTGCGCCTCAACACCTTCCTCAAGGGCCACTCGGGGCTGCGCCGCGAGATGGTCGAGGCCGTCGCCGCGCTGCTCAACCGCGGCATCGTGCCGCTGGTGCCCCTGCACGGCTCGGTGGGTTCGAGCGGCGACCTCTGCCCGCTCGCTCATACCTTCGGCGTCCTCCTCGGCGAGGGCCGCTACGAGGTGGCGCGCACGCCGGAGGAGGTGGCGACGGGCCGCCACGGCGGTCGCTTCGCGCCCCGCCCGGCCGCCGGCCTTACCGCCGACCTCGGTTGCACGCCGCCGGTGCCGAGCTTCAAGGAGGGCCTGGCGCTGATCAACGGCGCCACCTTCGCGGCGGCCCTCCTCGCCCTCGCCGTGGTCGACGCCGAGGCCCTCGCCGCCGCCGCCGACATCGCCGCCGCGATGGCCGTCGAGGTGGTCTGCGGCTGCGCCCGTGCCTTCGACCCCAAGATCCACCAGGCCCGCGGCCAGCAGGGCCAGATCGCGAGCGCCGCGCACTTCCGCCGTCTGCTCGCCGGCAGCCGCCTGCTCGACTCCGCCGGCGCCGTGCAGGACCCCTACTCCCTGCGCTGCGCCCCGGCCGTCCACGGCGCCAGCCGGGACGCCATCGCCTACGCCCGCGAGGTGGCCTGGCGGGAGATCAACGCCGCCACCGACAACCCGCTGTTCTTTCCTGGCGAGAGCGGTGAGAAGCACGGCGAGCCGCCCTGGGACCTGGAGTTTCGCGCCAACTGGCCGGCGGGCTATCGCGGCGACCAACGGGCCTCGTACTCGGCCTGCAACTTCCACGGCCAGCCGGTGGCCCTCGCTGCCGACGCCCTGGCGATCGCCGTCGCCGAGCTGGCGGACATCTCCGAGCGGCGCACCCAGCTGCTGCTCGACGCCCACCAGAGCCGCGGCCTGCCGGCCAATCTGGCGGCCAACCGTGGCATCCAGTCCGGCTTGATGATCTTGCAGTACGGCGCCGCCGGCCTGGTCTCCGAGAACAAGGTGCTCTGCCATCCGGCCGCCGTCGACTCGATCCCCACCGCCGCCAACGCCGAGGACCACAACTCGATGGCGACGATCGGCGGCCGCAAGCTGCGCACCGTGCTGGCCAACTCCCAGGCCGTGCTGGCAATCGAGCTGCTGGTGACGGCCCAGGCCTTCGATTGGCGGCTGGGGATGGATCTCGCGCCCCGGCGCGACGCCGCGCTGCCGCCGGCTGGCGCCGACGAGCTCTGCCGTTTTGCGGCGGCGGTGGCGCCCGAGCGCCGCCCGGCGCTCAGCGCCCGGCTCGGCCGTGGCACCGGCGCTGGCTACCTCGCCGTCCGCGCCGTGGCGCCACCGGTGGTGGCGGACCGCCCATTGGACGGTGACCTCCTCGCCGCCCGCCGCCTGCTCGCCTCGGGAGCTCTCCTCGCGGCCGTCGCGGCTGCCCTCGGCGAACCAGCCTAGAGAACCGATCTTGGCCGAGGACGTGAGCGCTCCGCTGCCGGTGAGCCCGGCCTCAGAGGCCGAGCCGGCGCCGGCTGGTGCCGCTCTGGCCGGCGCGCCAGTGCCGCCGGCAGGCTTCGCCCGCCTGCTGTCGCGGCGGCGGGAACGCGCCCTCTTCGGCCAGAAGGTGCAGCACCTGATCCCCGCCATCCCGCTGCTCTTCGCCGGCGTCTCGGCCCTGCGCCACGGCGCCCATGGCTGGGCCCTCCTCCTCGCCGTGGCCGAGATCGTGACCAGCGTCCTCTTGATCCGCAGCCTCGTCGCCGAGGTGCGCGCCAGCCGTCGCCCGCTGCCCGCCGCAGGCGAGGCCGCGCACCACCACGGCCCAGACTGGGGCGAGGTGACGGCTGCCGCGGTGATCGCCCTGGAGGTCTTCGAGCGCTGGCACGAGACCCACCACTGGAGCCGGCCGCTGATTCTGACCGCCGTCATCACGCTCGCCGCCGGGCTCGCACACGGCCGCCTCGCAGCCTGGGCCCAACGCCGCCGTGGCCTCCACCTCGACGCCGAAGGCCTGCGGCTGGGCAAGCGGTTCAAGCGCACCTTCGCCGCCCGTTGGACGGAGCTCGCCGCCGTCGACCTCGGCGAGCGCTACGCCGAGATCAGCACCCACGACGGCCGCCGCCATCGCCTCGACCTCGCCGACTTGCGCAACCGCGACGAGGTGGCGAGCCTCCTCGGCGCCGCTGCCCGCCACCTGGCGGCCCTGCGCGCTCTGCCCTCCGCCGGCGACGCAGGGTAGCGCCGACCCGAGGCGCCGGGCGCCTGCTCAAAGCACGCTCCACCTCCCCCTGGCAATCCGCGGGCCTCTTTCCGGTGATAAGTGTCTTGACAGGTATGGAAGTTTGATATAACATACGTTCAAAACTAGGTGAGTCTCTAGTAGCTGACTTCCGGTCGGAGCCTGGCGCCGCGCCGGCATCCGAGCCGCGAGCTGGACGCTCTTCCGCATGGAGGGTTCCCAATGGGACTGGTCAACGTCAAGAAGGAGTGGTTCTGGCCGGGACTGCGCTTGCCGTACCGCATCGACGCCTCCCTCGCCGAAAAGCGGCCCATCGTCATGGCGGCGATCGAGCTGTGGAACGCGAGCCCCTTCGTTCGCCTGGTGCCGAGAACGGCCGAGCGAGACTCCGTGGTCTTCCAGCACGACCCCGGAGGCTGCTCATCCTCGATCGGGCGCCGGGGTGGCGAGCAGGTGATCCTCTGCGCGGCCGCCGTCTCGGTGTGGCCACCCTGCCAGACCGAGGCCCAGGCGGCGACGGCCACCGTGGCCCACGAGATCGGCCACGCTCTCGGCTTGCACCACGAGCACCAGCGGCCCGACCGCGATGACGTCGTGGTGATCCCCGAGGCGCTGAGCAAGAACGACCAATACACCATCCGCACCGAGGCTAGGGACTTCGCTCGCCCGATCGGCCCCTACGACTGCTGCTCGATCATGGGCTACGGCTGGCAGCGGACGCCGCCGAAGACGAGGTCTCCATGCCTCGGCGCCGCGGAGCCGCTGGCTCCGTCGCTGCCTGACGTCCTCGCGCTGCGCACGACCTTGCGGCTGTGGACCGTTCACCAGGGGAGACTCTTCCGGGTCGACACGTTCACCGGAGAGCGCGCAGAGGTGGTCGCGGCCTTCTCCGGCTGGAGCGGGCCCACCGCGCCTCTGCTGGGGCGCCTCTACGGCTTCAGGAGCGGCCTCCTCCAGGAGATCGATCCCGGGCTCGACGTCGCAACCCGAGTGGGTTCGCGGACCTGGACGGACGTGACGGCGATGGCCGGCCTGGGTGACAGCCTCTTCGTCGTCGCCGGTTCGCGTCTACAGCGGCTGCCCCTGGCGCTGCCGGACAGCCCGACCTTCAGCGTCGAGGACTGGGGTGGCCGGGTGACGCTCGCCGCTCTGGGAGGTGATCTCTTTGCCACCCAGGGGGACTACCTCTATCGGGTAGACCCGAAGACGGGAAGCCGCCAGGCCCTCGGCAAGGCTGCCTGGACGGGGGCGACCTCGATGGCGGCGCTGCGGGGCTGGCTCTACATCATCCAGAACGACCGCCTGCACCGGGTGAGCAGCCAGGATGGCTCCTGGCAGGTGCTGGGTGGTCCAGCTTGGGGCGGGGACACGGCCCTGGCACCGCTCGGTGACTACCTGTTGGCCTTCCAGAACTCGCGACTGCACGCCGTCGACCCGCAGAGCGGCGCCTGGCAGGTGCTGGGGCCGGCGCAGTGGGCCGGCGTGCGGACGGCGACCAGCTTCTATGAGAACTGACGTCTCGGCGTGCCCATACGGCTGAGCCGGCGCTCGAAGCGGAGCTCGCCGAAGCCTGGTTCGAGCGCCGCCGGCGGCTCGGAGGCCGCTGCCAGGGGCAGCAGCCCTACGGCGCAGGCACGGCCGGCGGCCTTGGCGGCGTAGAGGCCGCGGTCGGCGAGCTCGAGGACGGCTGCGACGCTCGCCCCGCTCGGCTGCTCGCGGTCGAGGGGGAAGGGGGCCCAGCCCACCGAGGCAGTGACCGCCAGCGGCTCGCCGCCGGCGCGCGCGAAGGCGCTGCCGGCGATCGCCCCCAGCACCCGGCCGGCGACGTCCTCGGCCCGCTCGCGGGGTAGGTCGCGGGCGACCAGCAGGAACTCCTCGCCGCCCCAGCGGAACAGCAGGTCCGAGGGCCGCATCGTGGCGCGCAGGCGGTCCGCCGCCTGGCGCAGCACGGCGTCGCCGGTGGCGTGGCCCCAGCGGTCGTTGATCTGCTTGAAGTGGTCGAGGTCGATCAGCAGGAAGACGAGGTCTTCGCCCCCGGCACGCGCGGCGCGGGCCAGCTCGGGTTCGATGCTGGCCGTGAAGTAGCGGCGGTTGCGCGCTGCCGTCAGCGGGTCGGTGAACGAGGCCTCGCGGAGCTCCTCGGTGCGCTGGGTAACGAGGGCCTCGAGCTGCAGGTTGCGCCGCCGCAGCTGCGCCGAGCGCCAGCGGGCGAAGGCGAGCCCGAGGCTGGCCAGCGCGAGGACGAAGGCGGCACGGGACCACCAGGTCTCCCACCAGAAGGGGAGGATGCGGAAGGCGAGGCTGGTGGGCGCCAGGGCCTCACCCTCCGCCCCGAGGGCCTCGAGCTCGAGCCTGAAGTCGCCGCTCGGCAGGTTGGTGAACTCCCGCCAGGGCACGGCGGACCACGAGGAGGGCTCGGCCTCGAGCGGCAGCAGGCGGGAGCGGAAGCGGGCTCGTTGCGGCTGATCGTCCCAGGGGATCGCGACCTCGACGCGCAGGGCGCGGGCGGTGGCCGGCAGCGGCGCTGGCAGGCCCTGGGCCGCCACCAGCGAGGCCGGGTCCGCCCACCACAGGACGTCGCCCCGCGGCCCGGCGAGGTCCCGCACGCGCACGGCGCGCGGCGCCGGCGCCGCCGCCTCGGCCTGAGGATCGAAGCGGAAGAGGCCCTCGTCGGTCCCCACCCACAGCGTGCCCGGCGGCTCGGGGTAGAGGGCGAGCACCCTCCCGGCCTCGGGGAAGCCCGGGATCGCCGGGCTCACCAGCAGCCTGCCGGCCTCTTCGCGGAGCAGCAGCACGCGCCGGCCGGCGCCTACGAGAAAGCGCCCTGGCCCGATGGTGACGAGCCGGGAGAGGTCCGCCGCGGCAGGCCCGAGACAGGCTTCGAGGGCCTCGTCCCGCACCCATTGACCGCCCTCACCGGGCGTGAGGATGTGGCCTGCCGTACCGATCACCACGCGGTCGCCGAGGGCGAGCGGAGTGGCGAAGTCAGTGAGACCGGCCTCAGCGCTCGCCGTGCGCACGGCGCCGAGCACCAGCCGTGGCCCGGCGCCGCCGAGGCGGGGGACGGCGGCGCGGTGGAGCAGGTCGGTGCCGAAGGGCGTGGTGGCGAACAGCTCGCCCTGGCCGACGCGCAGGTCGGAGACCTCGCCGGCGATCTCCGTGGCCGGCTCCAGCAGGCGCCAGGCGCCGCCCTCCCGCACCAGCGCGGCAAGGCCGTTGAGGGTGGCGAGGAGCACCTCGCCGCCGGCCGGATCGAGGGCCAGCAACCGGTTGGTCTGCGTCGTCGAGAGCTGAGAGAGGCCCGTCGCGGCGAGCTCGAAGGTGCCGTTGATGGTGCCGGCGAGGAGCGAGCGGTCGGTGGCCAGCAGGTCGAAGGCCTGGGCGCCGAGGCCGGGCACCAGCTCGAGGTGGGCTTCCTCGTTGGCGGCGCTCGCCGGGACCAGCCGGTAGACCCCTTGCGAGGTGGCGGCGTAGAGGCTACCGGCGTAGCGAGCCAGGCTCTCGACCGAACCCGGCAGGCCGGTGTCCTCGGCGAAGCGGCTGAGCCCCGGGTGGTCGACGCGGCTGAGGCCGCGACCCTGGCCCAGCCAGAGGGTGCCGGCGGCGTCGGCGGTGAGCGCCAGCACGTTGTCGTCCACCAGGCCGCGGGCGCGGTCGAGCCGGCGGCGCAGGCGGCCGTCGCGATCCAGCACGAAGGCGCCCCGGCGCAGAGTGCCGATGGCGTAGGTGCCGTCGCCGAGGGCGGCCCCGGTGTAGAGCTGCGCTTCTGCCAAGAGCCCGTCGATCGCGGTGGGCCAGCGGACCAGGGGTGTCGTCAGTGGGCCGTCCGGGTCGACGATCCAGAAGCCTTCCTCGCGCGTTCCCACCAGCAGGCGGCCGTCCGCGGCCGGCAGGAAGACGAAGGCGCGGGTCTTTGCGAAGTGCTCGCCTCCGGGCACGGCGTGCAGCCCGTCGGCGCGCAGCTCGAGGAGGCCGGCGGCCGTATCGCGTTGGAAGAACCGCCCGTTGACCAGGCCACCCGAGGTGCCGAAGATCCCCTGCGGCCGGAAGGCCTTCACCTCCTCGCCCTGCACCAGAAAGAGCCGCTCGGGAGCGCGCAGGACGACGCCGAACGGCGCGGCGACCGCCGTCCAGACATCGGTGAAGGCGCGGTCCTCCGGCGCCAGGCGATCGAGCCAGGAGACGAAGTGGAGGTCGCCGTCGGCGCCGGGCTCCAGGCGACCGAAGACGCCGGAGCCGCCGACCCACAGGCGGCCCGCGGCGTCGAAGGCGAGCGAGAGGGCGATCCGGCCGGGCTGGACGCGCAGCAGCCGGGAGCGGTGGCCGTCGAGCTCCACGACGCCGTAGTTGTTGGCCAGGTAGGTGAGGCCGGTGGGGGAACGGGCGACGGCGAAGACCTGCGGCCCCAGCTCCCCGGCGCCCAGGCGTTCGAGGTCGCGGGTGCCGAAGGAGCGGACGAGCCAGCGGCCCGCCTCGTCGCCCACCCGCGCGGCCAGTGACGGCGCGGCCGGTGACGACGCGCTCGGCGAGGCGGCCGGCAACGGCGCGGCGCAGAGGCCGAGGCAGAGGATCGCGACGACGATCGCAATGGCGAGCGCAACGGGGGTCGCGGCGCGGCCCGGGAGAGGCCCTGTGCGAGGCATGGTCGAGGCCGGATCATAGCGCCGCCTGGCTCGCCCAGAGGACGGCTATACTCCGCGCGAGCTTCGCCGACAATGCTGCTGCGGCTCTCCTACATGCTGCCCTCGCTGCTGGGCGTCGCGCTCAGCCTGAGCGTGGCCGCCTACGCCTGGCGCCGGCGGCGGGGGCCAGCGTGGCCGTGGCTGGTCGGCCTCGGCCTCACCGTGGCCTGGTGGTGCGCCGGGCAGGGCTTCTACTACGTGATGAATGACGCCAGCTGGCGTGACCTGCTGGGCCAGCTGCAATATCTGGGCATCGCCACGACGCCCGTCGCCTGGTTCGGCGTCGCTATGGCGGCCACCGGCCGCAAGGCCTGGGCCACCGCCAAGGCGCTCGCCGCCCTCCTCGCCGTGCCCGCTTTCACCATCGCCATGGTGCTCACCAACGAGGCCCACCACCTCTTCTGGCGCAGCTACCAATCGATGACCGGCGGCGTCCTCAAGCCGGTGATCGTCTACGGGCCGCTCTTTCGCATCCACACGGTCTACAGCTACGGGCTGTGCGTCCTCGGGGTGATCTTCCTCGCCTCGCGTTTCGCCGCCTCGCCGCACTACCGCGCCTCGCTCGTGGCGGTGATCGCCGGCCCGGCGACGGTGGCTGCCGGCAACGTGTTGCAGCTGAGCGGTCACAACCCGCTGCCCGTGGACCCGACCCCCGCCTCCTTCGCCATTGCTTTCGCCTTCATCGGCTGGGCCGTGCTGCGCCACCGCCTGCTCGAGCTGACGCCGATGGCCCGCGGCGTCGCCATCGAGAGCCTGCGTGACGGCATCATCGCGGTCGACGACCGCGGCCGCGCCGTGGACCTCAACCCGGCGGCGCGGCGCCTGCTGGGGGAGAAGGCGACGGAGGCCCTCGGCCGCCCGCTGGGCGAGCTTCTCGAGCTGCCGGCCGAGCTCGCCAATGGCTCGTTGCTGACCGTGGCGGGCGGCCGGCGGGTGGAGGTCCACCGCTCGCAGCTTCAAGGCGAGGAGGCGGCGGGTGGCAGCGTGGTGGTGCTGCGCGATGTGACGGTGGAGCGCGAGGCCCAGGAGGCCCTGCTGCGGGCGCAGAGCGAGCTCCAGGCCGCCAACGCCGAGCTTGCCCGCCTGGCGCGCACCGATGCCCTTACCGGCCTCGCCAACCGCCGCCACCTCGAGGAGCGTTTCGCCGAGGAGCTGGCGCGGGCCCGCCGGCACCGCCGGCCCCTCGCCCTGCTGTTGGTCGACCTCGACCACTTCAAACGGCTCAACGACGAGCACGGTCACCTGGTGGGCGACGGCGTCCTCGCCGCCGTCGGCCGTGAGCTGCAGCGGCTGGCGCGGGCCGCGGACGTCGCGGCTCGCTACGGTGGCGAGGAGCTCGCCATGCTGCTCCCCGAGACTGACCATGAGGGTGCGGCCGAGGCCGGCCGGCGAGCGTGGAGCGCGCTGCGCGAGCTGGTCCACCGCGGGCCGCAGGGCACCACCCTCCGGGTGACCGCCAGCGTGGGGGCGGCGGCGCTCGCGTCGTCCGACACCTCCTTGAGCGACCTCGTGGCGCGGGCCGACGGCGCCCTCTACCACGCCAAGGCCGCCGGGCGAGACCGGGTGATGCTGGCCGAGGGCGGGGGCTTCCTGGCCGTGGTGAGTGGCGAGGCCGGCGTGCCGGTCTGAGTCAGTTGCCGGCCAACAGGCGGGCCGGGGCCTGGCGGCTGGCCCGCAGTGCTGGCAGCAGCGCCGCCGCCACCCCCGCCGCGGCGAGCAGGCCGGTGGCCACGGCGAAGGTCGGCGGATCGAGCGGGCTCAGGCCGTAGAGCAGGGCGCGGAGGGCCCCGGTGCTGGCGGCGGCCAGGGCGAGCCCCAGCCCGAGCCCGAGGGCGACCTCCCACAGCCGGCGGCGCCCCACCAGCCGCAGCACCTGCGCCTGGCTCGCCCCGAGGGCGATGCGCACGGCGATCTCCCGCTGGCGCTGGCCGGCGACCAGGGCCGAGAGCCCGTAGAGGCCGGAGACGGCGAGCACCAGGCCCAGGCCGCCGAAGAGCAGGAAGAGCACGGCGAGCAGCCGGGGCAGGAAGAGGGTGAGGCCGAGCGTCTGCCGGAGCGGCTCCAGGCGGGCGATGGCGAGCTGGGGGTCGAGGCCGCGGACGAGGTCACGGAGGGCGGCGAGGGTGGCGGCCTCGGCGCCGTGGCTCTTCACCACGAGGCTCACGGAGCCGCTGGAGATCTCGCCGCTGGCGCTGGTGGCCACACCCCGCTCTTGGCGCAGCGGCCGGTAGAGGAAGGGCCGCGGCGCCTCGCCGAGGGTGCGGTACTTGCCGTCGGCCACCACGCCCACCACCTCCAGGCTCTCGGCGACGCCGCGCACGCGCAGGCGTTGGCCGAGGGCCGAGGTCGCTGGCCAGAGCCTCTCGGCCAGGCTGGCGTTGATCACCGCCACCCGGGGTGCGCCGTCGCGGTCGTCCGCGGTGAAGGGCCGGCCGCTGAGCAGGGGGATGCCGAGCGCCGCGAAGTAGCCCGGCCCCACCAGGGCGCTGTCGATCCGCGGCCAGCGCTCGGCGGGCAGCGCTGGTGGCTCGGCGGCCAGCTCGTCGAAGCGGGCCTCGATGGTCAGCGGCAGGTGGCTCGCGAAGCCTGCTGCCTCGACGCCGGGGAGAGCACGCGCGGCGTCCTCCAGGCGACGTTCGAGCTCGGCGGCTCGCGCCGCGTCGTAGCCCTGGAGGCGGGGGGCGAGGGTCAGCACCGCGACACCTCGGGGATCGAAGCCGGGGTCGACGAGGTGGGCGCGGGCGAGGCTCCGCGCCGCGAGGCCGGCGTCCACCAGGAGCACCGCGGTCAGGCCGAGCTCGGCCACCACCAGCAGGCCGCCGAGGCGGGCCTGGCCGCGGCCGTGAGTCGCCGTGCCGGCACGCAGGAGGTTGCCGGGCGCCGCGCGGGCGCTGACCAGGGCCGGCGCCAGGCCGGAAGCGAGGGCGGCGAGGAGGCTCGCCCCGAGGGTGAAGAGGAGCACGCGGCCGTCAATCGCGAGACCGAGGTCGAGGTCCACGGGGAGGGGCAGCCGCAGCCGGCCGAGGGCGGCGTTGGCGAGGGCAGCGAAGCCCAACCCCAGGCCACCGCCGGCCAGCGCCAGCAGCAAGCTCTCGGCGAGCAGCTGGCGCAGCAGGGCCCCGGTGCTGGCGCCGAGCGCCCGGCGGGTGGCGAGCTCACCTTGCCGGGAGAGCCCGCGGGCGAGGACGAGATGGGCGACGTTGGAGCAGGCGACGAGGAGGACGAGGCCGACGAGCACGAGGACGAGGGCCGCCGCTCCGCCCAGGCGGGCGTCGAGGGCGGGGAGGATGCGGACGGCGGCGAGCGGGGTGGCCGTCCAGGCGAGGGCGGGGGCCCCGGCCGGCTGCTCACTGCTGACCCGCGTCGCGAGGGCGTCCAGCTCCGCCTGGATCGCCGCCGGGCTCTTGCCGGGTAGCGCGCGCCCTACCGTCCACAGCCAGAGGGCTTCGCGCGCACCGGTGGGGGCCATCCGCGGCAGCGCGAGGGGCAGCCAGGCCTCGGGGGCGACGCCGCGGGTGAGGCCGGGGAAACTCTCCGGCGCAACGCCCACGATGCGGTGCTCGGCGCCGTTGATCCGCAGCGAGCCGCCGAGGGCGGCCGGGTCGCTCGCCCAGCGGTGCTGCCAGGCGTGGTACGACAGGACCACCTCGGGCAGGGCACCGGTCTCGCCGTGGAGACTCCTCTCCTCGGCTGGCTGGAAGAAGCGGCCGAGGGCCGGCCGCAAGCCGAGCTCGCCGAACAGGTTGGGGGTAGCCACGACGCCGAGGACCAGGCGGTGCTCCGCCGCGTGCTCGAGGATCATCGGCCGGTAGGCGTAGGCGAGCGTGGCGGCGAACGGCGAGCCGGCGGCGAGGTCGAGGACGTCCGCCGTCGCCAGCGGGGCCTCGGCGAGCAGCTCGCCGGGGGCTGCCCGGTAGACGGCATAGAGGCCCCCCGGGTCCCTCACCGCCGGGGGTCGCAGGACGACTGCCTCGACGACACTGAAGAGCGTCACGTTGAGGCCGATCGCGAGGCCCAGGACGCCGATCGCCGCCAGGCTGAAGCCCGGGCTGCGCCCGAGCTGGCGGGCCGCGGTGCGCAGCTGGCCGCGAAGCTCGCTGAACATGCCGGCAGGGTAGCAGCAACGCCACCCCGATGCGGCGACGGCTGACCATCCCGGCCCGCGGTTCGCGCATAGACAAGGACGGGATGGACCCCAACGCTAGAATTGGAAAGAATCGTAGCAACTGAAAAAGAGAGCTCCCGGGCCGGACAGCCGCCCGGGAGCGCGGAGAACGCCTGATGCGACGACCGTGGACTCTTCTGCTCACCGCGGGCCTGGTGCTCGCTGGAGCGCCACCCGGCGCGGCCGAGATCGGCACCCTCGACGCCGTACCTGCCGCCACGCTCCTGCTGCCGTACTTCGAGGTGGACCTCAACGACGTGCAAGGGATGCGGACCTTGATCACGGTGATGAACACCAGCGATCAGCCGGTCATCGCGCACTTCACGCTATGGACGGACCTCGGCGTGGTCAGCACGGGCTGGAACGCCTATCTCACCGGCTTCGACTCCCTGCGCGTCGACCTCGCGGCCCTGTTCTTCGCCGGCACCGTGCCGCCGACCTCGCACAACGACATCGGGGTGAGCCCGGTCGGTGACTACTCGCTGAGCTCCAACGCCGAGACCGGCGTGGGGCCCGGCTCGGCCTCGTGCAATGGGCAGCTGCCGCTGCCGCCCCTGCCCCCGAGCTTTCTCGATCACATCCGGTTCGCTCACACCGGCCAGCCTTCTCCCATCTTCTTCGGCGGCCTCTGCGGCGGCCGCAACCTGGGTGACAACGTGGCGCGGGGCTCCCTGACGATCGACGTGGTGCGTTCCTGCGTGCTCGACCATCCCGGCGACGGCGGCTATTTCGTCAACGGTGGCGCCGGCGCGGCGACCAACCAGAACGTGCTGGTGGGGGACTACGTCTTCCTCGACCCCGCCAACCAGCGGGCCGAGGGCGGTCCGCTGGTGCACATCGAGGCCTCGAGCACCGACCCGCGGACGCAGCCGGGTCGGTACACCTTCTATGCCCGCGCGAGCGGCGGTGCCGATAACCGCGAGCCGCTCGGCACGCACTACTGGCTGCCCTACACCGCGCCGGACGGCGGCCCGGAATCGACCCGCATCCTCTACTGGCGGGATCCGAAGCGGACCATCAGCCCGTTCTCCTGCGCGCTGACCTGGCCTTCCCCTTTTCCACTCGCCAACAACCAGATCGCGATCTTCGACGAGCAGGAGAACGTCGACGTGCCAGAGACCAGCCCGTTCTCGCCGCCGGTGCCTGGCACCTCGGTGGTCGCCTTTCCCGCCGCTGCCGGCGAGGTGACGCTCGATGGGCCGGACTTTCCCGTCGCCATGGCGAGCGGTTGGATGCTGCTCAACCTCAACAGCACCGTCGTCGGCAGCGCCGTCCCCTTCGAACCCCTGCTGCAGAGCTGGGTTCACGTCCAGGTCAGCGGCCCCGGAACCACGTTCAGCGGCACCGACGCCAAACTGCTCTTCACGGCCGCCGACGATCAGGACCGCTTGCTGCCCAACTGTGACGGCGCGCCCGACCCGGCGGCGTGCTCCTGAGGAGGCCCTGCGATGACGACACACCCAATCCGCCGCTTCGTCTCGCTCCCGGCCCAGGGGAGATGGGCTTGGCAACGCCGGGCCCGCGTCCTCCTTCTGGCGACCGTCTTCGCCTTCGCCGCCCCGGCGGCGCAGGCCGTGATCGGTTCCCTCGACGCCGTCCCCGCGGCGACGCTGCTGCTGCCGTACTTCGAGGTCGACCTGGCGGCTCCCCAGGGCGCGACGACCACGCTCTCGGTGCTCAACGGTGGGGAAGCGCCGGTGATCGTTCACTTCACGCTGTGGACCGACCTCGCCGTACCCACCCACGGCTGGGACGCCTATCTCACCGGCTACGACGCCATGGTGGTGGACCTGCGCCAACTGTTCGTCGCTGGCACGGTGCCGGCGACCTCACACAGCAACACCACGCTGAGCCCCGTGGGGCTCTTTTCGCTCGCCCTCAACCCGGCGACGGGGGTCGGCGCCGGCACCACCAGCTGTGACGACCTGCTGCCCGTCCCAACCCTGCCGGCCGGCTTCCTGGCGCATCTCCAAGCGGCGCACACCGGCCAGCCCTCGATGAGCGTGTTCGGCGGTCTCTGCGCCGGCCGCGACCTTGGGGACAACGTCGCCCGCGGCTTCCTCACCGTGGACGTGATGCGGGCCTGCTCCCTCGCCCAGCCGGGTGACGCCGGCTACTTCGCCGACGGCGGCCTGGGCCTGGCGACGGACGAGAACGTGCTGGTGGGGGACTACGTGCTCTCGCGCCCTGGCGACGGCGTGGCCGACGGCGGCCCGTTGGTGCATCTGGAGGCGTCGGCCAGCGACCCGCGTACCCAGCCGGGCCAGTACACCTTCTACGCGCGGCTGAGCGGCGGGGCCGACAACCGCGAGCCCCTGGGCTCGGTCTTCTGGGCCCGCTTCAGCCAGCTGCCGCCACCGGGCGAGCAGACCTCGCTGCTCTACTGGCGAGACCCCAAGGGCCCGGTCGCACCCTTCAACTGCGCTCTGGGCCAACCGGCACCCTTCCCCCTCGGCCAGAACCAGCTGGTGGTGTTCGACGAGCAGGAGAACCCCAACCTCCTCGGCCCGCTGCGGCCCCTGCCGGCAGCGAGCGGGCGGGTCGCGGTGGGTGGCGGCGCCCTGCCGGTGCCCTTCAACAGCGGCTGGTTCTACCTCAACCTCAACACGGCGATCGCCGGCAACCCGGTGGGCTTCGGGGTGATCGCCCAGAGCTGGGTGCGGGCGGTGCACGAGAAGCCGAACACCTACGCCTACGGCGCCGACGGCATGCTCGCCGCCGGTGTGGTGGACCTCCTCGACCCGCGCATCCCGACCTGCGACGGGGCCCCGGACGCGGCGGCCTGCGGCTCGATCCCCCTCTTCGCCGACGGCTTCGAGAGCGGGAACACCACGGCCTGGAGCCTCACCGTGCCGTAGTTCCGTGGGCGACGAACATCTGTAGGGGCCGGTTTCGAACCGGCCCGGCACCGCCGTCTAACGCAGTCCTTGGCGGGCGGGTCGAGAGGCCCACCCCGACTGCGCCCCTACGACCGGGGGCGCCGGGGCCGGCGCTCGGGCTGGGCCGTCCACGGGTCGCTGGGCCAGGCGTGCTTGGGGTAGCGGCCGGCGAGCTCCTTGCGCACCTGGGGGTAGACCTCGTTCCAGAAGCTCGCGAGGTCCTGGGTGACCTGCTGCGGGCGGCCGTTGGGGGCCAACAGGTGGAGAAGCACGGGCACCCGCCCGGCCGCGAGCCGTGGGGTCTCGGCGAGGCCAAAGAGCTCCTGGATGCGGGCGGCGAGCACGGGCGGCCGGCCCTCCTCGTAGTGCAGCCGGATCAGGCTGCCGCTGGGCACGACCAGGCGCTCCGGGGCCTCGCGGTCGAGGGCGGCGCGCTGGCTGGGGCTCAGCAGGCCCTGCAGGACCTCCAGCCAGGGCAGGCGGCGCAGCTCGTCGAGGGAACGCTTGCCGGCGGCGAGGCTGGGGAGGAGGGCGCAGAGCTCTGCGGTTGCGAAGGCCGGCAGCGCGAGCTCGGGCATCCAGCTGCGCAGGCAGCGCAGGCGGGTGAGAAGGCCGGCGAAGGCGGGCTCGGCCAGCGGCAAGACCTTCTCGAGCTGAGCTGCCGCGGCAGCCGCCAGGGCCTCCTCGGCGGCCGCCGGTGGCACGGGCACTTCCTTCTCGGCGAGGACGAGGTCGAGGAACCGCCGCCGCTCCCAGGCGATCACCCGCCCGCGCTCGGGGTCGAAAGCCAGCTCGAGGTTGCCCGTGGTGCTCTCCGGCGCGACCTCCGCCAGCCACTCCGGCTCGACCGCCGAGGCCAGGCGCACGAGGGCCTCGCTATGGGCGCCGCGGGGGCCGGCGTTGAGGTCGAGGCAGAGGAAGAGCTCGGCGTTGCGCACGCCGCTCGCCGGTGCCAGGCGCACACCCCGCCCCCCGACCAGCACGGCGCGCTCGGAGCCCGCCTCTCGGCGGCGGGCCAGGCGGTCGGGGAAGGCGGCGAGGAGGCCGCGGAGGAAGGTGTCGTCGTCGCCCCCACCGCCGCCGTTTGCGGGGGCCTTCGCGCCGGGTAGGAGGCCGAGGAGCTGATCGCGCACGGCGAGGATGCGGCGGGCGCCGCCGGCACGGAGCCCCTCCGCGACGAAGCCCCGGCGAGAACCGCGTTCGAAGCGTTCGAGGGCGACGACCTGCTCGAGGAGGTCCGAGCGGGTGCTCGGCGGCGGCCCGGCCGTGGCGTCGCGGGAAAACGGCGAGCGCTCGGCAAGCAGGGACGCGGCGAGGGCGGCCCGGGCGAGGCAGCCGAGCTCGCGACCGGCGAGCAGCAGGCGGGCGAGACGGGGATGGAGGGGGAGGCTCGCCATCTTGCGGCCGCGTGGCGTGAGCCGGCCGCCGGCGGTGGCCCCGAGACGCGCCAGAAGCTCCATGGCAGCCGCGAGCCGGGACGGCTCGGGCGCTTCCAGCCAGCCGAAAGCGGTGAGGTCCGTCTCCCCCCAGGCCAGGAGCTGCAGCGCTGCTCCGGCGAGGTCCACGCGGCGGACCTCCGGCAGGGTGCGCTCGGCGAGGGAGGCGTCCTCCGCGGCGGTCCACAGGCGCAGGCAGGTCCCCGGCCCCTGGCGGCCGGCTCGGCCGGCCCGCTGCGCGGCCGAGGCCCGGGAAATGCGGGTCACGACCAGGCGGTCGAGCCCGGAGCCGGGGTCGAGCTCGGCCTGGCGGACCAACCCGGAATCGATCACGGCGTCCACGCCCTCGAGGGTGATCGAGGTCTCGGCGACGTTGGTGGCGAGGACGATCCGCCGCCGCGCTCCGCGCCGCAGCGCCGCGTCCTGCTGCTCGGCCGGCAGGTCGCCGTAGAGGGGCACGACGGCAAGGCCCTGCTCGCGGGCGAGGTCGGCGAGGGCCGCGGCGGCCCGCTCGATCTCTGCCACACCCGGCAGGAAGACGAGGAGGTCGCCCGCGGTCGCGGCGAGCAGCCGGCGGGAGGCGCTCGCGACCTGGGCCGCCAGGGGCCGCGGGTCGGGGCGGGAAACGAGGCTCACCGCGACGGGGAAGAGGCGGCCCTCGCTGGTGAGGACGGGCGCGCCGCCCAACCAGGCGGCCACCGGCGCGGCCTCCAGGGTGGCGGACATCACCACCAGCGCGAGGTCTGGGCGGACCTCGCGGCGCACCTTGCGAGCGAGGGCGAGGGTGAGGTCGCCGGTGAGGCTGCGCTCGTGCTGCTCGTCGAAGACCAGGGCACCGACGCCCTCGAGGAGCGGGTCGGCCTGCAGCTGCTGGAGGGCGATCCCCTCGGTGACGACGAGGACGCGGGTCGCCTCGCTCGCCACCCGCTCGAAGCGCACCTGGTAGCCCACCTCACGGCCGAGCTGCCAGCCCTGCTCCTCGGCGATGCGGCGGGCCGCGGCCCGCGCCGCCACCCGCCGCGGCTCCAGCACCAGGATCTGGCCGGCGACCGCTCCGGCCAGGAGCGGTGGCACCCGCGTCGTCTTGCCCGCTCCCGGCGGCGCCTGGATCACCGCCAGGCCGGCGCTCTGCACCGCCTCGCCGATCGCCGGCAGGAGGTCGTCGATGGGCAGCGGTGGAAGGGGCACGGTGCGGCTACCGGGCGGGGAGCTCCCCGCCATGGTCACGCGGCCGGTTGCGGCGCCGGCGTACCCCGCCTGCCCACCCACCACTTCGCCGTCTCCAGCACCGGCACCACGGTCGCGGCGCAGAGGAGGGCGAGGCCGAAGTCGCGCCACGACAGCGCCGTGGTGCCCATCAGGCGTTGCAGGGGCGGCAGGTAGACGACCAGCAGGAGGAGGGTGAGCTCCCAGAGGATCGCCAGGTTGAGCCATTTGTTGGCGAACGGCCGATGCCAGATCGGCAGCCGGTCGGAGCGGAAGATGTAGGCCTTGAAGAACTCGATCAGAACGATCCCGACGAAGGTCATGGTGCGGTCGCGGCTGATCGTCTCGGGGGTCGCCGGGTCCCAGTTGAAGTGGAACAGGCCGCCGATCACCACGGTGAGCCAGATCCCGCCGGTGAGCAGCAGGGTGACCACCGGACGGGTGAAGATCGCCGCTTCGGGGCTGCGCGGTGGGCGCTGCATGAGGTCGCCGTCCGGCGGGTCGACGGCAAGGGCGAGGGCCGGCAGGCCGTCGGTCGCCAGGTTGACGTAGAGCAGCTGCACGGCGGTCAACGGCAGCGGCCAGCCGGCCAGCGAGGCGAGCACCATCAGGCCCAGCTCGCCGATGTTCGACGAGAGCAGGTACATCAGGTACTTCTTGATGTTGCCGAAGATCACCCGGCCTTCCTCGACGGCGGCGACGATCGAGGCGAAGTTGTCGTCGGTCAGCGTCATCTCGGCCGCCTCGCGGGTGACCTCGGTGCCGTTGATCCCCATCGCGATGCCGACGTCCGCCTTCTTGAGCGCCGGCGCGTCGTTGACGCCGTCGCCGGTCATCGCCACGTAGTGGCCGCGGGCCTGCCAGGCGGTGATCACCCGCAGCTTGTGGGCGGGGGAGACGCGGGCATAGACCTGGACGCGCTCGATCTCGGCGGCGAGGTCTTCGTCGCTCAGGCCCTCCAGCTCGATCCCGGTGAGCAGGCGGCCGTCGGTGAGGATGCCCAGCTCACGGGCGATCGCCTCGGCGGTCGCCGGATGGTCGCCGGTGATCATCACCGGGGCGATGCCAGCTGCCCGGCAGGTGCGCACGGCAGCGGCCGCCTCGGGGCGTGGCGGGTCGGAGAGGCCCACGAGGCCGAGGAAGGTGAGGCCCTGCTCGGCATGGGCGAGGTCGGCACCCTCCTTGTCGGCCACCGCCAGCACCCGCAGGGCCTGGGCGGCGAGGCCGGCCGCGGCGGCGAGGATGCGCTCACGGCGGGCGGCGTCGAGCGGTTCGGGGCCGTCGGGGCCGAGCACTTGCGTGCAGGCGTCGAGGAGCACCTCTGGGGCACCCTTGGCGCAGGCGAAGGCCCGGCCCTCGCCGCGGTGGACGGTGGTCATCCGCCGTGCCTCGGAGGTGAAGGGGATCTCGGCGTGGCGGGGGAACCGGGCCTCGAGGTCCACCTTGTCGAGCCCGGCCTTGGCCCCCGCCACCAGCAGGGCGGCCTCGGTGGGGTCTCCCTGCGCCGCCCAGGCGAGGCTGCGGCCGTCGGCGTCGCTCGAGCGCGAGAGCAGGCGGGCGTCCGAGGCGAGGGTGGCGGCGGTGAGCAAGCGTTCGAGGGCCTCCCGCGGCACCTCGCCGCCGTCGGCGCTGAACTCGCCGGCGCGGTCGTAACCCGCTCCAGAGACGGCGATCTCCTGGTCGGCGAGGAAGATCCGCCGCGCCGTCATCTCGTCCCGGGTGAGCGTGCCCGTCTTGTCACTGCAGATCACCGAGACGCTGCCGAGGGTCTCGACGGCCGGCAGCCGGCGGACCAGCGCGTGGCGCCTGGCCATCCGCTGCACGCCGAGGGCGAGCGAGATGGTGACGACGGCCGGCAGCGCCTCCGGCACCACCGCCACCGCCAGGGCGACGCCGAAGATCAGCATGTCGAGCAGCGGCTTGTGCTGGACGACGCCGAGGAGCACGATGCCGGCGACGATCGCGAAGGCTCCGCGGGCGAGCACGTGCCCGACGCGATCGAGGGCGATCTCGAGCGACGTCTTGCCGGGGGCGACCTCTTCGAGGAGGCCGGCGATGCGGCCGAACTCGGTCTCCATGCCGGTGGCGGTGACGACGGCCTTGCCGCGGCCGTAGACCACCGCGGTGCCGGCGAAGGTGAGGTTCTTGCGGTCGCCCAGCGAGAGCTCCTCGCTCGGCAGCGGCGCGGTGGCCTTCTCGACGGCGAGCGACTCGCCGGTCAGGGCCGACTCTTCGAGCTTGAG
This sequence comes from uncultured Thermoanaerobaculia bacterium, assembly GCA_964420075.1. Lineage (GTDB taxonomy): Bacteria > Acidobacteriota > Thermoanaerobaculia > Multivoradales > SZUA-115 > CAYQRE01. Next base: position 44,658 of record CAYQRE010000013.1, on the reverse strand, counting down.
GTTGACCGCCTCGAGGAGCCGGGCGTCCGCGGGGCAGCGGTCGCCGGCGGTGAGCAGGATGACGTCGCCCGGGACCAGGTCGCGAGCCGGGATCTGCCCTGGTACACCGTCGCGGATCACCATCGCGTTGGGAGCGGCCATGGCTTTCAGGGCCTCGATCGCCCGTTCGGCGCGGTATTCCTGGATGAACCCGAGCAAGACGGCGAAGGCGACGATCACGGCGATCGCCACGGCTTCGATGGTGTGGCCGAGGAAACCGGAGATCGCCGCCCCGACCAGCAGGATGAGGACGAGGACGTTGCTGAGCTGGGCGAAGAGGAGCGCCCACGGCGAGGTCCGCTTGGCCGCCTTGAGCTCGTTGGCGCCGTAGCGTTCGAGGCGCCGCGTGGCCTCGTCGGCGGCGAGGCCGCGGGGACCGGAGCCGAGGTCGGCCAGGGTCTGGTTGGCGCTGAGAGTGTGCCAGAGCTGTGATCTCATAGGCGGCTCGCGGTCGAGATGCAAGACAAGGGCGCGGGGTCGAGGCCCGGCAGGGGCGGCAGGCGGCTCATTGGGCTTGCCGGTGCTGAACTAATCGTAGTCGTTGGAGTGCCATGCGGGCAATTTCGAGGCAATCGATTCTGAGGCAAACTATGCGGGTGCCGCTGAACGACGAGAGATGGGAGCGTAGCCGGGGTCGAGGTGGGCCTCGGGAGGGCCGTGCCCCCTGGCTGAGGACCACCGAGGCCTGTCTTCTCATCGGGGCCTGCTTGCTCGCCGGCCTGCCGGCCCGCGGCCAGGAGCCGCGAGACCCCGGCGAGTTCGCCATCACGCCGGCGCCGCCGCCGCTCGATCCGGGTTGCGTCGCCCCGGACCCGGAGCGGCTCGCCGCCGAAGGGACGCCGATCGGCCGCATCCAGGTCCACGTGGGGGACATCTTCGATCCCTCGGTCCCCGGCGAGGGGGCCCGCGTCTACCGCTTGGTCAACCGCCTGCACATCAACACCCGCCCGAGCGTCGTCGAGAACCTCCTGCTCTTCCGCGAGGGGGACCGCTACGACCGCCGCCTGCTCGACGAGACGGAGCGCTTGCTGCGCGCGCAGTCGTTCTTCTACGACGCCCAGGTCACGCCCCTCCAGGTCTGCGACGGCAAGGTGGACCTGCTCGTCCAGGTGCGCGACGTCTGGACCCTCTTCGTGAGCGCCAGCTTCTCGCGCAGCGGCGGCGTCAACCGCACCCGCTTCGAGCTGACCGACGGCAACTTCCTGGGCTACGGCAAGGACATCGGCGTCGAGCGCCGGAGCACCGTGGACCGCACCTCCGAGCTGGTGCGCTACCGCGACCGCAGCCTCCTCGGCAGCCGTGCCCGCCTCGAGCTCTGGTACTCGGACAACAGCGACGGCAGCTTCCAGGTGTTCGACCTGCGCCGCCCGTTCTACGCTCTCGACACCCGCCGCGCGGCCGCCCTGCGGGTACGCATCGACGACCGCTTTGACAAGCTCTACCAGCTGGGCAAGGTGCGTGACGAGTTCCGCCACCAGCAGGACTTCATCGAGGGCTGGGTGGGGCTGTCACCGGGCCTCAAGAACGGGTCGGTGTGGCGCTTCAGCCTCGGCGCCACCTACCTCAAGGACGACTTCTCGCTGCCGCGGCTGCGCCCGGGGCGGGCGCCGGCGCCGCCAGACCGCCAGCTGGTCTACCCCTGGCTGGGCTTCGAGTGGCTAGAAGACGACTTCAAGACCACCCGCAACCTGAACCAGCTGGTGCGTACCGAAGACCTTTACCTCGGCCGCCGCATCACCGGGCAGCTGGGCTACTCGTCGACCTCCTGGGGCGGCGACGAGAACCGTGCCGTCTACTCGCTGGGCTTGGAAGACGGCTTCGAGATCGCCGATCGCCAGCTGCTGCTGACCACCGCCTACCTCACCGGCCGCTACGGCGACGACGGCGCCGAGAACGTCCATTTCGGGGGCACGGCGAAGTTTTACTGGCGCAACTGGGGCCGGCACCTCTTCTTCGCCAGCGTCGGTGCCGACCTCACCCGCGACCTCGATCCCGAGGAGCAGCTCCTGCTCGGCGGCGACAGCGGCCTGCGGGGCTATCCGCTGCGCTACCAGCAGGGTGACCGCCGCTTCCTGATCTCGCTGGAGCAGCGCTTCTACACCCGGCTGAACCTCTTCCACACCTTCCAGCTGGGCGGTGCGGTGTTCGTCGACTTCGGGCGCGCCTGGTACTCGCTCGAGAGCCGCAACCCGAGGGTCGCGGCGGGCTATCTGCGCGATTGGGGCATCGGCCTCAGGCTCGGCTCTAGCCGTTCGGCCGGCACCCTGGTCCACTTCGACGTCGCCTTCCCCCTCGACGCCGACCCCTCGATCGACAAGGTTCAGTGGCTGGTCACCACCAAGGAGACCTTCTAGCTTCCCTGGCCTGCCAAGCTGGAGAGCCAAGCTGGAGAGCGCCCCGGGTTGCGGGGCGGGCAGCGCGCGACCACCCGCCCCAGGGGTGCTCAGGCGGCGTAGCGCAACAGCGCGACGAGGTCACCGAGTGGTGCCCCGTCGTCGAGGGTGAACACCCGGCCGCCGTGGGTCAGCACCTCGAAGGCGGCGCGCTCCTGCAGGTCCTCGTCACGCACCGACGGGTCATCGTGGACCTCGGCCCTGCCGCGGTCGGCATCGAAGACGCCGCGCAGCTCGACGGCGGGGCGCACGAAGAGGTCGGCCACCTGGCCCTGGGCGGCGGCGGTCAGCACGTCACCCACGAAGTGGGCCGTGCGCGGCGTACCGTCGAGCGCGAGGTAGCGCTCGAGCGCCGCCTGGCGGGTGCGGTCGAGCCAGGCCAGGGCGAGCGGACGCGCCCGCACGACGAGGTCGTGGTCGGTGGCGGCATCGGGGTTGCCGGCGAGGGTCGGCTCGACGAGGTCGAGCCCGTGCGGCAGGCCGCGGACCAGGGCCGCGTGCTCCTCGACGGTGGCGAGCACGAGCGGAGCGGGCCGCTCGGCCAGGTGCTGCGCCGCCGCCTGCAGGACGCGCCGGAAGAACGCTTCGAGGTCCCGCTTGACGTGCTCTTCGTCGGCGTCCCCGTGGCCGTGGAAGACGGGCTTGCGACCGCTTCCGGCCGGCGCCGCGCTGTGCGCCTGCAGATCGGAGTAGAACTGCGGATGGCCGAGTGACTCCTCGAGGCTGCCGGGGGCCTCGGGCAGCGGGATGGGCGTGGTGCCCAAGGGGTCGACGGCCAGCAGGTGGACGCGGTGGGTCGAGAGCGCGAGGACGTAGAAGTGGACCGGCTCCGCAGCCGAGCCTGCCACCAGCAGCGGTAGCAACGGCTTGATGAAGAAGCGGTCGTGGACCTCGACCTGCTCGGGCACGGCGATGGGCAGACCGAAGGCCTGCTCGATGCCGGGAGCGAGGAAGAGGGCGAGGGCCGCCGCCGGCTGCTGCCAGAAAGCTGCCGAGTCGTGCACGGCGTGAGCGGGCGCGAGGACCGCCGCCGTCTCCGCTTCGTCGATGCCGTGGCTCGCCAGCAGCAGCTCGGCGCGGCGCAAGAGGTTCTTGAGCAGGATCGGCCCTTCCTGCGTGGCGGTCGCTGGATCGAGCGGCAGGAAGATCGAGACGGCCGGGCCGGCTGGGGTGAGGAGGAGGGTCTGCCAGGCTGGATGATCGAGGACTTGGACGCGCATGGTTCCTCCCTTCGCTGCGCGGCCCGCGAGCCCTCTCGGGGAATGGCCTTCTGGCCCGACGGGCCAGCACCACCCTAGCACCGCGACGGCTGGGCGATCCCGCCCCGCGGAGTGGGGGCGGGCGATGGTGGGCACCAGCCCGCCGCCACGCCCCCGAGCTCGCCGCTGGCGGGCCCGCTAGGGAGCTGCGCAGTCTTCGGCAGTGATCGGCGGCGTGCAGAACACGCCGCCCTCGGTGATCGTCTGGTTGCCGTTCTTCTCGGTCGCCAGCACCTCGAACTCGTAGATCCGGTTCGGCTCGAGAAACTGCTTCGGTACCGGGAAGGAGGTCTCCGTCCGCGCGAGATCGGCGTCGAGCAGCGTCTTGGTCTTGCCGGGCGCGAGCATGGGCTCCGTGACGTCGGCGACCACCACGTGGTAGCCGACGATCTCGACCGGCCCGAGCTCGGGCAGGAGCGGCTTGCTCACCCGCCGCCAGCGGATGAGGAGCCTCGCATCGTGAGGCACGATGGCGCCGTCGGCCGGGGTGAGGATCCTGGGGCCGGCGGGGATGCGGTGGGTGAGCCTGGCCCTGCCCGCGAACTCCTGGTCCGCGCTCTCGCCCTCGAACTCATACCACCCCTCGGGCCAGGCGTCGAAGAGCTCGGCGAGCGAGATCGCCTCCTCGCTCGGCTCGCAGCCGAGCGCGGCGATCAGGTCGCTGATCGGCGGCTCGACCCGCTCCTGGAACTGCTCGGTGAGATCGTTGGTGGTTTCCATCCCGGGCGTCGTTCCCAGGCTGAAGACGACGCGGCCGTCCGGGCTCTCGACCTCTCCTTCCGTGATGCCGTCGGTGTCGAAGCTGAGCTGAATCCCCATGTCGCAGGCCGAGGCGTTCGTCTCGAAGTGGATGTTGGTGATCTTGAACGGCGTGGGCTGGGTGGCCGTGGCTGGGGGCGTCGCGGCCACCGCCAGCGCGAGGGCCGCCAAGGCGGCTCGGACGAGGGTCCCAAGGGGTCTGTGCATGGTGAGTCCTCCTTCGCAGTGAGTGGTTGTCGTCGCAACGAACGCCGTTGCGCTCGATTGGATGCCGCGACTGCGGGAATCCTCCGCGCGGTGATCCACCGGCTCACTGCGCGCTGTCGCGCGGGCCTTGCTGGTCGGAAACGTGGGGGAGGTCCGGCTGGCGCGCGGGGGAGCGGCCGCCGGTCTCCCGGGCAGGGAGCCCAGACATGGAACGGCCCGGCCGGTTGTGCCGGCCGGGCCTCGAGGGAGGCTCGGAGCGTCGACGCCAGGGGAGGGCGGAGCCCCCCTCGCGGATCACCAGGTGGGTGATCCGGGGCGGGCAGGGCGGTGCCCTAGTTGATGACCACCTTCTCGACCGCCGCCGTGGTCTCCGGCGGCATCGGCAGGCGGACTTCGAGGACGCCGTCCTGGAACTGGGCGTGGATCTCGTTCGCCTTCACCTCGAAAGGGAGCGGCAGGCGGCGATAGAAGCTGCCGAAGGTCCGCTCGCAGCGAAGCAGATCCCCTTCTTCGACCTTGGTCTCCTGCTTGCGCTCGCCCTGGAGCACGAGGTCGCCGTTCTCCAGAGTGACCTGGATGTCCTCCTTGTTCATGCCGGGGAGATCGGTCTTCACGATCAGCTCCTGGTCCTGCCGGAAGACATCGAAGGCCGGCATCAGGGGCTGGTCGTGCTTGAGGAAACGCAGCGGCATCCAGGGACGGTTCCACATGCCCTCCATCTCCGTGCGCAGCTCGTCCCAGAGCGCCCAGGGATTGCGCAGAAGGGCCTTCTCCTCCTTCCTGGTCGGCGTCATCGCCTTGGTCGTGGTCATGACATACCTCCTGCGAGGGGGGACCCACGGTGAGTTCCCAGCCTTGCGAGCCCCTCGCTAGACCGAGGGTAGACCTCGCTTCCGGTGGTGGCTCCGGCCCCTCGGGTGGTCGCCGAGGCCCGCCCGGGTGGTGGCGCCGGCCCGCCTCGCGGGGTGGGCGCTGGCATGGCACAATCGATGGGGCTTGGGCCCTTCGCCGAGCCTCGCCCGACCATGTCGACCCGCAAGTCTCAGCCCCGCACCGCTACCCCGCCGCTGCCCGCGGCGGCGGTCCCCGCAGCCAGCTCCCAGGTGCGCATCACCGATGATCTCGACCTGCTGCTCGCCGTGATGCCGCCGGAGATCGAGGCGGCGCTTCGTGCCCTCGGTCGGCCGGCCGAGCTCCTCGAGGTGGTGCTCGACCTCGGCCGCATCCCGGAAGCCCGCTTCGCCGGCGAGATGGTCGACCTCGCGGCGCGAGTGGTGACGGCGGCCGACGTGCGTGCCGTGGTCGAGCGGGTGGGGCTCTTCGGTCTCGACAACCGGGCTGGGATCGGCGGCACGTTGCATCGCATCTCGGCGCTGCGCAACCGGCGGGGCGACATCATCGGCCTCACCTGTCGGGTCGGCCGGGCGGTCTACGGGACGGTGGACGTGCTCCGGGACACCATCGAGGCCGGCCGCTCGATCCTGCTTCTCGGCCGCCCGGGCGTGGGCAAGACGACGCTCCTGCGCGAGGCCGCGCGGGTGCTCGCCGATGAGCTCGGCAAGCGCGTGGTGGTGGTCGACACCTCGAACGAGATCGCCGGCGACGGCGACGTGCCCCACCCCGGCATCGGCCGCGCCCGCCGTATGCAGGTTCCGGCGCCTTCCGAGCAGCACGCGGTGATGATCGAGGCGGTCGAGAACCACATGCCGGAGGTGATCGTCATCGACGAGATCGGCACCGCTGCCGAGGCGATGGCGGCGCGAACGATCGCCGAGCGCGGAGTGCAGCTGGTGGCGACGGCGCACGGCAACGCACTGGAGAACCTGCTGCGCAACCCCACCCTCTCCGACCTCGTCGGGGGGATCCACGCCGTCACCCTCTCGGACGAAGAGGCGCGGCGGCGGGGGAGCCAGAAGACCGTCCTCGAACGCAAGGCGCCGGCGACCTTCGACGTCGTGGTGGAGATCCAGCAGAAGGACCGCTTTGCCGTCCACCACGAGGTAGGGGAGGTGATCGATCGCTACCTGCGTGGCGCGCCGCTGGCCCCCGAGCTGCGGCTGCGCGGCGAGGACGGTGCGGTGACCATCGAAGCTCCGGCGGCCACCAGGGGCCCCGCGGCCCGGCGCGCGCCGTGGGCCGCGGGTGACCCGCAGGCAGACCCCGAGGAGGCCGGCCCCGAGACGGTCCCGCGGCCCCTGCGGCGGCGGCTGCGGATCTTCCCCTACGCAGTGGCGAAGAGCACCCTGGAGCGCACCATCCACCGCCTGCGGGCGCCAGCGGCGGTTGCCGCGCAGCTGCGCGACGCCGACGTGATGCTCACCGTCAAGGCTTTCGAGCGCCGCGAGCCGGGCAAGCTGCGCGAGGCCCAGAAGGCCGGGGTGCGGGTGGTGGTGCTGCGCAGCAACACCCAGGCGCAGGTCGAGGCCTTCCTGCGCTCGGAGCTTGGCCTCGATGCCGAGCAGGAGCAGGCCGACGCCGCCCTGCGCGAGGTGGAAGACGCGATCGATCAGGTGCTCACCGGCGGTCGCCCGGTGGAGCTCGTGCCGCGCGGTTCGGTCCTGCGCCGCCTCCAGCATCAGCGGGTCGAGGAGGCCGGGCTCACCTCGCAGAGCCGCGGCCAGGAGCCCTTCCGGCGACTGGTGGTGTTCGCGGGCTAGCCCTCATCCGCCGGCCCAGCAGCCTCGTAGCGGAGGGAGTCGAGCGCGCTGCCGCTGCGATACGCTGCCGCGCCACCCGACGACCACGATGCGAGCCCGTGCTTCCTTCCGTTTGCTGCCGGCGGCGCTGGCCGCCAGCCTGCTCGCCCTCGCGGCGCCCGTCGCGGCCCACAACCTCACCCTCACCGACACCCTGGCGCTGCTCAAGACCGACGGCACGTTCCAGGTGGACCTCACTCTCGACCTCGATGCCATGGCGCTGGGCGTGGGGCCGGAGCGGGACGTGGCGGACGTGATGATCATGCTGCGCCAGCTCCCCCCTGCGGAGCTGGCGGCGAAGGCCGAGGCGCTCTGCCAGCGCCTGGAGAGGGCCGTGATCATCCGCTTCGACGGCAAGGCGGTGGCACCCGTGGTGAGCCTGCCGGAGCACGGCACCAAGATCGCCGACCAGGCCTTCGTGCCGACCATCCTCGGCACCACCGCCCGCCTCGCCGGCCGCGTGCCCTTCGGCGCCCGGGCCGTCACCGTGCAGGTCTCGGGGGACTTCCCGCCGGCCGTCCTCACCCTCCTCGACCAGGCCACCGCGCGCGGCGAGCGGTTCCCGCTGGCGCCTGGGGAGGAGAGCCCACCCTGGCAGCTGCGGCCCGATTCCGGGGGAAGCGGTGAGGCGCCACGGGGCGCGGCGCGGCTGGAGGTCGCCGGCCGCTACCTGGTGCTCGGTTTCTGGCACATCGTCCCGGAGGGCCTCGACCACATCCTCTTCGTTCTGGGGCTTTTCCTCTTGGCGGCGCGCTGGCGCCCCTTGCTCTGGCAGGTGACGGCCTTCACCGCAGCGCACACCGTGAGCCTGGCCCTGGCCACCCTGGGCCTGGTGACGGTGCCGGCGCGGATCGTCGAGCCGCTGATCGCCCTGTCGATCGCCTACGTGGCGGTCGAGAACACGCTCACCGCGGAGCTCCAGCCCTGGCGGCCCGTGGTGGTCTTCTTCTTCGGCCTGTTGCACGGCCTGGGCTTCGCCGGCGTCCTCGCCGAGCTCGGCCTGCCCGCCGGCGAACGGCTGGCGGCCCTCCTCTCCTTCAACGCCGGTGTCGAGCTGGGCCAGCTCTTCGTGCTGGCGGCGGCCTTCGCCCTCCTCGGCGTCTTGCGCGCCCGGCCCTGGTACCGCCGGCGCATCGTGATCCCCCTTTCGCTCGCCATCGCCGCCGTTGGCCTCTACTGGGCGATCACGCGGGCGCTCTGAGCCGCGGAAGCCGCTAGGATCGCCCGTCATGAAGATCATCACCTGGAACGTCAACTCGATCCGCACCCGGATGGAAAGGGTGCTCGGCCTGCTGGCGCGGCACCAGCCGGACCTGCTCTGCCTGCAAGAGACCAAGGTGACCGACGAGGAGCTGCCGCGCGACGAGTTGGCGCGCGCCGGCTACCGGGTGGAGCACTACGGCCAGAAGACCTACAACGGCGTGGCGCTGCTGTCGCGCGAGCCCCTGCGGGAGGTTGCGCGCAGCTTCACCGGCAACCCGGCGCCGGACCAGGCGCGGGTGATCGGCGGCGAGCTCGACGGGGTCTACGTGCTCAATCTCTACGTGGTCAACGGCGAGAGCCTGGGGAGCGAGAAGTACGCCTTGAAGCTCGACTGGCTCGACGCCCTGGCCGGCTGGCTCGAGAGGGAATGGGACCCAGCCCGGCCCCTCCTTCTGGTGGGCGACTTCAACATCGCTCCCGACGACCGCGACGTGCACGACCCCGAGCTCTGGCGCGGTCGGGTACTGGCGAGCGACGCCGAGCGGGAGCGCTTCCAGCGCCTGCTGCGCTGGGGTTTGAGCGACCTCCTGCGTGAGAAGCGCGACGACGGCGGCGTTTTCACCTGGTGGGACTACCGGATGGGGGCCTTCGCCCGCGGCTGGGGCCTGCGCATCGACCTCGCCCTGGGTACCCGCCCTGTGCAGCAGCGGCTGGCGAGCGTGGTGGTCGACCGCGACGAGCGCAAGCCGACTTTCGGGCCCGGCAAACCGTCGGACCACGCTCCCGTCGTCATCACCCTCGAAGGACCGGGGGTGTAGACTGCCGCGGATGCCCAGCGACATCGTGGTGCCCCCCTCCGAGCTGGAGAGGCCGCCCAGCCTGCAGGCCGAGCCGCTCTCGGCGGTCGACTACGCCTGGCTGCGGATGGACGACCCCACCAACCTGATGATGATCAGCGGGGTGCTCGTCTTCGACGAGCCGCTCGCGCTCGACAAGGTGAAGGCCGTGGTGGCCGAGCGTCTGCTGCACGTCAAGCGTTTCCGCGAGAAGGTGGTCGGTTTGGGGGGTGGCCGTCCGCGTTGGGAGCCCGACCCGGCGTTCGACCTCGACGCGCATGTCGTCGAGCAGCAGCTGCCGGCACCGGGCGATGACGCGGTGCTGCGCGAGGCGGTGTCAGACCTGATGAGCCGGCCGCTCGACCCGGTGCGACCGTTGTGGTGCTTTCACCTCTTGCATGGCTACCGCGGAGGCACCGCCTTGATGGGGCGGCTGCATCACTGCATCGGCGACGGCATGGCGCTGGTGATGGTGCTGCTCTCGCTCACCGACCGCACACCGACGCCGGCTGCCAGCGAAGCCGAGCGCTCCGACGACCGTCACCTGAATCCCTTTAGGGCGCTCTTCACCCACAGCAAGGACGCCCTGCATCATGTGCGGGAGGTGGCCGAGACCCTGATGCCCGAGGGGATGCGCCTGCTGTTGCGGCCCCTGGAGGCGATGCAGAAGGTCAACCCGGTGGTGAAGGGCGTGGCGTCGCTCGACGCCCTCGGGCGCCTCACCCTCAGGCCGCCGGACCCGCCGACGGCGTTCCGCGGCCCCCTCGGCGTCGCCAAGCGAGCGGCGTGGTCGGCACAGTTGCCGGTCGAGGAGGTGCGCCGCCTGGCGAGCACCCTCGGAGCCACGATCAACGACGTGCTGCTGACCGCAATGAGTGGCGGCTTGCGACGCTACCTGGCGCACCGCGGGCCGGTCTCGGAGCAGCTGTCGTTCCGCGCCGCCGTGCCCGTCAACCTGCGGCCCTTCGAGCAGATGGCGGCCCTCGGCAACCAGTTCGGCCTGGTCTTTCTCGGCCTGCCGGTGGGCATCGCCGATCCACGGGCCCGCCTCGCCGAGCTCAAGCGGCGGATGGAGGCGCTGAAGCGCTCCGCCGAGCCGTTGGTCGCCTATCGCATCCTGCAAGGCCTGGGGCTCTCGCCGCGGCCGGTGCAGAAGGCGGTGGTGCGCCTGATCGCCACCAAGGCGACGGCAGTGATGACCAACGTGCCGGGGCCGCGTGAGACGATCTACATGGCCGGCCAGGCGATTTCCAGCATCTTCTTCTGGGTGCCGCAGGCCGGGCGGGTCGGCCTCGGGATCAGCATCCTCTCCTACGCCGGCCAGGTCCGCCTCGGCGTCGGGACCGACGCCGGGCTGGTGCCCGACCCCGAGGAGATCGTCAGCGGTTTCGACGAAGAGCTGGCCTTGATGCACGAGCTCAGCCGCGGCAGCGAGCCACGGTCGGCGCCGGCGGGCGTCGACTAGCTGTACTCCTTGCCGGCGAGGCGGATCCAGCCGCCCGCGTGGCGCGCCTTCGGGTCGTGGTGCGTCCAGTGCAGGATACCGCCCTTGTCGTTCCACTTGTACTCGCCGCGCAGTTCGACTGGGTCGCCCACCGCGAGCGGCACGCTGGGCGCGAGCTCGAGGTTGTGCGCCACGAGGACCGTCGTGCCATCGGCGAGCCGTAGGAGGAACCGCTGGTGCCGCGTGCCCTTGGTGTCAGTGGGGAGCTTGCGGGCCACCGTCCCACGGCCCTCGACCCAGGCGCTCTCGGCGTGGCTCCGCGCCGCCTCGGCGAGCGACAGGACGAGGCCCGGCCTCGCCGGCGTGGTTAGGGGCGCCGCGGTGGCCGCGGATGGCTGGAGATGCGGGCGCTGCGGCGCCGTGCCGACTCGCCGCAGTCCATAGGCGGCGGCAAGGGCCACGAGCACGAGAGTGGTGGCAAGGTTGCGACGTCGCATCGGCGGTGGACCTCCGTGCCGGTGGAGCGGCTGCGGTGCGCCGCTATACTCTCACCGTTCCGCGTACCGCACCCACCGCGTTCGAGCCGTAGCTCACCCCAACGATCGGAGGATCTTGATGAACAGCAAAGCCCTCGCCTGGATGGTCGTCGCCGCCCTCGCCGCCGCTGCCCCGACCCTGGCCGACGAGCAGCCCAAGGCAGGCTCGGCCGGCGGTGTGAAGGCCGACATCCGCGCCAGCTTCGACGAGGCTGCTGACAAGCTGGTCCAGCTGGCCCTGGCGATCCCGCAGGAGAAGTACGGTTGGGCGCCTGCGAGCGACGTCCGCACGACGGCGCAGGTCTTCCTACACGTGGCCGGCGGGAACTACTTCCTGGGTGGCATCGCGGGCACCCCGCGGCCAGCCGACGTGCCGAAGGACATCGAGAAGGAGACCGACAAGGCCAAGGTGATCGCCACCCTGACGGCTGCGATCGACCACGCCCACCGGGTGATCGACAGCATGCCGGACTCTGAGCTCGACCAGACCGTTGACTTCTTCGGCCATCCGGCCTCCAAACGTTCGATCCTCCTGCGGATGGCCGCGCATGCCCACGAGCACCTCGGCCAAGCCATCGCCTATGCGCGTTCGGTGGGTGTCGCACCGCCGTGGAGCAAGAAGGCGGAGTAGGAGGAGAAGGAGAGTCGGGAAGACAGGCCCTCACCCCCGACCCCTCTCCCAGCCCCCCAGCCATCCACCCGGGAGAGGGGCGCCACTCTGCCGCCATCGCGGCGGCATCCCGTTACGCTGAGGTCCCCCTCTCCTGGCGGGCGGTTGGTCGGGTAGGAGAAGGGGCAGGGGGTGAGGTTCTTCCTCTCCCCTCAACGTCCTCCCAGCCCCCCCTACCCTCCACCCGGGAGAGGGGCGCCACCCTTCCGCCATCGCGGCGGCATCCCGTTACGCTGAAGTCCCCCTCTCCTGGTTGGGAGGTTGGTGGGGTAGGAGAGGGGGCCAGGGGGTGAGGTTCTTTCTCTCCCCCTACCGCTTCAGCCAAGCCCTCAATGTCGCCTTGACCGTTTCGATCTCGCCGAGGACTTGGCGGTTTGAGAAGCGCAGGACGGTCAGACCGTGGGCCGCGAGGTCCGCGTCTCGGTTCTCGTCGTGGGCTCGCTGTTCTGCTGTCGAATGAACCTCACCATCGACCTCGACGACGAGTGCCAGCTCGTGGCAGTAGAAGTCCGCGATGTGACCGAGGAGAGGTACCTGCCGCCGGAACTTGAGGCCGTCCAGGCGGCGCGCTCGGAGGTGCTCCCAGAGCAGCTTCTCCGCGGCCGTCTGCATGCGGCGCAGCTCGCGGGCCCGCTGGAGCAGCGAGAAGGCGTCGTCGTTGGGCGGCATGGTGGGAGGGTAGCGTAGGAAGGCCGTAGGGGGGCCCTCACCCCCGACCCCTCTCCCAGCCCCCCTTACCATCCACCCGGGAGAGGGGCGCCACCCTGCCGCCATCGCGGCGGCATCCCGTAACGCTGAAGTCCCCCTCTCCTGGCGGGCGGTTGGTCGGGTAGGAGAGGGGGCAGGGGGTGAGGTTCTTCCTCTCCCCTCAACGTCCTCCCAGCCCCCCTTACCATCCACCCGGGAGAGGGGCGCCACCCTGCCGCCATCGCGGCGGCATCCCGTAACGCTGAAGTCCCCCTCTCCTGGCGGGCGGTTGGTCGGGTAGGAGAGGGGGCAGGGGGTGAGGTTCTTCCCCCTCCCCGGCCTCAGTAGGCGTTCTGTCGCAGGTCGGTGAAGACGGTCACCACGGTCATCCAGAGGATCTTGAGGTCGAGGGCGAGGGACCAGTTCTCGATGTAGTAGAGGTCGTACTGCAGGCGCTTCTTGATCGAGGTGTTGCCGCGCCAGCCGTGCACCTGCGCCCAACCGGTGATGCCGGCCTTGACCCGGTGGCGAAGCATGTACTGCGGGATCTTGTGCTTGAACTCGCGGACGAAGGCCGGGCGCTCGGGGCGGGGGCCGATGATCGACATGTCGCCGGTGAGGACGTTCCACAGCTGGGGCAGCTCGTCGATCGACCAGTGGCGGATGAAGCTGCCGATGCGGGTGCGGCGGGGATCGTCGCGCACCGCCCAGACCGGACCGGTGGTCGTCTCGGCGTTCACCCGCATGGAGCGGAACTTGAGGATCATGAAGGGCTTGCCGTCGAGCCCCATGCGCTCCTGGCGGTAGAAGACGGGGCCGCGATCCTCGACCCAGATGAGCAGGGCGATGATCGGCAGGAAGGGCAGCAGCACGGCGAGGGCGGCGGCGGCGATCGCCAGGTCCATGGCTCGCTTGATCAGCGTGCTCCAACCTTGCAGCGGCACCTCCGAGAGGTTGATCACCGGTGTGCCGTCGAGGTCCTCGATGGTGGCGTTGAGGGTGGCGTACTGCAAAACGTCAGGCACCAGCTTGATCTCGACGCACTCGCGACCCACCTGGCGCAGCAGGCGCATCATCTTGCGGTTGGCATCGAGGGGCAGGGCGATCATCACCTGGTCGATGGCCTCGCGCTCGAGCACGTCCTCGACGTCGCGGAGGGGGCCGAGCACCTGGGCGCCCATGAAGGACTTGCCAAGCTTGCCCGTGTCGTCGTCGAGATACCCGGCCACCTGCAGGCCGAGCTCGCGGTGCTGGTGGAGCTTCTGCGCCACCTCACGGCCGAGGGCCCCGGCGCCGACGATCAGCACCCGCTGCAAGCCCAGGCCTTGCCGCAGGCGGTGGTTGAGCCAGCTGCGCAGGACATTGCGCACGAGCACCACGGCCACCACGGTGAGCAGAGCGAAGAAGGCGAGGAAGGCGCGGCTGTAGGTGAAGTAGTCGACGGTGCCGTCCGGGCGTAGCGCCCCCGGTGGCCGCACCCAGCCGAGGACGCCCGAGAGCAGGACGGCGGCGAGGGCGACGGCGAGCAGCACGGTAAGGGCTTCGTCCACCCGGCTGCGGTTGCCGCGCGCCCGGTACAGGCCGTGGAAGTAGAAGGCCACCGGCCAGAGGACGAGCACGAAGGGCAGCAGCTGGATGTAGCGGGTGGCGTCCGCCGGCGGGTTCTTGGTGAGCGGGATGATCTGCGCTTCGAAGCGCAGGAACCACGCGGTGGCGTAGGCGGCTCCCACTGCCAGCAGGTCACCGGCGAAGTAGAGGCCGGCACTCCAGCGATAGCGATGCCGCATCACGCCGGCCTCACCAAGTGCGGCGCCGCGTGGTCCGCGAGCAACGACCGCAGGCGATCGAGGAAGCTCATCCGCGAGAAGGTCTCGGCACGTTGACGGAGTACAGCCGGATTGAAGCGAACTTCGCTCATCGTGTCAATCGCCGTGGCGAGGGCCGCGGCGTCCTCACGAGCGTAGAGAATGCCATGGGTGCCGTCCGTGACGATGTCGAGGGCCCCGCCGCGCGCGAAGGCCACCACCGGGGTACCGCAGGCGAGGGCCTCGACGGGGGCGATCCCGAAGTCCTCGGTGCCTGGCTGCAGCAAGCAAAGTGCTCCGCGGTAGAGCGCCTGCAAGCGCTCCCGGCTGACGTGGCCGAGAAGCTCGACGTCCGGGCCGGCCAATCTCGAAAGTGTACTCCATTCGGGCCCCGTGCCCACGACCTTGAGGGCGAGCCCACGCTGCCGGCAGGCTTCGATCGCGACCTCCACACGCTTGTAACGCGCCAATGCCGCCACCATCAAGGCATAAGGACGCGCGCTCGTCTCACCCTCACCCGGGGTGAAGGCCGAGGTGTCGACCGGTGGATGGAGGACGACGGCGTCGCGGCCGTAGTAACGGCGGATGCGTTCCGCCACGAAGCGTGAGTTGGCAAGGAAGAGGTCCACGCGGGCGGCGCTCGCCGCGTCCCAGGCGCGGAGCGCGGTCAGCACCAGGCCCCGCAGGCGGGCCACCAGGCCGCGGCGGCGAGGAAAGTACACGTGCTCCTGGTCCCAGGCGTAGCGCATCGGCGTGTGGCAGTAGCAGACGTGGAAGGCGTCGGGTGCCGGCACGATGCCCTTGGCCACGCAGTGGCTGGAGCTCAGGACCAGGTCGTGGCCCGTCAGGTCGAGGTCTTCGATGGCCGCGGGGAAGAAGGGGAGATAGCGCCGGTAGTGGCGACCGATGCCCGGGGCCCGCTGCAGGAAGCTGGTGCGGATCGGATGCCGCTCGAGGGCCGGGCTGACCGTCCCCGGGAGGTGGAGCAGGGTGTAGATCGGCGCCTCGGGATAGAGCTCGGCGATCCCTTCGAGCACCATCTCGCCGCCGCGCATGCCCGTCAACCAATCGTGGACCAGGGCCGGCCGAGCGCCCGGCAGAGCCGTGCTCACGCCGCGTGCCTCGCCTTCGCGGGGCCGCCGGCCAGCACGTCGAGGTAGATGCCGAGCGTCTGCTCGGCCGCGCGCTTCCAGTCGAAGGTCTGGGCGCGCTGCTCGCCGAGCTTCGCCAGGGCGGCGCGGCGCTCGGGGTCCGTCATGCAGTGCGCGATCGCCTCGCCCATCGCCTCGACGTTGAGCGGGTCCACCAGGTAGGCGTAGCCCTCGGCGATCTCCCGCAGGGCCGAGGTGTTGGAGGTTACCACCGGCGTCCCCGAGGCCATCGCCTCGACCACCGGCAGGCCGAAGCCCTCGTAGAGCGTCGGGTAGAGGAAGAGGTCGGCGCCCTGGTAGAGGGCCGGCAGCACCTCGCGGGGAACCTGCCCCAGCCAGCGGATAGCGTGGCTGATGCCCAGCTGCTCGGCGCGCTGGTGGATCTTGAACTCCGAGCCCGGCCGCCCTCCCACACAGACCAGTGGCGCCTCGAAGGCGCGGATCTCCCGGGCTCGGGCCAGGGCCTTGACCAGGTTGTCCAAGTTCTTGTGCGGCTTCGGGTTGCCGACGAAGAGCAGGTACGGGCGGGTGACCCCGAGGCCATCCAGGGCGGCGTCGAGGTCGGCGGCGCCCAGCCGGCGCCGGTAGATCGCCTCGACGCCGTTGTGGACCACCTGGATCTTCGCGCCGTCCACCGCGAAGTGGGTCATCAGGTCCTGCCGGGTGTTCTCCGAGACCGCGATGATCCGATCGCCGCGGGTGAGGGTGTGGCGGATCATCCGCTGGGCGTAGAGCAGGGCGAGGCGGTTGGGGAGGAACTCGGGATAGAGCAGGTGGATGATGTCGTGGATCGTCGCCACGACCTTGCAAGGCACCGCTGCCGGCAGCACGTAGTGGGTCGAGTGGTAGAGGTCGAGCTTGAGCTTGCGGATCGTCCACGACAGGCTCACCAGCTCGCGCAGCGAGTAGACCGGGGAGCGCTCGACCACGATGTGGAAGCGGCCGGGCAGGTCGCTCAGCGACTTCTTGCCCTCGCGGCTAGTGAGGAGAACGTAGGAGTTCTCGCGGTCGACCTCGGCCAGGCCCAGGATGAGGTTGCGAATGTAGGTCCCGATCCCGAAGTCCTGGACCTTCCTGGCGTCGATCCCGATCGTGTAGGGCAAGGGGTCTCCCGAGAGCAGGGTGGGCGCCGGGGCGCCCGTGGAGCGATTCTAGCAGCGGCCTAGGGGCCGACGAGCGCTTGCTGAAAGACCTCGCTCATCCCCGCGGCCGCCCGCTCCCAGCTGAACGACCGGCTGCGCTCCAGGCCGGCGGCACCGAGCCGGGCGGCGAGGGCCGCGTCGTCGAGCAGGTTACGCAGGGCGCCGGCGAGGGCCCCGACATCGGTGGGCGGCACACAGAGGCCCGCCTCGCCGACCACCTCGGGCAGGCTCGAGCTGGCAGCGACGACCACCGGCACGCCGCAGGCCATCGCCTCTGCCGGCGGCAGGCCGAAACCCTCGTAGAGCGACGGGTAGACGAAGGCGGTGGCGGCCTGGATGGCGGCCACCAGCTCCGCGCGGGGCAGGCGCCCGAGATGGCGCACCCCCCGCGGCGCCAGGCGCTCGAGCCTGGCCATCAGGTCACGGCTGCCCCAGCCGTAGGGGCCGGCGAGAAGGAGCGGCGGCGTCGCCGCCGGGTTCTCGTCGGCGAGGGCCTCCCAGGCCCTGAGCAGGCGGCCGAGGTTCTTGCGCGGCTCGATCGTGCCGGCGTAGAGCAGGTAGCCGTCGCGGCAGCCCAGCCGCTCGCGGGTCAGGGCGATCGCCGCGGCCGCTGCGGGTCGAAAGACGGGATCGATGCCGTTGTGCACCACCCGTAGCCGGCCGGCGCATTGCGGGAAGTGGAAGGCGAGGTCGTCGGCCGTGGCCTGTGAGACGGCCACCACCACCGCGGCCTCTTCCAGGGTGGCGCGCAGGAAGGGAAGCTGCGACCAGCGCACCTTGAGGCTGTGCGCCTCGGGCATCAGCAGCACGGTCAGGTCGTGCACGGTGACGATCGACGGCACGGGTGGCCGGCGGGGGAGGATGCCGAGAGGCGACCAGAAGAGGTCGAGGTCCCCCCGCGCGAGGCGCTTGCGTAGCTGCCACTGCTGCCAGAGGACGCCCAGTGGCGCGGGCTGGACCTCGACCGGGACCCCCAGCTCCGCCAGCACCTCGGCTTCCTGTGGCGGCCGGTGGACCACCCCAGTGAAGGAGTGCTCGCCGCGGCGGGCGAGGGCGGTGAGCAGGGAGCGGGTGTAGACGCCGATCCCGGTGGCGGCCGGCACCAGGGCGCGGAGATCGACGGCGATGCGGGGCAATGGGGCCATGGTCGGTCGGGCGGGCGCCGGGAGGCCTTCAGCCGGCGGCCTGGCGCAGCACGGCGAGGGTATCGCGAGCGGCTGCTGGCCAGGTGAAGGCGCGGGCCCGCTCGGCACCGCGCCGGCGCAGCTCCGCCGCGAGGTCCGGCTCGGAGAGCAGCCGGGAGATCGCCGCCGTCCAGGCGGCCGGATCTTGCGGCGCTGCGTAGAGGGCGGCGTCCCCTGCCACCTCGCGGAGCACCGGGATGTCGCTCGCGACGAGCGGCGCGCAGCTCGCCAGGGCCTCGATCGCCGGCAGGCCGAAGCCCTCGTAGAACGACGGGAAGGCGACGACGCTGGCCTGGTGATAGAGGCTCACCAGGGTCGCGAGGTCGACGTAGCCCGTCGGCAGCAGCCAGCCCTCGGCCGTGCCCTCGTGGATCTCGCGGCGCAGGGCCTCGCCGGCCCAGCCGAGCTGCCCGCAGAGCACCAGCTGCGGCCGTGCCTCGGCCGCCAGGCCACGCCAGGCGCGCAGCAGGGTCGCCAGGTTCTTGCGCGGTTCGACGGTGCCGACGGCGAGGCCGAAAGGCGGCGCGACGCCGGGCGGCAGGGCGCCGGGCGCAGCGGTCGCCGCCTGCCCGGGGCCATGGTGGACGGCGCGGATACGCTCGGGGTCGAAGTGGCCGCGGGCGATGATCTCCTCGCGCACCGTCTGGCTGGGGGTGAGGATCCAGCTCGCCTCGCGCCAGGTGCGGGCCAGGCGGGCCTCGAGGGCAGCCCGGCTGTCCGGGCGCACGGCCCACGGCAGGCGCTCGACCACCAGGTCGTGCACGGTGGCGACCAGCGGCTGGCGGGAGAGACGGAAGGCGGGCGGTGCGAGGTAGTTGGGGGCAAAGAGGACGGCATTGGCGTCGGCGGCGACGAGCGCTGGTACGGCGCCGCGCAGCAGCCGGTCCCACAGGCCGGCCGCCGGGGCCTCGGCCGGCGGCAGCGGGTAGCGTACCCATTCGATCGCCGGCCCGTTGGGCAGGGCCACCTGCGGCAACGGAGCGTTGGGATCATGGCAGGGGTAAGGGCCGTAGAGGCGTAGCCGCAGCCCCTTCTCGTCCTTGAGGTGGTCGAGGAGCTGGTAGAGGTACCAGCCGATGCCGGTCAACGGCTCGTAGAGGCTCGCGATGTCGACGCCGACGGTGAGCGCCGCCGTGGCCTCGCGCCGGCGACGGCGGACCGCGCGCAACAGGCCGAGGAGCCAGCGGGCGAGGGCCGCCAGCCGGCGAGCCCAGGGCCACTGCCGGGGGCGCAGGAAGATCGGAACGGTGTCGCGCATCGGTGGGTCGCCGAGGTGGGATCATAGCGGAGGGATAAGATGCGGCCGCTTTGACCTCCCACCGCCGCGTCCTCGCCACCTGCAGCGCGCTCCTGGTGCTCGGCCTGGCCCTCGCCGGCCGGTCGATCGTCGGCACCGCGGCGCCGCGGCCGGCCGAGGCGACGGCTTACCTGGGCGCGGCGAGCCTGGCATACGACGGCGACCTCGCCCTCGGCGCGGCCGACGTGGCGCGCGGCGAACGGGCGTGGGCGAGCGGCGCCACGGGCCTGGCGCTCCACGCGAAGGACGCGGGACGCTCGTTGTTCCTGCGGCCACCTCTCGCCTGGTCGTTTGTCGCTGCGCCCTGGGTCCGCCTCGCCGGCCCGACGGGCGCCTACCTCTTGAACGCCGTGCTGCTCCTCGCCCTCGCCGCTCTCCTGGCGCGCTGGCTGCCGGGCGCTGGAGGGGCCGGAGCGGCCTTCTTGCTGGTGTCGTCGGCGCTCGCCGGCAGCTGGTTGCGGCTGGGGCCGGAGTTGCTGCGTGCCGTGCTGCTCACCGCCGGTCTCGGCAGCTGGCTCGCGTCGCGGGCTGCGGTGAGCGACGACGAGCCCACCGCCGCCGGCCGCGGTCGCTGGCGTCCGTGGCTGGCGGGAGCAGCGCTCGGTGCCGCGGTCTGGCTGCAGCCCCTCGACGCCCTGCTCGCCCTGGCCCCGGCCGTCGACCTGCTGCGTCGCCGCGAGCGCCGGGCCCTGCTCTCCGGCCTCCTGGGCTTCGGCCTGGTCCTGGCCCTGGGCGGCGTCGGTGAGCGCTTTCTGAGCGGCGCCTGGCCGGCGCCCTTCGCTGGCGCGGTGCGGCTGGCGGTCGACGCGCCGCCGAGCGACGCAGATGTGGACGCGCTCGCTGCCTGGTGGTCGCGCGCCCTGCCCGCGGCGCAGCTCGCCGGCCGCCCAGAGCTCACCCCGGTGCTCCTGGCGAGGAGCCTCGCCGGGCTCCTCTGGGGTGCCTCCGGTGGCTTGCTCGGCTACCTTCCCTTCGCCCTCGTCGCCGCCTTCCTGTGGCTGCGTGGGCCGCGGGAAAGGTCTCGCGCTACCCTCGCCCTCGCCTTCGTGCCGTGGTTGCTGGGAGCAGCCTTCACCGGCTTCGGCGAGCCGCGGTCCGGGCTCGGCAGCACGCTCCTCGCTGGGGCCTACCCGGCTTTCCTCCTGCTCGCGCCCCGCTGGCGCTGGGGCTGGACGGCCCTCGCCGGTGGCCTCGCGGCGGCGCTCTGGACGGCGCCAGCGACCCTCACCGCGCTGGCCGGCGCCGGCCAGCCGGCGAGCTTCGACCTCCTGCCCCTGGAGCTCGATCGCCTGCGCCCGGCCGTCCTCGGCAGGGAGTCTTTGGGGCTCGGCCTGCCCGGCTATCGCGGGCGGGTCTTCGGCGACGCCGTCTGGTGGCTGCCGGAGCGGACCTGCTATCTCGATGAGAACCACCGCCGCGGCGTTTGGGTGCGCGGCGAAAGCCGCTCGCGGCTGGTCGTCATCGCGCCGGGAGCTTCCACGACCCTGCCCCTCAGCCTCGCAGCGGTCAGCCCGCGAGCGGCGATCCGACTCGAAGGAGGTGGCGACGAGCTGCGGGTCCGCTTCGACAGCGAGGGCAAGCGCCAGGGTGTCGCCGTCGCGCTCCCGGTGCGCGCGGTGGCCACCGACCGGGGAAGCTTCTTCCCGGCGGAGAGCTACTACCTCCTCGACCTGGCGGTGGACAGTGGCGGCGTTCCCGCCCGCCTGGACCCACGCAGCCGCGACCGGCGCTACCTGGGCGTCTTCCTCGACATCGCTGGGGAAGGAAGATAGGCTGCCGGCGACCTTGCCGAGCCGGTTTCGTTCAGCGCTCGATCCCGATCTTCGAACTCCTGCTCTGTGAACCGAGATGTCCGTCGCCGACACCTCCGCTGCCGCAGCCCCCCAAGGGGCAGAAATGGCCCCGTGCCCCGTGCCCCCTGGCCCCGGGACCGATGTCGCCCGCGCCCTCGCCGAGCTCAAGACGGCCGTGCGCCAGCGGCGCTCCGAGCTCGCCACCGTCGGCGGCGCGGCCACCGAGGCCCGCCTGCGCCTCGCCGAGCTGCGGCGGCTGGAATACGTCCGCGAGCCCACTCCCGTCTCGCCGCGGCCGTTCTTTGGCCCTCTGCTGGTGCTCGCCCGCAAGGCGGCCTACCACCTCTTCTTCAAGTGGCATGCGCGCGGCGTGGTCGAGCAGCAGAACGCCCTCAACCAGGCGACCGGTCGGCTGCTCGAAGAGCTGATCGCCGGCCTCGAAGGCCAGGCCCGCGAGCTCGCGCTCCTCGGCCGCCGCTGCGAGGCCCTGGAGGAGCGGCTCGCCGGGCTCGAAGGCGAGCCGCCGGCACCCCGTTCGCGCTCCCGCGGTGCCTCGGCCCCCTGACCCGCGCACCGTGAAGCGCATCTGCCTCTGCGCCACCCAGGTCCCCTTCGCCCACGGCGGCGCCGAGGTGCTGGTCGACTCCCTCGCTGACGAGCTCAGGAGCCGCGGCCACCTCGTCGACATCGTCAAGCTGCCGTTTTCCTGGACCACGAAGGAAGACGTGTTGCGTAGCGCCCTCGCCTGGCGCCTGCTCGACCTGCGGACCCTCGCCGGCGAGCCGATCGACCTGGTGATCGCCACCCGCTTCCCTGCCTACCTCATCCGCCATCCGAACAAGGTGATCTGGTTGATTCACCAGTTCCGCCAGGTCTATGACCTTGCCGGCACACCGTTCTCCGAGTACGGCAGCTCGCCAGAGGACCGCCGCCTCGCCGGCCTGGTCAAGGCGATGGACGATCGTGCCCTCGCCGAGGCGCGGGCCGTCTACACGATCTCCCGCAACACGGCCGCCCGCCTCGCCCGCTACAACGCCTTCGCCGCCGAGCCGCTCTATCCGCCGCCCAAGCTGGGCGACGCCTACCGCGAGGGCAGCTACGGCGACTACGTGCTGGCAGTGGGCCGCCTCGACAAGCTGAAACGCTTCGAGCTGCTGATCGAGGGCCTGCGGCGCACCGTGAGCGGTGCCTACTGCGTGATCGCCGGCCGCGGCGCCGAGGAGGAACGCTTGCGCGCGCTGGCCGAGCGCTACGGTCTCGGCGAGCGCGTCGTCTTCGCCGGCTTCGTGGACGACGCCCGTCTCCTCGACCTCTACGCCGGAGCGCTTGCCGTCTTTTACGCCCCCTACGACGAGGACTACGGCTACGTCACCGTCGAAGCCATGAAGTGCGCCAAGCCGGTGCTCACCACGTCGGACGCCGGCGGTGTCCTGGAGTTCGTGGAAGACGACGTCACCGGTCTGGTGACCCCGGCCGGCTCGGCCCGCAAGCTGGCCAACAACATCGACTGGCTGTGGGCCAACCGGGACTCCGCCGAACGCCTCGGCCGTGCCGGCAAGGAGCGGGTGGCCGGGGTCGGATGGGACGAGGTGATCGCCGGCCTGACGGCGAGCCTGGGGTAGGCGGATGGCCAGCCCGCGCCGCCGCCTCGCCATCGCGAGCCCCTGGCCGCCGCAGCAGAGCGGCATCGCCGATTACGCTGCCGAGCAGGTCGCGGTCCTCGCCGCCCACCACGACCTGGTGCTCTACGCCGAGGACGCCGCGCTGGCGGCCGGCGGCACGCTCTGCGGCCATCCCGTCCATCCTCTCGCCGAGCTGCCGGCGCGGCGACGCGCCGGCGAGCACGACGCCGTGCTCTACCACCTCGGCAACGACCCGCGCTTCCATGCCGGCATCTACCGCCTGCTGCCCGAGGTGCCGGGCATCCTGGTGCTGCACGAGTTCGTCGTCCACCACCTGATCCAGGGGCTGACGCATGGCGCCGGCCGCACGGCGGACTACGTTGCCGAGCTGGCCTACGCCTACGGCCCGACCGGTGAGTCGTTCGGGCGGCGCTTCGCGGCGAGCGGGGTCACGGTCGATCCGTGGTCCTACCCCCTCTTCGAGCGTGCCGTCGACGCCGCGGTGGCGGTGGTCGTCCACAGCGAGGAGAGCCGGCGGCGGGTACTCACCAGCCGGCCGGACGCCCGCGTCTTCCGCATTCCCCACCACTTGAGCCTCGATGCCCTGCCCGCGGGCCTCGACCGCGCCGCCGCCCGCCGCGAGCTCGGCTTGCCTGCCGCGGTGCCGGTGGTCGCGAGCTTCGGCTACATGACGCTCCAGAAGCGCCTCGGCGTGGCGTTGCGGGCCTTCGCGCGGCTGCGCCGCGAGGTACCCGAGGCCGTCTACCTGATCGCCGGCGAGGTGGCGCCCGAGCTGCGCCAGGCGCCGGAGCTCGCCCCTCTCCTGGCCGGCGCGGGCGTGCACGTCCTCGGGCGGCTGGAGATCGACCGCTTCCTCGCCGCGATGCTCGCCTGTGATGTGGCGGTCAACCTGCGCTTTCCCTCCGGCGGCGAGACCTCGGGGACGCTGATCCGCCTGCTGGGGTTGGGGCGGGCGGTGGTGGTGAGCGACCACGGCTCCTTTCAGGAGGTGCCGGACGACGCCTGCGTCAAGGTGCCGCTCGACGGCGACGAGGAAGACCTCCTCGCCGCCGCCCTCGTGCGGCTCTGCCGGGACGAGCCGCTGCGCCGTGCCCTGGGGGAGAACGCCCGGCAGGAGATCGCCAGCCATCACGCCCTGACCACCACCGCCACGGCTTACGCCGAGGTCGTCGAGCAGGCGGTGGGCGAGGGCTGGGGGCCGCTCGCGCCGCCGGCAACCCTGCGGCCCCAGGCGCTTGGGGACCCGGTGGCGGTGGCGGTGGGAAGCGTGGGGGGAGCGCTCTTCGATCTCGGGGTCAGCGAGGCCGACGACGACCTGTTGGTAGCGGTGGCCCCGGCCCTCGCCGATCTCGGGCTCGCCTAGACCTGGCCTTTTTCCGTTGGGCGAGGGTGTCGGGCCGGTTTGAAACCGACCCCTGCAGGCGACTCGATTGCAGGCCCCGGAGGGGCCGCCCCTCCCTAGCCCGGGGTGGCAACCCCGGGGCGACCGGCAGCGGCCGGGACGAACAGCGGTTGCGGGGCCCCTCCATAGCCCGGGGTGGCAACCCCGGGAAATACGGCGGTCGGGACGCTGCCCAGAGAGCACGGTTCAGACCGGCGGCTCGATGCCCTTCTCGTGCAGGAAGGCGAGGAAGCCCTCCTCGTCGACCACCTGCAGGCCGAGCTCCTCGGCCTTGGCGAGCTTCGAGCCCGCGTCGCTGCCGGCCACCACGAGGTTCGTGGCCTTGGAGACCGAGCCGACGGCCTTGCCGCCCAGCGACTCGACGAGCTCCTTGGCCCCCTCGCGGCTGAAGCGTTCGAGACCCCCCGTGAAGACGATCTTGAGGCCCTCCAGGGGGCCCTTGGCCGGGACCGGGGCCGGCTCGCTCTCGCTGGGGGTGACGAAGGAGAGCAGCTCGTCGAGCAGCTCCCGGTTGCGCGGCTCGGCGAAGAAGGCCGTGATCTCCTCGGCCATCCGCGGCCCCACGCCCTCGACGTCCTGCAAGGCCTCGGGACTGGCGGCGCGCAGCCGCGCGAAGCTGCCGAAATGCCGCGCGAGCTGCTTGCCGACGGTGACTCCGACCTCGGGGATCCCAAGGGCGTGCAGGAAGCGGGCGAGGTCGGCGTGGCGGGCCTTGGCGAACGCTGCCACCAGGTTGTTGGCCGACTTGTCGGCGAAGCCTTCGAGGCCGACCAGCTGGTCCGCGCGGACCCGGAAGAGGTCCGGCAGATGGCGCACCAGGCCGGACTCGATGAGCTGCTTGGCCGTCTCCTCACCCAGGCCCTCGATGTCGAGGGCGGCCCGCGAGCCGAAGTGAATCAGCCGGCCAGCGAGCTGGGCCGGGCAGTCGAAGCCGTTGGGGCAGACGGTGAACGGGCCGCGCTCGACGAGGGCGGTGCCGCAGGACGGGCAGTGCTCGGGCATGCGGAAGACCGGGCCCCGCTCGCGGCCGGGCTCCTCGACCCGCTCGACCACCTGCGGGATGACGTCCCCGGCCCGTTGCACGCGCACCTTGTCCCCCTCGCGAATGTCCTTGCGCTCGACCTCCTCGCGGTTGTGGAGGGTGGCGCGCGAGACCGTCACGCCGCCGATCTCGACCGGGTTCATCAGTGCCACCGGGGTCACCACGCCGGTGCGGCCGACGCTCGCCACCACCTTGAGGACGCGGGTGATCTCCTTGCGCGGTGGAAACTTGTGGGCGTAGGCCCAGCGCGGATGGTGGGAGGTCGTCCCCAGCTCGGCGCGCAGGGGGATGTCGTCGAGCTTGATCACCACGCCGTCGATCTCGAAGCCGAGGTCGTCGCGGTTGGCCTCGAGCTCGCGGTGGAAGGCGAGCACCGCCTCGACGTCGGCCGCCGGCCGGGCCAGGGAGCTCACGCGCAGGCCCCATTGGCGGCAGGCGCCGAGCAGCTCCCACTGGCTCGCGAAGCTTGCGCCTTCGGCGGCGAGGAGGTCGTAGACGTAGCAGTCGAGCGGCCGTGCGGCGGTGATCCGCGGATCGAGCTGGCGCAGCGCTCCGGCCGCGGCGTTGCGCGGATTGGCGAAGGGCGCCTTGCCCTCGGTGAGGAGGCGCTCGTTCAAGGCCTCGAAGGCCGCCGACCGCATGATCACTTCGCCGCGTACGGCGAGGAAGGCGGGGACGGGGCGCTCCTCCTCGCGCAGGGTGAGCGGCACGGCCGCGATGGTGCGCACGTTGGCGGTCACGCCCTCGCCGGCGAGGCCGTTGCCGCGGGTGGCGGCACGCGCGAGCACGCCGTGCTCGTAGACCAGCTCGAGGGAGGCGCCGTCGAGCTTGGGCTCGACCACGTAGCGTACCCGCTCGTCGCCGAGGGCCTTGCGCAGGCGCTCGTCGAAGCGGCGCAGCAGGGCCTCGTCCTGCGAGGAGTCGAGCGAGAGCATGGGGGCCGCGTGCTCGACAGTGGGGAAGGCCGAGACGGGCTCGCCGCCGACGCGCTGGGTCGGCGAGTCCGGGCTGGCGAGCGCGGGGAAGCGCTCCTCGAGCTCGCGCAGCTCGCGGAACAGCCGGTCGTAGGCCTCGTCGGCGATCTCCGGCGCGTCCTTGACGTAGTACAGGTAGTCATGGCGGCGGATCTCGGCACGGAGGGCAGCGGCCCGGGCGGCGGCTTCCTGCTGATTCATGGGAAGCGAAAGCTAGCACAGCGCCGGGCCGCCGCTCGGGGCGAAACCGAGGAGAGCGGCCGTACTTCTAGAAGAGGCCGCCACCGCCGCAGAAGAAGCTCGCGGGGCCCCAGATGATGTCGTAGTCGGAGGCGGTCAGCGTGCCGCAGTTGGTGTTGCAGGTGACGTTGGCCTGCAGCTGCACGTACTCCCAGCCGCTCGCCATGCCGACGTAGGCAGTCGGGCTATTGGCCAGCGAGTACCACGGGCTCGGGCCGTAGTAGGGGTCGCTGTAGGAGTACGACCAGTCATAGGTACAAGTCCCGCTGCAGCTGCCGGCGAAGGTGTTGTTGGCAGTCGAGGTGATCACGCTCTCGGAGCAGGTCGAGGGGTAGGGGCTCGTGGTGAGCGAGGTCGAGAGGCAGCCCGGCAGTCCCACGGCGCACCAGGCGTTGGTGATCGAGGTCACCTGCGAGGAGCTCGCGCCCCAGTAGCCGCTCGCGAAGCTGAGCATGGCGTTGCGGGCGTCGAGGAAGCGCGAACCGGTCGTGAGGTAGTCGCGGTTGACCCGGTAGGCCACCAGGTTGGCGGCCTCGATGCCGAGGCTGCTGACGTTCACCGTGGTCTTGCCGCGCGGATGGGAGCCGCCCTGGGCGAGCAGGTAGAAGACCAGGTTGGGGATCCCCGAGTTGGAGTGCACGCCGCCGTAGTCGTTAGTTTGGTTGGGGTTGCTGGTGTAGGGATAGCGGTCCGGGTAGAAGTCGCGCGAGTAGCCGTCGGCTGCCGGGTCGTTCAAGTAGCGCAGAGCGTCGCCTGGGTAGCTTGGGGTGTAGACGTCCTCGCCGATCTTCCAGGTGTCAGCGCTCGCCACGAAGCCGTCGCCGTACCACTCGGTGGTGGCGCCGGCCATGTCGGAGAAGGACTCGTCGAGGGCACCGGGTTCGTTGTTGTAGACCAGGCCGGATTCGTATTGGGTGACGCCGTGGGTGAACTCGTGGGCCACCACGTCGAGGCCATTGCACAGCGGCCCAAAAGTGACACCGTCCCCCAGGCCGCAGACGATCTGCTTGCGCGTCTTGTCCCAGTAAGCGTTGTTGCGTTCCTGGGCGGTGACCCCCCAACGCACAGTGGCCTTCTGCTGCCCGCCGACGCTATCGAACGAGTCGCGGAACAGTCGGTAGTAGTAGAAGCTCCAGGTCGTGCCGAGATTGTTGTACGCCGCTGCGGCCACCGGGTCCGTCGTCGAGCCGCCCTCGGAGATCACCAGCGTCCCGGGCAGCGCGGTGGTGCCGTTGGCGTTGTAGACCCGGCGGTTCTTGGCGTCGTGGGTGAGGGGGTGGAGGGCGACCAGGCGGCCGCTGCCAGCATCGGCGAACAGGCGATCGATCTGCTCGGCGCCGTCGCGGGTGAGGTAGTGGATCGCGGCGGTCCAGGCGAGGTAGGTCCGTTCGTCGTCGCCGCGGACATAGGTGAGCGCCGGCGGCTCCAGCGCCTCGCCGTGCTCGATCAGCGCCTCGTAGGAGGCTTTCTCGATCGCCTGCTCACCACCCAGCCGCGGCACCCGCGGCAGGCGCTCGTCCCGGCTGAAGGTGCCGTTGATCGCCGTCACCCGGCCGCTCTTGGGGTCCGCGTGTAGCACCAGATCACCGCCGACCACCGGCAGGCCCGCGATCGACTCCTGGAGTCGCACGTGCAGACGGCCTTCTTCGTCGATCCGCACCTTGGTGGCGCGGAAGGTCTCGCTGCCGGCCGCACCCAGCGCGCGGGCGGCGTGACGGGCGGCGAAGGCCTCGGCGGCCTTGCCGTGCTCCCCGGCCGGCAGGGTGCCGAGCTCGCCGCTGACCCAGGTGGGGACGCCGAGGGCGTCGCGGTTCAAGACGGTCTCACGTGCGGCCGGCGCCGCCTGTGGGGCGGCACTGGCGGTCGAGCTCAAGGCGAGCCACACAGCCGCTGCAATCCAAGGCACACGAACCCAGAATCTCCTCATGACGCGCTCCTGAGGCCCCGCGCGGAGCCCGCGCGGCGGGGCGAGAGTTGGGGCCCACGGCCCGGCCATGGTGGCGGCCTGGCGTGAGGGGTCTCTGGCCCTCACGCGATGGCAGTGCCTCGCCAGGGATCAGGAGTTTTCGCCGAGTAGGCGGCGGTAGGGCTCGGCCTGGGCGGGCCGGCCCCACGTTTCGTAGAGGGCGACGAGCTTCTCGAGGGTGATGCGCCGCTTGCTGTCCCCCACGGGGCGCTGCTCGGCGATCGGCGGGTAGGCGCGCAGGAGGAGGGCTTCGGCCTCGGCGAAGCGGCGCTCGCCGAGCAGACAGCGGGCGAGGCCCACCTCGGCCCAGGCGAGGTCCCAGCTGCCGGCTGGCACCGTCTGGCGGCGGATCGCCAGCGCCTCACGCAGGAGGGGCTCGGCCTCGGCGAAGCGGCCCAGCTCGGTGAGGCTGATGCCCAGGCCGTTGAGCAGGAAATAGCGGTGGGGATGCCGGGCTTCGAGCGTGGGCGCGGCCAGCGCCAGGGCCCGGCGGTAGTAGCGCTCGGCCTTGGCGTAGTCCTTCTGCTGGCTGGCGAGCGCCGCCAGGTTGTTGAAGTTCTGGTAGCGCGTGGGGTTGGCCTCGCCGCGCAGGCGAGCTTCCAGACGGTCGGCCTCGAGCAGCAGGGGCTCGGCCTCGCTGAAGCGGCGCAACGCCGCCAGGGTCGCGCCCAGGCTGGTGAGGCCGTCGATCAGCTCCGTGCTCTCGCTCCCGAGCACCTCCCGCTGGAGGGCGATCGCCCGCCGGCTCACCACCTCGGCTTCCGCCAGGCGCGCCTGCTCGCCGAGCGAGGTGCCGAGAGCGACCAGCACCTCGGCCGTGAGAAGCCTGTTGGGCAGGTCCTGCGCCTCCAGGATGCCGAGCGCCCGCCGTTCGAGCGCCTCCGCCTCGGCGGGTTCGCCGCGCATCGCCCGCACCCTGCCCAGCTTGAGCAGAACGCCGGCCACGGGTTCGCCGTCGGGACCGTGGCGCGCCGCGAGCAGGTCGAGCGCCTGCTGGAGGTCGCGCTCGGCGGCGTCGAGCTCGCCGAGCAGGCGACCGGTGTCCCCCCGCCAGGCGAGCGCCTCGGCGAGCCTGTCCGGGTCGGCGTGGGGAAGGCCACGGAAGGCGGCGAGGGCCTCGTCGAAGCGGGCTGCCGCTTCGCGGAACTCACCCAGGGAGTAGTAGACGCTGCCGAGGGTGAGCAGCAGCTCCGCCCGGCGCGCGGGCTGAGCGGCGAGCTCGCTGGCCAATTGCGCGCTCGCCCGCGCCAGCATCTCACGCACGGTGAGCTCGTGGCCGCGGCTGGCGTTCGGCTCGCCGGTCGCGAACAGGCGTTGGAGGAAGCCGGCGATCTGCCCGGCGCGGTCCCGCTCGGCGCGGGCCAGGTTGCGCTCGGCCCGCAGCTCGGCCGAGAGGCTCGCGAAGCCGATGGCCGCCCCCAGCAGGGCGAGGGCGACGAGGGTGGCGCTCGCCACCGCCAGCCGGTTGCGCCGCACGAAGCGCCCGGCACGGTAGCGCAGGCCGCCCCTGCGAGCTTCGACGGGGAGGCCGGCGAGGTGGCGGTCGAGGTCGGCGGCGAAACTCTCGGCCGAGGGATAGCGGCCCGCCGGCTCCTTGCGCAAGGCGCGGTCGAGGATGGCGTCGAGGTCGCCGGCGAGCTCGCGCGCGAGGCCGCGGGGCTGTGTCTGGCGCAGGGCTGCCGTGCCCTCGGCACCGTCGCCGCTGACCCGCGTGCTGGCCCGCGGCGGGTCCGTCGAGGTGACCAGCTTCTCAGCCTCGGCCAAGGAGCGCTCGGCGAGGTCGAAGGGCAGCGCTCCGGTCAGCAGGCGATAGAGCAGGACGCCCAGCGAGTAGACGTCGGAAGCGGTGGTGATCGGCTGGCCGAGGAGCTGCTCCGGGCTCGCGTAGGCGGGGGTCAGCAGGCGCTCCCAGCGGCGGGTGGGCTCGAGGCCGCGGCCGGCGAGCTCCGGGTTGAGCAGCTTGGCGATCCCGAAGTCCACCAGCTTTGGCTCGCCCTTGCTGGTGACCAGGATGTTGCTCGGCTTGAGGTCGCGGTGGACGACGAGGTTCTGGTGCGCGGCATGAACGCCGCGGGCGACCCGCTGGAAGAGCTCGATGCGCTCGCGCACCGCCAGGCGCTGGCGGTCGCAGTAGGCGTCGATGGGTTCGCCGTCGATGTGCTCCAGGACGAAATAGGGCTCGCCCTCGGCAGTGTGGCCGGCGTCGAAGAGGCGGGCGATCGCCGGATGATCGAGGGCGGCGAGGATCTGTCGCTCGGTCTCGAAGCGGCGCTGCATCGCCGGCGAGAGGAGCTCGCGGCGGACCAGCTTGACGGCGACACGGCGGTCGATCTCGCCGTCGTCGCGCAGGCCCAAGAACACCTCGCTCATCCCCCCCTCGCCGAGCTTGGCGACCAGCCGGTAGGGGCCGATCCGGCGCTGGGCGGCGGCGGGCCGCGGCGGCGGGTTGCGCTCGGTGGTGGGGGGGCTGGCGGCGGCGCGGGAATCGGCGTCGAGCAGGGAGGCCACCTCGGCGGCCACCGCGCTGTCGCCCTCGCTCGCCGCGGTGATGAACGGCGCTTGCTCCGCCGCCGGGAGCTCGAGGGCCTGCGCGAAGATCTCGGCCACCCGCCGTGCCTGGCCCTCGTTCATCACGGTGGCGGTGTGGACGGGCCGTCGCCGCCCTCGAGGTAGCGCTGCAACCAGGCGCGGGCCAAGCGCCAGCGCCGCTTGACGGTGGCCACCGAGATGCCCAGCGCAGCGGCGATCTCACTCTCCTCGAAGCCGCCGAAGAAGCGCATCTCGGTCACCTCCGCCGCTTCGGGGTAGCGCTCGGCGAGCTGGTCGAGGGCCTCGTCGACCGCCAGTACCTCCGGGAGGTCGGTGGCCGCCAGGCCGGGCACGGCCTCGAGCGGCAGGTGCACGGCGCCGCGCCCCCGCCGGGCGTAGCCGCGGGCGCGGGCGTGCTCGACCAGCACGCGCCGCATCATCTGGGCCGCCAGACCGAAGAAGTGCGAGCGGTTCTGCCAGGCGACGCGCCGTTGGCGGACCAGGCGGAGAAAGGCCTCGTGGACCAGGGCCGCCGGCGCCAGGGTGTGATCGCCGCGTTCGCGCCGCAGGTAGGCGCTCGCCAGCTTCTCGAGCTCGTGGTAGACGAGCGGTGCCAGGGCATCGAGGGCCGAGGGGTCGCCGGCCTCCCAGCGGCCGAGCAAGCGGGTGACGGTGCGCTGCGCCATGCTAGATATCGGAATTAGGCTATGTTCATTCTAGACCAGGCGGCCGCCGAAGTTCAGGCCCCGTCGCCGGCTGCTCGTATACTCGCGGCATCACCACCAGCCCGTTTTGACCTCCCGGAGGCCTCGCTCCCGCCATGACCTCGTTTTGGACCCGCGCAGGGATGAGCTGGCCCCGTCTCCTGCGCCGGATCTGGGACGAGATCGTCGAGGACGAGATTTTCGGCCGCGCCGCCGAGCTGGCCTACTACTTCCTCTTCTCACTTTTCCCGCTGCTGCTCTTCCTGGCGGCGCTCTTCGCGCAGCTGATGGGCAGTCGGGCCGACCTCAGGGCCGAGCTCTTCGAGTATCTCGAAGCGGTGATCCCCAGCGACGAGACGCTCACCTTCGTGCGCGAGACGGTGCAGGGGGTGATCGACCAGCGGGGCTTGCCCCTTTCCTTCGGCCTCGTCGTCTCGCTGTGGTCGGCGGCGCAGGGGATCGTCGCCGTCGGGCGGGTCCTCGACGCCGCCTACGACGTCACCCGCAAGCGGCCGTTCTGGCTCTCCCAGCTCATCGCGGTCGGTCTGACCATCGGCTGCGCCCTGCTCTCGGTGACCGGCCTGGTGCTGGTGTTCTACGGCTCGGAGTTCGCCGACTGGCTGGCCGTGACCCTCGCCTGGGGCGGTGGCCTCCGGCGGCTGTGGAGCTGGCTGCAGTGGCCCGTGGTGCTGTTGTTCGTGGTGCTCGCCTTCGAGCTGATCTACAACTTCGCCCCGGCCGAGGTGGACCGCCGCCGCCTCCACCTCACCTCGCCCGGCGCGGTCGTTGCGGTCGCCGTCTGGCTCGGCGGCTCGCTCGGCCTCAAGGCCTACCTGGCGCGCTTTCCCCTCTACAACTGGGCCTACGGCACCCTCGGCGCCATCACCCTGCTGCTGCTCTGGTTCTATCTCACCGGTTTCGCCCTGCTGGTGGGCGGCGAGATCAACTCGGAGATCGCCAGAGCGCTGGTCGAACGCGAGGAAACGGTTCCACCGCCCGAGCCCGCGCCGCGAAGCGCAGGGGGCCGCCGGGGGCGGCGGCGTCGAAGGGGAAGCAAGTGATCAGGGTGAGGCTGGGCTCGGCGGTTGGCCCGGCCACGCCGAGGTCATGCTCGTCGATCACCACCGTGGCTTCCATCACGTAACGCAGCTGCCAGCCGTCGGCGGTCTCGAGCAGGATCTCGTCGCCGGGCCGGAGCGCGCGCAGGAAGCGGAAATGCGTGTCCCGGTGGCCGGCGAGCACCACGTTGCCGGCGCTGCCCGGGCGCGCCGTGCCGGCCAGGTGAGCGGGCCCGAAGGCCATGGTGCGGCCGCTCGCCCCGGCGAGCACGATCTCGTCGATGCCGAGCCGCGGCACCCGCAGGCGGGCCACCGGCCAGGTGTCGGCCCAGCGCCACGGGCGCGGCGCCACCTCGCCGGCCCGGGCGCGGTCCCAGGCCTTCTCGAGCAGCACCTGCGCCACCTGCGCCTTGGCGATGATCCAGGCGCTTTGGCCCAGGAAGAGGGCAGCGGTGAGGGCCAAGGCGAGGCCCATCAGGGTGAGCGGCGCCCGCTTCATCGCCGGGCGCTCCGCTCGAGCCGCAGCAGGAAGGCCGCGGTGGCCGCCAGCAGGAGGCCGAGGAAGAGGTCCCGTCGCCAAGAGGTCGCCCCCTGGGGAAGGGCACCGGTATCCACCCAACCGGCCGGTAGGCTCAAGGGCACGTTGCGGGCCGCGAGCGTGGTCCCGGCCGGCGCCGTCGGGGTGACGTCCACCGCCACCAGGCTGGTGAAACGCGACACCAGGTGGTGCGCCAGGGCGAGGTCGACGATCTCCTGACGGACGCTGGCGCGTCCGTCCTCGTCGAGGCCCTCGGTGGCGAGCCGCGTCTCGAGAGTGCCGATCTTCCGCCGCGCCCACAGCTTGTCGAGGCCGGCGCCGTCGAGCTCGCCCGCGATGGGGATCACGGTCTCCCAGGGCGCGCCCGCCAGGCGCCCCCGCACGGTCAAACTCTGCGCTGCCTCCGAGAGACGGGCGACGGCGGCGATCGGCTCGCCGAAGTAGAGGTCGGGGACGCGCGTCGGGTAGCCCTCGGCGCCCACCGGCCCCCAATCGAGCTCGACGTCGGTCAGCAGCGG
The DNA here is from genome assembly GCA_964420075.1 of uncultured Thermoanaerobaculia bacterium. GTDB lineage: Bacteria > Acidobacteriota > Thermoanaerobaculia > Multivoradales > SZUA-115 > CAYQRE01. Next base: position 10,943 of record CAYQRE010000013.1, on the reverse strand, counting down.
CAGCGACAGGCGGGCGAGGAGCTCGCCCATCTTGGTTGCGACCTCCTTGAGGTCACCGATGTAGGTGAAGGTGCCGCGGCCGGCCTCGGCGGCCTTGGTCATGAAGAAGCTGTTGGGCGCCGAGCCGATGCCAACGGTGAACAGGCGGCTGGCGCCGAGGTGGCTTTGGATGTACGCGAACAGCTGCTCCTCGTTGCTCACCTCACCGTCGGTGATGAACACCACCTGGCGCAGGCGCTCGGCGGCTCCCGGCTCGTCGAGGGCGGCGGTGAGCGCCGCGAGCATCTCGGTGCCGCCGTCGGGGTCGATGCCCTCGACCAGCGACGAGGCCTGCTGCAAGTTCTCCGGCGTGGCGGCCACGGCGCTGACGAAGAGCCGGCTCGCCGTGTCGCTGAAGGTGATGACGTTGAAGCGGTCCTCGGGCCGCAGCAGGTCGAAGGCCCGGTCGAGAGCGCTTTTCGCCTGCCGGATCGAGGTGCCCGCCATCGAACCCGAGGTGTCGAGGACGAAGATCATCTCGCGCGGCTGCGGTGGGAAGTCGGCCGGGTCGTAGGCCGGCGGCAGCACCATCACCATGCCGTAATGCGCACCGTCGGCTTCCTCGCTGAACAGCCCGGCGCCTGGGGCGCGGCCGAGGTCCGGCTCCCATTCGAGGACGAAGTCGCGGTCGGCGGGCACCACCTGCTGGGCGAGATCGACGCTCCAGCTGCGCCGGCCGAGCTCGCGAGCCCTGATCGGGTGCGAAGGGCTCGCCAGCCGGCGCAAGGCGAAGCCCGGCACCAGCCGCACGCTGAGGCTGAGCGGCTGGCTGGGCGGACCGCTGGCGACCTCGACCTCGGGGGCTGCCGGGGCCGCCGCCGCGCCCGCCGAAGCGGCTGGCGAGCCGGCCTGCGGCGTGTAGCGCGGCGCCGCCACCAGGGGGAAGCGCAGGCTTACCCGGCCGGCGTCGTAGCGCAGCTCCTGCTGCATCTCGATGCGCACCACGACTGCCTCGTCGGGCCCCAGGTTGGCGACGGCGGTGGTGAAGAGGTTGGGCCGCGCCTGCTCCAGGAGGCTCGCCTTCTGGCCATTGGCCTTCGCCTGCTCGTAGGTCCGCCGGGCCTCTTCCCGCTCGTGGATCTCACCCTCGATGCGGCGGTCGCCGATCGTCATCGTGAGGTGGTCGACGGCGGCGTTCTCCGGCAGGGGGAAGGCGTAGAGGCCCTCGACCCACGCGCCGGTGGGGTTCCAGAAGCGCTGCTCGACGGTGGTGCGAGCGATGAGGCCGGTGACCTTGATCTGAACGTCGGTGTCGACCACCGGGGCGCTCAAGTAGAGACCGGCCTGATCGGTGGCGAGGAGGAGGCTCCCGGCCTTGACGTCGGCGAGACGGCTGAAGGCGGGCGTCGAGCTGCCCGTTTCCTGGCCGGCGAGGGCGAGGCTGGAGGCGAGGAGCATGGTGGGGAAGAGAGCGTGGAGGGCGGCGCGGTTGTTCATGGCTGCCATTCAAAGCCCGCGGCATGCCGGCTGCGGGGCCGCTCTGAGGAGAAGTCGGGGCGAAATGTGGCGGCCGCGAGGCAGCCGCTCCTGGCCCCTTCCAGCGGCCTTGCGGGCTGGGTACGATTGGCGCCAATGTCGAACCTCGGCCCGGGAAGCACCGCCCCGTCGGTCATCAGCTCGCGCGTGGCGCTGGTCGACGACGAGCCCCATCTGCTCGAGACGGTCGGTTTCGCGCTGCGCCGCGAGGGCTACCTGGTCGAGACCTATGCCGACGGCGTCGCCGCCTGGGAGGCCTTCGAGGCGGCGCTGCCGGACCTCGTCGTCCTCGACATCGTGATGCCGCGGATGGACGGCCGCGAGCTCTGCCGCCGCCTGCGCACCGCTTCCGAGACGCTGCCGATCCTCTTCCTGAGCTCGCGCGACGACGAGTTCGACCGCGTCCTCGGCCTCGAGCTGGGGGCCGACGACTACCTGGTCAAACCGTTCTCGATGCGCGAGCTGGTGGCGCGGGTCAAGGTGCTGTTCCGCCGCCTGGCCCTGAGCTCGGCCGCCGCCCGCCCGGACGAGGGGGACCTGCTGCGCGTCGGCGCCCTCACCCTCGACCTGGCGCGCTACCAGGTGAGCTGGGCCGGCACGCCGGTGCCGCTCACGGTGACCGAGTTTCGCCTACTGCGCGCCCTGGTACGCCACCCGGGCCACGTCAAGACCCGCGAGCAGCTGCTCTCCGAGGGCTACCCGCACGACACCTACCTCGCCGAGCGCACCATCGACAGCCACATCAAGCGCCTGCGCCGCAAGATCTCGGAGACGGCGCCGGAGTTCGACGGGATCGAGACCGTCTACGGCCTGGGCTACCGGTTCAAGGCGTGAGTCTCGGCCGCCTGCTGCCCCGCCCGCACACGCTCTGGGGCCGCTTACGCCGGGCCACGGCGGGGATCTCCGTCCGCCTCCTCGCCTTCAACCTGCTGCTCGTCTTCCTGCCGGTGGCGGGCGTGCTCTACCTGGGGATCTTCGAGGAGCAGCTGCTCTCGGCCCAGGAGCAGTCGATGGTGCAGCAAGGGCGCCTCCTTGCCGCCGCCCTCGCTGGCCGTGCCGAGCTCTCGGACGCCGATCCCGAGCTGATCCTCCTGCGCCTCGGCCAGCGCTCGACGGCGCGCCTGCGGGTCTACGACGAGCGTGGCCAGCTGCTCGCCGACTCCTCGCGCCTGGGGCCCCGCCGGGAGAGTGGCGAGGAGGCGCCACCCGAGCCGCCGACGGCGCGAACGAGCTGGCTCTACCGCCTGGGCGCCGGGCTCTTCGCCCTGGCGAGCCGGCTGTTCGATCCCGGCTCCTGGCTGGCGCCCGCGGTGACGCCCGCCGTCGAACCCTACGCCGAGCCGGCGAGCGAGCGGCCGGCCGTGGTGGCGGCCCTCGCCGGGCGCTACGGCGCCGCCACGGCACCGACTCCCGGCCAGCGCTCGGTCACCCTGCACAGCGCCATCCCGATCCTCGACGGCGAGCGGGTGGTGGGGGTGGTGCTGGTCTCGCAGTCGACGCTGCGCCTGCTGCGCGACCTCTACGACGTGCGCCTGGCCGTCTTTCGGGTCTTCCTGGCCTCGCTCGCCGCCGCCGTCGTCCTCACCCTGGTGCTGTCGACGACGATCGCCCGGCCGCTCAAGCGGCTGCGCCGCGAGGCGAGCGAGCTGCTCGACCGCCGCGGTCGCCTCAAGGGCCGGTTCACCGGCTCGCGCCGCCTCGACGAGCTGGGGGACCTCGCCCGCGCCCTGGCCGAGCTCTCCCGCCGCCTCGAAGACCGTATCCGCTTCACCGAGTCGTTCAGCGCCGACGTCTCCCACGAGTTCAAGAACCCTCTCGCCTCGATCCGCCTCGCCACCGAGATGCTCGCCGAGGCGGAGGGGGCGGAGGACCGGGCGCGCTTCCTGCGCCTGGTCGAGGGCGACGTCGAGCGCCTCGAGCGGCTGCTCTCCTCGGTGCGCGAGGTGAGCGAGATCGACAGTCGCCTCGACGAGGAGAAGCGGGCCGCCGTCGACCTCGGCGAGCTGGTCGCCGGCCTGGTGGCGGCAGCCGCGGCGCGGGCCCGCAAGCGGGGCGTCCAGGTGCGGCTGGCAGCGGCTGGCCGCCGGCTCTCCGTGCTCGCCTCGCCGGACCGGCTGGCGCAGGTGATCGAGAACCTGCTCGACAACGCGGTGAGCTTCAGCCCACAGGGGGGAAGCGTCGAAGTCAAAGTGGGCGGCGAGGCCGGGGAGGCCTGGGTCCGCGTCGAAGACGAGGGCCCCGGCATCCCTCCCGAGCACCTCGAACGCATTTTCGACCGTTTCTTCAGCTACCGCCCGGCCGAGAGCGGTGCTCGCCAGCACCATGCCGGCTTGGGGCTCGCCATCGTCAAGGCGATCGTCGAGGGCTACGGCGGCAGGATCGAGGCCGGCAACCGACCGCAAGGCGGGGCGTGCCTCACGGTGCAGTTGCCGGAAGGGCTCTGAGGCCGGGCCTTCAGCCGCGGCCCTCGGCCGCGACACTCACCCGCAGGGTCTTGCGGTCGACGCCGTGGAGCAAGGCGAGCGCCGTGCCGCTGAACGACTCCTCCCAACGCTCGACCAGAAACCGGCCGTCGACGGTCTGGAAGCTCGCGTTGTTGCGCGCCTGGGCGGCGAGGACGGGACCCAGCCGCAGCTCGAAGGTGCGCTCGAGGGCGAGCGGCGTGCCGTCGTCAGCGAGCCAGATGCGGGCCTCGGTGATCAGGCGCCGGGGCGCCTCGGCGGTCGCGGTGTCGCCCTCCGGCCGCAGGATGGCCGGCCGGATGGTGAGCAGGCGGGCCCGCTGGCCCTGCCAAGCGGTCTCGACGTCCGCCAGCAGCACGGCGCCATCGAGCAGGCGGGTCAGCGCACCCGCCGGGTTGGCGAGCTCCTCGGCCTCGACGTCGTCGAGGGGCTTGCTACCGTCTTCGACCGCCGTGTTGGGTTTCCACGCCGAGAGCCGTCCCTCGGCTGCGAGCCAGTGCTGGGTGATCGTCTCGACGCCACGCTCGCCGTAGCGCACCGTCGCCTTGCCCTTGAGCCGCGTCGTGCGCAGGTGGAGCGGCGCCGTGCCGCGGTGCCGGGCCTCGATGGCGACTTCAAGGCGCAGCGGCTGGTGGCTGTCGAAGGCGGCGAGCCGCGTCGCCAGCTCGCCGAGGGGATCACCGGTGGGATCGCCGGCGCCGGCAGCGGCGACCGACGGTCCACCGGCGGTGAGCGAACCCAATACCAAACCGAACACCGAACCCAGGATCAGTTTTCTCATCACATCCTCCCGCAAGGGCGTTTGGCCTTGCTTTGCGCGTCGTTCGAGCCCTTGAGCAAGGCGAATGCCCGCCGGCGGGCGGGCCGTATCGGAGGAGCGCGGGCCGGCCGCCGGCGGGGGAGGTGGGGGAGGTCTTGTCCTCGAGAGAGGACGATTTGCCTCCGCTGGGCCCGTCAGCCCGGGCCGGCGTCGCGGGGCCGGAAACGCAGCTCGCGCCAGTCGAGCCGCCGGGTGACGAACATCACCGTGGCGAGGGCGGCGAAGAGCCCGAGGGCGCCCATCAGGAGGGCGTAGTCCGCGGCCTGCAGCAGCACGTAGAGGAAGGCGTAGAGGCCGAGCAGGCAGGCCATCAGGATGCCGGCGCGCTGGCCGGAAGCGAGGATGCTGCGCGCGTAGCCGGTGATCAGCACCACCGAGGCGCCGGTAGCGAGCGCGTAGGCGAGGGCGAAGCCGAGGTGCTCGGAGAAGGCGAGGAGCAACACGTAGAAGAGGCAGAGAGCGAAGCCGACGAGGAGGTAGTGCGGCGCATCGAGGCGCTGCTGGGAGAGCAGCTCGAGCAGGAAGATGGTGGCGAAGGTGAGGATGATGAAGAGCACGCCGTACTTCACCGAGCGCTCCGTCTTCTGGTAGTCGTCGGCCGGCTGATCGAGGCTGAGACCGAAGAGGCTCTCGTAGAGCTGGGCGGACTTGATCTCACCCGGCTGCCAGATCTGCGGCAGGCTGCGACCGAGGTAGCTCACCTCCCAGTGGGCCGCAAAACCGTTGGCGCTGATGTCGTGCGTCTGCGGCAGGAAGGCGCCGTCGAAGCTCGGATTGGCCCAGGCCGACGTCAGGTCGACTACCGTTTGCTTGCCGGCCGGCAGAAACTGCAGCCCGAAGCTGCCGTGGACGACGAGCTCCAGCGAGAACGGGATGGTGCTTCCGGGGCTCGCCAGCGGGGCGAGCGGTAGCTCGGCGGTGACACCGCTGGCCAATTCGGGGACACCTGCCGTCCCTGGCACCAGGTCGACGGTGTGCTCCCCCCAGCGGACCGCCGGCGCCCCCTGCAGGCCGCGAATGTCGGGGATTCCCAACACCAGCGAGGCGCCGTCCCAACGGAAGGGCTGGTCCTCGGCACCGAGGCGGTGGGGCAAGCGGAACTCACCTTCGGCCTTGAGCCGGGCCTCGTAGAGCACGACCTCGAAAATGCCCCGGCGCCGTACCTCCGGTCGCAGGCTGCCGGTCCAGTGCAGCGTCTCGGGGAGCACCATCTGCGCCCGGTGGATACGCTCCGGCGGCACCGCTTTGCCGTCGACCGGCGGCATCGCCTGCAGGTAGCTCGAGCTCAGCACCACGATGGGCCCGTGGATGGACTGGCGGTTGCCCCAGGTGCTGGCCACGGTGCTCTGCACCGCGCGCTGGCGCTCCGCGCGCTCGTGGACCAGCGCGGTGATCGCGGCCACCGGCAGCAGCAGGGCGAGGACGAGAAAGCCCAGCAGGGCGAGCTTGATCGGCGCCAGGTCGAAGAAGCTGCGGGCGCGCCAGGCGATCCCGCCGGTCTGGCCAGAGGTGGGCGGCGGAGTTCCGTTCATCGTTCTCCCTCCAAGTCATTGCGTTCGGTTCGTCGCCATTCGACCAGCCGGCGGTGGCCGGCCTGAGGGTGAAATGAGGGGCTCGCGGGGAGAAATGTGGCGACACAGAGGCAGGCAGGCTGGGTAGACTGCGCCCGGAGGTGGACGATGCATCGACACCGGGCCTGCGCCCGCTGCGTGGCCTGCTTGCTCGCTCTCGGCCCGTGGCTGCCCCGCGCCGCTGGCGCCCTCGACCCGCGCCTGAGCGGCCTCAACGACTGGCTCTACGTGCTGCAACCGAGCGGGGCGGCGGCGATCACCGCGATCGGCGCCACGAGCTTCGACGGCGTGGTGATGGACTACTCGGCCGACGGCGGCGCGAGCGGCGAGTTCACCCCGGCCGAGGTGGCGGCCCTGCGGGCGACTGGCAAGGTGGTGCTCGCCTACCTCTCGATCGGCGAGGCGGAGGACTACCGCTGGTACTGGGACCCGGCGTGGAACGACGACCCACCGCCGGACCCGGACGCGCCGGCCTGGCTCGGCCCGTTCAACCCCGACTTCCCCAACAACTACAAGGTCCGCTTCTGGCAGGCGCCGTGGCAGGGCGTCCTCTTCGGCACGGCGAGCGGGGCTGCGAAGTCCAGCCTCGACCGCATCCTCGACCAGGGCTTCGACGGCATCTACCTCGACATCATCGACGCCTTCACCTTCTGGTTCGAGCAAGGCGAGCGCAGCCGGTTGCAGGCCCGCCAAGACATGGTGGCCCTGGTGCAGGCCCTGGCGCAGTACGCCCGGGTGAGCCGCAACCGGCCGAACTTCCTCGTCTTCCCCCAGAACGGCGACGACATCATCCTCGACGACGGGGGCAACCTCGACGCCCTCGGGCTCGCCTACCTCGCGACGATCGATGGCATTGGCGTCGAGGACGTCTTCTACAACGAGCTGACCCCGGTGCCTGCCGCTGAGGTGGCCTTTCGCACCGGCGTCCTGGCCCACTACCTGGCCGCCGGGGGCGGCACGCGCAAGGTCATCGTGGTCGACTACGTGTGGGACGCCGCAAACCCGGGTGGGGCAGCCAACATCAATCGCTACAATGACTTCGAAGCCCAAGCCCTGGCCTCCGGCTACGTGCCCTACGCGGCGCTGCGGGACCGCAACCTCGACGAGATCCTCACCGTCGCGGCCGGCGGCGGCATCTTGCAGCCGCAGCCCAAGCCGGGCGGGGCGGGGATCTTCGCCGACGGCTTCGAGACCGGCGACACCTCAGCCTGGAGCCTCACGCTGCCGTGAGGGCCAGCCGCCCCGCCAGCTCGCCGTGGGGGCGGAATCGTTGAGCAAGATCACCGCGTCGGGCAGCAGCAGGGTGCGGACCTCGCGCAGGGGGCGGGTGGGGAAGCCGGCGATCGCTTGCCCCTGAGCGTTGAAACGGCCTTCGTGACAGAGGCAGAGGTAGTTGCTGCTGGCGGCGTCCCAGCGCACGTTGCAGCCGGTGTGCGAGCAGAGCAGCGAGCGGGCGGTGACGTTGGTGCTGGTGCGGACCACCTCCACCGGGCCCCCCTCGTGCTCGACCGTCACCCGTTCACCGAGCGGTAGGGCGGCGAACGGCACGCGGGTGCCCGGGGGAGTCGGCGGTTGCGAGTGGCAGGCACCCGCCAGGGCGGCGAGGCCGGTACCGGCGAGCAGGAGGTCCCGCCGGGTAGGGGGCTTGGCTGCGGAGCTGGGCATATGGTTCACCTCACAGCGGGTTCACCTCAGAGGCCGAGCTGGACGGCGGCGCCGCAGGCGGCGAGGGCCAGCCCTGCCAGGGCGTGCGACCAGCGTTCGGCGGCGCCGGCCGGGAGCTGGGCGAGGCCGAGCGCGCCCAGGCTGACGACGGCGAGCATGGTGGCGATGGTGCCGAGGGCGAAGACGAGGGCCACTGCGCCGACGCCGCTCCAGCTCGACTGCGAGGCCGGCAGCATCAGCAGCGGGATGAGGGGCTCGCAGGGCCCCAAGACGAAGAGGATGAACAGCGTCCAGGGCCCGAACAGCCGGATCTCGTAGTTACCGTGCCCGGCAAGTGGATGTGCGTGCGGGTGCGCATGCTCGCCGAGGTGGTCGTGGGTGTGGCTGTGGACGACGCCGCTCGCGTGCGTGTGGGCGTGCTCGTGGGGCCGCTGCCGCAAGGCGTGGCGCACGCCCCAGGCGGTGTAGGCGAGGCCGAAGCCGAGGAGCAGCCAGCCGGCGAGGTCCCCCCGCCAGCTCTCGATGCCGGCGAGGTCGCCCACCGCCCAGCCGAGGGCGATCCCGACCAGGCCGAGGAGGATCGAGCCGAGGACGTGGCCGACGCCGCAGCCCGCGGTGACCCCGAGGGTCTTCGCCAGGCTCCAGCGACGCGAGCGAGCGAGGGCGACGAAGGGGATGTAGTGGTCTGGCCCGAGCAGGGTGTGAACGATGCCGATCGAGAGCGCGGTGGTGAGCAGGGCGGGAGAGGAAGCGGCCATCTCAGCCGCTCTCCGCCGGATGGTTTGGGGAGACGACGATCGAGGGTTCGTGCACGCTCGCACCTCGTCGGATCGTTCAGGGCACTGTAGCAGCGCGCCCTTCGTGCACCCTCCACCCCAGCGGGCAGGACGGCATACCACCCGGCGGTTGATCCCCTCTCCTACCTGGCGACGGGGCGCGCCACCGCTGCTCCGGCGCTACGGTGACGGGAAACGTCCCGGAGAGCTCCCACGGAGCTGGCTGGCGAGCCCCCCGAGCCGCGCGATCGGAGGTGAGCATGCTGCTCTCACTCGACTCTGCCGTCCGCGGCCGCCCGCTCTCGAGCGGGCTCGATCGCCGCGATTTCCTCAAGATCTGCAGCTTCGCCGCCGCCGCCGTCGGGCTGCCGGCCGCCGCCGGCCGCGCTTTCGCTGATGCGGTGGCCGCCGGCCGAAGACCGTCGGTGATCTGGCTCTCGTTCCAGGAGTGTACCGGCTGCACCGAGAGCCTGCTGCGCACCTCGAAGCCCGCCTTGGATGAGCTGATCCTCGACCTCATCTCCCTCGACTACCACGAGGCGCTGATGGCGGCGGCCGGCCACCAAGCCGAAGCCGCGCGGCGCAAGGCGATGGAGCAGAACCGGGGCAAGTTCGTGCTGGTCACCGAGGGCGCCACCCCCACCAAGGACGGTGGCATCTACTGCAAGATCGGCGGTCAGACGGCCCTCGACATCCTGAAGGAAGCGGCAGAGATGGCCGGTGCGATCATCGCCATCGGCTCCTGCGCGTCCTTCGGCGGTATCCCGGCGGCTGACCCCAACCCCACCGGCGCCAAGGGCACACCGCAGGTGCTGACCGACAAGACCGTGGTCACCATCCCCGGCTGCCCGGCCAACCCCTACAACTTCCTCGGTACCGTGCTGCAGTACGCCACCTTTGGCACCCTGCCGGAGCTCGACGAGCTCGGGCGGCCGAAGTGGGCCTATGGGCGCACCATCCACGAGCATTGCCCGCGCCGCGCCCACTTCGACGCCGGCCGCTTCGCCCTGCAGTTCGGCGACGAGGGCCACCGCCAAGGCTGGTGCCTCTATCGCCTCGGCTGCAAGGGCCCGGCGACCCACGCCAACTGCTCGGTGCAGCATTTCGGCGAGGTGGTGGACGCCTGGCCGATCGGCCTCGGCCACCCCTGCTTCGGTTGCACGGAGCAGCGGATCGCCTTCCGCATGCCGCTCCATTCGACAGTCGACATCGAGCGGCCGATGCCGCCCGACACCTACCCCCCGATCCACGCTCAGCAGGGTGGCAGCAGCGCGCTCGCCGCCGGCGTGGCGGGAGCGGTGGCCGGCGCGGTGATCGGTGCCACCTGGGCGGCGGCGCGGAAGGGGGAGCCGGAGAAGGAGGCCTGACGCCATGGCATCCACCGATCGCCGCACCTTCTTCCGTCAGCTCGCCGTCGCCGGCGGCGCCGCGGCCCTCGCCGGCACGGCACCGGCCGCGGCCCGCGAGCGCCGCCAGGCGCCACCCCGCGCCCTCGGCATGCTCTACGACACCACGCGCTGCATCGGCTGCAAGACCTGTGTGGTGGCCTGCCGCGAAGCCAACGAGACGCGGCCAGACACCCGTCTCGACGGCGTCCACGACATGCCGCTCGACTTGAACGGGCGCACCAAGAACGTCATCAAGCTGTACAAGGAAGGCGACCGCGTCTCCTACTTCAAGGCGCAGTGCATGCACTGCATCGACCCGGCCTGTGCCTCGGCCTGCATGCTGGGCTCGCTGCACAAGGACGAGGTGACCGGGGTGGTGGGCTACAGCCCGGAGTTCTGCGTCGGCTGCCGCTACTGCCAGATGGCTTGCCCGTTCAATGTGCCGAAGTTCGAGTTCGACCTCGCGGTGCCGAAGATCGTCAAGTGCGAGCTCTGCCGCCACCGCGTGCAACCGGGTGCGGAGCTCTCCAGCCAGAACGGCTTCAGCCGCTACCCCAAGGGCCAGGGGCCGGCCTGCTGCGAGGTCTGCCCCCGCGAGGCGGTGATCTACGGCACCCGCGACGAGCTGCTGGCCGAGGCCAAACGGCGGATCGCCGCCAGCCCTGGCAAGTACTTCGAGGACCGCGTCTACGGTGAGCACGAGGCCGGCGGCACCCAGGTGCTCTACCTGTCGCACGTGCCGTTCG
>CAYQRE010000012.1:56896-127000 GCA_964420075.1 uncultured Thermoanaerobaculia bacterium | reverse complement strand
GCTGCGCCTCGGGCAGCGCCTGGCTCGATCCAGCCAGCCCAGCACCCGGGCCCGCCGGTCCCGACCACAACAGGACCCCCATCGCCGCCGTCACCCTGGTGACCATCGTGATCCCGGCCAAGCGCGCCACCCAGTTCGCGCCGGTGGCGGCGCTCAGGGCAGAGCAGGGAGGCGCCGGAGCCTTTCCGAGCTGCTAGACTTCGACGACTCGCCCTTTTCTTGAGCTGGAAGGAGCTGCGATGGACCGGCCTCCGCGTCGCCTCTCTCGCCCTCTTGGTCTCGGTGCCCTGGCGCCCCTCGGGCTTGCCCTGGCCGGGCTGGCGGCAAGCCCGGCCCTCGAGGCCCAGATCAGCTTCGTCGAGGTCGGTACCGCACGCGGCATCGGCGCCTACTCGATGGCTCCGTTGATGGGGGGCGGAGTGGCCGTCGAAGACTTCGACGAGGACGGCGATCTCGACTTCTTCGTCCCCAACCGCGAGGGGGTGGCCGATCAGCTCTACCAGAACCAAGGCGACGGCAGCTTCGTCGAGATCGCGGCCAGCGTTGGCCTTGCTTCGACGCAGCGCAGCCGTTCCGCCCTCTGGTTCGACTACGACGGCGATGGTGACCTCGACCTCGCGGTGGCGGGCGACTGCTACGGCACTCTGTTGCCCTGCCAGGCGGGGGACAACCTCATCCGGTTGTTCCGTCAGGGGCCCGGCGGGAGCTTCGGCGAGGTGAGCGCTGCCAGCGGGGTCGCCGATGACGCCGCAGGCCACCTGGTGACCGAGCACCGCGGCGGGATGGCGGCCGGCGACCTCGACGGCGACGGCGACCTCGACCTCTACGTCGCCATGTGGATGGGGCCCTCGCGCTACTTCGTCAACCAGGGGGACGGCACCTTCGTGGAGTCGGCGGCCGCCGCCGGGCTCGCCACCCCCTCGGCAGGCCACTGGCAGCCGGTGATCCACGACTTCGATGGCGACGGCCGCCCGGACATCTTCGTCTCGATCGACTTCGGCCCGAACCAGCTGTGGATCAACCAGGGCGATGGCACGTTCGTCGACGAGGCTGCGGCGGCCGGCGTCGACTCGGCGTGGAACGAGATGGGCGTCGCGATGGGTGACGTCGACCGCGATGGCCGGCAGGACCTCTACATCACCAACATCTTCGGCGCCCAGCCGGGAGAGCACAACGTCTTCTTTCGTGCCCTGGCGCCGGCGAGCTACGAGGAGATCGCCCCCGCCTGCGGCATCGACGACACCGACTGGGGCTGGGGCGCCGCCTTCCTCGACGCCGACCGCGACGGCGACCTCGACCTGGCGGTGACCAACGGCTTCACCAGCCCGGACTTCGCCAACGACCAATCGCGCTTCTTCCTCAACCAGGGTGGTGAGCCGCCCGCCTTCCTCGACGTCTCGATCGCGAGCGGCTTCGCTGACACGCTGTGGGGAAGCTCGCTCGTCGCATTCGACTTCGATCGCGACGGCGATCTCGATCTGCTGCAGACCGCCAAGGTGCACCCGGACCCCGGCTCGGTGCGGCTGCTCGAGAACCGCACCCCGACGAGCGGCCACTGGCTCGTCGTCCAGCCGCGGATGGCGCTGCCCAACCGGCGGGCGATCGGGGCGGTGGTGCGGGCGCGCACCGCCGCTGGCGAGCAGGCACGGGTGATCACCGCCGGCATCAGCTTTCTCGGCCAGGAGCCGGCCGAGGCCTTCTTCGGCCTCGGCGCCACCGCCCGCCTCACGGCGCTGACCGTCACCTGGCCGGACGGCCGGCTCTCCAAGCTCGGGGGCGTGGCGGCCGATCGCGTGCTCGAGGTCGACGCCCAGCTGGTGTTCAGTGACGGCTTCGAGTCCGGCGATCTCGCCGCCTGGACGGCGGTCGTGCCGTAGCCCGCAGTCCCTCCATCCCAGCCCAAGAGCAGGGGAAATGAAAAGGCCGCCACGAGGGTGGCGGCCTTGGAGCGCGGACCGAGGCCCGCGGCGGTCGGGAGCGCGATCAGGCGCGAGCGCGGCGGCGCACCATGATCAGGGCAGCCGCGGCCAGCAGGGCGAAGAGGATCACCAGGCCGATCGTGTCGAGGGTCGGGATGCCGGGCGGGTTGCCGCCGAGCGTGCCCTGGACGGTGGCGGTCGAAGTGTTGTTGGCGGTGTTGCCATCGCCGTCGGCCGTCACTGAGGCGGTATTGACGATCGCGCCCGGCGTCACCACGCTCACCGTGATGTCGCAGGAGGCCGAGTTGTTGGCGAGGATGGTGCCGGCGTTCCAGGTCCACGGCGGAGTGTTGGTGCCGCCGCAAGTGTCGGAGACGTAGGAGACCTCAGCCGGCAGAGTGTCGGTCACCACGACGTTGTTGGCGTCGCCGGGCCCGGCGTTGGCGACCGAGATGGTGTAGACGATCTGACCACCGAGGTCAACGCCCGTCTTGGTGATCGAGACGTCGCCGCCGGCACCCCCCAGCTGGCCCCAGACCTCGAAGAGGAAGTCGGGGTTGGTGCCGCCACCCACACCGCAAGTCGTCTGCGGGGTGAAGGTGGTGCAGCCGGAGGCGAAGCCGTCGCCGGGGTTGCGCCACACCGACTCACTGTTGCTCTGGATGGTGCGGTTGCTCCAGAAGTGCTGGCCGAAGCTGCCAAAGTTCTGGTTGACCTGGATCGCCACCCAATAGGTGCCCATGGGCAGGATGCAGGGGGCCGGCAGGTCGATGGTCAGCGAGCCCAGGTTGTCGGTGGGGACGATCCCGGTGTAGGAGCAACCGGCGACCGCGGCGCCCGGCAGGTCGGGGTCACCGCCGCCCGGCGAGTTGTCGAGGAACGTGACCTTGACGGTGGCGCCGCCGGGGGTGCCGGTGGTGCCCACGGTACGAATCTGCTCGACCGTCCAGCCGGTGGCGTCGGTGACGATGAAGTCGTCGGCACCCTCGGAGTCGTAAGCGTTGAACGAGGCTTCGAAGTCCTGGTCCGGCGCGCCGTTGCCGGCAGGGCTGTTGTTCTGGCTGTAGAGCAGGACGGGGGCACCCTTGGTCGAGGCCATGGGCGCCTGGCCGCCGTGACCGGCGCCTTTCTGGAGTGCGGCGCTCGCCGGCAGGGCGAGCAGGACGGCGAGAGCGAGGAAGCTGCCGAGACTCTTCTTCAAGGGGAAGCCCTCCAAGTGAAGGTAGGGGTGATTGAGTGCTGTGCCTAGATTTTCGGCCAGATGAGAGGCCACTGTCAACGTCTGCCGGGCGGATCCGGGAGGTCGTTGGTGCCCTTTTTCGCCCAGACGGCCGTCAGGGGTCCGGGGTGCGGCCCTGCCGGGCCCGGAGGCGCTCGAGGTTGTGGCGCAGCAGCGCGTTGCTCGGGTCGAGGGCGAGGGCCCTCTCGAGCGCCGCGATGGCCCCTGCGTGGTCGCCTCGGAGGTAGGCGACGTTCGACATCTCCTGGTAGACGGCGGCGTCCGGTGCCAAGCGCTCGGCCTCGACGAGGAGTTCCTGGGCGCGAGCGTAGTCGCCTCGCTTGCGGGCAGCCGTAGCCGCCGCGAGATTGCGGGCCGCGGCTTGCTCGTCGGCGGTGCGGGCCACCTTGCCAGCCTCAGCACCGAGCCGTGCCAGCGCCTGGCGGGACGGCTCGTGGTCCGAGTCGTAGCGCAGCGCCGTGCGATAGTCGGTGATCGCCTCGTCGCGGCGACCGAGCCGCTCGTAGAGGACGGCTCGGTTGTGGTAGGCAGGAGCGAAGATCGGGTCCGCGGTGATCGCCGCGGCAAAGTAGCGCAGCGCGAGGTCGCTCTGACCGAGACCGGCGAGAGCGCTGGCGTAGCCGTTGACGAGTGGTGCCTCGGCGCGGCCTGGCTTGTCGGTGAGAGAGCCGAGCAGCAGCTTGAAGGCCGCCGCCGCCTCGGCGTAGCGGTGGTCCTGGAGCAACAAGAAGGCGAGGTTGCGGTCGTTGCTCGCCGAGCTCGTGCTGCCGATGTAGCCCAGGCTGCGCAGCTTGGCGAGCACCTCTTCGTCGACCCCGGCATCGCTCACCGGTGCGGCCGGCCTGCCCGGGGAGGGCGTGCCGGCCTCGTAGCTCGCCACCCGCGGCGGGGCCGTGATGCCGCTGAGGCCCTCCGTGAGCACGCGCCCCGGCATCTGCTGCGAGGCCGGCAGGCCGAGCAGGGCGAGGACGGTGGGCGTCACGTCGAGGCTGCGAGGTGCGGCCAGGGCGCTTCCTGGACGGACACCCCGGCCGAACAGGTAAAGGATGCCGTGGTCGCGGTGGTAGCGCTCGGATACCCGCCGCATGTCGCGCAGCTTGCTGGGGTCGGTGGGCAGCTCGCCGAGCTCGAAGCCGTGGTCCGACAACACGACGAGCGTCGTCTGCGCGTCCATCACCGCCAGGAAGCGGCCCACGATCGTGTCGGCCAGCTCGTACATCGCCTCGACGGCCCCGCCGTATTTGGCTTGCTGGTCCGCCAGCTCGCCGGCGAGATCGTGGCGGCGGAAGAGGTGTCCGAAGAGGTGGGAGGTCGAGTCCGTCGCCTCAATGTAGACGAGTAGAAGGTCGGGCTTGTCGCTGGCCCAGAGGTCGAGGCCGACGTCGCGGTACGAGAAGGCGGTGCCGAGCGCCCAACGCAGGTGCGCGAGCTCGTCGGCGAAGTCGAAAGGGCGGGCGAGCTCGTCGCGATCCACTTCGGCGAACGGCACGAGGTCCGCGGCCGTGACGTCTTCTGGGCGACGGATACGGGACGCGATGGCAGCGACCGCCGACGGCGGGCTGATCAGGCCGGGTTCTCCGAGGTCCCTGCCGCTCGCCTCACCCTTGAGGAAGTGGTAGCAGGTGTGGTCCGAGACCATCGTGCCGGCGATGCTCTCGGCCGGCCAGGTGGCCCACCAACCGACAACGTCGCTGCGCCGGCCAGCCGCCGAGGCGATAGTCCACAGCGCTGGCGTACGCCGCCGCGTCGAGGTGATCGGGATCTCCTTGCCGGCCGCCGTGGTGGTGGTGAAATGGCCGATCCCGTGGTCCTCCGGCCGCCGCCCGGTGGCAATCGTGGTCCAGATCACGGGCGAGAGCAGCGGCGGATCGACCTGCATGGGGGCCGAGGCGCCCTCGGCACGTAGGCGGGCGAAGTGTGGAAGCTTGCCCTCGCCGATCATCAGGTCGACGGTCTGCGGGTCCATGCCATCGAGCCCGAGGACGATCACCCGCCCTGCCGCCGGCACCGGCGGCGGCTCGCTGCACCCGCTGGCGAGGGTCAGACAGACGAGACCGCTGGCGAGGCCGAGGCGCACCGCTGCAAGCTATCGGCTGCCGGACGGGGGGTCAAGGTGGCTTACCGCCTGGGGTTGCAACCCCGAGCTACCGACCTGCGCCCTGGCGGGCGCGTGTGTTCTTCGCCCTTGGGGCGGAGGTTTGTAGCCCAGGGACTCATCCCTGGGCGTGAGTGGCTCGCCCTACTGCCTGCATTGGTTCCCTGGCTGGCCTGGCTGGCCTGGCTGGCTGGGCGAAGGCCCCTAGGGGACGGTGGCTTCCCAGCCCGCGGTGTCGCCGCTCTCGAAACCGTCGGCGAAGATGTCGTGCCAGGAGACGGCAACGGCCTGGTCGGCGGCCACGCCGCCGCGGCGGCTGCGTTTGCCGTCGGGCCATTCGAGGTTGAGCTGCGTCGCGCGTAGGGTGGTGCCGAGGCCGAAGAAAGCCTCGGCGGGTTCCTGCGCGAGGAAGCCAATCCCGGCGGTGATCAGCCGGCTCTGGGTGCCGGCCGGGGTGACGAGGCGAACCACCGTGCCGATCGCGTGCGTGTTGGGCGCCGGCATGCGGGGGGCCACCCGCAGCCAATGCCGGCCGGCGACACCCGAGTTCTGCAGCAGACGCAAGGGGCCCGGTGCAGGGTGCACCTTGGTGCTCTGCAGGAGGTCGAGGTCGCCGTCGCGGTCGAGGTCGACGGCGGCGAGGCAGCTGCCCCAGAAAGTGTCGTTGAAACCAATTGCAGCCGAGATGTCGGAGAAGGTCCAGCCCGCTACGGCGCCATCGTTGCGAAAGAACTTCGAGGGATCCGTCTCGTAGCCCTCGGAGAAGCCGTTGGTGGCGGCGAGGTCGAGGTCGCCGTCGTTGTCGACGTCGAAGAAGCTCGCACCCCAACCCCAGCTGGTGTCGGCGACGCCAGCGGTGAAGGCCTGGTCGCTGAAGGCGAGCGTGGCCCCGACCGAGTCGTTGCGCAGCAGCAGGTTGTGCTCGCCGGGGGAACGCTGCCAGACGTTGGTGATGTAGAGGTCGAAGTCGCCGTCGTCGTCGTAGTCGCCGACCGCCACCCCCATCTCGTTCCACGCCGAGTCGGCGCCGGCGGCGGCGGCCTCGTCGACGAAGGTGCCGTCCCCCTGGTTGATCCACAGCTTGTTGGGGCCGAAGTCCACCGAGACGAAGATGTCGAGGCGGCCGTCGTGGTCAAAGTCGAGCATCACCGGCTGCCACTCTTTGCGCTGTGGGCCGACGCCGATACCGCTGGCGAGCGAGATGTCGGTGAAGGTGCCGTTGCCTTCGTTGCGGTAGAGGTGGGAGTGGCCGCCCCACCAAGCAACGTAGAGGTCGAGGTCGCCGTCGCCATCGAGGTCGCCCGCTGCCATGCCACCACGGTGGTCGGTCACCCGGAAGGAGCCGGAGTCCTGCTCGAGGCCGGAGCCGGCAGTGATGTTCGTGAAGGTGCCGCCGGCGTCCTGCCGGTAGAGGCGCAGCAGGGGGTGCCCTGCCTCGCAGTTCTCCGCACCCGGCTCTGGCGACCACTGGCTGCCGAAGCAGTCGCCGGCCACCACGAGGTCGAGATCGCCATCGCCCTCGAGGTCGAGCCAGAGGGCCGAGCGGCTGCGGCCGAGGTAGGCGAGGCCGCTCGCCACCGCGATCTGCTCGAAGCTGCCGTTGCCCAGGTTGCGGTAGAGCTGGTCGGCCACCTGTTCGGCGTTGGGGACGAAGAAGTCGATGTCGCCGTCACCGTCGTAGTCGGCGGCGGCGATGCCGCCGCCCATGACCGGGGCCATGGCATAGGAGCCGATCCCGTGGCTGGTGCCCACCTCGGTGAAGATCGGCTGTGCCGAGGCGACGCCGGTCACGGTGAGGAACGCGAAGGCCAAGCAGGCCAGGAGGCTCAAAGCACGCATCGGCGACCTCCAGATTGCCAGAATCTGCGGTGGACGTGGATCTCGATTCTGCGGACCTCGATTCTACAGTGCCCCTATCCGCTGGTTGGTGACGTGCGACCCAACCACTGCCGGAGCGCCTCGGCCAAGGGCCTCGCCATGCCGCTCACCTTGCGGGCGCTGATCGGTGAGGGCAGGAAGGGGGTGAAGGGGGCGGCGAGGCGGCCGCGGTTGAGCTCCAGGCAGAGCACGCGCCCCGGATAGCGTTCGGCGTGGAGAAAACCCTGAGTGGCGGGGTGGAGGTGGTAGGTGTGGTTGCTCTCGACGGTGATGCCGCGGCGTGCGTACACCGTGCGCACCAGCTCAGCGAGCCCGGGCGGGGAGAGGTCGCGGTTGGTCGCGTCGCGGGTGATGAGGTCGACGGGCGGGCGCCGGGGCCAGCGCCGATAGACCTGCGGTACGTAGGCGGCGCGGAGGGCCCGCACGATGTCTTCGTCGACGCTCACCTCGACGCTCCGCGGCGCGTAGGTATGCAGCGTGAGGGCGAGCCCGCCTCGGCCGCAGACCTCCTGGTAGGCGGCTTCGGCCCGCGCCGTGTAGCGGCCATGGAGCTCGCTCAGCAGCCGGCGGTCGGCAGGGTCCTCTACGTAGGAGTGCAGCCCGGAGGTCATGCCCCCGGCGACCTCCGCCGCGAGGACGCGGTTGGTGTCGACGAAGGTGCGGGGGATGAGGCAGCGCAGCACCTCGACCGCGAAGGCCGGTGCGCCGCCCCGTGGCTGGGCCAGCGAGGCGGCGAGGCGTGCTGCCACCTCGGGCGAGCCGATGTCGGTATTGACCCAGAAGAAGGCTTCGAGGTCGGCCGGGAGGCCGCCCCGCAGGCGGGCGCGCAGGCTCTCGAAGTGCTCCTGCTCGGTGGCTCCGTGGGGCAGCTCGAGGAGGACCTGGGGCCGATCTTCCGAGCCCGGCGGGGCGAAGCGAAAGCTCTCCCAGACCCCGGGTTCCCGAGCCGTGGGGGCGAAGGCGGCTGCGTTGCTCATCGCCGGGAGCCTACCAGGCGCGAGCGGGGCGCCTGGGGTGTAGGCTTTGGAGCGCACGTCCGAAGACCCTGGCAGCGAGAGACGGAACCACTGGAGGCGACCCGATGGCCAAGGCTCGACACTTCACCCCTGCCCTCTTCGACTTCCTGCGCGAGCTCAAGGCCAACAACGAGCGCGCCTGGTTCCAGGCCAACAAGGGGCTCTACGAAGAGGACGTGCAGCATCCTGCCCTGCAGCTGATCAGCGACTTCGGGCCGCGCCTGAAGGCCATCAGCCGGCATTTCGTGGCCGACCCGCGGCCCAGCGGCGGCTCGCTCTTCCGCATCTACCGGGACACCCGCTTCGCGCGTGACAAGAGCCCCTACAAGACCCATGTCGGGATCCAGTTCCGGCACGAGGCGGCCGCGAGCGCCCACACGCCCGGTTTCTACCTCCACTTGGAGCCGGGGCGGGTCTTCGTCGGCCTCGGCATCTGGCACCCCCAACCGGCCGAGCTGGCCCGCATCCGCGAGGCCCTGGTGGCCGACCCCAAAACGTGGCAGCGGACGCTGGCTGCCGAGCCCTTCCAGGCCCGCTTCGAGCTCTCCGGCGAGTCCCTGGCGCGGCCGCCGCGGGGGTTCCCGGTCGATCATCCGTTGGCCAAGGACCTCAAGCGCAAGGACTTCATCGCCGTCGCTGAGCTGGGCGAGGACGTCGCCACGGCCCCGGGTTTTCTCGACCTCTTCGGCGACCTGTGTCGCGACGGCGCACCGCTCGTCCGCTACCTCTGCCGGGCGATCGAGGTGCCGTTCTAGCCCCGCAGCCAGGAAGCCGGGCGGCGGAGCGCCGCCTTCGCCTACCGTTGTAGTAGAATCAGCGGCGATTCTTGCGCCCAGGTCGAGTCTCGCCCGCGGCCGTGCCCCGGACGGCTCGCTGTGGAGAGAGCCGAGAACAAGGAGCTTGCCGATGCCCCGCCTCGCCGTCGTCGCCCTGTCGATCGCCCTCGCCTACGCCGCCACCACGGCACCGGCCGGGGAGAACCCCATGGTTGGATTTTCCAGCGAGCACGCTGCCGAGCAGCGCGCCTGGGAAACCAAGCTCGATGCGCTGGTGCGCGCCGAGAACCTGCGCGGCTGGATGCAGCAGATGACCGCTCATCCGCACCACGTGGGCTCACCGTGGGACAAGGCGAACGCCGAGATGATGGCGGGGCTGTTCGAGTCCTGGGGCTATGAGACGAAGATCGAAGAGTTCTGGGTTCTCTTCCCCACCCCCAAGGAGCGCAAGCTCGAGCTGCTGGCGCCGACCTCGTTCGTGGCCTCCCTCAAGGAGGACGTCCTGGCGGAGGACCGCACCTCGGCGCAGGTGAGCGAGTACCTGCCAACCTACAACGCCTACTCGGTGGACGGCGACGTCACCGGCGAGCTGGTCTATGTCAACTACGGCCTGCCGGCCGACTACGAGGAGCTGGCGAAAAACGGTGTCAGCGTCGAGGGCAAGATCGTCCTGGCTCGCTACGGCGGCTCCTGGCGGGGCATCAAGCCGAAGGTGGCGGCCGAGCACGGGGCCATCGGTTGCATCATCTTCTCGGACCCGGGCGCCGAGGGCTATGGCGCCGGCGACGTCTACCCGAAGGGCGGCTTCCGGCCGGCCCAGGGGGTGCAACGGGGCTCGGTGGCGGATGCTCCGTTGCGCTCGGGAGACCCGCTGACCCCCTTCGTCGGCGCCCGCAAGGATGCCAAGCGCCTCCCCCGCGAGGAGGCCGACACGCTGACCAAGATCCCGACCCTGCCGATCTCGGCGCGCGACGCCCAGCCGCTGCTCGCCGCCCTCGGCGGGCGGACGGTGCCGCGCGAGTGGCGCGGCGGCCTGCCTCTCGCCTACCACTTCGGCCCCGGCCCGGCCAAGGTGCATCTCAAGGTGGCGTTCAACTGGGACCTGAAGCCCCTCTACGACGTGACGGCCACGCTGCGCGGCAGCGAGCGGCCCGACGAGTGGGTGATCCGCGGCAACCACCACGACGCCTGGGTCGCCGGCGCCACCGATCCGGTCTCGGGGATGGTGGCGGTGCTCGAGGAGGCGCGCGTCGTCGGTGAGCTGGCGAAGCAAGGCATGCGCCCGAAGCGGACGATCGTCTACGCCGCCTGGGACGGCGAGGAACCGGGGCTCCTCGGCTCGACCGAGTGGGCGGAGACCTACGCCAGCGAGCTGGCGGAGAAGGCCGCCGTCTACATCAACTCCGACAGCAACAGCGCGGGTTTCTTCGGGCTCGCCGGCTCGCACACCTTGGAGACCCTGCTCAACCAGGTAGCGACGGACGTCCAGGACCCCGACAAGGGCATCACAGTGGCGGCGAGGCGGCGGGCCCAGGTGGAGATCAGCGGCTCGCCGGACGAGGCCCGTGAGGCCAAGTCGGGGGCCCCTCTGCGGCTTGAGGCCCTCGGCTCGGGCTCGGACTTCACGCCGTTCCTGCAGCACGTCGGCGTCGCCTCGCTCAACGTCGACTACGGCGGCGAGGGCGACTACGGCCAGTACCACTCGATCTACGACTCCTTCGACCACTACGTCCGCTTCATGGACACCGACTTCCGCTACGGCGCGATGCTCGCCAAGACGGCCGGGCGGGTCACCCTGCGGCTCGCCAACGCCGACGTGCTGCCCTTCGAGCCGGCGAGCCTGACGCGGACCCTCGGCGAGTACGTTACGGACCTCGTCAAGCTCACCGACCGCATGCGCGACGAGACGGCCGAGGAAAACCGCCGCCTCAGCGAGGGGCTCTACCAGGCAGTGGCCCCCAAGGCCGAGCCGATCGTCCTGCCGGCGCCCAAGGAGGCGGTGCCATTCCTCAACTTCGCGCCCCTCGAGAACGCCATGGAGGTGGTCAAGGCGAGCACCGAGCGCTATGACAAGGCGCGCTCCCGGCGGCTCAGCGAAGGGCCCGCCCTCAGCCTGGCGGAAGCGCAGCGCCTGGACCAGGCGCTGATGGGCCTCGAGCGGTCGCTGCTGCGCAGCGAGGGCCTGCCGGGCCGGCCCTGGTACCGCCACCAGATCTACGCACCGGGCAACTACACCGGCTATGGCGTCAAGACGATGCCCTCGGTGCGCGAGGCGATCGAGCTGCGCAGGTGGGACGAGGCGAGCCAGCAGATCGAGGTGGTGGCAGGGGTGCTGCGCGCCTACGCCGCCCAGGTGGACAGCGCGACCGCGGTGCTGGCACCGTAGGCCACGCCGGGACGAGCTAGCCGCCACCCCGCAGGCTCGCCACCTGGCGGTGGGCGGCGGCGAGGAGCTCGGAGACGCTCTCGAGGCAGAGGTCTTCGAGGCGCTTGAAGCGGATGCAGCTCTTGCCGCAGTCGATCTTACCGAGCCGGGCCTGGTAGTCAGCGACGAGGTCGGTCTGGCTCACGTAGAGGGCGAGGTAGTTCTTCTGCGAGGCCAGGGCGTAGAGCGGCTCGCCGCGCAGCGTGTAGGTGGGCAAGCCGTACTGCATCGTCTCGCGGGCCTCGGGCGCCTCGGCGCGGATCATCTGGCGCAGCGCGGCGATCGCCTGGCGACGCTCGGCCGGCAGCTCCTCAAGGTAGCGATCGACGTTGACGGCTTGCGACCTCATTGCGCCCTCAGTATATGCCCGCGCTCAGCCCGACCACCGGCGGCGAACCTGGGCGGGCGCAGCCCCGGGCTGCTAAGCTCGCTGCCTTCGTTGCCGGAACTCTGGGGGAGACATGGCGAGCCTCGAAGAACGGCTGTCAGCTGTCGACGTTGCGGCGGACATCCGGCAGGCCTCGACGTTGCCGGGCTGGATCTACGCCGATCCAGAGGTCTATGCGCTCGCCCGCGAGCGGATCTTCGCCCGCACCTGGCAGTGGATGGGCGACGCGGACCGTCTCAAGGTGCCCGGCCAGGTGCTGCCTCGCCTACTGGCCGAGGGCTGCCTGGACGAGCCGCTCCTCCTCACCCGCGATCACCAGGACCAGCTGCACTGCGTGTCCAACGTCTGTACCCACCGCGGCGCCTTGCTCTGCGAGGGCGACGGGGTGGAGACCTCCCTGCGCTGCCGCTACCACGGCCGCCGCTTCGGCCTCGACGGCCGCTTCCTCTCGATGCCCGAGTTCGAAGCGGCGGAGGGCTTCCCCGCGGCGGCCGACTCGCTGCCGGCCGTGCCCTTCGCCAGCTGGCGGAAGTTTCTCTTCGCCGCCCTGAAGCCTCGCCTCTCGCTCGCGGCGCTGACCGCCGAGATGGAGGCCCGGGTCGGCTGGCTACCGATCGAGGCGGCGACCTTCGACGCCGGCCGCTCGCGGGACTACCTGGTGCGGGCCAACTGGGCGCTCTACTGCGACAACTACCTCGAGGGCTTCCACATCCCCTACGTCCACGCCGGCCTGGCGGCGGCCCTCGACTACGGCGCCTACACCACGGAGCTCTTCCCCTACGCCAACCTGCAGCTGGGGGTGGCGAGCGGCGGCGAGGACACCTTCGACCTGCCCGCGGACTCGCCCGATCGCGGCAAGGCGGTGGCCGCCTACTACTTCTGGCTGTTCCCCAACCTGATGCTCAACGTCTACCCCTGGGGCATCTCGGTCAACGTCGTCAAACCGCTGGCGCCGGATCGCACCAAGGTCTCCTTCCTGAGCTACGTCTGGGACCCGGCGCGCCTCGACCAGGGGGCCGGCTCGGGGCTCGACCGCGTCGAGCGGGAAGACGAGGCAGTGGTCGAGGCCGTGCAGACGGGCGTCGCCTCGCGCCTCTACGACCGCGGTCGCTACTCGCCCAGCCGTGAGACGGGGGTGCACCACTTCCACCGCCTGCTCCTGCATTTCCTGCGCGAGGGCTGAGCACGATGGCCACCGAGTCTGCCCCGGCCACGCCGCAGCTGCTGCGCCGCCTCGGCACCCGCGATGCCGTGCTGCTCACCGTCGGCTCGGTGATCGGCACCGGCATCTTCATCACCACCGGCGACATGGCGAAGGTGCTGCCCAGCCCGGGGATGATCCTCGCCGTCTGGGTGGTGGGAGGGCTGCTGACCCTCGCCGGCGCCCTCACCTACGCCGAGATGGGGGCCATGTACCCGCGGGCGGGAGGCCTCTACCATTTCCTCAAGGAGGCCTACGGGCCCCTCTGGGGCTTCCTCTACGGCTGGGCCGCCTTCACCGTCATCATGTCGGGCGGCATCGCCGCCCTGGCCGCCGGCTTCGGCGAGTACCTGGGCAGCTTCCTGCCCTTCTTCGCGAACACCCATGCCCTCTTCACGCTGCCGCTCGGCGGCTGGGCCTGGACGGTCTCCGGCGGCCAGCTGGCGGCGGTCTTGGCCATCCTCGCCCTGACGGCGATCAACCACCTGGGAGTGCGGGAAGGGGCGTGGACCCAGAGCTTGCTCACCGTGCTCAAGATCGGCGCCATCGTGGTCTTCGGCGTCCTCGGGCTGCTCGCGCCGGCGCAGAGCAGCGAGCCCCTCTGGCCGGCGAGCGGCGGAGGTGGCGGCGGCTTGCTCGCCGCCTTCGGCGTCGGCATGATCGCCGCGCTGTGGACCTATGACGGCTGGTACGGGGTGACTTTCTCCGCCGGCGAGATGAAGAACCCGTCGCGCGCCCTGCCGCTCGGGCTGATCGCCGGCACGCTCTTGATCCTGGCCCTCTACGTGTTGCTCAACCTGGCCTACTTCCGCGCCCTGCCGGTCGCCGGCATGGCGGCGACGCCGCGGGTCGGCGAAGCGGCCGCCGAGGCCCTCTTCGGCCTCACGGGCGGGCGGCTGCTCGCCGCTGCGGTCGTGCTCTCGACCTTCGGCTGCCTGTCTTCGACGATCCTCTACAGCTCACGCATCTACCTGCCGATGGCCGAGGACGGGGTCTTCTTCCGCTCCGTGGCGCGCATCGACCCCCGCTTCCACACCCCGGTGCGCAGCCTGTGGGCGCAGAGCGCCTGGGCGATCGCCCTGGCACTGACCGGCACCTACGCCCAGCTCTACACCTACGTGGTCTTCGCCTCGGTGCTCTTCCAGGCGGCGCTCGGTGCGGCGGTCATCGTGCTGCGGCGCCGGCGGCCGGAGCTCGCCCGGCCGTACCGCACTTGGGGCTATCCCTGGGTGCCCGTGCTCTTCATCCTCGCCTCGCTCCTGCTGGTCGGCAACACGCTCGTCGAGCGCCCCGTCGAGTCCCTCCTCGGCCTCGCCCTGCTCGCCGTCGGCTTGCCGCTCTATGCCTTCTGGCGCCGGCGGTCGCGGCAGGCGCTCACCACCTGAACCAGCCAGGCAGCTGCCGCGAGCCCTACTCCGGCAGGCCCACCTTCGCCACCAGCTCCGGCCAGCCGGGTTCGCCGCGCAAGGGGTCGTAGAAGCGCCAGCTGCGAAAGAAGACCACGAAGCGGGAGCGTTCCTCGCAGGCCTGGGTCAGCCAGGCGAGGGCCTGGCGTTTCTCGCCCAGCCCCATCGCCACGAAGGCGAGGTTGCTCGATTCGACGAACTGCCGCCGGGCGAGGGCTTCGAGATCGGCCAGCACCCGGCGCGCCTCCGCCTCCCGGCCGGCAGCACCCAAGGCGTAGCCGTGGGCTGCCCGCATGGTGGGCGAGGTCGGAGCGAGGCTCGCAGCGCGGCCGAGCTCGTCGACCGCCGCGGCCGGCTCGCCTGCGGCCAGGAAGGCCTGGCCGAGCCCGAAATGGGCGTAGGGAAAGCTCGCGTCGAGCTCCAGGGTGCGTTCGAACTGCGCCACGGCGGCCTCACCGCGGCCGGCGAAGGACAGCACCATGCCGTAGTCGGCATTGATCACCAGCGAGGTCGGATCGAGCTCGAGGGCACGGCGTGCCTCGGTCAGCGCCTCGTCGTGCCGGCCCACCGCGGCGAGCAGGAAGCCGTACCACTGGTGGGCCGTGGGGTAGCCTGGGTTGAGGGCGATCGCCTGCTTGAAGCCTGTCTCGGCGGCCGCGAAGTCCCAGTCGAAGATGAACCGCGTGTAGGCGAGCGCGGTGTGCGCCTCGGCCAGCTGGTCGTCGAGCGCCAAGGCGTGCTCGGCCGCCGCGGTGGCACGGGGAAAGGCCCAGCGCGGCGGTACGCTGCCGAAGAGCGGCAGCAGCACGTAGCAGTCTGCCAGCCCGGCGTGGGCGAGGGCGAAGCCGGGGTCGAGGGCGATCGCCTGCTGGAAGGACTCGACGGCCTTGAGGATGCCTTCCTCGGTGCGCCGGTTCCAGAAGTAGCGGCCGCGCACGTAGGCCTGGTAGGCGGCCGGATCGGCGGTGGCCCGGCGGGTCAGCCGAGCCCTCTCCTGCCAGGTGAGCTGGAGCCGCAGCTCGCCGGCGAGCCGCTCGGAAAGCGAGTCCTGGAGGTCGAAGAGGCCGGGGCCGCGGTCATCGAAGGTCGCCGCCCAGGTCGCCGCGCCGCTCTCGACGTCGATCAGCTGCACGCTCACCCGCAAGGCGTCGCCGGCGCGCTGCAGGGTGCCGGCGAGGACGCTGTCGACCTTGAGGTCGCGCCCGATCGCGGCCGGGTCCCGCTCCCCACCCGTGTAGCGGCGTACCGCGCTCGTCGGCCGGACCACCAGCTGGTGGAGGTTCGAGAGCCGGGTGATCAGCGCGTCGGCCAGCCCGAGCCCGAGGACGCCATCCTCGGCGTCGGCCGAGAGCGGCTCGAAAGGCAGGACGGCGAGGCGCCGCACGCTGGCGCCAGCGGAGTCCGGTGACGGCGCGGGCTGGCGGCCGAGCCAGAGCGAGAGCCCGACGGCAGCGAGCAGCACCGTTGCCAGGGCGGCGAGCCGCCAGGGCCGCGGTGGCCGGCGGGAGGCGGGCCGCGAGGCGGTCGGCGGTGCGACCTCGGCCGGCGGCGCCGCCAGCTCGCTCGGGCTCGGCAGGGCGAAGGGCCGGGTGGCAACGTCGGTCTCCACGGCGCGCAGCGGCGCCACGAAGCGGTAGCCGCGCCGGGGCACGGTCTCGATGTAGGTGTGCTGGCCGCCGGCCTCGGCGAGGGCCTTGCGCAGGGTGTAGACGTTCTGGGTGAGGGTGGCTTCCTCGACGAAGGTCTCCGGCCACACTGCGGCGAGGAGCTCGTCCTTGCCGACCACCTCACCGGCGCGGCCCACCAGCACCGCGAGGGTGTCGAAAGCCTTGGGTGTGAGCGCGATGGGGGTGCCCGCGCGGCTGAGGGTGAGGCCGTCGAGATCGAGGCGAAAACCGTCGAACTCGAGGATCCGCGGCGGGGCAGGCATCAGGTGCTTTGAGAGATCTTTGAGCGGCCTTTGACGGCGATGCGAGGACTTTGATCGGCGTCGGGACCTAGGGTGCTCGCCGTCGAGCCGGGATCTCTCCGGCCGGCGAAGTCTAGCACCGGAGGGTCCCGTGATGACCGAGAGCCTGACCGCCCTGCCGCCGATCGCCTTCCTCGGCTGCGAGCAGCGAAGCGAACCATGCACGCTCCCGTCGCCGCGGCGCCATCGCCGCGCGGGGCCCTGTGAAGAGGCGCCCGCCACGGGCGACGAGTGTGCTCAGCTGGCGGCGATCGGGCAGGGTGACGAGGTCGCGCTCGCCGCCTTCTACGATCGCTACGCCGGCCTCGTCTTGGCCGTCCTCGAACGGATGCTCGGTCACGGCGGCGAGGCCGAGGAGACGCTGCAGGAGGTCTTCCTGCAGGTCTGGCGGCAGGCCGGCCGCTACCGCCCGGAGCTCGCTTCGCCGCGGGGTTGGCTGCTGCTCCTCACCCGCTCGCGCGCCCTCGATCGCTTGAAGGCGAGCCAGGCGGCACGCCGACGGGACGAGGCCGTCGGTAGCGAGTGGGCTGGCCGGACGAGCGAGCCGGAGGTCGTCGCGGCGCTCGCCCGCAGCGAAGACCGTCGGCGCATCCGCCGTGCCCTCGGCGCCCTCTCGCCCGAGCAACGGCAGGCGATCGAGCTGGCCTTCTATGGCGGCCTCAGCCACTCCCAGGTGGCGGCGAGGCTCGGTGCCCCCCTCGGCACCGTCAAGTCCCGCATCCTCCTCGGCATGCGCAAGCTGCGCCAGGCCCTCGAAGGGCCCACCGCCACCGCAGCGTTCAGCTCCCTGGTTCGCTGAGAGCCTTGAGCCAGGCTCACGGCGGCGGACTTGGCAGCCTTGCTCGGCCAGGCAGCAGGGTTGGGGCTCTGCTCTGCTGAATCTGTATCGAGATTCAATTATCTTTTGTCCTCATCTCGTAATTGATCTGCACCTACAATTTCAGCGGTGAGCTCTGCGTGATGGAGGGTGGGTGAGCCGGGGCGTGCTGTAGCCGGCAGGCCGTGGCCGTGCGCGGGCGGATCGCGGCTTTCTCTTGCCCTGCTTTCAGTTTGGCGGCGATGGATCGCCGCCAGCAAACCGTCGGAGGCGAGTGCCCTCGTGGTGAGGGACCCGCCGCGCGACATCTCTGTTGGAGTTGGAGGTACGTGCCGATGGCAAGTCAGGTCTCGAAGGTGACGTTGGGCGTTGGGCTCGGACTGCTGGCGATGGCGGCTTCGGCGGCGGGGCCGCAGATGAAGCTGCAGGCGGCCGAGCTCTTCGCGGATGCCGACCACGTCATCTACATGCCGGCGCAAGGGGCAAGACAGGTGAATCTGCGAGCGGCGCAGAACCTCACCTATCACAACGGGCCCACGATCACCTCGGCGCACGTCGTCTACATCTTCTGGGGCCCGAGCTTCAGCAATGCGGCCTCGCCCGACTCCGCCTACGCCATCACCCTCCAGAACTACCGCGACCAGCTCGGCACCACCGGCGAGTACAACACCATCACCCAGTACTCGGGCATCCAGCTGTCGAATCTCGGCGGCGGCACGGCCGATTGGTTCGACTCCTCGACGCCGCCGACCAACGTCACCGACTCGGCGGTCCAGGCCAAGGTCCAGGCTTACCTCGCGAGCCATACCTTCGACCCCAGCGCGATCTACGAGGTGGTGATCCCCAGCAGCTCGTACTCGTCGAGCGGCAGCGCGACATCCTGCGGCGGCACCAACCTGCAGTACTGCGCCTACCACGGTTGGATCGGCAGCGGCGCCAATGCCATCAAGTACTCGATCCAGCCCTACCCGAGCTGCAGCGGCTGCAAGGTCTCCGGTTGGTCGGACGTGCAGAACCAGGAGCATTTCGTCTGCCATGAGACCCGCGAAGCGGTGACCGACCCGACCGGCACCGGCTGGTACGACCGCCGTGGCTACGAGGCCGACGACAAGTGCGCCTGGTCGCCGGCGCCGTTCCTCGGCACGGGCGGCTACGCCTACCAGTACGAGTGGTCGAACGCCACTCGCTCCTGCGTCAAGACGCAGTAGCTCTCCCCCGGGCGCCGGCCGCGGCCGGCGCCCGTTCACCCTCCGTTCTCCGCCGCGCGAATTTCTCGGTGACCGCCAGCCCTTCGGCGCAGGCCCCCACACTATTGGGTAGCTGACCCGCCCCCGTGGACGGGTGTTCCGCCCTTCCGGGGCTCTTGGGCATCCTTCCGGGCCAGGAGGAGACCTTTTCACTACCCGCGTTGGTGGGAGTTGGCGGGCGTTGGGCGCTGTGGGCTTCGCACCATCGCGCTCGCTGCTCGCGGGGGAGCGTTTTCATTGCGGCGGCGAGGTGCGGCCATGAGGCTCGCGAACGAAGCCAACTGGGATCGCCTGATCAGGATGGTCGTGGCGGTCGTCGCGCTCGGCCTGGGATGGTCGGGCCTGCCTTCCCCCGACTGGGCCACGGGGCTGCAGCTCTTTGGCCTCTATCCGCTGGTAACCGGCATCCTCGGCTGGGACCCGCTCTACTCTCTGCTGCGCGTCTCCACCCTGCGCGACTGAGGCCGCCGGCAGACCGAGCCGGAGCGCCGAGGCCTGGGCGCCAGTGAGCCCCGGTCCGCTCCTTGCGCCCCGACCTCACTCCGGCTTAGGCTGCCGGCGTTGAGTCGATCTAACTTTCCTCACTTGCCCCTCCCCGCGATGGCCGTCGAGCCCGAGGAGGGCCTGCGCAGCCATCACGGTGAAGAAGGCTTCGTGCGCTCGCCGGAGATGACCCTCGGACGGCTGCGCTGGACCGTGCTCGCCGGCGCCGCGCTCTTCCTGGTGGTGCTCGAGTACGCCTTCTTCGTCCTCCTGCCGGTGCTCTCCACCTGGCGCGGGCGGGCCCTCTTCCTGTCGATCGCCGGCGTCGTCGTCTTCGCCTTTTCGATCGCTGTCTTCAGAATCCTCGAGCAGATGCAAAGCCAGCTGCGGCGGCGCAACCAGGAGCTTCTCGCGCTCAACGCCGCCGGGCTCGACATCATGGCCGAGCTCTCGCTCGAGGTGGTGCTGCAGAAGGTGGTCGACACCGCGCGCGAGCTGGTTTCGGCCCGTTACGCGGCCCTCGCCGTCTACCGCGGCGACGGCTCCATCCGCGCCTTCATCACCTCGGGGATCGCCGAGTCTCTCGTCCCGCAGATCGGCGATCCGCCGCGGGGCCGCGGCCTCCTGGGCCTGGTGCTCAACGAGGGGGAGCGGCTGCGGGTGGCTGACATCGACGCCCATCCGTCTTCCGTCGGTTTCCCGGACGGCCACCCGCGGATGCGCAGCCTCCTCGCCGTGCCGCTGGCCGGGGCGACGCCGTACCGCGGCAACCTCTACCTGACCGAGAAAGCCGGCGCCAGCGAGTTCAGCGAGGAGGACGAGGAGACGGTGGTGCGCTTCTCGGTGCAGGCGGCGATGGCGATCACCAACGCCCATCTCCACCACCAGGCGCGCGGCGTGGCGCGCTCCGAAGAGCGCCTGCGGCTGGCCCACGAGATGCACGATGGGCTCGCCCAGGTGCTCGCCTACGTCAACACCAAGGCGCAGGCGGTCCGTGAGCTGCTGCGCACCTCGCGGCCGAAGGAGGCGCTCGAGCAGCTCGACCAGCTCTCCGCTGCCGCCCGCGAGGTCTACGCCGAGGTGCGCGACGCGATCCTCGGCTTGCGGGTCACCTCGGCCTTCGGCAAACCGCTCGCCCGCATGCTGGGCGAGTTCATCGAGTCCTGGCAGGACCGCAGTGGCGTGCCGGTGACGAGCGAGATCCCCGAGGACCTCGCCGTGCCCCAGGCGATCGAGCTGCAATTGCTGCGGGTCGTTCAGGAAGCGCTCACCAACGTCCGCAAGCACGCCCAGGCCGAGCAGGCGTGGGTCGCGATGCGCCGCCAGGGGGACGTGCTGGTGATCACCGTCGAGGACGACGGGATCGGCTTCGACCTGCGACATCAGCGGCGCAGCGAGGTGCCGCGCTTCGGGCTGAAGACCCTGCAGGAGCGCGCCGAGGGCAGCGGCGGCAGCTTCGAGGTCGGCCCCCGTGAGGGAGGCGGAACGCGAGTTCTGGTACGGTTCCCTCTACGCCGTTCCTCGATCTCCGATCTCTTGGAGGAGACGTTCCATGCGGATTCTGCTGGCTGACGACCATGCCTTGTTCCGGGAGAGCCTGAAGAGCCTCCTCGAAGCCAAGGGCCTCATCGTGGTAGGCGAGGCCTCGAATGGCCGGCAGGCGGTGGAGATGGCCCGCCTGTTCAAGCCGGACGTGGTGTTGATGGACCTCGGCATGCCCGAGCTGGATGGCCTCGCCGCCACCCGCTTGCTCTCGGCCGAGCAGCCCGAGGTCAAGGTCGTGATCCTCACCGCCTCCGACGACGACGCCAGCCTCTTCGAGGCGATCAAGTCGGGGGCCCAGGGCTACATGGTGAAGAACCTCGAGTCGGACCGGTTCTTCACTCTCCTCTCCGGCGTGGCGGCCGGCGAGCCGGCGCTCACCCCGGCCCTCGCCCGCAAGGTGCTGCAGGAGTTCGCTCATCCCTCGCGCGCCGCCAAGAAGGACAACGATCCCGACGCCCTGACCTCGCGCGAGCAGGAGGTCCTCGAGCTGATGGTGCAGGGCGTGACCTCGAACCGCAAGCTCGCCGACCGCCTGGACGTTTCCGAGAACACCATCAAGTTCCACGTCCGCAACATCCTCGACAAGCTCCACCTGCACAACCGTGCCGAGGTGGTGAGCTACGCCCTGCGCCACAAGATCGTGGATGTCTGATCCCACCGTCCGGGAGGCGGCGGACGCGATCGCCGCCGCCGGTTGCTTCGCCCTCGACCTCGAGTTCGCTTCCGAAGGCCGCTACGTCCCCGAGCTGGCGTTGGTCCAGGTCGCCTGGGGGGAGACGGCCGATCCCCAGGTCGCGGCGTTCGACCCCCTGGCCCTCGACCTCGCGCCCCTCTGGGAGCGGATCGTCGACCCGGCGGTCACCACCCTCCTCCACGCTGGCCAGGGGGACCTCTCTCTCCTCGCCTACCGCCACGGGCTGCAGGCGGCGACCGTGCGCGACACGCAGATCGCTGCCGCTTTCGCCGGTTTCCGCCCGCAGATGGGCTACGGCGCCCTGGTCGAGGAGCTCCTCGGCGTGCGCCTCGACAAGTCCCACCAGTTCACCCGCTGGCTCGCTCGGCCGCTCTCGGCGGCGCAGCTGCGCTACGCCCTCGACGACGTGCGCTACCTGCCGCGGCTGTGGGCGGCCCTCACCGAGCGGCTGGCAGCCCTCGGCCGGCTCGCCTGGGTGGAGGAAGAGAGCGCGCGCCTGGCCTACCAGGCAACCGTCCGCACACCGCCCACGGAGGCCTACCTCCGGCTCAAACCGGGGCAGCGGCTGAGCCCCGTCGAGCTGGGGGTCTTGCGCGAGCTCGCCGCCTGGCGCGAGGAGGTGGCCCTCGGCACCAACAAGCCGCCCTCGTGGGTGCTCAAGGACCGTTCATTGGTCGTCCTCGCCAAGGCCAAGCCGGCCAGCCGGGAGGCGATCGCGGCGCTCACCTTGGAGCCCGCGGCGAGCGCCGAGCGCCACCGTGGCGCCCTCCTGGCGGCGGTCCGGCGCGGCAGGGCCGAGCCCCTTTCGGCGCCACGGGAGGTCCGTCTGCGGGGGCCGGCCAAGGAGCTCACCCGCCGGCTCCTCGAGCGCGTCGGGCAGCGGGCGGCGGCGGCGGGCCTCGCCGGCCACCTGTTGGCCAGCCGGGCCGACGTCGAGGCCCTGGTGCTCGCCGCCGAAGCCGGGGCCACCGCGCCGCCCGCTCTGCCTCTGTTCAGCGGCTGGCGGCGCGAGTTGGTGGGTCAAGAGCTGCTGGTCGAGCTCGGCTGGTTCTCACCGGCGGCCAGCTGAGCGGCGATCTCCCGCGCCAGGAGCGCGATCGAGAGGGGGGCCGAGCCCTCGGCGAGGTTGTGGACGGCGACCAGGGCCGGCAGGCCCCGGCGGCTGGCCTTGACGCAGAGCTGAGCGATCGCCCGGCGGTTCACCGGATCTTCTTCGACCAGCCTCGCGAAGGGCAGGCAGCGCTCGCGGGCCGTGGCGTAGCTCCAGCTCGGACGCACTACCCAGCGCACGAAGAGCGCGGGAGCGCTGCCGGCGTCGACGGCCACGACCTGGCGGCGCAGGTCGGGCATCCCACCGTAGACCGAGAGGCAGTGGCAGGCTCCCGCCGCGCGGAGCGCCGCGGCGTAAGCCGGCACCAGGAGCTCTGCCGAGCGCAGCTCGATGGCGTAGAACGGGCCGCGGGGTAGCGCCGCGAGAAAGTGCCCCAGGGCCTCGGCAAAGGCCTCAGGCGAGGTGGCCAGGGGGCCGGTCGCGGTGGTGGGGGAGAACTGGAAGAGGATGCCGCCGGTCCTGGTCCCCAGGCCTTCCAGGATGGGGCCGATCACCTCCTCGCTGGCGTAGGGCGGGTCGAGGAAGCGGCGGTTGGCCTGGCCGCGCAGGGCGCCGTAGCGGGGTTGGTCGGGGAACCGCGGCAGGGTCAGGGCCTCGTGGGCCTTGACGAAGAAGCGGAAGTCGGCGGGCACCACGTCGGCGTAGGCGGCCAGCTCGCGAGCCGGGACCGGTGCGTAGTAGGTGCGGTCCACGCCGACGGCCTTGAGCAAGGGATGGCGGGCATAGGCAGCAAGGCCGTGGCGGGCGAGCTGGCCCTCGGAGTAGGTACGGTCGTAGACCAACCCTGCCCAGCCGGGGAAAGACCACGTGGATCCCCCCAGCCAGAGCCCCGCTGGCATCCGGCCGGCGAGGGCCGTGAGCTCGTCGTCGAGCGCTGCGGCACCCACCGGCTGGCACGCGCTGGGCTGCGGGGAGCTCTCGGCGAAGAGGGAGGCCTGGGCCGCTGGCCGGCGGGTCGGCATCCTCGGCAGCGCTCCGGCGCCTCAGAGCTTGCCGGTGGCGAGGGCGTCGTAGGGCGGTGCCAGCCGCAGTCGCAGGCAGCGGCGGCCCTTCTCTTCGAGGGCGCGGGCATCGCCGATCGCCTGCGCCGCCGCCAGCGTACCGAAGCCGTAGGGCTCGCCGGGAATCGCCGGACCCGCCTCGTCGTGGGCTGGCAGCAGTTGGACGAAGAGCCCGCCGGGCGGCCCACCCTTGTGGTATTGGCCGGTCGAGTGGAGCATCCGCGGTGCATAGCCGAAAGTCGTCGCCAGGCCGTGCTCGGTGAGCAGCCGCGCCCTGAGCGCTGTCACCGCCGTTTCCAGCTCGCGGCTCTCGCCAAGGTAGGCCATCAAGGCGACGAAGCTCGCTGGCGCGCCGGCGAGGGCCGTCGCCAGGCTGCCACCGGCCGCGACCTCCGGCAGAGCGCCCGTGGCCCGGTAGTCGGTCAACAGGCTGCGGGTGATCCTCTTGCTCGATTCGACGTCCGGCTGATCGAAGGGGTGGATCCCCAGCAGGTGCCCGGCCACCGCCGTCGCGAACTCCCAGCGGAAGAGCTCGCCGCCGAGGTCGTAGGGGTCGAGCAGGGGGAGCACGACGACGGGCTGGCCACCGGCGGCGAGGGCCGCGACCTGAGCGTCGAGGGCCGCGTTGTCGTCGCCCATCAGGCGCAAGGCCACGAACAGGCGGTCAGCGGCGTAGCGCCCGGGCGCTGCGCAGGGCTCGCCAGCGATCGGCAGGATGCCCTTGCCCTCCTTGCCCGTCGACTCGGCGAGCAGCTGCTCGGCCCAGAGGCCGAAGGCGGCGAGGGCGGGCGAGGTGAGGAGCGTGGCCTTGTCGCGCCCGGCTCTCGCCGCCACGCCGAGGATCGCGCCCAGCCGCGCCCCGAGGTTCTCGGCCGCCGGCGTGCTGGCGTTCGAGGCCTTGCTCATCGACAGGGCCCGCATCAGCAGGCGGTCGAGCGAGAGGCCGAGGAGGGCCGCCGGCACCATCCCGAAGTGCGACAGCACGGAGAAGCGGCCACCGAGGTCGGGCCGGTTCTCGAAGGTACGCCGGAAGCCGCGCTCGGCGGCCAGCTTGGCGAGGGCCGTCCCCGGGTCGGTGATCGCGACGAAATGCCCGCCGGCCGCCGCGCCGACGCTGGCCACGGTCTCGGCCCAGAAAAAGTGGTAGAAGGCGTTGATCTCGGCCGTGGTGCCCGATTTGCTGCCGACCAGGAAGAGGGTCGTCGCGGGGTCGATCGCCTGCCGCACTGCCGTGACCCAGGCCGGCACCGTTGAGTCGAGGACGGTCAGCCGCGGGGCGCCTGCGACGCGCGGAAAGCTGCTGCGCAGCACCTCGGCACCGAGGCTCGAACCGCCCATGCCGAGGAGCACCACGTCGGCGAAGCCGGCGGACCGCACTTCTTCGGCGAAGGCGGCGAGCTCGCCGCGGGCGGCGGTCATCTGCTCGGGAAGGTCGAGCCAGCCGAGGCGATCGACCACCTCGGCGGGCCCCTTGCCCCAGACCCCGGGGTCGCGCTGCCAGATCCGCTCGATGGTCCGTTCGCGGTCGAGGGCAGCGAGCGCCGATTGCAGCGGGCTCGCCAGGTCGCCGAGGCTCTCGAGCCCGTGGATCCCCATCTCCTCGAAGTCGATCTCCATGCCCCCTCCCTCTGCGCGCGGCGCGGCCAGCAGGACGAGGTTCGATTGTAGCCCCGCGGGGGAGCTTCAGGCGAAGAGGAGCTCGGAGGCGGCCGGCAGCGAGCCGTCGCCCCGCAGCAGCTCGCTGGCGGCTGTCGCCGGCATGGGGCGCCCGAAGAGGAAACCCTGCGCCTCGTGGCAGCGCAGGCCGAGCAGGCGGTTCACCTGCTCGGGCCGCTCGACGCCTTCGGCCACCACCTCGAGATCGAGGCTGCGTGCCATGGCGAGGATCGCCCGCACGATCTCCTCGCTGGTCGAGCGGCTCTCGAGGTTGTGAATGAAGGAGCGATCGATCTTCAGGCCGGCGATCGGCAGCTGGCGCAGCGAGGCGAGAGAGGAATAGCCGGTGCCGAAGTCGTCGAGGGAGATCTTGATCCCCATCTCGCGCAGCCGCAGCAGGCTGGCCGCGGCCAGCTCCGCCTGGCTCATCACCAGGTTCTCGGTGATCTCGATGCGCAGGCCCGAGGCGGGCAGCAGGGTCTCGGCGAGGATGGCGGCGATCCGTGAGGCGAGGTCCGGCAGCAGGAGCTGCTTGCTCGTCAGGTTGACCGCCACGTAGAGCTCACCGTTGGCGCCGAAGCCGAGGTCCTGCCAGCGGCGCAGCTGCGAGCAGGCCTCGCGCAGGGCCCACCAGCTGATCGGCACGATCAGCCCGGTTTCGAGGGCGGTGCCGAGGAAGGCGCTCGGCGCCAGGATGCCGCGCTCCGGGTGGCGCCAGCGCAGCAACGCCTCGAAACCGCGGACCGTGCCGTCGAGCAGGCTGACCACCGGTTGATAGAGCAGCACGAGGTCCTCGTCGAGGATCGCCCGCCGCAGGTCGGTCTCCAGCCGCAGCTGCTCGACGGCCTCGAGATGGAGGCCGGGATCGTAGAGGCGCTGGCGGCCGCCGCCCTGCTCGCGGGCGCGCTGGGCGGCGATCTCGGCGTCGCGCAGCGCCTCGTCGGCGGCGTCGTAGGCCACCAGGCTGGGAACAACGCCGATGCTCGCCGTCAGCACCACCTCCTCGCCCTCGAGCAGCAAGGCGGACTCGACTCGCTGGCTCAGCCGGCGAGCGATCCGCTCGGCGCCGTCTTCGCTGTCGAGGCTCTCGAGGAGGACGCCGAAGTGGTGGTTGCCGAGGCGGGCCACGGTGTCCTCCTGGCGCAGGGCGCCTTCGAGGCGCTCGGCGAGGGCCCGCAAGGCGATCTCGCCGGGCCGCCGGCCGAGGCTGCCCTGGACGGCCGGGAAGCGGTCGATCTCGATCCACAGCAGGGCCGCGTGCGGCTCCGGGTGGCGCGACAGACGGCGCAGGGCGAAACCGATCCGCTCGCTCAGCAGGGCGCGGTTGGCGAGGCCCGTCAGCGGGTCGTGGAGGACCTCGAAGAGGGCCTGGTCGCTGGCGTTCTTGCGATCCGTGATGTCGACCATGAAGCCCTCGAGAGCGGCCGGGGTGCCGTCTTCGCCGGGCGCGAAGCTGCCGCGGTCCCACACCCACCGCTCGCCGCCCGGCAGGGCCAGGCGGTAGATGGCCTGGAAGGGACGGTCTTCGAGGCGGGCGCTGTCGAGCTCGCGCAGGAGGCTCGCGCGGTCCGCCGGATGGGCGAGGTCGAGCAGGCTCCTGCCCTCCTCGACCAGGTCCTCGGCAGCGATGCCAAGCAGCTCACGGGCGCTGGTGCTCACCGCTAGGAAGCTGCCATCGGGGCGGCAGCGATAGACGATCCCCGGCAGGCGGGCGCACAGCGTGCCCAGCTCGTCGGCCACCGGCTGTCCGCGCTCGCGCCACCGCAGGAACGCGATCCCGCCGACAGCGAGCAGGCTCATCAAGAGCGGAACAACGGCGAAGCTCACATTTGGGTTCCTTCTCTCCGTAGTTGCCAGACACACCGCGGGAGTGGACAGACTCCCTTCGAAAATCCGACCACTCGCCCGCGGCGACCGAGAAGGACGGCGGTGAAGGGCGAGGACGCGGGCTAGAATCGGCCCGGCCGGCGATGCCTCGATAGGGGTCGGACGCCGCCGAGGAGGAGCCGGATGCGACGCCAGAGCAAGCCCCGATCGGCCACCTCGAGCCCAGCCGCCGCGGGCCCAGCCAGCTTGAAGCGGGCCATCGCGATCCGGGCTGGGGTGCGCGCGGTGCCGCCCAGGCGGGTGGCACGACGGTGGTGCGGCCTGGCCGCTCCGGCGGGCGTGCTCCTCGCCGTGCTGCTCGCCAGCGCCTGCACCCCGGCGCCGGCACCCACGCGGCCGGGAGCGCCTCGGCTCGTCCTCTGCGTGGTCGTCGACCAGCTGCGCGCCGATTACCTGGAACGGTTCCGCCCCCTCTTCCAGCACGGCTTCAAACAGCTGCTGGAAGAGGGCGTGGTCTTCACCGAGGCCCATCACGACCACGCCGTGACCACCACCTCGCCGGGCCATGCGACGCTGGCGACAGGCTTGTGGCCAGCCCACCACGGCATCGTCGACAACGAGTGGTTCGACGACGAGGCCGGCGAGGTCGTCTACTCGGTCGCGGACGACAAGGACGGCACGTCGCCCCGCCGCCTGCTCGGTGCCACGCTCGGCGACTGGCTCAAGCAGGCCGACGGCCGCTCGCGGGTCTTCGCGGTGAGCGGCAAGGACCGCGGCGCCGTGCTCTCTGCCGGCCGGCTCGCCGACGGCGCCTTCTGGTACGACCGCCGCACCGGCGGCATGAAGGGCAGCCGCTACTACCGCCAGCCCAGGCCCCCCTGGCTCGCCGAGCTCAACCACCGCGGCCTCGCCGACCCGCTGCTGGGGCGGGCGTGGGAGCGGTTGCCCGCCGTCGTCGGC
The DNA here is from genome assembly GCA_964420075.1 of uncultured Thermoanaerobaculia bacterium. Classification (GTDB taxonomy): domain Bacteria; phylum Acidobacteriota; class Thermoanaerobaculia; order Multivoradales; family SZUA-115; genus CAYQRE01. The sequence continues at coordinate 99,346 of CAYQRE010000012.1, read as the reverse complement.
CAGCCGGCCGACGCGGCGCTCGGTGTCGAGGTGCTCGACCGCGGCCTCTTCCCCCGTGGCTTCCCCCACGTCTACGGCGGTAACGGCCTCACCCTGAGCCCGGACGAGGACTTCTACGACAGCCTGGCCGACACGCCCTTCCTCGACGAGATCACCGCGGCGACCGCCGAGGCCCTGCTCGCCGGGGCGGACCTTGGCCGTGACGGCAGCCCGGACCTGCTGGCCGTCTCGTTCTCGGCCGTCGACATCGTCGGCCACGCCTACGGCCCCAACAGCCCCGAGGCCCTCGACACCGTGCTCCGCCTCGACCGCCTGCTCGGCGAGCTGCTCGCCGCCGTCGATCGCCAGGTCGGCCTCGCCAACGTCATCGTCTCGCTCTCCGCCGACCACGGCGTGGTGCCGTTGCCCGAGTACCAGGCCCTGGCCGGCCTGCCGGGCCGCCGGCTCGACACTGCGAGCCAGCTCTGCATCCAGGGGGTCGAGGGCCGCCTCGAGGCACAGCTCGGCGCCAGCGAGGGGCCCTGGCTGCGGCCCGGGCGGCGCTACGGCACCGCCGCAGCCGGGCGGCCGGAGCTCGAAGCCACCCTGCGACGCGAGCTCGCGGGGTGCCCTGGGGTGGTGCGGGTGTGGGTGCGCTCAGAGCTCGCCGGAGCGCCGCTCGCCGACCCCGTGGGCCGCCTCTACCAGCACAGCTTCCGCGCCGGCCGCAGCGGCGACTTCTTCATCCAGTTCACCGAGGGCTACCTGCCGCTCGCCGGCAGCGGCACCACGCATGGCTCGCCCTACGACTACGACAGCCACGTGCCCTGGCTGCTGCGCCTGCCGGCGGCGCGTCCGGCGGTGGTCGACGCCCCCGTGCACACGGTGGACGTCGCGCCGACCCTCGCCCGCCTGCTGGGCGTCAAAGTGCCGACAGGGCTCGACGGTGAGGACCGCGCGGGCCTGTTGCCGCCCAGCCCCTAGCCCAGCTCCCGCAGTTCACCTGTAGCGCCCGCCGGATTTCGGCGGGCGCAGGTTGGCAAGGCGTTGACGCCTCTGCATTGCGCGCTCGAAAAGTCCGTGCAGTGCCGACCAACCCTCTCTTTTCAAAGGTTCGCGGTGAGAAAACCGGCTCGGAGCGAGGCCGCGGTACCGGCGTCACAGCACTCGGAACAAGGACGGCAAGGCGCGACGAACTGCGAAAGTCGGGCTAGCTCGGCGCCGGCGCCTCGCGGGCGAGGAAGGCCATCACGGAAGGCCGGGCGACGGTCGTCAAGGTGACGACGATCGCGAAGGCCCCGGCGACGCTCGCCACCAGCGGCACGTTGTGGCGAGCGAGGTCGCCCAGAAAGCCGGCGAGGGCCATGCCCAGGGGCATCGCGCCTCCCGCTACCATCGCCAGCACGCCCATCAACCGGCCGCGCATCTCCGGCGCCGCACCGCCCTGGAGGAGGGTCAGCACGTAGACGTTCACCAGCCCGGTCGCCACCCCGAGCACGACGGCGCAGACGAGCGCCAACCAGGGGACGGTGAGCCAGCCGATCACGGGGATCATGCCGGCGACGGTGAGCATCGCCGCCGCGACCAGGCGAGCCCGTGCCGCCGGCGAGGGGCGCAGCACGCCGGCGGCGAGGAACCCCACCACCGTCCCCAGGCTGAGCGCGGCGAGCAGGTAGCCGTACCACTCGGCGCTGCGTCCGAGGCGGTCGCGAACGAAGAACGGCAGCAGCACCAGGAGAGGCGCCGAGAGGAAGTTCATGCAGGTCGCCGCCAGCACCAGCTCCCGCAGCCCGGGCGAGTGCAGCAGGTAGCGGAAGCCGGCGGCCATCTCGGCGCGGTAGCGCCGCCAGCCCCGTTGCGCGGGCGCCTCGCTCGCGGCGGGCGCCGGCGCGCGGGGTGGCCGGATGCTCGCCTCGCAGCCAGCGGCGAAGAAGAAGCTGAGCGCATCGGCGAGGAGGAGGAGCGGTGCCCCGAACCGGGCGAAGAGCAGGCCGCCGACGCCCTGGCCGAGGAGCACCGAGAGCTGGACGGCCACCTGGTTGAGCGAGTTCGCCGCCGCCAGCTTCGCCTTGGGGACGAGGTCCGGGATCAACGAGCCGACGGCCGGGCTGATCAGGGCGAGCAGCGTGCCGCAGACGAAGGCGACCGGAAAGAGCACCGGCAGGGCCTGCCGCGGATCGTCCACCCGATGCACGGTCCAGGCGAGGAGACCCAGGGCGACGCCGGAGAGGGCATCCGAGACGACGAGGACGCGCAGCCGGGAGAAGCGATCGGCGATCACACCGCCGAGCGGCGCGAGGGCCACCGCCGGCAGCGTGGTGGTCGCCATCAGCAGGCCCATCAAGCTCGATGAGCCGGTGGCCTGCATCATCCAGTACATCATGGCGAGGGCGAAGGCCCGGTTGCCGAGCTGGCTCACCCACTGGCCGGACCACAGCAACACGAAGTCGCGGTTGAACAAGCGTGCAGGGCCGTCGGCGGCCGAGGTGGCGGCAGGGTGACCGGGCGGCTCGTCGGGCATCGGGCGTCTCCTGACCGAGCCACTGCGGGCAGCGCTCGAGGGGGTGGGCGGTGGCTCCTGGCTTCGTCGGCTCCTGAGTGCACCGGGCGGCGCTCGCCGTGACCGCAAAGAGCGTTCTGATAAAGGTTTTTCGACAGCACGAGGCTCTTGCGCAACCTTGCCGAGCGAACGTTCGGCGTGCCCGGACCTGCGCTATGATCCCCCGCCAATATGCAGCGCAAAACCCAACAACGTAGCGCCATCCGTTCCGCGATCGTCGCCGCTGACCGTCCGATGTCTCCCCAGGAGATCCTCGTCGCGGCCAAGCTACAGACCCCCGGTCTGGGTATTGCGACGGTCTACCGCAACCTCCGCACCTTCCTCGAGGAAGGCTGGCTGCAGCCGGTGGACCTGCCCGGCGCTCCCAGCCGCTACGAGGTGGCCGGCAAGGGGCACCACCACCACTTCCACTGCCGAGCCTGCGATCGCGTCTTCGAGCTCAACCAGTGCACCGACGACCTCACCAACCTCGTCCCGCCCGGTTTCAAGCCCGAATCCCACGACATCATCCTCTACGGGCTCTGTCCGACCTGCGCCTCCTGAAGGCCGTGGCGCCCCCCCGCGGGCGTCCTACGGATATAGTAGGAACCTTCACCGTCCGTGGAGGTTTCCGATGCTGCGCAACGCCGCCGTCCGGCTGCTCGCCCTCGCTGTGATCGCTCTGTCGGTGCACGGCAGCAATGCCGAGAGCACCGCTTCCGCCCAGCTGCAATCGCTGTTCGATCGCGAGTGGGAGGCCCGCCTCGCTCGCAACCCCACCCTGGCCACCGCCGTCGGCCGCCACGAGTACGACGACCGGCTGTCGTCTGCCGCGCTGCCCGATCTCGCCGCCGAGGCCAGCGAGGCCAAGGGCTTCCTCGCCGAACTGGCAGCGATCGACCGCAAGACGCTCTCGGACGACGAGCTGGTCAGCGCTGCCATCTTCCAACGCCAGCTCGAGAACCGGGTGGCCGAGTTCGAGTTCGGCACCTACGAGGCGCCATTCAACGCCGACTCGGGTTTCCACACCGACTTCGCCAGCCTACCGGACGACATGACGCTCACCACCACGGCGGACTACGAGCACTACATCGCCCGCCTCAACGCCTGGCCGCGCCACGTCGCAGAGCAGATCGTCCTCATGCGCCACGGCCTCGCCCGTGGCATGAGCGTGCCCCGTGCCGTCCTCGCCGGCTATGAGCAGACGATCTCGGCGCACGTGGTGAGCGACGCCGAGAAGAGCGTCTTCTGGCAGCCCTTCGTGGCCTTCCCCGTGGGGGTGCCGGCCGCCGACCGCCCGCGCCTCACCACCGCCGGCCGGCAGGCCATCCTGCAGAGCGTCGTCCCCGGCTACCAGGCCTTCCTCGACTTCTACCTCGGCGAGTACCTGCCCAAGGCGCGCACCAGCCTGGGCGCCTCGGAGCTGCCGCGCGGCAAGGAGTTCTACGCCTTCCTGGTCAAGCGCTTCACGACCCTCGACATCACCCCCGAGGAGGTCCACGAGATCGGCCTCGCCGAGGTGGCGCGGATCCGCGGCGAGATGGCGGCGGTGATCCGCCAGGTCGGCTTCAAGGGCAGCTTCGCGGACTTCCTGCACTTCCTGCGCACCGACCCCCGCTTCTACCCGAAGACCGGCGAGGAGCTGCTCAAGGAGGCCTCCTACATCGCCAAGCGGGTCGACGCCAAGTTACCGTCGCTCTTCGGTCGGCTGCCCCGCCAGCCCTACGGCGTCGAGCCGGTGCCCGCCGCCCTGGCGCCCAAGTACACGGCCGGCCGCTACTACGGCGCACCGCTCGACAGCAAGCGGGGCGGCACCTACTGGGTCAACACCTACGCCCTCGACACCCGCTCGCTCTACAACCTCGAGGCCCTCACCCTCCACGAGGCGGTGCCGGGCCACCATCTGCAGGGTGCCCTCACCAAGGAGCTGGCGCACCTGCCGAACTTCCGCCGCCACAGCTACATCGAGGCCTACGGCGAGGGCTGGGGGCTGTACTCCGAGTGGCTCGGCCTGGAGGCCGGCTTCTACACCGACCCCTACAACAACTTCGGCCGCCTGACCTACGAGATGTGGCGGGCCTGCCGGCTGGTGGTCGACACCGGCATCCACGCCTTCGGCTGGAACCGCCAGCAGGTGCTCGACTACCTGGCCGCGAACACGGCGCTGTCGCTCCACGAGGTGGAGACCGAGACCGACCGCTACATCTCCTGGCCTGGCCAGGCCCTGGCCTACAAGATGGGCCAGCTGAAGATCCTCGAGCTGCGCCGGCGGGCCGAGAAGGAGCTGGGCAGCCGCTTCGACGTGCGTCGCTTCCACGACACCGTGCTCGGCAGCGGGCCGGTGCCCCTCGCGGTCCTCGAGCAGATGGTCGACCGCTGGATCGCCGCCGAGAAAGCGAGCCCGGCGGGGTGACCCGGGGCCGGCCGAGGCCGGCCCCACCTCCTTGCCGCCGGCCGCTCAGTGCGGGCCGACCAGCACCCAGGACGGATCGCGCTCCTCGCCCAGGGTGTAGCCGTCCGGCACGGTGGACCCGGCGCCGCTGCGCGCACCGCTGCCGTCCATGTACCAGAGCAAGAGCTGGCCCGTCAGCTGGTCCTGGAACAGCAGGTCGGAGCTGCCGCAAAGCGGGGTGCCGGGATCTCCGGCCGCGTGGGGACCAACGCCGAAGTCGACCGCGCCGGTGAGCCGCCAGTCGGCGCTCGCCGGCCCCACCGGGTCGAGGAAGAAGCCACCTCCCAGGCGAGCGAGCGGCGCGTGGCCGTCCATCGGCCAGAGCACCAGCCGCCCGGAGTCGGCGTTCTGGAACACCAGATCGCCATCGCCGTCCTGGGTGAGGTCGCCGGCGGCCCGGATCCGCCAGTTGAGGTCGACCGGAGCGCCCGGCTGGGTCACCGTGTAGACGGTCTGCGTGGCGACGTTCGACCAGATCACCACCTGGCCGGAGCCGTTGCCCTGGCAGACGATGTTGCCGCCGGCGGCAGCGAAGTCGGTGTTCGGCCGGAACTTGCCGGTGGCGGCGATGCGGCGCTCGTAGTCGCTCAGCGGGTCGTTGAAGGGTGCCTCGACCTCGTGGCCCACGGCCTCGACGTGCCCTGGCCCGAGGGCCGGCAAGCTCAACCGCAGCTCGTACTTGTCCTCGACGAGCGAGATCATCATCAGGTCCGAGATGCCATCGCCGTTGAAGTCGTCGGTGCCGGCGATCGACAGGTCCTCCGCCGGTGTCGGCTGCACGGGGAGCTCAGCCAGGCGGTGGGTGCCGCTCATCAACCAGATCCGCGCCGGGCCGGCGCTCGCCCTGCCCGCCGGGCCTTCTGCCTCGCGTTGGAAGACGAGGTCGGGGCAGCGGTCGCCATTGAAGTCCCCCGGCACCGCCTGGCGGACCTCGCTACGCCCGAAGAGGGCGAAGGCGAGGTTGGGCGAGGCGCCGTCGCCCTGCCCACAGCCCGCCGCCGCCGGTGCCCAGCTCGGGCAGAGGCCGTAGCCGCCGCCGGGGTTGCGCCAGACGGCGGGGCGGCCGTTGCGGCTGGGCAGCTGCATCCAGGCGTAGTGGCCGTCTCCCGCCGCCGAAAGCCCCACCCAATAGCGACTGCCGGCGCAGAGGGTGCAGGCCTCCGGCAGGTCGAGATGGACGCTCACCGCGCCGGACTCGGCGGGCGGGGCCACCAGGCTCGGCACCAGGCCCGGGTAGGAGCAGACCTCGACGCCGGGCAGCCCGGCGGCATCGGCGTAGACGCGCAGGTGCGTGGCGTCCGGCGGCACCGCGAAGGGCTCGGACGCGAGCAGCCGGGCCTCGACGGCAGTGAGGAACCAGACGGTGTTGGCGGGAGTGGTCACGTCGTCGGCCGCTTCGCTGTCGAAGGGGCCACCGTCTCCGGCCGGCAGTGCATCGGTGATCGTGACGCCAACCCCCAGCTCGGGGAGCGATTGCTGCCGGTAGAGCTCCTGCGCAGGACCGCAGGCGGCAGCGAGGGGAGCGGCTGGCAGGCTCGCCAACACGAGGCCAGCGAGCAGGGTCGAGAGCGTTGATCGCCGGCGGGCGGCTCGCATCCGGCGGCGGCAGGGGGGGGCGAGAGGACGGGGGAGGTCCATGGTCTTCTCCTTGGGATCTTCTCTTCACGGGGCGCGGCAGGGGCGCCCTTGGGGCTGGGTTGCTCCTTGCACGAGCGACCCTCAGCGAGCTCATACGCAAGCCCGGCCCCAACGGGGACAGCCTCTCACGCCGGCTGGGGCACCGGCGGCATCGCTGCGCGCAAATCTCGCCGGCCTCGCCTGCGTATGAGGGAAGAAGACCCGTAGGGAGGACGCGGCCGGCGGCCCGCCCGTGAAAAAACCGTGAGCACCCATCCTCGAGAAGGCGAGCTGGCACCGGCCGGCGCCGTGACCCGCTTGCTCGCCGAGCTGCGCGGCGGTGACCCGGCTGCCCTCGACGAGCTCTTCAGCTTGGTCTACCGCGAGCTGCGCGGCGAGGCACACCGCCGGCTCCGCTTCCTGCACGGCCCGCAGACCCTGTCGACCACCGCCCTGGTCCACGAGACCTATCTCAAGCTGGTCGGCACCGGCAGCAAGGACTGGCAGGACCGCGGCCACTTCTTCGCCGTCGCGGCGCGGGCCATGCGCCAGATCGTCGTCGATCATGCCCGGAGACACCGTGCCGCCAAGCGTGGCCGGGGCGAGGTCCCCGAGCTCCTCGAGGAGGGCAAGATCGGCACCGAGGCCCACCTCGAGGAGCTGCTCGCCGTTGACGAGGCCCTCGCGCAGCTGCAGGCGCTCGACGCCCGCTTGGGCCAGCTCGTGGAGCTGCGGTTCTTCGCCGGCCTCTCCGTCGAGGAGACGGCGGAGGGCCTCGGCCTCTCCCCGCGCACCGTCAAGCGGGACTGGCGCAAGGCACGGGCCTTTCTCTATCGTCTCCTCGCCGGCCAGGGCGCGCCCCCGCCGGCATCGCCGGCCGGGCCCTGAGCGCCCCGGCCCGCACCCAGCCGCGTGAACCCCGAGCTTTTCCACCGCGCCTCGGCGCTCCTCGACGAGCTGCTGGAGCTCGCCGCCGACGCTCGGCCGGCGGCCCTCGCCCGCCTCGCCCCTGACGACCCGGCGCTCGCCGCCGAGCTCGCGGCCCTGCTCGCCCTCGACGCGCAGGCGGCGGGCCCCCTCGAAAGGCCGCTCGACGCCCTGGCCGAGGCGGCCTTCGCCGCCCGCGAGGAGGCGCGCGCCCTGGAGCCCCGGGGACGCCGGATCGGCCCCTACGAGGTGCTCGCCGAGATCGGCCGCGGCGGCATGGGGACGGTCTACCTGGCGGCACGCGCCGACGGTCAGTTCAGCCAGCGGGTGGCCCTCAAGCTGATCAAGCGGGGCCTCGACTCCGACGAGGTGGTCGCGCGCTTCCTCGCCGAGCGGCAGATCCTCGCCGGCCTCGAGCATCCCGCGATCGCCCGCCTGCTCGACGGCGGCCTGACGGCGGAGGGCCAGCCCTACTTCGCCCTCGAGCACGTCGACGGCCTGCCGATCGACCGCTACTGCACCGAGCACGCCTTGGGGCTGGCGGCCCGTCTGCAGCTGGTGATGGCGGTTTGCCGCGCCGTCGAGCACGCCCACCGCAACCTCGTGGTCCACCGTGACCTCAAGCCGCGCAACATCCTGGTGATGGCGGACGGGGCAGTGAAGCTCCTCGATTTCGGCATCGCCAAGTTGCTCGCCGCCGACGGCGGCGGCGACGAGCCCACTGAGCTCGGCCACCGCCTGGCCACCCCGGAGTACGCTGCCCCCGAGCAGCTCGCGGGGGGTGCCATTACTACCGCCGCCGACGTCTACGGCCTCGGGGTGGTGCTCTACGAGGTGCTGACCGGCAGCCGGCCCCTGGCCCGCGAGGGGATGAGCCGGCCAGAGATCGAGCGCGCCGTGCTCGCCAGCGAACCGGAACGGGCGAGCGCCGTCCTCGCTCGCCAGCTGCCCGGTGCGCTCGCAGCCGCCGAGGTGCCGCACGGCCAGCGCGCCCGCGAGCTCGACCTGATCCTCACCACCGCGCTGCGCAAGGAGCCGGCGCGGCGCTACTCGTCGGCCGAGGCCCTGCGCGCGGACCTCGAACGCTTCCTCGCCGGCCGGCCGCTGGTCGCCCACCCCGACTCGCTGGCCTACCGCGCCGCCAAGCTCGTCTCTCGCCATCGCCTGGTGGTCGCCACCCTGGCGATCTCGGCGCTCGCGGTGCTCAGCGGTCTCGGCGTCGCGCTACAGCAGGCCCACCTCGCGCGCCGCGAGGCCGCCCGCCAGCGCACCGTCTCGGAGTTCCTGGCCGGCCTCTTCGAGGTCTCCGACCCCGACGTGGCGCAGGGCGAGACGATCACTGCCCGCGCCCTCCTCGACCGCGGTGCCCGCCGCTTCGAGAGCGAGCTGGCGAGCGAGCCCGCTCTCGCCGCCGAGATGATGCGCCTGGTGGGCGGCCTCTACCGCAAGCTGGGGCTCTACCAGCCGGCCGAGGAGCTCCTCGAACGGGCCGTCACGCTCAGCGAGCGAACGAGCGGTGCCGACAGCGCGGCCGCCGCCGAGACCTCGCTCGCCCTCGCTCAGGTGGCGATCGAACGCGGCGACCTGGCCGCCGGGGACCGCGAGCTCGCCCGCGCCCGCGAGCGCTTCGCCAGGAGCACCGGCAGCGGCAGCGTGCCCTACGCCCTAACCCAGCTGGCCACCGCCGACCTCGCTGCCCGCCGCGGCCAGCTCGACGCGGCCGAGGCGCTCACCCGCGAAGCCATCGCGCGGCTTTCCGCCACCGGCGGCGCGGACTACGCCCGGGCCCTGGCCCAGCTCGGCTTCCTAGAGCTGGTACGCGGCAAGCCGGCGGCCGCCGAGCCGCTCTACCGCCAGGCCCTCGCCCTCTACCGGCGGCTTCCCGGCGGCGCGAGCTCGCAGGTGAGCCTGGCGCTCACCGCCCTCGCCACGGTGAAGAACGCGCAGGGCGACAACGCCGGCGCCGTCCCCCTGCTCGCCGAAGCGCTGGCGATCGATCGCCGGCTGTTCGGCGGCGAGAGCCTCAACGTGGCGATCGACCTCACCAATCTGGGGACCATCACGGCCGAGGAGGGCGAGCTCACCAAGGCCGAAGCGATGCTGCGCGAGGCCCTCACCATCCGCGAGCGGGGCCTTCCCGCAGGCAGCCCGCACCTGGCCGTGAGCTACCACAACCTCGGCAGCTGCCTCAGGGCCCAGGGCCGCGCCGCCGAGGCCGCGCCCCTCCTCGCCCGCGCCTGGCAGCTCACCGCGGCGAGCGTGGCACCGGCCCATCCGAGCTATGCCCGCGCCCTGGGCTCCTACGCCGGGGTGCTGGCCGATCTCGGTCGCTTCGGCGAAGCCGAGCCGCTGCTGCGCCAGGCGCGCGAGCTCTTCGCCGGCTCACCGTTCGCCGGCTCGGCGGCCGCCATAGACGTCGACGCCAGCCTCGCCCGCGTGCTCCTCAGAAGCCACCGCTGCGCCGAAGCGCGGCCCCTCGTCCGCAGCGTCGAGGAGCGGGCGGCGGAGGTCTATCCGCTGGCGAGCGACCCGCGCCGCGCCCGCCTGCTGGCCGGCCTCGGCGACTGCGACGGGCGCTAGGCGGAGAACCTCGAGCGCACGGCTTCGTATCTTGCTGCCATGACCCTCGACGACCTCCGGCAGGCCACCCGCTCGCTCGTCCAGACGCCGACCTTCTCGCTGGTCGCCATCGCCTCGTTGGCGATTGGCATCGGCGCCAACACCGCCCTCTTCAGCTTCCTCCACGCCATGGTGCTGGCGCCGTTGCCGTACCCGAGCTCGGAGCGCCTGGTGCTCCTGCAGGAGAGTGCCGAAGGCAACGAGACGGGCGGCAGCCCGCAGCGTTGGCGGGACTGGGCGGCCGAGAAGGAGGTGTTCTCAGCGCTCACCGCCTGGTACGGCGAGACGCTGACCCTCTCCGGTGGTGAGCGGGCCGAGAAGGTGGACGCCCTGCGCACCTTCGGCGACCTCGAGGCGGTCTTCGCCCTGCCGCCGCTGGTGGGGCGCAGCCTGAATGCGGAAGAGTCGACGGGGGCCGTGCCGGCGGCACTCCTCACCCGCTCCTTCTGGCGCCGCCAATTCGCCGGCGACCCTGCCGTCGTCGGGCGCACGCTGGTCTTGAACGGGCGCAGCGTGCCGGTGGTCGGCGTCCTCGATGGCGACCTCGGCTCGGGGCGGATCGATGCCGTGGTGCCGGAGACCAACCAGCGGATGCCCCGCTCGGCCAGCTTCCTGCGCCAGGTAGCACGCCTGCGCGAGGGAGTCAGCCTGAAGCAGGCCAACGAGCGCCTGGCCGTGGTGGCCGAGGGCCTCCAGCGCCAGTACCCGGAGGACGACCGCGGCCTCGCGGTGCGCCTCGTCCCCTACCGGGACGCGCTCGGCCGCGAAGCCCGCGGCCCCCTTCTGGCGCTGCTCGGCTGCGTCAGCTTCGTCCTCTTGAGCGCTTGCCTCAACCTCGCCAGCCTGCTCCTCCAGCGCGTGCGCCGACGCGGCGGCGAGCTCGCCGTGCGCCTGGCGCTCGGCGCCGGCCGCTGGCGCCTGGCCCGTCTCCTGCTCGCCGAGGGCCTGCTTCTCGCCGCCCTCGGCGGCGGCCTCGGGCTGGCCCTGGCGAGTTGGGGCATCCAGCTCTTGAAGGGCCTGGCTCCTACCAACCTGCCCCGCCTCGACGAAGTGCAGATGAGCGCGCCCACCGTGGCCTTCGCCCTCGCCGTGTCGCTCTTGACCGCCGTGGTCTCCAGCCTGGCGCCGGCCTGGCGCAGCGGGAGGTTCGCGCCGCAACAGATCCTCAAGACGGCCTCACCGCGCCTCGGCGGCGGTCATCAGCGCACCAGCAACGCCCTCGTCGTCACCCAGATCGCCATTTCGCTGAGCCTCCTCTTCGGTGCCGGGCTGCTCGTGCGCAGCTTCGCCGAGCTGACGCGGCGCCCGCTCGGCTTCGCTGCCGAGGCCCGGCGGCTGGTGGCCTTCGAGCTGCCCATCGGCTGGGAGACCCCCGACCGGCAGGTGCAGGAGTTCCAGGCCAGCGTGCTCGAAGTCCTGCGGGGCGTTCCCGGCTTCAGCGCCGCCGAGATCACCGACCGCCTGCCCCTCGAGGGCGAGACGGAGTCGGGAGACCTGCGCATTGACGGCCGGCCGCTCGAGAGCTTGCCGCCCGGGGCCCAGCTCGGCCAGCGGCAGGTGAGCCTCGGCTACCTCTCTCTCATCGGCGTCCCCTTGCTGGCCGGCCGCCCCCTGGCGGCGACGGACCTCACCGGGCCGCGGGTGGCGCTCCTCAACCAGTCGGCGGCCCGCCTCTACTTCCCGGACGAGAACCCCCTCGGCGCCCGCCTGGGCCTCGCCTTCGGCAAGCGCGAGCCCAACTACTTCCAGGTCGTCGGCGTGGTGGGCGACCTTCCCAACGAGGCCGCCGAGAGCCGTGCCCAGCCGGCGATCTACACGCCGATCGAGCGCGGCTTCTGGCCCATCGCGACCTTCGTCGTCGAGACCAGCCTGCCGCCGGCGTCGGCGCAGACGGCGGCCCGCGCCGCTCTCGCCCGCCGCTTCCCGGACCGCGTGATGGAGGACTTCCGCTCGCTGCCGGAGGTCGTCGCCTCCGCCGTGGCGCAGCCGCGGATCACCGCCTGGCTGGTGGCGGCCTTCGCCGTCGCTGCCCTGCTGCTCGCCGCCACGGGCCTCTACGGCCTGCTGAGCAACGCCGTCACCGAGCGCCGTTTCGAGCTCGGCGTCCGCCAGGCCGTGGGCGCCGGCCGCGCCGAGATCCACCGCCTGATCTTCGGCTCGGCCCTGCCCTTAGTCGCCCTGGGTCTGGCGCTCGGCGCCGCCGGTTGCTGGGCCGTGCAACGCGCCGTCCAGGGCCTGCTCTTCGGCGTCTCGCCTTTCGACCCCTTGGCGATCGCCAGCGCGGCCTGCCTGCTTGCCGCCACCGCCCTGCTCGCCACCTCGCTGCCCGCCCGCGCCGCCGGCCAGACCGACCCAGCCGTGGTGCTGCGGGGGGAGTGAGGGGCGGGCAGCACTCGACCCCCAGACGGACCCGCGCCGCGCTTTTCCCACCGGCGCGGTAGACTCGCCCCGCGTCAAGCCAAGGTTGAGAATCACCACGCTCTGGCACGAGCGATCAGGACGAGCCGGCGATGGACTCTGGTGCGCCGTTGGAGGCGACGGGAACGGAGCGGCTGATGCCGCTGGTGTACGACGAGCTGCGCCGCCTGGCCGGGCGTTACCTGCGCTCGGAGGGCCCGAGCGCGACGCTCGCCCCGACCAGCCTCGTGCACGAGGCCTATCTGCGGCTCGCCGGCCAGGACCGTGCCCGCTGGCAGGACCGCACCCACTTCTTCCGAGTGGCGGCGCAGATGATGCGGCGGGTGCTGGTCGACCACTACCGCGCCCGCCGGGCCCGCAAACGCGGCGGCGGCCTCAAGGTGACCCTCGCCGAGGCGGCATTGGTGAGCCCACCCCTCGACCTCGACGTGCTGGCCCTCGACCACGCCCTCGAAGAGCTCGCCCGCCTCGACCCCCAGCAGGCGACGATCGTCGAGATGCGCTTCTTCGGCGGCCTGACGGTCGAGGAGACGGCGGCGGCGCTCGGCATCGGCAGCGCGACGGTGAAGCGCGACTGGGCGATGGCCCGGGCCTGGATCCTCCTCGCCGTCGGCGGGCCGGAAGCTGCACCCCGCGCCGATGGACGCTGAGCTCTGGCCTCGCCTCAAGGAGCTCTTCGCCGCCGCGCTCGAGCTGCCGGCCGCCGAGCGCGCGACCTTCGCCGCCCAGGTCGCCGCCGGCGAGCCGGCGTTGGGCGAGCCCCTCGCCCAGCTGCTCGCCGCCGACGGCGCGGCAGGGAGCTTTCTCGAGCAGAGCCTTGCCAGCCTCGACCCCGAGCTAGCGCGCGAGCTGGCGCCCGCCGTCGCCGGGTTGCGCATCGGCCCCTACCGCGTGCTCGGCGAGCTCGGCCGCGGCGGCATGGGTGCCGTCTACCTCGCGGTGCGCGACGACGACACCTTCGAACAGCAGGTGGCGATCAAGCTCATCAAGCGCGGCATGGACTCCGACGAGATCGTGCAGCGCTTCGTCGCCGAGCGGCAGATCCTCGCCCGGCTCGTGCATCCCCACATCGCCCGCCTGCTCGACGGTGGCACCGCTGCCGACGGCCGCCCCTACTTCGTCATGGAGGCGATCCGTGGCCGACCGATCACGCGCTACGCCGAGGAGGAAGGCCTGGGCCTCGACGCCCGCCTGCGGCTCCTGTTGGCGGTGGCCGCGGCGGTGCACTTCGCGCACCAGAACCTCGTCGTCCACCGCGACCTCAAACCGGCGAACGTGCTGGTGACGGCCGACGGCGTGCCCAAGCTGCTCGATTTCGGTATCGCCAAGCTGCTCGAGCCCTGGCCCGAGCTCGCAGCGACGGGGCTCCGCACGGGGGGGCTCACTGCACCGGAGGCGCGGCCGCGCACGCCCGAGTACGCGAGCCCCGAGCAGGTCGCCGGCGGGCCGGTGACCACGGCGACGGACGTCTACGGCCTCGGCCTGCTGCTCTACGAGCTCGTGAGCGGCGTCAACCCGCGCACGGCGCCAGGAGGCTTCCAGGCGTCGGGCGCGGCGCGCCAGCCCAGCCTGCTCGCCGGCGAGCGGCAGGGAGCGGTGTGGGCCCGCAGCCTACGCGGCGACCTCGACACCATCGCCGTCAAGGCCCTGGCCGCCGAGCCCGCGCGGCGCTACGCCTCGGTGCGCGACCTCGCCGAGGACCTCGAGCGCCATCTCGAGCGACGACCGATCAAGGCGCGGCGGGCCACCCTCGCCTACCGCTGCGGGAGTTTCCTGCGCCGCCATCGCCTGGCTTCGGCGGCGGCCGCCACCGTCGCCGTGCTGGCCGCCGCCGCCACCTACCAGGCCATCGAGGCGGCGCGCCAGCGGGACCGCGCCGAGGGGCAACGGGTGCGGTCCGCCGCCCTCTCCTCGTTCCTGATCGACGTCTTCCAGGTGGCCGACCCCAGCCAGAGCCGGGGCCGCGAGGTCACCGTCCGTGAGCTGCTCGACGCCGGAGCCCGCCGGCTGACCGGCAGCCCCGGGGCGGCACCGCGCTGGCTGCCGACCGGCTCCGAGGAACTGGCCCAGGCACCCGAGAACCGCGCCGACCTGCTGCACGCGATCGGCGAGGTTTACGAGAACCTCGGCCTCTTCGCCGAGGCCCGGACCGCCCTCGAGGAAGCGCTGGCGCTGCGCCGCGGCTTTCCCGCCGGCCGAGCCGACGAGGACACCGCACGCACGCTGATCCTCCTCGCCCACCTCGACCGCCTGGAGGGCCAGCCGGCCGCGGCCGGCGAGCGCTACCAGCAGGCGCTCGCCCGTTGTGAGGAGGGCTCGCTGTTGGCGGCCGAGGCGTTGAACGGCCTCGGCCTGCTCGCCGCCTCCCAGGGCGACACCGCCACCGCGCGGCAGCACCTCCTGGCGGCGAGCACGCTCCAGCGCCGCGCCGGGGCCGCCGGTCAGCTGGCCCTCGCCGCCACCCTCAACAACCTCGCGGGCGTCGCCGTGACCCTCGGCGAGGCCGCGACGGCGGACCAGCTGGTGGCCGAGGCGCGCACGCTCTACCACCGCTTGGTGGGCGAGGACCACCCGCGAACGGCCGACGCCCTCTCGAACCTCGGCGGCCTGCTGTTCAACCGCGGCGAGTACGCGGCCGCCGCCGAGCGCTACCGCGAGGCGGTCGCCCTGCGCCGCCGGCTGCTCGGCGCGCATCATCCGAAGCTCGCCGTCGCGCTGAGCAACCTCGCCACGGTGGAGTTCGAACGCGGGCACTTCGCCGCCGCCGAGGCCGCCGCCCGCGAGGCGCTGGCCCTCGACCGCGAGTTCGACCGCCAGCCCGAGGCCCAGAACGGCAATGCCCCCAACGGCAAGCCTCAGCACGGCAATGCCGACGTCGGTCACGCCCTGAACAACTTGGCCTCGGCGCTGCGCGAGCAAGGCAAGGCCGGGGAGGCGCTCGGACTATTGCGAGAGGCGCTGGCCGTCTACCGCCGGGCCTACGGCGACGAGCACCCGATGGTGGCGGTGGCGCTCAACAACCTTGCCCTCACCTACCGCGACCTCGGTGAGCTGGCAACGGCCGAGCGCTTCGCCGCGCAAGGGTTGGCGCTGCGCCGGCAGGTCCTCGGCGCCGAGAACCCGATCGTGGCCTCGTCGCTCGTCACTTTGGCCGGTCTCTACGAGCAGCAAGGCCACCGGCCGGCCGCCGAGGCGACCTACCGCGAGGCGCTGGCGCTGCGGGAGCGCAAGCTCGCCGGCGACCACCCGGCGCTCGCCTCGTCGTTGATCGGCCTCGGCAGCCTGTTGGTCGCCACCGGCCGCGCCGCGGAGGCGGTCCCCCTCCTGGAGCGCGGCCTGGCGATCCGGCGGGCGAAGCTGCCGGCCGACCATCCCCTGCTGTTCGCCGCCGAGGGGGCGCTGGGTGCCGCCTACGGTGAGCTCGGCCGGTTCGCGGAGGCCGGGCCGCTGCTCACCGCCAGCTGGCGGGGCCTCACCGCCAGCCGCGGCGCCGGCCACCCGGAGGCCCGCGCGGCGGCCGCCCGCCTGCGGCGCTACGACGCGCGGCGGGCCGGCCGCGGCCCGCGGTGATCCCGCTTTGCCGCCGTCACCGCGTACTGGTTCCGGCGATCATCGTGTCCGCCGCACTCGCACCCCTCGGAGGGAACCATGCCTCGACTCAGACTGCGCCTCGTCTCCGCCTCGACCCTCGCCGCCGTCCTGACCCTGGTGCTCGGCCTCGCCGCCGGCGGCCCTCCCGTCCGTGCCCAGGAGCCGGACCCCACGATGATCACCCTCGGCACATTGCAGCTCGCCCTCGGCGAGCACGGCGACTCCGGGTTCGAGCTCGACACCGAGGCGCTGGCGGACGCCGTCTGTGGTGAAGGCACCTTCCCCGGCCTCCCCGACGACGACCGCGGCGGTGGCACCGAGGACGGCCGGCTGGTGGTCGGCGGCGGCGGCAGCCAGGCACGCAGCATGGCCCTGCTCCTCACGATCAACGCCGTGAGCCCCGTGCGCGGCGACGGCAGCGCCACCGTGACGGCGCAGGCCGCCGCCCTCTACCTGGTGGGGGTCGCTCCGCTCGCCTCCGCCTGCGGATTGTGGGACGCCTGGATCTCCCTCGACGCGCGCCGGCCGCAGCCACGCAGCAGCTTGGAGCTTGAGCCGGCCACCGCCCGCGAGGCCACCGGCCTCTTCGTGGGCACCCTGCATCTGCTGGCCGAGCTCCACCTGAGCCCCACGGGAGGCGGTGCCGCCCAGCACTTCCCCCTCGCCCTGGACCTCGATCTCGGCGGGCGCTGGACGGTGCTGCCCGGCGGTGTCGCGCCGGCTGGAGAGAGCAGCCTCGTCCTCCTCGCCGACCTGCAGGGCATCAGCTGGCTGGCGCGGCCCGGCTGCGCCCAGGGCCTCGCGGCCACCAGCCGGCTTTGCCTGGAAGCGACGGCGAGCACCCTCGACCTGCTCGCCAGCCTGGCCTACTAGCCAAGCTGGCGGGCGCACGGCCGTCGCCTGATCCCGTTTCGCGTTCCCTGCCGCGTACTGGGCCTGACATCCCAACCCGGGCCGGCTCGCCGGCCCACAGCCCAGCGCGCCTTGGAGGGAACCCCCGCATGACCGCCCGAGCTCTCGCCTTCCTCGCCGCCGCCACGCTCCTCGTCACCAGCGCCCCGCTCTTCGCCTCCGACGTCATCGGCGGCAGCGCGACCTGGTCGGCCGCCCTGCCATGGGGCAACGGCCACAAGATCGATCGCGGCAAGTACAACAGCCTGCACGCGATCTACCGCGAGGGGACCGACATCGCCGCCTACAGCTCGGCCGACGGCGACAACTGGGTCGGCCCCTCCTACCTCAACACCTCGAGCAACGAGACGAGCTCGCCGGCGATCGCCGTCGACGGCGCCGGCACCGCCGCCGCCGTCTGGTGGCAGGACGACGGCAGCCCGCTGGGTGGCGTCTACTACGCCTACCGCCCGGTGGCGAGCGCCACCTGGACCACCTCGCATCTGGTGCTCGCCGGCAAGGAGCCCACCATCACGGCGCGCGGCAGCAAGGTCTACGTCGCCTGGAGCACCGGCAACTCGATCCAGTACACGACCTTCTCCACCGTGAGCCCGCCGGCCAGCCCGCTGGTCCTCGGTGAGGTGGTCGAGCAGACCAGCTGCCCCAACACCACCCTGACGCTGCCTTCGATCGCCGTCATCCGTGACCCCTGCAACCCGCCCCTTCCCCAGGTGGCCTACCTCCTCGCCGCCGACGAGCAGGCCAACCCCGACCCTTTCTGCCACGCCGCGAGCACCCACGTCGGCCCCAAGGTCGAGAGCCGTAGCGGCGGCAGCTGGTCGGTGGTCTACGACGGCACCCAGACCGACTCGTCCTTGATCAGCTCGGTCGTGGCGGTCTCCCTCTCGCTCGCCGCCCACTACTCGACCGGCAACCTCTACCTCGCCTGGTCCGACGAGCAGACGGGCACCGCGCGCACGATGGCCGCCACCGGCAAGGGAGCCACCTGGAGCAGCACGCCGATCAGCAGCGAGCGCAACCACGTGCACGTCCGCGCCAACGACCAGAGCTGGGCGGCGGCCGGCGAGTTCCGCCTCTCCTGGGGCCATGAGGGCGACTTCAGCGACGCCTACACCCGTCGCGGCACCTGGGGCGACGGCATCCCCCTCGCCTGGTCAGGGCTCACCACCCTTTCCACCGCCAACCCCGTGCGGCTGCCCCAGGGCGTCTTCTGGCGCTGGGCCAACCTCTACGGCAGCGCCGTGCTGTCGAACTACTTCGAGGAGGAGACCGCGAACCCGATCACCCCGCCGCGGGTGGTCACCAACTACTTCTCTTCGCAGCTCACCTGGCTGCCCAGCACCGGCAAGCCCTTCGCAGTGGCGCCCTGCGAGATGCTGCAGAAGATCTCCGTGGGCATCGTGCACCTCGGCGACGGCAGCAGCGAGACGGCCGTCGACTTCGCCGACTTCGGCGAGCTCACCAAGCTGAGCGAGGGCAGCGCGACGCTGACCACCTACGACGGCAAGACGGTGAGCATCAGCTGGACGGACGGGCGGCTGGTCCGCGCCTGGGACACCGGCCTGGTGGTCACCGCGCCGCGCCAGAACGTGCGCTTCAGCAGCCGCGACACCCGCTTCGAGGTGCAGGAGGACGGCGAGCTCGTGGAGCTCGAAGCGCGCTGAGGCGCCGGCCTAGGGCATCGTCAGCACGGCCTCGATCGAGCCCTGGCCACCGAACAGGTTGCCGAGGCGGAGGTTCTCGTTCTCCTCGTGCTGGTGGTTGTCGAAGTTGACGATCGGGACAAGCACGGCCGGCACCTGCAGCGCCTCGACGAACGGCGCGATCGGCACCGTGCCGCCGGCGGTGAGCAACACCACCGGCGGCTCGCCCCAGCGCGCCGCGAGGGCCTGCCGCAGGCCGAGCGAGAAGGGCAAGGCCGGCGAGGTACTGAAGGCCGGCGAGCCGGCCCCGAAGCTGAGGCTCGCGAGCTTGGGGAAGCGCGCGCGGGCGGCATCGGTCGGCTCGCCGTCGACGAGCTGGAAGCCCTGGCTCGCCACGAAAGCGCGCAGCTTGGCCTGGAAGTCGGCCGCCGTGTTGCCGGCCACCATGCGGATGTCGAGCTCGGCGACGGCGCGGTCCGGGATGATGGTGCGCGCCCCGGCGCCGACGTGAGCGCTCGCCAGGCCGCGGATGTTGAGGGTGGGGCGCACGAAGGCCTCTTCGAGCTTCATCCCCGGCCGTTCGGGGGCCGCGATCCCAAACTCGGCGAGCAGCTGCGGCGTCTGGTCGGGGATCGCCGCCAGCAACGCGCGCTCCTCGGCGGTGAGGGCCGGCGTCGTGGCGTAGAAGCCGGGGATCACCACCTCGCCCTTGTCGTCCTTCATCGCCGCCAGCAGCTGCACCAGGGCGAGGGCCGGGTTGGGCACCCAGTTGCCGTAGTTACCGCTGTGCACCCCGACCTTCGGCCCAAAGACCGTGAGCCGCGCGGTGAGGATGCCGCGGGCCCCGAAGACCAGCGTCGGCCGGCCGCTCGGATGCTCGGGGCCGTCGAGGATCAGCATGCCGTCGGCCGCCAGCTGGTCGCGGTAGCGGCTGATCGCCCCCACCAGGGACGGCGAGCCAGCCTCTTCCTCGCCGTCGAGGATGACTTTGAGGTTCGAGGTCCGCGGCGTGCCGGCGGCGGCGAGCGCGTCGATCGCCGCCAGCAGGGCGACGATCGGCCCCTTGTCGTCGGAGGCCGAGCGAGCGTAGAGCCGCCAGTCGGCGGCGACCTCGCTGAGGCCGTCGAGGTTCACCTCGGCGGCGCCGTCCTCGAGCTTGCCGCGGCGCAGGATCGCCGTGAACGGGCTCGCCTGCTGCCAGCGTGCAGGGTCCACCGGCTGGCCGTCGTAATGGCAGTAGACGAGCAGTGTCCGCGTCGCTCCCGGCGCCGGCAGCTCGCCCCAGATCAACGGGTTGCCAGCCGTTTCCAGCAACTCGGTATGGAAGCCACGCCGGGCCAAGAGGCTCTCGAGGTGCTCCGCGTTGCGCCGGATGTTGTCCTGGTCGGCCGCCACGTTGGGGAGAGCGAGCAGATCGACGAGCTCTTGCACCACGGTGACGCGCGTGGGCGGCGGACCAGCGGCGGCAGGCCGGGACGACGAGGCGAGAAGAGCAAGGCAGGCCAAGGGCCAGGCGAGGGCAAGGCGACGAGTCATCGGGTGGATACCCCTGGGATCGGTGATGGTCACAGTCTAGAGCGGAGCGAGCAGCCGCTTCTCGATCTCCCGCCAGAGCTTGTCGAAGGATGGTGACCGCTCGCGGCAGAGCCGGAGGTCCATCCTGGCGGTGAACCGCGGCTGGTCGAGCGTCTCACTGTAGCGCCTGCCTGCCGCGTGCTTTTCGATCCAGGCCTTCTTGAGGCCATGGCCCTCCGGGTCCTCGGGTAGAGCAGAAGGGCCGGCGTAGGGTAGGTCCGCGAGGAGTGAGCCCGCAGCCGCCACGAACCACGTCTCGTACTCGGGGTAGGCAACGACCGCCGCGGCTTCGACGTGCGGGACCGCTTGCTCGGCCACGGCCAGGAGCTTCGGCCCGAAGACGCACGGCTGATCGCCATTACCATCGACCAGCACCAGGACGAGGAGCCGATCGTCCGCTGCTGCCGCCTGGCGCAGCTTGCGCGAGGCGAGCTCTGCCGCTTGCGAGAGCGCTGGCTCCTTCGCCAGCCGGGACCGCGGCTGACGCAGTGGCCGCAGGACGACCATCTCGGTCTGCGGAGCGATCTCCGAACCGAGGCGGCGCAGCAGGATCCCGATCGCCTCGACCTCGCCGTGACCCTCGACGATTGGTGCGATGAGCAGACGGCTCAAGCGTCCACCGCGGCGTCGAACAGCGACAGCTGCCGCTCTTGCTCGAGCAGCAAGGCCGGGTCCGGCTCGAGCTGCCCGAGGCGCAGGAGTTCCCCCGGGGAGAAGAGGTGCTCCTTGATGGCGCTGAGGCTGGCAGCGTCGACCGGGGCAACCTTGGTGGTGCCGCGCTCAGCCGTGACCACCAGAACGCCATCCTGCTCGATCTGCACCTGGTCGAGAAGCTCGGGACTGTGGGTCGTGATGAGGACTTGCGTGGTGCGGGAAGCCTCGCGTAGGGCATCCATCAGGGCACCTGCAGCTGCCGGATGGAGGGCCGTTTCCGGCTCTTCGATGCCGACCAACCGGACCGGGAGCTCCTCGCCGCTCAGCTGCATCACTGCCACGAGGGCACCCAAGCTCCGCAGCGTGCCGTCCGACATGTTGGCCGCGTAGAACTTCCAGGGGAACTCGGCCCCTTTCACCTCTTGGCGGAAGAGCAACGTTTCGCGCGGCCCCAACGAATGGCGCTCGACGCCTTCGATGCCGGGGACGATGAGGCTGAGGTAGTCGCAAACCCGTTGCACCAGCTCCGGCCGATCCTGGGAAAGCCGGGCGACGACGCTCGCGATGTTGCTGCCGTCGCGACGGAGAAGGTCACCGACGTCCGGGGGCTGCAGCTCCTTCATGGCCTCCGGGTTGAGGTTGTAGAAGCCCATGGCCCGTAACGCTGCGTAGACCTCGCGGAACGCCGGCAGGCCGGCCGCGTTCGCCAGGTAGAGACGGCCCTCGGCCACCGGCGGCATCGTCGGCTCGCTCGCCTGTAGGACCGCTCCCTCAATACGGATGAACCGGGCGCGCTCGCCGCCGTCCTTGGCCGTGATCTTCAGCCGTTCCCACTTGACCACGAAGCCGCCGCGCTTTCGGGCAGCGATCTCGAAGCCATAGCTCGCGAGCTCATAGCCAGGCAGGCCCAGCTGCACCTCGATGGCGAAGTTGTGGGGATGGCCAGTGCTCCGGCGCCGCACCTCGTCGATCCCACCTCGTGCCTTGAGGGCGTGGTCCAGGGAGGAGTCCAGGCTGTCAGCAACGAATCGCAGAGCATCGACGAGGTTGCTCTTGCCGGCACCATTGCGGCCCACCATCACTGTCAGCGGGCGAAGACGAACATCGCAGTAGCCGATGCTGCGGTAGTTGCGGACGGTCATCCGCTGCAGGACGGGCCAGCTGAGGTCGGGGTCGCTCATCATTGGGAAACGCCGTAGAAGCAGTCACGAGTATAGCCCTCCACCCTCCACCCTCCACCCTCCGCTCACCCCCGCTTCGCCTCCAGCTCGGCCCAGCGGGCGTAGAGGCGGTCGACCTCGGCCTTGGCGGCGTCGAGGGCCTGGCAGCGCGCGGTCAAGGCGGCGGCATCGGTGGCGACGGCCGGGTCGGCGACGGCGGCTTCCGCGGCGGCCACAGCCTGCTCGGCCGCCTGGATGTCACCCTCGATACGCTCCCACTCGCGGTTTTCCGCCCAGCTGAGCTTCTTGGGTCGCAGAGCGGCCGGGCGAGGAGCCGGCTTGTCCGCGGCGGCCTTGGCGGCAGCGGCCGCGGCCTCCAAGGCGTCCCGATGTGCCTGCCACTGCGCGGTGTCGGCGAAAGCGAGCGCCCCTCCCTCGCCGTCGAGGGCGAGGATCGAGCCGCAGACACGGTCCAGGAGGTAGCGGTCGTGAGTCACCAGGACGAGGGCACCCGTGAGCTCGAGCAGGCCCTCCTCGAGGACTTCCAGGGTGGCGATGTCGAGGTCGTTGGTGGGCTCATCGAGGATCAGCAGGTCGGCCGGCTGGAGCATCAGGCGAGCGAGGAGGATGCGGGCTTGCTCGCCGCCCGAGAGGCGCCCCACGGGCGTGTCGAGCTGCTCGAAACGGAAGAGGAAGCGGCGCGCCCAGGAGGCGACGTGGATCACCCGCTCCTGAAAGATCACCGAGTCCCCCTCGGGAGCCAGGGCACGGCGCAGGGGCACCTCCGGGTCGAGGCCCTCGCGGCCCTGCTCGAAGACCACCGTCTTGAGGAACGGCGCGCGCTCGATCTCCCCGGCGTCGGCGTCGAGCGTCCCGGCGAGGACGCCGAGCAGGGTCGACTTGCCGCTGCCGTTGGGGCCGAGCACGCCCAGCCGCGTGCCGGGGCCGAGGGCGAGGTCGACGCCCGCGAACACCGTGCGGCCGGCGAAGGCCTTGGTGAGGCCGCGGGCGACGAGGAGCTTCTTGCTCTTGCGCCCCGAGGAGGTGAAGTCGACGTCCACGCTCGCCGTGCGGGCCCGCTCGCGCACCTCCGCCAGCTCGGCGACCAGCCGCTCGGCTTCCTCGACGCGGTACTTCGCCTTGGTGCGGCGGGCCTTGGGGCCCCGGCGCAACCACTCGACCTCGCGGCGGGCGCGGTTGGCGAGCGTCTCCTGGTATTCGGCCTGGTGGCGCCGCACCTCGTCACGGCGGTCGAGGAGGTCGCTGTAGGTGCCCTCTACTACCAGCAGGCCTTCCGGGTAGGCGCGGTCGAGCTCCAGCATCCGGGTGGTGACGTTTTCCAGGAAGTAGCGGTCGTGGCTTACCACCAGGAAGGCCCGGGCCTCGGCGAAGAGCAGCTCTTCGAGGTCGAGGATGCCCTCCAGGTCCAGATGGTTGGTCGGTTCGTCGAGGAGGAGGACGTCCGGCTCACGGGCCAGCTCGCGGGCGATCGCCAGGCGCTTCTTCCAGCCGCCGGAGAGCACGTCGACCCTCTGGAGCGGGTCGGCGAAACCTAGCTTGCCGAGGGCCTGGACGGCACGCGCCACCTTCTCGAACTCCTCCAGGGGCTCGCCGGCCTGGGCCGCGACCACCACCTCCTCGACGGTCTGCCCGGGCGCGAAGCGCGACTCCTGGGGTACGTAGGCCACGCGCAGCCCCTTGCGGGTGGTGCGCTCGCCGGCATCCGGCTCCGTGAGGCCGGCGAGGACCTTGAGCAGCGTCGACTTGCCGGAGCCGTTCGGCCCCACCAGCCCCACGTGGTCCCCCTCGCCAAGCCCGAAGCTCAGGCCCTCGAAGAGCGGGCGGGCCCCAAACTGCTTGCTGATCGCCGCGCAGCTGAGCAGGTGCGGTCGCGGTGGCGGGCTCATCGTTCGCCGAGCGCCTCGCGGCGGCGCTTGAGGGCCTCCTGCTCGCTGAGCCCGGGCGCGAAACCGAGGATGGCGTCCGCCCAGGAGCCGTAGATCGGGTTGGGAACGACGATCCAGCGCGAGCCCCACCAGCCCTCGAACGGCGCCACCAGGCGGGCGCGTTCGGCCGGCGAGGTCCGGTTGCCGGAAAGGAAGTCGCCGAGGTCGTCCCCCACCAGCAGGAGGATACGGAACTCGCGTGCCACCGCCGCCCGGCGCGGCCCCTTGTCGGCACTGTCCCATTCCGGCTTCAAGCCGCGGGTGAGCACGACGTCGCGGCCGCTGGCGAGGGGAAAGCCCTGGCGCTCGAGGTTGTCGCGGGTAGCGGCGGTGACCACGGCGCGGCGGTTGGTGACGTAGAACACGGTCACCCCGCGGCTCGCCGCGTACTGCGTGAAGGCGACGGCGCCGGGCACCGGCTTGGCCTGGCGCTCCTCGCACCAGGCATGCCAGCTCTCGAGGTCGTAGCGGCTGCCCTGGTGCAGCAGCCGGGCCTGGTACGGCGTGTTGTCGAGCACGGTCTCGTCGACGTCGAGGATGATCGCCGGTGGCAGCGCAGCAGCCTCTTCCCCTTGCTCTTGCGCCGCCGTCCAGCCGGGATCGGCGAGGGCCCGGTCGAGAGCCGCGTGGGCCGCGGCATAGGCCTGCAAGGCGCCGCCGCGGTACTCGGCGGCCGTCTGCAGCCAGAGGACGGGCAGCAGGGTGTCGAGCTCGGGCGCGAAGTGCGCGGCGTCGAGCGCCGGCCCTGGAGGCGGCGGCGCCGGCGTGATCGGCCGCGGCGCCGGCGGCGCGCAGGCGCCGAGGCCGAGGCAGGCCACCAGCAAGAGGATCAGGGCGGGCATCGCGGGCGGGCGGCTCATGGTTGTGGCGTGCTGCACAGGCAAGTCCTCTCGTCGTCGACAAACGGTCACCAGTCTACGCCGGCGATCACCTGGTGCGGGCTCGGCCACGGCGGGTTATGGGAGACTCTCCTGGCAGCCATGACACCAGCCCCTCCGCCCGCTCACCAGCCGCCGAGGCCCTCACGATGAGCCGCACCCGCCGGCGCCTGCTGCTCCTGCTGGCCGTGGTCGTCGCGCTGCTCCTGGGATCGGCCTTCCTCTACCAGGTGGGGATGGCGGGCCTCGAAGGCAAGGAGCGCGGCTTCTGGGACAGCCTCTCCTGGGCCTCCGAGACGCTGACCACCACCGGCTACGGCTTCGACTCGCACTGGCACCACCCGGCGATGGTGCTGCTCGTGGTGCTGCTGCAGTGGATCGGTGTCTTCCTGGTTTTTCTGGTAGTGCCGATCTTCCTCATCCCCTTCCTCGAGGAACGCTTCGAGGCCCGCCTGCCGAAACGCCATCCGGGCCTCGCCGACCACGTGGTGATCTGGCGCTTCGGGCCCGCCGTCGCCACCCTGCTGCGCCAGCTGGCGAGCGAGGGCATCGCGACCTTGGTGGTGGAGAGCGACGAGGCGAAGGCGCGCCAGCTCGCCGAAGGCGGGCAGAAGGTGATCGTCGGCCCCCTCGAAGGCGACACCCTGGAGCGGGCCCTCCTCGGCCGCGCCCGCGCCCTGATCGCCAACGGCAGCGACGAGGAGAACGCCGCGGTGATCCTCGCGGCGCGGCAGGCCGGCTTCGCGGGAGAGCTCTTGGCAGTCGCCGAGGACCCCTTCCACCGCCGCCCCCTGCACCTCGCCGGTGCCACCGCCGTCTTCACTCCCCGTCACGTGCTGGGCGCCGCCCTCGCCGCCCGCGCCAGCTCGAAGATCAGCCCGCGACTCGCCGGTGTGCAGCAGCTGGGCGACAAGCTGCAGGTGGCCGAGATCCGCCTCCGGCGCGCCAGCTCGATCGAGGGCCGCACGGTGGCCGAGGCCGAGATCGGCACCCGCACCGGGGCCACGCTGATCGGCAAATGGGTGGGCGGTGTGCTCTCCGCGCCACTCGAGGCTTCTTCACGGCTCGACGCCGGCGCCATCCTGGTGGCCGCCGGCAGCGAGGAGAGCCTCGAACGCCTGCGTGCCCTGGCCGCCGGCGCCACGCCGGCGACCGTGCCCTCGGGGCCGTTCGTGATCGCCGGCTTCGGTGAGGTGGGCCAGAAGGTCGCCGAGCTCCTGCGCGACGCCGAGGAGCCGTTCTGGGTGATCAACCGTGACGAGCGCGAGGGCGTCGACCGGGTGGGCAACATGCTCGACCCGAAGGTCGTCGAGGGCAGCCCGATCCGCACCGCACCGGCGGTGATCATCGCCCTCGACAGCGACAGCGCCACCCTCTTCGCCACCGTCATCGTGCGTGAGCACGCCCCCGACGTGCCGATCATCGCCCGGGTCAACCGTGCCGAGAACGTCGAGCGTATCCACCGCGCGGGCGCCGACTTCGCGCTGTCGATCAGCCAGGTCTCTGGCCAGATCCTCGCCCGCCGGCTGCTCGGCCAAGAGCGTGTGCCGCTCGACTCTCACCTCGAGCTCAACCGGGTACCCGTCGAAGGCCTGGTGGGCAGCAACCCCGCCGAGCTCCACCTGCGCGAGCGCACCGGCTGCTCGGTGGTGGCCGTCGAACGGGGCGACGAGCTGATCCTCGACCTCGGGCCGGGGTTCCGCTTCGCGCCCGGCGACGCCGTCTACGTGAGCGGCCCCGGCGCCCTCGTCAGTCGCTTCGGCGAACGGCTCAAGGCCGGCGCCGGCTGAGCGGGGCTCCAACCTCGGACCCGCCGATCTCGCCCCAGACGCTCGTTGCCTCGAGCTCTGGTCACTCCGCCGCTCGCAAGACCGGGGTAGGGAGAAGCCGGAAGAGGGCCATTACCTCCAGAATCGGTCGCGAAATGGCATCTCCACCTCCAAGAATCGACCGCGCGCGCCCTAGCCCCCCACCGCGATCAGCAGGATCCCCACGAAGAGGAGCAACGAACCGGCGAGCCGGAGGCGGCCGAAGCCCTCGCCGAGGAAACGCCAGCCGGCGAGGGCGGCGAAGACGATGCTCACCTCGCGCACGGCGGCGGCGTAGCTGACCGGCGCCAAGGCGTAGGAGGAGAGCACCAGCACGTAGGCGGCCAGCGCGCCGAGGCCGACCGCCGGCACCCGCCACGAGGCGGCGCGCAGGCCCGTCGCCAGGCCGCGCCAACCGCGGCCGGCGAGCGCCACGGGGAGCAGGAAGAGGGTGGCGAGCAGGTAGACGGCGAGGACGAAGACGGCGGCCGGCGACGTGCGCACGGCGCACGCGTCGACCAGCGAGTAGACGGCGATCGTCAGCGCCACGCAGCCGGCGGCGAGCACGGCGCGCCCGCCGGCCCGGAGCGGCCCGCCCACCGCCGAGCGGCCGATCACCGCGAGGCCGAGGACGATCAGCCCGCCGCCGGCGATCCCCCAACCGGTCAACCGCTCGCCGAAGAGGAGCACGGAGCCGGCAGCGATCAGGGCGGGCGCCGCGCCACGGGCCAGGGGGTAGACGAGGGAGAAGTCACCGTCGCGGTAGGCCCAGGCGAGGAGAGAGAAGTAGGCCGTCTCGAGCCCGGCACTCACCACCGCGAACCCCCAGCCCCGAGCGCTCAGCCCCTGCTGCCAGAGGAGCGGCAGGCCGACGAGGGCGGCCGTCAGGTTGGCACCCCAGAGCACGACCAGGCGATCACCCGAGAGCTTGACGAGCAGGTTCCAGGCCGCGTGCAGGGCAGCGGCCAGGAGCAGCAGGGCGAGCGCCGTGGCGGGCATGGGCTGGTCGGCGGGCCACGAGCCCGCCGACCTCATTCGTAGCGCAGGGCCTCGGCCGTCGGCGTGCCAGCGGCCTTGAGCGCGGGCAGCACGCAGGCAGCGAGGGTCAGGGTCAGGGCGAGACCGGCGATGGCGGCCACGTCCCGCGGCTCGACGCGGAAGGGCACCGAGTCGATGAAGTAGATCGCCGCCACCTCAGCGCTGAAGCGGATCACCCGGAAGGTGGTTAGCAGCCAGGCGATCGCCCAGCCGGCGGCGATCCCGAGGCCGGTGCCGGCGAGGCCCAGGATGCCGCCATAGGCGAGGAAGACGCCGGCGATCCGCCGCGGTGCAAGGCCCATCGCGGCGAGCGAGCCGACGTCGCGCATCCGCTCGCGGACCAGCACCATCAGCGTCGAGGCGACGTTGAAGGTCGAGACCAGGACGATCAAGCCAAGGGCGAGAAAGAGGACGATCTTCTGCAACCGCAGGGCCTCGAAGAGGTCGCGGTTGAGGCTGCGCCAGTCGGTGACCAGGTAACGGGGGCCGAGCACCGTCTCGGCCTGCGGGGCGACGGTCGCCGCATCCTCGGGGCGGGTAAGGACCAGCTCGTAGAGCACGGTACCGGCCTCCTCACCCACCATCCGCTCGGCGAGAGCGCGGTCGACCAGCAACCACGAGCTGTCGAACTCGGAGAACCCCGAGCTGAAGGTGCCGCTCACCCGCAGGCTCTGGAAGCGGAACCGCGGCCGGCCGTCGGCGAAGCCAAGGGCGGTGAGGCGGGCGACGTCGCCCATCTGGAGCCCGAGCTTGTGGGCGAGCTCGCCGCCGAGGACGGCGCCCGCCAGGCCGCCGGCCGTCGCCAGCGCCTCGCCCGCGGCCCGCGGGTCGGCCCCGGGATCGACGCCGCGCAGCGTGACCTCGACGGCTTCGCCGCCGTTGGCCGGAGTGATCAGGCCTCGCCCGAACACCACTCGTGAGACTCGCTCGACGCCCGGGATGGCCGCCAGCTCACCGAGGGTCGCCGGTGGCAGCGGTTCTGGCTCGCGCCCCAACGGGTAGGCCCCCACGGCGGCGTTGTCGCCGATCAGCTTGGCCTGCAGGTCGCGGCTGTAGCCGCTCATCAAGGCCATCGCGATTACCAGCGCCATCACCCCGAGGGTGGTGGCGGCCAGGGCGGCGCGGGCCGTGCCGTCGAGGAGGCGGCTGCGATGACCGGCGAGGAAGCGCCAGGCGATCAGCCAGGGCAGGGGCACACGGCGGCCCTGCCGCTCAAGCCCGCCCACCGCTCACCCGCGCCAGGAACTCGTCGAAGAGCGGTGAGGCGTCGTGAGGCCCGGGGGCGGCCTCGGGGTGGTATTGCGCGGCGTAGATCGGCTTGCCGGCGACGGAGAAGCCTTCGAGGGTGCCATCGTTGAGGTTGATCTGGCTCGCCTGGCAGCCCGCCGGCAACGAGGCCGGATCGACCGCGAAACCGTGGTTCTGGCTGGTGATCGCCACCTGTCCACTGGCCACGTCGCGCACCGGCTGGTTGCCGCCATGGTGACCGAACTTGAGCTTGAAGGTGCGCCCGCCGAGGGCGAGGCCGAGCAGCTGATGGCCGAGGCAGATGCCAAACAAGGGGACCTCGGCCGCCACCAGCTCCTGCACGGTGGCGATGATGCCGGTGAGCGGCTCGGGGTCGCCCGGCCCGTTCGAGAGCACCACGCCGTCGACGTCCAGGGCCAGGCACTCGCGGGCGGGGGTGTGGGCCGGCAGCACGGTGAGACGCGCCCCACGCTCGGCGAGCGAGCGCAGGATGTTGGCCTTGACTCCGAAGTCGTAGACCGCCAGGTGAGCGCGGGCCGGGCCTTCGGCCGGCACCTCGTAGGCGGCGGCGCAGGTGACGTCGTCGACCAGGGCGCGGCCGGCCATCGACGGAAAGTCACGGGCCTCGGCCGCCAGCGCCGCCACGTCCGCGCGCTCGCTGGTGAGCACGCCGCGCAGAGCGCCGTGCTGGCGCAGGTGGCGGACGAGAGCACGGGTGTCGACCCCTTCGAGGGCCGGTACCTGCTGCCGGGCAAGGTAGCTCGGCAGGCTCTCCTCGGGGCCCACGCCCGACGGTCGCGGGGTGAAGCGGCGCGCGACGAAGCCCTCCACCCAGATCCGGTGCGACTCGGCGACCGCCGCGGCGACCCCGTAGTTGCCGATGTGCGGCTGGGTCATGACGACGATCTGGCCGCGGTAGGACGGGTCGGTGAGGATCTCCTGGTAGCCGGTCATCGAGGTGTTGAACACCACCTCGGCGAAGCGGGTGCCGGGCACCACCGCTCGGCCCTCGAAGACGGAGCCGTCCTCGAGCACGAGGAGGCCAGGCTGCGGATGGAAGGCCGTGGGGCCGAGCGACGGGCGGGCGGGCGCGGGCATCGGGGTATGATACCCGCTCGGGAGGAGCCGCGATGCACCAGCAACCCAGTCGACGCCGGTTCGCTTCGGCCTTGCGTTGGCACCGGACGGCGCCGCCGGCGCCCCCCCGGCGAAGCGCTCGCCGGCGGGGCCTCGCTGGCCTCTTGGCGCTGGCCCTCTGGCTTCTCGCCGGGCCGCTCGCCGCCTACACCGTCTATCTCAAGGACGGCAGTCGGATCGTCATCAAGGAGAAGTACCGGGTCGAGGGCGACAAGGCCATTATCACCCTCCCCAACGGCTCGCTGTCCTCGATTCCGCTCGGCGACATCGACGTGGCGCGGACCGAGGAGGCCAACAAGACCGACCTCGGCTCGGCGGTGGTCATCCAGGGCGGCAAGGCACAGCCCCTGACCAACACGCCGGCTCCCCCGCCCAGGGGCGGGCGCCGCCTCGGGGACTTGATCACCGAGCGCAGTGCGGCGACCGCGCCGCCACAGCCCGAGCCCCGGCGGCCGGCGACGACCCAGCCGACCCCGGTGCTCAAGACGGCCGGCGGCGCCATCGACCTTGCAACGCTGGCCAAGAACCCCTTCCGCCAGGAATCGGCCGCCGCCGACCTCAGCAGCACCTACTCGCGCCTGGGCTTCAGCGACGCCCGCATCTACCAGGGGACGCAGGCCCGGCGCGCCTTCGTGCTGCTGCTGACCCCGGACGAGGAGGCGGTGATGCGGGCGCTGTCGGCAAGCGCCGAGGCGCTGCTCGCCGTGCAGCGCAACCAGCCGGACGCCGTCGGCGAGCTCGAGCTGCTGATGACGAGCCCGAACCGCGAGCGGGCCGGGCAGTTCCTGCTCACCCCCGAGCAGGCGGCCGATCTCGCCAGCAAGCGGATCGAGCCCGTCGGCTTCTTCCTCGCCAACGTGCAGTTCTGAGCCGGGGCGCGCTGCCCCGGCGGTCGGCTAGCGCCCTGTCGGTGCTGGCTGGACGGAAGCTGCCAGAAGCTCGCTGGCCGGCCGTCCCACTCGGCGTGCAAAGCGCTGCTGGTAGCTCTCGACCTCACCGACCGGCTCGTCGAGGAAAAGCCGCTCGACGCGGTGGAGGGGCACGAACATCGTGGTGAGGCCGATGGCGCTCGCCTCGCCCCGCTGCACCTCGTAGGTGAAGTCCTCGAAGCTCGCCAGCAAGAGGCCGCGCAGCGTCACCCCGGCGGGGGTGATCTCGCCCAGGACGCCCCACAGCTTCTCGCTCGGCTGGGTGAGATGGGCGACGACGAAATCGCCGCGCCCGAGCAGGGGTTTGGCCATCGCGGGCGGCGGCCTCAGGGGCCGCCGTCGCCCTCCCTGGCGGGCTGCGAAAGCTCGTAGAGCACGCCGGCGGCCGCCCGCGGGTGGACGAACTGCACCCAACAGCCCTCGGCACCCCGGCTCGGCGTTTCCTTGAGCAGGGGGAGACCGGCGGCGCCGAGCTCGGCGCTGGCGGCGAAGACGTCGTCGGTCGCCAGGCAGATATGGTGCACCCCGGGACCGCGGCGGGCGAGGAAGCGGGCGATGGGGCTCTCGTCCGAGAGCGGCTCGAGCAGCTCGAGCCGGCTCTCGCCGAGGCGCAAGAACGCCACCCGAACGCCTTCCTGAGGCACCTCTTCGATGGCCTCGATGGCAAGCCCGAGGGCCTCGTAAAAGACCCGTGCCTCGGCGATCGAGCTGACCGCGATCCCGATGTGATCAATGCGCTGGATCATCGTGCCCCTCCCTCCTGGCCGGCCACCCCACTTTCCTCGGCCACCACCTCGGCGAACAGGCGCTCGGCGGTGCGGTAGGGGTCGAGGTGCCCGGCCAGCGCTTCGTCGATCTCGCGCTCCAGCCGGTGCGAGCGGTCGGCGGCCTCGAGGATGCGCTCCTTGAGCAGGGCCTCGACCCGCAGCTTGAGATGGGAGCGCCGGCGCGCCACCAGCTCGCCGCTCGCGGCGAGCCAGGCGCGGTGCTGCTCGACCGCGGTCAGCAGCTCGCCGATGCCCTGGGTCTGGCTCGCCACCGTGCGCAGGATCGGCACCTGCCAGCCAGCCGTCGTCTCAGCCAAGGAGAGCATCGCCTCGAGGTCGCGGCAGGTGCGGTCGACCCCGTCGCGGTCGGCCTTGTTGACCACGAAGACATCCGCGATCTCCATGATCCCGGCCTTGATCGCCTGGATGTCGTCGCCGAGTCCCGGCACCGTCACCACCAGCACCGTCTCGACGCTGCGCACCACGTCGACCTCGTCCTGGCCCACGCCGACGGTCTCGATCAGCACCCAATCGAAGCCCGCCGCATCGAGCACGTCGACGGCGTCGTGGGTCGCCCGCGCGAGCCCGCCCATGGCGCCGCGGGTGGCCATCGAGCGGATGAAGACGCCCGGGTCGGTGGCGAGCGACTGCATGCGGATGCGGTCCCCAAGCAGGGCCCCCCCCGAGAAGGGGCTGGTGGGATCGACGGCGAGGATGCCTACCGTCTCGCCGCGCGCCCGGCAGGCCTGCGCCATGCGGTCGACGAGAGTGCTCTTGCCGGCACCCGGCGGCCCCGTGATGCCCACCACCCGGGCGCCGCCGGTCCGGCGGTAGAGCTCGCCGATCAGGGCGGCCCGCCGCGGCCCACCGTCCTCGGCGATCGAGATCGCGCGGCCGAGGGCCCGCGGCTTGCGAGCGGCCAGGGGGGCGAGGAGGGCCGAGACCGCGGCGTGGTCCGCCGCGTCACCGCCGAGCATCAGCCCTTCAACACCTGGCGGGCGATCACCAGGCGCTGAACCTCGCTCGTCCCCTCGCCGATGGTGCAGATCTTGGCATCACGGTAGAACTTTTCGGCCCGGTAGTCCTTGATGAAGCCGTAGCCGCCGTGGATCTGCACGCCGCGCTCGGCGCAGAAGACGGCCGCTTCGCCGGTCATCAGCTTGGCCTCCGAGGCCTTGAGCGTCACCTTGCCGGTACGGTCCATCTCGCTCGCCGCCGCCAGGGTGAGGGCCTCGGCAGCGGCAATGCGGGTCGCCATCTCGGCGAGCTGGAACTGGATCGCCTGGAACTCGGCGATCGGGCGGCCGAACTGCTCGCGCTGCTTGGCGTAGGCGAGCGCCGTCTGGTAGGCGCCGATCGCCGTCCCCAGCCCCAAGGCGGCGATCGAGATGCGGCCGCCGTCGAGCACGGTCATCGCCTGCCGGAAGCCCTCGCCACGCTCACCCAGCAGGTGGTCGTCGGGCACGAAGCAGTCTTCGAGGATGACCTCGGCAGTATCCGAGGCGCGGATCCCCAGCTTGTTCTCTTTCTTGCCCGCCCGAAAACCCGCCATGCCTCGTTCGACGACGAAAGTGGAGAGGTTCTTGCCGCGGCCGGCCTCGGGCTCGCTCACCGCCATCACCACGCAGAGGTCGCCCACCGAGCCGTGGGTGCAGAAGGCCTTGGAGCCGTTGAGCACCCAACCCCCCTCCACCTTGCGGGCCTGGGTGCGCGCCGCGGCAGCGTCCGAGCCCGAGCCGGGCTCGGTGAGCCCCCAGGCGCCGATCTTCTCGCCACGCGCCAGGGGCGCGACCCATCGCCGCCGCTGCTCGGCGTTGCCGAACTTGTAGATGTGGTTGGTGCACAGCGAGTTGTGAGCCGCGATGGTGATCCCCACGGAAGGGTCCACCTTGGAGAGCTCGGTGATCACCAGGACGTACTCGACGTAGCCGAGGCCGGCCCCCCCCAGCTCTTCGGGGAAGATCACGCCGAGAAAGCCGAGCTCCCCGGCTTTCGCGATCACTTCGCGGGGAAAACGCTGCGACTCGTCGATCTCGTCGACGATCGGGTCCACCTCGCGGCGTGCGAAGTCCCGTGCCAGCTCGGCGATCGCCTGCTGCTCGGGGCTGAGCGAAAAATCGATCCTGCTCTCGGAGACCATGGGAACCTTCGGGATGCTGAGGTTGATGCTGATGTTAGAGTTCTCGGCGCTGCGCGACCCGCGGTTTCGTCGGTCTGGAACGCAGCGGCTCGCCGAACGATGGTATCGCGCTCCCGCAGAGCCGCCAAGCCGCCCCGCCGGCTGTCACGCCCGCCATGGGTGCCGCACTTAAGTAGGGTGACCTGATGCCGGCTCCGCCCGGTCATTGGGCGGACGGACCCACCACGAGGCGACTTCCAGGCCCGCAGCTGGCGATGGCGAGAGGAGCGAAGAGATGAAGCTCGGTGATGTGCTCAAGAAGGAGAGAGAAGGCAGAGGGCTGTCCCGCCACGGTGACCTGTCCACCGCCGACGTGGCGCAGAGGTTGGGCATCCCCGAAGCCGACTACGTGGCCATGGAAGCCGGAGAGTCCCCGGCCGAGGACTGGGGGTTCCGGCTGGCCCAGATCGCCATCGCCCTCGAGACCCCGACGTCGCGCCTGCTGGCCGAAAGCGGCAAGTTCGCCGACACCAAGCCCGGCCAGGCGGCCCGCCTGGTGCGCCACCACCGGGAGCGCAAGGCGAAGAGCGAGCAGGAGATCGCCGACGCCATGGGGATCTCCCTCGACGAGTACAAGCAGGTCGAAGGCGAGGGTGGGCATCCCGATCTCGAGAAATACGGTCCGCTGCTCCTGGGCTTTGCCGAGGTGATCGAGCAGCCGGTGTTCAACCTCTTCTATCCCTGCGGTCTCCCCTACCGAGAGCTGGACGACTACCCGTGACCGCGGCCTTCCGGCCGGCAGCGCGGCTCGCTGGGCTGGGTACCAGCGTCTTCGCCGAGATCAACCAGCTCGCCAGCCGCTTCGGGGCCGTCAACCTCGGGCAGGGCGCACCGAGCTTCGACGGCCCCGAGTTCATCAAAGAGGCGGCGATCGCTGCCATCCGCGCCGGGCACAACCAGTACGCGCCGATGCCCGGCCTGCCGGAGCTGCGCACGGCGATCGCCGAGCACCAGCAGCGCTTCTACGGCCTTGCCGTCGATCCCGACAGCGAGATCACGGTCTACGCAGGAGCGACTGAGGCCCTCTTCGCCCTCTTCCAGGCCCTCGTCGGACCTGGCGACGAGGTGGTGCTCTTCGAGCCGTTCTACGACTCGTACTCGGCCGGCGCGCGGATGGCGGGAGCCGAGGTCCGGGCCGTCGCTCTCGAGGCCCCGGCGCGCCACGCGGACGGCTTCCAGTTCGACCCGGCGGCGCTCGACGCGGCGATCAGCCCGCGCACCCGTTTCGTCCTCGTCAACACCCCGCACAACCCCTCCGGCAAGGTCTTCTCGCGCGATGAGCTGCTGACGATCACCGAGATCTGCCGGCGCCACGACGTTCTGGTGGTCTCCGACGAAGTCTACGAGCACCTCGTCTTCGCCGGCGAGCACGTGCCGATCGCCACCCTGCCCGGGATGCGCGAGCGCACGATCACCATCTCTTCGACCGGCAAGACCTTCAGCCTCACCGGCTGGAAGATCGGCTACACCTGCGCCCCGGCCCCGCTCACCGCCGCTCTGCGCGGTGCCCACCAGTTCATCACCTTCTGCCAGGCAACGCCGTTCCAGCACGCCATGGCCGTGGCGCTACGGGCCCCGGACGCCTACTTCGAGGACTACCTCGCTGCCTACCGCCGGCGCCGTGATCTGCTCTGTGACGGTCTCGCGGCGGTCGGCTTCGGCGTCGCGGCGCCGGCCGGGACCTACTTCGTCCTCGCCGATATCCGCCCGCTCGGCTGGACGGATGACGTGTCCTTCTGTCGTATGCTTCCCGAGACGATCGGCGTCGCGGCGATCCCGCCCAGCTCGTTCTACCTGCATCCCGAGAAGGGCCGTCACTTGGTGCGTTTTGCTTTCTGCAAGGAAGCGGACGTCATCACCGAGGCGATCCGCCGGCTGCACCAGCTGAGCGGCTAGGCCCGCGGCGGCCGGCCACCCGGCAGAGCACTTTCCGAGGACATCAGACATGGCCCTTCGCGTCGCCGCCCTGCAGACCGACATCGTCTGGGAGGACCCGGCGGCGAGCCTTGCCGGTCTCGCGCCTTGGCTCGACGCCGCCCAGGCGGCGGGCGCCCGCCTGGTGGCCCTGCCCGAGATGTTCGCCTGCGGCTTCTCGATGCAGGCCGCGAAGCTCGCCGAGCCCCCGGACGGCCCCACGGTGAGCTTCCTGCGCCGTGAGGCCGCGGCCCGCGGGCTGTGGCTCGCGGGCTCGCTTCCCGAGCGCGCCGCGGGAGCAGCCAAGCCTCACAACACCCTCGCCCTCGCCGGGCCTCGCGGAGAGCTTCACCGCTACCGCAAGCTCCATCCCTTCAGCTACGCCGGCGAGCATGAGCACTACGCGGCCGGCGGCGAGCGCGTCGTCGTCGAGATCGAGGGCCTGCGTCTGGGCCTCTTCATCTGCTACGACCTGCGCTTTGCCGATGAGTTCTGGGCCCTCGCCCCCGAGGTCGATGGCTACCTGGTGGTGGCGAACTGGCCGGAGCCGCGCCGGCACCATTGGCGGGGCCTGCTGCAGGCGCGGGCGATCGAGAACCAGGCCTACGTGATAGGAGTGAACCGGGTGGGCAGCGGCGGCGGCCTGCGCTACACCGGCGACAGCGCCATCCTCGATCCGCTGGGCGAAATGCTGGCGAGCGCCGCCGGCAGCGCCACGATGCTGCTCGCCGATCTCGATCCGGGCGTCGTCGAGGCGACCCGCGAGAGCTTCCCCTTCCTGCGCGACCGCCGCGGCTGAGCGTTCGCCCGGCGAGGCCCCGCCGTGACGGCCGCGCCCATCGCGGCGCTGCCATCACGGCGGGCTGGCCAGCTCCCGCCGCCGACCTACGGACAGGTGGCGAAGGCGGTGGTGTCCTGCACCGGTGCCGCAGCCGTGCCCTGCGGGTTGAAATAGGTCTTGACGTCACCCGTCGAGGTATCGGTGACCGTCAAGGTGAACTCGATGTTGGTGGTGGCGGCGTAGAACACCCAGTAGCGGCCGTTGAGCGAGCAGCCGTTGAGGACCTTGAGCAGCATCTCCCAGTTGGCGGCGTTGTTGAAATAGAACATGCCGGCGTTGTCCGAGCCGGCGGCGACCACGTGAGCGGCCGCCGTTGCCGTCTGCGGGATGCGGTAGTCCAGCGTCACCTCGAAGCGCCCGCTGACCAGGCACATGGTGTTCGGGCCCGGGATGCAGCTCGTGCCGCTCGCCGCGAGGTACTGCGACACCGAGTTGAAGGTGACCGAGAAGGCACCGTCGACCTCGGCGTTGTCATAGTCGCAGCCGTCCTGCGGGTTGGGGCCGCAGCCTCCCGTCAGCTGGCCGACCACCTGGCCGCCGGCAAGGATCGCCGGCGAGCCCGAGCTGCCGCCGAAGGTGCCACCGGTGTCGCTGGCCATGTAGGACTCGTAGATGAAGTTCGGCCGCGACGCTCCCGTGCACGTGAGGGCGGTGGTGTCGACATGGTTGCGCGAATAGTGCTGATGGAGCCCCTGCGGGTGGGAGAGGCGGTGCAGCACGGTGCCGTTGGGAATGGACGCCGGGTCGGCGTTCCAGCCGAGGAAGACCCGCCCGCTCGGCACGCTCGTCAGCTGCACGAACGTGAAGTCCGAGGTGGGGTTGGAGGCGAGCAGGGTTGCACCGTTGCTGCGCGGAAGCGAGCCCACCGTGGGCACCGAGCCGTTGCAGGAGGCGGAGTAGTAGTCCCAGAAGGCCTCCAGGGTCGACGCCGAGGCCTGGGTGTCGAAGCAGTGGTTGGCGGTGAGGAAGTAGGGCGTCTCGGAGTTCTCGGTGTCGTTGAGGAGCCCGCCGCTGCAGAGGAAGCTCGAGCCCTGATCGACGAACTGGATCAGCGCGACGGCCCGCTGCGCGAGGTCGACGACGTCGAAGGTCGCTGAGCTCACGCACTGGGCGTCGACCAGGCAGGGCGGCGTCGCGCCACGGCTCTGCAGGACGGGGGCGCCGTCCGCCAGCTCGACGACCTCGAGCACGCGGTCGAGGGTGAAGGCCGAGTGGGCCGGCGCGCCGGCAGGCAGGCGGACTTCCAGGCGGACGTCACCACCGGTGACCGACGGGGTCCAGAGGTCGCCGTCGGGCCCCTTGAGCTCGAGGCCGAAGGGGCCAGCCACCTCTTGATCACTGTAAACCCAGAGCTGGCTCCCGGCCGGCAGGTTGAGGTCGGCGAGATGGAGTCGGGTGCGGTAGGCACCGTCGACGCGGACGGCACCCGCCCAGACCAGCGAGCCGTCCGTCTGGCGCTCGAAGGTGCCGCCGGCGAGGTTGCCCGTCGAGCGGTTGGCGAGCTCGCTCCCGAAGGCGACGCGGGAGGCGAGCGCCAGGGGCCGGCTGAAGCCGTTCTTGAGCGGCAGCCTGCCACCTCGGTTCCAGGTGGCGATCGCCGCCAGCTCGGCGTCGGGCGCGGCCCGTAGCTCGGCGAGCGGCGCCAGGGCAGTGCGGTCCGCCAGACGCAGCGGCGCTGCGGCCGGGGCGGCGGCGCTGCGGTTGGCGGCGCCGACGTGGAGTTCCGCCGACTGGCTCCAGCCAGCCGTGGAGAGGGAAGCCGCGAGAAGGGCCACCGCCAGGACCAGGCCGGGGCGAGTCGTGCTCGGCGAGCTCTTCAACATGGAGCGAGATCTCCTATCCCACCGCCTGTCGCGGTGGCTCATCCGGTCGTCCAGCCCGTCACCGGTCTCGGCCGGGCCTAGATATGCTGCAGCAGTATACGCCTCCCCGGCGATCGCGGACGCCTGCCGTACGCGGTTCCTCACGATCGCCAGCGGGCACGCGCCAGATCTGCTCCCGAGTAGTAGTGCGCCAAGATCTCCCGGTAGGACGCCCCGCGCCCCGCCATGCCGAAGGAGCCGGTCTGGCAGAGCCCCACGCCGTGGCCCCAACCGCGGCCGGAGAACAGCCACCCCGGCTTGCCCTTGGCCGGCTTGAGGCGCTTGGCGGAGAACAGCGTCTCAGGAAGGTCGAGCACCCAACGGACCGCCAGGCCTTGCACCTCCTCGCTACCCGCCTGACCGAGCAGACGCAGGCGCGCCACCCGCCCTGAGCGGCCGCGCTGCAGGACTTCGAGACCCTGGAACCCGAGTCCCGGGTAGCGCTCGGCGACCCGTGTCGCGAGCTCGCCGTCGGTACGAAACCGTGTCCACGAGCTGAGCTTGGCGCTGCGGTCGTAGGCGACACCGCGGGGGTCGACCCGCTGCACGACGGCGAGGAGCGTGCCGGCCTCGAGGTAGAGCTCTAGACGATCGCCGGGGACGAGCGCCAGCTCACCCGCGAGTTGGCGCTCTCCCTCCTGCCGGAAGGTGAGCAGCGACGCCCCGACGGCAAAGCTCCGCGAACCGTCGCGCTCGCGAACCTGTAGGCGACCGGCGCTGGCCGCCTCGAAGTGCACTTCCCGCCTCTCGATGACCTGCAGGAGCTCGGCGAGGCGCAGCAGGAGGAGATCGATGTCCTCCCCCCGGGGGGCTTGCGCCAGGGGGCCGAAGAGGAGCTCGTGCTTGGCGAGGTAGGCGGCACGCCGTCGATCCTCGGCCGTCCAGCCGCGAGGCGGCAACGGCGCCAGGTAGTCGAGGTCCGCCTCCGGCACCGAGAGGTGCTGGTCGAGAGCGAGGTCGAAGGCGGAGAAGACGAACCGCTGCAGCTCGCGGCGGTCGAGCGAGGCGAGGGTGTCGACCGGCTCAGGCAGACCCGCCAGGGCGGCCAGCCGCACGATCCGGGCCTGGACGGAACGCGCCCGCTCGGCATCACCGGGCAGCAGCGCGCGGGCGAGCGTCGGCACCAACGGTGCGGCGGCCCGCCCGCTGCCGGCGAGACGGCTCACTCCCGCCTCCAGGCAGGGCACGCCGTGGAGGTAGGGAAGCTCCTTGCCGGGGAAGACGATCGCCGCATCCTCGGTGTGGCCGCCGCAGGTCGCCGTGTAGAGGGCCTCGATCGGCTGTCCCTGCCAGAGAAGCACCTGCCCCTCGGTGTCACGGACCGCCTGGTCCGAGCGCGGGTGCTCGGCATCCATCCCGCCGTAGACCTGGCAATGCGGGGTCGCGCAGATGTCGTAGCCCTCGGCCGCGAACCCCCCGAGGTTGCGCAGCGTGTACGTCCGCGCGGCGACCGCCTGCGCCTTCAGCGCCTCGAGGCGGGGGTAGGCCTCGGGCCCCATTTCCTTCGGCACCACGCCGCGGAGGTAGTCCTCGAGCGGCAACTCGTTGATGACGTTGAGGCTGGCGCGATCGTTGAGGTAGACGAGGACGCGCTCCCGATAGCGATGGCCGTCGACGCGGATGCCGCCCTCTCCGGCCGCCTGCACGGCCAGCCACCGGCCGCTGACGACGAAGGTCTTCCCTGCCTGGGTGACCCGCAGCGCCGGGTCCGTCAGCTCGGCGGCCTCGCTCACCACCCAGGGTTCGGCGCCACCCAGGGCCGGCAGGCGGCGCCCCGCGGCCTGCGCCAGCTCCTTACTGGCGTAGCGGCCGAAGCGAACCCGGAAGAGGTCCACCCCGGCGTCGAAGTGGGCGTCCGCCGGCTGGCCGTACTGGCGGCTCAGCTGCTCGGCCAGCGTCCGCGCCCGCTCCTCGTCGCGCAGGGCCGCGACTTGCACCCGCCAAACCTGCGGCCGGCCGCTGGCCAACGGTTCGATCTTGAGCGGTGCCACCAGGGGTAGGGCATCCGAGGGAGGGGTCGCCCCATCCGGGCCGGGGGCGAGCGTCACGTCGCCGTCGCAGCACGGCAGGGTGACGGCGCCGAGGTCACTCGCCAAGCCGACGCGAACTCGCAAGGTCGCCGGCAGCTCGGGGCCGGCCGGCGGCAGGGGCTCTTGCGGCCGCTGCGGCTCGGCGGCTGGCCCGCCCCCAACCACCACCGGCGCCATCTCCGGTGGCAAGGGCTCGGCGCTGGCCGCCGGGATCAGCTCCTCGCTCGCCTCCCCTCCGGCCGTCGCGACAGGCGGTGCGGGAGCCGGGGGAGTCGCCCTGGTCGCCGGCTTCTCGACGCTCGTGCAGGCCAGCAGGCCTGCCAACAGCAGCACGGCGCCGAGCCGCCGGCCGGGCCATTCAGCTGCGGCGGCGAGCGGCCTCGTCACGACGCTTGCCGCGCCAGGCTACGGACCTCGCGCCGGAAGTCCTCGGCGGCATCCAGGACGACGGGC
This sequence comes from uncultured Thermoanaerobaculia bacterium, assembly GCA_964420075.1. Classification (GTDB taxonomy): domain Bacteria; phylum Acidobacteriota; class Thermoanaerobaculia; order Multivoradales; family SZUA-115; genus CAYQRE01. The sequence goes on along the minus strand of CAYQRE010000012.1, from coordinate 58,230 downwards.
CGCGCCATCTCGAAGAGCCGGCTCACCAGCGTTGGCGGCAGGCGGTAGGCGAGGCTCTCGGGACCCTCGGCCAACGACGGAGCGCCGCGATCGAGCTGTACGGCCACCGGTGGCGCTTCGAGCCGGAAGTTGGTAGTGAACAACGTCGGCCGCCGCTCGGTGTAGCGCGAGTTGATCAGGAGATAGAGCAGGTCCTGCACCCACGGCGTCGGCTTCTGGGCCCCCAGCTCGTCGAGCACCAAGAGCTCGGCGCCGATCAAGCTCTCGAGGATCCCGCTCTTGCTCGCCACCGCCCCAGGTTCGAACGTGGCCTGGATCTGATGGATGAGGTCGGTGAACTCCACGAAGCGGCCGCGAACGCGGTAGCGGTCGATCAGCTCGTTCAACACCGCGGCCGCGAGGTGGGTCTTTCCCGTGCCGGGCGGGCCCACGAAAAGCAGCCCCGTCTGGCAGAAACGGCCGTCGTCACCGAGGAAGCCGTCGACGTAGGCTCGGCTCGCCGCCAGCGCTCGCCGTAGCTGCTCGCCGACCGCCGGCTGCGGGTGACTGGGGTTGAAATTGGTGAGCCGGCAGCCACGGTAGCGCTCGGGAATCCCCGCGGCCCGCAGCAGGCGACGGCCGAGGTCGCGCTGGCGGCACTCGCAGGGCCGCGCCGAGCCGGCACCGGCATCGGCGACCACCACCCAGCCGCGCCCTCCGCACTCGGGGCACTCCACCGGTGCAGCCATGGGTTCGGACACCTCCCGATCGTAGCATGGCACCAGCGCTCCCCCGGGGCGGCCAGGTCTGTCGTGGCAGCTCCCGAAGACCCTTCCTGAGAGACGGAAATCAATAGAGAATCAACGACTTAGGGCGTCACAGCGAAGCTGCGTTCGGTGTAGAATCCGGGCGTCCTCCGCTCCCCAGCGGAACAACCATGCCAACAGCTGCCACAGACCGTGGTCGCAATGAGCTCAAGTTCGATCAGCGCCACCCATGGAGGGCGGCACGACCAATCTGCAGCTCGGAGAAGCCAAACATGTTGAAGCGTTCCCTCGTAGCCCTGTTCCTGGTGGGGCTGGCGTTCACCGCCGGCCCCGCCAAGGCGGTGATCGGCACCATCGACGACGTGCCGGCCGCCACCCTGCTGCTGCCGTACTTCGAGGTCAATCTCGACGACCCGAACGGCCTGACCACTCTCTTCACGGTCAGCAACGCGTCGGCGACCGCGATCCTCGCCCACGTCACCCTGTGGACGGACCTCTCGGTCCCCACCCTCGACTTCAACGTCTACCTGACGGGCTACGACGTGCAGAGCTTCAACCTGCGCGACCTGTTCAACGGCACGGTGCCGC
>CAYQRE010000012.1:0-56796 GCA_964420075.1 uncultured Thermoanaerobaculia bacterium | reverse complement strand
CTTCCAGCTCGGCAACGTCACCGACCCGGCCACCGCCAGCGACACCTTCATCGGCGGCTTCTGATCGCGCCAAGCCCCGCCTCGCGGGGCCAGCAGCAAGAAAAGCCCGGCTCCCACCGGGCTTTTCCTTTTTCCGTGACGCAGTGCCGGGGTTAGTTCGAGGGCTCGAAACGCAGGGAAGGATCGCGCCGGGCCGCTTCGAGGAAGCGCGAGACCTCGGCCACCAGCTGGCCGCTGAGCAACTCTCGCTCGATGGTCTCGCGGACCAACAGCAAGCAGGCGAGGGCCTCACGGTGCACGCCACCGGCGGCGAAGATCGCCGGTAGGTCGCCGGCCAGCCGCTGGACGTCCGCCGTTCGGCCTTGCTCGAGATAGAGGGCAGCAAGACCTAAACAGGCCAGGGCCGCGTCGAGACCCTGATCGCGGCGCAAGAAGCCGTCGCGGACGGCCAACAGGCCCGACTCGGCAGCCGCGTGCTCGCCGAGGTTCCAGGCGATCTTGGCCTCCAACCAGAGGATACGCAGCTGGGTCGAGGCATCGGGCCACAGCAACCCGCCGTCGCAGTCCGCTGCCAGGACCTCGCGCGCCGCCCGCGGATCGCCCGCTTCGTTCAGGAACTCGGCGAGGTTGTGGCGAGCGATCGCCATCAAGACGCGATCCTGGTCGGGATCCAGGATGCGTAGCACTTCCCGCGTCACCTCGATGGCGGCGGGAAGCGACCCTCCCTCGCAGTGCACCGTCGCCAGCTTGAGCAGGGTGGTCACTGCCTCCCGGCGCATGCCGAGCTCGGTGTAGATCTCGAGCGCGCGTTCAAGATGGCCGAGGGCCAGCGGGAACTGCCGTCGATCCCGCTCGAGAGAGCCCGTGAAGCTCGCCAGCTCGGCGTCGAGGAGGGGGTCTTCTTGCGCCAGGGGGCCGAGCAGGAAGCGCGCCTCGCGGAGCATCGCAGCTGCCGGCCGAAGCCTCCCGAGTGCCCGTAGGGCGTTGCCGACATGGGCTTTGGCGCGGACCAGCACGGCGCTGCTCGCGGCCCCCGAGGGGGCATGCACCGCCACCTGCAGGGCCAGCTCGGCCAAGGCCAGGGCATCGTCCGGCCGCCCCGGCAGGCAGCTCAGGCTACGCTCGACGAGCCTCTCAGCCAGCGAGGCTGCGGCGATGCCCGCCGGCGGATCGTCCTCGACCATCTGGGCTCGGTGGTCGGCCGGCTCGGCGAGCAAGCGCTGCAGCCGCTCCTCCACATCATCCTCGCTCCACGAGCGCGCCACCGCGACGCCCTCGGCCTTGAAGGCCGCCCGCTCGAAGGCGCGCTGCAAGTCGCGCTCGGCCTCGCCCTCGCCCTCGCGCCGCAGGACCTGCGCCACGAACCCCCGCATCTCGCGCTGACAATGCGGGCAGAGCGCAAAGAGATGGCGCAGTGCTGCCGGCAGCACGCTGCTCCAACTCGTCCTCCCCAACGCGATGTCGGCCAAGACCTCCCGGGTCAGGTGTCCGTCGCGCTTCTCCGCGTCTGCCATCGATGAGGAACTCCTCTACCTTCAGCAAGGTGCCGCCAGGCACCGTGGGAAGGACACGATGGGCCCAGAACTTGGATCACGGCGGGGTTTCGGCCGCCGCCCGGCCGCGGCTCAGCCGTGGGGATCGATGTACGTCCCCAGACGGGTGAAGATCGGTTGCTGGTCGGTCTTCTCGGCGCTTCCCACCAGGACCGCACCGAGCCAGCCGTGCAGCCAGGCCACGACTCGCTCGACGACCGGTCGCGAAGCGGTCGCTGCCGGCTGAGCGGCGGCAGCAGGAAGAGCGCAGACAACGAGGACGACGAGGCTGAGGCAGGCAATCACGAGGCGCTGGCAAGAGGGCCGAGACATGGAGCACTCCTTTCAGAGCAGGGCTGGGCTCCGGCTCTATGCCGGAGCCGGTGGAGCTTCCATTGAAGAAAGTGCAAGTTTCGGCCGTGGGAGGGCAAAGAGGGCCGAGATTTCACGCTCGGCGGCGGCCGAGCGGGGGCAGGCCTGCCCGTCGCGGCGGCTACCGCTTGACCGGAAGGCCGCTGCGGACGGGCACCAGAGCGTGCCGTCGATCGATGCCCGCCTGGCGATCAGCGTGGTGCTGACGCACCTCCTCGAGCAGCCGATCGACCTCGGCCTGCAGGCTGTCGAGCTGGTCTCGCATGCCGAGGATCACCTCGACACCGGCGAGATTGACCCCCATGTTGCGGGTGAGATTGAGGATCAGCTCGAGGCGGCGGATCGCCACCTCGTCGTACAGGCGCGTGTTGCCGGCGCTGCGCACCGGCTTGATCAAGCCCTCACGCTCGTAGAGGCGGATCGTCTGCGGATGGATCTCCAGCCGCTCCGCCACCACGCTGATCATCACGTACTTCTTGTTGGGTCGGTTGCCGCGCGCTGTCGTGCTCATGGTCTGAGGTTCTTCCACTGCAGTGGCGTGGCCCGGAAACGAGTCCGCGGAGGAGCGGTGGGCTCGCTCGCGACGTCGCGGGCGAGCCTCTACCAGGAGAGCAAGGGGGCGGCGCGCGCCGGGCCACCGCCCCACACCCCTCAGTTCTTGCCGACCTCCTCGTACTCCGCGTCGATCACCTCGTCCTGGCCGCCAGCACCAGCGTTCGTGCTCGCCGAACCGGCATCGCCCGCGCTCGCCCCGGCCTGCTTGTACATCGCCTCCGCGATCTTGTGCGAGGCCTGCTCGAGGTTCTTCGCCGCGGTCTCCATCTCCTCGAAGCGGTCGCTCTCGAGCGCCTTGCGCGCGGCCGCCAGCGCCTCCTCGACCCGCCCGAGGTCCGCTGGATCGAGCTTCTCCTTCTGCTCGTTGAAGGTCTTCTCGGTGGTGTAGATGAGGCTGTCGAGGCGGTTGCGGGTCTCCACCTGGCGGCGGCGCTCCTTGTCCTCCGTGCTGTGGGACTCGGCCTCCCGCACCATGCGATCGATCTCGCGCTCATCGAGGCCGCTCGATGCGGTGATGGTGATCTTCTGCTCCTTGCCGGTGCCCAGGTCCTTGGCCGAGACGTTCACGATGCCGTTGGCGTCGATGTCGAAGGCCACCTCGACCTGCGGCATGCCACGCGGCGCCGGCGGGATGCCCACCAGATGGAACTTGCCGAGGGTACGGTTGTCGCGCGCCATCTCGCGCTCACCCTGCAACACGTGGATCTCGACCGAGGTCTGGTTGTCGGCCGCCGTCGAGAACACCTCGCTCTTGCGGGTGGGGATGGTGGTGTTTCGCTCGATCAGCCGCGTGAAGACACCACCCAGGGTCTCGATGCCGAGGGAGAGCGGGGTCACGTCGAGGAGCAGCACGTCCTTGACGTCGCCGCGCAGCACACCGCCCTGGATCGCGGCCCCCACGGCCACCACCTCGTCGGGGTTGACTCCCCGGTTGGGTTCCTTGCCGAAGAGGTCCTTGACCAGCTTCTGGATCGCCGGCATGCGGGTCTGACCGCCGACCATCACCACCTCGTCGATCTGCTCCGCCTTGAGCCCCGCGTCCTTCAGGGCCTGCTGGCAAGGCGCGACGGAGCGCTTGAGGAGGTCGTCGACCAGCTGCTCGAGACGGGCGCGGGTCAGCCGCAGGTTGAGGTGCTTCGGACCCGAAGCGTCGGCAGTGATGAACGGCAGGTTGATGTCGGTCTCCATGGCGCTCGAGAGCTCGATCTTGGCCTTCTCTGCCGCCTCCTTCAGACGCTGGATGGCCATCGCGTCCTGGCCCAGGTCGATGCCCTGGTCCTTCTTGAACTCGTCGAGCAGCCACTCGATGATCCGCTGATCGATGTTGTCGCCACCGAGATGGGTGTCGCCGTTGGTGGCTTTGACCTCCACCACACCCTCACCCACTTCCAGGATCGAGATGTCGAAGGTGCCACCGCCGAAGTCGTAGACGGCGATCGTCTGGTCCTTCTTCTTGTCGAGACCGTAGGCGAGGGCGGCCGCCGTCGGCTCGTTGACCAGCCGCTCGACGTTGAGACCGGCGATCCGACCGGCGTCCTTGGTGGCCTGCCGCTGGGCATCGTTGAAGTAGGCGGGCACGGTGATGACCGCCTTTTCGACCTTCTCACCCAGGTAGTCCTCAGCGGCCTGCTTGAGCTTCTGCAGCACCATCGCCGAGATCTCCGGCGGCGAGTAGCGCTTGTCGACGATCGCCACCCGCACATCGCCGTTGTCGGCGCGGGCGACCTGGTAGGGCACCATCTTCATCTCTTCGGAGACCTCGTCATACCGCCGCCCCATGAACCGCTTGATGGAGAAGACGGTGTTCTCCGGGTTGGTGACCGCCTGGCGCTTGGCCACCTGGCCCACCAGCCGCTCGCCACCCTTGGTGAAGGCCACGATCGATGGGGTGGTGCGGTTGCCTTCGGCGTTGGGGATGACCTTCGCCTCCGTACCTTCCATGACGGCGACGACGCTGTTGGTCGTGCCGAGGTCGATGCCGATGATCTTGCTCACTCTGGTCTCCTTATCTCCAGCGGCCCGAGTTCCTGGCTCGGCCTCGCAGTTGCGGTCTTGGACCTTGGGTTCTCGGCTCGGGAGTCGCGTTCCCTCCTACGAGGAGACGCCTGCGCCCGCCGGAGGGCGGCAACTAGGAGCGTACAGACCTTAGCGCCCCATTGTCAACCGCACTCACACGATATATGACAAGGAGGCGCTAAGATTTATTCCAGGGCCAGGGCTCGACTCGCAGGCCCCGCTGCCGGCACAGGCTTGCCCGGCAGGACGCGGCCGGTTCAGGACGCGGTCAGTCGAGGAGCACCAGCGGTGGCGTCTTGGCGCTCTGGGGCAGAGAGAGGAAGTCAGCGTCGAGAAGGAAATTGCCGCTCACTGCCTCGAACCGCCCTTCCCCTTCCAAGCGGTCATCCTCGCGCGGCACCACCGAGTAGCTGGTCTCCTGGGGCCGGTAGTCAAGGAAGCGACCGAGGGGGTCCCAGAGGTCGCGATTGGCCAGCACGCCCGTGTTGGCCAGGGCCTCGAGCTGGTCCGGGAAGCGGTCGTGGAGGAGGAAGTAAGCCTTGGTCGCGCGGTCGATCTTGAGGAAGGCGCTCATCGCCAGGTCGCGCTCGAGGGCCTGCCGATGGCTGCGGTCCCACGGGAAGGGCAGCGTCAGGGCGAGGGGCGAGCGCCAGAGCCCCACCACGGCGAGAACGGCCAGCAAGGCAGCGAGCGCCCAGCCCAGGCGATCTGCCACCGCCCGGGAGAGCGGCGAGCGGGAGGCTCGCGACGACAGGCCCGCACTGGGGGGGATCTCAGCTCCTTCCGGGGCCTCGGCGGCGCCGCCCGCTGCGGGAGACGGCGGTGCGGGCGGCGGCACCTCGGCGACGACGGCACCCGCCGGCCGGCGCCGTACCAAACCCAACTCGAGCAGTCGATGCAGCGTGTAGCGGGCCTTGTACTCGTCCAACCCCACCTTGCGGACCAGGGCGGCGACGCTGTAGCCCCCCGCCAGCGCATCGAGCACCTGCTTGTCGGGTTCGGTGATCCAGATCGCTCCCACCGCCGGCTCGCTCGGCCCGCCGCCGTCGTGGCGCACCCGCACTGGGGTCACCGAGACCACCGGTTCATAGATCGAGCGTGAATCCGGGATGGTCGGATGGCCCTCACCGGCCGCCTCCTCGACGGAGCGGATCAGCAGCTCCTCGACCGCGATCGGCTGGAAGCCCTCTTCGTAAGCGACCTCCTCGCCGGTGTAGAACTTGAACTCACCGGCCCGCCAGGCGAGCAGCTCGAGGAGCAGCCGATAGGTGTGGAGACGCAGCGCGCTCAGCAGCTGCGGGCGGCTCACCAGCCTGCGCTCGACCAGGAGGTCCATCAGCCGGCCCTGACCGGCGCGATGGGCCGCCGAGACGGCGGCAAAGTCCGACGGCCCGACCAGCCCCTGACCGGCCAACACCTCGCCGAGGGCCTCCTCGAGGGTCTGGTTGAGCGCGTCGGCCGCCACCACCCGGCCGCGCTCGAAGGAGATCGCGACGATGTCTGACTCGCCCTGGATGGTGAGGATGCCGGTCTTGCCCTGGTGCGAGACCAGCTGCAGGATCTCCGGCAGCTGGAAGAGGTCGAGAGTCCCCTCGATCGCCATGTCTCAGAGGTCTCCCAAGGTGGACTCGGCACGCAGGGCAGGTACCAGCCGCAGGCCCAGGAGCAGAACGAAGCCGGCGATCGCGAGACCCCACAACAGCCCGCCGAGGGCCGGATCGAAGCCGATCGGCATGCGGTAGAGCGACGAGCCGGCGGGCAGGCGGCAGAGCACGGCGAGCAGCAGGGCAGCGCCGAAAGTGCGGAAGCCCTCGCCGAGCTCGGCCGGCGCCAAGCCGACCAGCAGGGCGCGCACCACCTTCTCTCCCGTCGAACGCTCCAGGCGCAGGTCAATGGGCGGCTCGGCGTAGCCGAAGGGGCGGCGAACGAGGTCGAGAGTGACGGCCACCACCAGGCTGCCAAGGGCCAGGAACAAGGTCAGCCCGTGCTCGACCAGCGGCGATTGCTTGATGCTCTGCTCGCCCTCGCCGGTGCCGGCGGCGAGCGCCTGCCGGATCTCCGCGATGCGAGCGATCCCGGCCCCCGAGGTCTGCACGCGAGCACCGCCCTGCTTGCCCTGGCGGTCCCAGGCGGCGACCTTCGCCCGATCGATCAGCTCGGCCTGGTTGTGGGCTTGCGTGGCCTCCGTGAAGTAGTACTGATCACCGTAGGCCAGGCTCAGGTTGTAGTAGGGCGCCGGGTCGTTGGGATCAGCCAGGGCTGCCTTCTTGAAGTAGATGGCAGCGTTGGCCGGGTCACCGGTGACGAACGAGTAGGCCCCGAGGTTGAGGAGAATGCCGGAGGGGCTCTCTTCCTTGGCCAGCAGCTCCTGGTAGAGCGAGCGCGCGCGGTCCCACTGCCCCAGACGCAGATGGAGGTCGGCGGTGAGGTGCCCGACGGCCGTCGAGTCGGGCAGGCGGGTCCGCAGCACACCGAGGTCGGCGAAGAGGCCACCGTAGAGCCGGCTCCGCTCGATGCTGTCGAGGGCGACGACCGGCGGCGAGGTGTGCTGAGCGACCTCGTGCCGGCTCAGGCTGAGCACCACCGGCGCCACCCCCATCGCCAGCCACAGCGCGGCGAACACCAGCCTTTCGCTCGGCGAGCCGTAGCCCCACAGCAGGAGCGACCAGTAGAGGACCAGCCAGAGCGGGCCATGGGGCAGGGCGAGGGGCCAGAGCAGCAAGAGAAGGGCGAACGGCAGCGCCGCCCCGGGAGAGACCAGCCCTGACCACAGGCGGACCACGTCTCGCAGCAGGCAGCCGCCCTTGACGATCACCTGCAAGACAAGAAAGAGCACTCCGGCCAGGAGCAAGGTCGAGATCGACCAGAGCACGAGGTTGGCGTTGAGGACGCTGCGCGTGGTCGGCAACGCCGCCAGGCCTACGACGCCGTGCAGACGCTGCAACAGGGCGTCGACGTGGTGGCCCTGGCGAGCGGCGAGGGCGGCAGCGGCAAAGGCTGGTTCGGGGCTGGCGGGGTCGAAGGCCCGGCCGGCCTGGATGGCGAGCGCGGCCCGATCGAGCCGGCCGGCCTTGATCTCCTCGGCCGCCAGCACCGCGGCGGCGGCCGCCAGGTCCGGCTGGTGCTCGAACCCCAAGTCGAGGGCGGTCGTCCGCAGTTGCTCGACGAGCTGCCCGGCACGCTCAGCGTCCGCCTGCTCGACGGCTACGATCCACTGGCGGAACTGCTCGACCAGGCTGGCCAGCGCCTGCTGCGTCTGCGCTGAGAGCTCGAGACCGGCGATCGCCTGCGAGGAACCGAGGTTCTGGGCCGCCCCCGGCAGCGCCAGCACGACTGCCAGGGCGGCGGCCGCGAGCCCGTGGCGGACGGCCGGGGGCCGGCCGCGCAAGGGAGCTCTGGACAGGAATCCCAAGGTCAAGCCCGCCGCTTCTCGAGAAAGCGCAGCCGGAGCTGATAGAGGACGTCCTCCAAAACCGCGGCCTCTTCCGCCGTGAGGTTGCCCGCCGTCTTCTCCTGGAGCACCGCGAGAAGGTCGATGTGCAGGCGGGCCATCTCGAGGTCCACCTGCAGCCGGCCGTCGGGCAAGGCGAGGTCACCCAGGTAGAGGGACGCCGGCTCGGCGATCAGGCTCAGCAGGTCGAAGAAGGTGCCGGCGGGCCCGGAGCCGGGCGGCAGCACGAGGTCGGCCGACGGCTCGCGGCGCGGGATTGCCGCCGGCGCAGCCGGCGGTGGCGAGGCCGGGGGTTCGGGAGGCTCCTCCTCGCGCGGAGGAGGCGCGTTGGCAGGCGGCGCCGGCGCCGCGGCCGTTTCGAGGAACTTGAACTCTGGGCGTAGCTCACCCTCGGGGGTGAACATCCGCCGGTCCGTGACCTTGATCTCGTTGTCGCTCACCGTTCATGTCGGCGCCGGGCGAGGGCCCCTCGGGGCAGGCGGCGCCGATCGGCTATCGTAACAAGCTCAAAATCCTGGACACAAGGGAGCCCGCGAGCATGGAGCCGACCGCCGAGCGTCACGACCTGGAAAGCTTGATCCGCCTCGTCGAGCGCCTGCGCGCGCCCGGTGGCTGCCCCTGGGACCAGAAGCAGACGCTGCGCGATGTGCGCGCCTACCTGCTCGAGGAGGCGCACGAGACGGCGGCGGCGATCGATGGCGGGGATTGGGGGGAGCTGGCCGCCGAGCTCGGCGATCTGCTCTTTCAGGCCGCTTTCATCGTCCGCCTGGCCGAAGAAGCCGGCGCCTTCGGGCTGGCGGAGGCGATCGCCGGCACGGCGCGCAAGATGATCGATCGGCACCCCCACGTCTTCGGCCCACAAGCCGGTCAACAGCCGGAGCTCGCCACCGCCGAGGGCGTGCGCGAGGCCTGGGAGCGCCGCAAGATCGCCCAGGGCCGGCAGGAGTCGCTGCTCGCCGGTGTGGCCCGCTCGCTGCCATCGCTGGTGGCGGCGTACCGCATGACGCAGAAGGCGGCCGGCGTGGGCTTCGACTGGCCGACGACCGACGGCGTGCTGGCCAAGATCGACGAGGAGCTCGCTGAGCTGCGCGCGGCGATCGCCGGCGGCGGCCTCGCGGAGGCGGCGGAAGAGGTCGGCGACCTGCTGTTTTCCGTCGTCAACCTGGCGCGCCAGCTGGAGGTCGACCCCGAGGCGGCCCTGGCCCGCACCAACCTCAAGTTCCGGCGCCGCTTCGCCGCCGTCGAGGCGGCCCTGGCCGCTGCGGGCCGCACGCTCAACGACGCCAGCCTCGCGGAGATGGACGCGCTCTGGGAGCGCGCCAAGGCCACCGAGCGGGAAGCGGCCACCGGCGAGGGCCCGACCCGAGGTCCAATCTGAGGTCAAGCTACTTGCCGGCCGCGGCTGGCAGGAGCGGCAGCAGATAGGGCAGCACATTGGCCGCCACCCGGCGCTGCCCCTCGGCCGTGGGATGGATGCCGTCGGCCTGATTGAGAGCGGGGTCCGCCGCCACACCGTCGAGGAGAAAGGGCACTAGCGGCACCCCAAGCTCCTGGGCCAGTCGCGGGTAGAGGTCACGGAAGCCAGCGAAATAGTCCGGCCCGTAGTTGGGTGGGATCAGCATGCCGCAAAGGAGCGGCTTGGCACCGCTGGCGCGCACCTTGAGGAGGATCTGCCGCAGGTTCTTCTCGGTCTCGGCAAGCGGCAGGCCGCGCAGGCCGTCGTTCGCACCCAGGGCCACCACCACCACGGCCGGCTTCTGAGTGAGCAGCCAGTCGAGGCGAGCCAGGCCGCCGGCAGTGGTGTCGCCGCTGATCCCGGCGTTGACCACCCGTGCGGCGAGCCCCCTCTCGGCAAGCTCTGCACTGACCACCGCCGGGTAGGCGAAGCTCTCGGCCAGCCCAAGGCCGGCGGTGAGGCTGTCGCCGAGGAAGACGACCGTCGGGCGGGCCGGGGCCGGCTCGGCAGCCGACGGCTCCACGACGCCGGCTGGGGCAGCTGCCGGCGCCGGCGGTGCGGGGTTGGGCGCTGTCGCCGGCCGCTCGCCGCAGGCGAGCAGGAAGGCGAGGGAGAAGAACGCGGCAAGGGGTCTCATGGGCGAGGAATTCTACGCCGCGAGCCCGGTGTTAACCTCGGCATCCCGTCGCCGGTCGGCGGCGCCACCTCCGCCAGCGACAACCCGGACTCTATGAACCCACCTCGGATCGAGCTCAGGCGCCTCACCAAGCGACTCCCCTCGGGGGGTCGCCAGCTGACCATCCTCGACGACGTCGACCTGCGCATCGAGGCCGGCGAGTTCCTTGCCGTTCTGGGGCCGTCGGGCAGCGGCAAGTCGACGCTCCTCGGCCTCGCCGCCGGCCTCGATCGCCCGACCGCGGGCGAGGTGCTGATCGACGGCGAAGCCATCCAGGACCTCTCGGAGGACCGCCTGGCCCTGCTGCGTCGACAGAAGATCGGCTTCGTCTTCCAGTCCTTCCAGCTACTGCCACACCTGACGGCGCAGGAGAACGTGCGGCTACCCCTTGAGCTGGTGGCCCACCCGCGGGCGGGCGAACGAGCGAGCAACCTGCTCGCTGCCGTCGGCCTCGCCGAGCGCGGCCACCACTACCCCTCCCAGCTCTCAGGCGGCGAACAGCAGCGGGTGGCGCTCGCCCGAGCCTTCGCCGCCGAGCCGCCGATCCTGCTCGCCGACGAACCCACCGGCAACCTCGACAGCGGCAACGGTGCCGTCGTCCTCGACCTCCTTGCCGAGCTGCGCCGCAGGAGCCAGGCGACCCTGGTCCTGGTGACCCACGACCTGGCAGTGGCGCGCCTCGCCGACCGCCTGATCTACCTGCGCGACGGGCGGATCGAGCGCGAGGAACGCCGTGGCGAGGCTGCGGCCGCCAGGGGGCCCGAGGCTTGAGGACCGGCTTCTACTTCCGCTCGATGCTGCACGACCTGCGCGGCGAGCGCGGTCGGCTGTTCTTCTTTCTCTCCTGCCTGGCGGTGGGGGTCGCCGCCGTGGTCGCCGTGGCCGGCCTGGCTCGCAGCCTCGACGGCGCGATCCGCGGCGACGCGCGGCAGCTGCTCGCTGCCGACCTCGCCCTCGAAGGGGATCGCCCTCTGAGCGAGGCGCTGCGAGCCCGCCTGGCGCGCCTGCCGGGCGCCGAGCAAAGCGAGGTCCGCGAGCTGGTGACGATCGTCGCCGCACCGCCCCAGGGCGAGGTGCCCGGGGCCTCGCGGCTGGTCGAGCTCAAGGCCGTCGCCGCGGGCTATCCGTTCTACGGTCGCCTGGAGACGGCACCGCCCCGGCCCTTGCAGGAGCTCCTCGGAGCGCAACCGGCCGGTCCCGGTGACGAGGCCCCCGTGCTCGGCACGGTGGTGGCCCCGGACCTGCTCTCAGGCCTCGGCCTGGCCGTCGGCGACGAGCTGCGCATCGGCGGCAAGCCGTTCCGCATCACGGCGACCCTGGTCAACGAACCCGACCGCATCGGCGGCGCCTTCTCGATCGGCCCCCGCGTCTTCGTCTCGGTGGCTGGTCTGGAGTCCACCGCCCTCGAGCAGCGCGGCAGCCGGGTGGAGCACCGGACGCTGGTCAAGCTCGCCGCCGGGGTGAGCCCGGAGCAGCTCAAGCAGCTCGCCGCCGAGCTCAAGGAGCTCGCCGGTCGCGAGGTGCGGGTACAGACCTACGCCGAGGCACAGCCGGCGCTGCGCAACGGCCTGCGGCGGGTCGAGCGTTTCCTGGGCCTCGTCGCCCTCCTCTCACTGCTGGCCGGTGGCATCGGCGTGGCGCAGACGGTGCGCGCCTGGATCGCCGGCCGGATGACCTCGATCGCCGTGCTCAAGTGCCTAGGGCTCAGGCCCCGCGAGGTGATGGCGCTCTACTTCGGCCAGACCCTCCTGCTCGGCCTCCTCGGCAGTGCCATCGGAGTCGCCATCGGCCTCGCGGTGATGCGTCTCGCCCCCAGCCTGATGGGCGACTTCATCCCCGCCGGCGCCATCCACCTCTGGCAGCCGGCAGCCATCGCTCGCGGCCTCGTCCTCGGTACCGCCGTCGCGCTGCTGTTCAGCATCCCGCCGCTGGCGGCGGCACAGCGGGTGCCCCCCGTGCTCGTCCTGCGCCGGGACGCCGAGCCCCTGCCGGCCTCGCGGTGGGCCAACCTGCTCGCTCTCGCCGGCATCACCGTCGGCGTGCTGGGCCTGGCCACCGTGCAGTCGCGCTCGCTCGGCCTCGGCCTCGGCTTCACTCTGGGCCTCGGCGGTGCCACCGCCGCCCTTACCCTGGCCGCCTGGGGCGTCTCCCGCTTCGCCGTCCACGCTCGCGCGAGCGCCCAGGGCCGCCGCCTAGCCGTCGCCCAGGCCCTCGCGACCCTCGCCCGCCCCGGCCTCGTCCTCGGCTCGATCGTCGCCCTCGGGCTCGGCATCCTGGTGGTGCTCGCCATGTCGCTCGTCGAGGGCCGGCTCTCGGGCCGGCTCAAGGCCGACCTGCCGCGCAACGCTCCAAACGTCTTTCTGATCGACATCCAGCCCGAGCAATGGGCTGGCGTCCAGGGCCTGTTGGGGAGCGAAGGGGCGCGCGAGGTCCAGTCCCTGCCCGTGATCACGGCCCGCCTGGCGGCGATCAACGGTACCTCGACGGAGGAGCTCTCCCAGCAGGCTAGGGACCGCGGCGAGCGCCGCTGGGCGCTCACCCGCGAGCAGCGCCTGACCTACGCCGAGACCCTGCCCGCCGACAACCAGGTGATCGCCGGTGCGCTGTGGAGCCTGCCGGACGTCGCCGAGGTGAGCCTCGAGAAGGACTTCGCCGAACAGCTCGGCGTGGGGCTCGGCTCGACGCTGCGTTTCGACATCCAGGGCGTGCCGGTCGAGCTACGGGTGACCAGCCTACGGACCGTCGACTGGGAGACCTTCAACCTCAACTTCTACCTGGTGGCCGAGCCCAGCGCTCTCGCCGCCGCTCCCCAGCAACGGGTGGCTGCCGCCCGCCTCGACCGCGAGGCGCAGCAGCGGTTCCAGAACGCCCTCGCCGCCCGCTTCCCCAACGTCACCCTGCTCGACGTCCGGCAGATCCTCGAGAAGGTCAGCCAGGTGCTCGACCGGGTTGGGCTGGGAGTGCGCCTGCTGGGCGGCTTCACGGTGCTCGCCGGCATCGCCATCCTCGCCGGTGCGGTGAGTGCCGCCCAGGCCCGCCGGGGCCGGGAGGTCGCCCTCCTCAAAGCGCTGGGGATGACCCGCTGGGGCGTGATCTCGGTCTTCTCGATCGAGTATTCGCTGATCGGGCTGGTCGCCGGCTCGATCGGCTCGGTGGGGGCAGGCATCCTCGCCTGGATGGTCCTCGACCGTGGCATGGAGATCCCCGGCCCCCTGCCGCCTGCACCCTTCGCCGTGGCGCTCGTCGGGGGGGTCGCCCTCTCCGTCCTCGCCGGCCTGGCGGCGAGCGTCCGGGCGCTCGGCAGCCGGCCGATCGACGCCCTGCGCCAGGAAGTCTGAGCAGGTAGGGTTGTTGCTAAGAAGTTCTCGCTCGGCGACAATGATGAGGTTTCGTCGTGTAGCCGTCCCTTGATCTTCCGGTCTGACTCTCGGGGAGCCCGGTCCTGACCCGCATCCTGGTTGTCGACGACAGCCTCGAGATCCTCTTCGTTGCTTCCGCGGCCCTCGAAGCCGGCGGCTTCGAGGTGTCGGCAACGACCAACCCCGAGGAGGCGCTCGAGCTGCTGGCCAGCGGCAGCTTCGCTGGTTGCGTTCTCGACTTGCGCATGCCGCAGCTGTCTGGCTTCGAGGTGCTCACCCGCCTGCGCTCGCTGGCACACGGCCGCACCCTGCCCGTCCTCTTCCTCTCCGCTCAGGCGGGACCGAACGAACGGGCCCAGGCCTTCCGGCTCGGGGCCGACGACTTTCTCTCCAAGCCCTTCGACCCCGAAGAGCTCGTCGCCCGCATCGAGCGGCTGGTCGGCCGCCAGCAGCCCCAGCACGGCCTCGACGGTGACCTGGCGAGCTTCCCCCTTCCCAGCCTGCTGCAAGACCTCAGAAACAACGAGCAGAGCGGCGTCCTCACGGTGCGCTCGCCTCAGGGGGTGGGGCAGATCGCCCTGGTTCGCGGCCTGCTGACCACCATCACCAGCGGGCACTTGCGGCAGAGGGAGGCCCTGATCGAGCTCTTGAGCCTGCCCCATGGCCGCTTCGAGTTCCTGCCGATTCCGACGACGAGACCGGTCTCCGACGGCCGCAACGTGCCGTTGGAAAGCTGCCTGCTCGAGGCCTCCTGGCTGCTCGACGAGCGAGAGCGTAGCCCCAACGTCCCGCCGATCGCGGCGGAGCTGGCGCCGGGGCCGCCGCCGGAGAGCATCCCCGAGGACCTCAAGGGCCAGCCGGTCCTCGAGGTCTACGCGCAGTTCAGGATCGCCGCCCATCGCCGGCTGGCCGACCTCCTGCCGCAGCTCCCCTACGCGCGGAGCCGGGTCGAGGTGGTCACGGCCTGGCTCAGGGAGAACGGTCATCTGGTACCGGCCGCACAAGGGCCGCCGGATCGCGAGCGCCCCCAGGCTGCCCCGGCGCCCCTCACGGCGCTGGCGCAAGCGGCCCGGAAGGCCGACCCGGGCAGCGGCCTCCTCCACCTCGTCTGGCTCTACGACCCATCTCTGTGGAGCAAGGTCCGTGAGCTGCTGTCGGCGTTTCCGACCGAGGTCCTGGAGGACCCGCCGGCCCTCACCGCCCTGCAGGCGAGCGGCCGCGGCTCCCTGCCGCTGCGCTCCTCCGCCGTTCTCGAGATCTTGCTCGACGTCGCCCCCTTGCCGGCCCCCGGCTGGTCCGGCGCCGAGACGGCGCCGTGCTGGCTGCTGTGGCTGGGCGACGAATCCCGGCAACGCCCGCCGCGCGCCCTGCTGACCAGCAGCGCCACCTCCAGGCGGCCGGTCCGCGGCGCCGTCTTCTGCACCTCGGCGGCCGTGCTCTCCCAGCTCACGGCGACGGCTGCTGGCAGCGAGAGCTGGCTCTGGCGCGACCGGCTCAGCACCGATGTCGCCGAGCTCTTCACGGTGGCGAGCGAGGTCTTCCACCGTCCTGCCCCGGCGACCCCGCCCGGACCGCGGGCACCGCTGGCCCTCAACGGCTGATCGTCGAGCCGTAATCTCGTTCGTAAGCGACCGGCCCTACGATGGCCGTGAGAGGGCACTGCGGGTGGAGAAGACGATCTTGCTGGTCGAGGACGACCTCGATCTGCGCCAGGTGGTGAGGATCACCGTGGAGGAGCCGGGACGTAGGCTCCTCGAAGCGTCTTCGGGCACCGAGGCCCTGGAGATCGCCCTCGCCGAGAGCCCGGACCTGATCGTCCTCGACTGGGGCCTGCCCGGTCTAACCGGCATCGAGGTGGCCCGCCGCCTGCGAGAGAACAGTCGCACCAAGGGCATCCCGATCATCATGCTGACAGCGCGCGACCAGAGCATCGAGAAGGACCAGGCGCGCGCGCTCGGGATCCACGACTACTTGATCAAGCCGTTCAGCCCGTTGGAGCTGATGGACTGCATCGACAGCGCCCTCTGAGCTCGGCACCGCCAAGATTCGTTCACGGAAGCCTGAACAGGAAGGAAGCAGCGGACTTGAAGTCCGTCGACGACACCCCACCGCTCGAGATGCTGGCCACCCTCGGCGACCCGCTCGACCGCGAGCAGCCCTACCGGCAGCTCCTGCGTTTCGCCAAGGACCTCAAGATCGCCCTCGATCGCGAAAGGCAGCGAGCCCGCGAGCTCGAGAGCGCCTACTTCGAGACCGTCGTCCGCCTGATGGCCGCGGCCAGCCTGCGCGACCCCGAGCTGGGCGACCACATCGGCCGCCTCGGGCGCTACGTCGAATGCCTTGCTCGCGAACTCAGCCTACCGGCCCCGCTGGTGAGCCGGCTGGCAGCGGCTTCGGCCCTGCACGACGTGGGCAAGATCGGCATCGACGATCGCGTGCTGCGCAAGACGGGGCGATTCACCAACGATGAACGGCTCGTGATGAACCAACACGCCGAGATCGGCGCACGGCTGCTCGATGGTTCGTCGTCCGAGCTGATCCAGCTGGCCCAGGAGATCGCCCTCACCCACCATGAGAGCTGGGACGGCAGCGGCTACCCGCGTGGCCTCCGGGGCGAGGCGATCCCCCTCTCAGGCCGCGTCGTCAAGCTGGCCGACGCCTACGACGCGCTGCGCAGCCCGCGGCGCTACAAGCCCGCCTACGACCACGACGAGGCCGTCGAGATCATTCTTCGCGGCGATTCGCGGACCCGTCCGGAGCACTTTGATCCGCAGCTGCTCGCCTTGTTTGTACGAATCCATGGCGAGTTCGCGCGGATCTGGGAGGAATCGCAGGTGAGTCCCGCCTTTCCGCCGGATGCGCCGGGAGCTCGATGAAGAAGGTGGCACCCTTGCCGGGCTCCGAGTCGCAGCTCACCGACCCGGACATCGACTCGACCAGCCGTTTGACGATCGACAGACCCAACCCAGATCCGCTCCCGTGGCGCATCCCCGAGGACTGCAACTGGGTGAACTGATCGAACAGGCGGTGTTGGAACTCGAGGGGGATGCCGGGGCCCTGGTCGCGCACCCAGAGCACCACCCGCTCGCCGCGCTGCTGGGCCCCCACCTCGACCTCGCCGCCGGCCGCGGAGAACTTGATGGCGTTCGACAGCAGGTTGTTGAGCACCTGGATCAGCCGCGCCTCGTCTGCCAAGGCGCACATCCCGTCGCCTTCGGTTCTCGAGCGCAGCAGCACCTGCCGGTTGTCGGCCACCACCTGGATGCCGCGCAGCGCCTCCTGGATGACCCCGAGCAACGGTACCGACTTGAGATCGAACGTCATCTTTCCAGCCGCCAACTTCTGCAGATCGAGCAGGTCGTTGATCAGCTGCAGGAGCCGGTTGCTGTTGCGGTGCGCCACAGCGAGGAGCTCACGGGAGCGCTCGGGCTGATCGGCGAGCTTGCCGCTCTGCAGCAGACCCAGGGCCGCGATGATCGAGGTCAGGGGGGTGCGGAGCTCGTGACTGACCGTCGAGATGAACTCGCTCTTCAGGCGGTCGACCCGCAGCCGCTCCGAGATGTCGCGGAAGATGCCGAGGGTGGCCGTGGTCTCGTTGCCTTCGGTCAGCCGGGTGATGTTGCCCTCGACGGCGATCTCGGCCCCGGACTTGGTCACCAGCACGATCTCCGTGCGGCGCAGCTCCTGCTCGCCCATCACATGAACGAGCATGTCGCGGCAATGGCGATGGAAGCTCGGGTGGACGACGTCCCAGAGATGGAGTGAGGCGACCTCCTCCTGGCGGTAGCCGAGGGTCTCCCGCCAGGCCCGGTTGACGAACTCGAAGCGACCGTCGAGCGAGACGCTCTGGATCAGGTCGTTGGCGCTCTCCAGCAGCTCGCGGTACTTCTCCTGGCTGGCGGCGAGGGCGCGCTCCTTGGCCTGGCGGTCGAGAGCGGCGCCCAGCGTGCGCGCGGCAGCCCGCAGGGCCTCGAGCTCGACGGCCGCCCATTGCCGCCCATCGTCCCGGGTCTCCAGCGTGAGCAGGCCCCGCACCTCGTGGCGCACCGCGATGGCCACCGCCGCGAAGGAGTGGATGCCGCGCTCGGCGAGCACCGACCGCTCGTTCGGCGGCAGCTCGCTCACCGAGCCGCTCATCGTCCGGCCGCCGTCGAGCATCTCGGCCCAGCGGGCGAAGACATGGCTGCGCACACTGCGACGCCAGGCGGTGGTCTCTGCCTCGGGATCGTCATAGGACGGGGCCACCCAGCGGTAGTTGAAACCCTCCGAGGTCGCGGCCTCGCCGGGGCGCTCCAGGCTGACCATCGAGACGAGGTCGGCACTGGTGGCCTCCCCCAGCTTCTCGAGCACCTCGCTCACCCCCGCCTCCCACTCACCCTCGGCGAGAAAGCGCTCGGCCGCCACGCCGACGGCGCTGAGGATCTTCTCCCGGCGCTCCAGGGCCTCTTCGGTCCGTCGCCGCTCGGTGATGTCCTCGCACAGCGTCACTAGGCCCTCGCGCTTCTCGGCCTCGTCGACCACCCAGTTGGAGACCAGGCGCACTGGCAGGTGCTCGCCGCTCTTCGTGGTGTTCAGCTGCTCGCGCGCCCAGGGCTGCCCGGGCGCGAGGTCCTCGGGGGGAACACCGCTGTCGAGGCCGCGCCCGAAGATGGCGGAGCTCTCGCCGACGAGCTCGTCGACCCGGTAGCCGTGGATCTTCGCCTCGGCTGGGTTGACGTAGACGATGCGCCCCTCGGTGTCGGTGATCGTCACCCCGACGCTCAGCGTCTCGACGGCGTTGCGCAGCATGCGTAGCAACCGCTCCATGCGGTGGCTCTCGGCGCGCTGCGCTTCGAGCGCCTCGCCCGTGACCTGCAAGGCGAGGGTCTTCTGCGTCAGGTGTTCCTGGGTGCTGACCAGCTTCACCTTCGCCGTCTCGTCGTGGCGGAGGGTCTCGAAGTACTCGAGCGAGGCCCCCACCAGCAGGCTGAGATAACCCAGGCTGCGCAGATAGAGGACGAGGACAAGGCTGCCGCTGACCTCCGCCACGGGCGCGATCAGGAGCTCCAGCTCGGCGAGCCCCTGCGGCAGGGCGGAGAGCAACACCGCCAGGCTCGCCAGCGAGCGCTTGCCTTGGTTGGCGCTGTGGATGGCGACCAGGCTGGTGGCCGCGAAGAGGAGGAAGGCGACGCCGTCGAGGGGCCGCGCCAGCAGCCCGTCGCCCCCGGCCGTGTCGAGCTGGCCATCGAGCTGCCAGGCCGCCAGCGCGAGCACGATCAGGAGCGCGACGGCGCCGCCCGGCAAGCCCCACTGCAGAGCTCGGCGAGGCCGCGAGCGGGCCAAGGTGGCGGCAGCCAGCAGACCACCGGCGAGGGCGAGGCGCGAGAACGTCCACGGCGCCAGACCGCCGGCAAGCGTCCGGTTTCCCCAGGTCTCGATGAGGTGCACGGTGTCGAAGCTGGCGACGATCGGCAGCACCGAGGCGATCACCCAGGCGTCCGGTTCGCGCCGGCCGCAGGCCCGGGCGATCGCGAACCACACGGCGAGCCAGACGAGAGTCAGGTTGAGGCCCTGGGCCAGGGCGAGGAACGGGACCGCGCCGGCCGGGCTTTGGTCGATCCAGCGTGCCACCGCTTGCGGCGAGGGGACGGCGCCCGCCGGATCGATACCCAGGTGGACCAGGAGGCTAGGAACGAAGCTCAGGCCCAGGAGGACGGCGATGAGCCAGGTCCGGCGCACGGCGCGCGCCCTACCCCTCTGCGGTCTCGTCGGCAGGTCGAGGCGATCGACTCTCATGGCACCACGGCGTGCAGGCAGGCCGAGTGGCCCGCGGCCGGCGCGCCGTGCTTCGCCTGGTCGTGGTCAGGGATATTCATCGTTTGCGAAGAGCGGAGCCGAGATCGTACCATCCTCTGGATGCTCGCCGCTCGCCGGCCGCCAGCCAGTGCTCGGCAGCTCGCTTCGGCTAAGATCGACGCGCATCTCGGGGCCATTCTCGGAATCGATGGAGCTCAAGCACGCATGGAAGCCCGCCGCGATCAACCTCTGATCCTGGTCGTGGACGACGAGCCCGACCTGCGGCAGCTGGTGTCGCTCACCCTGGAGACCGACGGGCTGGCCGTCGCCAGCGCCGGCTCGACGCAGGAAGCGCTCGACTGGATCGCCGCCCACGGCCTGCCCCACCTCGCCGTGGTCGACATCATGATGCCCGGGCGCAGCGGCCTCGAGCTCTGCCGCGAAGTGCAACGCTACAGCGACCTGCCGATCATCCTGCTGACCGCCGTCGACGACGACGAGACCGTCATCCGCTCGATCGAGGAGCTGGCGGAGGACTACGTCCGCAAGCCCTTCAACCCTCGCGAGCTGTGCGCGCGGGTCAAGCGCGTCCTGCGCCGGATCGGCGACTTCGCCTTCGCAGCGGCGCCGGTCACGGTGGTCGACGACTACCTGGCGATCGACTTCGCTAACCAGATCGCGATGGTCGCCGCCGAGCGCATCGCGCTGACCCCGATCGAGTCCAAGCTGCTGCACATCCTCAGCCGCAGCGCCCGGCGGACCGTCTCGACCGACTATCTCCCGCGCCGCATCTGGCCGCTCGACGAGGTGTTCGAGGACACCCTAAGGGTGCACATCCATCGCCTGCGCCAGAAGATCGAGCCGACCCCGAACCAGCCCCGTTACCTGGTGACGCAGCGCGGCGCCGGCTACTCGTTCCTGCCCAGCGCCGCCGTTTCCTGAGCCGGGAGCGACTGGCTGTTCAGGGCTGCCGGTAGACCACGCCCTCTTTCATCACGAAGAAGACCGCCTCGAGCTCGCGCACGTCGGCGAGCGGATCACCGTGGACGGCGATCAGGTCGGCCCAGCGGCCCGGCGCGATCGTGCCGAACTCGCCGTCGCGCGCGAGCAGGCGAGCCGCCTCGCGCGTGGCGGCCTGGATCGCCTGCATCGGGGCCATCCCGGCCTCGACCATGAGGGCGAGCTCGCGGGCGTTCTCGCCGTGGGGCGACACGCCGCTGTCGGTGCCGAAGGCCACCTTGACCCCCGCCGCCAGGGCGCGCCGGAACATCGCCTGGATCTGCGGCCCGATCGCCGCCGCCTTGGGCCGCACGACCTCCGGGAAAAAGCCCTCGAGCTTGGCCCGTTCGCTGACGAACCGGCCGGCGCTGAGGGTGGGGACGAGGTAGGTGCCGTGCTCGACCATCAGTCGTAGCGCCTCGTCGTCCATCAACGAGCCGTGTTCGATCGAGTCGACACCGCCGCGGATCGCCCGCTTCATGCCCTCGGCACCATGGGCGTGAGCGGCCACGGTGAAGCCGTAGTCGCGCGCCGTCGCGACCACCGCCCGCACCTCCTCCTCGGTGAACTGGGCGTTCTGGCCGTTGCTCGCCAACGACAGCACGCCCCCGGTGGCGGTGATCTTGATCAGGTCGGCGCCCTCCTTGTACCGCTGGCGCACCGCCTTGGCCGCCTCGGCGGCGCCGTTGATGACGCCGTCTCGCGGCCCGGGATCACCCTGGATCGCCTGCATCCAGCCGTTGGTCGGATCGGCGTGGCCGCCGGTGGTGCCGATCGCCTTGCCGGCGGTTAAGATGCGCGGCCCGCTCGCCCAGCCACGGCGGATCGCCTCGCGCAGGGCCACCGTGGTGGTGCCGTCGTCGCCGAGGTTGCGCACGGTGGTGAACCCGGCGAGAAGCGTCTTGCGGGCGTGGTAGGCCGCCCGCAGCACCACTTCCGCCGGGTTCTGGGTGAAGCGCTCCAGGTAGGCCTGGGGGGCGGTCTCGGTCCCCAGATGGACGTGCAGATCGATCAGCCCGGGCAGTACCGTGGCGTTCGCGAGGTCGACCACCTGCTCGTCGGCCGCCGGGGCGCGAAACCCCGGCTCGACCGCCACCACGCGGCCGGCTTCGATCACCACCGTGGCCCGTCGCAGCGGCCGCTCTGCCAGGCCGTCGATCAGCGTCCCGGCGTGCACCAGGGTCCGCGCCGTGGTTCGCACCGGCGGCGGCGCCGCCGCACCACCTGCGGCCTCGGCGGCCGTGGCGCCACGGCTGACCAGCGGGGAAATGGTGAGCAAGAGCAGGAGCACGGCTGCCGGACCGGCGACAGAACGACGCATCGGCGACCTCCTCGCGAGACGAGCTGAGTGGGCGGGGAGTCTAGCAGCCAGCTAGGCTCGCCCGCGGTGCCAACCGCGCAGGGCGAGCAGGACGGCGAACACCGCGGCACCGACCAGCACGATAGTGCCCGCCGGCGCCAGGTTGAGGCCGTAGGCCAGGCTGAGGCCGACGATCACGCTGCCAGCGCCGATCGCCATCGCGATCAGCAGCGTCGAGCGCACGCTCCAGGCGATCAACCCGGCGCTCATCACCGGCAGCACCATCAGCGCCGCGATCAACAGCAAACCGACGGCACGCATCGAGGTGGCGATGGTGATCGCCGCCAGCAGGGCCAGACCGAGGTTGAAGCGCGCCACCGGCATGCCCGCGACGCGGGCCGCCTCCTCGTCGAGGGCGATCGCCAGGAGGGGGCGATAGAACACGAGGATCGAGACCAGCACCAAGCTGCCGAGGCCGGCGATGAGGACCAGATCGCGGGGCGAGACGGTGAGCAACGAGCCGAAGAGGAAGGCGAAGAGGTTGGCGTTGAGGGCCCGGGCGGCGTTGACCATCACCACGCCGGCGGCGATCCCCACGTAGAGCAAGAGGGCCAGGGCCTGGTCCCCGGCCGTGCGGCCCCGCGAGCGCAGCCATTCGATCGCCAGCGCGCCGAGGACCGCGGCGGCGAGCGCGGACAACACCGGATCGACCCCTAGCAGCATCCCCGCGGCGACGCCGGCGAAGGCCATGTGGCCGATCGCGTCGCCCACCAGGCTCATCCGCCGTTCGACGAGGAAGAAGCCGACGGCCGGTGCCAACAGGCCCACGACCAGGCCGGTCGCAAACGCCAGCTGCATGAACTGCGTGCTCAGCACGGCCGCTGCCCGGCGGTCTCTGCCCGCCCATGGTGGTGCGAGGGGTCGTGCCAAACGGTGGGCAGCTCCGCCGGTGGACCGTCGTAGGTGACGCCGCCGCGCACCAGGACCAGCCGGCGCACGTGGTTTTCCACCGCGCCAAACTCGTGGGAGACGTAGAGGATCGTCACCCCGAGCTGCGAGTTCAGGTGGCAGAGCAGGTCACCCAGGCGCTCCTGGGCGTCGGCATCGACGCCGTTGGTGGGCTCGTCGAGGGCGATCAGACGCGGCTCGCCGGCAAGCAGCTTGGCGAGGAAAGCGCGCTGCTGCTGGCCGCCCGAGAGGTGCGACACGGGTCGATCGAGCACCGCTGTCAGGCCCACCTCCTCGGCGGCCCACGCCACCTTCTCCCGACCTTGGCGCGAGAGCGGCCCCCAGCGCCGCTCGACGGGAGCGCGACCGGCCGTGATCAGCTCGCGGACGGTGGCCGGCGAACGCACGCCGAGCAGCGCTCGCTGCGGCAAGTAGCCGATCCGCGACCGCTGACTACAGCGCTCGACCGGTTCGCCGAAGAGGCGGACCCGGCCCGTCGCCGGCGCCGCCAGGCCGAGCATCACGCGCAACAGGGTCGTCTTGCCGCCACCGTTGGGCCCGGCGATGGCGACGAACTCCCCTTCTTGGATCACCAGGTCCACGGCGGCAAGGGAGACCGCCCAGCGGTGGTAGGAGAAGGTGACCCCGGCAAGCTCGATCACGGGCTGCATTCGAGACCTATCCTAAGCGAGGCCAGGTTGGCCCGCATGAGCGAAAAATAGTCGCTGCCGGCCGCCTGCTGCTCGGCCGTCAGGCCCTCCACCGGGTCGAGCACGAGGACCGCGGCGTTGATCTCGCGGGCGAGCGTCTCGCTGACCGCAGCCGCCAGGAGCGGCTCCGTGAACACCACCCGCGCCCCCGCTGCCTTGGCCTCCTCGACCAACGCCACGAGGTCCCGCGGCCCCGGCTCCGCTTCTGGGGAGAGGCTGCCGATCGCGATCTGACGCAAGCCGTAGCGCGCGGCGAGGTAGCCGAAGGCGGCATGGGCCGTCACCAGCTCACGCCGGCGGCAGTGCGCGAGGCCCCGCGCGAGCTCGCGGTCGAGGAGGTTGAGGCGGGCAACGAAATCGCCGGCGTCGGCATGCGGCCCCAGGTGGGCGGCGACCCCGGCGGCCAGCCGGGCGAAGCGGTGCGGGTCGAGCCAGACATGGGGGTCCAGGGCCCTCTCGCTCGCTGGCGCCGCGCCGGCGCTCGCCGCCTTGCCGGCTGCCGGCAGCGGGTCGACACCCGGCAGAGCGAGCACGTCGACCGCCGGCCTCCGCCGCGCCGCGAGCGCCCGCTCGATTGCCGGCTGCA
Organism: uncultured Thermoanaerobaculia bacterium; assembly: GCA_964420075.1. Lineage (GTDB taxonomy): Bacteria > Acidobacteriota > Thermoanaerobaculia > Multivoradales > SZUA-115 > CAYQRE01. The sequence goes on along the minus strand of CAYQRE010000012.1, from coordinate 33,061 downwards.
GGCCGCCCAGGTAGAAGACGACGTCCGCCGCCATCAGCGCCTCGACCTGCTCTGGCCCCGGCTCGAGATCATGCGGCTCGGCCCCCGGCGGGGCCAGGTTCAGGACCTGAGCTCCACGGCGAACGACGCCGCGCACCGCGACCTCGATCGGATAGGCCGTGACAACTACGGTGTAGGGCCGCGCCGGGCCGTTGTGCCGCTCTCCCTGCGGCGCGCCAGGGGCGCAGGCAGCCCACCCGATGAGGGCAGCCAGCGCCAGCGGCCTAGCCCACGACTTCGGCCCAGCGAGCGGTCCCGCCGCCGGGCGATCCTTCGCACTCTGCATGGAGACGATCTCGTTTCTGAGGGGATGCGACGCTCTGAGCCTATGACAATCCGCGTCGGCAGGAAGCCTCAGAAACGATAACACGATCTCATGAGTTGAGGGCCGTGAGGCGCCGGCACCCATCCGCGACGGGCGCCGGCCCTCCCCGCTCAGAAGGCGAAACGCAGCGACAGGCCGATGTCTCGACCGGGCAGCGGTGCCAGGTCCTTGATGAACGACACGTGGTCGCGGGCCTCTTCGTCCGTCAGGTTGCGCCCGCGCAACAGCAGGTCGAGCACCCTGCCGGCGACGAAGAAGCGGCGCGAGACCCCGGCGTTGACCAGCGTGTAGCCGGCGGTCGGCGTCTCATGCTCGCTCACCCGGCCCTGGCGCTGGATGCGAAGCACCTCGGCATCGGTCCGCCAGGGGCCACGGTGGTAGCTCAGGCCGAGGCGCCCGCGCGCCGGGGGGATCCGCGGCAGCGGTTCTCCCGTCGCGCGGAGCTCGGCACGCACCGCGTCGGCCCCGAAGAGGAGGTCGAGATGCGAGTCTTCGCCACGGTAGAGGGCCAGCTCCCCCTCGAGCTCGAAGCCACGGAAGCGGGCGTCCTGCTGGATGAAGCGGATCACGGCCAGGCCGTCCTCTTCCTCACCCGTGTTGCTCTCGAAGACGTAGTCGGAGATCCGGTTGACGAAGGCGCTCAGGGTGCCGGTGAGCCGGCCCGTGCGCTTGCGCAGCGAGAGGTCGAGGCCGAGGCTCGACTCGCTGCGCAGGTCAGGGTCCCCGATCTCGAAGGCGTTGGTGGCGACGTGCGGCCCGTCAGCGTAGAGCTCGGTCGAGGTCGGCAGGCGCACCGAGCGGGCGAGCGAGGCGATGACGGCGTACTGCGGTGCAGGCTCCCAGACCACGCCGAGGGAGGCCGAGAGGCCGCTCGAGTCGCGATCAGGCAGCGCGCGATCGGGCAGCTCGGCGTCGACCGTCGTCCGCTGCTGCTCATAGCGGCCGCCAGCCTGCAGACGCCACCGCTCGCCAAGCCGGAGCTCCTCAAAGAAGAAGGCCGCTGCCGTCTCGGTGGTCGAGGGCGGCACGAAGGCCTCCTCGCCCACGGCCGCGAAGTCGTTCTTGCCGAATTGCAGCCCGCAGGAACCGCTGAGGCCGCGGATGCTCCGCTGCACCAGCTCCAAGCGGCCCTCGGTACCCTGACTCAGGAAGCGGGTGCCGATCTCGTCGCCCTCGAGCTCCGCGTGCTCGTAGTCGGTGTTTCCCAGCCGCAGCTTGAGCCCGCTGAAGGGCCCGAAGGGGCGAAGCAGCTCGCCCTTCAGGTCGACCCGGCGCTGCTCGAGGTCGATCTTCACGTCGGCTTCGTTCGGCACCCCGTAGAGGGTGTTGAAGCGGCTGACTCCGAGGCCGATCACCCCGGCCTCACCGACCCAGGAGAGACCCACCCCCGCGGCATCGCTGTCGGCCGCCGAGTTGACGAGCCTGCCGGGCCGGGACGACTCCCCTTCGCTGGCGGCTCCGGGCAACGCGGCCAGCCCGGGGATCGAGGTGTCGCCGCTCTCTCGCTGCAGGTAGTCGGCATGCCAGGCGAAGGCGCCCTGGCCGCCGTCGAGGGCGAGCGCACCCTCCTTGCCGTTCGCGACCGAGCTGGCCCCCAGGCTGAGCTCACCGGCGATGGGCCCATCGGCCCGAAACTCCGGGATACGGTGGTCGAGCACGTTCACCACCCCACCGATCGCCGTCGAGCCGTAGAGCAAGGTCGACGGCCCGCGCAGGACCTCGATGCGATCCGCCGACAGGGGATCGATCGCGACGGCGTGATCGGGGCTGACGTTTGAGGCGTCGGCGCTGCCGAGACCGTCCGAGAGCATACGCACCCGGTCGCCGCCGAGGCCGCGGATGACCGGCCGGCTGGCGCCGGGGCCGAAGTAGGTGGAGCTCACGCCCGGCTGCTCGGCAAGGGTCTCGCCGAGGGTCGAGCTGCGCCGGCGATCGAGGTCCTCGGCGGTGAGCACGGAGGTCGGCTGCGCCACCGCCAGCTGCTGGCGAGGGGAGGCGCCGGCCGAGACGACGATGGCGTCGTGCAGATGGGCGAGGTCGAGCACCACGCCGGCTCGCGCCTCTTCGCCGGCCTTCACGTCGACCTGGGCGGAACCCTGGCCGAGGGCGAGGCTTTCGGCGAGGACGAGGTGGGGCCCCGCGGGCACTTCAGCATAGTGGAAGGCGCCCGCGCCGTCGGCCCTGGTCCGCCGTTTGAGGTCGACGAGGGTCACCACGGCATCCGGCACGGGCTCGCCGGTGGTGGTCGTCACCGTACCGGAGAGTGAGCCCGCCTGGGGCGCGGCGGCCGCTTGCCCGGCGGCGGTGGTCGGGGTCAGGAGGAAGAAGGCCGCGACGAAGAGCTGGCTGGCCCAGCGACCGAAGCAGGGGTTGGGCAGGTTCCTCAGCGGGAGGAACGGAGCTGCAGTGAACATGAGTTGCCTCCTGGGCCCCGGCGCCAGCTCGCAGGCTTGCTTGGGACGCCTGGCTGGACGCCTGGTAGGGCCCGATGAACGTGAACGAACGGGCGCGCCGGCCTCACCCCGGCTCGGGGTGCGGCAGCGCAGGTCTCGGCTCGGGACGTTCGTTCAGCAGCCGGGAGGGCCGCGGGAGGCAAGGCGGAAGGCGGCGAAGCGGACCGCCTTGGGCAGGGTCCGAGGCGTCCGCCAAGGCGTCTTCGGCAGCCGCTCGAGGCGGCTGGTCGCCGGCACATGGCTGCCGGCGAGGCTGCGCGACAGCAGGCAGGCAGCACACTCGGGGGCGACGATGGAGTGCGCCGCCTCGGCGTGAGCTGCCTGCGAATGCTCGCAGGCGGCGACCAGCTCCCGGGCTCCTGGGAGCTCGGCGTCGAAGAGCCCATGGGAGGAGTGCAGGGTGACGAGCGGAAGCAGGCTGAGAGCGACGAGGAGGCCCGCGACGCGCGAGCGCCAGGCAGCCACGACAGCGCTGCCAGGAGGGTGTTCGGCGGGGGTCGGAGCGGGCATCGGTCGCAGTCGCACGGCGCTCAGGTGAAGCGCGATTATCTTACACTCCCAACACCCAGCCGAAGCGGCCCCCTCCGCTAGAATCGTCGGCATGAGCGAGCGCACCTCTCCCCCGAACGTCTTTGACCGCATCCTCGACGGCGAGATCCCCTGCCATCGCGTCTACGAGGACGAGCATGTTCTCGCCTTCCTCGACGTCGGGCCGCTGTCGCGCGGGCACATGCTGGTGATCCCGAAGGAAAGGAAGGCCCACCTCGACGAGCTGTCGGACGAGGCGGCCGCGGCCATCGGACGGGTGTTGCCGCGGCTCTGCCGGGCCCTCAAGACCGCCACCGGCGCCCACGCCTACAACGTGTTGCAGAACAACGGCGCGGCAGCGCATCAGGTGGTGATGCACGTCCACTTCCATCTCATCCCCAAGACGGCGAGCGGCGGCCTCGGGATCCTGTGGAACTCGGGCAAGCTCGACGACGCCACGGCCTACGAGCTGATCGAGAAGCTGAAGTCCGCCCTGCAGGGGGCCGCATGAGCCGCGCTCGATCGAGCTGCTACTCCTGGTTTGCCGCGGGAGCCCTGCTGGTGCTCGTCCTTGGCGCCGGCTGCCTGCCCGCCAACCCCGAGGCGGCCGGCGGTGACGATCTCGTCGCCGTCGCCCAGCGGCTGCGCACCGCAGCGGAAGGAAGCGACCGCGCCTACGAGCTGCTGCGGCAGCTGACGACTCAGGCCGGCCCTCGCCTCGCCGGTTCGGAGGGCGACCGCCGAGCCGTTGCCTGGGCCGTCGACGCGATGCGGCAGCTGGGCTTTGAGAACGTCCGCAGCGAGCCGGTGACCGTGCCTCACTGGGAGCGCGGCGAGAACCGCGGCGAGATCCTCACGCCCTTCCCCCAGCGGGTGGTGCTCGCCGCTCTTGGCGGTAGCGTCGCCACCCCGGACGAGGGCTTGACCGCGCCCGTCCTGCGCGTGGAGTCGCTCGAGGCACTGCGCGCCCTGCCGGCGGGAGCCGCCACCGGCAAGATCGTCTTCATCGACGGTCGCATGCAGCGCACCCAGGACGAGGTGGGCTACCGTGACGCCGTCGCCAAGCGCGGCGCCGGCCCCTCGGAAGCGGCGCGCAAGGGGGCGGTCGCCGTCCTCATCCGCTCCGCCGGCACCTCGCCGCACCGCATCGCCCACACCGGTGGTACCCGCTACCAGGATGGCGTGCCGAGGATCCCCGCCGCCGCCCTCTCGAACCCCGACGCCGACCTCTTGGCGACGCAGGTGGCGAGCGGCAAGGACGTGACCTTCCGCCTGCAGCTGCTGACCCGCACTCTGCCCGAGGCCTCCTCGGCCAACGTCATCGGTGAGGTGGTGGGGCGCGAGAAACCGGAAGAGATCGTCCTCCTCGGGGCCCACCTCGATTCTTGGGACCTCGGCACCGGGGCCGTCGACGACGGCGCCGGCTGCGCCATCATGATGGGGGCCGCCAAGCTGATCGCCGAGCTGCCGCAACGACCACGCCGGACGCTGCGCGTGGTGCTTTTCGCCAATGAGGAGTTCGGGCTCTCGGGCGCGCGCGCCTACGCCGAGCAGCACGCCAGCGAGCTCGCCAGGCATCGGGCCGCCTTCGAGTCCGACCTCGGCGCCGCTCCGGTCTGGCGCTTCACCTCGCGGGTCGCGCCCGCCGACCTGCCCCTCGTCGAGCGGATCGCGAGCCTCTTGCTGCCGCTCGGCATTCAGCTCGGGCACAACGACGAGACGGGTGGCGCCGACCTCATCCCCTTGCGGCCAGCGCGCATCCCCACCTTCGCCCTCTGGGAAGACGCGGCACCCTACTTCGACGTCCACCACACGGCGAGCGACACCCTGGCGATGATCGACCCGGCGGCCCTGCAACAGAACGTCGCCGCCCACGCCATCCTCGCCTACGCTGTGGCCGATACCGAGCGGACGCTGGCCGCCGCTCCCGAGGTGCCGGCGGGGAGGTAGACACGGCCCGCGGTGATTCGATACCATCTCCTTACGCTCGGTAAGGAGATGGAGATGCCAGCGGCAACCCTCACCAGCAAAGGCCAGGTCACGATCCCCAAGGAGGTGCGCGAGTACCTCCGGGTGGACGCTGGCGACCGGCTGGAGTTCAGCCTCGAGCCGGACGGCTCGGTGCGCGTCCGACGGCCGCAGCGTGCCGTCGGTGACCTCTACGGGATGCTCCGGCGCCGGGGCAGCGAGCCGGTGAGCATCGCCGAGATGCACCAGGCCGTTCTCGATGCCGTGGCCGCCGAAGACGAGCGCTCGCGGACAAAGGATGCCGCGAGGCGCGGAGAGCCGGCTCCGCGATGAGGGGCCTCGATACCAACGTCCTGCTGCGCTACCTCGCCGCCGACGACCCCGAGCAATCCCCCGTGGCGCGCCAGCTGGTGGCCTCAGCCGAGCGTGAGGGCGAGATCTTGTACATCAACTTCGTCGTCCTCTGCGAGCTGGTCTGGAACCTCCGTGGGAAGCGCTTCGGGCTCGCCCCGGCCGAGATCGCCCGGGTCATCGAGGAGCTGCTGGCGAGCCCCGCCATCGAGGTCCAGGGCCGCGACCTGGTGCGCGCCGCCCTGAGGAGCTTCACCACCGGCCGCGGGGACTTCGCCGACCACCTCCTCGGCGAGGTCAACCGCCGCGCTGGCTGCAGCGAGACGGTGACCTTCGACAGCGCGCTCGACGGCGACGAGGCTTTCGCTCTGCTGAGCGATCGCTACCCTCCCCACAACCCGCCGCTCCTCACCTTGAACGAGCCGCCGGCATGAGCGGCGAGGTGAGGACGATGCGCGCCTTCGAGGTCCGCGACGGCTTCGGCCTCGACCATCTCCACCTCGGGGAGCGCCCGGCCCGCGAGCCGGGCCCCGGCGAGGTGGCGCTCGCGATGCGCGCCGTCTCGCTCAACTACCGTGATTGGTTGACCGTCGTCGGCCAGTACAACCCCAAGCAGAGGCTCCCCCTCATTCCCTGCTCCGACGGCGTCGGGGTGGTGACAGAGTTGGGGCCGACGGTCACGGGCTGGCAGGTCGGTGACCGCGCCGTGCCGATCTTCGCCCAGCGCTGGCTGGCCGGCGAGCCGACGCGCGAGAAGGTGCGCTCGACCCTCGGCGGCCCCCTCGACGGCACCCTCTGCGAGCGGATGGTCGTGCCGGCGGCAAGCCTGGTGGCGCCGCCCGCCCACCTCACGGACGCCGAGGCCGCCACCCTGCCCTGTGCCGCGCTCACCGCCTGGAACGCCCTCCTGGGCCAAGGCGACCTGCAAGCCGGGGACACCGTTCTGGTGCAGGGGACGGGGGGCGTCGCGCTCTTCGCCCTGCAATTCGCCCAGCTCGCCGGGGCGCGGGTGATCATCACCTCGGGAAGCGACGAGAAGCTCGCACGAGCCCGCGCGCTCGGCGCCTGGGAGGGGATCAACTACCGCCGCGAGCCGGGCTGGGGCGCTCGCGCCAAGGACCTCACCGGCGGTCGCGGCGTCGACCTCGTCGTCGAGGTGGGCGGCGCCGGCACCCTCGCCGAGTCCCTGCGGGCCACCCGCTTCGGCGGCACCGTCGCCATGATCGGCGTCCTCGCCGGCGGCGTGAGGGAGCTCAACGTGGTCCCGATCTTCATGCAACAGGTGCGGCTGCAGGGGGTGCTGGTCGGCCACCGCGAGAGCTTCGAGGCGATGAACCGGGCGATCAGCCACCATCAGCTGCGGCCGGTCGTCGATCGGGTCTCGCCATGGACCGACGCCCGCGCCGCCTTCGAGCACCTGGCCGCCGGCCGGCACTTCGGCAAGGTCTGCCTCGAGATCTTCCCCGGCGAGCCCCTCGAAGCGCCGTAACGCTCTCCCACCGCGCACGCCCAAGAGAACCAGCAAGCCTCCGCCAGCGCCTCCCGATCCTTGGCGGCGCCGTGCAGTCCGCCTCGGCCTCGCTTCGCCTCCCGGCCCCTACGTCGACCGCCTCCAATCGAGGAGGCGGCGCGACCTTTGGTCATAAGGAGATGTGCGCCATGAGCAAGTTCCTGCGGGTGGTGGGCTGGGCCTGGATCATCATCGTTGGCGGCCTGATGATCACTCCGGGTGGTATCTCCTGCATCGTCTGCGGCCCGCTTGGCACCAAGGTCGCCGGGGTGATCTCGGTCCTCCTCGGCGCCGCCGGCCTGCTGACCGGTCGTAGCGCCGGCGCGGCGCGGGCCTAGCTCGCTGGCCTTCGCGGCATCAGGGCGGGCTCGGCGGCGCGCCGGTGGCGCCGTCGAGCTCGGCGAGGGTCTTCTCGGACGGCGCCCGTGCTGCCTGCAGACGCTTCGCCACCTCCTCCGCCCGCCGCAGTGCCCGCAGCACGTTGCCGCCCGCGACCTTGGCGAGGTCGTCGTCCGAGTAGCCGCGGCGGGCCAGCTCGGCGAGGAGGTCGGGGAACCTCGCGACATCTTCCAGCCCCACGGGCACGGCCTCGATGCCGTCGAAGTCCGAGCCCAGGCCCACGTGGTCGATGCCCGCCACCTGCCGGATGTGATCAATGTGGTCGGCCACCTGCTCGAGGGTCGCCCGCGGCTCGGGGTGCTCGCGGCGCCACGCTGCGAAGGCCGCCGCCGCTTCGGCGGGAGCGCCGATCCATAGGCTCTCGAGGCGCGCCTTCTCCGCTGCCGCCGCCGCTTCGTCCTGGCGCACCGCCTCGGAGACGAAGAGTGGCAGGAAGTTGACCATCACCACGCCGCCGTTGGCTGCCACCAGGCCGAGCACGTCGTCCGGCACGTTGCGGGGGTGATCGCAGAGCGCCCGCGCCGAGGAGTGGGAGAAGATCACCGGCGCCGCGCTCGCCGTGAGGGCGTCGCGCATCGTCGCGGTGGCCACGTGCGAGAGGTCCACCAGCATCCCGAGGCGGTTCATCTCGCGGATCACTTCCTCGCCGAAGGCCGTCAGGCCGCCATGCCGCGGAGCGTCGGTGGCGGCATCGGCCCAGGCGGTGCTCTGCCAATGGGTGAGCGTCATGTACCGCGCCCCGGCGGCATAGAGCTGGCGGAGCAGAGCGAGCGAGTCTCCCATCGAGTGTCCGCCCTCCAGGCCGATCAACGAGGCGACCTTGCCGGCACGCTGGCTGCGCAGCACGTCGTCCGCCGTGGTGGCGAGCTCGAAGCTCTGCGGGTAGCGGGCCACCAGGCGGTGGACGAGGTCGATCTGCTCGAAAGTGGCGGCGACCGCTGCCGGGCCCTGCAGATCGACCGGCACGTAGACCGACCAGAATTGCCCGCCCACCCCACCACGACGCAGGCGAGTCAGATCGGTTTGCAGGGCCTTCTCGCCGCTGGCGAGGTCGGTCGCGAGGTCGACCTGGTCGAGCCGGCCGGCGAACTTCTCATGCAGGGCCCAGGGCAGGTCGTTGTGACCGTCGACGAGGGGCGCGCGCGCGAGGAGAGCACGCACCCGCGCGAGGTAGGCGTCGCGCCCGCTCGCCGCGGGCTCCGCACCCGTCGTGGACCCGGCGAGGAGAGCAAGCCCGAGGGTCGCGGCGACGAGGACGAAGGTGGTGCTCCGGCGCGCGGCGGGATCGCTCACGACGCTTCCTCCCGTGGCCTCAGGGCTTGGGCTCGAGGCGGCGGTACTCGCGGTTCCAGTAGAGCAACGGCGACTGGTCCGAGCGCGGCACCGCGCTCGCCACGACCTGGCCGATGTAGATCGTGTGGGTACCCGCAGGCAGGCGACTGTAGATCCGGCAGTCGAGCCAGGCGAGCGCGTCGGCGAGCACGGGGGCCCCGGTGACCGCCGTGGTCCAGTCGCCGAGGCCGAAGCGGTCGTCGCGCGACCAGGCGAAGCGGTTGGAGAGGTCCTGTTGCTCCTCGGCGAGGATGTTGACGGCAAAGACCGCATCCTCGCGCTCGAGCATCTGTTGGGCACCGTGCCGGCGATCGATGATCACGGCGACGAGCGGTGGGTCGGGAGAGACCGAGGCGAAGGCCGACACGGTGAGGCCATGGACGTCCTCACCGCTCTTGATCGTCACGATGGTCACCCCGGCCGGGAAATGGCGGAGGGCGTCGCGGAAGCTCTCGGCATCAATGGCCATGGTCGTGGGTCCCTCGGCAGCGCCGGCTGGGCCGTTGCCTACCCGCCGCAGGCCGGCACGGTAAGCCCTCGCTGGCCCAGCCAATGCGGGTTGAGCTTCGAGAGGTAGCGCTCACCGGAGTCCGGGAAGAGGGTCACCACCAGGGCGTCTGGCCCGGCCGCCGCCGCGACCCGCCGGGCCGCCGCTGCCGCCGCCCCACCCGAGGAGCCGGTGAAGATCGCCTCCTTGCGCGCCAGCTCGAAGACGGTGTCGTAGGCTTCGGGGTCGGTCACCGTGATCACTTCGTCGATGGTGTCGAGCCAGATCGAGCCCGGCAGGAAGTCCTCGCCGATGCCATCGATCAGGTACTGATGGATCTTCTCCTCCGGCGGCATCTTGCCGTGGTCTTTGTAATAGGCGTAGACGCTACCCACCGGGTCCACGCCGACGACGCGGATCGCCGGGTTCATCTCCTTCAGATAGCGGGCGGTACCGCTGATCGTACCGCCAGTGCCCATGCCCGCCACCCAATGGGTGATCTTGCCGTCGGTCTGCCGCCAGATCTCCGGGCCGGTGGTGCGGTAGTGCGCCTCGGGGTTCGCCTGGTTGTGGTACTGGTACGGCAGGAAGGCCCCCCGCTCGTCGCGGATGCGCTCGGCGACCTTGTAGTAGGAGCGCGGATCGTCGGCGGCCACCTGGGTGGGGCAGAGGATCACCTCGACGCCGTAGGCCTCGAGCAACGCGACCTTCTCTTTGGAGATCTTGTCCGCGGCGGTACAGATCAACCGGTAGCCTTTCAGGTTCGCAGCGATGGCGAGCCCGAGGCCGGTATTGCCGGAGGTGGGCTCGACGATCAGGCCGCCGGGCTTGAGCTCGCCGCTGCGCTCCGCCGCCTCGATCATCGCCACCCCGATGCGGTCCTTGACGCTGGACCCGGGGTTGAAGAACTCGATCTTCGCCACCAGCGGGGCGCCGCTCGGGGAGAAACGCGCCAGACGCACTAGCGGCGTGTTGCCGAGCGTCTCCAGGATGTTGCCGTAGATCTCCATGTGTCTCTCGATGGAAAGCAGCCTTCGCTCCGAATCGTTCGGTGGAGGCCTCGTTGGGTTGCGGGCTCGTCGGATCGCGGGCTCGTCGTTTCGCGGGCGCGGGGGACGAGCCCGGCGGGGCGGCGCAGATCCGGCAAAGCATAGGTGATCCGGCCCGCTGTCGCAAACCCACGACAACGGATGCAAGCCACTCGCCCTTCAAACCTCTAGCGCCGACGGCCGTAGTAAGCTCGACGACAGGTGCCCGTGAGGCGCCGCCCCGCAGGCCCAAGAACGCGATCGACAGAGCGCGATCAACAGAAAGCGACCGACAGACCGCAATCGACAAGAAGCCATCGACATGGGAGATCGAAGGATGCAGATCAGGAACCGGCTCCTCCGGGGCCTTCTCGGAGCGCTGTTGCTACTCGCCGTGGCGGCCCCGGAGCAGGCCGCCGCGGCTGCCGAGCCCGGCGCGGGCTACCTCGAGACCCGCCTGCTGCGCTTCCCCGACCTCGCGGGCGACCGCGTCGTCTTCGTCTACGCCGGTGACCTCTGGCTCACCAGCAGCCAGGGCGGTGTCGCCCGCCGGCTCACCAGCCACCCCGGGCTCGAGCTCTTCCCCAAGTTCTCCCCCGATGGCAAGTGGCTCGCCTTCACCGGTCAATACGACGGCGACGAGCAGGTCTATGTGATGCCGGCGCAGGGTGGCGTGCCCCGCCAGCTGACTTTCTACCCGGCGCGCGGGCCGCTGCCGCCCCGCTGGGGCTACGACCACCAGGTCGTCGGCTGGACCCCCGACGGCAAGAGCGTGCTCTACCGCTCCTACCAGGACACCTGGGACGTTTCCGACAGCCGCCTCTACACGGTGCCCCTGGAGGGTGGCCCGTCGACCGCGCTGCCGATGCCCACCTCGGGCGCCGGCGCGCTCTCCCCGGACGGCACCAAGGTCGCCTACTCGCCCCTGTCGCGCGACTTCCGCACCTGGAAGCGCTACCAGGGCGGTTGGGCACAGGACCTCTATCTCTTCGATCTGAAGACCGATCAGGTCAGCCGGCTGACCCAGAACCCGCGGACCGATCGTGACCCGATGTGGTTCGGCGACAAGCTCTACTTCGCTTCCGACCGCGACGGCACCTTGAACCTCTACCGCCAGCCCTTCACCCTCACCCAGGAGCCGGAGCAGCTCACCCACAGCACCACGTGGGACGTGCGCTGGCCGTCGGCCGACGAAGCCAACCAGAAGATCATCTTCGAGCTCGGCGGCCAGCTGCAGATCCTCGACGCCGCCAGCGGCCAGACCTCGGCGATCCGCATCTGGGTGCCCGACGACGGCGTCAGCAAGCGGCCCGCCCAGGTCTCGGCCGAGGGCGAGATCGAGGGCGCCGAGCTCTCGCCGAAGGGCGAGCGGGTGGTCTTTGCGGCCCGCGGTGATCTCTTCTCGGCGCCGATCGAGAAGGGCCCGACCCGCAACCTCACCCACAGTTCGAACGCCCACGACAAGGCCGCCGCCTGGTCACCGGACGGGCGTGAGATCGCCTTCATCTCTGATCTCGACGGCGAGGAAGAGATCTACGTCGTACCGCAGGACGGCTCCGCGCCGCCCACGCAGCTGACCGACGGCGGCAGCCGCATGCGCTACCGGCCGGTGTGGTCCCCGGACAGCCAGCGCATCGCCTTCTCGGACATGGACGGCAAGCTCTTCGTGCTCACCGTGGCCGAGCGCAAGGTGGTGCAGGTGGCGGACGATCCCCGCGGCTTCCTCCTCGACTACGTGTGGTCCCCGGACAGCAACTACCTGGCCTTCAGCATGAGCAACGACGCTTCCTACGCCGCGGTCTACATCTGGGGCCGGGCGGACGGCACGCTGCACCGGGTGAGCGACGAGCTGTTCAACACCACCAGCCCGGCCTGGGACCCCAACGGCAACTACCTGTACGTCCTCGCCGACCGCGAATGGGCCCCGCAGTTCTCCTCGCTCGAGCTCAACTTCGCGACCAACCGTCACCGCAGCGTCGTGGCGTTGGCCTTGCGCAAGGACGTCGGCCACCTCTTTCCCGCGCAGAGCGACGAGGTGTCGCTGGACGAGCCGGCCAAGGCCGAGGCGGCGAAAGACGACAAGAAGCCGGGGGCCAAGGCCGAGAAAAAGGACGGCGAGAAGCCGGCGAGCGCCGAGGCCGGCAAGACCCTGGTGATCGACTTCGACGGCATCGCGAGCCGCGCCATGCTCTTCCCGTTGCCGCCGGAGAACTACTTCGGGCTCAGTGCCAACGCCGAGAACGTCTTCCTGGTCATGGCGGGTGCCGGCTTCCTGGGCCGCGAAAGCTACGCTCCGCCCTCGCTGCACGTCTTCTCGCTGGCCGACCGCAAGCTGACCCAGCTCGCTGGCGAGATCGGCGGCTACACGATCTCTGAGGACGGCACCAAGCTCCTCGTGCAGGAAGGTCAGTCCTGGACGTTGATGGACGCCCGGCCCGGCGGGGACGGTGGCAAGAAGGTCGTCTCGACGAGCGGCCTCAAGGTGGATCGCATCCCGGCCGAGGAGTGGCGCAACGCCTTCGACGAGGTCTGGCGGCGTTTCCGCGACTGGTTCTATGTCGAGAACATGCACGGCTACGACTGGAAGGCGATCGGGGACCGCTACCGGGCCCTGCTGCCCGACGTCGGCCACCGCTCGGACCTCAACTACCTGCTGGGCGAGATGATCGCCGAGCTCAGCACCTCACACTCCTACGTCTCCGGTGGTGACTACGACCTGCCGAAACGAGCCCGGGTCGCCCTGCCCGGGGCCCGCTTCGCCCTCGACGAGGCTAGCGGCCGCTTCCGCATCAGCAAGATCTTCAGCGGCGAGAACGACGAGGACCGCTACCGCGCCCCGCTCACCGAGGTCGGCGTCGACGCCCGGGTGGGCGACTACGTGCTGGCGATCGACGGTCACGAGCTCAAGGCCAACGAAGACCCCTACCAGTTCCTCCGCAACAAGGCCGACCGCCAGGTGGAGCTCACCCTCAACGGCAAGCCCAGCCTCGACGGTGCGCGCAAGGTGAGCTACCACCCGATCACCAGCGAGACCGAGCTGATCTACCTCGATTGGGTGGACCGCAACCGGGCGAAGGTGGCGGAGGCCACCGGCGGCCGCGTCGGCTACCTCCACATCCCGGACATGGGTGAGGATGGGATGCGCGAGTTCATCAAGTGGTACTTCCCGCAAATCCGCAAGGAAGGGCTGGTGGTCGACGTCCGCGGCAACGGTGGCGGCTTCGTCTCGCCGATGATCATCGAGCGGCTGCGCCGCGGTCTGCTCGGGGTCGATTGGGCGCGCACCGACGAGCGACCGGCCACCTACCCCGGCAGCACCTTCTGGGGCTCGATGGTCTGCCTGCTGTCGGAGACCTCCGCCTCGGACGGCGACATCTTCCCCTACATGTTCCGCCAGGCCGGGCTCGGGCCGCTCGTCGGCAAGCGCTCGTGGGGAGGAGTGGTGGGGATCTCCGATCACGGTCCGCTGATCGACGGCGGCCAGGTCTTCGTGCCTGAGAGCGCCTCGGTGTCGATCGACGGTCGCTGGATCATCGAAGGCTACGGCGTCGCGCCGGACATCGAGGTGGACAACGACCCCGCGGCGCTGATCGCCGGCCGCGACGCGCAGCTCGAGCGGGGGATCGCCGAGGTCATGGCGGCGATGCAGGCCAATCCGCGCCATCTGCCGCCCCGGCCGCCGGCTCCGGTGCGCACCCAGCAGCACTACGACGCCGTGCCCACGGGCCCGGTGCACTAGCTCCGAGACGGCGCCGGGGCACGGCCTTCCGTGGCCCGGCGTCGAACTCCCGTTGGCCGTCGGGCAACGCCCTCGACGGTGTGACTCCCTCAAACTACGCCACTCGCCTCACTTTCGCGCCCGCACCATCAGCACGGGCACCTCGGTGCGGTGGCGGATGGTGTGCGCGGTGCTGCCGAGGATGAGGTCGGCGAGGAAGCGGTGGCCGTGGGTGGCCATCGCGATGAGATCGCAGTCTTCCTTGTCGACCAGCGCCAGGATCTCCACCGGCGGCTCGCCGCAGGCGAGCACCCAATCGACCTCGAAGCCCTCGGCGGCGAGCTCGGCGCGCCGCCGCTCCAGGTAGGCGCGGTCCGCCTTCATCTCGGGAGACTCGGCCAGCCGGTACTGGTGGCGAGCCATGAAACCGTCGGCGACGTGGACGAGGGTGAGACGCGCGCCGGTCAGCCGCGCCAGGGGCCGGATGTGCTGCAGGATCACCTCGTCGGTGGGTCCGCAGTCGAGGGGGATGAGGATGTGGCGATACATGGAGTCTCCCGCCCTCGCCCTCAGCCGCCAAGGTGCTCGCTGGCGACCTGGAACAGCAGGTAAAGATTGAGTCCCACGATCACCGCCGCCACCAACCAGGAAAGCAGCGACAGCCAGCGCGGGTTGGCGAACCGCCCCATCTTCAGGCGGTCGCCGGTGAACTGGACCAACGGCACGACGGCGAACGAGAGCTGGAGGGAGAGGATCACCTGCGACAGGATCAGCAGCTCCCCGACGCCTCGCTCGCCGTAGAGCCCGGCAACAATGGCCGCGGGCACGATCGCCACCAGACGGGTCAGCAGCCGGCGCACCCAAGGGCGCAGGCGCAGCTCGAGGAACCCCTCCATGACGATCTGTCCGGCCATGGTCCCGGTGAGAGTCGAGTTCTGGCCCGACGCCAGCAGGGCCACCGCAAAGAGAGTGCTGGCGAGGGACGCTCCGAGGACCGGCGTGAGCAGGTTGTAGGCGTCGCCGATGTCGGCCACCTCGTGGTGGCCGCTACCGTGGAAAGCAGCGGCCGACAGCACGAGGATGGCCGCGTTGATGAAAAAAGCGAGCAGGAGTGAGACGGTGGAGTCGATGGTGGCGAAGCGGATCGCCATCGACTTGCCGGCGTCGTCGCGGGCAAAGGCACGGGTCTGGACGATCGAAGAGTGCAGGTAGAGGTTGTGCGGCATCACCGTCGCCCCGAGGATGCCGATCGCGATGTAGAGCATCTCCGGGTTGATCACCACCTGGGGCTGCGGCACCAGGCCGGCGAGGATCCCCCCGAGCTCGGGGCGCGAGACGATGATCTCGTAGGCGAAGCAGCTACCGATCACCACGATCAGGCCCGCTACCAGGCTCTCGACGTAGCGGAAGCTCCGCGACTGCAAGAAGAGGACGACCAGGACGTCCAACGCGGTGATGATGACCCCGACCACCAGGGGGATGCCGAAGAGGAGGTTGAGCGCCACGGCGGCGCCGATCACCTCGGCGAGGTCGCAGGCGGCGATCGCCAGCTCGCAGAGCACCCAGAGGCCAAGGGACACGGGCCGGGAGTAGTGGTCGCGACAGGCCTGGGCCAGGTCGCGCCCCGCCACGACGCCCAACTTCACGGCGAGGTGCTGGAGCAGGATCGCCATGAAGTTCGAGATCAGCACCACCGAGAGCAGCGTGTAGCCAAAGCGGGCCCCGGCGGCGAGGTCCGTAGCCCAGTTGCCTGGGTCCATGTAGCCCACCGCGACCATCAGTCCCGGGCCGGAGAAGGCCAACAGCTTGCGCCAGAAGGACGCACCGTGCGGCACCCGCACGGTCGAGAAGGCCTCGGGCAGCGACGGCTGGCGCACCGAGCTGTGCCAGCCTGGCTCCGTCGCGGTCACCTCCTCCGGCGGGCTCGCCGAAGCCTGGTTTTTTGACATGCCAAAATAATACTCTTGCACCGGCAAAAGTCAATCTCGCCGACCCGCTCGTGAAGCCTCAGCTAGGCAATTACCCTCCCTGGCACTAAACTACGGACAATGCCGTTGCAACTCCTGAAAGATCCCCTCTGATCCCGAGGATCCTCCCCCATGCGTCCACGCGTGCTGCCCTTCCTGGCCCTCAGTCTCTCGCTGCCGTTTCTCGATCACCCGGCGATGGCTGCCGGCTTCCCACCGGTGAGCTCCGAAGAGGCGGCTCTCCAGGCCGTCCCCGGCCAGCCGAACGCGCCCGCGGTCGTCCTCTACCGCCACGGTGACTTCCAGATGCTGGACCCGGCACGCCAGCAGCAGTCGTCGACGCTGGTCGTCGAGGCGAGGGTGAAGGTCCTCACCGAGGCCGGCAAGAAGGACCAGGGTGAGCTTGAGATCTTCCACAGCCCCTTCTATCGCCTCAAGGAGCTCTCCGGGCGCACCGTCCTGGCCGACGGCAGGGTGCTGCCCCTGGACGAGAAGTCAATCTTCGAACGGCGCAGCTCGCGCTCCCGCCGGCTGTCGGTGACCGCCATCGCCTTTCCCGGCGTCGAGGTCGGCGCGATCCTCGACCTGCGTTACGAGATCAAGTTCGACTCGATCTTCTTCCTCGAGCCGTGGGTCTTCCAGGAAGACATCCCGGTCCTACGCTCCCGCATCGTCTACCACATGCCGAAGGAGATCGCGGCCCGCGGCTGGAGCCGCGACCCGATGCACGTCGGCATCCAGGTCTCGGACGCCAAGAGCGCGCTGGGCACCGACCTCACCGCCGAGGTCCGCAACGCGCCACCGCTCCCCGACGAGCCCTACGGCTTCCCGACCACGGACCTCGCCGCTCGCTTCATGGTGGTGCCCACCAAGTACGGGGTGGACCCCTTGCTCGACACCTGGGCCTCGACCTGCGAGCTGATCGACGAGGCCAACTACGGTCCGGCGCGGCGCAACGACACGGCCGCGCGGCGGCGCGCCAGGGAGATCGTGGGCCAGGCCAAGGCGCCCCGCGAACAGGCCATGGCGATTCACCGCTTCGTGCGCGACGAGATCGCTACCGAGCCAGTGCCAGGGGTCCTGGTGGCCGAGTCCGACGGCCCCGACGCTGTGCTCGCCGCCCGCCGCGGCGACTACGCGGCGAAGGCGCTGCTCCTGGTGACCCTGCTCGACGCCAGCCGACTCAAGGCCGACCTGGTGTGGACCGCCAGCCGCCGCGACGGGATCTTCGACTCCACCCTGCCGAGCATCGTGTGGTTCGATCGCCCCGTCGTGCGGGTGGTCCTCGACGGCCAGCCCGTCTTCCTCGATCCCGGCGACCGCAGCCTGGCGTTCGGTCATCTCGACGCCGAGCACGAGGGCACACAGGCTGTGCTCTTCCGCCGCCGCAAGCCGGAGCTGATCACCCTGCCGACGAGCGAGTTCGCCAACCACCAACGACAGGCGACCGTCACCCTCACAGTCGGCGACGATGGCCGGTTGAGAGGCGAGGGCAGGGTGCGGATGACGGGGCACCGCGCCGAAGACCAGCTGGCGGCGATCTTCGGCGAGGAGACGCCAGGCCAGGTGTGGAAGGCGTGGCTCGAGGCGCGCTTCAATGGCCTGGTGGTCAGCGACATCATCGCCGCCCAGGCCGTCGACGACGGTTGGGCCGAGGCGACCTTCCGGCTCACTCAGGCGGAGGAGTCCGTCCTCGGCGACGAGGCGTCCTACTCGCCTAGCCAGCCGCTCGGACCGACCGCGCAGATCTTCGCCGTGCCCCCCGAGCAGCGGCGCACGCCGGTGATGCTCGACTACGGGAGCCGCGACGAGCTGCAGCTGGCCCTGTCCTGGCCCGCCAACTGGCAGCTCGGCGCCCTGCCGGACGACCGCAGCGCAGAGCCGCCGGTGGGTCGCTTCGCCACCGAGTGGAAGCTCGACGCTGCCGCCCATCAGCTCACCTACCACCGCATCTTCGAGACCCACGCCGCCCAGTTCATGGGCCGGGACGACTACGGCCTGCTGCGCAACCTCTGGGCGACGGCGGTGCGCAACGACACCCAGGGCCTGGCGCTGCGCAAAGGCGACTGAGGCTGTGATGGGCCGGCACCATCTCGTCTGCCTCGCGGTCTACGTCGCCGCGCTCGCCCCCGCCACGGCCGGAGCCCGCGTCCTCGAACGGACCATCGTGCACCAGATCGAAGCCGATGGCTCGGTCGTCGAGACCACCCGGCTGCGGGTGCAGATCGACTCGGACGCGGACCTTGCCGCCTGGTCCACCTACTCCCTCTATCTCGACGACCATCGCGCCCTCGAACGGCTCGAAGCGGCCAGCAGCAGCCCGGGCGACAAGCCCGTCAAGCTCCGCCGCGACGCCATCGACGAGGTCCAGCTGCCGGGCGGCAGCGAGCTCCACAGCTCGGCGCGCTATCGGGTGCTGCGCTTTCCTCCCCTACCCCTCGGCTCGCTGCTCAGCATCGACCACAGCGTGCGCGCTCGGCCGTACTTCCCCGCCGGCACCATCCGGTTGACCGGCGGCGAAGCCACCGGCCGGCTGAGCGTCGAGGTCCGGGGCGCGGCTGGCCTGCGCTACCACCTCCTGGGGCCCGCCAGCGGCCTGACGCTGGCACCGGCGGCGGATGGCGTGCGGGTCACCGCGGTGGACCTGCCGCGGGCCGCAGCGCTCGACTACGCGCTCGCCACGACGTCCCAGGGGCCGACGCTGCTCTATTCTTGGGGCGGCGCGGGCGACTGGACGGAGGTTGGACGCTGGTTTTCCAAGCTGACTGCCGACCTCCCCCGTGCCGAGGAGGCCGTGCGCCACGAGGCCCGCAACCTGATCGGCGGCGCGGCCAGCGTGCCGGACCGGCTCGCCGCCCTCACCCGTTTCGTGCAGCAGAAGGTGCGCTACGTCGCGGTCGAGGTCGGGGTCGGCGGCTACCGACCCTACCCGCCCAGCGAAGTGCTCGCCAACCGCTGGGGGGACTGCAAGGGCAAGTCGTTTCTCCTCATCGACTTGCTGCGCGAGGTCGGGATCGTGGCCTATCCGGCGCTGATCCTCGCCGCTGACGATGCGCGGGTGGACCCGGCCTTCGCCAGCTCCGCGCTCTTCAACCATCTGATCGTCGCCGTGCCTGATCGCCAGCTGCCGCCGGAAGCTCTGGTTGGTGCCCGCGCTGGCGGCTATCTCTTCGTGGATCCCACGCTCGAACGCGGCGGCATCGCCTGGATCCACCCGTCGACTCAGGGCCAGCAGGCCCTGGTGGTTCGCGATGGCGGAGGTGAGCTGGTCGAGACCCCCACCCTCGCGCCCCTGGAGGCCAGCCGCCTCGCCGTGCAGCTGAGCGTCGGGCCGGACGGCAAGGCTGCCGGCGGCGCCGGCCTGACCCTTACCGGCAGCACGGCGGCCTACCTTCTCGATGCCCTCGCGACGCGCAGCGCCGCCGAGGTCGAGGCCCTCGTACGGCGACTCCTCGCTCTCCTGCTGCCAGCCGCCGAGATCGGCGCGATCAACGTCGAGGCCGCGTCCGAGACCGCCGACGTGCCGCGCCTCAGCGTCGCCGGCTCGCTCGCTCTGCCCGGCTTTCTGCCGGCCGGCAGCGACCGTTTCGCCCTCCGGCTGCCACTCGGCCTCAGCTTGCCCGAGCCTCGGCTGCTCAGCGAGCGCAGCGAGCCGGTGGTCGTCAGGCCGCAGCTGGTGGAAGTGACGATCAAGGTCCGCCTGCCCACCGGCTGGAGCCTCGAAGGTGGGCAGGACCAGACGGTGAGCAATGCGGTCGGCACCTTCTCACACTCCCTCAGCGCACCCGAGCCCTCGACCCTCCTGCTCGAGCGCCGGCTGCTGGTGAACCGTCGCTGGGTCGAGGGTGGCGAACTCGCGGCTCTCAAGGAGCTCTCCCTGGCCGAGCTGCGCTCCTCCCTACGCCAGGTCCGGCTCGCTGCCGGCAGCGGCGCGGAGTAGCGCGACCTACGGCGGCAGCGGTTCGGCGGGGCAAGCCGCGGGCCCCAGCGAGCTCACCACCGGCTTGCCGGCATGGACCTCGAAGCGGAAGCGGGCATCGAAGAAGGTCTGGACCTCGGCTGGAGGCAGGCGCCAGCTGGCGAGCGCCGCCGCGACTGCGGCGGCAAACCGCGCGC
The DNA here is from genome assembly GCA_964420075.1 of uncultured Thermoanaerobaculia bacterium. Lineage (GTDB taxonomy): Bacteria > Acidobacteriota > Thermoanaerobaculia > Multivoradales > SZUA-115 > CAYQRE01. Next base: position 12,840 of record CAYQRE010000012.1, on the reverse strand, counting down.
TGTAGGGCCCGTGCGTCGAGCTGGCCAGGGGGCTGGGAGCGACCGAAGCCACCTGCCCTTGCTCATCGACCACGAAGCGGACCACCACCTCGTAAGCCGGCAAGGCGAGCTGGATGAGCTCCGCGGGATAGGTAGGAAGCGGGTTCGGCAGTTCGAGGGCCCGGGCCGTCCGCAGCTCCTGGCGAGCCGACAGCGACGGCCGGGGGGCTGGCGGGCCGGCCAAGGGCTCGAGAACGACTTCTGGCTCGCGAGGGGCAGCGCCCCCGAGGCGCGGCGGCGCTGCCGCCGGGGGAGGCGACGGCGGCAGGGGCGGCAGGGGTGCCGGCCGAGCACAGCCCACCGCGGCCACCAGGGCGAGCACGACGAGCGCGAGCCATCGAGAGGCCCGGCGCCGCGCCCTCCCTGGCCGAAGAAGTCTCATGTCACTATCTTAGAAAACATCAGCTGGTATTGAAAGTCGGCCCAGAGGGAAGGGCGGCGGCCGAGGAAAAACGAAACCGCCCCGGCGAACCGGGGCGGTTGAGAACGACGCGGTGAGGGTCGGGAGGACTAGTAGTCCATCCCGCCGCCCATACCACCCATGCCACCGGCCGCCGGGGCCGGCTTCTCATCTTCCTTGATCTCGGAGATGAGGGCTTCGGTGGTGAGCATCAGGCCGGAGATCGAGGCGGCGTTGAGGAGCGCCGTCTTGGTCACCTTGGCGGGGTCGATGACGCCGGAGGCGACGAGGTCCTCCATCTTGCCGGTGGCGGCGTTGAAGCCGTGGTTGCCCTTCTGGGCCATCACGTCGCGGACGACCACCGAGCCCTCTTCGCCGGCGTTGATGGCGATCTGGCGCGACGGCTCTTCGAGCGCGCGGCGGACGATCCCCACGCCGACCTTGACGTCACCCTGGGCCTCGACCTTGTCGATGGCCGGGATGGCACGCAGCAGGGCGACGCCGCCGCCGGGGACGATGCCCTCCTCGACGGCCGCCTTGGTGGCGTGCATGGCGTCCTCGACGCGGGCCTTCTTCTCCTTCATCTCGGTCTCGGTGGCGGCACCGACACGGATCACTGCCACACCACCGACCAGCTTGGCGAGCCGCTCCTGCAGCTTCTCGCGGTCGTAGTCCGAGGTGGTCTCCTCGACCTGGTTGCGGATCTGCTTGACGCGGCCGGCGATCGCCTCGCGACGAGCGGCACTGTCGGCGTCGGTGACGATGGTGGTGTCGTCCTTGGTGATAGTGACCTTCTTGGCCTCACCCAGGTCTTCCCACTTGACGTTCTCGAGCTTGATGCCGAGATCGTCGGTGATCACCCGACCACCCGTGAGGATGGCGATGTCCTCGAGCATGGCCTTGCGGCGGTCGCCGAAGCCCGGGGCCTTGACGGCAGCCACGTGGAGGGTGCCGCGCAGCTTGTTGACCACCAGGGTGGCGAGGGCCTCGCCCTCGATGTCCTCGGCGAGGATCATCAGCGGACGGCCCTGGCGGGCGGTCTGCTCGAGCACCGGCAGGAGGTCCTTCATCGAGCTGATCTTCTTCTCGTGGAGGAGGATCTTGACGTTCTCGAGGTTCGCTTCCATGCGCTCGGCATCGGTCACGAAGTAGGGCGAGAGGTAGCCACGATCGAACTGCATGCCCTCGACCACCTCGAGGGTGGTCTCCATGCCGCGGGCCTCTTCGACGGTGATCACGCCGTCCTTGCCCACCTTCTCCATCGCCTCGGCGATGATCCGGCCGATCTCCTCGTCGTTGTTGGCGGAGATCGTGCCGACGTGGGCGATCTCCTTGCCCTCGACCGGCTTCGACAGCCCGTCGATCGCCTCGACGGCGGCGCGCACGGCGAGCTCGATGCCGCGCTTCACCTCCATCGGGTTGGCGCCGGCGGTGACCACCTTGGAGCCTTCGCGGTAGATGGCCTGTGCCAGCACGGTCGCCGTGGTGGTGCCGTCACCGGCGACGTCCGAGGTCTTCGAGGCGACCTCGCGCACCATCTGGGCGCCCATGTTCTCGAGACCGTCCTTGAGGTCGATCTCCTTGGCGACAGTGACGCCGTCCTTGGTGATGGTCGGCGAACCGAACTTCTTCTCGATGACGACGTTGCGGCCCTTGGGGCCGAGGGTGACCTTGACCGCGTCCGCCAGCTTGTTGACTCCCCGCAGGATCGCCGAACGCGCGTCCTCGGAGTAGGTGATGTGCTTTGCCATGTGGCCTATGCCTCCTGAATGGTTCGATCTCGGGTTGGGGTCGTCGTGTCCTGGGACCTAGCGCTGGACCACGGCGAGGATCTCGTCCTCGCGAACGATCACATACTCGGCATCGCCGAGCTTGATCTCGCTGCCGGAGTACTTGCCGATCAGCACGCGGTCGCCGGCCTTGACGTCCATCGCCTGGCGAGTGCCGTTGTCACTCATCTTGCCGGGACCGACAGCGATCACCTCGGCCTCCTGCGGCTTTTCCTTGGCGGTATCCGGGATGATGATGCCGCCCCGGACCTCTTCCTGAGCGTCGATGCGCTGGACCACCACGCGGTCGTGAAGTGGACGGATGTTCACCGGTTCGATCCTCCTTTGGTTCGATCTCTCAGTCGGATTGTGGAGTTGGGTCTCTCGGCGGCTTCTTAGCACTCACCGCCAACGAGTGCTAACAGCATAGGGACCCACCGGACGGCTGTCAAGCTCGCGAGGCGGCTTTTTTCCAAGATCTTCGTCTCAAGACGAAGATCTTGAGCCTCCCGCACTACCTTCTCCGAAAATTGCCGCGCAATTCTGCATTCATTGTTTCGCGAACCGAAGCGTCATGCGTCGTGCTCGGTGAGCAACATTCCAACGAGCAGCCTCTCTTGATGTCCCTCTCCGAGAGCTTGGTGACCGTCGAAGCCGCTTCGCGTGAGCTCACCCAGGTCTCGAAAGGACACCACCGTGAGGACCCCCGCCGCATTCGTCGTTGCCGCCTTCCTGACCCTCACCACCACTCTGGCCGCTGCCCCACGTTTCGCCTGCCTGCCGACCTGCAGCTCGACCGATGGACGCTTCCTCAGCCTCGCCGACAGCCAGCTGGGCACGTCCTCGCCTCCCAAGCTCACCTTCGTCTTCGCCCTGTCGGGCTCGGCCACCGCGCTGCGCTTCGCCGTCTTCGACGGCGAAGCCACCGGCCAGTGGGACTCGGCGGATGGCTTGGCCGAGCTCGACTACGCCCTGACGACGGGGCGTTCCGGCCGCGGCCAGCTGCTTCACACCTGGAGCAAGGCCGACTTCGCCGACAACGCCTGGACCACCCTCAGCGTGCCCACCAGCGAAGCGGCCCGCGCCGCGGACGGCAACTTCTACTACCGGTTCGAGGTTCGGGCCCTCCTCGCGCATCTCGCCTGGACCCACTTCAAGCTGCGCGTCGAGGCCGGAGCGCTCCTCCTCGACCCCCAACCGGTGGCCTTCAACGCCGCCCTCTTCCACGCCGACGACCTCACGGTCATCTACCCCGCCTTTCCAGCCCTGGAGCCCACCACCTACGATGGCAGCTGGGACTTCCATCTCCTCGCGAGCAGCCCGCTCGAACGCCTGGTGATCTGGGACGGCGACCTCGATTTCGGCTCGGCGGACTGCCGCGATCTCGACACCGACGATCCCGAGACGGCGAGCACCGCGACGCCGGCCTGGGCCATCGGCTGCAACCCGGAAGGGGTCGCCCTCGGCCAGAACCTGGAGTGCGGCGCGAGCACCGGGGCACCAGCCGACGACGGCGACTTCGCGCCCTTCAGACGTCCGCCGAGCGTGCAGGCAGAGCTGATCGACCCGAACGGAGCCCATTTCCTCAACGCGAACCCGTCGGGAAACCTCGAATGGGAGGCCTTCGTCCTCGCCACCAACGCCGGCGAGCTCGCCGACTTCCACGTCGCGGCCCTGCCAGCGGGCCTCTACCACCTGCGTTGGCGCGGTCTCGACCTCGGCAACCTGGGCCTCCTGCGTGCTCCGCTTCCGCTGCTCGGCGTCGATCAGGAGGGCCAGCCCATCCTGCCGCCGGCGCCGCGGCGCTAGAAGCCTGGTGCAGCGCCAGCCCCGAGCTCCGCCAGGTCGGCGCGGATGGCCGCCCGCACCTGCGGGACCCGCGCGAAGCCCGGTGGGTAGCGCAGCCAGCGCACCGGGACGCGGCGGGCCAGCTCGGCGAGGAGCGCCAGACGGCCTGGCCCCAAGCCGAGCGCCTCGGCCAGCCGCGGCACGAACGAGTTGCGCAGCAGTTCGATGACGGCGTCGCGCGGCGTCACCGCCTCGATGGCGACCGCTTGCCGTCCCGGCTCGCGCGCCAGCAGATAGAGGGCCGCGAGCGGCTGGGGTGCCGCGACGAAACGCCCCAGCCCAGCCTCTCCCACCGCGACGCAGCGCTTGGGAGAACCGGGCATCAAGCGGGGCCAGTCGGCAGCCGAGAGGCCCAAGTGGCGCAGGAGGGGGGGCTGGAGGCGCAGCTGCGGATACGCCGGCCGGCCCTGCAGCCGCCCGTCTGCATGGGCGATCGGCAGCAGGTCGTCGCTCAGCAGAGCGTCACCGGCGGCGGTCAGGCAGGCTGCGAGGGTGCTCTTGCCGCCCGTGCTCGCGGCCAGGAAGACCACCGTCTCCCCCTCGACCAGACGCACCGCCGAGCCGTGCAGGGCCACGACTCCCCCCTTCTCGAGCCAGAGCGAGAGGGCGGCGCCGAGGAGCCCGATCTCAGCTACCCAGGCGCGCCGAGCGTCGAGCAACCGGCAGTCGATGCGGTCGCGACCGACGAGGAACTCGGCGTGGCCTCTGAGGTGAAGGAGGTCCCCCTCTTCCTGGCGATAGAGCTGCATGCGACTGGCGCCGTCGGCCGCGGGGAAGATGCTGGAGTAGACCGGTGCCGCCGAGCGAGCACCGGCGGAAGTGTCGGGAGGGAGCAGGCGAAAGGTCAGATCAGCAGGCGGGTTGCCCGGCAGCAATCGCGTGCGCAGCGCGACCTCGGAGCTCAGTGTCGCGCCGTAGACTCGATAGAGGGCCACGAGGCAGGTCCCTCAGGACGGGAAACGCAGCGGAAAACGGGCGGCCGCGAGCGGAGCGCGGCAAGTCACTCGGCGAAGCGGTACCCCGGGAAAGGGCTGTCCGTGGCCGGGCCACCGCTTCCCCTCGTCAGATCGTCCATACACCCCCAGACGACGAGCTGGGGAGCGGAGTAGGTCTTGCGCGGCGTCCTGTCGCTTCTCGACGAGGCTACCTCGGCGGCCAGGTTCGAAGGCCGCGGGGTGAGTTTCATCGCACGCCCTCCAGTGTCTCGCAGCCAGTCGAGCCGTCAAGCTCGGCTGGTCCTTCGGATCTCAGAGGCTCTGTTTGCCGGAGCCAGCTCTCAACACAAAGAAAAGCAGCCAGATCACGATACCCACCGAGCTTCCCCTCGCGCTCCAGATAGTGGCGGTACAGCTGCGCTGCATGGCCCGCACCTACCAGACCGAGACGTTCTGCTTCGGGGCTCGTCACCAATCGAAGGACTTTATCACGCTCACGGTCGCTGAGGCCCCGATCGATCAGCTCATCGAAATAGGCTGCCGAGCGCCGCTCACGCACCAGAGACGGCAGCACCCCGGCGAGGGCGCGGCGCAGCGCGAGCTTGTTGCGGCCCTCGGCAAAGAGAAGGTGCGGGGGTAGGCAGAGGTAGAGCTCGAGGAGGCGACGGTCGAGGAACGGGAACCGCAGGTCGACGCCGTAGCAGAGGCCGAGGCTGTCGAGCGAGACGAGGGCGGCAGCCGCCAGGCCGCCGGCAACCGCCTGCTGGATGATCGCAGCGGCGGTCGACCCCGCACTGCGGTCCGGCTTGGCGGACGGCGCCTGGTGCGGCATCGGGGGGCGACGACGACGCTCCCAGCGGTCCACGGCCCAGCGCTGCAGTCTCCGCGGTACCAGCCGGTGCCAGTGCGCAAAGGCCCAGACAGCGGGCCTGGGGTGGCGGCTGAGACGCAGGAAGTGCGGCAGCTCACCGGTGAGCCGCCTGGGGTCGAGGTCGCGCAGCAGCCCCGTGGCCTCGTAGGCGTTGGCCAGCTGCACCTGGTCGGCGAAGTTCCCGGCCAGCACGACGGGGCGGCGATCGGCCGTCACCGCAGCGAGCAGCCCGCCGAGCAGGGCGCGGCTGACCTCGACCTCGGGCTCGTCGGCGGGAAAGCCGGCCGTCGCTCCCAGCTCGCGAAGGGCCCAGAGGTCGTCGGCCGGGACACGCCTGGCGCCAAACCCCGGGCAGCTCGCGACGACGGCGTCAAAGTACTCGCCCTCCTGGGCGCGGGGTGTGCTCTCGAAATGGAAGGAGAACAGGGCGACATCCGGGCGGGTCCGAGCGTCCTCGCCGGCCGTCGCCAGCCCGTGCGCCAGGCAGGCGATCGCCGAGGAGTCGAGGCCACCGCCCACCAGCACGGCAGCCCGCTCGCCCGTTTCGAGGCGCGCCGCCACGGCCGTCGCCAGGCGCTGGCGAAGCTCAGCGAGCCAGGCCTCGTCCGTGGTCAGTCCTCGTACCGGCCGTCCTCCCAGCTGGCCGTAGGGCGCCTCTTCGAGGCCCTCCGGCCCGATCGCGAGCCGGTGCCCGGCACGCACGCGGTGGACGCCCACGTGAGCGGTGTCGCGCAGCCAGGGTTCATAGTGGCGGGCGAGAAGCGCCTTGAGGAACGCATGGTTGGGCGCCGGCCGGCCCCCGTCGAAGGCGACGACGGCCCCGGTGCGCGAGGCCAGGGCCGTGCCCCAGCTCGTACTGGCATAGACGAGCTGCCGCACCCCGAGGAGGTCGCGCACGGCAACCAGCCGCTGTTGCTCCGCGTCCCAGAGCACACCGGCAAAGTCGCCGGCGAGCAGGTCCCAAGCCCGATCGCCGAGCTGCCGGTAGCCGTCGAGCACCAGCTCGGCGTCCGTCGCCGCGGCAGTGGTCTCGTCGCCCCAGCGGCCGCGGAGTTCAGCCTTGTTGTCGAGGCGGACCTCGCCGACCAGGGTCAGCCCAGGTCGCCGCGCCCAGGTCGCCTGGCGCCCAGTCAGGGCCCCGGGACGGCCGGGATGGACCCAGCTTGCGAGGCCGACGGCACCGGCGCTCCAGAAGGTGAGGGGGGTCGTGGGGCCCACCCAGCTGCGCAGCCGAGCCTCCATCCAGGCGCGCTCGACGCTCCGCCCGTCGCGCCGGAGGACGGCGGCAAAGCCACTCATCCAGGAGGGACCGGCGGACGATTCGCGGGCGCGAGCACGGCAAAGCGGGCGAGGGTCTCGGCACCTTCCGCAAGGGGCATCGAGCCCTGCTCCAGCCAGGCATGCGCGGCGAGTCCCGTGGCGGTGCGGTCGACACCGATGACCAGATCGGTGGTGAGACCGCGGCGGGCGCAGAGGAGCTGCGTGGCCAGCGAACGCTCCAGGCAGGCGGCACGGAGGGGCCCACGGCGAGCCACGGCGGCGACGATCCGCGCCGCCCGCTCGGGGTCGAAGCTGGGTTCAGCAGCGCTCGCGCCGGCTCGCCAAGCGGAGAGGAAGCGCTCAAGGGGCATCAAACCCCAACGACGCAGCCCCAGCCGCACGGCGAAGAGCGCGAGCCCGGCCTCGGCGGCGAGCGACCAGTCGCTGCCGATCGAGCCCAGCGGCGACGGTACCCTCTCAGGCATCAGGGACGATCAGACGTTTGCTCGCCAGGGTCGCCAGGAAGACGCTCAGGTCCTCGCGCAGCCGCTCCTGGTCGACGTCGTACTCACCGAGCAGGAGCTCGAGGACTTGCTGCACATCCCCGTGCTCGACGAGGAGCAGCCAGATCCGCGTGCCGACCTCGTCCAGCCCGTAGTATTGCCCGCCCTCCAGCTCCAGCAGCACGGCTTCGCCGCCCAGGTCATGAAAGAGGACCGAGGAGGGCACCGTCCAGCGGTGGTCGCGTAGGGAAGCTTCCCTGGCGAGCGGCAGACTCATCCCGTGCGTAGCTCCAGTGCAGCGCGGCCCAGTGCAGCGCGGTCCATCCTAAGGCATGCGTCCCGAGGCAGGCACGGATCCCGGTCGCCTGCGCCTAGGGTCCAGCCCGCCACCGAGCGGCTTCGCGTCCGGGATCGACAGCAGGTTCGATGCCAGGCGACAAGGGCCGATGCCGGTGCTCGCAACCAAGAAAAAGGGACCGAGTCCCCACCCATCCTGGGACCCGGCCCCGTTTTCACCACTCGGTTGCGCCTCTCAGTTCAGCGGGCAACCCATCTCGTTCTGCGCCGCCAGCTGGTTCTTGAAGGGCTCGGGGTTGTTGGTCGCATACGCGGTCTGCACCAACGAGATCACCTGGCTCGACAAGTACAGGTAGTTCACCTCGTCCTGGACCGCATTGAGCAGCGCCGCCACCGCATGACGGTTGAGCGCCTTGAAACCGCCGCCGCCGGTCGACAGGGCCTGCAGCAGCGTCGGGTTGCCGGCCGCGACCACCCCGAAGGCAGCGTTGAACGAGTCCGTCGGGTGGTAGACCCGCCAGGAGTCGAAGTGCTGCGACTGCTTCCAATATCCCGGCGTGCAGCCCTCGCCACCGGTGGGTGCGCGATAGCCAAAGTCGACGTCGGTGCGGCTCTCGCCGGCGGCGAGCGAAAGGGTCGCCCGGTGCGCCGTCGCGAGGCCGTCGAGGTCGTAGGTCTGCGCGAGGCCAGCAGGCAGGGTGGTGGCGACCACTTCTACCGTGTAGGTCCCCGCCGCCAGATTGGCGAAGGTGTAGTTGCCGTCGCCGGCGGTGACCTGCGTGGCGAGCAGGTTGCCGCCGCTGTCGCGCAGGTTCACCGTGACGCCGTTGATCCCCGTCTCGCCGCCGTCTTGCACGCCGTCACCGTCAGCGTCGAGCCACACGCGGTCGCCCAGCGAGCCGACCGGCGCGCGGTAGCCGAAGTCGTAGGTCAGGACGTTGTCGTCGACCACCGTGTTGCTCTGCGTCTCGCCCCCCGTCGTCGACGCCAGACCGTCGAGCGCCTCGCCGGCGCCGAAGTTGCTCGCCGCGATTCGCACGCTCCAGGTGCCGGCTTCCACCTCGAAGCTGTAGAAGCCGTCGGGGTCGGTCATCGTGGTGGCCACGACGAGGCCGTTGGCATCGAGCAGCTCCATCAGCACGCCCGCGATCCCCGGCTCGCCCGGACCACCATCCTGGATGCCGTCGCCGTTGGCGTCCAGCCAAACGAAGTCACCCACCAGGAAGGGGTTGAGGTCCGGCGCGCAGGGCTGGTTGAGCGGATCGCCCTCGAAGGCGCGGTTGATGCCGTTGGCGGGTCCGCCGCCGTCGTCGCAGATGCCGACCACCTCGGGGATGAACCATGAGTTGAAGTTGCTCATGTCCATCCCTTCCATCTGGATCTTGTAGATGCCCGCCGGCAGCTCTGCCACGTGGTAGTCGGCGGGCTCCGCCAGGTTCGTCGACAGCGCGAAGCGCTCCCACTCGAGGTTGCCCGAGGGGTTGGGGTTCAAGAAGACGTTGCCCAGCGGATCGGTCACCGAGTAGAACACTGAGGGCGAGCGCACGAAGAAGGGAAAATCGTTGTCGTCGACCGGCGCACCCGTCGTCTGACCGCAGGCTCGCAGCTCACCCACCGCCACGCCTTCGAACTGCGTCGTCGGCGACGCCCAGGGCGGCAGGAACGGCGACCCCGGAGTGTCTGGATCGTCGGTGTCGGAGCTCGTGCAGTCGAACGAGCCGCGATCGAGGTCGCCGTCCCAGAACTCCACCGTCTCGAGGCTGCTGTCGATGCGGGTGAAGAACGACCACATGCCGTCGTAGTTCGTCGGCGTGACCGCCGGGAAGCTCGGGTAGATGGCCGCGATGTCGGCGAACGCGAAGATCGCGCCCGTGAAGTTGAAGGCCTGGGGCTTGAGGGACAGGCTGTTGGTCGCCGCGGTGCGGACCTTGAAATTGGTCCACGCCAACGGGTCCGGCGCCACCGCGCGGATCGACAGGCGATAGAAGTAGTTGCCGCTCGGCGCCTGGGCTCCCGGACCGACCGGGACCGTGAAATTGGCCCAGGCGTTGTCCAACATGTTGGCCTCGGTCCACAGGCCCACCTGCACGAGGCCCGTGCCGTTGCCCAACGGGTCCTCGTAGAGACCGTACTCGAGGCCGATCGCGCCATCGATCGAGTCCCACTGGTTGGTGGTGTCACCGTCGAAGATGGCGAAATCGAGCTGCGTCTCGGTCGACGGCAGGCCGAACTCGACGGTCACGACGCCGCTGTCGAAGGTCGCCAGAGCGTCACCGGCGAGGCTCATGAACTTGCCATCGTTCGCGGTGCAGGTCGGGAAGCACACATACTGCGCCCCGGCGGGGACGGCAGCCGCCCCCAGTACGAGCAGCAAGGCGAGAAAGCTGGTCTTGGTTCTCATCAGGGTTCTCCTTCCGGGACGAGCATTCGGCCGCGGGCAGCTCTCGCCGCCACCCGCACGTCACATCACAGCTGCCTACCAGGGGACAAAAACAAGAAAGGAAAACTGCCTAGCTCTCCACGGCGGCCTCGGAGCGCCGCCTCACCCGAACACGACCAGATGAAGCATTCTCCATCCCGCGCGTCAGCGAAACGTCAGCCGAAAAGAACTTGACGCGCATGACGGTAGGGGCTCAAGAAAAAAAATGGTCAAAGGCGTTCGTCGCCAACAGCAAGGCCCGGGGCAGGCCCGGGCCTCGACCGACACGCCTGGCGGGGGCCCACCGACCTGCTCGGCGGTGGGCCGCGGCTGCAGGGCTACTTCTTCTTGTACTCCACCTTGCAGCCGTTCTCGAACTCGAGGTGGATCCAGTACGAGTCCGGCCAGGGCTTCACGTAGTTGGAGAAGTTGAACTTGAGGGTGCGGCTCGAGCCGTCGTTGACGGTTCGCGCCGACGAGCCGTTGATCCAGCCGGAGTCGATCACCGTGTAGTCAGCGTAGCGAGTACCGCTCCAGATCCCCGTGCTACCGACCAGGACCTTCTTGAGCGAGCCGTTCTGGTAGGGCCAGGCCATCTCGATGCGCGAGATGGTGACCGGCTCGGTGCCGTCGTTGTAGAGGCGGACCGACACCTGCTTGGAGCTGAAGCTGAGGGCCCCCAGCTTGAGGTCGCAGTTGGGCGCCTTCTTCGGGCAATCGCCGAGGTCGACATTGATGTCGCCCTCACCGCTGGCCGGGAGCGCCGGGCCCGAGTTGGGCTGCCAGATCACCTGCCAGTTGAACCAACCCGAGGCCCCGAAATGCAGGTTCTTGCCGTTGGCCCCCACGCCGACCTGGAAGGCTGGTCCGGTGAGCGTGAGGTCGATGTCGGCCCCGGAGTAGTCGCCACGACCGAGCAGCTTGCCGGAGAAGCTCGTGAAGTAGAACCACGTGTTGGGATCGATCGGCCCACCGTTGGCGACGTAGGCGTTGGGGTCGAGCTCAAGCTTGGGGCTTCCCGCCGGCGGCAGCGTCGTCAGGCCGGTGAAGGTGAGGTCGACGTCGAAGCTGTGGTTGGAGTTCGCCAAACTGGTGACCACGCCGTTGAGGTGCCCGACGCCGTCCGTGGTGATGAAGAAGCTGCCCGGGTCCGGCATGAAGACGAGGTCGGTGTCGATCCCCGGCAGCCACAGCGAGTGGTTGGCGAAATCCTGGTAGACCGGGTTGTTGAACGCCGCCGAGGCGCAAATGCCCAGGTCTACGGGGCAGAGCGGGCCGCCGTTCTTCGACACACCGCCGAGCACCAGGAAGGAGCCGTGCACGAGGCCGGGGCCGATGGCGTCCTTGCAGCTCACCCAGAGGTTCTCTTCCCAGGTACCGTTGACCTGCAGCTCAAGGAAGTCACCCAGGAGCCCCCAGAACGGTGAGCCGCCGGGGCCGGTGAGGCTGATCGCGCCTCCCGTCGGCACGAAGCCGTTGTAGATCTCCACCTTGGTGGCGCCGCTGACGGCATAGATCACCACGGTGGCGTCGTCCGGGCCGATGTACTGCAGGGTCAGCGTCTCGACGCCACCCGAGCAGTCCTTACACTTGGCATAGCCGAAATCGAGGTCGGTGCGGTTCTGGCCCGCGGCGAGGCTCGCCGTCGCGTTGTTGGGGCTGACCAGGCCGTCGAGGTCGTAGGTCTGGACGAGGAGGCCGGGCAGCGTGCCGGGGTCGACCTCCACGGTGTAGGTGCCGGCCGCGAGGCCCGTGAAGAGGTAGTTGCCGTCGCCGGCGGTGACCTGCGTGGCGATGACGTTGCCGTCGCCGTCGCGCAGCCGCACGGTGACGCCGTTGATGCCGCCTTCAGAGCCGCCGTCCTGCACGCCATTGCCGTTGTGGTCGTACCAGACGCGGTCACCCAACGAGCCGGTCTGCGCCGGCTGCCGGTAGCCGAAGTCGAGGTCGGTGCGGTTCTGGCCGGCGGCGAGAGTCGCCGTCGCCTGGTTCGCCGTGCCGGTGCCGTCGAGGTCGTAAGTCTGTACCAGGCCAGCCGGCACCGTCGCCGCCACCACCTCGACGCGGTAGGTGCCCGCCGTCAGGTTGGCGAAGGTGTAGTTGCCGTCGCCGGCGGTGACCAGCGAGGCGAGCAAGTTGCCGCCGCTGTCACGCAGAATCACCGTGACGCCGTTGATCCCTGCCTCGCCGGCGTCCTGCACGCCGTCGCCGTCGCTGTCGAGCCACACCCGGTCGCCCAGCGAACCCGTGCCGCGGTAGCCGAAGTCGAGGTCGGTGCGGTTCTGGCCGGCGGCGAGAGTCGCCGTCGCCTGGTTCGCCGTGCCGGTGCCGTCGAGGTCGTAGGTCTGCGCGAGGCCGGCCGGCAGCGTCGCCACCACCACCTCGACGCGGTAGGTCCCCGCCGCCAGGTTGGCGAAGGTGTAGTTGCCGTCGCCGGCGGTGGTCTGCGTGGCGAGCAGGTTGCCGCCGCTGTCGCGCAGGTTCACCGTGACGCCGTTG
>CAYQRE010000011.1:14382-129224 GCA_964420075.1 uncultured Thermoanaerobaculia bacterium | reverse complement strand
CGAGCGCGATGTCGGGCTCGACGCCGGTGGTGTCGCAGTCCATCATGAAGGCGATCGTGCCGGTGGGTGCCAGCACCGAGATCTGGCTGTTGCGCAGGCCGTGCTTCTCGCCCAGCTCCACGACGTCGTCCCAGCTCCGCTTGGCGGCCTCGAGAAGGTCGTGGGGCACCTCGGTCGGGTCGATCCGGCGGCTAGCGTCGCGGTGCTTGCGCATCACCCGCAGCATCGGCTGGCGGTTGAGGGCGAAGCCGTCGAACGGCCCCTGGACCGCCGCCATCCGCCCGGACTGCGCGTAGGCGGCGCCCGACATCAGGGCAGTGATCGCTGCCGCGTAGTCGCGACCGGCCTCGGAGTCGTAGGGCAGGCCTCGGGCCATCAGCAGGGCGCCGAGGTTGGCGAAGCCGAGGCCGAGGGGCCGGAAGGCGTGCGAGTTCACCGCGATCCGGTCCGTCGGGTAGCTGGCGTTGTCGACCACGATCTCCATCGCCGAGATCATCACCTCGCAGGCGTGCCGGAAGCCGTCGACGTCAAAACCGAGGTCGGCGTCGTAGAACCGCATCAGGTTGAGCGACGCCAGGTTGCACGCCGTGTCGTCGAGGAACATGTACTCCGAGCATGGGTTCGAGGCGTTGATCCGCGCCGTGTTGGCGCAGGTGTGCCAGTCGTTGATGGTGCTGTCGAACTGCATTCCGGGGTCACCGCAGACCCAGGTCGACTCGCCGATCATCTCCATCAGGTCGCGGGCCCGGTAGGTGTCCATCGGCTGGCCGGTGAGCACGGCGTAGGTCGTCCACTCGCCGTCGTCGACCACCGCCTGCATGAACTCGTCGGTGACCCGTACCGAGTGGTTGGCGTTCTGGTAGGCGATCGAGTCGTAGGCCCCGCCGGTGACGTTGAAACCGCCGTCGTAGCCGGCGTCGATCAGCGCCCAGGCCTTGCGCTCCTCGACCTCCTTGCTGCGGATGAAGTCGACGATGTCCGGGTGGTCGGCGTTGAGGATCACCATCTTGGCGGCCCGCCGCGTCTTGCCGCCACTCTTGATCACGCCGGCGAAGGCGTCGAAGCCCTTCATGAAGGAGACCGGGCCGGAGGCGGTGCCGCCGCCCGCCAGCTGCTCGCGCGAGGAGCGCAGCGCCGAGAGGTTCGAGCCGGTGCCCGAGCCGTACTTGAACAGCATGCCCTCCGTCTTCGCCAGAGTGAGGATGGACTGCATGGTGTCTTCGACCGCGTTGATGAAGCAGGCCGAGCACTGCGGCTTGGGCTCGATGCCGACGTTGAACCACACCGGCGAGTTGAAGCAGGCGTACTGGTTGAGCAGCAGGGCGGTGAGCTCGTGGTGGAAGGTCTCGCCCGCCTCGCGGCTCGCGAAGTAGCCACCCTCATGCCCCCAGCCGGTGATCGTGTCGGCCACCCGGCTGATCAGCTGGCGGACGCTGGTCTCCCGCTGCCGGGTGCCGAGCTGGCCGCGGAAGTACTTGCTCACCACCACGTTGGTCGCCGTCTGCGACCACGTCTTCGGGACCTCGACCCCCTTCTGCTCGAAGATCGTCCGGCCCTTCTCGTTGCCGATCACGGCGTCCCGCACTTCCCATTCCACCTCGTCGAAGGGATGAACGCCAGGGCGAGAGAAGCGGGGCGCGAAGCGCAGCCCTTTTGCCGCGGTGCGGGCCGGCGGGCGCTCCTCGCTGCTCGTGGTGACGATCTCCGCGGACACCGGAACGACCGGGACCTTCCCCTTCTCCGCCTCAGGCTTCATGCGGGGCTCCATAGCTACCCTCTCCTCTCTTGGACCGCAAGCATCGATAGACTTTTGAATTCAGACGCAAGTTCTAGCCTACCCATCGAGTCCGCCTCCGTCAAGAGCCAAGCCACAAGATGTAGTGGCCCAATCCTTGCGTAGCGCTACCGCTTGTAGCAAACTGGAACAAGCTCGGCGGCGATAGAATCGCCCCATGGCAGCCTCGAGCACGACCCAAGCTCCCCCCTCCAGCACGCAGTCGACCACCTCCTCGGGGATCCCCGTGGAGCCCTTCTACGGCCCCGACGCGCTCCCCGACTACGCCAGCCGCCAGGGCGATCCCGGCCGCTACCCCTATACGCGTGGCCTCTACCGCGACATGTACCGCCGCCGGCGCTGGACGATGCGTCAGTACGCCGGCTACGCCGACGCCGCCGAGTCCAACCGGCGCTACCGCTACCTGCTGGCGGAGGGCACCACCGGGCTCTCGGTGGCCTTCGACCTGCCCACCCAGATCGGCTACGACTCGGACCACGAGCTCGCCCGCGGCGAAGTCGGCCGCGTCGGGGTGGCGATCGACTCGATCGCCGACATGAGACGGCTCTTCGACAGTATCCCCCTCGACCGGGTGACCACCTCGATGACGATCAACGCCACGGCGCCGATCCTCCTCGCCCTCTATCTCGTGGTGGCCGAAGAGCAGGGCGTGCCGTGGACCAAGGTCGGCGGCACGGTGCAGAACGACATCCTCAAGGAGTACATCGCCCGCGGCACCTACGTCTACCCGCCACGGCCGAGCCTCGGCCTGCTGACCGACGTGATCGAGTTCTGCTCGCGCGAAGTGCCGCTGTGGAACCCGATCTCGATCTCCGGCTACCACATCCGGGAGGCCGGCTCGACCGCGGTGCAGGAGGTCGCCTTCACCCTCGCCAATGGCCTCGCCTACGTCGAGGCGAGCCTCGCGCGTGGGCTGTCGATCGACGACTTCGCGCCCCGGCTCTCCTTCTTCTTCAATGCTCACAGCAACTTCCTCGAGGAGGTGGCGAAGTTCCGGGCGGCCCGCCGGCTGTGGGCCGAGCTGGTGACCGAGCGCTACCGGCCGGCCAACCCGCGCTCGGCCTGGCTGCGCTTCCACACCCAGACGGCCGGCTCGACCTTGACCGCCCAGCAACCCGAGAACAACGTCGTGCGGGTCACCCTGCAGGCGCTGGCGGCGGTCTGCGGCGGCACCCAGTCGCTGCACACCAACGCCGCCGACGAAGCCCTCGGCCTGCCCACCGAGAGCTCGGCACGGGTGGCGCTGCGCACTCAGCAGATCATCGGCTCCGAGAGCGGGGTGGCCGACGTCGCCGACCCGCTGGGCGGCTCCTACGTGATCGAGGCCTGGACGGACCAGATCGTCGCCCGCGCCCGCGACTACCTGCGGGCGATCGAGGAGAAGGGCGGCGCCCTCGCCGCCATCGAGCAGGGCTACCAGCAGGACGAGATCGCTGAGGCGGCCTACGGCTTCCAGCGCCGCGTCGAAGCCGGCGAGGCCGAGGTGGTGGGCGTCAACGTGCAGGTGGCCGCCCACGAGGAGCCGCACGAGGTGCTGCGCATCGACCCGCGGGCCGAGCGCGACCAGGTGGCCCGCCTCACCGCCTTCCGCGCCAGCCGCGCCGCCGCCCGCGCCAGCGCCGCCCGCGAGCGCCTACGCTTGCTGGCCGCCGACGGCGCCAACCTGATGCCGCCGATCCTCGACTGCGTGCGCGCCGAGGTCACCTTGGGCGAGATCGCCGACACCCTGCGCGGCGTCTACGGCGAGTACGAGGCGACCGGCTGGTAGGGCCGGTTCCTCCCCCGCCCACCGTTTCGCGGCCGGGCTGGCTCGCGCCCTTCCAGCTCGCCGATGGCTCGGGGCCAGCGCGCTGGCAGACTCGCGTTCACCTCGGCTGGGACGCAGGAGCCCTGCGGGTCCGCTTCGAGTGCGAGGACGCCGACGCCTGGGGCACGTTCACCGAGCGCGATGAACCCCTCTGGCAGGAGGAGGTGGTCGAGGTCTTCCTCGCTCCCGGCGCCGACGACCCGGCCGCGTACTTCGAGCTCGAGGTGAGCCCGCGCGGCACCCTCTTCGACGCCCGCGTCCGCAACCCCAACCTCGACCGCGCCCGGCTCGTCGTCGACACCGGCTGGGACTGCCCGGGCCTGCGCTGGCAGGTCGGTCGCCTCGCGGAGCGGCAGGACTGGTGGGCGGAGCTCGAGCTGCCGTGGTCGAGCCTTCTCGACGGCGCCGAGCCGCCCGCCGTTTGGCGCCTCAACGTCTACCGCGTCGAGCGCCCGCGCGGCGGCCCTGCAGAGTACTCCTGTTGGTCGCCGACCTTGACGTCGCCGGCCGACTTCCATCGCCCGCGCCACTTCGGTCGGCTGGAGGTCGATTCCTTTCGGCGCTAAGGCGCCGCCAGGCCACCCGCCGGTAGGTTGGCCGCCTTGAAACGGCGCTTCAGCCGTGCACGGTCGGCGAGATGCCGAGACCTGCGGCGAGGCCGGCTTCGAACTCCAGCCAGCGCTGCCAGCGCTCGGCGACGGCAGCGGGTTCGCAGCCCCGTTGGGCGAGGCGGTAGAAGAGCTCCCAATGCCGCTTCTCGGCCGGCCCGAGGTCGGCGAGCAGCCGGCGCACGTCGGCATCCGGCACCACCGCCAGGAGGCAGGTGAAGCGCTCGCAGCTGCGAGCCTCGACGAGGGCGCCGAAGAACAGCCGGTCGACCTTCGTCCACGGCTCGCGGCCGAGAGCGATGCGCTCGCGCAGGGCCTGCACCCAGGGGTTCTTGCGCCGGCCGCCGAGGGGCCAGCCGCGGCGCTTGAGCAGGGTGACGACCCGGCGGAAGTGCTGCACTTCCTCCGCGGCCAGGGCGGCGGCGCGGCCCACCAGCTCGACGTCGTCGGGATAGTAGGCGGTGAGCGAGAGGGCGTACATCGCCACCTGCTGCTCACAGACGGCGTGATCGGCCAAGAAGACCGGCAGGTTGGCCGCGGCGAGCTCGGCCCAGGCGCGCGGCGTGCGGTGGAGCAGGGGCAGCTCCGCCACCACCGCGTCGTAGTCCAGCGGCTCGCCCATGGTTGCCGGTAAGGCGATGCGGCCCATCGGCCGCATTCTAGCCGCCGCCCCGGCTAGTCGCCGGCCAGGGTCTCGCGCGGCAGGACGCGGCCGGCGGCGCGTGCCGGCAGGCCGGCCGCCGCCAGGCTGACCACGAGCAGAAGCCCGGCCACCCCCAGGTAGGTCAGCGGGTCGAGCGGTTGGACGCCGTAGAGCAGGCCCGTGAGGGTACGGCTGAGCAAGGCGGCCACGAGAAGGCCCGAGCCGAGGCCGAGAGCGGCGAGGCCGAGCCCCCAGCGCAGGACCATGCGGACCACTCCCGCCGTGGTGGCCCCGAGGGCGACCCGGACACCGATCTCTCGGCGGCGGCGTCCGACGGCCCCGGCGACGACACCGTAGAGGCCGCCGACGGCGAGCACCAAGGCCACGGCGGCGAACAGGCAGAGCAACACGAGGTTGAAGCGACGGGGCGCCAGAGAGTCGGCCACGAGGTCATCGAGCCGGCGCAGCTCGGCGACCGGCAGTCGCGGGTCGATCTCGGCGAGGACGGCCCGCACCTCGCGCAGCGTCAGCGTCGCACCGGGGCGGACGTGGATCACCAGCGGCATGCTCGGCCAGCGTGCCTGGTAGAAGGGAAAGTAGACCATCGGCGCCGGCTCGCTCGCCAGCTCGCGCTCGCGCACGTCCGCGACCACGCCGACGATGGTGGTGCCCTCACTCAGGCGCTTGCCGACCGCCTCCTCGCCCGGCCAGAAGAGCTCGGCCAGCCGCTGGCTGATGATCGCAACGTCCGGGGCGTGGCTGTCGTCGGCGTCGGTGAAGGCACGCCCGCGCAGCAGGGGGACACCGAGGGTGCGGAAATAGGCCGGCGTCACCAACCGCCACTGCGCCGCCCGTGGTGCTCCGCTTTCCTCCGGCGGCAGGTCCGGCAGATCGAGGTGCATCACGGTATTGAAGGCACCGAAGGGCAAGGCGTTGACCGCCGCGGCCGAAGCGACCGCCGGCAGGGCCTCGAGGCGCATCAGCAGCTGACGGTAGAGCGCGGCGGTGTCGTCGGGCCGCGGATAGCTCCCCGCCGGCACGCTGATCCCGGCCACCAGCCGGTCGTCGAGGGCAAGCCCCAGCTCGACGTGGGTGAGCTTGTCGTAGCTACGCAGGAGGAGCCCAGCACCCACCAGCACCACCAGCGAGAGGGCGACCTCGAAGACCACCAGCCCGGCTTGCAGCCGGACCTCGGCGAGGCCTCCCTGGACGCCCCGGCCCCCCTGCTGCAAGGCATCTCGCGGCGACGCCGCGCTGGCCCGCCACGCGGGCAAGAGCCCGGCGGCCAACCCGGCCGCGAGCGCCAGACCGAAGGCGAAGAGCAGCACGCGACCATCGACGCTCACCTCGTCGAGGCGGGGGATGTTGCCGGGATCGAGGGCGCGGAGGAAATCGACCCCCCAGGCAGCAAGCAAGGCGCCGAGCGCGCCGCCGGCCAGGGAGATCAAGACCACCTCGCCGAGCAGGTGGCCCACCAGGCGGCGCCGGCTGGCGCCGAGGGCCGTGCGCACGGCGAGCTCGTTACCGCGAGCCAGAGCGCGGCCGAGCAGCAGGCTCGCGAAGTTGGCGCCGGCGACCAGCAGCAGGCAGGCGACGGCACCGGCGAGGATGGCGAGGGCGCGGCGGAAGGGTGGGTCGACGAGGGAGTCGAAGAGGCCCTGTGTCCGCACTCCCCAGCCGGAATTGGTCTCGGGATGCTCCGTCGCCAGCTCGGCGGCGACCCGCATCAAATCCCCCTGGGCGGCGGTGAGCGAGGTGCCCAGGCGCAGTCGTCCGAGGACGGCGAGCTCATGGTCCTCGCGGTCGGCGTCCAGGCTGGCGGCCAGCGGCAGGATGACGTCCGCCCGCAGCTCCCGGAGCGGGACCTCGACCACCCCGATCACCTCGTAGGGCTGGCCGTCGAGCGTGATGCTCTTGCCGAGGATCGCCGGGTCGGCCCGCAAGCGGCGCTGCCAGTAGCCGCGATCGAGGACGGCGACGAAGTGGTTTCCTGGCGGTGCGTCCTCGCTCGCCGTGAACAGCCGGCCGCGCCGGGGCTCCACCCCCAGGAGCGGCAAGAGCCCGGCGCTGGCGCGTAGCACCCGCAACTGCTCGGGCTCGGCCCTGCCCGTCAGGTTGGCGTTGCCGAGGGCAAAGGCGGCGAGGTCGGTGAAGCCGCGGTTGCGCGCGCGCCAATCGAGGAAGTTGGCTTCGGCGACCGAGAAGCGCTCCCAGCCGCGGCCGGGGTTGCTCTCCCAGACCCGCACCAGGGCCGCTGGCTCCTCGACGGGCAGCGGCGCCAAGAGGACGCCGTTGATGGCGCTGAAGATGGCCGTCGAGGCGCCGACGCCGAGCGCGACCATCAGGATCGCCAGCGCGGTGGAGCCGGGAGCGGCGGCCATCCGGCGGTAGGCCTGGGCGAGGGAAGTGAACGGGGTTGCCATCGTGAGCTCCTCTGCGTGGTCAGCGACAGCAGGAGCAAGGCATGTGCCGGCGGCTGGGTGCCGCCGGCAGCGCTCGCAGGCGGCGTCGCGCCGGGCGAGCCGCCCGCAATTGGCCCAGCCGCGTCCCAGAAGCGGACAGGCTCGGTGGCTCAGCCGAAGCGGGCGCCAACGATGGGCAGCGAGCGCCGATGCAGCCAGAGCAGGGTGGCGCTTCCCAAGAAGACCACCACGGCCAGCCCGAAAAGCAGGCCACCGTCCCCCTGGACCTCGATCCCCAACTTCGTGAGGTGCGACATCAGGGCCCCGGAGATCACGCCCAGGGCAAGCAGGGCCCCGAGCGCAACGGTCGAGGGGAGCAGCAGCAGGACCGCGGCCACCAACTCGGCCACACCCGAGCCGATCCGCCCCCAGGGCTCCAGGCCGAGGGTCTGGAAGATGTAGACCGATTCCGGCGCGGCCGTGAACTTGAAGAAGAGGGTCTGCAGCAGGATGCCGGCGACCACGAGGCGCAGGATCCAGCTGAGGGCACGCGGGGGCGGCGAATGGGTCATGGTCGATGGCCTTTCTCTGGTCGGGCTCCAGGACGAGGTTCTGGCGGACGAGGTTCCGGCGGCGCCGGGGAGCGGGCGCCACGCAAGGCTACGGTCGCGATCGGGACTTGGATGCTGGGTTCAAGCTGGAGGTTACACCGCTCGCGCCTGGCACGATCCACCGCCCTGGACGACCTCGGGTCGCGGCCCCGCGCCGAGGCCCTCTGTAGCCGGCGATTGTGCTAGCGTCCCTCGGAGGCCCCGGTCGAAGTCCGCGATCCCGCTCGCTCGGTCCTGGCAGCAGACCCTCACCGCACGGCCGCGGACCCGGTGGCCGGCTTGCTCCTGGCTGGAACACGCCCCCACCAACCAGCCTGGAGCCACTCTGGAGCCCGGATGTCCGTCGGCGTCGCCCAAGCTCTCGTGACCTTCGCCACCGCCTACCTGGTGGTCGGGCTCCTCTTCGGCATTGCCTTCGTGAGCCTTGGTGCGGCTCGCATCGACCCTACCGCCCGTCATGGAACCTGGGGCTTCCGCTGCGTCATCCTGCCGGCGTCGGCGCTCCTCTGGCCCCTGCTCGCCTGGCGCTGGTGGCGCGCCACACCGCCCCCGGAGCCACGGGACGCCCACCGCGACGCGGCGCGGCAGGCGCCGGGTGGGGCGCGATGATTCTGTCCCTGCGGTGCTGGCACCGTCGGTTCTGGCCCATCCTCGCTCTGGTGATCGGAGGCCTGGGGATCGCCGCCCTGGCGGCTCGCCCGCAACGACCCCGGATGCCGCGGCTGCCGGAGTCTCTGGGAACAGCCGCCGAGCGTGCCCTCGCCGAACCCTCGGCTGCGCGACCTGGGGGGCCCTGAACGATGTCGCTCGCCTACCGCGCTGTCGGCTGGAACCCCCAGAAGCGGCTCTACGACGCCGCGCTCGCCGGCGGCATCCTGCTCTACCTGGGGGCCTTCGTGGCGATCGGCTCGCTCGTCGACCGCAACGCCACGGCGGAGACGCTCGCCATCCGCGCGCTCGGCACCGCCGCCCTGGCCTTGCTCCACGTGATCCTCGCCATCGGCCCGCTCGCTCGCCTGGACTGCCGTTTCCTGCCGCTGCTCTACAACCGGCGGCACCTGGGGGTCACCTTCTTCGTCGTTGCCGCCGCCCACGGCGTCTTCTCGTTGATCTGGTTCCACGGTTACGGCGACCTCAACCCCGTGGTCAGCGTCCTCACCAGCAACGGCCGTTGGCAGAGCCTCGCGCAGTTCCCTTTCCAGCAGCTGGGGCTGGCGGCGCTCCTGATCTTCCTCGTCATGGCCGCCACCAGCCACGACTTCTGGCTCGCCAACCTGAGCCCGCCGGTGTGGAAGCGGCTGCACATGGCGGTCTACGTCGGCTACGGCCTGGTGGTCCTCCACGTCGCCTTCGGGGCCCTGCAGGAAGAGCGCGATCCACTCCTCGCTGCCGCCCTGGCCGTGGGCTTCGTGCTGATCGCCGGGCTGCACCTCGCGGCGGGCTTCCGCGAGGCGAAGCAGGACCGCGAGCTCACCGCGGGACCCCTGGTGGATGGCTTCGTGCCGGTTTGCCGAGTCGACGAGATCCCCGAGAAGCGGGCTCGCGTCTTCACCCTCGGCGGCGAGCGAGTGGCCGTCTTTCGCTACGACGGCAAGGTCTCGGCGGTCTCGAACGTCTGCCGCCACCAGAACGGCCCCCTCGGCGAGGGCCTGATCGCCGACGGCTGCATCACCTGCCCGTGGCATGGCTTCCAGTACCGGCCCCACGACGGCGCCTCGCCGCCGCCCTTCACCGAGAAGGTCCCCACCTTCCGGGTGCGGCTCGAGGGCGGCCGCGTCCTCGTTCATCCGCACCCCAACCCGCCGGGCACGGCGGTCGAGCCGGCACCGATCGGCGGCGCGGCGAGCCTGGAGGGTGCTTGAGCGCCACGCCCCCTGCCCAGCCGCCGCCCACGGAGTTCTACGTCGGCTACCAGCGCCGCGCTCCCCGCCGGCTCGCTCGCTTCCTGCACCGCCTGAGCTTCGCTCTGGTGGCCGGCGGTCTGGGGCTCGCCCTCTTCCTCACCCTGCATCAGCAGCCCGCCGGAGCCGGCAGCTACGACACCGCGCCGGCCCGTTTCGAGGGCTTGCTCACCAGCGATCCCTACCCCACTCTCTGGCTCGGTGCCGCGGGCTATGATCTGGTGGCTCCCGGCAAGCGGGGGCTCCAGGGCCTCGTCGCCCCCTTCGACGGTCACCGCGTCGAGCTCCACGCCGCGCTCATTCGGCGCGGCAGCCAGACCATGCTCGAGGTGGCGCCGGAGAGCCTCCGTGCGCTGGCTGGCGCGGTGCAGCCTCCCGGCGATGTGAACCTCGGAGCGGTGAGCGTCGTAGGTGAGATCGTTGACAGCAAGTGCTTTCTGGGAGTGATGAAACCCGGCCGCGGCAAGCTGCACCGCGACTGTGCCATACGCTGCATCAGCGGTGGCGCTCCCCCTGCCTTGCTGGTGGAAACGACGCAGGGAGAGGCCTTGCGCTTGCTGCTCGTCGACGCCGCCGGACGGGCCGTCAACGATCGGGTGCTCGCCTTCGTGGGCGAGCCGGTCGCCATCGACGGCGAGGCCCACCGCCGCGGCCAGCGACTCTTCTTGTGGGCCGATCCCAGCACCTATCACCGGCTGGAGTAGCACTGCGTCGAAGGCTTAGAATGGAACTCGGAACCCTCTCCACCGTGCAACCGAGCCTCTACCCACCTCATCCCGAGCGGGTGCCGCCCGGCATCGCCGAAGCGGGCCGTTACAAAGCGCGCTTCGCCCGCGGCCCGAGCGACCTCGATGCCATCCTCCGGCTGCGCTTCGAGGTCTTCAACCTCGAGCTGGGCGAAGGGCTGGACTCTTCCTTCGACACCGGCCGCGACGAGGACCCCTTCGACGAGACCTGCCATCACCTCCTCGTCGAGGACGCCCGTTCCGGCGCGGTGGTGGGCACCTATCGCATGCAGACCAACGAGATGGCCGCCGACCGCGGCTTCTACTCGGCGGGCGAGTTCGACCTCTCGCAGCTCCCCGCCGACGTCGTGGCGACCTCGGTCGAGATCGGCCGCGCCTGTATCAGCCGCGAGCACCGCAACCGGCAGATCCTCTTCCTGCTCTGGAAGGGGCTCGCCATGTACATGACGTGGAACCGCAAGCGCTACCTCTTCGGCTGTTGCTCGCTGACCAGCCAGGACGGCTGCGAAGGAGTGCGGGCCCTGCGCCACCTCGAGGCCAACGGCTACCTCCACCCAACCCTCACCGCCCCCCCTGTTCCCGGCCTCGGCTGTGACTGCACGACGGCGCTTCCTGCCGAGCCGGAGCCCTTCGATCTGCCGATTCTCTTCAAGACCTATCTGCGCTATGGTGCGCTGGTTTGTGGTCCCCCGGCGATCGACCGTGCTTTCAAGACCATCGACTTCCTGGTGCTCTTCGACATCCAGGGCATGGATGCGAAGACCTACAAGATGTATTTTGAGTGAGCTGCCGTCTACCGGGAGGAACCATGCAGGCGACCAGCATTCTGACGGCTGACAACATCCACTTCCTGCGCCAGGGCTTCGAGCTGCTCGACAGCCTCGACGATCAGCAGTTCACCGCCCGCCCGGCGATCGGCATCAGCCCCCTGGGCTCGCATCTGCGGCATTGCCTGGACTTCTACACGAGCTATCTGGGTGGCCTCGAGGCGCGGCGCATCGACTACGATGCCCGCGAGCGGGACGTCCGCCTGGAGAACGACCGGCAATACGCCATGGACGTCCTCCAGGCGACGATCGCCCGCCTCGAAGAGTGCGCCGGGCTGGACGAGGACCTCGAGCTGCGGGTAGCCACCGACCGCTCTCCCGGCGAGGTGGGCGAGCTGGCCTGGAGCCGGTCGAGCGTGCGGCGGGAGCTGCAGTTCCTGCGCAGCCACACCGTCCACCACTACGCGCTGATCAGCGTCGTGCTGAAGCTCCTCGGCCGGCCCCCGGGTGAGGACTTCGGCGTCGCACCGTCAACGCTCGCCTACCGGCGCGAGCTGGCGACGGCCGGTTAGGGCAGGAGCTCCGCCTTGCCGCTCGCCTTGGCGCGGGCGAAGAGCTCGCTCATCGCCGCCTCGGCGCGGGTCGAGAGCGTCTCCATCTGCCTGCCGAGGGCCTCCTGCTGGCGGCCCAGCTCCTCCTGCTGACGGCCGAGCGGCTCCTGCTGGCGGCCGAGCTCCTCCATCTGGCGACCGAGCTCTTCCATCTGCTCGCCGAGCTCGTCCATGCGGCCGGTCAGCCGCTCCATCTCGTCGTCGATCGCCGCGCTGCGGGCGCTGTCGCGGTGCTCACCGCCGTCCCGCTCGAGGCGCATCTGCTCGCTCGCCAGCTCCTGGAGCCGGGAGCCGATCTTCCCTTGCTCGGCGCCGAGCTTGCCCTGTCGGGCGCCGATCTCACCTTGGCGGCCTCCCAGCTCGCCTTGCTGGCCCCCGAGATCGCCCTGGCGCCCACCCAGCTCTCCCATCTGCTCGCCGAGCTCGCCGACGGGCTTCCAGATGGCCATCGCCTCGTCGAGGATGGCGGCGTCCCGCACGACGTACTCGTGCCCGCCGTCCTGGAACCAGAGCAGGGGCTGGGTACCCTGGCGGAGCTTCTTCACCCGCTCGAGCTCCGCGAACGAACCATGCATGGACGCGGACTCGGCGTCCTTGAACAAGATCCAGGAAGGACCATCGTGGTGGCCGGCCGCCGCAGCGGTGCGGCTTGCAGACCTGGTCGGGGGCGCTTCGGGCCTCGCCGCCAGGGACACCGGCAGGAGGGCCACCAGCAGGGCCGGCGCCCACCACCAGCGGTGGGAGGATTGCGTCACTGTGGATCCGAGCATCTCGAGTCTCCGTTTGAGCGTTTGGGCCGTGGGGCGGGCCGCGGCGGCGGCGAGACCGGTCTCGCGCCGAGCCAACCCCCAGCGGAGGAGGAGAGTGCCGTAGTCGCGGGGCGCCGTCCC
The DNA here is from genome assembly GCA_964420075.1 of uncultured Thermoanaerobaculia bacterium. Classification (GTDB taxonomy): domain Bacteria; phylum Acidobacteriota; class Thermoanaerobaculia; order Multivoradales; family SZUA-115; genus CAYQRE01. Next base: position 116,443 of record CAYQRE010000011.1, on the reverse strand, counting down.
CAGGACCGTGAGCACACGGGCATCACAGGCCATCTCGCGGGCGAGCAGGTGCTCGCGGACCGCCAGACGGACGAGAGGGTGGAAGAAGAAGAGTCGCTGGGCCAGCTCGACGACGCCCGCCAACCAGAGGTCACTGTGGGCCAGGTGGGCGAGCTCGTGGCAGAGCACCATCGCCGGCTCGGCCGCTGGCGGGTCCGGCAGGCGGCCGGCTGGCAGCAGCACCGTCGGTCGGAAGAGTCCCGCCACCTGCGGCGAGCGCTCGGCGTCTGTCCAACGGAGGGCCGGTGGCCGCCGCAAGCCGAGGCGACGCGAGAGATCATGCCCCAGCCGCCGCCAGCGCGGGTCGCGCACGGGAAGGGCGACGCGGCGGCAGAGCCACAGCCGCCGGTGCTCGGCAACGCTCTGCCCCAGGCCAACAAAGACACCTCCCAACCAGAGCAGAACGAGGGCCTCTTTCCAGCTGAGGCCGGCCACGTGGGAATCCTCCGCCACCGGATCGCTCGGCACGAGCTCCCCACCGGCGGAGGGTGGGGCAACCAGGCCGGCGACCGGGAGGGCCGCGACCGCGGTGGCCCGGCCGCCCGCACCCGCCGGCAGCACCGACAGGGGCAGGCCTTGAAGCCCGGCGGCGCTGAGCAGCACCTTGAGGCAGACGAGCCACCAGATCCAGGCCCGGGCGCGTGCGGGAAGCGCCGGCACCCAACGGACGAGGGCCCCGGCAAGGCCGGCCAGCAGGGCGGCCTCGAGCGAGGCCCGGGCGAGAGCGCCGAGGAGCCCTGCGCCGAGCTCGTGGAGGAGGTCGACGAGGCTCATTCCCCGGCCTCCTTCTGCCGCTCGGCGAGGCGGGAGACGAGGGCCTGGAGCTCGGCGAGCTCGTCCTCCGAGACCTCTGCACGCTCGGCCAGATAGGCGACGACGGGCGAGAACGAGCCGCCGAGGGTCTTTTCGACGAACGTGGAGACGACACCGCGGAGCAACTCGGCCGCGCCGGCCGGAGAGGAATAGCGATAGATGCCGTCCGCCCGCTCGCGGCGCAGGTGCCCCTTCTTGCGCAGGCGCTCCATCATGGTGAGGACCGTCGACCGAGCCAACCCACGCTCCTGGCCGAACTCCTCGCTCGCCTCGCCGACGGAGGCCCCACCCCGTTCCGCCACGTAGCGCAGCAGGGCCAGCTCCTGGTCACCGATGCTCGGTTGGCTCATCACCGCCTCCTGATCACTACCCGCAGCCGACGACCGGCTCATCCCAATGAACCGCCCGTGACTACAACTGTCGCCATGATACCCATGACTACAGATGTCGTCAAGAAGTTTTCTCGGGCTCACCCTTTTCCATCGCTGTCGCATCTTGGATAGGATCGAGTTCCCGATCCCAGTTGCCTGCCGATGACGAGACGACCTTCTCCCCTCGCCTGCGCTCTGCGCACGTTCATCGCGAGCCGTCGTGCCCTCGGCGTCCTCGCTGGCCTTGGCACGGCGTGGCTTGCCGGCTGCGGCGGTTCTGGCGAGCAAGTCCAGCGCGCCTTCGCGCTGTCACTGGTGGCTGAGGAGCGCTGTTTCGCCGCGGCCCAGGAGCTGGCGGAAGCCTGGGCCCGGCTGGCCGGCAACCCGGAGGTTGGCCGCGAGACCGACGAGCGGGGCAACCTCATTGAGCCCTTCCCCGCCCTCGCCGCCTCGCGGGTCGCCGATGCGCTCGCTGAGGGCCGGGCGCTTCTCGAGCTCGCCGGCGAGGCGCGGGAGCGGGCCGGCTCGACGGAGGCTGCGGCCCTCGCCGAGCTGGCCGAACCCCTCGGCGCGCTCTGCGCGCCACCGGAAGGCCAACTGCTGCGCGAGTACCAGCGCTCGGTCTTCGAGGCACGCCTCGAGATCGCCCGTGATCGCCGCCAGCTCGAAAAGGACCTCAACCTGCGCGCCGCCGACCTCGCCGCCTGGAAGGACCGCCTGGAGAGCGACTTCGCGGAAGCCAGCCGCCGGGCCGCTGAGCACCAGAGGGATGCCCTGGCGCGCCGCGAGGCCGAAGCCGAGGCCCGCCGGCAGTCGCTCGTCGAAGCTGACCGCTCGCAGCGCCAGCGCCAGGAGGAGGAAGAGGCCTACCGGCGCGAGCTGGCCGCCTCGCGGGAGGCCGAGGAGGCCCGGCACGCGGCGACAGCCCGCAACGACGAGCCCCTGCCGCAGCTGCAGATGGCCCCCCCACCGCCGCCGCAGAGCATGGTCGACCCGGCGCTCGTCGCCTGGGCGGAGCGCTTCCCGCCGGCCGTCCAGCCGGTGATCGCGGTCTTCGGCAGCTACCGCAAGGCCCGCGCCGACCGCGGCCCACAACAGCTGACGGCGGTCTGCCAACGACTGGCCCAAGACGTCGCCCAGCTGCGCAGCCGCGACGATCTCGTGCCGCCTGATGCCGTGGCCGCCAACCACGAGAGGCGGGCGCTGAGCGAGCTGGGGCAGGCGAGCCGTGCCTGCCTGGACGGCGAGTTCGCCAAGGCCGACACTCTGCTCAACCGCGCCGAGGAGCGGCTGCACCTGCTCGAGGAGAGGATCCGCGGCCTGCTGCCGCCGGCTTGAGCCCCGGGAAGGCCCCTTCATGCTCCGCCACTCGCTGCCGCTTCTCCTGCTGTTGCCTGGGTGCTGGGCCGCCGGTTGCGGCGGTGGCGCCACGGCGGTCCAGCGCGCCGAGGTCGAGCGCGTCCTCGTTCGGCTCGACTACCGCGAGGCCGCTTGCAGCCGTCTCGCGCAGCAGATGTCCGACGCCTGGCTGATCGCCGACGCGCGCGCCGGTGATCCCGCGCAAAGCGCCTACCCGACGGCCGCGGCGAGCGATCTCGAGCTGACCCGCGCCTATGCGCGCGACAGCGAAAGGCCGCAACGCCTGCGCAGCCAGGTCAACGCCATCCGTCTCTACCTGAAGCCGCCCGGGTTCCAGGCCCTGCTCGACCTCTACTCCGCCGGCGAGCGCCTGTGCGGCCTGGTCGCGCGGCCCTCGGCGAGGAGCAACGCGCGGGCCTTCGACCGCGAGCGCCGTGAGATCGACAGCGAGTACGAGGAGCTGCGCCGGGCCCTCGGCCACTTCCTGCCGTTCGCGGCCGGTGAGCGCCGGAAGATCGCCGAGGAGCTGGAGCTCGAGGAGCTCGACCTCGTGGACGAGTGAGGGGCGCCTCGGGAGGAGAGGCAAGAGAGCAGAAAGCGGAGGCACGATGAAGGTCCAACACTACGACCACCACCGGTTCGCCCTGCTGGGTGCGGCCCTCTGCCTTCAGCTCGCCTGCGGCGGCGGCGCTCCGCACCTCGACTTCGCCGGCTCGGAGCCGGCCACGCCCATCCCGGGGCGAGGACGCCCGGAGCACCAGCGCTTCCAGCTGCTGTCGCAGAGCACCCATACCTTCGAGCTGCGCTGCGAACCACCGCGCGGCGTCGTCGACGCCCTGAACGACGGCTCGCTCGACTCCGAGGGCGTCGAGCTCGAGCTGGCGAGCAACCCCTGCGAGAAGCGCGGGCTGGCCCTCGACGTGGTGGCGAGCGGCGCCGAGGCCCGGCGGTTTCCCGTCTGGTGGGTCGTCGAGCCGAACGGCGACGAACGCCTGGTCGAGCTCAGCGTCGACAGCCGTGCCGCGGAGACAGCGGGCAAGCTCAGCGAGTCCGAGGTGGCCCGGCGCCTGGGCCTCGAGATCCCCAGCGAGATCGTCACCTGCTACGAAGGCGAGGAGGACTGCCAGCCCACGCCGGAGGGACCGCGGCTCGACCGCCGGCAGGCGCGTTCGTGGTCCCTCTGGGCCAAGGTGGCGGTGGCGGTGGCGGAGGGCGCCAACCTCGGGACCGGCTGCGAGATCGGCCTCGAGATGGACCCCAAGATGCAGCAGGCGGTCGCCAAGCTGGCGATCTTCCCGGCCGACGAGGCCGACGAATGGGTGGTGGAAGCTCCCGACGGCGTCCTCTGCACCGGTACGGGCAATTACCGAGGCTTCTTGCGCGGCAGGTAGATCGCCTGATGAGCCCCCTTCTCGCCTTCTTCCTCAGCCTCGTCCTGCTGCTGGTCGCGGCCCGCTTCTTCACCCAGGCAGCGGAGAACATCGGTCTCGCCTTCGGCATGTCGCCCTTCGCCGTCGGGGTGCTGATCGTCGCCCTCGGCACCTCGTTGCCGGAGCTCCTCGCCGGCATCGTGGCGGTCGGCCGCGGCAGCTCGGAGATCGTCGCCGGCAACGTGCTCGGCGCCAGCACCTCGAACCTCCTCTTCATCCTCGGCGCCGTGGCGGTCGCCGCCGGTCGCAAGATCGACCTCGGCCATCGCTACCTCTACATCGATCTCCACTTCCTCGTCGGCTCGGCCTTCGTGCTCACGATCGCCATGTGGGGGGGCAAGATCGGCCGCCTGGAGGGCTTGCTGTTGCTGGCCGTCTACGGCGTCTACACCGTCTACCTGCTCAAGGACGGCAAGAACGACAGCGAGGTGGGCCCCCTGCTCGCGCCGGAGAAGGCGCGGGAGCCACGGCCCTGGCTGGGCTCGCTCGCGGTCCTCGCCGTCAGCGGCGTCGGCCTCGGGTTGGGCGCCCGCTGGACGATCACCGCGCTCGAGGACCTGGCCAACACCTGGGGGGTGCCGAAGTCCGTCATCTCGCTGACCGTGCTCTCCCTCGGCACCACGCTGCCGGAGCTGGCGGTGAGTGTGATCGCCGCTCGCCGCGGTCAGGCGGCGATGGCCGTGGGCAACATCCTCGGTTCCTGCGTCTTCAACAGCCTGGTGGTGGCTGGCACGGCGGCGGCCGTGGGAGGCGTCGAGGTGCCGGCGAGCCTCCTCGGCTTCGCCCTGCCGTTCTACCTGGCGGCGAGCCTGCTCTTCTACCTCCTCACCCAAGACCGCAACGTCTCGCGCTGGGAGGGGCTGCTCTTTCTCTGTATCTACGTCCTCTTCCTCGGCGAGGTCTCCGGCCTGCTCTGAGAGCGGCCAGGGCTGGCGAGGCGCTTGCGGCCGAGGCAGGCGCCCAGCCCTGTGCCACAATCCGCGGCATGAGCCCTCGCCCGCTGGCCCTCGCCCTCGTCCTGCTCACAAGCTCGGCCCTCGCGGCGGGCGACGAGGCGCCAGAGACGAAGCCGGCGCCCGATCCGAAGGTCGCCGCGCTCACCGCCGAGGGCGCGTCTCTCCTCGCTGCCGGCAACGCCAAGAAGGCAAGGGAGAGCTTCCGCCAAGCCGACGAGCGGGCTGACGGTCGCTCGCCGGCCGCGCTCGCCGGCTGGCTGCGGGCGGACCTCGCCCTCGGCCGCTTCGAGGAGGCGGCGCGGGTGGTCCGCAGCCTCACCGACCTCGGCCGCGAGCCGGCCGGCGAAAGCGTGGAGCCAGGTACGTTCGAGGCCCTCGCCAGCGACTTCCGCGGTGCCTTGGCCGCCCATCCCGAAGCCAAGCTCGATCTGCTGTGGGGGCTCTTCGACCTTCTCGCCAGCCTCGGCCAGGCTGACGAGATCGCCCGCCTCGCCGGCGAGCACCTGGCCCGCGAGGACGCCGCGGCGCGGGCCACGATCTGCGCCGTCGAGAGTCGGCCCTCGTTCACCGGCAAGGTCGGGGCGCTCGCCATCGGCAAGGCGCTCAATGAAAAGCTGCAGGCGGCCGGTTGGCCGGGGCCCTGGCTCGCGGTGGCAGGCATCCAGCGGCCCGCGCGCCGCCATCAGGCCTTCGCCGAGGGTGGTGAGCACCCGCAGCGGGTGATCGCCGTGGTCAACACCCGCGGCTTCCTGGAGGCCGCACGGGCGGTGGGCCGCGAGGAGCCCAAGCGCGGCTTGCTCACCAAGAGCGGCCTCAGCGGCTCGTTCTACGATCCCGGCTCCCTCGGCGGCCGGCGGGTGGCCGTCTGCATCCCGTTCGCGATCCAGACGACACTGCCCAAGAAGGTCGATCGCCTCGCTCGCGGCGCCGCCGCCGACAGCAAGTCCGAGCTGACCAACGCCCGGCTGTTGCACGCCGATGAGGAGGCCTTCGCCGCCCTCGCCGCCGCGGACAACGCGGCGGCCGCCCTCAAGGCCCTCACCGACCGCCACCTCGCCGGGGCCACCGGGAACCGCCGGGCCGCCGTTTGCGCCCTCGCCGGCCGCCCCTTCGCCGGCGAGCTCAACGCCGCGCTCGTCGCCCAGGGCTGGCAGGGGCCGTTCTTCGAGGGCCCGCCCATCCTCTCCCCTCGCCGGCTCACTGGCGAGGCACCCGCGTTCTCCGCCGAGGCCCAGGCGGCGCACATCGGCGGCACGATCCGCTTGCTGACCCTGGTCGACGAGCAGGGGCGTGCGCAGGTGGTCGCCGTGGTGCAGGAGCTGCCGGCCGGGATGACCGAAGCGGCGATCAGGGCTGTGAACTCCTGGACCTACGAGCCCGCCCGCAGCGCCGGCGAGCCGGTGGCCTTTTGCGCCCTGCTGTCCGCGGACTTCCAGCTCTAGGGAGCGACCCAGCAAGACATCTGCATGCGGCTATACTTCGTGCCTCTTCGGAAGGAGGCAACGATGCGCCAGCTTTGCGCCGGAGTCGCCCTCGGGCCGCTCGTCCTCGCCCTGCTCGCCCCCTCGCCGGCCCGCGGGCAGGAGCTGATCTTCCGCGACGGCTTCGAGGGTGGCGACACCTGCCGCTGGTCGAACGCCCCGCCGAGCTGCCAGCCGGCGATCGTCTTCGTCTCGCGGCAGATCCCCGACCGCGGCTCGATCTACTGGAACGAGCCGCGGGACATGCCCGGCGTCGGCGAGCACTCGCGCTTCCGGGTGGCGGCGCCGGGCAAGCTCCTCGTCCGCGAGGCAGACGGCACGCTGCGCACCCTCGTCGACGGTGCCAACCCCACGGCCACCTCGCTCTTCCTGATCGACGTCAACGCCCCGGACGTCTCCTGGGACGGCAGTGAGATCGTTTTCGCCGGCCTGCCGGCTGGCAGCTACGACCTCGGCCCCAACAATGAACCCGGCGCCTGGCGGATCTACGCCATCACCGCCGACGGCACGGACCTGCGCCAGCTGACCTTCGCCGACCAGGACGGCCTCGACTTCACACAGTTCGGCGGCGCCGGCCCCGGCCTGCGCCCCTACGACGACACCGACCCCGCCTGGCTGCCGGATGGCCGCATCGTCTTCTCCTCCACCCGCTGGCCGTCGCGCGCCCACTACAGCGGCGTGCGCACCTCGAACCTCTACGTGGTCAACGCCGGCGGCGCCGACCTCCATCGCATCACCGCCGAGCGCAACGGCGCCGACCGGCCGCTGATCGACCCCCTGACCGGCAAGATCGTCTACGCCCGCTGGTGGCGCAACCACCGCTTCGCCCTCGACAACATGACCACCGTGCCGGACCCCAACGGCGGCTTCGTGCAAAAGGACGGTCTCACCGTCGACCGCGCGAACCATGTCGGCGGCGCCGACAACCTGTGGCGCAACCACTGGCAGATCGCCACCATCAACCCGGACGGCACCGGCCTCGCCCAGTGGGCCGGCCACTTGCGGAGCGAGAACGACAACCACTTCTACGGTGGTGCCTTCACCCCCGAGGGCGACCTGATCGCCAACTTCTTCCCCATGCACAACATGACCGAAGCGGCCGGCTTCGGCGGACTGCGCCGCTACCACCGCGGCGCCGGGCCCTACGAGCCGATCCTCGGCATCACTGCCGTGGGCACCAACTACGTCCACCCCACCAACCCCACCTCCTACGGCATCCTGGTGGGGAGCTACACCGGTGAGCCCGCCGTACTGCCCGACGGCCGCCTGCTCTTCTCCTGGGCCCCGGACCACCTGCAGGACTACGGTCTCTACACCGCCAACCCGGACGGCTCCGGCCTCACCCTGCTCTACGACGCACCCGGTACGACCGAGCTAAGAGCCCGCGTGCTGCGCGCCCACCCGCGGCCGCCGATCCGCCCCGACGTGGTGGCCGGCACGCCGAGCCTGCTGCCGCCGACCGCCGCCGGCCCCTACGACGTGGACGGCAACTTCACCTTCGACGCCTGGAACGTCTACTTCAACGCCCCGGTGGACTTCGACATCGTCGACGCACCGCCCGTGGGCTCGGCGGCCTCGATCCGCTTCTTCATCGACCACCAGCGCACCAGCCCCGGCTCTTTCCCCAACCTCGACTGGCCCATCCTGCTCGGCGAACGGCCCGTGGCGGCGGACGGCTCGGTGATCGAGCTGGCGCCGGCCCACGTGCCCCTCTTCGAGCAGCTGCGCTCGCCGGCCGGCACCGTGCCGCTCACCCGTCCGAGCGGTGCCGCCCACGTCGCCGGCCTCAACTTCGGCCGCGCCGGCAGCATCGCCGCCTGCGTCGGCTGCCACGCCGGCCACACCTTGATCCCCTTGCCACCCAACCGCGAGGTCGCCAAGTGGAGCAACCTGGCGCCAGGGGCGAGTGTCACCGTCTCCTCGAGCCGGGACCCGGCGCAGGACCGCGGGGTGATCGATCGCCGGGTGATGAAGGGCGAGATCTGGCGCTACTGGAACAGTGCGCCCGGCGAGCCGGCGAACGGCCAGTGGGTGCGCCTCAGCTTCCCCGTGCCCGTCCGCGTGCGCACCGTGCGGCTCTTCAACCCCCGCTTTGGCGACGAGGCCAACTCCACCCTCCAGGTCCACGCCGCCACCGTCCGCCTCTTCGCCGACCCCGGCGCCACCCAGCAGATCGCCAGCCAGTCGATCACCCAAGACCTCGCCGTCACCGGCACCGATGTCCCCTTCGCCGACCTCCTCGCCCGCGCCGTCGAGGTCGAGATCGACGCCATCACCGGCACCTTCTACGGCATCCCCCTCGCCAGCCTGGCCGAGGTGGAGGTGGTGGGAAGGGGGGAGTAGGAGGGAAAGGCTAGAGCGGCTCCACGGCGTCGAGGTCGGACGCGGTCACGATGGGCAGGACACAGCGGAGCCCAATCCGCCAGCGGTCGACACTCGCCTCAGGCGCCACCACGAGGTCACTCCAGGCCCGGTCCTCGAAGGGGTTTTCGAGCAGAACATAGTGTGGGCTCTCCGCTCGCGCATGCATGGAGCTCCACGCCGCGACGGGATCGCCCGCGAGGGCAGCGAAGCCCGGTTCGTCGGCAAGCAGCCAATCCACGATACCGGCGTTGTGGCGGGCGCAGAGAGCCAACAGCTGAGGCAAGTGCTTCTGTTCAAGCGCAAAGAACTTCCGCTGCTCCTCCTGGAGGATCTTCAGCAACTCTTGGAGCTGAAAGAGCGAGAGCTTGGGCACAGCGGCCAAGATCCTCTTCTTCTCTTCGAGGGTCAGCGAGATGCTACCGGCGAGCTTGACCGCCAGCTCGCGCGCCTGCGGGGCTGTGAAACCAACGGCGTTGGCGCTGAGGGGAGCAACGACTCTGTGCTCGAAGGCCTCACGCAGGGTGCCAGCCTCGCGAAGCCAGCCGCCCGCCATCAGGTGCTCCACGCGCTCGACGCTCGCTGCTGGCGGGCCGTGGAGCAACCAGCCCACGAACTGCGCCTGCTCCTGGAAAGTCACGGCTCGTTCTCCTTGGCCGTCCTCGCCGTCGAGGGCCGCACACGCTGCGGCCATCTCCTCCGGCGAGGACATCGCCAGCCTGCGGATCGCCGCCAACCGCTCTTCCAGGGAGCGGCTGGAGAAAACCTCGTTGCCGGCCAGCCGGAGGAACGCCGGCAAAGGATCCTCCTCCATCGCGGCCAGCTCGGGCACTTTGCGCAACAATGCCTGCCAGGTCTGAGGGTTCGCTCGTAGCCAGCGACCGCTAGCGAGCTCTTCGAGTTCCGCGGCCGAGGGCCGTCCCGGAGACCTGTCTGAGGTCGGCCGCCGCTGCCCGGTGAGGATCGGCTGCTGCGTCCAAGAATGCCCTTGGATGGAATGCTCGATGCGCGTGAGCATCCGCTGCCGAACCGTCGGCCAGTCCCTCCAGGCCTCGGGCGCGTGCCCCGCCGCCAGCTGCCACTTGGCGGCGTACCACTCGAAGGCATTGGGTAAGGCCTTGCCAGCCCAACGCGAGTAGGCCGCCGCTGTTGCAAAGCTGAGCACGGCTGCGGCTTGCCGCTCTTCGCTGCCTTGGTGGTCGCTCACCTGCTCCGCAAGAAACGCCGAGAGCTCCGTTGTCGAGACCGGCGCCTCGTCGATGTAGAACGGGTACATCCAGGTCTCGCCGCCATGCGGGCCCGTCTGGAGTCCCGCCCGCACGAGCCGCATGGTCTTTCCGTCCTTCTTGCAGACGACCCGTTCCGGCAGCTCTCCGCGCCTGGAGGGCAGCCAGGGGCGATAGTCCGGGGGGGCCTGGTCCTGAGGAGGCAGCGCGTCCCGAAGGTTTTCGAACACCGGCTCCGCACGATCGAGCTCCCGCACGGCCTGGCTGGCGAGTAGCGCGGCCTCCACCGGCACGAGGCCCTGCTGTCGTTGAAAGGCCTTCCTCGCTTGCACCAGTGCTTTGGTCGCCGCGTGTGGGTTCGGCCGTTGGGAGCTGGAGTTGACCAGGGCCTGGACCAAGAGCAGCCACCCCAGAAGGTCGTTGCGCCCCCAGCGCTGCGCCCTGATTTCCGCCTCTCTGAGCCCCTGCTCGACGGCAGCGAGGGTCGCCGAGTCACCCGACCCTACGAGGGCGCGTGCGGCCAAGGCCCGGATCTCCCATGACAGGCATTCGTCGTCCCGATCGCGGTGGAGGCTCTTTGCGGCAAGAGCCAGGTTCTCCTCCGCTAGCTCGAGGGCACGCCGCCAGTTCCTCTCCCGCACGGCTCGGCACCAGAGGTGGGCACCGAACTCGAGCCGAATCGCCGTCCCCCGGATCCCTGCCCTGCGGGCGAGCGCGAGGATGCTGTCGACCGTCTCTCTCAGCTCGGGTTCCGGGGCCGGAGAGAGCCAGTCACGTTGGATGGCCAGCTCGAGTTGAATGTGGATGTGCATCTCCGGGGAGACGTAGACGAAGTCCCTCGCCTCGCTCTCACTCCGCCGACAGGCCAGGCTGTAGAGCTCCTCAGCCTTCTGAATAGCATCCTCCGCGTGCCGATGGAGACACTCTAAAGTGAGCCAGCGCTTTAGGTCGATCGTCGAGTTCGCCAGAAAGCCTTCAGACGAACAAAGTCCAAGTTGCCAGGCCTCTGGACCCTCTCCACAGCGTGAACGGAGATGTCCACCTAGCGTAGCAATTGCGGCGTGGTTCCAAAGAGCTACATCTGAGGCACAGAGCTCCCGCAGCAGCAAGGAGGTTCGGCGACTCGCCGCCTCAGGCTCATCTTCCAAGGAGTCGCCATTCAGGTAGGCCCTACTCCAAGCGTAAGACCTGGCACTCCAGGGGAAGGGTTCCTGCGCGAGGATCTCGACCCCCGCCTTGATCATCTCCATCCCTTCAGCCAGCTCCATCCTGTCGAGCAACTCCCCCAACTTGCAGAGGATGCGGCCTTCGGGCACTGAGAGCTGTTCATCGCGGGCAAGGCCGAGCGCTCCTTCGAGAAGCTGGCGAGCCAGCTCCCACTCGCCCAGCTTGTCCTGGACGTGGAAGATGCCCTCGACGATCCTCGAGCACGCCTGTTTCGCCAGCTCCGGCTTCCCCCTGAGGCGAGGTAGAAGGTCCAGAAGGGAGGTCGAGCTCTCTGGCGAAGGTGACAAGACGGCCAGCGCGCAGCGGAAAATCATCTCGAGCGACGGGCCGCTCACGCCGCCGTCTCGCTCCCCTGGCTCTCCCGGCACGGCCTTGGCCCTCTCCTCGAACGAGAACTCGCGAACCAGGGGGTGGATCCGAAACGCCTTGGAGGCCTCATCGACCTCCACCAACGAGACCGCGACCAGCGCGTCGAGCGCCGCCCCGAGGGCCTTGGGGTCCCCTCCCAGCAGCTCGAGGCGAGTCAGCCACCGAGGCGGTTCGGGCGCCTCTCCCGGTGGAGGCGGGGAAGCTATCGGTGCCTGCGGTACCAGCTCAGCGGGAGGTGACGGATCGAGAACGCCTGCGAGCGGGCCACGCTCGGGCGCCTCCGGCTCGGCTGCGTCCGGCGTCGGAGAACCTGGCTGCGAGAGAGGTCTGGCGGTCAGAAAGCCCTGCATCCTGTGGAGAGAGACCGCCCTCGGCAAGGCCGACGAGATCGTAGCGAGATGAACCTGCTCGACACCGAGGGCCGCGACGTAGGGCAGTAGGAGCCTCGCGTCGTCGCCAGCCTCGGGATACATTCCGGGCAGGTCCGTGAAGAGCCACTCGAACGTCGAGTAGATCGTTCCATGGAGACTCTCTCCCGCCCTTCCCTTCTCCAGCTCTCGCCCCGCGGGAATCGCGGCCAGGCCGCGTGCCTGGATCTCTTCGCGAATGCGTGCGAAGGGGCGCTCGACCAAGCGATCGAGCGCCCGTCGCTGGACGAATCCCGAGAGAACCAGCCGGATGCCCAGCGGGTGCCCACCGAGGAACCGACAAAGCTCTCGCAGGTCCTCCCGATCCACGTCGCCCAGCCGATCATGGCGACCTCCGTCGTAGGTGTTCAGGTAGAGCCGACAGAGCTCGGCCGCCTCCTCGTCGGACATCGAGTCGATCCGGTGGTAGCGAATGATGTCGCGGCACTCCTCGGTGCGAGAGGTGAGCAGCACTGGCACCGAGGACACCGCCTCCAGGAGCAGGGGCAGATTGGGAAACCTCTCGGCATTGTCCAGTACCACCAGGGTTCGGCGCGGCCCGAGAGCCACCTCCGAGAACAGAAACCTCAGGCCAAGCACCTTCTGCTCGGAGTGAAGTCCTTCGAGAAAGCGCAGACGGTAGGCCGCGGCCAGCAGGTCCAGGGCCTCCGTCGTCCCCTGGTTCAGCAGCCCTACCCAGACGACGTCCCAGCCTTCCAGGCTCACCAGCTCCTGGCAGATCTTCATCGCCAGGAAGCTCTTGCCGACGCCCCCGATGCCCACCAAGCCGCTGATGCCGGCCTTGCCACCTGCTTTGACAGCTTCGACCACGCCGGCCTTGATGTTCCGATCGACGAAGACGCGGTCGAGGAGGTAATGGGTCGGTGGCGGCTCGGGTTTGAGCTCCGCCGCAGCGGGCCAGGCGACGAACCACTCGGCGGGAGAGAAGAGGCCTTGCCTCTCGGCGCGGGCCTCGACCCGGCGGAGGAGCTGCGCAACCTGCTCCTGGTCATCTGCCACCGGGACCGCCTCTGCGGCGGGGGGAGAGAAGGGCTGTTGCTGACCACCGAGGGAACCCAGCAAGGCATCGAGGAAGGCACAGACCCAAGCTTCCATCGCCGCCCCCTGGGCAGCGAGCGGGACGGGAGTGATGCCGTGTTGGCGCCATAGGTTGAAAGCGTTGGCGGCACTGGGCCGAGGAAGGAGGGCGTAGATCCGACAGCCAGGATCGCCGCCCTCCATGGCTCGTTGCAGATAGGTCAGGACGTTCAAGTCGCCGAAGGAGTAGCCGAGGCACAGCAGAGTCGTGTCCGCCTTGAACTGAACCAGGAGCCGCTCGAAGACGTTGCGGGCTGCACGCTCAAAGGTCCGATAGTCGTCGAGGGTGACGATCACTTGGTCGAGCTGGCCGGGGATCGTCCCGTGCAGGAAGACCACGTGCCGGCGGTCACCGCTCGCCGGAGCCGGGCTGTAGACGATCGTCTCGTTGTTGAGGGACTCGACCAGTCCCGTCTGGCACAGGCATTGGACGAGAAGCTGGTCCCAGTTCGTCGTGTAGTAGTTGGCTACCGGGAGACGCGCCAAGAGCGGATAGACCTCGCCAAAAGGGGACCGAGGCTCTGCTTTCGGCGCGTAGAGCAGGTGCTGGATCAGATCGATGAGCTGCTTCTTGGCCGCCCGCCGATCGTTGACCCGTTGGTGAATCCTGTCAACGTAGAGGCTGGCCAGGGCAGCCGTATCGTCCAGTCCCGGGTTCTCCTTCCTGAGCTCTTGCTGGAGACGACGACCTATCTCGCTCCACAGCGGCAGGCCCGCCGAGGCTGAGGCCCCGGCCCCGACGAGGATGGCAAGGCGGCCACGGTCGCATCGCTGCGCCAGGTAGGGAATGAGCTTCTCGGGCGCCACTTCTCCGGTCTGTGGGTTGGGCTCGGGAGGGCTCAACTCGGTGCCGATTCCCCAAAGGAGCTCCCCAACGGGTCGCGCGATGGACTCATCCAGAGGTCTACTCATTCAAATAGCCCTATCGTCAGTACGCAGAGTCTTCTTTAGGTGAAATGGTAACGCACTCGCGGCTCACTTGGGGCCTCGGCCCAGGCCAGCAGCGAGACCGGAGCCGACATCAAGGAGTGGCCCCGACGGTCCCTCCCCTTCGCCAGCCTGGCCGAGGTGGAGGTGATGGGAAGGGGGGAGTAGAAGGGAAGGTCGATCGGGGGGAACAAAAAGGCCTCCCCGGGTGGGGAGGCGTTGAAACACCAGAAGGAGGTCGCTCGTTCCACCACGCCCCCGGCCCGAAGGCCGGGAGCGAGAGGAGCCTAGTGGGGGGCCGTGATCAGAAGGCGACGCTCATGGTCACGGCGAAGAGGTTCGCCTGGTAGTCACCGTTGTTGCCGTTCAGGATGAGAGCACCAGGCAGGTAGTTGACGAGGCCCTCGGTGATGAAGCTGTCGGCCGAGTAGTCCTCGTAGAGGTACCAGATGCCAACCTTGGTGTTGCCGGTGATGGCGTAGTCCACCTTGACCTTGGCAGTGGTGAGCTTGAAGTCCTCGTAGTTGCCGATGTCCTGGGCCGCCGTGCGGGCCGGCAGGCCAGCGCCCGGCGAAGCGAGCGGCAAGCCACCCGGGAAGGCCGTGAAGTCCGCCGAGCCGTCCGACTTGATGTAGCTGCCGGAGAGGTCGAAGGTCCACTTGTCGGCCTTCTTGGTCCAGCCGAGACCGAAGGTGTCGTTGGCCTCGTCGAAGGTCACGAACCAGCTGTCGATGGCACGAGTGGACGGCGTGGCGCCGGACTGGCGGTCGGCCTGGTCCACGGTGCGGTCGGAGATGTGACCAAACACGTAGAAGGTGTTGGTCTCGTCCGGCGTCCAGGCGAGGTCGATGCTGTACTGGGTGACCTCATCGCCGGTGAGGCCGAACTCGCTGTCCGGGTAGTCGTCGTTGCGCGAGGTGACGCCGACCGACATGTTGAAGGCCTCGCTGAACAGGAACTGGGCCATCAGGCTGTAGGCGGTGTACTCGCGGGCCGCTTGCGCATACTTGCGCAGGGTCGGCTGGTTGTTGACGCCCTCGGGCTCGACGAAGGTGGCCTCCTGGGCCTCGGGCTCGTAACCGTCGATGGAGCGGTCACCGCGCTCGATGCTCGCCCGCAGGGTGGTGATCTGGCCGAGCTTCCAGTCGAGGCTGGCCTTGATCACGTCCTCGTCAGAGCTCTTGACCTCGCGGAACTCACGGTCCCAGCTCTTCAAGGTGTAGGAGAGCGAGAGGTTGGCGTTGTCCGTGAAGTCCCAACCCAGCTCGGCACCGAGATCCTGGCTGGTGTAAGCGTAGGGCACGGTGATGCGTGCGATCTCCTCCCAGACGGCGTGGTAACGCACGTAGCCGGGGAACTCGATGCGCGGCGACTTGTTGTTGTAGTCGTAGTAGCGGGCACGGAAGGTCAGCGACCAGTCGTCCCCGAAGCGGGTGCCGAGGTCGCCGTTGAAGTTGAGGACGTCCACTTTGCGGTCGGCCGTGCGGGCCGGCAGGTTGGCGGGGTTCGTCGGATCGAAGAGACTGCCGTCGAAGTTCTCGCCATGGATCGCCGTGTTGGTGGTGTAGGCGAGCAGCGAGTCGTCCTGCTTCATCTTGCTGTACTGCAGGTTGCCACCCGCGAACCAGTTGCCACCGAGACGCCAGCGGCCGGAGGCGAAGAGGCTCGCCATGTCGTTGTCCGGCGCCAAGTCGGCCACACCCACGGCAGCGCCACCGATCGAGCCCGAGCCCGGCGACGAGTAGGCGCCGGAGTCTGTCGCGTCGGTGAGGCGGAAGGGGTTGTCCCAGTAGAGCGTCGAGATGTTGTTCTCGAACTTCGAGTAGCGATAGCCGAAGCTCAGCGCACCGGTCTTCGAGCCGTAGGTGCCGACCACGCCCACCTGGGTGGTGTCGTAGTCGATCGGCTCGGGCAGCTCGGTGACGTTGTTGAAGCCGAACGACGAGCCGTAGGGCCGGGTGCCGTTGCGGTTCTCGTGGAAGTACTCGAAGTTCCACGACAGCTTGTGGCTCTTCGCCAGCTCGACGACAGCGGTGGTGCGGTCGCGCTGCAGGCCGACGTCGACGAACCGCGAAGCGGCCACGTAGGGGCTGATCAGGTTGTTCAGGAAGCCGTAGGTGATCCCCGCCCGGTTGGTGTTGAACTGGTTGGTGATCGCCCCCTGCAGGGCCCCTTGCACGCCATCCGCGAGCGAGTAGACGCCCGGAGCGGTGCGGGTCCACAACAGGTGAGAGTCGTAGCCGAAGTTGTGCGGGATCTTGTTGTAGTCGAGCTTCAGGCTGTACTTGCCGGCGAGGCCGTACTCGAAGCCGTAGCGGGCGTCGTCGCGCAGCACGCGCGAGCCGTGGAAGCTGAGGTAGCGATTGCCGTCCTCGCTCACCCCTTCGAGGTAGAGCTTGGGAATGACGAAGCCGCTGCCGAGGTCGCGATACTCCTCGAACTTGGCGGAGTTGTTGTCGACATCCGTCTCGAGCACGCCGAAGGTCAGCGGCTCAAGGCTGAGCTTGAAGCCTCCCCCTCCCTCGGCGGCGGCGGGGAGTGAGGCGCCGGCGACGAGGAGCGAGCCGGCGAGGATCAAGCTAGAGATGATCCTGTTACGCATGGCTGTCTCCTAGTACCCGAGGTACGGGCTCGACGGGTGGTTGCTGCCGTGGATCGCGGCGTGGCAGTCCAGGCAGGCACGGTTGAACAAGCGGTTGCTGGCCAGCGGGTTCGGCGCCTGGTCGTTCTCGAGGGTCGGCGCGCGCAGGCCGTCATACAGCGTGCCAGGGTGACGGGTGTTCGAGTGGCACTGTTGGCAGATGAACGGCACCGTGGTGCGCTGCAGCTTGATGTGGTTGGAGCCGTGCGGCGTGTGGCAGTTGAGGCAGTTCTCGCGCACCGGCGGGTGCTCCCAGAGGAACGGGCCACGCTTCTCGGTGTGGCACTCGTAGCACTGGTCGTTCACCGAGGCCGCGCGGATCATCTTCGGGGTCACCGAGCCGTGCGGGTTGTGGCAGTCGCTGCAGGAGATCTTGCCCTCGCGGATCGGGTGGTGGGAGTTCTTCCACGTCTCCGCCCGCACGTCCTTGTGGCAGGTGTAGCACTGCTGGGGTTCCGTGGCGGCCTTGAGCTGCGCCGTCTCGGAGTGGAACGAATGCACGCTGTGGCAGTCCGTGCAGGCGAGGCCACGCGTCTCGTGGTGGCTGCCCTGCCAGAACTGCTGCTCGCCACGGTTGTGGCACTGCGTGCAGATGGCGTTCAGCTCGGCATTAGTCTTGCCCTTGAGCGTCGGCCGATTCTCGACGATGTCGGGGTCCTCGACGTGCACGCTGGCGGGACCGTGGCAGGTCTCGCAGCCGTGCTCGGACAGGGCGGCGAAGCCCGCCTTGCCATGTTGCGTCATCGCCAGCCCGGCCGCTACCTCCTCATGGCAGGCGACACAGGTCTCCTGGCCCACGTAGGTCTTGTCGAGCGCAGGCCCCGGCGATGTGCCCCCTTGGGGCGACCCTGCTACCGGCAACGTCCAAGCCACGACTGCGAAGGCCAGGACGGTCAGGAGCAGGAGCCAAGTTGACCTGGATCTCATCACCTCGCACCTCCTTCTGGAGCCCCTCACGGGCTCTCTCTGCGGATCCTGCGGGGATTCCATCAGCCGCCTCCTGGCGGCCAGATACCCGCGGGGAGAGAGATCATGGCCGTCCGAGGGTAGGCCGGCACCCACCCCAAGGGATGGGGGCCACCACCCGAGCCCACTAGCGCCTCGCGCGCCCGAACCGGTAGAGTGAATTCACTCGTTCCCAGAAGGAGGAACCTCGATGAACTCGCAGATGAAACGGCTCTTCGCTTTCACCGCCACTCTCGGCCTGCTGGCCCTCTTCGCCCTCTGGCAGCAGCCTGCCGCCGCCGGCCCGGACGGCAAGGCGCTGTTCCTGGCCCAGAAGTGCAACCTCTGCCATTCGGTCTCGACGCAAGAGATCACCGCGACCACGTCGTCCGAGAAGATGAAGGGCCCGGACCTCGTCAACCTCGACAAGACGGACGCCGCCTGGCTCGCCAAGTTCCTCACCAAGCAGGAGAAGAAGGACGGCAAGGCGCACCCCAAGGAGTTCAAGGGCAGCGAGGAAGAGCTCAAGGCCCTGGTCGCCTGGATCCAGGCTCAGAAGAAGTAACCCTGTTCTGACCCGAGGCGCTGAGCCTCGTCCGCCCGGGTGCTGGCTGCCCTCGCGCCGGCTCCCGGGCTCTTTGCATTCCAACCGCTTGTCAACCGACTGATGGGAGGGCCGGCGATGCAGTCGATCCGAGCGTTCCTGATCTCCGTCACCCGCGACCCGGTGAGCCTCGCCGGTGCCGCGATCACCACCGCCAGCGCGGTCATCATCGCCAGCCTCTTCGCCCTCGAGCTGGTCGGCTTCGCCGGCTCGCCCTACATCGGCATCCTCGCCTTCCTCGTCCTCCCCGCCTTCTTCCTCCTCGGCCTCATCCTCATCCCGATCGGCATGGCCCGCCACCGCCGGCGCCAGGCCAAGGCCATCGCGGAGGGCAAGGAGGTCCAGGCCTTCCCGGTCCTCGACTTCAACAAGGACCGCATGCGGCGCATCGCCATGTGGTTCTTCGTGCTCACCGTGGTCAACCTGGTGATCCTCTCGGCCGCCACCTACAAGGGCGTCGAGGTGATGGAGTCGACGCGCTTTTGCGGCCAAACCTGCCACAACATCATGGAGCCGGAGTACACCGCCTACCTGCGCTCGCCCCATGCTCGGGTGGCCTGCGTCGAGTGCCACATCGGCCCGGGAGCGCCCTGGTTCGTCAAGTCCAAGCTCTCCGGCAGCTGGCAGGTGGTGGCAGCGACCTTCAACCTCTATCCCAAGCCGGTGCCGACGCCAATCCACAACCTGCGCCCGGCCCGCGAGACCTGCGAGCAGTGCCACTGGCCCACCATCTTCGTGGGTGATCGCCTGAAGGTGATCCCGAAGTTCGCCGAGGACGAGGCTTCGACCGAGTCGAAGACGGTGATCCTGCTGCGGGTCGGCGGTGTGGCCGGCCGCGAGTCGATGGGGATCCACTGGCACGTGAGCCCCGGGGTGCAGATCCGCTATCGCTCGGACGTCACCCGCGAGAAGATCGGCGACGTCGAGATGACCCTCCAGGACGGCACGGTGAAGCTGTTCAAGGCCCCGGAGGGCGTGGACGCGCCGATGACCGCCGAGTGGCGCACCATGGACTGCGTCGACTGCCACAACCGGCCGGCGCACACCTTCTCGACCCCCGAGCAGGAGGTCAACCGCGCCATGGGCGAGGGCTGGATCGACAAGTCCCTGCCCTACATCCGCCGCGAGGGGGTGGCCGCCCTGCGCGAGAGCTACGCTTCCCACGACGAGGCGACGCAGAAGATCGGGGCACGCCTGGCGACCTTCTACCGTGAGAACTACCCGACGACGTCGCAGGACCAGGTGGCCGCAGCCGCCGCGGTGCTCTCCGAGATCTACCACGCCAACGTCTTCCCGGCGATGAACGTCACCTGGGGCACCTACCTGAACCACCTCGGGCACGAGAGCTCGCCGGGTTGCTTCCGCTGCCACGACGAAGAGCACGCCACCGTCGACGGCACGACGATCTCGCAGGATTGCTCCACTTGCCATTCGCTGCTGGCGATGGAAGAGGAAGACCCGGAGATCCTCAAGCAGCTCGAGCCGTAGCCCTCCGCAACTGCTCCCTCCCTCCACGCTCGGCCGGTCCGTCCACCGGCCGAGCGGCTATGCTGGGCCAGCCATGGCCGAGATCTCGCCCTACGCCGCCGATGCCAAGGGCCGCCCACGCGAAGCTGTCGAGGTGGTGACGGCCGCAGGCACGCGCATCTACCTGCTGCCGGTCGAGACCTTCCCCGGACACTTCAACAACCTCTATCTCGTCGACCACCCGGCCCACCCTCTCCTCTTCGACGCCGCGACCGCCGACCCCAGGGCCCAGGCGGAGCTCGCCGAGCGCTTCGCGGAAGTGCACCGCCGCTTCGGCGTGCGTACCCGGGCGGAAGACCTCGCCGAGGTCCTGGTGAGCCACGCCCACATCGACCACTTCGGCGGCGCCCACACCTTCGCCGACCTCGGCGTGCCGATCACCATCCATGAGCTCGACGCTCGCGCCCTCGAGAGCTTCCACGAGCGCTTCCTGCTCGCCACCCGCGACTTCGGGCTCTACCTCCACCAGACGGGCTTGCCGGCGCCCGAGGTGGCAAGCCTGCTCACCTTGTACCGCGGTGCGAAGGACCTCTTCCACGACCTCGAGCCCGACCGCCGGCTGCTGAGCGGCGACCTGGTGGGCCCTGGCTGGCCGGTGCTGCACGTGCCCGGGCACTGCCCCGGCATGGTGGCCTTGGCGGTCGACGACGTGCTGCTTACCGCCGACCATCTGCTCGCCCGCATCACGCCGGTGCAACGGCCGCAGGCGATCACCCCCTTCATGGGGCTCGAGAACTACTTCCGCTCGCTCGAGAAGATGCTGCAGTGGGGCGAGTTCAGCCTTGGCCTGGGCGGCCACGAGGCGCCGATCCCCGACCTCCGGCAGCGGGTGGCCGAGACCCTGGCCCACCACGAGAGGCGGCTACGGCAGACGCACGAGCTCTGCCGGGACGCGCCACAGACCGTCGCCGAGCTGGCGGCGAGCCTTTTCGGGCAGCAGAGCGGTTACGGCGTGATCCTCGCCCTCTCCGAGGCCGGGGCCCACGTCGAGTACCTCCACGAGCTGGGCTATCTGGTGATCGAGAACCTCGACGACGTGTGTGAGGACTTTGCCGCGCCGCCCCGCTACCGCGCCTGCGACCGCGAGCCGCACCCCATCCACCAGCGCACCACGCTGCCGGTGGGTGGTGCGCGCTGAGCCCTCCCGCCTCGCCTCCTAGCCCCGGAACCGTACCTTGAGCGTGGTCCAGAACTGGATCGGCTGGCCGGCCTGGGTGGCCGGCTGGTAGCGGCCGCGGCGGGCTGCGTCGAGGGCGGCCTCGTCGAGGCCGCGCCCGGCCGGTGCGCTCGCCAGCTCGGTGGCCAGCACCGAGCCGTCGGGGCCGACCAGCACCCGCACCTCGACGATCACCTCCTCGCGCAGGCGCCGCGCCGACGGCGGGACGCGAACGCTGCCCGCCTTGAGCAGACGCGGCGGCACGATCGGTGCGGCTTCCTCGGCCGCGGAAGGTGCTGCGGGCGCGTTGCGCCCGCCGCTGTCGCCGGCGGCCGGACGCGGCGCCGGCTGGCTCGCCGGCTCCGAGCTCGGGGAGGAACCCGGCCGCGCCCCGATCGGGGCTGGGCGGCGTCCCGCCGCCGGCTTCTCGGCCGGCAGGGCTTCCTCGACGGGCAGCTCCTCGGGAACCACTTCGCCCAAGGTGGGGTAGGTCTCGTCCGAGAGGTCGGAGGTCTCCGCGCCGGCCTCGGGGCTCACCGCTTCGGTGCCCGCCTCGCTGCCGAGGTCCGGGGCCTCGGCCATCGGTGGCGTCTCCGCGGTCTGCCCGGGAAGGGCAGCCTGGAAGCCGAGGCGGAGGGCGACGAAGCCGAGCACGAGGGCGAGGACCACCATCGACAGCAGCAGGCCTGCGACCTTGAGCCAGGGCGAGCCAGGCTTTTTCGGCTTGGCTGGGGGGCGGCTTGTCGCCGCCGGAGCGGCCGGAGGTGCCACAGCTGGCGCCGGCGCCGGTGCTGCCACTGCCGGCGGCGCTGGCGGCGCGGCGAGCGGAGGCGGTGCCACGGGGGGCGGTGCGACGGGTGGAGGCGCGGCCGGGGGAGGTCCGGCAACCGGGGGCGGTGCAACGGCTGGGGCCGGCGCGAAGACAGGAGGCGGCGGCGGTGCCTCGGGCAACGGAGCCGCCGGAGGTGGTGGCGCGTGGGTGTCGTCGAGGTCGACCCGCACGGCCGGCGTGGGCGGCGCGATGGCGATCTCGCGGGGCAGCGGCGGAGCCGGGAGCTCGATGGGAGGCGGGCTCACCGCGGTTTCGGGTGGAGGCGCTTCGAGCGACGTCGCGATGGCGACCCAGAGGTCCTCGAGGACGCGCTGGGCAAAGAGCTCGAGGCCAGCGACGGTGCCCCGCTCGGCGTCCCAATGGCACGGATAGCCTTCCATCACCGGCCGGCCGCTGGCCTTGATCCGGCGCTTGAGCTCCGCCAGCCGGGCCAGGGCGACGGGATCGTGTTCGGTGAAGCGCCCTTCGAGCTCGGGCGGCAGGTCGGCGAGGAAGCGCGAGTCCCGCAGGTAGAAGAAGCTGCCGGCAGCGGGGTCCGGGTGGCTCAGCGCCGCGTGCTGCATCTCGAGATCGGTGACGCTCGTGCCCTCGGCGGGGGCGAGCCACGGGTACTTGGCGCGCAGCTCCAGGGGCAGCTGGCCCGCCTGCGGGCCATAGGACTCCCCGAGCAAGCCGATGAAGTACGGGCGAGCGGCGTCCACCTGGTTGAGTCGGCGAGCCAGGTCGAAGACGTCCTCGTCGACGCTCGCGTCCTTGCCCCAGCGCGGATCGACCCGCACCAGCATGGCCCCGAGCTGCGCCACCCGCCGGGTGAGCTCCGGGAAGACCTGCGTCGCCAACACGTCCCGCTCGGCAGCGAAGTCCTCCGCGGTCGAGGAGATGAAGACGCGGAGGGTCTTCAATGGCACGGTCGGGCTGCCCGCCCCGAGGGGGGCATCGGAAGGTCCCAGCATGGCGTCAGCTCCTCGTTTCGGTTGATCTTATGCCCAAACGACAGAGGCTCGCGAGGCCGCGAGGCCGCACGGCGGCGAGGACGACGCCTCCGAGACTGTCAGCGTCCCTCTCCATATGGGTTCAGGTACTTCTCTACTTGAGTGGGTTCCTTCAGCGAAGGCCCACCTGTTCCCCAAACAGTACTCCGCCCTTTGAAGGAGGGACCATGTCCGCAACGAAAGTGTTGTGCGCCTCCGCCTTGCTCGCCCTGGCGCTGACTCCGCGCGCGTTCGCCGGCTGCCGCGCCGAGCCGATGTACTGCAACAGCGACACCGAGACCACCAAGACGGTGATCGTCACCTGCACCCCCAAGGCAGACTTCAATAGCGGTGGTTACGTCGTCATCGACGGCCAGACCGTCAGCCTTCAGGACCAGGGCGGCACGGCGACCGCGCGGGTGACCGTCAAGTGCACCGCCGGCTCGAGCAGCGCGGTGACGGTCTACAAGAACGACGGCACGACCATCGACCTCGGCAACTTCCAGGGCGCCAAGACCAAGAAGGACGGCACCATCGACATCAAGATCGACCCCTCGAAGCTCGGCACCCAGGCCGCGGGGCTCGGTCTCATCCAGGCCGCTCGCGAGCGCCTCGACATCGACCTCTGCGCCGTCCCGGTGGCGCTCACCGAGAAGGACATCGTGGCCTTCGACCTCAAGTGGGAGGGCGAGGAAACCGACGACCCGGCCGTCAACCTGCTCACCATCACCTCACTCGAAGAGACCTTTGGGCCACGCACCGTTTGTGGCCGCTGGTATCCCGGCGCCCTGATGACCCTCGACCCCGACCACGTCTCGCAGCTGTCCTACAACGCCGAGACCGGCCACCTGCTGGGCACTCTCTACACGATCTCCACGGTCCCCGGGGCCGGCGCCTATCGCTCGATCGAATGGCTCTCCGGCTTCTACGACGGCAGCATCGTGAAGCTGCGTTTCGACGGCACCTTCGAACCGCTGGAGACCAGTGGCGACAAGTGACCGCGCGGCCGTCAGCGGCCCGCACGCGAGCCGCTGACCCGGAGCCTCTCGATGCCGATGACCGCTGCGCCTTCCGTGGGTCCACCGCCCGACGCCCCCTTCGCGGACATCATCGCCGAGGAGGGGATCCCCTACTTTCGGCGCATCGATCGCGTCGACGGGCCACGGGTCTGGATCGAGGGCCGTCCCCTGTTGTCGCTCGCGCACAGTGACTACCTGGGCTTCAGCCGGGAGCCCAGCGTGCGCGCAGCAGCCGCGGCGGCCCTCGACCGCTACGGCACCTCCTGCGCCGGCTCGCCGGTGCTCAACGGCTATTGCGAGCTCCACCACGAGCTCGAGCAGGAGCTCGCAGCCTTCCTCGGCCAAGACGACGTTGCGCTCCTCGCCTCCGGCTATCAGGCCAATCTGGGGGCGCTGGCGTCCTGTCAGCCGCGAGGGGGCCGCGTCCTCTGCGATCGCCTGGCCCATGCTTCCCTGCTCGATGCCGTGCGCCTGGCGCGGGCCCCGCTGGTGCCCTTCGCCCACAACGACCCGCTGGCCCTCGACGACCTCCTCGGCCGCGCTGGCGAGCAGGCCGCGAGCAGCCTCGTCGTCGTCGAAGGGGTGTACAGCGTCGACGGCGACCACGCCGACCTCGAAGCGATCACCGCCGTCTGCCGCCGCCACGGCGCCCGCCTCCTGGTGGACGAGGCGCATTCGCTGGGGACCGTCGGACCCGGTGGCCGTGGTCGGCTCGCCAGCCTTCCCGAGCGGCCGGCGGACGTGGTGGTGACCGGCACCTTCAGCAAGGCCCTCGCCGCCACCGGCGGCTTCGTGGCCGGGAGTCGCGCCGACATTAACCGGCTGCGGCAAACCGCACGACCCCTAGTGTTCAGCGCCGCGCTGGCGCCGCCGGTCGCGGCTGCGGCGCTCGCCGCGCTGCGCCTTCTCATCGCCGAGCCGGCGAGGGGAGCCGGCGTGGTCGCGCGCGCCGACGCTTTGCGGGCGGCATTGCGCAGCGCCGGCTACCGGGTGCTCGGAGGCGGCACGCCGATCCTCGCCCTCGAGTGCGCTGATGGCGAGGCGGCTTGGGATCTCTGGCGGCGCCTCTTCGATCGCGGCATCTTCGTCAACGCCATCATCCCCCCTGCCGTACCGGCCGGCTGCGGCCGCTTGCGCCTGGCGGTCAACCACTTGCTGCAACCGGCCGACCTCGAGCAGGTCGTCGACACCTTCGCAGCCTTGGTGGCCCACTACCGCCCCGGGGCGGCGCCGCGCGAGTCAGGCCGTGAAGGCCACGAGGAATGAGCTCCGCAGCCCAGGGCCTGGCCGCCGAGCTCGTGGCGAGCCCCACCCGCAGCAGCCCGGGACCTCGTCCCCTGGCCCTCGCCGACCACGGCGCGCCGGTCGAGGTCAGCGAGGCCCACGGCCGGCAGGAGCTCGACCTCTTCTTCCGGCTCCCCCACCGCCTCTACGCCAGCGACCCCCTGTACGTCCCTCCCCACGAGCCCTCCTTGCGCCTCCTGCACGACCCGGCAAGGAGCCCCTTTCTCGCCGGCGTCGAGCAGCGCCTGTTCCTCGCCCGCCGGGACGGCCGGGTGGTGGGGCGGGTCGCCGCCTTCTACGAGCCGGGGGTGAGCCCGGCCGCCTGGCCCCGGCGCTTCGGTCTCTTCGAGTGCGAGCGGGACCCCGCGGCGGCGAGCGCCCTTTTCGCCGCCGTGGCGCGCGCCTTCCCGACGGCCGCCCCGGAGCCGGCGATCGGCCCCATCCAGATCGCCACCCACCTCGAGTGCGGCCTCTTGGTGGAGAGCGACGGCCGGCCCCCGAAGCTCCTCACCCCGTATCATCCGAGCTGGTACCAGGAGCTGTTCTCGGTAGCCGGCCTCGCCGCGGAGACCGACCTCCTCGCCTACCGCCTCGACCGCCCGCAGGGCCTCGCCGAGATCGCACCGATCCTCGCCCGCCTCGCGCGCCGCGGCCACTACCGAGTCCGCCCGGTGGACAAGCGCCGGAAGCGCGCAGAGCTGCGGAGCTGCGGCGAGCTCTACGACCGCAGCTGGCGCGGCAACCGCGGCTTCGTGCCGCTGACGGCGGCCGGCCGCGAGCACCTGGTCAAGGAGTTCGCCGCCATCCTCGACCCGCGGCTCGCCCAGGTGGGCGAATGCGGCGGCCAACCCGTGGGCTTCTCGCTGGCCCTGCCGGACATCAACCCCATCCTCCGCGCCATCGCCGGGCTGCCGGCCCTCCTCGCCCTCCCCGTCGCCCTCTGGATGCAGCTCTTCCGCCGCCCGCGCGCCGCTCGCCTGCTCGCCCTCGGCCTGCTCCCCGAGCACCGGCAGACCGGCCTCGGCGCCTGGCTGGCCGCCGAGACGCTGCGAGCAGCCTGGCAGCACGGCTACGATGAGGTGGAGCTCTCGTGGATCCTGGCGGACAACCATGACGTGCACTCCTACCTTGCACGGATGGGCGCCCGGGTCTGCCGCCGCCATCGTCTGTATCGCCTGCCCACCAGCGGCCCCGCGCCACCCTAGGCGCCCATCAGCGGCGTTAGGATCGCGGTGATGAGCCCCGAGATCGACGTCCTGGCGATCTTCCAGCAGCTGGGGATCTCCCTCGGCCTGGGCCTGCTGGTGGGCCTGCAGCGCGAGCGCAGCGAGCCGCAGCTCGCCGGCTTCCGCACCTTCGCCCTGGTGACGGTGAGCGGGACGGTGGCGGCGCTCTTGGCGCGCGGCTTCGGCAGCGGGGTGCTGGCGGCGAGCATCCTCGCCCTCGCCGGCCTGCTGGTGGTCGGCAACCTCGCCAAGTTTCGGGTCGGCCCCGTCGACCCTGGCCTCACGACCGAGGCGGCGATGCTCCTGATGTTCGGCGTCGGCGCCCTCCTCGCCGTGGCGCCGGCCGCCATCGGCATCGCCGTGGGCGCCGGCACCGCCGTGCTCCTCCACCTCAAGCCCGAGCTGCACCGCCTTGCCGGCCGCCTGGGCGACACCGATTTCCGGGCGATCATGCAGTTCGCGCTGATCTGGCTGGTGATCCTGCCGGTGCTGCCGGACCGCGCCTACGACCCCTTCGGTGTCCTCAACCCCCACCGCATCTGGCTGATGGTGGTGCTGATCGTCGGCATCGGCCTCGCCGGCTACCTGGTCTACAAGGTGCTCGGCGGCCGCGCCGGGGCCCTGCTCGCCGGCCTTCTCGGCGGCGTGATCTCGAGTACGGCGACGACCGTCACCTACGCCCGGCGGGACCGCGCGGGGGGGATCTCGCAGCAGGCGGCGAGCCTCGTCCTGGTGATCGCCTCGGCGGTCGTCTTCCTGCGTCTGTTGCTTGAGGTGGCGGTAGTGGCACCGTCTTTTCTGCGCCAGGCGGTCTGGCCCTTGGGAGCCCTCTTCCTCGCCCTGGCGGCGACCGCGGCTGCGATCGCCTACCGGGCCGACGGCGATGCCGGCGCCATGCCCGCCCACGGCAATCCCTCGGAGCTCAAGGCGGCCCTCGGCTTCGGGGCCATCTACGCCCTCGTCCTGCTGGCGGTCGCCGCCGCCAAGGAGCATCTGGGGCCGTCGGGCCTCTACGGTGTGGCGGCGCTTTCCGGCCTCACCGACATGGACGCGATCACCCTCTCCACCTCGCAGATGGTGGCGAACGGCCAGCTCGCACCGCGGCTCGGCGCCCGCCTGATCCTCCTCGCGTCGCTCGCCAACCTCGTCTTCAAGGCCGGCGTGGTGGCCTTCCTCGGCAGCCGCGCCCTGGGCAGGCGGATCGCCGTCGCCTTCGGCCTCGTCGTTCTCCTCGGTGCGGCCCTGCTGGCGCTCTGAGGGCACGCGGGCTACCCAAAGGTCAGGGACGGCGCTATCCCACGAGGCGGCAAGGCAGCCTCCTCGCGCCAGTACAGTGTGACCATCCGCTCAAGCCTTGCGGGGAGAAAGCCATGCTCGATTCCCAGCCCTACCGACCGCTCCGACGCCTCAGCCGCCACCCCTCGACCATCCCGGCCACGCTCGCCGCCGTCGTCCTGGCGCTCGGGCTCGCCGCCGCGCCCGCCCTCCGCGCCCAGGAAAGCGCCTGCAGCGACTGCCACGAGGTGGACGCCGAGCGTTTCGCGGCGAGCGTCCACGGCAGCCTCGACTGCACGGACTGCCACGTCGGCGCCAACGAGGAACCGCACGCCGACACGGTGTCCGCCCCGCAGTGCAGCGCCTGCCACGAGGACGTGATCACCGAGCTCGCGATGAGCATCCATGGCAAGCTCGCCGAGGGCAAGGGCGAGAACGCCTGGCTCGCCTCCTGCGTTGCCTGCCACGGCGAGCCCCACGGCATCCTGCCGGCCGACGATCCCGCCGCGAAGATCAACCCCAAGCTGCTGCCTTCGACCTGCGGCCAGTGCCACGCCAACCCGGAGATGGCCGACCACTTCGCCCTCAAGCAGGTACGGCCCGTCGAGGCCTACGAGGCAAGCGTCCACGCCCGGGCGGTGGCCGACGGCAAGCACGCCGCGACCTGCAGCTCGTGCCACGGCTCGCACTCGATCCAGCCCGCCGCCGACCCCTCCTCGCAGGTGAACCGCGCCCACGTGCCGGAGACCTGCGGCCAGTGCCACGGCGAGATCGCCACCGCCTACCGCGCCTCGATCCATGGCCAGGCGGCGGCCAAGGGCGTGCGCGAGGCGCCGGTCTGCACCGACTGCCACGGCGAGCACCGCATCCAGGCCCCCGAAGAGCCGGGCTCGCGGGTCTTCGTCACCAACATCCCAAAGCTCACCTGTGGCAGCTGCCACGGCGACCTGCGCCTCGCCGAGAAGTTCGGGCTACCGGCGGAGCAAGTGCCGTCCTTCGAGGACAGCTACCACGGCCTGGCCGGTAAGACGGGCGCCAAGACGGTGGCGCATTGCGGCTCCTGCCACGGCGTGCACGACATCTTGCCGTCGTCGGACCCGGCCTCGCACACCAACCCGGCCAACCTCGCTGCCACCTGTGGGCAATGCCATCCGGGGGCCGGCACCAGCTTCGCCATCGGCAAGGTGCACGTGGTGCCCACCGAGCCGAGCGAGAAGGCGGTGTTCTGGGTCCGCCGGATCTACCTCCTGCTGATCTTCTTCACGGTCGGCGGCATGGTGGTGCACAACCTGCTCGACCTGCGGCGCAAGGCCCGGCTGCCGCGGCTGGCGTTGCCGGTCGTCGCCCCCCGCGAGCGCCTGATGCTCGGCTTCCGCATCGCCCACGCGCTGCTCGCGGCGAGCTTCATCATCCTCGCCTGGTCCGGCTTCGCCCTCAAGTTCCCGGACGGTTGGTGGGCCCTGCCGCTGACCGCCTGGGGCAACGCCGACCTGCGCAGCTGGGTGCACCGGGTGGCGGCCCTGGTGATGATCGGCGCGGCCGTCTTCCACGTCGGCCACCTGATCGCGAGCCGGCCGGCGCGCCGCTGCATCGCCGCCATGCGGCCCGGGCGTGGGGACTGGGTGGAGCTCAAGGAACGCTTCGCCTGGTACCTCGGCAGGCGCCCGGAGCCGCCCCACACCCCCTGGGTGGGTTACCCGGAGAAGCTCGAGTACCTGGCGGTGATCTGGGGCACGCTGATCATGGCGCTGACCGGCTTCATGCTGTGGTTCGAGAACCTCACCCTCACCTGGCTGCCCAAGTGGGCGGCCGACGTGGCGACGGTGATCCACTTCTATGAGGCCATCCTCGCCTGCCTGTCGATCCTCGTCTGGCACTTCTATCTGGTGATCTTCGATCCGGTGGTCTACCCGATGGACCCGGCCTGGCTCTCCGGGCGCTCCGCCCCCGGCCGCGAGGTCGAGCGCCAGGACGCCACCATCCCCGAGTAGGCTCTCCGGCGGGCCAGCCCGCCGGCCCGCCTAAGGCTGTAGTAGGATCTGCCAGCCGGCCAAGCAGGCCGGCTGTCGTGTCTTCGGCAGCCCTCCCAGGAGAGATCGTGTCGCTCAGCCCTCGCACCATCGCCTTCACCGCCGTCGCGCTCATCCTCGCTGCCCTGGCGGCCGTGCGCTTCCTCCCCAGCCGCCGGCTCGAGGAGCCGGCCGCCAACCCGCAGGCGGTGGCGCCTGCCGCCACCACGCCGGTCACCATCTACGACGTCCGGCCGCAGCGGATGGCCGAGACGCTGGTCACCAGCGGCACCCTGCGCGCCAACGAGTCGATCGAGGTGACCAGCCAGATCAGCGGCAAGGTGCGGGAGGTCTTCTTCGAGGAAGGCCGCCGGGTGGCGACGGGGGACCTTCTCGTCAAGCTCGACGACGCCGAGCTCCTCGCTCAGCTCGATCGCGCCAAGGTGCGAGTCGAGCTCGCCGCCTCCCGCGAGCAGCAGCAGCGTCGCCTGCTCGACGAGGGGATCCTCAGCCAGGAGGAGTACGACCGCCAGCTCAACGAGAAGAACGTGCTCGAGGCCGAGAAGCGGGTGATCGAGGCGCAGCTCGAAAAAACGGAGGTCCGCGCCCCCTTCGGTGGCACGCTCGGCCTGCGCAGCATCTCGCAGGGGGCCTACATCTCGCCGCAGACGCGGATCACCACGCTGCAGGACATCTCGCCCATCAAGCTCGATTTCGCTCTCCCCGAGAAGTACGCCGGCCTGGTGCGCGTGGGGCGGTCGGTCAGCTTCCAGCTGCGCGGCGACGACCGGCCGCGCAGCGCCCGCATCTACGCCGTCGAGCCGTCGGTGGACCCGGCGACCCGCACCCTCCAGCTGCGGGCCGAGAGCCCCAACCCGGACGGCAGCCTGCTGCCCGGCGCCTTCGCCGACGTCCAGGTGGTGGTGCGCGAGAACCCCACGGCCCTCGCCGTGCCGGCGATCGCCGTCGTGCCGGAGCTGGGTGGCAAGAAGGTCTACGTCATTGTGAACGGCGTGGCCGAGGAGCGGGCGGTCGAGACCGGGATGCGCAACGAAGAGCTGGTCGAGGTGGTCTCGGGGCTTGCCGCCGGTGATCGGGTGGTGACCTCGGGCCTGCTGGACATCAAGCCCGGCGCCACCGTCGAGGTGCGCGGCGAACCCAACTGAGGAGGATGGCGCCATGACCCTCTACGCCCTGGCGATCCGCCGCCCCGTCCTGGCGATCGTGCTCTCCTCCGCGATCGTGCTCTTCGGTGCCATCGGCTTCAGCTATCTGGGGATCCGCGAGTTCCCGGCGGTCGACCCGCCGGTGATCACCGTTTCGACCAACTACCGCGGCGCCAACGCTGACGTCATCGAGTCGCAGATCACCGAGCCCCTCGAGAAGGCCGTCAACAGCATCGACGGCATCCGCACCCTCACCTCCACCTCACGCGAGGGTCGCAGCACGATCACCGTCGAGTTCGACATCGGGGCCGACCTCGAGCGCGCCGCCAACGACGTGCGGGACAAGGTGTCCTCGGCGATCGGCGAGCTGCCGCCGGACGTCGAGCCGCCGCAGGTCTCGAAGGCCGATGCCGACTCGCAGCCCATCGTGCAGGTGACGGTGGCGAGCAAGGCACGCTCGCTGCTCGAGCTGTCGAACCTCGCCGACCGTGTGTTCGCCGAGCGCCTGCAGACGATCCCCGGCGTCTCCGGGATCCAGATCTACGGCGAGCGCACCTACGCCCTGCGGCTGTGGATCGACCCGCAGAAGCTCGCCGCCTACCAGCTCTCCCTGCTCGACGTCCGCGACGCCGTCGCCCGCGAGAACGTCGAGCTGCCCGCCGGCCGCATCGAGGGCCGCTCGATCGAGCTGCCGGTGCGGGCGATGTCGCGCCTCAACACCCCCGAGGAGTTCGACGACCTGATCCTCAAGGAAGACCGCGGGCGGATCGTCCGCTTCTCGGACGTCGGCCGCGCCGAGCTGGGGGCGCGCAACGAGCGCACGGTGCTCAAGCGCGACGGTGTGCCGATGGTGGCGGTGGTGGCGAGCCCGCAGCCAGGGGCCAACCACATCGAGATCGTCGACGAGTTCCGGCGCCGCATCGCGCAGATCCAGCGTGACCTGCCGCCGGACATCGTGGTGGCCGACGGTTTCGACAACACCAAGTTCATCCGCCGCTCGATCTCCGAGGTGAAGGAGACGGTCTTCGCCGCCCTCCTCCTCGTCGTGATGGTGATCTTCGCCTTCCTGCGCGACTGGCGGACCACGCTGATCCCGATCCTCGCCATCCCGGTGTCGCTCGTCGGCGTCTTCTTCGTGCTCTACCTGGCGGGCTTCTCGATCAACGTCCTCACCTTGCTCGCCATCGTTCTGGCGATCGGTATCGTGGTGGACGACGCGATCATCGTGCTCGAGAACATCTACGCCAAGGTCGAGGCCGGCCAGGAGCCGATCGCCGCCGGCATCGCCGGCACCAAGGAGATCTTCTTCGCGGTGATCGCCACCACCCTGTCGCTGGTGGTGGTGTTCTTGCCGATCCTCTTCCTCGGCGGCCTCACCGGCCAGCTCTTCCGGGAGTTCGGCATCACCCTCGCGGGAGCGGTGATCATCTCCTCCTTCGTGGCCCTCACCCTGACCCCGATGCTCGCCTCGCGCCTGCTCAAGGTGCGCCAGAAGCATCCGTGGATCTACCGCGCCACCGAGCCCTTCTTCGACGCCCTGGCCAACGGCTACCGCCGCACCCTCGCCACCTTCTTGAAGGCCCGCTGGCTCGCCATCCCGCTCCTTCTCGCGACCTTCGCCGTCGTCGGCCTGCTGTGGTACAGCCTCCCCAAGGAGCTCTCACCGCTCGAGGACCGCAACAGCATCCGCATGAGCTCGCGAGGCCCCGAGGGGGCCACCTTCGAGTACATGGACCATTTCATCGATGCGATCGCCGAGCGGGTGACCGCCACCACGCCCGAGTCCGAGTCGCTGATCACCGTCACCTCGCCGGGCTTCGGCGGTTCGAGCAGCGTCAACTCCGGCTTCCTCCGCCTGGTTTTGAGCGACCCCGACCAGCGCCAGCGCAGCCAGATGGAGATCGCCCGCGACCTCGAGAAGCTCGCCAAGGAGTTCCCCCAGGCGCGCACCTCTGTCTCCCAGGAGCCGACGATCGCCGTCGGCCGCCGGCGCGGCCCGCCCGTGGAGTTCGTGCTCCAGGCCCCCACCCTCGAGAAGCTCCGCGAGGTGCTGCCCCGTTTCGTGGCCGAGGCGGAGAAGGACCCGACCTTCACCTTCGTCGACGTCGACCTCAAGTTCAACAAACCCGAGCTGCAGCTCACCATCGACCGCGCCCGTGCCCGCGACGCCGGCGTCTCCGCCCAGACCGTCGCCCAGACGCTGCAGATGGCGCTCGCCGAGCAGCGCCTCGGTTACTTCCTCCTCGACGGCAAGCAGTACGAGATCATCGCCCAGGTGGGGCGCGAGAACCGCGACGAGACCTTCGACCTGCAGAACCTCTACGTGCGCGGCTCCACTGGCGCTCCCGTGCTGCTCGACCGCCTGGTGCACGTGCGGGAGGAGGCGAGCCCGCCGCAGCTCTACCGCTTCGACCGCTACCTCTCGGCCACGGTGTCCGCGAACCTGGCGCCCGGCAAGACCGTCGGCGACGGCGTGGAAGCCATGCGGGCGATCGCCGGACGGGTGCTCGACGAGTCCTTCGCCACGGCGCTCTCGGGCCAGGCGCGAGACTTCGCCGAGTCCTCCCAGAGCCTGGCCTTCGTCTTCCTGCTCGCCGCGGCGCTCCTCTACCTGGTGCTCGCCGGCCAGTTCGAGAGCTTCCGGGACCCCTTCACGATCCTCGTCACCACCCTCTTCCCGGCCCTCGCCGGGGCCCTGCTCTCACTGTGGCTGCTCGGCATGACGATCAACATCTTCAGCCAGATCGGCATGGTGATGCTGATCGGCCTGGTGACCAAGAACGGTATCCTGATCGTCGAGTTCGCCAACCAGCGCCGCGAGCAAGGTGCCGGCCTCCTCGAAGCCACCCTCGACGCCTCCGCTCAGCGCCTGCGCCCGATCCTGATGACCAGCTTCTCGACCATCCTCGGCATCCTGCCGATCGCCCTCTCGCTGGGCGCCGGCTCCGAAAGCCGCGCCCCGATGGGCGTCGCCGTAGTCGGCGGCCTGGGCTTCGGCACCCTCCTCACCCTCTACATCGTCCCCGCCATCTACACCTACCTCGCCCGCCGCGACCGCACCGCCCTCGGCGAAAGCGAGACCACCCCGCCCTCCGGCCTCGACGACACCAGGCCGGGGGTGGTGAGCGGGGAAGCGGCGTAGGGAGGGAGGGGGCAGGGCCACACCTTTGCCCTGAGGGCCGCTGGTGCTTCTGCCAAGTTCCTCGGTGCTGAGAGGCGCGAGCCACGGAGAAGTCGCTCGGCGCCGGAAGCATCAGGAGGCGTCGCCAACGGCCACCAGCCCTCACGAGCGCTCGCTGGGCAGAGGCTGGCGGCGCGCAAGACCAAAGAGCCGGCTAGACCAGTGGAGCTTCTCCGCGGATACCGGCAATTCCCGCGAACCTCGCCCTAGCCACACTCCGAAGCCCTCCACCGGGGCCACTTACCTCACATCAACCAAGGACTACCGACCTGGCGGGCTGGCGGCTCGCAAGCCGCCCGAAGCCCGAGGTGTCGGGGAAGGGCCCATCCTGCACCACTTGGAGCCACCTGCGACCCTCACAGAGTACAGCTTGCACTACAGGCCAAGCTTGCATATCATCTCGCCAGTGCATTTTCTCTAGTGCCAAATCTCAATATGTCAACGACCTACTCTCCGATAAAGAAGCCACCGCTCAGTGGCACTTTCCTAACGCCAGCCGGGTTCCACTTAGATCCACTGATCAACCTCGACCACTTCTCCTCCTACGTGGAAGTACTGCGCCCAGCGCTTAGAGATCTCGAGTTTGTCCTCAACGATCATCGCCGCGAGGAGATGGCAGGCCTCACTCCGGTGTTCTGCCTAGATTTCTCTGAGATCTTCGAGCTCATCGACGCAGGTCGTTCTTCCTCAACCAGTGAGTCGCCGGCTCAACGCGCTAGTCCCACCGCGGCAATACTGGAACAGGAACTTCAGTCTGGCGAAGCTCGTTTTGCTCTTCTGCCAGGCACGGTCTTTGAGCTTCATCGCTTCTTGAAGTCCACCCTGCGAGAGGTTGGGATTCCTGTTTCGCGATCTGGCTTCCGAGCTGTGCCCTTCAAGGCAAGCCTAACCCTGTCCAGTGTTAAGGGAATATCTTCACATCTTCAGGCAGCAGGCTTGGATCCACAACAGGATCTTCCACCACTTTCTGAGCTTAGAGGCATTACCGAAGCGCTCGCTTCTAGGACGGGGAGGTTCCGTTGGCTTCTCTCGTTGATCGACAATCACAGGCTAGCACTACTTCATGAATACGACTGGTTTCGACGCCTCAAGTGGTCCAGTCCGACCTACGACCAGATAATAGAATACCTCTCCCGGTACCGATCACATGAAGCATCCAACAACCGTGGCGACGCACTAAACTATACGCTTGCCCTCGCGGCGTCGAACCTCTACGAGACTACGGGAAGTGTATTCTACGTTCTCGCTCGCGGCCATCTTATTGCTGCTGCATTTTCCCAATGTAAGTGGCTAAGAGATCCACTTGCAGCCGCAGGGTTTGAACCGACCTCTCTGCACCGCGACCCCGCCTATCTCCTACTGCGCCACCACTGGGTGGAACAGTTCAGAGCGAATCACGAGACAGCTAGTCGGGCGCTTGCAGCCCTTCTCTTTAACTGTCGAGACACACTGGCGGAGATTGAGGGCCTACGAAGATATGCCCACAATGACCTTCATCACGCAACGCCGGTAGTGGACATGGAGGGTGTTCCAGACGCCGTAACTACGCGAGTTCAGCGTAAGGCAAGGCGATTCAACAAAGCCCACAGTCGGCACCTCAAGAGCCTGTTTCTGGCGTGGGAGAGCCTTCGAAGGACCAGGCGCAAGGAGCTTGGTGCCGCCACACCAGAGAGTCTAGACCTGGAACATCTAGCAGCCACCGCGGTACGTTTCGCCGAATCTCGGAGGAAGGCTCAGGAAGTCCAAAGCAGGGTTCGCAAAATGAGCAACGAGGCGCAGGCGGCGCTTGCTGAGGTCCGAGCGACACGGGGTCTGCCGGTGGAATTCCGCTCGCATTCTAGCGATCGACTCGGTCACAGTGTCAGGGAAGCGTCCGCCATCATACGCGCCACATCTTCTACCGAGACGGTCTGCGAGGCCCTCGAGGAAACGGTTCTTCGCGTGGATAACTATGGCGACTATTTCTCGATGTGGTGGAATGCCTCTGTCGACTTGCACACGTTCTTTGACTGGGTTGACTACTACGTACGGTTTTCTGACCGCGTTTCACGGGAGCTCGATCTACACACTCGTCGCGAAAAATACAGAAATCAGGGATTTGCCCTCGTTGCTCGAGGCGAGGATCCAAGCAGTGGCGAGTTGCATCTGATCAGGAATGAGTCGGAGTTCATCTTCCCGCTAGATCTCTTCGCCCGCTCGTCACTCCTGGCACTTGTAGCACGCGAGAGGGCCGTCTCTATTCGCCTCTTCACCCCATACGGCGACGTCTGGCACAACTTCCGACAACAGCTGCGCTCAGGCGCCAGAATGGGAATTATTTCCCACGTCTGTCTCCCAAACTTCCTTTCAGAGTTCGTTGCTGTCACCTCAATCTGGCCACTGTCAAGCCGATCCCTACAGGATTCGCTTGAGATTCACCTAAAAGATTACGAGCCCCGACCAAGGTCCAAGAGAGCCAGCGATCACTGACAGCATCTCGCCATGATTGGTGGGTGACAAATGTGCAATGTTCGTGACGACTTCGTGCATCTTTCTTACCGAGCGGGGAGAAGGTACAGAGCTCCAGCCGGAAGGTCGGATGTACCGTTAGTTGTCTTCGCCCTTTCACTGGCCGGGTCCGCCGGAGTGAGGGTGAAAGTTGATGCTCACTGCCACAGGGGGGCAGGGTTCCTTGACCAAGAGAATGGCACTGCGACGCAGGATAGATGGTCTGAAGAGTTCTACGTTCCTCCCGGCTACTTTCGTAGGCAACCGATTGACCTCGGAGTGAAAGAGGAAGGCGTCCAGGCAAATGCCGACTACAGGTACCGGTCAGTGGTCTCCATACAGGGCGGCAGTGCTCCAACTGGAGCCGGGGTTGAGGTCGACCTTGAGCTGGTGATGCGCGGTTGGGTTCGCGAAGACGAGGACTTCCGCGAAGATTTGGAGGCCTTGCTCTCGAAAACTCACTCCGATCACTTCTCTCTCTATTTCTAGAGGTGATAACGCAATGAGCGAGGCTGACACTGACGGAATTCTGATCGGGGCGACACTTGGCGCTGCGGGTATCGTCCTAAGCGTCACAACTCAGTTATGTTCGCGAGCATTCGTTTCGTCCGTAATGGGTAGGACCCTCGTTGGAAGTATTAGACTTGGCGAAACATTGCGAACCGACGGAGGATCTGAGGATGAGGCTGTTCGCGAGCGGTGTCGCTCCTTGCGGGGCCATCTTGAACAGGACTTTTGCTATGTCCTCGATCTCGCTGGCGCGTATGCTTCTTTCTGCGCCGCCTTGATTGCTGGCCTCCTAAACGCTACTCGGTTCGCCGGTGTCCTCAGTGGAGCCTTGGCCGTTCTTTCTCTCGCTATCTGGCGCTTCTGGGTAGAGAGTCTCGGGGTAGATGGCTTCTATCAAAGAAGACGACTGGGGTTCTCCTGGGATCGAGCGCAGCTAGTCATTCAGATCCTCGTTGCTAGTCCTCTCCTTGTCCAAACACTCCTCCCATAGCGCCTCGCTGCGGCTGGTGCGGGCAACCGGCGGCTCCGCGATTGTGGGCGCTCCCAGGCGCAGTCGAGGTAAAGCCTCTACGACTTACAATTTTTTCAC
Source organism: uncultured Thermoanaerobaculia bacterium (assembly GCA_964420075.1). Taxonomy (GTDB): domain Bacteria; phylum Acidobacteriota; class Thermoanaerobaculia; order Multivoradales; family SZUA-115; genus CAYQRE01. Next base: position 78,957 of record CAYQRE010000011.1, on the reverse strand, counting down.
TACCTTGATGGACAGGTCTTGGGGCGTCCCTTGGGGCCGCTCCTCGTTTTCTAGGCAGTGACGTGGAGGGCAGACTCGGCCTGCGGACCTCCAGCTAGGGGCAGGTGGTTCAGTGCATAGGTTCCCTGGCCGCCTTAGAGGATCGACCGAACTTCTCTGGTGCGAAGCTTGGTGCTCCTGCCAGTCAGGGGAGGTCTTTCAGGGAGTTTCTTGGCTTGATCTCGCCGAGACTCGGCCGACGAACCAGCTAAGGCAACCTTCATCCATTGCCGGGTCGCGTCGCGGGGGCAGTCTGATGCTCGGCCCTTGCGGCCATGGCAGCCGCTCTCCTGGTCCTCTGCTGCTTCGGCTAGCCTATCCGCCAGTCTGGTCGCTCCAAATCTCCCCCCTCAGAACGCCGTCACGAGCCCGAAGCTCACCCGCGTGTCGTCGCGGTCGAGGTCGTAGAAGACCTCGCCGTTGGCGCGGAGGTTGCGCGCCACGAGGTAGCTGAGGGTGAGCGAGGCGTCTTCGGCCTTGGCGGCGGGCACGTCGGAGTCCACCTGGTTGTAGAGTGCTGCCAGGGCCCAGCGGCCGTCCTCCCCCTGCGGGAAGAAGAGGAGCTCCGCGAAGCCACCACGGGTCTTCAGGTCAGGGCCGCGGCGGCCGACGAGGAAGGGGTCCTCGTCTCGACGTTCGAGGAACGCGGCGTTGAGCTGCCAGTTCTTGCCGAGGGTCAGGGCGACGTCCGGGCCGAGGTAGGAGACCCGCGTCGTCGGCCCGTCGTTGAGCCCCTCCTTGCCCTGGTAGCCGAAGACCCCCAGGCGCACCGGCCCGAACTCGCGGGCCACTCGCAGGGCGACGTTCTTGAACGAGTTGTTGTCGAAGTTGTCGTTCTCGGCCGGCTCGATCCCGTTGCCATTGACCAGCTGGCCGACCACCTCGACCTCGCCGGGCGCGTGCCAGGTGAGCACCAGCCCGCGGTCATAGGTGAGGTTCGTGGGCAGCTCCCCCACCCGGGCCTTGAAGATCGCGTAGTCATTGCGCTCCAGACGCAGCTCGCGCTTGAACAGCGGGTCCGACACCTGGAACTGACCGAGCATCAGGTCGATCGGCGCCCCGAACGGGCGGTTGAACTGCAGGAAGGTGTCCTCCAGCTTGACGGACTCGCCCTGTTCCAGGATGGCGTAGAAGTAGTACGAGATCTTCTCGGTCAGCGGCCCGCCCGAGAGGAGCTTGAGGGACCACGGCCATTCGAAGTCGGCGCGGGCCTTGCCGTCGTCCTTGTAGGAAGCATGTGCGTCTAGCCGGACGGCCAGCGGCAGGTCCCTGGGCAGCTTGAGGAGATGGTCCCCCACGTCGTAGGTGGCGCGGGTCGGCTCCTCGGCAGGGTCGGCCATGCGGAAGCCGCGCGCCGCGAACTCCTCGCCGTAGGGCTTGAGGCGGGGGATCGGCGCGTGGCAGGTGCTGCAAGTGATCTGGTACTTGCGGGCGAACGCGGGGATGGCGCCGGCCGGATCGGGCCACAAGCAGGCCGCGGACACGGCGATCAGGAGCGCAAGCAGGACGAGAGTTCGCGAACGAGCCATGACAGCCTCCGTCATTCGAGGACCGTGAACGTCGTCTCGTGGAAGTTCAGGGTGACCGGTGCCGCCTCTTCTGCCGGGACCTTGAGGAACGCGGCCACAGAGCTCACCAGGCGCGAGTAGTAGAGGCTCGCCTTGACGGTCACCGGGCCGGCGGCGATGTTCTTCGGCAGCTTCCAGGTGAAGGTCTCGGCGGTGGCGGCGAGCGGCGCCAGGCGGTAGTCGGGGCCGAACGAGGCGGTGCCCCATTGGGCGATGGTCATCCGGCCCTTGGGGTCGAGGTAAGGCAGGCGGAAGATGCGGTCCCCGGGGGCCATCGTCGGGTAGTCACCGTCGCGCTTCAAGCCGCGGAAGCCGGCGATGTCCTTGATCTCCCCGATGTCCTGGTAGGCGAGGGCGGTGTCGGAAGCGATCGTCAGCTCCTCACCCGCAAAGCCCTTGGGGTCGACGGCCAGGTGATAGGTCTTGCCGGCGGCGTCGGTCGCTTCGACGTGCAGCCAGAGGACGCGCTCTTCCGCCGAGCCGGTGGGGATCTTGTGCCCCGCCTTGGCGTTGACGACGATCGCGGTGAGCTTGATGCTGTCCCCGGGCTCGGCCTCGCGGGCCTCCGGGTGGATGCGGACCTCGGCGACGCCGGCGAGCTTGCCGGCGTCATGCGCGCCGTGAAAGAGGTGCTGGCGAACGTCCGGCAGCGGCTCCCCCATCCGCGCGCTCCGCCCTGGTGCCGGCGGCATGTGGCAGTCCTGGCAGACGATCCCTGCCCTGCCGTGCGGCCCTTCCTTCCACTCGAAGTGCGTGGCCTTCACATAGAGGCCCCAGGGGTTCTTCTCGTTGTGGCAGGTGCCGCAGAACTCGGCGGTGCGCAGGAACGGGTTCTCGCGGGTGTCGTGGTAGGGGCTCTCCACCCCAGCGCGGGGGCCCTGCTTCAGCCGGCCGGGAGCGACGAACCAGTTGAAGTTGACGGGCTCGTCCCCCTTGAAGCCGGTGACCGTGTGGCAAAGGTCGCAGGACACGCCCTCGTTGGCACGGCTGCCCTCGGCCGGCCGCGGTGGCGGGATGTCGCCGGCGAGGAAGGCGAGCGGGGCATGGCACCCGTTGCAGCCCGCTTTCACCCCGGCGACCTTCGGCTCCTTCTCGGCATGGGGCACGGCGAGCTCGTAGTACTCGATCTCGTCCCAGGGGTGGGTGAAGGACTGCGACATCATCGCCTGCTCGTGCTGGCGGGCGATGTCGACATGGCAGCTGGCGCAGGCGGCCGGCCGGGTGAAGCTCTGGTAGGGGTGACTTCCGAGGGCCTCGTCCCCCGCCTTCGGTGCGTCCTGCGCCCCGACTGGGGCGGCGAGAAGAGCGAGGAGAAGCGAGACCAGCGAGGCGAGGCGTCGAAGCATGGGAACCTCCTCATCGAAGCTGCCTCGACCTACCATGGACCTCGCGGACCGGCCGCGCTCCACCCGTGGGGGGTGGCCCCCTCCCCCCACGGGTGGCGATGCGGGCGCGAGGCCCGCACCGTGGGCGAGGGCGCCGGCGGCTTAGCTCTCGCTCGGCGGCCGCTGCGTTGCGAGACCGCCGGCGAGGGCAGCAACCTCGTCTCGCAGGGCGCGCATCTCGCGCACCGCCAGCCCCAGCTGGGCAAAGCTCGCGCCTGGTGCGGCGAAGAGGCCCTCGACCCGCGCGCGGAACTCCCGAGGGCAGAGCGGGAAGCCCGCGATCTCGCGCAACGCCGTCTTGTCGTTGACGAAGTAGCGGCGATTGAGGGCGAAGAGCGCGAGGATCAGCGCGTGCGTGCAGCGGGCGAGAGTGCTCGCCACCAGGTAGACCTCGCCACGGCGGGCGAACTTCGAGGCGAAGGCACTGAGCGCGAAGTCCGTCGACCAGAGGGCGTCCGCCACGACGCGCTGGCGCAGCGCTTCGGGATACGCCGCCACGCGAGCCTGCAGGCGAGCGAGCCTGCCCGCGGGATCGTAGAGCGGCACGGCGCAGGCGATCTCGCCGAGATAGGTCGGGCCGAAGAACCCGAACGGCGGCTGCTGGTCGAAGTGGCTTTCGTAGCGGCCCTGCTCGGCGTCGTCGATCACGCGCTCGACGTCCTCGAGGCCACGGTAGATCAGGTCGACGCGCTGCCCGCGGATCGTCAGCCAGGCACCACCGTTCACCCAGGGCCCCCAGCCGAAGAGCTCGGTCAGCACCAGCTCCTCGCCCTCATGAAAGCGCGCGGCTACCTGGCGCAGCGCCGGAATGCTCGGCGGCGAGGCTGCCAAGTAGAACAGGCCGAGATCGAGGTCGGAGTCGGCAACCGCCCAGCCGCGGGCGTAGGAGCCCCCGAGGGCGATCGCCACGATGCCTGGGACCGGCGCGAGCTCGTCCACCAGCTCCTGGAGCAGTGATCGTCGTGGTGAATCGAGGGCACTCGGCAGATCCATCGGCCAGCCGCCGGCGCCGAAGGGTGGGTCGGGTGCGCCGTGCCAGGCGAGACTAGCACCGCGGTGGATTGGGCCCTCCGCGAGCCCCCACGCCGGAGCCGCGTCAGGACTCTGCAAACGACTGCGGCGAGCCGCCCGCTCGTTGGAAGCAGGAGGCTCGCCGCCGGGGAGAACCGGTCGAGAGCCGGAGGCGCTCAGGGCTCGGTGATCGTGCTCACCCTAAGCGCCAGCGGCGCTCGCGGCGGGTCAGTTGCGGACCGTGAAGGCGTCCCGGTTGACCTCGCTGGAGTTGAGGCCGGTGTTGTTGAGGATCACGTCCGACAGCTTGTAGCGCTCCACCTCGCGGATCTCGCGCGGGGAGAGCACGTGCTGGTACCAGAAGCGGTCGGCCGCCCGCAGGTCGATGATCTGGCGGTGCAGGACCAGCGTGATGAGGGGGCCGGCATGGGTCAGCAGCGCCCGCTCGCAGATGCCGCCCGCGAAGAGGTCGATCTGGTTGATGTTGGGGTAGATGGAGCTCAGGCGCGCGCTCGCGTTGGCGTCGAACGCCTGCGCGTAGAAGAACACCGGCGGCAGACCGAAGCCAAGGCGGGCCTGGTTGTAGCTCGCCAGGCCGAGCTCACGACCGCGGGCGATGTTGATCGCCGGCAGGTCGAAGAGCGTGCCAGGCGTGCCGGGCTCGTCGACGATCAGGGTGTTGCGCACCCCGTCGGCCACCACGCAGTCGAGCTTCTCGTGCTTCTGGCGGATGAAGCCGCGGACCAGGGCATCGAGGTCCGCCGAGGTCTGGAAGAGAGCCGGCGACTGGAACAGCGAGGTGCCCAGGTCGAGCGGCGGCAGCGGGTTGCCACCATGCGGCGCGCCGTAGCGGTCGAGCTGGCGGGGCAGCAGCGTGTGGCCAAGGCGATAGAGCGAATGCTCGAACTCCAAGGACAGGCGGCCGTTGACGCCCGGCCAGTGGCCGAAGTACGGCACCACCGGCAGACCGGTGAGAGTGGGGATGAACTCGTTGACGGTGATCGACTGGATGAGGCTCATCACCCAACGGCGACCGAGCTGGAAGAGCTGCTCGTCCGACAGCGACGGGTTGGCGGCGGCGTACTCGGCCACCTTGCGGTTGTGCTCACGCACGAAGAGCGTGTGCATCATGGTGAGACCCGGGGTCTCGTTGCAGCGCGGGAAGAAGTCGCCGCAGACGAACAGCGTCGAGGGGAACTGCGGGGTGGGCAGCACCGTCGGGATGCGCGGCAGCAGGTTGGTGCCCGGCTCGACCAGCAGCCGGCCGCCGACGTACTCGCGCAGCACGCCCGGGGTCGGGCCAGCGGGGCCCGGGCCCGGCAGGTCCTGGCCGTAGCCATAGACCTGAGAGGCGTCGATCCAGCCGCTCTGCACGTTGATCGACATCCGCGGGTTCGGCGCCGGCGCGATGCCAGTCGCGGGATCGTGCTGCTGACGGCCGATGGTCAAGTACGGGCGCAGGATCGGGTCGTAGAACGGATCGTCCGGCGGAACGACGATGTTCAGTTCCTCGAACGGCTCCTGCTCGACCGTGATGCCGAAGTCATGGTCCAGGAACTGGCCCCACTGCCAGAGCATGTTGTTGTTGTTGAGGGCGTTGAGGACCGGCAGCGGGTCCTGCGCGAAGACGTGGTTGGAGATGTCGCGCTCGCCGGGCCGGTCCTGCCCCGGGAACACCGACGGATCACCACCGAGATGATCCAGGTAGGTGTCCGGCAAGTAGCGCTTCTGCGCCGTGCCCGCCTGGTTGGCAGTGGGGTCCGCCAAGTTGTGGTTGCTGCCGTCGATCGGCGCCACCTCGGCGACCGGCTGGACAGCCGCGCTCTGCGCCACGGCCATGCCGGGCAGAGCGAGGAGCGCGAGTGCGCAAATAAAGGTTGTCGTTACGGTCTTCATAGTCTCCTTTCCTTTCCAATCAGCACCGCTGGTTGAATCAGCGTGCCTACAGCCAAACGGAACCGTGCCATGAACTTTCTCGCTACGATCTGGCTTCTTGATGAGGGTTCGGACGCGTCGTCTGTCAGGGTTCAAGCGCCCCGACGATAGAGGAGCAAGCGAGCATTCCGCGACATCCTTATTCGCATGCTTGCCAGCGTCAGCGAAGAAGACGTTGCCTCACGCCACCCGCGACCACGCGACCACACGTCGGGTGAATCTAAAAAGTAGGTGCGCCCCGTAGGTAGTTCGGAGACATATGCCACCTCTTCCCCACCATTCGCCGCCAAAATTCGAGTGATCAGAAGTTTTTGCCTATCAATGCGATAGGTAGGGCATAGCGATGCCCACCCAAGAGGTCCACGGGGGGCTGTGGCGGTTCCGGTAGTGGGCGGCGACCCACCCGGCCGTGGCGCCGGATCGGCCGAGGGGCCGGTCAGGGAGCCGAGGCCTGGGGCTGCGGGGTCAGCTCCTGGTCCGCCAGATCCGTCTCGACGTTGCGCAGGCGCGGGAAGGCGTAGCCGAGCAGCCCGCCGGCGATCAGCAGAACCGCGATCACCGCGATGAGCAGACCGTAGCCCCGGCCTGCCCCCACGCCGAACAGGGGGCCGAGGCTGCCCGCCGCCGCACCGCCTTCGAGCAGGAGGGGGCTGAAGACGCGGTCGGCCAGCGGGCCCGCCAGCAGGTAGCCGAGCGGCAGGCAAGACCACGAGAGGGCCTGGCGGATGGCGAAGACGCGGCCCTGGAGATGGGCCGGGGTCTTGGTCTGCCAGATGGCCGTGCTGCTGGCGGTGATGAAGGGAACGCAGAGCATCAGGATCGCGAAGCCGACCGCAACGAGCACGGGCCAGGGGCGGATGCCGGCGAGGAGGAGACCAACCCCGAAGAGCGAGGTGAAGGCCAGGACACCGTGGATCCGTCTCTTGGGTCCGCCCGTCACGCTGACGGCGATGCCGCCGGCGAGCATCCCAAGGCTCGAGACCGCGGTGATCGTCCCCAGGACAGGGGCCGTGGTGAAGGCGAGGACCATCGGCGCCAGCACCGACTGCGCCACCGCCAGGCTGAGGTTGAGCAGGGCGAAGAAGACGAGCAGGCCCACCAGGCCGGCGCGTTCGGACATGTACTGCCAGCCGGCACGGATCTCCTGCCACATCGATGGCCTGGCGGCGGCCCCCTGCTTGGCTGGCTGCGGGATGCGCACGATCGCGAGAGTCAGCAGTGAGATCAGGAAGGAGGCCACGTCGAGCAGGATGATGCGGTCGACGGTGGTGAAGGCGAGCAGGGCACCGGCGATCAGCGGTCCGCCGATCATCGACAGGGCCTGGGCCGTCTGGTTGGCGCCGGCGACGCGGGCCAGGTGTTCTCTGGGTACCAGGAGAGAGGTCGCAGCCAGGTAGGCGGGGAGTTGCAGGGCGCGGAACGCCGAGCCGACGGCCAGGAGGACGTAGAGGTGCCAGAGGAGCAGAGAGTGGGAGAAGAAGAGCACTGCCAAGGCGATCGCCACCGCCGCCCCGCCGAGGTCGCTCAACATCAGCATCAGCCGCCGATCGTGGCGGTCGACGAAGACCCCCGCCATGGGTGCGAGGACGATGCTGGGAAGGGTGCTGGCCAGCAGGATCCAGGAGTACTGGGTGACCTGACCGGTCTGCTGGATGACCCACACGCCGACCGCGAAGCTGGTGAGGGCAGAACCGACCAAAGACACCAGCTGACCGAGCCAAACGGTCATGAACGCTCGCATCCCCTGGTTGCCTGGCGACGACGACTCGGCGGCCATTCACTCCTCCTCGACCCGATTGGGCCCTCTCTGTTGTCTCGACTCGGCGGTTCTCCCGACTCGGCGGTCCTCTCCCCGCGGCCCGGGCGGCTATTCGGCCTGCAGGACCGTCACCGGGTCGACGCTCGCCGCTCGGCGCGCCGGCACCAGCGCCGCGAGAGCGGTCGCCAGGAGGATCACCGCCACGGCGACCAGCACCGTCCCGAAGGCCACGGGGGCGAGCCCCGCAAGGACCGCCGCGAGGCCGCGGGAGATCAAGAAGACCCCCACGAGGCCGATGCCGATGCCGATCAGGCTCATTCCCGCGGCGCTGCGCATCACCATCGCGAGCACCTGCGAACGGCGAGCACCGAGGGCGATCCGCACGCCGATCTCCCGCCGCCGGCGCGCCACCGAGTGGGCCATCACGCCGTAGATGCCGAGGCCGGCGAGAAGGAGGGCGAGAAAGCCGAACACGCGCAGCAGGCCGGCGATCGCCTTCTGTCCGACCCAGAACCGCTCGACGTAGGCGTCGAGGGGCAGGACCTCCCCGGTGGCGAGGTGCGGGTCGAAGCGGCGGACCTCCTCGCGCACCGCAGGAACGAGGCGCGCGGGCTCGCCCTGGCTGCGCAGGACCAGCGTGAGGGCCTGGGCCGGTACCTGGGCGAGAGGTAGGTAGACGGTCGGGGGATGCTCGGAGCTCAGGGCCAGCGCATGGCGCACGTCGGGCACCACGCCGACGACCTCGCGCGAAACGCCGGCGACCGTCAGATGGCGGCCGAGCGGCTCCGCACCGCCGAAGCTGAGCCTGGCCAAGACCTCGTTGATCACCACCACCGGGCTCGCCTCGGGCCCGTCCTGGCTATTCAAGAAGCGGCCGGAGCGCAACGGGATGCCCAGCGTCTGCAGGAACTCCGGGCTGGCTGCGATCATCAGCGCGCGCGGCAGGGTCGCCGTGGCGTCGACCTCTTGACCATCGACGGCAAAGCCCTCGCGGGGGACGAACGGGCTGCGCGGCTGCACGTTGGCCGCCGCGACGGACGCCACCCCTGGTAGGCCCGTGAGGCGCCGCACCAGCTCGTCCGCCGCCGCCTCCTGCTCGCGCCGGCTCGGGTACCGGCTGGTGGGCAACTGCACCTGCGCCGTCAGCAGGCTCGCGGTGTCGAAACCCGGATCGGACTTCTGGAGCTCACTGAAACTGGTGAGGAGGATGCCTGCCCCGCCCAGGAAGATCAACGACAAGGCCATCTCGGCCACCACCAGCAGGCGCGAGACGAGCTTGCGCTGCCGGCTCGAGGCGATGCTGCGGCCAGCGGCCCTCAGGGTCCGCTGCAGGCTGCCTCGCCCGGCCTGGAGAGCGGGGACGAGGCCAAAGGCCGCCCCTGCCACCAGGGTGAGGACGGCGATCAGCACCAGGCCCTTGAGGTCGAAGACGGGCAGGGCGTAGCTCGGCACCGAAGCGGCCAGCGCCTTGCTGAGGCCGCGCACGCCGAGCAGCGTCAGCAGTGCTGCCACGCCTCCCGCGAGGGCCGCCGTCAGGAAGCTCTCCACCAGGGTCTGGCGCCAGAGGTGACCGCGGCTCGCCCCCACGCTGACCCGCACAGCCATCTCGGCGGCCCGGGCTTCGCTGCGTGCCAGCTGGAGGTTAGTCAGGTTAGCGCAAGCGATCAGCAGCACGAAGAACATGGCGCCCTGGATCAGGCCCAGCAACACCCGGTTGCGCTGATCGGGGAAGGCATCGCGAAAACGGTCCACATCCAGAACGTAACCGCGGTTCGCCTCCGGGTAGCGGCTGGCGAGGTCACTCTGGATGGCCCGCAGCTCGGCCCGCGCCGCCCCCACGTTCGCCCCCGATGCGAGGCGACCGACCACCACGGCATTGCGTTCGTGGCGGTCGACCTGCGAGGCGACCAGGGGCAGGGGCACAAACAACCGCGTGGTGGGAACCAGGAACTCGAAGCTCGCCGGCAACACGCCGAGCACCTGGTACTCGAGCCCGTCGAGCTGGAGGGTGCTCCCAGCCACGTCCGGCCGGCTGGCTAGCTTCTCGCGCCAAAACGCCTGACTGAGGACGACGACGCGGTCTCTGCCTGCCACGCCCTCTTCGGCCACGAAGGCGCGGCCGCGTTCCGGGACGACGCCCAACACCGTGAAGAAGTTGGGAGTGACCGCCGCTGCCGCCACCTGTTCCGGCTCTCCCTGCCCATTCTCCAGACCGAGGTTGAGCTGGCGGAAGGCGGCCAGGCCGGCGATCTGCCTGGCACGCTCCTGCCAGTCGAGGAAGTTGGCGAGCGAGCTGGGCAGCACGCCCGTCGTCGGCTGGTCCTTGGCTTTCTCCCCCACCAGCACCAGCTCGTCCGCGGCGCGGTAGGGCAAGGGGCGGAGGAGCAAGCCGTTGATCAGTCCAAAGACGACGGCGTTGCCGGCGATCGCCAGGCAGAGCGTTGCGATGACGAGGATGGTCGTGCCGATGTTCTTGCGCAAGGTCCGCGCCGCGACCTGCACGTCCTGACCGAGTTGGCTCATGGCAATCTCCACTCTCCGAGGCTGGTCGGGAGATGACGACCGGAGGTCTCAAGACAGCCAGCGACGCCTCCCGGCGTTGCGGCAGGGCGGGAATCACGCCGTTGCTGTGGTGGGCCAGCGGGCCCCCGAGAGCAGAGCACCTAGCGCTCCTGGGACGGTGACTGGGCGGCCCGCGCGAGAATCCCTAATTCTGACATAAAATAGCCGAATACCTTCTTGATCGTATCACGGCGATAGAGCGCTCGACTGTAGAACCACTCGGAAAAGAGCTTGCGTTCCTCCACTTTCGCCGTGACGATCAGGCGGTGGTGCAGCTCGCCGAGCGGGTAGTGGTTGGGGCCGAAGGACTCCTCCGCCGGGCGGAACAGCCCACCGTCCTGGTCGTCGTGGCTGCCGAACTGGCCCACGTAGTTGAAGCTGATCAGTGGCGTCGGGAGGTCCGCCAGGCTGGCCCGCAACGCGGCGTTGCTCCCGAAGCGAGCCATTCCAAGGGTCAGGCCGCTTGCCGTGCAGCGGCGCAGCTGCCGCTGTACGGAACGTAGCGACTCGAGTGGCGGCTCGGCAGGGTCCACCTCGACCCACAGGGGCCGCGCCGTGGCGAACCAGCCGACCGTACGGGAGAGGTCGAGGTCGGCAAAGAGCTCGTCGCGACCGTGTTCCGTCACCTCGACGAAGAGGGGGCCGCGGCCAGCCCAGGCGGTCAGGGAGCGAGCCAGGGCGGTGAGCAGGAGCTCGTCGGGGCGGGTGCGGAAACGGCGCTGCGCGTCCTGCAACAGCGACGAGGTCTCCCGCACACCAAGGTGGCCATGGATCGGCTGCAAGCTGGCGACCGTGGCCTTGGCCCCCGGCCGGTCGACCGGTAGCTCGAGCGCGCCGGGCGGCTCGGCGCGCAGCCAGTACTTCACCTCGGCTTCGCCCAGGCTGTCGCGAGAGTGCTCGGCCAGCCGGCTCGCCCACTGCAGGTACGAGCTCGTCGGGCGCGGCAGGTGCGCCGGGGCCGCTTCGACGGCCGCGCGGCAGAGAGTGGTGAGGTCCTCGACCAGGATGCGCAGCGAGACGCCGTCCATCACCGCGTGGTGAGCCAGGACGAGCAGGCGCCCCCAGCGCCCCTCGCCGGCGACGAAATGGGTCACCCGGAAGACCCGACCAGCCGCCAAGCTGAGGCTACTCTGCAGGCCCGCGCTGATCGCCTCGACCTGGGCCGAGAACTCTCGTTCCGACAAGCCGGTGAGGTCCACGGCATGGAAGAGCTGCGCGCGGCGCGGCGCCAGGCAACGCTGACGCCAGACACCGTCCTGGCAGGCAAACCCAAGCCGGAGCGCTGCATGATGCTCGGCCAACCGGCAGACCGCTGCCGCCAGGGCCCCGCTGTCGAGGCGCGGATCGACTTCGACCAGGACGGGAACGTTGTGCTGGTCCGAGTGCGCGGTCGCGCGGCGCAGGAAGAGCTGCTGCACCGGGGTGACCGGGTGCCAGGCCTCCGGCGTCTCGGCCGTGTCGCCTTGCGAGCGGTCCTCCTCACTCGCCGCCCACAACCCCGCGCCGTGGGCCAGCAGGCCCTGGAGCTCCGTGACGAAGAGCCTCGCAAGCTCCTCGACCGTCTCCCGGTGGTGCCGGTCTTCGCTGTAGGTCCAGAACGAGTGCAGCTGGCCGCCCCGCAGGTTCACCGCCACGTCCAGGAGATGGCCCCGCTGGTTGTCGAGGTCGAGGATGGGGCCGGCCGGTTCGGGGGCCGGCTTGAACAGGCTGCCGGCCACCTCCTCGAAGTAGCCCAGGTAGAGGAAGCTCAGCCATGGCTTGGGGAAGCGGCCGAGACGCTCGCGGACCTCCGGGTCCGCACCCTGATGGCGCAGCATCCCGAAGCCCATGCCTTGCCGGGCGATGCCCCCGAGAGTGCGGCGCACTTCCCGCACGGCTGCCACTGGCCCAGCCTCGGAAGCGACGTCGAGGACCACCGGGTAAAGGTTGGTGAACCAACCCACCGTCCGCGAGAGGTCCAGGCCCTCGAGGCCCGCCTCCCGTCCCAATCCCTCGAGGTTGACGGCGTAGGCACCGCGCCCCGCCCAGCGCTGGAGCGCCAGGGCGAGCGCGGCGAGAAGCACCGGTTGCGCTCGCTCGGCGTCGGCCAGGGAGGCGAGGAAGGTCCGCGTGGACTCGCGGTCGAGCGAGAGGCTGACCCGGCGCGCCTGGCGGGCCGTGTTGGGGCCCGCACCGCCATCGAGGCGCGGCGGCATCGTGGCCTTCCCCAGCATCGCGACCCAGCTCGCCGCCTCGGCCTCGGCTGCGGGCGAGTGAGCGAAGGCTTCCACCCGCCTCGCCCACTGCAGGAAGGAGCTGGTCTTGGCCGGCAGCTTCGCCTGCTCACCGCGCGCCAGCTGACGGCAGAGGCCCTCGAGGTCTCCGATCAGGATGCGCAAGGAGACCCCATCGACCAGCAGGTGATGGAGCACCAGCAGGAAGCGCCCCTCCTCACCGGACCCCGCAGCGAAATAGGCGGCCCGCAGGAGCGGTCCGGCAGTGAGCCGCAGGTCGGCCTGGTAGCGGCCAGCAAGGGCTTCGACCGCGGCCGCCCGCTCGGCCGGTGGGAGCTGCGCGAGGTCGTGCACGACGAACGGCACCGGCTCGCCGGGCTCGGCGAGCCACTGCCGCCAGCGGCCCTCCTCGCACGCAAAGCGAAGGCGCAGGGCATCGTGGTGCCGCACGAGGACCGTGAGCGCCCGCGCCAGGACCTCGGGTCGCACCTCGGCCGCCACCCGCAACAGCAGGGTGGTATTGAAGTGAGCAGGGTTGTGCAGCCCCAGATCGAAGAACCAGTGCTGCGCTGGCACCAGCGGCACGGCGCCGACCACGGGGCCCTGCGGGGCCGGCTCGAGGGCACCGACGACGGTCACCACGGCCGCCAGCTCGGCGATCGTCTGCCGCTCGAAGACCTGCCGTGGCTGCAGCCGCAGGCCGGCTTCCGAGGCCCGCGCCACCACCTGGATGCTGAGGATGGAGTCGCCGCCGAGGGCGAAGAAGTTGTCGTGCCGGCCGACTCTCTCGCGACCCAGGACCGCCGCCCAGATGCCGGCGAGGGTCGCCTCGACGCCGGCCTGCGGCGCCTCGAACTCGGTTTCGTCGAACTCTCCGCCCGCTGTCGGGGCCGGCAGCCGAGCGCGGTCGAGCTTGCCATTGGCCGTCACCGGCAGCGCCGCCAGCTCCACGAACGCGGCCGGCACCATGTAGGCGGGCAGGCGGCGGCCCAATGCCGCGCGCAGCTCCTCCGCCGGCGGGCCGGCGGCGTCTTCGCGGCTGAAGTAGGCGACGAGGCGGCGGTCCCCCGGGCCCTCCTCGCGGGCCACGACGACCGCTTCCTTGACTCCTCGCTCGGCCAGCAGCGCGGTCTCGATCTCGCCCAGCTCGATCCGAAAACCGCGCACCTTGACCTGGTGGTCCGCACGACCGACGAACTCGATGGCGCCGTCGGTCGCCAAGCGGACGAGGTCACCCGTCCGGTAGAGGCGGGAGCCCGCGGCCTGGCCGGGGCCCCCGGGTACGAAGCGGTCGGCGGTGAGCCCCGGCCGCCGCCAGTAGCCACGCGCGATGCCGTCGCCGCCGAGGAAGAGCTCGCCGAGCCCGCCCAGCGGGACAAGCTCGCGGCGCGGCCCGAGCACCAGGGCCGTGCCGTTGTCGAGCGGTCGCCCGATGGGCACCGTCCGGGCGCCGGCCGGGAAGCTCGCGAGGCGGTAGGCGGTCGCGAAGGTGGTGGCCTCGGTGGGGCCGTAGACGTGGCAGAAGCGCGCCGGTGGGCCGGCAGCGTAGACCGCGTCGCAGAAGCGCGGCACCACCGCCTCGCCGCCGAAGAGCAAGCGTCCGAGGCCGGCGAAGGCCGCAGGATTGAGCTGTGCCACCTGATGGAAGATGGCGGTGGTGAGAAACAGCGTACCGAGCCGCCCGCCGGCGGTGAGCGCCGCCAGGCGCCCTGGATCGAGCAGCGTCTCGCGGTCGACGAAGGCCACCGTCGCCCCGTGCAGGAGCGCTCCCCAGATCTCGTAGGTCGCCGCATCGAAGGCGCTGTTCGCCGCCTGAGCCACCCTCTCGCCGGGCGCCGGCTGGAGGCCTTCCGCGAAGACCAGGCGCAGGATGTTCGCCTGGGTGACCGCCACGCCCTTGGGCTGGCCCGTCGAGCCGGAGGTGTACATCAAGTAGGCGAGAGACCCGGCGAGAGCACCAGCGGGCAGATTGCTGGCGACCGAGACGGCTGCCTCCTCCCAGCCCGGGGCCAGCGCGAGGCGTGGCACCGCGCCCCAGGCTGCGGCGTCGGCCAGCCCGCCCTCGACGAGCAAGAGCTCCACTCCGGCATCGGCCAGCATGAAGCGCAGCCGCTCCTCGGGATACTCCGCAGGCAGCGGCACGTAGGCCGCGCCGCGCTGTACTACGGCCAACATCGCCGCCACCAGGGCCGGCCCGCGCTCGAGCGCCAGCCCCACCCGGCTCTCCACCCCGACCCCCCGACGGTCCAGCTGCTCGGCGAGCCAGCCGGCCCGCTCGGCGAGCTGGCGGTAGGTCCAGCCCGCGGCGACACCGGAAGCGTCGGCCCAGCTCAGGGCCAGCTCGTCGGGGTGGCGCGTGGCAACGCCGGCAAACCAGGCACCGAGCGTGACCTCGCGCGGGTAGGTCGCCTGGAAGTCGTTCCACTCCGCGAGCAGCTGGTGGCGCTCGCCGTTGGCGAGGAGGTCGTAGCGGGAGAGGGGCAGGGAAGGATCGTCGACCGCCGCGGCCACCAGCCGGGTCAGCCAGCCCGCCAAGCGCTGCACCGTCGTGCGGTCGAAGAGGTCCCGATCGTAGAGGAAGGCGCCGACCAGCTCGCCGCGGATCTCCCACAGGTGGAGCTCGAGGTCGAAGCGCGTCGCGCTGACCTCGAGGGGCACCGCCTCGACCTCCAGGCCCGCCATCGTGAGGCGGGTCGCCGGCGTGTTCTGGATCGCGAAGGAAACCTGGAAGATCGGGTTGCGCGACAGGTCGCGATCGGGTTGCACCGCCCGCACGATCTCCTCGAAGGGCAGGCCCTGGTGGCGCAGGCTCGCGAGGACGGTGCGGCCGCTCGCCGCCAGCAGCTCGCTGAGCGGCGGATCGCCGGCCAGGTTGGCGCGGAAGGGCAGGGTGTTGACGAAAAAGCCGATCATCGCTTCCGCCGCCGGGTCGCTGCGGTTGGCGAGCGGCGAGCCCACCACCACATCCGGCTGGCGAGCGAGCCGGCCCAGCAGCAGCTGGAAGAGCGGCAGGAGGGTGGCGAAAAGCGTGAGGTTGCGGCTTTGGCCGAGGGCGAGCAGCCGCGCGGTGAGCGCGGCCGGGATGACCACCCGCAGGTCCCCACCGCGGAACGTCTGCACCGCCGGCCGCGGCCGGTCGAGCGGCAGCTCGAGGGGTTCGACGCCGAGGAGCTGCTGGCGCCAGAACGCCAGCTGCTCGGCGAGGACCTCGCCTTGCAGCCACTCGCGCTGGCGGATGGCGTAGTCGGGGTACTGCAGGGCCAACGCCGGCAGGGTCGCGGGCCGGCCGGCGACCTGCGCGGAGTAGAGGTGGGTGAGCTCCTGGGCGAAGACGCCTAGCGACCAGCCGTCCGAGATGATGTGGTGCATGGTGACGAGGAGCACGGTCTCCGCGGGCGCCAGCAGCAACAGGCTGGCGCGCAGGAGCGGCCCCCCTTCGAGATCGAAGGGGCGAACCGCCTCGCGGGAGGCGAGGGCCCGCGCGCGCGCCGGACGCACCTCGGGCGCCAGGCCCGAGAGGTCGACCACCGGCAGCGGCAGGCGAGCCGGCGGGTCGACCACCTGGCGCGGCTTGCCGGCGTCGGCGAGGAAGCGCGTTCGCAGGCTCTCGTGCCGGTGGACGATCGCTTCGAGGCTCTGCTGCAAGGCGCGGCGGTCGAGATCGCCCCGCAGCCACCACACGGTGTCGATGTTGTAGAAGGAATTGTTGGGCGTGAGGTGGTCGAGCAGCCAGAGGCGCTGCTGGGCGAAGGAGAGCGGCAGCGAACCCTCGCCGCGCTCACGGCGGACCTGCGGCGCCGCTGCGACCACCTGGCCAGCGGCCGCGAGTGCGGCCTCGACCTGGGCGGCGAGGCCCGCGACCTGGGGGCTCGCGAAGAACTCGCTCAAGGCGACGTCGACCCCGTAGGTCTCACGCAACCGGCCCAGGATGCGCAGCGCCACCAGCGAGTGGCCACCAAGTTCGAAGAAGCTGTCCAGCCGACCGATCCGCTCGATGCCCAGGAGGTCCTGCCAGAGGGCAGCGATCCGGCCCTCGACCTCGCCCTCCGGCGGCGCGTAGTCGGCCGACACGGCGTAGCGCTCGACCGCGGCGGTGGGCGGCGCCTCCTCGACCGGCTGCGGCCGCGACCTCGCCGTCCCCGACTCCGGGTCGATCCAGGTGCCGCCCACCGCCGCCAGCGGCATCGCCGTCATCGGCCGCTGACCCGGCGCCGGCTCGATCCAGAACCGCCGCCGCTCGAAGGGATAGGTCGGCAGGCTGAGGCGCCGGCGCCTGGCCCCGACGTGGAGGGCCCCCCAGCGGATCTCCACGCCGGCGAGCCAGAGCTGGCCGAGGGCGCGGCTGAGGGCACCGAGGTCCGCCGTCTGTTCCTTCGGATGGCGCAGCGAGTTGACGATCGGCAGCCCAGCCGCGGCGGCATGCTGGCGCGCCAGGGTGGCGAGGGCATTGCCGGGGCCGACCTCCAGCAGGGCCGGCGCTGCGGCGTCGCGCAGCAGGGTGAGGAGGCCGGGGGAAAAGCGCACGGCCTGCCGCATGTGCTGCACCCAGTAGTCGACGGTCGTCACCTCCTCGGCGCGCGCCCACTCGCCGGTGAGGGAGGAGATCAGCGGCAGCTTCGGAGGATGCAGGGTGACGCTCGCCACCTCGGCGGCGAAGGGCTCGAGCATGGGGTCCAGCAAGTGGGAGTGGCCGGCATAGCGGCCGTGCACCCGCCGCACAGTATGGCCGGCGGCCGTCAGCTCGGCTTCGAGGTGCCGGATGTCGTCCTCGGTCCCCGAGACCACGCTCATCGCCGGGGTGCTCAGCACGGCGAGCGAGAGCCGGGGGTTCAGATAGGGCGCGACCTCGACCGGCGAGAAGGGCACGATCAGCATCGAGCCCTCGGTGATCAGCTCCTCGGCCATCTGACCCCGCCGCACCACCAGGCGCATGGCGTCCGGCAGGGAGAAGACCTCGGCGATGGCGGCAGCCGCGTACTCACCCACGCTGTAGCCGAGCAGCCCGACCGGGGTGATCCCCCAGTCCATCCACTGGCGGGCGAGCGCGAACTCGAGGACGAAGTTGGCGGTCAGCGCGCAGGCGAGGCCCGCGAAGCGCTCCGCCGTCTCCGCCTCGATCTCGGCCTGCGGGGCGAAGACGGCCAGGAGGTCGTGACCGAGAAGGGGCGCCGCGAGAGCGCAGCAGCGTTCGACCTCCTGGCGGAAGACGGCGTGGCGCTGGAAGAGCTCTCGGCCCATCGCCAGGTGGTGCTGGCCCATGCCGGGGAACAGAAAGGCACAGCCGCGGCTGCGCTCGTCGGTGACGGCGCGGGCCGCCAGCTCGCTGGCCTCGCCGGCGAGCACTCGGCGCGCCTCTGCCGCCGTCTGGCAAGCGATGAAGCGCCGGTAGCGCATCGCCTCGCGGCCTTCCTGGAGGGTGAAGGCGAGGTCGGCGAGGTTGATCTCTGCATGCCTGGCGAGGTGGCCCTCCAGGCGCCGGCTCGCTTCTTCGAGGGCGGTGCTGCTCTTCGCCGACAACACCAGCAGGTGCCAGTCTCCTGGCTCGGCGGGCGTCGACGGCGGCAGCTCCGGCGCCGCTTCGAGGACCACGTGGGCGTTGGTCCCGCCGGCACCGAAGGCCGAGACGCCGGCCCGGCGCGGCGCCGCGAGGTCGGGCCACGGGCGGAGCTCCGTGTTGACGTAGAACGGGCTCGACGCGAAGTCGATCTCCGGGTTGGGGCGCTCGTAGTTGAGGCTCGGCGGGATCTGGCCATGCTGTAGGGCGAGCACCGTCTTGATCGTCCCCACCACCCCGGCGGCGATGTCGCAGTGGCCGATGTTGGTCTTCACCGAGCCGATGCCGCAGAAACCGCGGCGGTCCGTGCTCTGCTGGAAGGCCTGGATCAACGCCGTCACCTCGATGGGGTCGCCCACGACGGTCCCCGTGCCGTGGGTCTCCACGTAGGCCACAGTGTCGGCGCCGATCCCGGCGTTGCGGTGCGCGGCAGCGATCGCCGCCGCCTGACCGCCGACGCTGGGAGCGATGATCCCCACCTTGTCCGAGCCGTCGTTGTTGATCGCCGAGCCCTTGATCACGGCGTGAACGTGATCACCGTCGGCGAGCGCGTCGGCGAGCCGCTTGAGGACCACGACCCCGCAGCCGCTCGAAAAGATCGTGCCGTCCGCCTGTTCGTCGAAGGCCTTGCAGCGACCGACGGGAGACAGCGGCTTGCCCTCGCCGGCGACGTAGCCAGAGATCACCGGCGGCCCGCCCACCGTCGCACCGCCGGCGAGCACCATGTCGCATTGGTGGTCGAGCAGGAACTGGGCCCCGAGGTGGATCGCCACCAGCGACGTGGAGCAGGCCGTCTGCACGGCGAGGCTCGGCCCGCGCAAGTTGAGCTTGTAAGAGACGAGGGTGCTCAGCAGGTCCCGCCAGTTGCCGATGCCGAGCATGAAATCGCCCTGCGCCACCACCTGTGGGTTCTGCAGGGCGTTGATGAAATAGGTGTCGTTGCCGGCGCCGCCCAGCACACCGACGGCGCCCGGCGCACTGCGCGGCGCGTAGCCCGCCTCTTCGAGGGCCTCGTGGGCGCATTCGAGGAAAAGGCGATGCTGCGGGTTGATCAGCTTGGCTTCGAGAGGGCTGATGTCGAAGAAGCGGGCGTCGAACTCGTCGCAGCCCTCGAGGATCGTCCCCGCCTTGACGTAGCCCGGCAGCTCGAGCACCGCAGGCGGAACGCCGGCCGCGAGCAGCTCCTCGTCGGTGTAGTGGCGCACCATCTCGACGCCGTCGCGGAGGATCTCCCAGTACTGCTCCGGGGTCTGCGCTCCCGGCACCCGCAGCGCCATGCCGATGATCGCCACCTCGCCGCGCCCGGCGCCCACCGCGGCCCGTGGAGGCCGCTCGGAGACGATCGCCGGCAGCGTCGCCAGGGCTGGTGCCAGGGTGTTGGCGCCCTTGCTCCAGTGGCTCGCCAGGGAATGCACGGTGGGGAATTGGAAGAGCTCGCGCAGGGTGACCTCACGAGCGAGGCGCTCGCGCAGCCTCTCCTGGATGCGCACCATCAGCAGCGAGTGCCCGCCGACGTCGAAGAAGTTGTCATGCGGCCCGACCCGCTCGAGGTTCAGCACCTCGCCCCACACCTGCGAGATCGACCGTTCGAGCTCGCTCATCGGCGCCGCCCATGCGAGGGTGGCGGCCGGCGCAGCGCTCGGTGCCGGCAGGGCGCCGCGGTCGACCTTGCCGTTGGGAGTCAAGGGGAGCTTGGCGAGCACGGTGAACGAGCTCGGCACCATGTAGGCCGGCAGCCAGGTCTTGGCGAAGGCCTGGAGATCGCTCGCCGCCAGCTCGCCGTGGCGGCTTTGCACGTAGGCAGCCAGGCCGCGGCCGCGCTCGGGGTCATTATGGACCACCACCACCGCCTGGTCGACCGCCTCGTGGCGGGCGAGGGCTGCCTCGACCTCCCCGACCTCGATGCGAAAGCCCCGGATCTTCACCTGCTCGTCGAGCCGCGCCAGGAACTCGACGGCGCCGTCGGCGCGCTGGCGAACCAGGTCGCCACTGCGGTAGTAGCGCTCGCCGGCAGCGGCTTCGACCGGCGCCGGCACGAAGCGCTCGGCGGTCAGCCGCGGCCGGCGCCAGTAGCCCCAGGCGAGGCCGGCGCCACCCACCGCCAGCTCGCCGGTGATGCCCACCGGCACCTCGCCGAGCCCCGCGTCCACCACGACAAAGCTGCGGCTGGCGAGCGCCGCGCCAATCGGTACCGTCGGCGCTCCCGGCGCCACCGCCGTCACCAAATGGCCGGTCGCGAAAGTCGTGCACTCGGTGGGCCCATAGACGTGCAGCAGGCGGGCGGGCGGCCCCTGGGCGAGCACCTCGCGGCACCACCGCGGGTCGACCGCCTCGCCGCCGAAGAGCAGCTCGTCGAGCCCGGCGAAGGCCTGCGGGCAGTCTTGCGCCACCTGGTTGAAGAGGGCCGTGGTGAGGAAGAGCGTGGTGATGCGATGGGCGGCCAGCTGAGCTGCGAAGGCGACCGGCGCCAAGGTCGACAGGCGGTCGAGGACGCAGAGCCGACCGCCGTTCAGGAGGGCCCCCCAGATCTCGAAAGTGGCGGCGTCGAAGGCGTGGTTCGAGACCTGTGCGACCCGGCTCTCGGGACCGAGGGAGACGTAGTCGGCCGCCCGCACCAGGCTCACCACGTTGCGATGGCTCACCGCCACACCCTTGGGCCGGCCCGTCGAACCCGAGGTGTAGATGAGATAGGCGAGAGCGTCGGACCCCAGCGAGCGCGCCATGCCCGAGCCCGCGAGCTCGGGCCAGACGACGTCGGCAGCGGAGGTCAGAGTGAGGGTCGGCACCGCGGCGACGGGCACCTCGCCGAGGAGCTCCTCTCCCACCACGAGGGCCGCCAGCTGGGCGTCCTCACAGAGGAAGGCGAGCCGCTCGGCCGGGTGCTCGGCATCCAGCGGCACGTACGCCGCACCAGCCTTGAGGATCGCGAGCTGCGCCACGGCGACCTCCGGCCCGCGGGAGAGCAGCACGCCGACCGTCGAGCCGGCGATGGCGCCGCTGCGCACCAGCCGCTCGGCGAGGGCGTGCGCCACCCGCTCCAGGCGGCCATAGGAAAGCGCCTCGCCCTCGGCCACCACGGCGATCGCCTCGGGCCTGGCCGCCACCTGACCGGCGAAGAGCTCGGAGATGGTGGCCTCGTGGGGATAGTCCGTCGCGGCGGCTCGGCGCCCGACAAGGGCCTCCTGGCGCTCGGCAGGGCTCAGCAGGGAGTATCTGCCCAGGGGCGCCTCGGGGGTCGCCACGATGCCGCTGAGCAGGGTCTCGAGCCAGCCGAGCCAACGGCGCATCGTCGAGGCGTCGAGGAGGTCGGTGTTGTAGGTACAGCGGACGGTGAGCGCGTCCTCGCGCTCCTCGAAGTCGAGGAAGAGGTCGAACTTGGCCGCTGGCGGCGCGTTGGCCTCGACGCGCGAGCGCAGGCCGGCGAAGCCGAGGTCCGTGGTCGGCGCGCCGCGGTCCAGGTTCATCGCCACCGCCACCAGGGCCGGGCGCCCGGCCTCCTGGGCCACCCCGAGCTTTTCGAGCAAGCGGCTGAAGGGGTAGTTGGCGTGCTCCGCCGTCGCCGCCACCAACCGGCGCACGGCGACCACCAGCTCCCCGAACGGCGCCGTCGGCGCAAGCCGGCTGCGCAACGGCACCAGGTTCACGCAATGACCCAGCAGGTGCGGTACCCCCATCGCCAGCTGGCCCGCCGAGGCGGTGCCGACCAGGACGTCGCGCGAGCGTGCCAGCCGGGACAGGAACGTCTGGTAGGCAGCGACCAGGGTGGCGAAGAGGGTCGAGCCGCGGGCCCTGGCCAAGGCTGCCAGCCCAGGGCGCAAGGCCGCAGGGAAGGCGTGCTCGATCAT
Source organism: uncultured Thermoanaerobaculia bacterium (assembly GCA_964420075.1). Classification (GTDB taxonomy): domain Bacteria; phylum Acidobacteriota; class Thermoanaerobaculia; order Multivoradales; family SZUA-115; genus CAYQRE01. Next base: position 57,086 of record CAYQRE010000011.1, on the reverse strand, counting down.
CGCGCCGGCATAGCTCGGCCGCAGCAGGCGCGGGCGGTCCGTGGGCAGGGCGACGCCGCTCGCGCCGGCCAGCTCGCCGAGCCAGAACCGCTCGGCAGCCTCGCCATCCGCGCTCGCCAACCACTGCCGCTGCCAGTCGACGAAGAGGCTGAACTGGGCCGGCGCCGGCAGGACCGCTGGCGAGCCGCTGGCCAAGGCCGAGTAGAGGACGGCGAGCTCGCCCAGAGCGATGCTGTTCGACAGCCCGTCGAGCACGCTGTGATGGCCGGTCACGGCCAGGACATGGCGGTCCGCGGCCAGCCGCAACAAGCGCAGCCGCAGCAGGGGGCGGCGCTCGAGCTGGAAGAGCCCCGTCGCCTCGCGGGCGAGGAGCCGCTCGGCCGCCGCCGCGCGAGCGGCCGGCTCCAGGCCGCGGAGGTCCACCACGGGCACGGGGAGGTGCGCGGCAGGGGCGATCCGCAGGTGCTCTCCGTTGGCTGAAAAGGCGGCACGCAGCACCTCGTGGCGGCTGGCGAGCTGGCGCGCCGCGCCGGCCAGGGCGGCGACCTCGAGGGGGCCGTCGAGGGGGAGGCGGAAGCTCTCGTTGTAGGCCCGGCCCGCCCCTTCGTCCATCTGCGCGAGCAGCCAGAGCTCCCGCTGGGCCGTGCTGGCCGCGACGCTGCGCTCCCCCGCCGCCGGAGCGCCCGCGGCGGTTCCCATGGCGCCAGCTTCGCTGCTGGATCGGGGCCCGCTGCCGCGGGGCCCGGAGCCGCCCTCCGGGGCCGGGCCGTCACCCTCCGGGATGAAACCTCCCTCCCGCATCGCGGCCACCGCCACCTTCACCCCGCGGACGAGCAGGTCGAGATCCTCGTCGGTGTGGGCCACCGAGAGCATCCAGGGCCGCCCGGTGCGCACGTAGATGCCGGCGTCGAGCAGGTAGTAGTAGAAGAGGCTCGGGTGGCGCACCTCCGGCCCCATGGTGAGGCCGCAGATGGAGAACCACTGGCGGGCATGGATCGGCAGCTTCTCCGCCTGGAAATAGTCGTTGAGGGCGCTCGCCAGCCGTGCCGTCTTGGCATTGAGGGCTTCCTGGAGGCCCGGGCCCTGCTCGCGGTAGTGGTTGAGCACCGACCAGATCGCCGGGATCAGGAAGGGGTGCTTGAAGTAGGTGCCGGCGAGAAGGGTGGAATCACCGCTCGGCTTCGACTCGTCGCCGAAGTGCCACACCCCACCGTCGATGGCGTCCATGTACTCGGCGCTGCCGGCCACCACGCCCACCGGCAGGCCGGCGCCGACGCACTTGCCGTAGGCCACGAGGTCCGCCCGCACCTCATAGATCGCCTGCATGCCGCCGGGGTGCATGCGGAAACCGGTCACCACCTCGTCGAGGATGAGCGCTGTGCCGCTCTCGCGGGTCAGCCGGCGCAGCTCCTGCACGAAGGGCTTCATGTCGAAGACGCCCGCTCGCCGGCTCTGCTGCGGCTCGACGAGCACGGCCGCCAGCTCCGGCAGCTGCGCCTGGATCAGCTCGAGGGCATCGGGCCGCGTGTAGTCGACCACCAGCACGCTGTCCGAGACGTGGCTGGAGACGCCCGAAGCCATGGGAATCGAGTGCGAGCGACCGTCGCGACCGGTCGAGCCGAGCACCAGGACCTCGTCGTGGAAGCCGTGGTAGGAACCCAGGAAGAGGGCGATCTTCTGGCGGCCGGTGCGGGCACGGGCGAGGCGGATCGCCGACATCACGGCCTCCGTCCCGGAGTTGACGAAGGCCGCGCGCTCGACACCGGTGAGCTCACAGATCAGCTGGGCGGCCGGGCCCGAGAGCTCCGGCTCGAGCCCGATCAGCAGGCCCTTCTCCGCTTGCTGGCGCAAGGCTTCGAGCACGAAGGGCGGTGAGTGCCCGAAAAGCAGCGAGCCGTAGCCCATCATCACGTCGACGTACTCGTTGCCGTCGATGTCCCACACCCGGGCCCCGAGGCCGCGGTCGGCGAAGATCGGATAGAGCAGCTCCTTGTACTGCTGCTGGAACGAAGCCGAGGTGCGGTTGTCGGCGAGCTGGCGACGGAACTCCTCCGCCTTCTGCTTGGAGCCACCCGTCTTCGCCTCGAGGCGCGCGATCAAGGCGTCGAGATGGGCCTGTTGATGGGGCGTGAGCACCATGCCAGCCGCCACCCCCTGGGGATGGGCGATGTACGGCCCCGGATCGTAGGCCTCGTCGACCAACCGCTTCGGGGCGACCGATGGAGAGGCCGGGCGCGCCGCGGCGGCTGCGGGTGGCGGCGCGGCGACTGCCGGCGGGGCGAGCGGGCTGGGGGCCGCCGGGCTCGGTGCTGCCAATCCCGGTGTGGTTGGTCCCGGTGCCGGAGCGACCGCAGCTGGCTGCCATTGTGGGCCAGGCGGCATCGTCGCCGGCGCGGTCGGCCGCCGTTCGGGCTCGGAGTACGAACGCATCAGCTCGAGCTGGGCAGCGGTCACCCGCAGCTGCTGGCCCATCAGCTGGAGCTGCCGATCGAGCAGTGCCTCGACGCCCCCGGCGCCGTCCTCGGCGTGCGGGCCGCCGGCCACCTCGAAGGCCGGAAAGCCCCACTGCGGCTCGGGCGCGGAGGTGGCGACCGCGACGGGCTGCGGAGGCGGCCAGGCCGCGGCCGGCGCCTGGCTTGGCCAGGCTGCGACCGCCGGGGGCGAGGCTGGAGCGGGCGGCGCCGGCAGGGCTGCAACGGGCAGGGCCGCTAGGGGCGGGGCGCCGGCAGCTGGCAGAGGTGGAGTCGCCGGGGCAACGCTGGCCGCCGGCGGGGCCGTCGCGCCTGGCAAGTGCCAGCTGGCGGGCAGCGCCTCGTCGAGATGCGCAGCCAGCAACGGGACGTTCGAGAGCTCTTCGATCAGCTTGCGGAAGGGCACCTTGACCCCGAACTCGGCCTGGAAGCTCTGGCTCGCCTGCAGCAGGAGCAGAGAGTCGGCGCCAAGCTCGAGGAACGTCTGCTCGGCGATCCCACCGGACTCGATCCCCAGCAGCTGGGCGATGAGCTCGCGCAGCCGTTCTTCGAGCTGCGTCTGGCGGGTGCCGGCCGCGAAGGGGTGGCTCTCGAGAGCGCTACCTGGACTGGTGTTCTCAGACATGGGCGCAGGGCTCCATTCTTGATGTAGGCGCTCGGTTCATCGCGTGGCGAGCTGGTCCGTGTGGGGCCGTGATCGGGAAGCCTCGGTAGCCGCCAGCTGGCGGCCGAGGAAGGCCATCACCCCGTCGGCCAAGGCCTCGGCGGTGGCGGCGCGATGCAGGTTCTCGCTGTAGCGCACCTCGACGCGCAGACAGCCTTCGGCCAGCCAACCGTTGACCTCGAAGGCGCAGGGGCGCAGGGCCGCCGGGTCGCGGATCGCCCCGATGGGTTCCGGGGCCGGCTGCAACCAGCGCTCGGTGCCGGAGTCGCGAGCGCGGCCGAGATGACCTCCGAGGTAATTCACTGCGATCGCCGGTTCGGGAAGCGCGGCGAGGCGGCGGTGCAAGCCGGGATCGGGCCCCAGGTAGCGCAGCAGGCCGTAGCCGATGCCGCCGCGCGGTAGGCGGCGGATCTGCTCCCCCAGCACGGCGAGCTGCTCGCTCGCCGCAGCGCGGCCGGCGGCGAGCTCCGGGTTGGACGACGGGTTCAGCGCCAGATGCAGCGGGTAGGGTGCCGTCAGCCAACCCACCGTGCGCCCGAGGTCGACGCCGTCGAGGAGGTCTTCCTCCCGCCCATGCCCCTCGATCAGCAGCAGGGCCGCGCGGCCCGAGAACAACGTGGCGCTCGCCACCGCGACGGCAGCGATCAGCGCTTCGCCGAGCTGCCAGCCTTGGCGGCCGAGCTGAGCACCGAGCGCGCGGGTCGTTGCGGCGTCGAGCTGGCGGCCCACCGCGCGCTCGGAGGCGACGACGTTGTCGGCGCCGGCGTGGTCCCGCGGCACGATCTGCCCGGGCTGCTCTTCGGCGCGCAGCCAGTAGGCAGCCTCCGCCGCCGGGAGGGGCTGGCGCGCCAGTCCAGCGAGGGCTTGTGCCCACTCGAGGTAAGAGGTCGTCTCGCGGCGAACCTCCCCCGAGCTGCCGGCAGCCAGCTGGCGCAGGGCCTGCTCCAAGTCTTCCTCGAGGATCCGCCACGAGGTGACGTCGACCACCAGGTGGTGGCAGACGACGAACAGACGGCCCGGCCTGCCGTGGCCGAGGTGAAGGTAGGCGGCCCGCGCCAACGGCCCGCGCGCGAGATCGAGGCTCGCTTGCAAGCGCTCACAGGCGGTGGTCACCGCTGTCTCGATGGCCGCTTCGGCGCTCAGATCGAGGGCCATGAGGGCAAGCTGCCGCGGGTCGGTCGCCACCATCGCCCAACCGCCGTCAGCACCGCGGGCGATCCGCACTCCGAGCGCCGGATGGCCGGCGACCACGGCCTGCCAAGCCTGAGCCAGCAGCCGCGGCGAGAGTTCGGCGGCCAGCCGGTAGAGACGCGCCATGTTGAAGTGGTGGGGTGCCACTCTCGCCCAGTCGAGGTACCAGTGCTGGACCGGCGTGCAGGGGGCCCAGCTCGATGGACCGGCGCGGCGCCCTGCGAGCGGCTGGCGCAGGAGGCCGCCCCCGCGCTGATACAGCAGCTGCACCTGCTGCGCCGACAGCGCGAGCTGCTGGCCCATCATCTCGAGCTGGTGGGACAGGAGCGCCGGCGCCGGGCTGCGCGACGTCCGCGCGGCCTGGCCTCGGGCCGCGGTCGTCGCCTGGGGGGCGGGCGCTCCTCCCAGCGTCGCCGCCAGGTGCGCCGCCGGGCTCGCCGCTCGCACGGGCGGAACGGTCGCTGGTGGCTGCGGGCTCGCCACGGCCGCCCCGGCCACCTCGGGGGGCGCCACGGCGGCGCCGGCGCCCGCTTCGCGGAGCCAGTAGCGACGCCGCTCGAAGGCGTAGCCGGGCAGCGACACCTTGCGGCGCAGCTGGCCGGCATGCAAGCGCCGCCAGGGCACGGCGACCCCTGCCTGCCACAGGCTGCCCAGCGCGCTCAGCATGGCGGCCCGTTCCGACGAGACGGAGCTCTCCGCACCACGATCGAGGCTGGGGATGGCGCGGGCTGAGCCGGCGGCCACCGGGTGCCGGAGAGCGGCTCGGGTCAACCCCTGGCCCGGGCCGACCTCGAGCAACAGGCGGTCGGGGTCGGCGAGCAGCGTCGCCACGCCATCGCTGAAACGCACCGTGTGGCGCATCTGGCGCGCCCAGTAGCCCGGGTCCGTCGCCTGCTCGGCGGTGATCCAGGTGCCGGTGAGGTTGGAGACGAAGGGGATCGACGGCGGCGCCAGGCGGGCGGTGGCGATCGCGGCGCTGAACGCCTCCATGATCGGTTCCATCATCCAGGAGTGGTAGGCGCTGTCGCTCGGCATCGGCCGGTAGGTGATCTCGGCGGCCTGCAGCCGGGCCTCCAGCTCGGCGATCGCTGCCGGCGAGCCCGCCACCACGCAGCGTCCCGGGTCGGTGACCACGGCCATCGAGACCAGCTCGGGGAGCAGGCTCGCGACCTCCGCCTCCGGCCGCAGGATCGACAGCATCGAGCCGCCCTTTTGGGTCTCGATCAGCCGCGAGCGGGCAGCCACCAAGGCCAGGGCGTCCTCCCTCGACAGGCTGCCGGCCAGGCAGGCGGCGACCATCTCGCCGTTGCTGTAACCGATCAGCGATTCCGGCTCGATCCCCCACGAGCGCCACAGCTCGGCGAGCGCCAGCTGCACTGAGGCGATCGCCGGGCAGGCCAGCGAGACCCGGCGTAGCTGGTCCTCGGCCTCCTCGACCGCGGCCTCGGCCGGGAAGAGGAGCTGCCGCAGGTCGCGGCCGAGGTGGGGGATGAAGATCTCGGCGCAGCGGTCGAGGTGCTGGCGGAAGACCGGCTCCTGCTCGTAGAGCTCGCGGCCCATGAAGACGCGCTGCGGCCCATAGCCGGCGAACATGAAGGCGATGCGCCGGCGGCTGCCGCGCGCCACGGCCGGCGCGGCGCCGACGCGCGCCTGGCCCAGGGCGGTGGCAGCCGCCGCCATGTCCTGGGCGACCACGAAATGGCGATGCTCGAAGGCGGACCGGCCCAGCTGCAGGCTGAAGGCCACGTCGGCGAGCTCGCGGCCCGGCCGCCGTTCGAGCCCTTCCCCCAAGGCTCGCGCCTGGCGTTCGAGGGCCGCCGGTGAGCGCGCCGAGAGCACCAGCAGCTGCCAGGGGTGGGAGGGGTCGGACGGCTCGAGGTGCGGCCGCTCCTCCAACACTACGTGGGCGTTGGTGCCGCCGAGCCCGAAAGAGCTCACCGCCGCGCCGCGCGGCTTGCCGTTGCGCGGCCAGGGCCGGCGGCGGGTGTTGACGTAGAAGGGCCCCTGTGTGAAGTCGATCCGCGGGTTCGGGACCTCGAAGTGGAGGCTGGGCGGTAGCTCACCCGCCTCCAGGGCCAGCACCGTCTTGATCAAACCGGTGACCCCGGCGGCGGCATCGAGGTGCCCGAGATTGGTCTTCACCGAGCCCAGGGCACAGCTGTCCGCTGCCAGGCCGGGGCCGAAAGCCTGCCGCAACGCTTCGACCTCGATGGGGTCACCGAGCTCGGTGGCGGTGCCGTGGGCCTCGACGAGGCCGATCGCGGCCGGGTCGACCTCGGCCTCGGCCAGGGCCTGGCGGATCACCCGCACCTGGCCGTCGACGCTCGGGGCCGTGAAGCCGACCTTCAGCGAACCGTCGTTGTTGATCGCCGAGCCACGGATCACCGCGCGGATGGGATCGCCGTCAGCCTGCGCATCGGCCAGCCGCTTGAGGACCACCACCCCCACGCCATTGCCCGAGACGGTGCCACCGGCGCGGGCGTCGAAAGTGCGGCAATGGCCGTCCGGCGAGTAGATGCCACCTTCCTGAAAGAGGTAGCCGCGGCGCTGCGGGAAGCCGATCGAAACGCCGCCAGCGAGGGCTGCCTCGCACTCGCCGGCGAGCAGGCTGCGGCAGGCCTGGTGCACGGCGACCAGAGATGTCGAGCAGGCCGTCTGCACGTTCACCGCCGGCCCCCGCAGGTTGAGGCGGTAGGCCACCCGGGTGGCGAGGAAGTCCTTCTCGTTGGAGGTCAGGGCCTGGAAGAAGGCGCCCGTCCCCAGATGCCGGATGGCCGGCTCGACGTAGCGCTGCCAATAGCCGGACTGGCCGCTGCCGGCGAAGACGCCCACTCTGCCGGTGAAGGTCGCCGGATCGAGGCCAGCGTCCTCGAGCGCCAGCCACGAGGTCTCGAGGAAGAGCCGGTGCTGCGGGTCCATCAGCTCGGCCTCGCGGGGCGTCATGTCGAAGAAGGGGGCGTCGAAGCAGTCGGCCGCGGTGAGAACGCCGCGCGCCCCGACGTAGCTCGCCCGCGCCGCCTCGTCGAGGCGCGAGCGCAACGCCTCGTCCTCCTCGGGGGTGAAGAAGCTGATCGCCTCGCGGCCCTCGGCGAGGAGCTGCCAGAAGTCCTCGACGCTCTCGGCGCCGGGAACACGGGCCGCCATCCCGACGACGGCGATCGCCACCCTCCCCGCCTCCGCCTCCACGGCGGCAGCCGAGCTGCCGCTCACCACCGAGGAACGCCCGCGTGGTTGCGGCCGTGCCGCCTGCGACGTCCCCGTCAGCCGGGCGACGAGCGAGGAGACCGTCGGGTACTGGAAGAGGTCCACCACGGTCAGCGAGGCGTCGAACAGCCGGGAGAGGCGCTCGTGGACCTGGACCAGCAGCAGAGAGTGGCCGCCGAGCTCGAAGAAGTTGCTGTCGCGGCCCACGAACTCGACCCCGAGCACCTCCCGCCAGACTTCGGAGACGATCCGTTCCACGTCGGTCTCGGGGACCTGGTCCGCTTCCGGCTCGGCCACCGTACCCGGATCGGGCAGCGCACGGCGGTCGAGCTTGCCGTTGGCATTGAGCGGCAGCTGCGCGAGACACACGAAGGCGGAGGGCACCATGTAGTCCGGCAGCTCGGCCCGCAGTGCCGTCCGCCAGGCGGCGACATCGGCGGCCCCCTCGCCACGCGGCACGACGTAGGCCACCAGGCGCAAATCGCCCCTGGGTGTGGGCAAGGCCACGACGGCGACGTCCTGCACCGTGGGCAGCCGCCGCAGCTGCACCTCGATCTCGCCCGTCTCGATACGGAAGCCGCGGACCTTGACCTGCTGGTCGATGCGGCCGAAGAACTCCAGCTCGCCGTCGTGGCGGCGGCGCACCAGGTCGCCGGTGCGGTAGAGGCGCTCACCGGGTCCCAGGCCCCAGGGGTCGGGTACGAAGACGGCCGCGGTGAGCTGGGGCCGGTGGAGGTAGCCGCGAGCCAGCCCGATGCCGGCGACCTGCAGCTCGCCGGGGCTGCCCGTCGCCGCCAGCTCGCCGCTCGCGTCGACGACATGGAGGCGCAGATTGTCGACCGGCCGGCCGATGGTGGGTTCTTCCGAGACGTCGGGTGACACCCGGCCGGCGCTCGTCGCCACCGTCACCTCGGTGGGCCCGTAGCAGTTGTAGATCGACGCGACGTTCGGGTGAGTGCCCCGCCGGCGCAGGCGGTCGCCACCGAGGATCCAGGACTCGACCCGCGTCTCCGGCGGCCAGGGCAGGTCGAACATGGGCTCGGCGAGCGGCGTGATGATCACCGTCGAGCGCACGATCACCCGCGACACCCAGGCGAGGAGAGCGGGTGGGTCGGCGCGCGTCTCGTCCGGCGCGATCTGCAGCCGGGCCCCCCAGGCGAGGGCGGACCAGAGCTCGAAGACGGAGGCGTCGAAGGTCAGCGCCGTCACCTGGCTGAGGTGGTCCCCCGGCTGGATGTCGAAGAGGTCTTGCACCCAGCAGAGCAGGTTGAGGAAGGGGTGGTTCTCGATCGCGACGCCCTTCGGCCGGCCCGTCGAGCCCGACGTGTAGATGACATACATCAGGCAATCCGGGCGACTTCGCGACGGCTCCGGGAGCGCCGCTGCAGGGACCGCCGCCGCGGCCAGGACGTCGAGGCGTTCGCAGCCCGCCTCGGCCGCCACCGCGGCGAGCGCGGGCGCCGTGATCAGCCAGCGAGCGCCAGCGTCGGCGAGGGTGGCAGCGAGGCGACCCGGCGGCTGGCTGGGGTCGAGAGGCAGGTAGGCGCCGCCCGCCTTCACCACTCCCACGGCGGCGACGGAGAACTGCGCACCCCGCGGCAACGCGAGGCCGACGATCCGCTCGGGCCCCACGCCGCGGCGGACGAGGTCACGAGCGATCTCACTCGCCCAACGCTCGACGAAGCCAAAGGACCAGCTCTCGTCACCCTCGACCACGGCCACCTGGTCGGGAGCGGCCAGGGCCCAACTCTGGAAGAGACGGTCGGCGGTGAGGGCCGGCGGCAAGGCGCGGGCAGCGTCGTTCCACTCGCAGAGGACCTGCTGGCGCTGCGCCGGGCTGTGGCGGGGCGCCGAGGCGAGCGGTGCCTCCGGGTGGCTGCGGGCCCAGCTCACCAGGTCGACATAGCCGCGCGCGATCCGCTCGATCGTCGACGGGTCGTAGAGGTCCCGGCTCGCCAGCACCAGCAGGCGGACCTCCCCGTCGGCGTCGTCTTGCGCCAGCATCAGGGAGAGGTCGAACGCCGCCGCCTCGACGTCGGTGTAGAGAGGCTCGACCCGCAGGCCGGCGAGGCGGAGGGGAGGCTCGATGCCCTGGTTGAGCTGGAAGGTCACCTGCACCAGGGGGTGCCGGCTGGGGTCGCGGGGAAGCTCCAGGGCTTCCACCAGCTGCTCGAACGGCAGGTCCTGGTGCAGGTGGGCATGCACCACCGCCTCGCCGACCCGCTGCGTCCAGGCGCGTAGCGGCAGCCGCGGCTCGACCTCGACGCGCAGCGGAAGGACGTTGACGAAACAGCCGATCAGCGCCTCGAGGGCCCGCTCCCCGCGGTTCGCCACCGGCATCGCGAGCGTCACGTCCCGCCGGCCGGTGAGCTGATGGAGCTGCAGGCAATAGAGCGCCAGCAGCGTGGTGAAGAGCGTCGAGCCCTGCTCGCGGCTCAGCCGCCGAAGCTCGCCGGCGACCTCCGGCGGCAGCACCGCCGTGCGGCGCACCGCCCGCGGGCTCAGGCGCGCGGGCCGCGGCCGATCGCCGGCGAGCTCGAGGGCCTGCGGCTCCGGGCCGAGGTGGGCGCGCCAGGCGGCGAGCTGGGCAGCCAGCACCTCACCGCGCAGCCAGCTCCGTTGCCAGGCGGCAAAGTCCCCATACTGCAGGCCGAGCCGCGGCAACGGGGAAGGCAAGCCGGCGGCGAAGGCCTGGTAGAGCTGGCCGAGCTCACGCGCGAAGACGTCGCGCGACCAGCCATCGAAGGCCAGGTGATGCACGATGAAGCTGAGCACGTACTCCTGGTGCTCGCCCGCGCCGCCTTCGCCCGGCCCCTGGAGACGCCAGAGCCGCAGCCGCACCATCGGTTCCCACGCGAGATCGATCGGTGCCGTGAAGCTCGCGGCCAGCAGCCGCCGCAAGGTCGCCTCGCGCTCCCGCGAGGCGAGCGCCGCGAGGTCCACCACGGCGAGCGAGATGTCCTCGATCGCCCGCACCAGGGGTCGCGGGCGGCCCTGGCGCAGCGGGATGCTGGTGCGCAGCACGGTGTGGCGGCGCACGATCTCGAAGAGCGCACGGGCGAGCGCATGAACATCGAGGTCGCCCACCAGGCGCCAGCTCAGCACACCGTGAAAAAAGAGACTGTCGCCGCTCAGCTGGTGGACGAACCACATCCTCTCCTGGGTGAAAGAGAGGGGGGCCTCGGCACCGCGCGGCAGCGGCAAGAGCGGCGGCCGCGGCGCGGCCAAAGCGGCCGACTCGAGCGCCCGCGCCAGGCCGGCGACGGTCGGCGCGGCGAAGAAGGCGCGCAGGCTGACGTCTCTCCCCAGCTGCTCGCGTACCCTCGACAAGAGCTGGGTGGCGAGCAGGGAGTGCCCGCCGAGCTCGAAGAAGCTGTCGTCGGTCGCGATCGCCTCGGCACCCAGCACCTGGCGCCAGATGCCGAGGAGCCGCGTCTCGAGCTCGTTGGCCGGGGCGGCCTCCGCCACCTCGCGAGCGGGAGCCGGCAGCGCGGCGCGGTCCACCTTGCCGGTAGGGCCCAGCGGCAGAGCGGCCAGCAGCTGGAACTGGGCCGGCACCATGTAGGCCGGGAGCCGCTCGGCGAGCGCCGCGCGCAGGGCCGGGACCTCGGTCGAGGTGAGCCCCGTCGCACCGGGGCCCCCGCCTGCCGTCGGCACCACGTAGGCCACCAGGCGGCACTCTTCTGCGCCGTCACGACGGGCCACGACCACGGCTTCCCGCACGCCGGCGAGGCCGGCCAGGGCACTCTCGATCTCGCCGATCTCGACTCGGAAGCCGCGGACCTTCACCTGATGGTCGGCCCGGCGCAGGAAGTCGATCTCGCCGTCGGCGCGGCGACGCACCAGGTCCCCCGTGCGGTAGAGGCGGGAGCCCACCGCGGCGGCGGAGGGGTCCGGGACGAAGGACTCGGCCGTGCGGGCGGGCAGGGCACGGTAGCCGCGCGCAACCCCGATGCCGCCGATGTGGAGCTCGCCCACCACCCCGATCGGCACCGCCTGCTGCACCCTGTCGAGCACATACACGGCGACGTTGGTCATCGGGCGGCCGATGGGTGGGTCGTGCTCCCCAGGCCGCACGGGCGACCACGTCGCCATCACCGTCGCCTCGGTGGGACCGTAGAGGTTGTCGAGCGCCACCGGCAGCCCACGCACGGCGCCGCGGGTCAGGCGGTCACCCGCCGTGGTGAGCACCCGCGGGCCGCCGCCGGCCGGCCAGCGCTCACGGCTGACCGCCGCCGTCAGGGGCGTGGGCAGCCAGACGACGTCGGCCCGTCGCTCGGCGAGCCAGCCAACGAGGGCACGCGGCGCCGCCCTCACCTCCTCGTCGACGATCACCAGCGTCGCGCCGGCGCCCAGGCAGGGCCAGGTCTCGAAGACGGCGGCGTCGAAGCCCGTGCCAGAGACCTGGCTGCAACGGTCTCCTGGGGCCAGGCCGTAGTGGCCCCCGAACCAGCGCACGAGGTTGTAGAGCCCGCCATGGGCGAGCTCCACGCCCTTCGGAACACCCGTCGAGCCCGAGGTGAAGATGACGTAGGCGAGGCGCTCCGGGCTCGCGGCGAGCTCGCGGCCGGGCGGTTGCCCGGCCGGCACCACGGCCTCCTCGCGGAGGACCTGCCAATCTGGCGAGGCGAGGGCCTCGGCGAGCGGCCCGTCGGCGCGGACCGCTCCCGCAGCGGCCCGGGCCAGCGTCGCCCGCAGGCGCGGCAACGGATCACCAGCGTCGAGCGGCAGGAAGGCCTGCCCGCCCATCCACGCAGCCAGGCTGCCCACCACCAGCTCCACCGAGCGCGGCAGCACGAGGGCCAGCAGGCCCTCGCCGTGCTGCGGCCGCGGCAGTCTCGCCGCGAGCGCCGCCGCCCGGGCCCAGACGCCAGCGTAGGTCCAGTGGCCACCGTCGACCACCGCCACGCTTTCCGGGCTGGTGACGACCCACGACGCCACCAGCTCGGGCGTCGTCGCCGGCGGCCACGCCGCGGTCGCGTCGTTCCACTCGCCGACGAGCTGGGCCTGCTCCGCCGTCGACAGCAGCACCACCCGGTCGAGGACTGCCTCGGCGTCGCTAGCGACCGCTGCGAGGAGATGGCGCCAGTGCCGGACGAGGCGCTCCATCGCGGTGGGGTCGAAGAGATCACGGGCGTAGAGCAGATCGCCGTCGACCTCGCCCGTCGGGCGTTCGCGCAGGGTGACGACGAGATCGAAGCTGGTCCGCTCGAGCGTCGGGCGCAGGGGCTCCACCTCCACACCGGGCAGATCGAGGCCGGGGCCGGCGTCGGCGAGCAGCTGGAGGATGACCTGGAAGAGTGGCTCGCGACTGAGGTCCCGCTGCGGCTGGAACGCGTCGACCAGCCGTTCGAAGGGCACGGCGGCGTGAGCCAGCGCGTCGAGGGTCGTCGCCCGCACGTCACCGACCAGCTCGCGGAAACGCTGTCCGGGCAGCAGCCGGCTGCGCAGCGGCAGGGCGTTGACGAAGAGCCCGATCAACTCCGTCGTCCCGGCCTGGGAACGGTCGGCGATCGGCGTGCCGACGACGATGTCGCGCTGCCCGCTGAGGCGGCTCGCCAGGGCCTTGAAGGACGCCATCACGACCATGAAGAGGGTCGCGTTCGCTCGCCGCGCCTGGCCGCGCAGCGCCGCGACCAAGGGGCCAGATAGAGCGAGGCGGGCCTGCCCTGCTCGGAACGCGGCGAGCACCGGTCGCGGCCGGTCGTGCGGCAGCTCCAGCACCGGCGGCGCGCCGGTGAGCTGGGCTCGCCAGTGGCTCAGCTGGCCGGCGAGCTCGGCCTCGCGGCCCGGGCTGCGCTGCCAGCGGGCGAAGTCCCCGTACTGGCGGCCGAGTGGCGCCAGCGCCGGCGCCTCCCCCAACCGATGGCTCGCGTAGGCGCGGCTCAGCTCGCGGGCGAGGATGGGGATCGACTCGCCGTCGAAGGCGATGTGGTGGACGCCGCAGGCCAGCCCGTGTTCGGCACTGCCGTGGCGGACCAGGAGCAAGCGGATCGGCCCCGGCGTCGCGAGCGGGATCCGCTGGCCGCAGCGCCGGCGCAGGAGGCGCGTGCCGAGAGCGTCGCGGTGCGCGGGGTCGAGGCCAGTGAGGTCGACCACCGGGAGCTGCGGTCCCCGCGGCAGCGCCACCTCCTGGAAGGGCACGCCGTCGCGCGAGCGGAAGGCCGAGCGCAACACCTCGTGGCGGGCGACGAGCGTCGCGAACGCAGCGTGCAGGGCAGCGACGTCGAGGTCGCCGTGGAGAGACCACAGCAGCGCGCTCACGTAGTACGACGTCTGACCGAGCAGCTGGTCGATGAACCACAGCCTCTCCTGGCCGAACGAGAGGGGCGTCTCGGGGCCCTCGCGGCCCGCCTCGCCGGCCGTCGCGGCGGCGCCCGGCCGCGCGGCGACCAGGTGCCCGGCGAGGCCGCGCACCGTGCGCGCCTCGAAAAAACCGCGGATCCCGACCTCCAGGCCCAGCTCGTCCCGTTGCCGCGCGACGATGCGGATCGCCAGCAGCGAGTGTCCTCCGAGGTCGTGGAAGTCGTCCTCGACCCCGATGCTTGCAAGACCGAGCTCCTCGGCCCAGATCGCCGCCAGCGCCGCTTCCTGGGCGTTCGCCGGCGCCGTGCCGGTGGTGCTGGCGGCGGGTTCGGTCGCCGCCGCCAGCCGCTCCAGCTGCCGGCGATCCACCTTCCCGTTGTCGGTCAGAGGAAGGGAATCGACGCCTTCCCAGCGAGCCGGCACCATGAAGGCGGGCAAGCGCTCCCCGAGGTAGGCGGCGAGCTCGGCCATGCTCGCCGCCGGCGCCACCACGAAGGCCACGAGCGACCGGCTGCCCGCCCGGCTCGCCGGCGCTACGACGGCACAGCTGCGCACCTGCGGGTGTTCACCAAGGGCGATCTCGACCTCGCCGAGCTCGATGCGAAAACCGCGCACCTTGACCTGGTGATCGCGGCGGCCCAGAAAGTCGACCACACCATCCTGGCGCCGCCGGCAGAGGTCACCGCTCCTGTAGAGGCGGGCACCAGGTCGTGCCGCGAAGCGGTCCGGCACGAATCGCTCGGCGGTCAGCCGGGGGCGACGCCAGTACCCTTGGGCGAGGCCAGCGCCGCCCAACAGGAGCTCGCCGGAGACACCCAGGGGGCAGAGCTCGCCGGCCGCGTCGACAACGTAGGCGGAGCTGTTCTCGATCGGCCGACCGATCGGGATCGAGCCCCCCGCGCAGTCTGCCAGGCCGACCGCGAACGCGGTCGAGAAGGTCGTGGCCTCGGTGGGGCCATAGCCGTTCACGAGGCGCCGCGGCGCTCCCGCGGCGAGCGCCGTGCGCACCCACGCCGGCTCCAGCGCCTCGCCACCGAGCACCAGCACCCCCACTCCGGCGAAGCAGTCGGGGACTTCCCCCACGACCCGGTTGAACAACGCCGGGGTGAGGAAGAGAACGCTGGTCGCCAGCTCGCCCAGACGCCGGGCGAGGGCCCGCGGCGCGAGCAGCACCTCGCGTTCGAAGACGGCAAGGCGACCGCCGTTGAGGAGGGCGCCCCAGACCTCGAACGTCGCGGCGTCGAAGGAGATGTTCGAGGCGTGCGCGACGCGATCGCCAGCCCCGAAGCGGACATAGTCGGTGCCCATCACCAACCGGCACACCGCCCGCTGGGGTACCACCACCGCCTTGGCCTTCCCCGTCGAGCCCGAGGTGTACATCAAGTAGGCGACGGCGTCGCCCGTGAGCCACGGACCGCGATGCAACCCGGTCCCCGCTGGCGGTTCCGGCCAGCTCGCGAGGTCGAGCCGCGCAGCCCCCCCCGGCTCGACCCCGGCCGGGAGCTCGCCGGCGCTCACCAGCACGGCAGGATGCGCGTCGGCGAGCATCCCCGAGAGCCGCTCGGCGGGATAGCTCGGATCGAGGGGCAGATAGGCGGCTTCCGCCTGGATCGCGGCGAGAAGGCTGACGACCGCCGCGCGCGAACGCGGCAAGAGGAGGGCAACGACCTCCCCGGGGCCGGCTCCGCAGGCGCGCAGCTGGGCGGCCATCGCCGCGGCCTCTGTGTTCAGGGCCGCGTACGACGTCCACTCCTCGTACGGGCCGTCGGCCATCAGGGCCACGGCGTCGGGGCGGGTCTCGACCTGGCGAGCGACCAGCGCCGCGAGGCCCACCTCCGCGGGGTAGTGGGCAGCCGTGTCGTTGACCTCGACGAGGAGCTGCTGCCGCTCGTTCGCCGCCAGCATCTCGAGGGCCGAGACCGGCCGTTCGGGCGCGCGGACCACGGCCCACGCCAGGCGTTCGAAGGCACCAAGCCACCTCGCGATGGTGGTCGCGTCGAACAACTGCCGGCGGTACTGCACCATCAGCAGCAGCCCTTCCGCGACTTCCACCTCGGTCAGTACCAGCTCGTAGAGCACCTCCGGCAGCACCGCTTCCCAATGACTGAAGGTGAGCTCGCCGTGGACCTCGGTGGGGGTCCGAAAGCGCTGCATGCAGACCGCCGCGAAGGGTGGTTCCTGGCGGCTTCCGCCGTCGCCGCTGGCGAGGTCCGACCAGCCCGGCCCCGCCGTGGGGTCGCCGTCGCCCGCCGCGGCCCCGACCGCCAGCTTCTCGAACGGGTAGTCCTGGTGCTCGATCGCCTCGACCAAGCGGTGATCGACCTGGGCGAGAAGGGCCGCGAAGGTGGGATCGCCGGCGAAGCTCAGTCGCAAGCCCACCGTGTTGACGAAGAACCCGACCTGATCCTTGAGCTCGGGGTGGCTGCGGCCGGAGAGCGGCGTGCCGAGGAGAAACTCGCGGTCGCCGCTCAGGCGATGCATCAGGGCGGCGCTCAAGGCGAAGACGGTGCGCAAGAGGGTCGTGCCGCGCTCACGGCGTAGCTGCTTGAGGGCGCCCAAGAGCGGTGCCGGCAGCACCCGGTTGTGGAAGCTCGCCTCACGGTCCGCCACGGCCGGCCGCGGTCGGTCGCTCGGCAAGGCCAGCCGCCGCAAGTCGCCGCCGAGGAGGCGGCGCCAGCTCGCCGCGGCCTCGGCGAGCTCGCCGGAGGCCAGCCGGGCTTGCTGCCAACGCACGTAGTCGGCGTATTGGAAGCGAGGCCGCGGGAGGAGCTCGCCCGCGTAGGCGCGATGAAAACCGTCGAGGAAGACGCGGATCGAGTGGCCGTCGAAGACGAGGTGGTGGAAGTTGAGCAGCAAGAGGTGCTCACCCACGGCCAGACGGAAGCAATAGAAGCGGTAGAGCGGCTCGTGTTCGAGATCGAAGGCCCGGTGGAGGGCCGCCTGGAGAGCTTCTCGAGCCTGGTCTTGACGCTGCGGCCGAGGCAACGCGAGGAGGTCGAGCCAGCGGACGACGACGGGCTCGCTCGTCGCTTCTTGCACCGGTTCGGTTCCCTCCAGGCGAACCCGCGACCGCAGCACGTCAAAGCGCGCCACCTGCGCGGCGAGAGCACCGCGCAGGCGGTGCGGATCGAGCGGACCCTCGACCCGCAGAACGCGAACGGTCTGCATCAGGGCCGGGGAGCCGGTGAGCTGCTCGTAGAGCCAGGCTCCCTGCTGCGCCCAGGAGAGCGGATAGCTCGCGGCCGAGCCGGCGGCCGGGATCGAGGGCAGGTTGTCCGTGCTCATCGCTGCCCCTCAGCCATTCGCGGCGCCGCGTCCCAGGCGCGGTCGCTCGCGGCGGCTCGCCGCCGCAGCTCGTCCTTGCGCACCTTCCCCGTGGCGGTCAGCGGCAACTCTGCGAAGGCCTCCCAGAACCGCGGCACCTTGTAGGCAGCCAGACGCTCGCCGCACCAGGCGCGCAGGGCGGCGAACAGGGCCTCGTCGGCCATCCCGCCGGGCTCCGGCACGACGCAGGCCTGGAGCTCCTCGCCGCGAACGGGATCGGGGCGACCGATCACCGCCGCCCGGGCGACGCTCGGATGGGTGGCGATGGCGTTCTCGACCTCGACCGTGGCGATCATGCGGTCGGCCGAGCGAACGGCGTCCTTCTTCCGCCCCACGTAGTAGAGGTAGCCCGCCGTGTCCAGAAAGCCGAGATCGCCCGTCCGCAACCAGCCGTCGGTGAGCACGGCGGCCGTGCCGTCGGCATCCCGGAAGTAGCCGAGCATCGTCGCCGGGCTACGCTTGACGATCTCCCCCACCAAGCCAGGGCCGAGGTCGCCGCCGTCCTCGCCCACGATCCTGATCTGGTGTCGCCGTGGCGCGGTCGGGCGGCCCGACATGGCGAGCGTCGAGTCGGGCCAGGAGCGCGGGATGCCGCGGCGGGGGCCCAACACCGGCATCGGGTCCTCGGTCAGCCCATAGACCGGCACCAGCGCGGCACCGAAGCGGGATTCGAACTCGCGCATCCGCTCGGCGGGCATGACGCCCACCACGGAACGCAGGGAAGTCCCCCGCTCGGCCGGCTCGGGCGGCCGCGCCAGCAGGATGCGGCTGATCGTCTCCATGCCGTTGAGCGAGGTGATGCCGTGCCGGCGGACCTCCGGCCAGAACTGCGAGGCGCTGAAGCGCTCCCAGAGGACGACGCGGAAGCGCCTCCAGAGGGCCATGATCACCACCCCCTGCGCATTGAGGTGGAAGAGCGGAGTGGCGATGAGCATCACGTCTTCGGCGTCATAGCCCATGTGACGGGCCCGGGCGACGAAGGCGCTGATCAGCGAGCGGTGCGAGTGGACGACTCCCTTGGGCCGCGAGGTCGTGCCCGAGGTGTACTGAATCGCCACCGCGTCGCCGGGTCGCACGCCCACGCCGGAGATCGCGGGCTCGGCAAGGAGCTCCTCCCAGGCGACGGTCGGCAGCCCACCGGCTCGCGCGCAAACGCCACCTCCCTGGGCCTCCCAACCCGGCAGGCCGATCCCGAGGCGCAGCTCCCGGCAAGCCTCGAGGCCGGCCGCTTGGGCAGCGCTCTCGGCGCCGTAGACCAGGGCTCGGGCGCCGGAGTGGCCAACCACGAACGAGGCCTCGTCGGCGGTCAGCTGGGTGTTGACCGGCACCAGGATCGCACCCGCCATGGCGATGCCATAGGTCGCAACGATGAACTCGCGGCGGTTCTTGGCGGCCACCGCCACGCGGTCTCCGGGAGCGATCCCTTGCCGGCCAAGCCCGGCGGCGAAGCGGCCGGCCTGCTCGGCGAGATCACGGAAGCTGTGCCAGCTCTCCCCGGAGTACACGGCCGGGCGGCTGCCCGCCTCCGCCGCAGCCGCCAGCAACAAGGCCGGCAGGGTCTGCGGGCGATGGACCCGGCGCTGGCTCCCGCTCAAGGCTCGACCCTCCTGCCAAGGGGCTCCACCGTAGCCGGCGCAGCTGGCTCGGCGCCTTCGTCGCGACCGCTCTCGGCCTGGTGGAGGATCTCGGCGGTCAGCCGGCGCACGGTCGGGAAGTCCATCAGGAGGGCGAGGGGGAAATTGCGCCCCAGCTCGTCGCGGAGGCGGAAGTGCAACCGAATGAGGGCGATCGAATCTGCCCCGAGGTCATGCAGGCTGTCGTCGATGCCGAGGTCGGTCTGCCCGAGCACCTCCTCCCACGCCGCCAGGACGACCGTCTGCTCCGGGGTCTGGGGTGGCGCCGGCGGCCGCGTCGCACGGTCCGGCAGGCCCGCGACCCGGGGTAGTGCCTGGCGATCGACCTTGCCGCTCGTCGTCCGCGGCAAGCTGGCGAGGAACACGAACACGGCGGGGACCATGTAGGCCGGCAGGCGCTGGTCCAGATAGGCGCGCAGCAGGTGTTCGGCCTCCTCCTCGGGCGTCGCTTCGCGAGGTACCAGGTAGGCAACGAGGAGCAGACGGTCGGCCTCGCCCTGTGCCACGACGACGGCCTCGGCGACCTCGGCGTGCTGGCGCAGCAGGGACTCGATCTCACCCAGCTCGACGCGATTGCCGCGGATCTTCAGCTGGTGGTCGGCCCGACCGCAGAACTCGATCTCGCCACCATCGCCGAGCCGCACCAGGTCTCCAGAGCGGTAGAGCCGCTCGCCGGCGAAGCCGCTGAACGGGTCCGGGACGAATCGTTCCGCGGTGGTGCGCGGGCGGCCCCAGTAGCCGCGAGCCAACCCGCTGCCGCCGATCAGCAGCTCTCCCTGCGCCCCGAGCGGAGCGAGCCGCTGGCCGCGGTCGACGACATAGCAGCGCACGTTGGCCAGCGGCCGGCCGATCGCGGGCGCCTCGGCGTTCATCCCCTCGGCCAACACGCGGCCGCCGGTGGCGATCACCGTGTTCTCGGTCGGACCGTAGAGGTTCACCACCTCGTAGCGTGTCGCGGGCTGAGGACGCCGGCCCAGCCGGTCGCCACCCACCAGGAGGCGAGCGAAACAGCCGCCCTGTGGCCACGGGATCGAGAGCAGAAGCTCGCCGATGGGGGTCGCCAGCAGACAGGCGGTGATCGCGCGCGCCAGCAACCAGTCGCGCAACTCCAGGGGATCGCGGTAGATCTCCTCCGCCGGGACGTGCAGGGCGCCCCCCAGGCCGAAACAGAGCCACATCTCCCACACCGAGAGGTCGAAGGCTGGGCTGCCGCCGAGCACGCCGCGCACGCTCTCGCCCGTCCGCAGACCGTTCTGTCGCAGGACCATGGCGAGCAGGCTGGCGCGCTCGATGGCGACTGCCTTGGGGCGGCCGGTCGAACCGGAGGTGTGCAGGAGGTAGGCAAGGTGGCGGTCGTCGTGGCGCCGGCCCAGCCCGCTGGTGGGCCCCGTCGCGGGCACGTCGGCGGCGAGCATCGCGCAGCCGAGCTCAGCCAGCTGAGGTCGCAGCTCGGCCACGGTGAGGAGCAACGGTCGGCCAAGCCCGGCGAGGACGAGCTCGTGGCGCTTGATGGGATGGCGGGGGTCGAGTGGGGCGTAGGCGCCCCCGGCCTCCACCACTGCCAGCGCGGCCACCACCAGCTCTACGGAGCGCGGGATGCACAAGGCCACCGGCACTTCCGGTCCCACGCCGTACCGCAGCAGGGCGTCTGCCAGCGCCGCGGCCCGCCGTGCGATCCCACCGTAGGACCAGTGCGCCGCGCCCTCCACCACCGCCGTGGCATCGCGACCCTGCTCGACCACACGCTCGATGAGCTCGCCGAGAGACATCTCCGGCGGTGGTTCGGCCGTGTCGTTCCATTCGTACAGCAGCTGGCAACGCTCGCTCGTGGTCAACGGCGAGAGGGAGCCGACCGGCCGCGTGCTGTCGCGCCGGACCTCCGCGAGCAGGTGCTTCATCTCGGCGAGCAGGCGCTCGATCGTCGAGGCGTTGAAGATCCGCGCGTCGAAGATCAGCTTGAGGACGAGACGGTGCGAGCAGAAGCCATAGAAGGTCAGGGGGTACTCGGGTTGGCGCACGACCTCCACCCGCCGTCGCGCCCAGCTGCCACCCAGGCCGCGCAGAAAATCGTTCCACTGGTAGTTCTCGAACACCAGCAGGGTGCGGAACAGCGGCCCCGCCGGCAGCTCGCTCCACTGCTGCACGCGGGACAGCGGCGCGAGCTCGAAATCACGATGGGCGAGCCACTGGGCACGGATCCCGCGCAGCCAGTCGGCGCAGCGAACCTCGGCCTCGACGTTGACCCGCAGCACGAGCGTGTTGATGACCGGACCCACGATCTCGTTGCCGCCGGCGAACGAGGCGCGGTTCGACTTGACGTTGCCGAAAACGACGTCACGGTTGCCAGTCTGACTGGCCAGCAACAGGGCCCAGATGCCCTGGAGCAGGGTGTGAAGGGTGAAGCCCTGCTCGTCGCACATCGCCCGCAGCTGCGCCGTCTCGTCCACCGAGAGCTCGACCTGGCGGTCCTGGTGGGCGTCCTCGCCACTCCTCGGCAGGCGGGCGGCGCGAGCACCCGGCAGCGGCGTCGCCACCCTGAAGCCGGCGAGGACCTGCCGCCAATACCGCTCGGCCGCGCCGAGGTCGAGGCTCGTCACCTGCTCGATGTAGCGGTGGAACGGTGTCGTCGGCGGCGGCGAGGGCTCGGCGCCGGCCAGCAGCCGCGCGTAGACGTCGAAGACCTCGATGAGAATTCGCCGTACCGACCGCCCATCGACGATCCCGTGGAAGAGCGTCCAGATCAGCTCCCAATGCTCCTCGGCGGCCTGGATCAGCGCGACCCGCATCAGGGGGGGCCGCTCGAGCTCGACGCCGGCCTTGTGGTCTTCGGCGATGAAGCGAGCGACCAGCGAAGGCACTTCGGAAGGCGGCTGGTGGCGCCAGTCGAGCTCCGTCCAACCCAGGCTCACCCCATCTCGCGGCTCCTGCAGTGCCTGGCCGCCCGCGGTCCACACGAAGGCGGTGCGGAAGACCTCGTACCGTGCCACCATCAGCTCCCAGGCACGCCGGAGGACGGCGCTGTCGAGGGGTTCCGCGAGCGAAGCCTGGATGTGGTAGATCTCCACCCCCGAGCGCAAGCCCCTGCTGCGATGGAAGAGCATGCCCTCCTGGAGGGGTGACAGCGGGTACCTGGTCGGCACCGCGGCGTGCTTCATGTCCCCCTCCTGGCGGTCGTCATGTCCATCACCTGGCGGCCTCTTCTCGAGCCTGCTTCATAGGGGGAGATTGCAGTGCTTGCGCCGCGGCAGCTCGGCGCGCTTGCGCAGCAGGCCCTTGAGCGCCTTGAGCAGATGAGAACGGGTGTCCCGCGGCTGGATCACCGCGTCGATGATGCCGCGCTCGGCTGCCGGAAAAGGGCTGTTGAACTCCTGTCGGTAGTCGTCCTCGAGCTGCCGCCGCACCGCCGCCTCGTCGGGCCCGGCCTGGCGCAGCTCGCGGCGATGCAGCACGGCGACGGCGGCTTCGGCCCCCACCACCGCCACCTCGGCCCCCGGGTAGGCGAGGTTGACGTCGGCGCGCATCTCGCTGCAGGCCAGCGAAGCGTAGGCGCCGCCGTAACTCTTGCGCGTCACCAGCGTGATCAGCGGCACGGTGGCTTCAGCGTAGGCAAAGACCAGCTTCGCACCGTGGCGGATGACGCCCGCGAGCTCCTCCTGCAAGCTGGGCACGTACCCCGGTGAATCGACGAAGGTGACCACGGGGATGTTGAAGGCGTCGCAGAAGCGGACGAAGCGGGCGCCCTTGATCGCCGCGTTGCAGCTGAGGGCCCCCGCCAGATAGAGCGGCTGGCTGGCGACCACTCCGATCGCGTGGCGGCCGAGCCGAGCAAAGCCGACGAGCAGGTTCTGCGCGAACGCGGCCTGCAGCTCGAGGAACACGCCGTCGTCGACGACGGCCCGGATAAGCTGCCGCATGTCGTAGGACTGCTGCGAGCTCCGCGGCAGGATCGTCTCGATGTCGGCGGCCGGCCGCTCTGTCTCGGCGGGCTCCCGGCCCAGCGGTGCGTCCTTCTCGCTGCTGTCGGGGAGGAAGCTGAGCAGCTGCCGGATGGCGGTCAGGCAGTCCGCGTCGCTGGCGGCCACCAGGTGCGCGAGGCCGGTGGTCGAGGCATGGACCTCGGCGCCACCGATCTGTTCAGTCGTGACCCTGCTCTGCGTCACCGAGCGGATCACGTCCGGCCCGGTCAGCGACATCGTACCCGTGCCCTCGACCATCAGGATGAAGTCCATCAGGCTCGCGGAGTAGGACGCACCGCCGGCGCAGGGGCCCATCATGGCGCCGATTTGCGGCACCACCCCCGACGACCTGGCATGACGGTAGAGGATCTCGCTGAAGCCATGCAGGGCATCGACGCCCTCCTGGATCCGCCCGCCGCCACCGTCCCACAGCGCGACCAAGGGCACACCGTTCTGGGCTGCCAGGTCCTGGACGCGGCAGATCTTCGAGCCGCCGGCCTCTCCGACCGAGCCGCCAAGCACCGAGAAGTCCTGCGAGACGAGGTAGACGGATCTGCCCGCGATCGTTCCCCAACCGGTGATCACGCCATCGCCGACCGGCCGGCGCTCCGCCATCCCGAACACCTGGCTCCGATGGCGCACGGCAGCGCCGATCTCGAGAAAGGAACCGGGATCGAGCAGGAGGTCAACCCGCTGGCGCGCGGTGAGGCTGCCGCTGCCGGGGCGGCCGGGGCCGACGGACGCCGCTGTCGGCGGCTTTGGCTGGTTGGTCGGTCGTGAGAGCGCCGGACCGGTGGCGGGGCTGGCGAGCGGGAGCACTCCGAGTGAGGGTTCGAGGTCCAGCTCGGGCCCTTCGTGCGGCGGCTGGCCTTGCCGCCCTGCGCCGATGCTCACCGCAGGGCCTCTGCAACCGCCACGGACTCGCTCCCGTCCACACCGACCTCGCTACCCCTCACCGCCTCCGCCCCCGCATAGTCCATAACACCATAGTAGCATCTCGTTGCTAGCCAATACACCATGGTGCGCTCTGATCTAGTAGGGAACTATTTCAAGTGTCTATCAGTGGAGCCAAGATCCCTTTATCACTTGCACTCACCCTCCCTCTCCAGATGCGACGGCGAGGCGACCAGATGGTCTCACCGGCGCTCAGCAGCGGGAGATGCCGCCGCCCCGGTGCTGGCTCGGCGTGTCCATACAGTTACGCCGGCACGGGCAAACGGTTAGCCCGATCTCTATCTGTGGTTCTCAACGCGATACCAGAGACGCTCCGACAAGCGGGGAGCCGGGAGTGGGACCACCGACGGCGCTCCTCGTCGGGCGAGGAGGTAGCCGGGCAGGGGTGGCGTTCCGAGAGGACCGGCGCCGCAGCCTGCGAGGGAGTGGCAGAAGGCCCGAGGCTTCGCGATGGGGACGCTCTCGGGATTACCAGCCGCCGAGACCGGTCGAAGGCGAGAACTCGGATCGGGGAGCTCGCATCCGCGCCCTGCAAAAAACAAAGCGCCCCGCCGGCGAACCGGCGGGGCGCGGGGAAGTCGGAAGAGTACCTATGAAAAGAGGGCCGTCAGCTTACAGGCGGACGACGTTCCGGGCCTGCGGACCCTTCGGGCCGTCGCCGACCTCGAAGGACACGCGATCACCCTCGGCGAGGGTCCGGAAACCCTCGGCCACGATCGCGGTGTGATGGACGAAGACGTCCGGGCCATTCTCGCGAGAGATGAACCCATAGCCCTTCGCATCGTTGAACCACTTGACGACTCCCTGCTCGGTCATGTCCTACTCCTAACTGCTGATGTTGTTATTCACCGGCCTCGGGCCGGCACTGCTGTTCTCGCCAGGCAGGATCGCCCCGCGAAAACGTTTCTCTTTGTCTCTTCTCGTAGTCTCGGTAAGCGCGCTACGAAGCCTCAAGTCACTCGGGGGATGGCGTCGCTGGGAAGCGAAGGCTCAGGGCAGCTCTGGGGGGAAGGGAGGTTCGATCGCGACTGCGGGTGGGCTTGGCGGTTCTCGCTCGGTGCTCTTCTCTCAGTGCTGCTCGTGCCAGGCTTTCGCGGTCCGTCTTCCTCGTCGGTCAGTCTAGCTGGCGGCGACGGTTCGGGTCGACTGCCAGCGCCCTAGCGCTTCTCACATCTCTTCAGCCGGCTTGCTCTCTCCTGCAACCGACGACTTCAACCTACCAGCTCGACTTCGACCTTGCTAGCTCTACCAGCTTTCAACCCTCTGGCTTTCAACCCTCTGGCTTCGGTCCAGCGAGAGATGTCGAAGGACACTAGCAGAAAACGTCGAGGCCTGCAAGCTGTCTCGCTTCACCCCTTCGGCTGCACCTTCGGGGGCATGAATGGGGCGGCGGCCTCCGCGCTTGAGCTGTGTCGCACAGTGGCGAGCTTCTACCTGCGGGGCTGGTGCCTGGGCACCGCGGGCAACTACAGCTTGTGCCTGGGGCGAGGGCCACTGCGCCTGCTGATCACGCCGTCGGGGGCCGACAAGGGAGCGCTGCGCCCGGAGATGCTGCTCACTGTCGACGAGGCTGGCAACGTCCTCGCCGGCGAGGGCCAACCCTCCGCCGAGACGCTGCTCCACACCACCATCGCGGCCAGGCTCGGAGCCGGAGCCATTCTGCACACGCATTCGGTGGCGGGAACGCTCCTCTCGGAGCACCACCTGGAGCGGGGCAGCGTGCGGATCGCCGGCTACGAGATGCTCAAGGGCCTGCCCGGCGTGAGCACCCACGAGACCGCCGTCGAAGTGCCGGTCCTCGCCAACGCCCAGGACATGGTGCCGCTCGCCGCCGAGCTCGCCAGCCTCATCGAGTGCACTCCCGCCCAGCAGCGCTCGACCCTGCCTGGGTTCCTGCTCGCCGGGCACGGTCTCTATACTTGGGGAGCAACCCTGGCCGACGCCAGGCGGCAGGTCGAGTGCCTCGAGTTCCTCTTCGAGTGTGTGGCACGCCGCACCGCCTTCGCCCCGCTCCCGGCCGGCGGGCCCGCGGCGTAGGAGCGCCGGCAGCCGCGGCAACCTGCAGAAGGAGAAGAAGATGGCCACCATCACCGTGCGCGACACCAAACGGTCCTTCTCGGACGACGACGAGGTGCGAGCCTTCCTCGCGCAGTACGGCATCTGGTACCGCCGCTTCGAGGGCCTCGCCGATCTCGAGGACGACGCCACCGACGAGGAGATCCTCGCCGCCTACCGCGAGCCGATCGCCCAGACGATGGCGAGCGGCAACTACAAGACGGCCGACGTGATCAATGTCAAGGCCGACACGCCCGGCCTCGAGGCGATGCTCAACAAGTTCAACAAGGAGCACTGGCACTCGGAGAACGAGGTGCGCTTCATCGTCGGCGGGCGCGGGCTCTTCCACATCCATGCCGAGGGCGCCCCGGTGTTCTCGATTGAGGTCGAGAAGGGCGACATGATCAACGTGCCGCGCGGCACCCACCATTGGTTCGACCTCTGCGCCGACCGCAACATCCGCGCCGTGCGCCTGTTCGAGGACCCGGCGGGTTGGACGCCGCACTACACCGCCACCGGCGAGGACGCGAAGTACCTGCCGCTCTGCTTCGGGCCGCAGTTCTTCCCGCCACAGGGCCTGTAGCGAGCTGCCCATCCTCCTGCGCGAGCGGCCGGCGTGGCCGGCCGCCGCACCATGGCGATGCCCCTACCCTCTTCCGTGCAAGCCGTCCTCACCGACATCGAGGGCACCACGACCTCGGTGCGCTTCGTCTACGACGTGCTCTTCCCCTACGCCGCGGCGCGGGTCGGCGACTATGCCGCCCGCGCCGGCGAGGACCCGGACGTCGCTGCCGCCTTCGCCCAGCTGCGTCAGGAATGGGCGCAGGACCGCGCCGCCGGCCTCGCGGTGCCGGCCGAGTTCGGCGATGGCGCGAGCTACGCCCTGCACCTGATCGCGGTCGATCGCAAGTCGACCGGGCTCAAGGCGCTTCAAGGGCTGATCTGGCAACGCGGCTATGCCGACGGCTCGCTCGCCGGCGAGGTCTACCCGGACGTGCCGGCCGTCCTCGCCGCCTGGCGCGAGCGAGGGACCCGCCTGCGGGTCTTCTCGTCAGGGAGCGTGCTGGCCCAGAAGCTCCTCTTCTCCACCACTCCGGCGGGAGACCTCACCTGCTTCTTCGAAGGCTTCCACGACACCACCACCGGCCCCAAGGTGGAGCCGGATTCCTACCGCCAGATCGCCGCCGCCTTCGGGCTTCCCCCGGCCGCCATTCTCTTCCTCTCCGACCTGCCCGCCGAGCTCGACGCCGCCGCGGCCGCCGGCTTCCAGACCGGCCTCTTCGTGCGCCCCGGCAACAAGCCGGTGGGAGCGGTCCCCCACCGGCGATACACGAGCTTCGCCGAGCTGGCGTAGGACGGGGATAGCTAGTCGACCTTGACCACGCAGCGATTCTCCAGAGTGCCAAAGGACCCGCTCGCAGTGACCAGCAGATAGTAGGTTCCGGCCTGGGCGTAGGTGTGGGCCGGAGCGCTTCCCGAGCCGGTCTGGCCATCGCCGAAGTCCCAGGTGTAGCTGGGAAAGCCCACGACATTCCCTTCGATCGCAGCCGAGAGGTTCGTGCACTGCAGCGTGTCGCAGGGACAAGAGACCACCAGCTGCGGTCCGAGAGGGTCGGTGTAGGGGTAGTTGAGCACCTCGTCGCCGTCGGTACGTCCGTCGCCGTCCGAGTCTTTGTCGGTCAACTCGTTGCTCCATTGCGTCCCGAGGAGCATCTCGAAGCCATTGATCAAGTTGTCCTTGTCCTGATCGGCGTTGGGGTAGGCGCAGCCGATGACGCCAGAGCTGATCGTTCCGAGGTCGTCGTCGTAGGAAGAGAAAATCGGCTCGATCCCGGTTACGAACTCGGGGAAGACCGCGAAGTCCCCCCGCTCTTCGTTGTAGCCACGATGCAGAGGGTAGGCCCCGGGAATCGCCGAGCAACCCGTACCCAGGGGGTAGAAGTAGCCCTCGAGCGCCGCCAGCTCATAGCCCATCGCCACGAACGTCTCTACCTCGGCCTCACTGACGGCATAGGCCGAGTCGACGTCGAAGGGCGGGCCCACCACTCGCTTGGTCAGGCGGTAGAGCGGCAGCAGGCTGGCGTTGGGATTGGTGGGGTGCTTCTCGCCGGTGAACAAGTAGGCGCCTGCCTTGGGCTTGTGGGTACAACCGATACCACAGGAGAACCCCGGGTAGTTGCCATAGCCACGAACCGTCCGCGTTGCCGCCGAGACGTAGGGATGGCTCGTGCAGCTCACCCGGTCTACCGTCGTGCAGTTCTCGAACAGCTGGCCGCTCACGGCAGCGCTGGCCACCTGGGGGACGGTCGTCATCAGGTAATCACCCTGCGAACCGCCATCCCAGTACAGCGCGAAGAGCGGGGTCAGACGGTTCAGGATCGTCTGCTGGCCCGCCATGCCGAGTGCCTTCTGGACCGCAAGCTCGGCGTTCGCCAGGCCATAGCCTTCGGTGTCGTCCTGCCGGCCGCCGGCGGGCGGAAAGGGTGCCATGCCGTCATGGAGAGGAGTCGCGGTCGTGGTGAGGATGTCGTAGACGTGCTGCTTGGCGAGCAGCGGGTTGGCAGAGCGCACGAGTGCCGCGATCCCCGCCACGTAGGGCGCTGCCATCGAGGTACCCGTGCACTCACCGACCCCGTCCTGGTCTCCGTTGTCGCCGCAGACGATCGAGCCGCTGTTGATCCACATCCGCCCGGTGTAGGCCGTCGACAGGATCCGCTCCGCGGGCGCCACGAGGTCTAGTTCAGGGCCGAAATTGGAGCCGCACTCGATGCCGCCCGAAAACGGGCATTGCCCACCGTCGTCGTCGCGGCGCCAGATCGAACCATCGATCTCGGTACCACCGACCGCGATCGCCCGTGGGTCGCTCGCTGGATAGTCGAGGCCTGCGATGTCGTTGCCGACGGCTGCCACGAACACCACGTCCCGCTCGTCGGCCAGCACAAACGCCTTGCAGAAGCTCGCCCAGCTGCCGGTCGTACTGGTCAGACAATAGGTAGGGATCGGTCCTTCGTTGTCCGGCAGGCCCCAGCTCGCACTAATGACCTGGTTTCCACGGTCGACCGCCCAGTAGAGGCCTTGCGGCAGGTCCACCGAGTTGGTCCTGACTCTTGACATCGAGAGGCTGCAGCCCCAGCACGTCCCGGCCACACCTTCTCCGTTGTTCGTCTTCGCTGCCACGAGGCCACTGACATGGGTTCCGTGGCCCGCAGCCGAATTGTTCCCAGGACCCACCGGGTTGACGAAGTCGAAGCCGTCACAGGGCCGATCACTGTTTCGTTGGCTCGACTCGTCCAACTCGTCCGCACAGGCATCCTCGTCACCAGGATGCTGTTCGTCTTGCCAGGGATCGAAGCGAAAATCGTAGGAGAGGCGCAGACGCAGGTTGCCGCCGCTGGCCAAAGGCAGAGCGGGCGACGAATTCGTATCCCAGGGCAGAAGCTCTGGGTTACGAACTTCAAGCCCGAGGTCGACCACGGCAACGTTCGCGTGGCCCTTGATCCACTCCCATGCCGCCGGGAGATTGAGAGAGTAGTGGCCCCACTGATACTCCCAGGGTTCGCGGTCGAAGCAGAGGCCGAACGCGCGGTCGACTGTATCGAGGTAGGGATCGTCGGTCGGTGGCGGCGGCGGGCAGGGATCGGCCCACAGCCGCAGGGGAGCCGCGAGCAGCCAGCCGGCCGCTACGGCACACTGCAAGAATCTCTTCGTTCTCATCGCATTCTCCTTGTCGTCGCCGGCGAGGAGGCGCACCGCTCCCGAACCGTCGCGCGCCGTGCTCGCGCGGTGCTGCCGACCTCCCGGCACTCCCAAGAAGCGCCAAGGGCAGAAGAAGATCGTCAACTCTGCATGAAAAAGCTCCGCCCCCCGGGCGGTGGCCGGGCGCGGCAGCGAGCCGGGCGAGGGGCGGGCTAGGCGGCCTCGGCCGAGGGCGGAGGCACCGCCTCGGCTGGCGGGCTGGCGCGCCGCCGCCGGGGGCGGGCCGGCCGCGAGCCGGGGCGCAGGCGCACCAGCATGACGGAGAGAACGATCAGAGCAGCCGCGGCCACGGTGCGGCCGGTGATCGGCTCGCCGGCGAGCAGCCAGCCGAGGAAGACGGCCACCAGCGGGTTCACGAAGGCGTAGGTCGCCACCAGGTTGGGGGCCGTGGTGCGCACCAGCCAGCTGTAGGCCGAAAAACCGATCAGGCTGCCGAAGATGATCAGATAGCCGAGAGCAAGGAGCGACGCCAACGACACCTTCTCGGGGTCGAGCTGCTGCCACTCGCCGGCCAAGGCGCCCAGGAGGGCGAGCACCAGGCCGCCTGAGAACATCTGGCTGCCGGCGGACATCGCGAGCGAGCGCGGCAGGTCCGCCCGGCTGGCGTAGACCGAACCGCTCGCCCAACACAGCGAGGCGAAGAAGACGACCAGGGCCGAGGGCAGGTGGACCGCCTCGCCGGCGAGCCTGGAGGGCGCCGTCAAGAGCAACGCGCCGGCGAAGCCGAGGAGGACGCCGAGGGTGGTGCGCGCCGTGGGGCGGTCGCCGCGCGGCGAGAGCCAGACGAGGATCGCCACCCAGACGGGTTCGGTGGCCACCAGCAGGGCCGTAAGGCCGGTGGGCAGGCGCTGCTCGGCGAACACCACGCCGCCATTGCCGAAGGCGAGGAGCAGCGTGCCCAACAGCAGGGCGGAGCGCCACTGCCGCGGCGCCGGCCAGGCCTCGCCCCGCAGCCTGCCCCAGGCGATCATCCCGAGGCCGACGACGGTGAACCGGACGGCGGCCATGCTGAAGCCCGGCAGCGTCTCGATGGCGTAGCGGATGCCGAGGAAGGTCGAGCCCCAGATCAGGTAGACGGCGGCGAAGGCGGCGATCTGGCGGGCGCGGAACGAAGCATCGGCCGCCGCGGAGTCGGCCGCGCTCACGGTGCCGCCTCGGGGCCCAAGGGCAGAGCGCGGGTCTCCTTCAGCGTCTCGAAGACGATCGTGGTGCGGGTAGAGCGCACCTCCGGGATGGCGGCGATCTTCTCGCGCAGCAGCCGGCCGAGGGCGTCGGTGTCCGCCACCCGCACCTTGAGCAGGAAGCAATCCTCGCCTGCCACGTGGTGCACTTCCTGGACCTCGGCGATCGCCGCCAGGCGCTCGCCGGTGCGGCGGTCGCCCACCCGTTCCTCGGACTTGACGAACATGAAGGCGGTCAGCCCGAGGCCGAGGTCCTTGGGCGCCAGGTCCACGGCGTAGCCGCGGATGATGCCCTTCTCCTCGAGCTTCTTCACCCGCTCGAAGATGGCCGAGGGGGCGAGCCCAACCTGGCGGGCGATCTCGGCGTTCGAGGTGCGGGCATTGGCCTGCAACAGCTCGAGGATCTGAAGGTCGATGGCGTCGATCATTCCGTCACCTCACAAGAGAGGCGACGATATCACGAGACGAGGCGCCAATTCGAGATGAATCGACAGAATCAACCGCCATCCCCGAACGACCGAAACCGCCAGGGGGCCACCACCGGCGCTGCGGTGGTGGCCCGCCCCTCGACGGTGGTCAAGGGGCTTGCTCGATCACCTGCTCGATCACCTGCTCGCGGTCGATGGCGAGGCCCTCCAGAGGCTGCACGCTGCCGTCCGGCCAGCGCACCTCGACCTTCTCGAGGGTGGTGGCCTCACCAAGGCCGAAGGTCAGGGGCAGCTCCACCTGCGAGAGGTAGCTCTTGGTGGGCATCACCTGCCGGCGTTGCGTGACACCTCCGGCCGTGACCGTCACCCAGGCGCCGATGGCATCGCGGTTCGGCGCCTTGGCCACCAGCTTGAGGCGCAGCCAGTGGTGGCCCAGGGCCTGCTCGTTGCGCAGCACCAGGGGCGGCCCGGCCACCTGGGTCAGCACCACGTCGAGGTCGCCGTCGCCGTCCACGTCGGCGTAGGTCGAGGCGCGGCCGACGATCGGGCGGTAGAGGTCCCCCACCGTCTCGGCCGGCGCCAGCATGAAGCTCTGCGGCGCCTCGTGGCCGGCGTTCCAGTAGAGCTGGGCTGCCTGGCGGTACTCCTGGCTGGGATCGACCTTGTTGATCTGGTCCTCGAGATGACCGTCGGCCTGCAGCATGTCGAGCCGGCCGTCGAGGTCGTAGTCGAAGAAGAAGAGGCCGAACTTGAGGGCTCGCCGGCTCGGCGCCCCAACGCCGGAGCCGATCGCCTCGTCGACATAGAAGGTGGGGTCCCCCTGGGCCACGAAGACGGAGGTCATCTCGTTGGCGAAGTTGCCGATCATGAAGCCGAGGTCGTCGTCGTTGCGGAAGTAGGCGGCGTCCACTCCCATCGCGCCCGTGGCGTTGCCGTCGCGGTCGTAGGCCAGGCCGTAGAGCTCCCCCACCTCCTCGAAGGTGCCGTCCCCCTTGTTGTGGAAGAAGAACTTGCGCACCGTGTCGTTGCCCAGCAGCAGGTCGATGTGGCCATCGCCGTCGGCGTCGATGGGAGCGAGGCCGAGGCCCTTGGCCATCGGCGCGCCGGTCGCCGGGTTGTCCACCTGCACCCCGGCCGCCCGCGAGACGTCGGTGAAGGTGCCGTTGCCGTCGTTGCGGTAGTAGTAGGGATAGGTGCCCTGGTAGCTCTGCGGCGGCCCGTAGGCGCGGCCAACCCCGGTCAGCCGGAAGTCGAGCTGGAAGTCGATCTCTTTGGTCCAGCGCACGTAGTTGGCCACGAAGAGGTCGAGGTCGCCGTCGCCGTCACCGTCGAAAAAGGCAGCCCCGGCCGACCATTCACCCGGCGCGCCCGCCACCCCGGCCTTGGCCGTGACGTCGACGAAGTGGCCGTGCTCGTTGCGCAGCAGGCGGTTCGGCCCCACCGCGGTCAGGAAGACGTCCACCCACCCGTCGCCGTCGTAGTCCGCCGTCGCCACCCCCATGCCGTAGAGCTCGACGCCGAGGCCGCTCGCGGCCGTGACGTCCCGGAACTTGCCCTTGCCATCGTTGGCGTAGAGGCGGCAGGTGTGGGTGCCCGGCGAGGCGTAGCGGCCCCACGGCCAGGTAGTGGCGTTGACGAAGAGGAGGTCCTGGTCGCCGTCGTTGTCATAGTCGAAGAAGGCAGCGCCGCTCCCCATCGTCTCCGGCAGCAGCTTGTCGCCGTAGGCGCCGTTGAACTGCACGAAGTCGATGCCGGCCGCCTGGGTGATGTCACGGAAGGCGACGGACGGTATGGTGGCTGCGGCGCGGACCGCCTGCGGGGCCTCCTTGGCGATCGCCGTCTCCGGTGTCACGGTGACCGGCCGGCGGGCGATCAGCATGGCGATCGCCACCAGCACACCGATCCCCAGGAACACCAGCAGCGACCGCTTGAGGGCGCGCCCGATGATCGAGTCGTCCTCGGCGGCCAGCTCGTCCTCGTCGTGGAGCTTGGCCTTGGGGTCGACTTTCTTGGGATCTCCCTGCTGGTTCATCAGCGCCTCCCTCCCGTGGTGTCGTCGTGGCGGCTCGCAAGGAGCGCGGGGCCCTCGGCGCCGCTGGCGGCCTGGGTCGTGGCGAGCGGCCGCAGCTCGTAGGCGGCGGCCCGGCGGCCGCCGGCGGGCAGCGCGTCCGCTAGCTCGAAGGCCTCCGGCCGGCCCAGGTCGTAGATCACGATCGCCTCGGCGGCGTGGTTCGCCGCCGGGTCCTTGGCTCGCGCGATGGCCACGGCGCGGTCGCGGGCGTTGTCGTCCGGCCGGTACTTGCGGTAGAGGGCCAGGTGCTCGGCAGCCGTCCTCTCGTCCCCCCGCTGGCGAGCGATCAGGCTCAGGTTGTAGTGCGCCTCGACGTTCTCGGGGTCGAGGGCGAGGGCACGCTCGAAGTAGGACGTGGCCTGCGCCAACAACGCATCACGCTGCGCCTGGCGGTCGGCACCACGCTCTTGCTTCGAGCGCTCGAAGAGGGTCTGCCCCAGCTCGTCGAGCAGGCGGTAGTCCTGGCTGAAGTCGAACTCGCGGCGCCGCGTCTCGGCGTCGTCGAGCTCGACGATGCCTTTGAAGTTGGCGATCGCCTGGTCGAGGAAGCCGTTCTGCTTGTTGACCAGGCCGGTGAACCAGGCGACCGACCAGGCCGGCGCCGGCGGGTCGAAATGGGCGGCCCGTTCAAGAGCGGCGATGGCACGGTCCTGCACGGTCCCTTCGGCGATGTACACCCGCGCCAGGTTGAGGGGGCCGTCCGGCCGCCCCAACGCCTCGACCTTCAGGAAGGCCTGCTCGGCCTGCCGCAGCTCGCCCTTGGCCTTGCTCCCCGCCTTGAGCAGCAGCCCGATGCCGTAGTCGTTCCAGCGCATCCACTCCGGCACCTTGACCTCCGCCGCCGGTGGCGCCGGATGGCCGCTGACGGGCAAGGTCACGGCGTCGGTGGCGAGGGTGAGGATGGGCAGCTCGTTGCGCGGGCTCGCGGGGTAGACGAACTCCATGTAGCGGCGGTCGAACTTGCGGTACTGGAGCCGCGCCTCGACCGTCACCGGGCCGGCGAGGTCGCGCGGCAGGTCCAGCCGGTAGTGGACGGTGTCGGCCGCACCCGGCGGGATCTGGTGGTTGTAGAGCGGTACGAAGATGTCCTCGGCGTTGCGGCGCTCGACGCGGTTGCCGTTGCGGTCGAGCATGTAGACGTTGACGAAGTGGGACCACGGGTCCGTGGTGCCGTCGGTCGCCAGGCCACCACTCCTGCCGATCACCCGTTCGCCGCTCCTGACCACCAAGTCGAGCCAGATCTCGTTCGAGTCCGTAGTGCCCTGGGTGAAGTGGTGCCCCATCTTGGCCGTGCGGATCACCGTCTCGAGCAGGTAGCTGCGGCCCGGCACCAGGGTCGGCAGCTGCGGCCGCAGGGGCGCCGTGAGCTCGCCCTCGATGGTGCCGCCCTCCTTGATCCCGAAGAGGTCCACCCGCATCACGCCTTCGTTGAAGGCACGGTGCTTCTCGTTGACCTCGGGCGGCAGGCCGAGCAGGGCCGGTAGCGCAGTGTTGGCGCTCGGGAACTGATGATCATGGATCTTCCTGACGCCGGAGCCGTCGAAGTCACGGGCCGCGAACTGCTCGGAGGGGGTGAGCAGCATGTGGCAGGTGGAGCAGTCGTGGGTGGCCTTGTCGGGATAGTAGAAGCTCTGCACGCCGTGCCCGGAGACGCCGGACAGCAGGTAGGAATCGTAGTGGTTCTGGCCGCGCAGCCACTTGTAGTCGTTGAGCTCCTGCGGCAGGTGGACCTTGTGGCAGGCGCCGCAGAACTCCGCCGTCTTGTGCAGCGGCTTCAAAAAGGTTTTCTTGTGAAACTCGGGCTTCGCCTTGATCAGCTGCTGGTTGAGCCACTGCAGCGCCTTGTTGTCACTGAAGGCGAAGGGGTAGTGAATCGGCTCCTCGATGGTGTAGTCGGCGTTGCCGCGCGGGCTGTTGATGTTGGTGATGCCGTGGCAGCTGGTACAGGTGAGGCCGGCCTGGCC
This sequence comes from uncultured Thermoanaerobaculia bacterium, assembly GCA_964420075.1. Taxonomy (GTDB): domain Bacteria; phylum Acidobacteriota; class Thermoanaerobaculia; order Multivoradales; family SZUA-115; genus CAYQRE01. Next base: position 21,927 of record CAYQRE010000011.1, on the reverse strand, counting down.
GGCGGGGACCTTCGCCGCGGCCTGGGGATCGGTGAGCTCTTTCTGATCGAACTTGCCGGAGAAGAAGAGCACCGGATCGTGGCAGCCGGCACAGAAACGCGAGGCCTGCTCGTTGCCGTCGCGGTCCCGCGCCGCCTGCCGGGTCCGCGTCACCGAGAACAGGTACGGCGGGTTGTTGAACGAGCTCAGGCGGTGCACGCTCTGTTGCCAGCTCTGGTACGAGTCCTCGTGGCATTTCCGGCAGTACTGGCTATCGTCGAGCACCCGCTCGGGGATGAACTTGCCGGTCGCGGTGCGGGCGAGCGACGGGAAGAAGTACTGTTCGCCGGAGGCGGGGCCGACCTGGTTCCAGCGCCGCGGGTCCTGTGCCTGCCAGAGGATCAGCACGCCGCCGAAGCAGGCGGCGACCGCCGCCCAACGCAGGCCGACCTTCCACTTGATCCGCTTACCGGCCAGGCGGTGCAGCACGAAGAGCCAGGCGGCGACCAGCGGCGCGATGACGTGTGCCCAATAGGCCACGGCGCGCACCGTGGCGTCCTTGACCACGATGATGCCCTCGAGGCGGGTGAGCACGATGCCCGAGGCGAGGAGAACGAGGGCCGTGGCGAAGAGGGCGTAGCCCACGTAGGCGGCGCGCCGGTTGGGGCGGTTGTAGGCGTTCTTGATGTGGAAGGCCCCAAAGGTCACCACCGGCAGGATGATCAACGCCCCGAGCAACAGATGGAGGATGAACATCCGCAGGTAGAAGAGGTCCTGATAGGTCCGTCCGGTCACCGCCTCGAGGATGGTGACGCCCACCAGGTAAGTGGAGTTGACGGCCAGCAAGGCAAAGAGGCCGAGGACGACAAAGAACACCTTCTTGAGGCGAGGCCCCATCGCGGGGACATAGCGCTTGCGCCGCGGCGACGCCGCGGCGACGGGCGCGGGACGTTGCGCCGGCTCTGGGACATGGTCATGGCTCATCACAACAGCTCCTACGGAAGATCAACGACGGGTGTCGGCGACGGTGCCGCGAGCCCCGCCAGGGCAGGCTCCGCCCGGCCCGGGTCGCGGGAGTCCCCTGCGGGGGAGCAAATCACGTTCCCCCTCCGGGCTTCCGGCGGGGCCCGGCGCGACCCTCGCAACTCTCACGACAGCAAGGCCTTGCGCCCACGGCCGGGAACTACGCCGGCCGCTGCCGATCGCCCCCTCATAGGTCCTCCTCATCGATCTCATGAGGCGGGCACCCCTTCTGCCAGCGGCCGCAGCAGCCGCAGCGCCGGCCGGGTGTTGTACTCCACGCGGTAGCGGCGGTGCACCGCGTCGTCGGGGAAGGCATGAGGCTCCGCATACGGGTACTGCGGCATGCCGTGGTAGGGCAGCGGGCCCACCGTCTGGCCGTAGGCGGTGTTGGCGTCGGCGTCTTTGGCCCAGCCATCCACCTTGAGCAGGAAGTCCCGCCGCCAGCCCGCCGACAGGGGCGGCAGGCCGTCGATCGCGAACGACAGCTTGAGCTCGTCGCCCGAGCCCATCACCACCATGCGATCGTCGACCGTGGTGAGCAACGGCACCACGTCGCCGTAGCGGGTGTAGAGGCCAGGTGTCGGGTTCCACATCGAGAAGGGCCGCACGTCCGCATAGACGAAGGACTCCGGCTGCTTGCGCTCGGGGTGGATCACCACCCGCGAGAAGCCACGGAAATGCAGCTCGGCGTGCGCCGGCGCCAGCTCGTGGAGCCGCACGGTCGGCGCGCCGGCCGAGTCCGCCAGGTAGATCTCATCCCAGTAGACGCAGAGGTTGGTGACGATCCGCACCTCACGGGAGGCGGCGAGGAACTTGCCGGAGAGGTCGACCACGATGGTCTTCGGCTTGCCGGCCGGGATCCCCATGTCGTCGAGCACCGTCTGCCAATCGCCGGCCGCGTCCTTGACCTGCAAGTAGGGCATCACCAGACCGCCGCCGGCCCCCTGTGCGGCGGCAAGGAAGGTCGAGCCATCGGCCCAGTCCACCCAGCCGGAGAGCACCAGGATGGCGCGGTTATCGGCCGCCACCGGCCCGAAGTCGAGGTCGAGGTGATGTAGCTCGGCGACGCCGCTCCAGTCACGGCGGTAGCCGTCCGGGTAGGTACGATCGAGGGCCAGCAGCCTGCTACGCACGTCCTCGCCGGAGCTGTCGACGGCGCGCACGGGATGATGTCGCTCGCGGACCCCGAAGAGGCGGAACTCGGGGAACGGCGGCCCCTTGAACTTGTCGTTGGTGAGCACGGTCGTCGCCGCCGGGTGGTCGACGGTGATCAGCTGCACCTGGTCGAGGAAGGCCACCTCGCGCAGCTCCTCGGCGATCCGCACCTCGTAGGCGCCGTCGCGGGCCACCAGCGCTTCCGCAGCGATCTGGATGTACTCGTCGTGGTCCACGGGGAAGTACTCGCCGTCGCCGGCGCTCGCCCCCAGCGGCGCCACCCCCAGCACGTCGGTGATGAACTGCATGCCGCTGCCGTTCCAGGTGTAGATCATCGGGCAGGAGCCGGAGAGCCGCTGCGCCTCCTTGAAGACCGGCGCGCCACCGGCGTCCTGGCGGGTCTCGTTCTGGATCAAGCCGTTCGGCCAGGTGATGCGCACCGCGTCGACCTGCCGCGCCACACCGAGGCCGAAGAGCAGGGGCAGGCCGGCATAGAGCTGCTTCTGGTACTGCGCCCCGGCCTTGATCTCGACCTCCGCCCCGGGAGCCAGCTTGAGGTTCTTGATGCCCTCAAGGCCCACCCGCAAGAAGCCGTGATCGGTGGTCGTCGTGTTGCGCAGCAGCTGGACCTTGCCGGCGGCGTCGACGGCTGCCAGGTCCACCCGGCCGTCGGCGTCGAAATCGGCGGCGGCGAGGGCCACGGCCCCCTTGAGCTCGGCGATCGCGCCAGCGGCCTGGAAACGGCCGCTGCCGTCGTTGCGCTCCACCCCACCGGGGCGCACCACGTCGAGCACGCCGCGGTTGTCGAGGTCGGCGAGCACCACGGGCCCCGGCTCGGCGACCGGCAGCGCGGTGGGCGCGAAGCCACCGCGGTGGTCGTTGCGCAGGAAGCGCAGGCCCGTCCGTCCGCTCGCCAGCAGGTCCGTCCAGCCGTCGCGGTCGAGGTCGGCGGCGAGCAAGGGCGGGGCCTCGAAAATGAGGCCCGCCAGCGGCTCGGCGGCGAAACGGCCCTGCAGGCGGTCCCGATAGAGGACCGTCTTGCCGTCGGCATGGCCCACCGCCACGTCGAAGCCCTGGGTATCCGCTACCAGGTCGAGGCGGACGGCGGCGCGCGCCGTGCCGGGAGCGAACGGGAAATCCGCCGAGCGCTCGCTGAAGCTGCCGTCGCCGTTGTTGCGCAGCAGCGCGGAGGTGTCGCCGAAAGCCAGCAGGTCGAGGTCGTAGTCGTGGTCGTAGTCGAGGAACAGCAAGGCCGAGAAGGGCCCGGCAGGCAGGGCCACGGGCAAGCGCTCGAAGCGGCCACCACTGTTCTTCCACAACGAGGCGCCGGCCTTGGTGGCGATCGCGAGGTCGGCGAGGCCGTCGTTGTCGAGGTCGCCGACGGCGACGGCGAGGAGGCTCGCAAGGCTCTCGAGGCCGCTTGGCTCGACGGGCTTGCCCGCCACCAGCAAGCGGGCGCCAGCGGCGGACCAGGCCAGCAAGTCGGGGCGGCCGTCGGCGTCGGCATCGAGCGCGAGGAGGCCGGCGGTGGCGGCCTCGAGGCCACTCGCCAAGGTCGTGCCGGCGAAGCTCGGTCTGACGGTCGGCGGCGGCGTGCTCTGCCCAGGCTCGATCGTCTCGTAGAGCTCGGAGTAGAACGACCACTCGAGGTCTTCCGGGACAGCGGCGCCGGCGTTTCTCTGCTTGATCTCGCGAAACGTCGCCATCGCCTGGCTCGCCGCCTCGGCCTTGCCGGCCAGGCGGTAGGCGGTCGCGAGCTGGAAGTAGGGCCCGGCAAGGTCGGGGTCGAGGCGGGAGGCGCGCTCGAAGGCGGCGAGGGCGGTGTCGGCCTTGCCTTGCAGCTTGTAGAGCACGCCGAGGTTGTACCAGGTGATCGCCTCGCCCGGCACCAGCTTCGCCATCTGCTCGAGCTGGGCCGTCGCCTCTTCGTAGCGCGAGGCCCGCTTGTAGGCGATGCCGAGATTGAACCAGGTGTGGGGGACCTTCGGGTCCTGCTTCTGGGCCTTCTCGAGCTCGGCGATCCCTTCGGCAGCCTTGCCGGCCTTGAGCAGGGCCAGGCCGTAGTTCAACCGCTCGCGGGCCGAGCCGGGGGCGAGGTCGAGGGCCGCCTTGAGCTCGGCCACCGCCTGGTTGCTCGTCGCCGTGTTCTCGTAGAAGGCCTTGCCGAGGTTGCGGTGCTGCCAGAGCGCCTCGCTCACGACCTCCCCGCCGGCGCCGAGCGCGAGGGCGGCAAGCGCAACCGCGGCGAGGGCGGCGCTCCAAGGCCAGAGCCGGAGTGGGCGCACTCCAGCACCAGCAGCGACGGTAGACGTTCGGGGGGCCTGGTCGTGGCGGGGTGGTCTCGTCATCGGCTGGGTCCTCTCTCGTCGTTCCAGGGGGAGCTGGCGCCTCCGACGGCGGGCGCAGCGACTCGCAGTGGGTTCGGGCATTCGCAGACTACCATCCAGAGCGAAGCGCGCATGCTTCGATGAGCCCGTTGCGGCGGTGCCACGGCGCCTCGCGCGGGCCTGCCCCGGCAGCGCTGGCGGTCCCTGGCAAAAGACTTGCTCATCGATTCCTGAAAAGTCCGGACCCAACGCCCGACCGTCGTTGTAGGAGCTGCCATGAGCCAGGCCCGCGAACGAGCTGCCGCGTTACTCCTCCCGTTGACCTTTCTCGCCCTCGCCGCGAGCCCGCCAGCGCTGGCGGCACCCGCCCCGATGGGCGAAGCCTCCTTGCCTTGGGCCGGCAGCGAGCAGGTGGAAGTCGAATTGAGGACGGTGCCGTTCTTTGCCGTGGACGCCGACGGCGCCCCGCTGCTCGACCTCCGGGCGGACGAGGTCGAGGTCTGGGTGAACGGCGCGCCGACGGCCTTCGACACTTTCGATGCCCTGCCAGCACCCGGCGCGGCAGCAGTGACCCGCGTCGAGGCTGGCTCGCCGGCCGGCCGCCAGCTCATCCTGCTCTTCGACCTCGGCTTCACCTCGGTCAATGGCGTGCGACGGAGCCAACAGGTGGCACGCGAGCTGATCTCGCGTCTGACGCCGCCGGACCGGATCTCGGTGATCGCCAACGAGCCAGCGGTCGGCATGCGGGTCGATCTCGGCCCCACGCTCGCCGACGCGGCAGGCAAGGCCAAGGCGGTCGCCAGCGTCGACGCCTTGATCCCCAAGAGCGATCGGCTCATCCCCCACGCCGACCTGGGATTGCCGCCCATCCTCCTCGGCGCTGGCCGCAACGGCATCCCCACCGAGCAGGCCCATAACGCCTACGCCGAGGTCGCCGCCCTGGCGCGCGCCGAGTACCTGTCGGCCGTCAACGTGCTGACGGCAAACCTCGAGACCTTCGCCGGCTTCGTCCACCAGCTGAGCGGCACGAAGGTGGTGGTGAGCTTCAGCAGCGGCGTCGACGACGAGGCGATCTTCGAAGGCACCGTGCCGTTCAAGGGCGTCGGCTCGACGGACGCCTACCTGGTCGACACGCGGCGCTTCGACCCCAAGGTCGAACGCTTCGAGAAGCCCCTCGCCGCGCTCGCCGACGCCGGCGCCCACATCGTCTTCGTCAACCCCGACGGCACCCGCTCGGCGGGCCGCAACGGGCTCGCCTACATGCGGCAGCGCACCGGTGGCCTGCTCCTGGACAACGCCGATGCGCGCTGGTTGAGCCAACGCCTGACCGCCGCCACCACTGCCGGCTACATGGTGGGCTACTACGCCGACTCGAAAGCGCTCGACGCCAACGCTACGGTCGAGGTGCGCCTGCGCCGCAACGGGGCCCGGGCCTGGGCTCCGGCCCGCCTGGTCACGCGCACCGCCTACCGCACCCTGGCTCCCACCGAGACGCGGCTGCTGATCGCTCAACTGGTCCAGCACGGCCTCGCCGCCCAGGCCTTGACCGCCGGTGGCAAGGGGCGGATCTTCGAGCTGCCGGGCAAGGTGGCGGGGCTGCGCGAGGCGGAGGCTCGTTGGCTGGTGTTCGAGCCGGCCTGGCCAGACGAGATCGGCGCCCAGCCCGTCGACCTCTACGACGTTCTGCTCGCGGTCGAGCCCGGGGCGAGCCGGGCCGAGATCGTCCGCTTCGACCGCCAGGAGGCCATCCAGCCCGTCGCCGGGGCTCGGCTGCGCGCCGCGATGCCCCAGGCGGGGGCACTGATCTGGGGCGTGGTGGCGGTCGAGCCAGCGACGGGAACGACGTACTTTCGGCGTTTCGTGCTCGAGGCACCGGCGGCCCACCCAGCCGTGGCCACGGGGCCTTCTCGCTAGGCTGGTGCGGTGGGGTCGGCGAAGGCAGGGCCAGAGAGGGAAGCACTAACCCAAGGAAGAGCGGGCGAACAGCCCTCTCGCCCACGATCGGAGGCATGGATGCGCTCGCTTCAGCTCGTCGTTCTGCTCACCGCCTCGCTCGCCGCTCGTGCGCTGCCGCTCGCGGCCCAGGAAGCGCCCGACACCCCGCCGCCGGCCTTCGGCGAGACGCTCTCCGTCGAGCTCGCCACCGTGCCGTTCTACGCCGTCGACCAGCAGGGCCAGCCGGTCTGGGACCTGCGGCCCGACGAGGTGGAGCTGTGGGTCGACGGCCGCTCGGTGCCCTTCGAGTCCTTCGACCGCTACGGCGCCAACGAGGCCCTCAAGGTGCCGGCCGAGACCGGCGAGCACCCCGGCGCTGAACGGCTGTTGCCGCCGAGCCAGCCCCGGCATGTCTTCCTGCTCTTCGATCAGGTGTTCTCCACCTCGCGTGGCCTCGCCGCCAGCCGCGAGGTGGCCGACCGCGTGCTCGCTCAGCTGCCGGCCACGGATTGGGTCTACGTGCTGAGCTTCACCTTCAAGGACGGCCTGAAGCAGCGCCTGGGGCCCCTGCCGGCGACGGCGGAGAACCGGACGATGGCCAAGGAGGACATCGCCACCCTGGCGCCGGACATCGGCCACGTGACCCGCCACGCCTCCCTCGACCCGATCGCCAACGCCGACTGCAAGAAGTGCATCGCCGACGACGGCGTCGCCTCCGCCTACGCCGACATCCAATCAACCGAACAGGTCAATTACCAGGCGATCGGCCGCGCGCAGGCCGCCGCCCTCGATTCCTTCGCGACGTTCCTGCGCCAGCTCAAGGGCCCCAAGCTCGTGCTCTTCTTTTCCCAAGGCATGGATACCAAGATCTACACCGAGGGGGTCGACGGCGAGAACGTCGGCGAAAGGCTCTACCAGGGTGCCGCCAACAAGCGCAGCGCCCCCGCCAAGCTCACTTACGAAGGCCCCTTGAAGGCCCTCGGGCAGAGCGGCGCCTCGGTGATGTTCGTCAACGGCGTGGCCAACACCCAGGCCTTCGCCAACGACTACACCGAGTGGAACAGCGACGCTGACGCGGCGCTCGTCAACAGCATCTCGAGCGGCGAGTCGACCCTCGCCCTGATGG
>CAYQRE010000011.1:0-14282 GCA_964420075.1 uncultured Thermoanaerobaculia bacterium | reverse complement strand
GTGGCCCGAGCCCACCCAGCTGCGCTCGCTCGAGGTCTACAGCATCGTGTTCCAGACGGCGACCGCCGACTCCCCCGGCAAGGTCGTGTCGCTGCGCCGCGGCGCCTTCACCCCGACCACGCCGAGCTCGCGGCTCGACGTGCGGGTCCCCACCGAGGGCCAGTTCCTCTGGGGCGTGGTGGCGGTCGACGTCACCGACAGCGTGCTCTACCTGCGGCGCATGGCGGCGCAGCCGCCCGCGGCCTCGACCGCTAGCGGCAGCGCCCGCTAGCCGCCAGCGCCCGCCAACCGCGAGAGACTGCTGGCCGGCAGTGACTGCGGCGACGATACGATGGGCCTCCACCACGAGGAGGCCCATCGATGTCGAGCTCTCCGCTGCGCTACGCCGCCGCTGCCTGCCAGGTCGATTTTCCCAACCCCACCGAGCGCAGCGGCATCCGCTCCCACACCGACCGCATGCTGGCGATGGTCGACATGGCGGTCGAGGGTTACGCGCCGTTTTTCCCCGTCAAGCTCGTCGTCTTCCCCGAGTTCGCCCACGCCGCCCCGGTCTACCCGACCGCTCGCGAACTCGACGACAAGCTCGCCGTCGAGATCCCCAACGAGCACACTGAACGCTACGTCGATGCGGCGCGCCGGCTCGGTATCTACATCCAAACCGGCTCCTTCATCGAGCGCGACCCCAAGTACCCCGGGGTGGTGTTCAACGCCAGCTGCTTGATCGGCCCCGAGGGCATCCTCAGCAACTACCGCAAGGTCAATCCGTGGATCCCCTGGGAGGTGCACGCGAGCCCGCACGACATCCCCGGCTATGAGGAGGAGATGTACCCGGTGGCCGAGACGCCGATCGGCAAGCTGGGCTGCGCGATCTGCTACGACTGGCTCTTCCCGGAGACCCTGCGCCAGCTCACCGCCAACGGCGCCGAGGTGCTGATCCGCGTCTCGGCCTACATGGACCCCTGGGGCGCCACGGCACCAATGGACTGGTGGACGGTGGTCAATCGCTGCCGCGCGCTCGAGAACGTGGCCTACGTGGTAGCCGCGAACCAGGCGGCGAGCCTCTCGCACTACCCGCCCTTCTCCTGGCCCGGCGGCAGCATGGTCGTGGACTACGAAGGCCGGGTGCTCGCCCAGGCCGATCCCGGTCCGGGCGAGAAGATCGTGGTGGCGACGCTCGATATCGACGCTTTGCGCCACGAGCGGACCACCCGCCGCGGCCACCAGAACCTCGCCCACCTGCGCACCGAGACGCTACCCCTCTACCGGCAGGGCCTCTACCCCGCCGGTCGCGGCGCCGGCAACCTGACGATCGAGCGGATCGACGAGGCGATCGCCGACGCCAAGGGCAAGCTCGGCTACTGAGCGGCCTGCGGTACCACCGCTGACCAGGCCGAGGTATCGCCCGTCTCGAAACCGTCGGCGAAGAGCGGCTGGCCGCGGGCGATCTCGGAACAGGCACCCGGAGAAGCGTGGATTGGTGTGGCTGCGTTGGGGGGGCTTGCGCCCGCCGAGTCGCCTTGCCGCTAACAGGGCGGAACACGGCAGCTTGCATCTCCCAAGTCCCCCTGATACGGTCTTTTCAATCTTCTATCCAAAAAGAGGAGAAGGTGATGCCGCAGTACAATCCCTGCCATCGTCTCGCGGTGATCCTCGCAGTGGTAGCGCTCTCGGCCGTAGGCATGCCTGGCCTGGCCGAGGAGGGTACCGCCTGCGAGGCCGAGCGTGCGCAGAGCGTGCAACGCCTTGGTTTCGACCCCTGGGCCGCCGCAGACCCGCAGACCCTCGACCGAGCCTGGTTGCAGCGGGTCATCGTCCGCCTCACAGAGCTCAAGCGGTGCGTCGAGACGAAAGAGGGCGTGCCTCTCGATCGCAAGCCCGAGCTCGACCTTGCGACCAGCACCCACGAGGAGCGCGTGGCGCTCTTCGGCTTCGACCCGTTGACCGACGACCCCGAAAGAATCGTTCAAGGCCTTGACTTCTGGCCTCGGGCGAAGCGCAAGCTGCGCGAGCTGATTCTGCGCTGCGGAGCGCCGGACGACCTCCAGGGCATTGAGCAGTCGCTGAACTCGTGCACAACGGCTTGCTCGGTCAGCTACCAAGCCTGCAATGTTCACTGCCGGGAGTTCGCCCCCCCCGAACCAAGCTGTCTCGACAGCTGCGACTGGCGTTTCGACTTCTGCAACTTCATCTGCTGGCCCGCTGTGTAGGCCGCGCGGCAGAAGCCGTCGGTCCCCTGAGAGAGCCGCGAGGCCCGTCGAGGGCGCTCCCATCGGGGGAGCCGAGGCCCCAAGGACGGCCCCCCGGCCGAGGGCCCGAGGTCGGACAGCAGCCACCCGGGCGTGTCAGGGAGACCCGTCAGCCCATGACCTGGCGCGGCCGCGAAGCTCGACAGCTCCTTTGAGTCCCCTCCCCGGCGAGCTCATCAGCGCGCTGGACGAGAAGCGGTAGCCTCTCCTCTTTCCAGGCGCCACAGCTTCACCAGGGAACCGACCTACTCCGGCTCCAGCTCAAACCTCTAGATGCGCCTCCTGACCCTTTGGGCTAGCCCCGGCCAGGGCCCGCCGCTATGATGGCCAGCACACTGAAGCCTTCGCTCAAGCTTTAACCGTTGTTCGTCCCCAAAGAGATCGAAGCAATGGTAAATCGGCATCGAACGCTCTCGCAAGCCCTCCTCGTCGGCTCTCTCCTCGTTACCTTCCTGACCTCCTCCCCGGGCCTCGCCAAACCCAAGCCGGCGGCGGCACCGGTGGCGGCGACGACCGTCGACCCGACGCTCTTCCAGGGTCTCGAATGGCGCTTCGTCGGACCCTGGCGGGGCGGCCGGGTGACCGCCGTGGCCGGGGTCGCGAGCCAACCGATGACCTTCTACTTCGGGAGCACGGGCGGCGGGGTGTGGAAGACGGAGGACGGCGGCAACAGCTGGGCGAACGTCAGCGACGGCTTCTTCAAGACCGGCTCGGTGGGCGCCATCGCCGTCGCGCCGTCCGACCCCAACGTGGTCTACGTGGGGATGGGCGAGGCGCCGGTGCGCGGGGTCACCACCTCGCACGGCGACGGCGTCTACCGCTCGACCGACGCCGGCAAGACCTGGGCGCGGCTGGGCCTCGAGGCGACGCGACAGATCTCGCGCCTCCAGGTCCACCCCAGCGACCCGGACCTGGTCTACGTGGCTGCCCAGGGCAGCCCCTTCGCCGCCGGGGCCGAGCGCGGCATCTACCGCTCGCGCGATGGCGGCAAGAGCTGGCAGAAGGTGCTCTTCGTGAGCGCCGACGCCGGCGCCGCCGACCTCGCGATGGACGCCAGCAACCCGCGCATCCTCTACGCCGCCTTCTGGGACCACCGGCGCACCCCGTGGGAGATCCGCAGCGGCGGGCCGGGCAGCAGCATCCACAAGAGCGTCGACGGCGGCGAGACCTGGGAGAAGCTCACGGGCGGTCTGCCCGCCGTGATGGGCAAGATCGGCGTCGCCGTCTCTCCGGCCAAGCCGCAGCGGGTGTGGGCGATGGTCGAGGCCGACGATGGCGGCCTCTACCGCTCGGACGACGGTGGCAAGAGCTGGGACCGGGTCAACAGCGAGCGCCTGCTGCGCGGGCGGGCCTGGTACTACACCCACGTGATCGCCGACCCGCAGGACGCCGACACCGTCTACGTGCTCAACGCCCCGATGCTGCGCTCGATCGACGGCGGCAAGACCTTCACCACCGTGCGCACGCCGCACGGTGACAACCATGCGCTGTGGATCAACCCCAAGAACGCCGCCTGGATGATCAACGGCAACGACGGCGGCGCCAACGTCTCGTTCAACGGCGGCGACAGCTGGTCCACCCAGGCCAACCAGCCGACGGCGCAGTTCTACCGGGTGGCGGTCGACAACCGCGACCCCTACTGGCTCTACGGCGGCCAGCAGGACAACACCAGCGTGGCGATCGCGAGCCGCGGCCTCGACGGCTCGATCGGCCGTGAGGACTGGGAGGCCGTGGGCGGCTGCGAGAGCGCCCACGTCGCCTTCGACCCCGACCGTCCCATGCGCATCTACGCCGGCTGCTACCAGGGCGAGGTCAGCGAGTACGACCGCGAGACGGGGCTGGTGCGCGACATCCGCGCCTATCCCGAGACCGGCCTCGCTTCGGTGCCCGTCGATCGCAAGTACCGCTTCAACTGGAACGCCCCATTGGTGGTCTCACCACAGGACCCGCGGGTGCTCTACCACGGGGCACAGAAGCTGCTGCGCAGCACCGACCGCGGCCTGAGCTGGCAGGAGATCAGCCCCGACCTGACGGGCAACGACCCGGCCAAGCTTGGCCCGGGCGGCCGGCCGTTCACCCGCGAGGGGGCCGGCGGCGAGGTCTACCAGACGATCTTCGCCGTGGTGCCCTCGCCGCACGCTGCCGGCACCCTCTGGGTGGGCACCGACGACGGCCATCTCCAGCTCACCCGCGACGACGGCGGGCACTGGCAGGAGATCACCCCGCCCGGCTTGGGCGAAGCGCAGATCAACGCCATCGAGGTGTCGCCACACGACGCCGGACGCGCCTGGATCGCCGTCACCCGCTACAAGTTCGACGACTTCGCACCGCAGATCTGGGCCACGCGCGATTTCGGCCTGACCTGGCGGAAGACGGTCGCGGGCCTGCCGGCCGACGCCTGGGTGCGGGTGGTGCGCGAGGACCGCCAACGCCGTGGCCTGCTCTTCGCCGGCACCGAGACGGGGCTCTACGTCTCCTTCGACGACGGCGATCACTGGCAGGCCTTCCAGGGCAACCTACCCGTCGTGCCAGTGACCGATCTCGCCGTGCACGGCGACGACCTCGTGGCCGCCACCCAGGGGCGCGGCTTCTGGGTGCTCGACAACCTGTCCCCCCTGCGGGGGCGCCAGCTCGGCGAGACGGTGGCGGCCCCCAGCCTGGCGCCGCCGGTGCCGGCCGTGCTGCGCTACTACGGGGACCACGGCGGCGGTCCGGCCGCCGACAACCCAGCCGACGGCGCCGTGCTCGACTACTTCCTGCCGGCCACGGCGGGACCCAGCAGCGCCGCGGAGCCCGCCAAGCCGGCCGCTCACGAGGGGGGGGACGAGGCGGCCAAGGCGCCCGAGCTCAAGATCGAGGTCCTCGACGGCGCGGGTCAGGTGCTGCGCACGCTGAGCAGCAAGCCCCAGGGTGACGCCGCGGGCGGGGCGCCGCAGGGGCCGGGGGGGCGCCGGCGCAGCCGGCCGCTCCCCACCAAGGCTGGCCACAACCGCACCGTCTGGGACTTGCGCCCGGAGCCGTTCACGAAGGTGCCGGGCCTGCGTCTCGCCGACCGCAACCAGCCGCCGCTGGTCAGCCCGGGCACCTACCAGCTGCGCCTCACCTACGGCGACGCAGCGCCGGCCACCCAACCGCTCGAAGTGCGCCTCGACCCCCGGCTGCCACCGCCGGACCCGGCCGTCGAGGCCGAGCGCCGGGAGCTCGTCGCCTGGGCAGCGCAGGCCCTGGACGAGCTCTACCGGAGCGTCAACCGGCTGCGCTCGGCACGCGACCAGGTCTCGGCCGTCCTCGCCCGGGCCCGGGAGCAAGCCGGCACCGAGGAGCTCAAGCAAGCCGGCGACCGTCTGCTCGCCGCCGAGAAAGAGCTCGAAGAGACGCTGGTGCAGACGAAGAGCGAGACCTTCCAGGACATCATCAACTTCCCCAACCAGCTCGATTCCGAGCTTGCTACACTCGCCAGCGCCCTCGACCTCCCGGGTGTCCCGGTGACCGCCGGGGCGCGCCAACGGGCGGCGGACCTGCGCGAGCGCTGGCAAGAGCGGCAAGGCGCCATCGCCGACCTCCTGGAACGGCAGCTGGGCGAGCTCAACGCCCTCGCCGCACGGCTGGCGGTGCCGGCCGTCGTGCTGCCGAGCGGCACGGACGGCCCGACCCAGGGTGAACGTGGCAAGGGCCTCGGGAAGGGTCGCTCCGGCGACGAGAACGAGTCAGGCGGCAGGAAGGAGGACGCTGGATGAAGGGATCCGCCAGAACGTGCAACGGTCGCGCCGTGGCCATGCTGATGGCCCTGGTGGCGATCACCGGTTGCAGCAAGCCCGAACCGAGCGGCGCGGTCGAGCAGGCACCGAGCGCCAATCAGCCGCAACTCGGCAGCCGGCCCATCCAGGTGCGCTCGGCCGAGAACCAGCTGGCGATCACCCTCCTGCCCGACAAGAACGGTCTCGGCGCCGAGTACGAGCAGGCCGGCGCGCGGGTCAGCCTCGAGGCCCGCAACAAGGGTGAGCGCCGGCTCTACACCAAGGACGGGCTCGCCTTCGCGGAGGCCCGGACGCGCGGCAACACCACCAAGATCACCAGCCCTTCGGGCGTCACTCTCTGGGTGCTCAAGCAAGCTGGCAGACGGCTTCGCGTCGCCCGCGGGGACGCCGAGGCGAGCCCCGTGATCATCGCTCGCCCGAGCCCGGACCGACTGCGGGTGATGCGCGACGAGAGCGAGCTCGGCCGCGTCACCCACGATGCTTCGCACTCGCGCACCAAGGTCCGCGAGCCCGAGGGACGGGTGGTCTTCGACTGCATCGCGCCGGGGTTCTCCTCGATGTACGGCGTGCTCCTGATGCCGGACCTCTCGGCTGACGACCGCGCCGTCTTGATGAGCGAGATCCTGCTCCTGGGCTACTAGCCTCGGCGCGAGGGAGCCCGCGCTGGACGACCGCCAGGAACCCCTCACCGCCGAGGCGGCACTGCAAGCCGCACTGCGGCGCGAGGCGAAGCTGCGCCGCGCTCTCCTGCGCTGGCGCTTTGCCCTGGCCGCCACCCTCCTCGCCGGCCTTGCCGCCGCTGGATGGTTGGTGGCGCGGCAGCCGGTGCCCGCCCCGGCGCCGGCCCAACCGTCACCGCCGCAGGCGCCTGCCCCTCCCCCGCCCGATCGCCTGAGCCTCGCGCCGGCGGACTTCGCGGCGCTGCCCGGCTGGGACGCCGACCACCTCGCCGCCGCCGTCGAGCCGTTTCGGCGCTCCTGCACGGCGCTCGCAGCCAGCCTCGCCAAGAACGGCGGCAGCCCGCTCGCCGGCCGCGCGAGTGACTGGCAACCGCTCTGTCGCGCCGCCGCCACGCTGGCGGCGGGCGACGAGGCCGCCCGCCGCTTCTTCCACGACTCCTTCACGCCGTGGGCGGCCAGCAACCACGGCGAGCCAAGGGGCCTCTTCACCGGCTACTACGAGCCCACCCTCCATGGCAGCCGGCGGCGGGGCGGCCGCTTCACCACGCCGCTCTATCTCCGGCCGCGCGACCTCGTCTCCGTCGATCTTGGCCTCTTTCGCGACGAGCTCGCCGGCAAGAAGATCGCCGGCCGCCTCAACGGCAACCGCCTGGAGCCTTACCACGACCGCGCCGCCATCACCCTCGGGGCCCTGGTCGGCCGCGGCCTCGAGCTCGTCTGGGTGGACGATCCGATCGACGCCTTCTTCCTCGAGATCCAGGGCTCGGGGCGGGTCGAGCTGGTCGAGGGCGGCACGCTGCGGGTGGGCTACGCAGGGGCCAACGGGCGCCCCTACTTCGCCATCGGCAAGGACCTGATCGACCGCGGCGAGATCCGCCGTGAGCAGGTCTCGATGCAGAGCATCCGCCGCTGGCTGCTCGACCACCCGGCCGAGGCCCGGGCCGTGATGAACAAGAACAGCAACGTGGTCTTCTTCCGCCGCCTCGAAGGCCCCGGGCCGCTCGGCGCCCAGGGCCTGGCGCTTACCGCCGAGCGCTCGCTCGCCATCGACACCAGCTTCTGGCCCCTCGGCCTGCCCTACTGGCTCGCCACCGCGTCCCCCGATCCCGATCCCGCGCTACCCGACCGCGCCTTCGAGCACCTCGTCCTCGGGCAGGACACCGGCGGCGCCATCAACGGCCCCGTGCGCGGCGACGTCTTCTGGGGCCCTGGACGCGAGGCCGCCGAGACCGCCGGCCGCATGAAGCACCAAGGCCGGCTCTGGGTGCTGCTGCCGAAGAGCGTGCAGCCGAGCCTCCCGCCGTAGGGAATCAGCGCCCGCGGTCCCCGCTGGCGAATCCCCGGGGCTCTGTTGCTCAGCCCCTGGCGGCGCCTTCGCCGCCCTACGTCTTCCAGTGCTCGATCTCCTGCTCGAGGCCGGAGATCTCGTCGGTACCGCGCTGCCGGCGGCCGACCCAGACCGAAAGCCAGATGGCTACGGCGTAGAAGCTGCCGACGACCGCGCAGACGACGATCGGGGGGATGGGGCCGATCGCCATGCGCGAGTACACCTCGGCGAGGCTGAGCGCTTCGCGGGGGTGCACCACCAGCTTGACGATCCACGCCATCAGCACCGCGATCAGGATCCACATGTAGTTGAAGCGCAGGCGGATGGCCACCGCTTCGAGGACCGTGAGCTTAAAGGTGGGGTGGTCGAGGTCGCGGGCCACCCACTCGCGCCACTCGGTCTGCGGGCTCACCAGGTTGCGGCGGAAGATGGGGATGAAGAAGTTCTCCTCGATCATCCGCACCCGCGCCCGCCAGACATCGAAGTAGCGGAAGCGGCGGGCCTCGAAACCAAGGAAGATCAGCACCAACGGGATCGCCAGCAGCAGCGTCACGTGCGAGTGGTCGTCGCCCCCGAAGGCGATCGACAGGATGCCACCGGTGGTGGCCACGGCCCAGTTGGTGGTCGGGTCGAGGCGGGCCCGCCAGGCGTCGGTGCGGCTGCGCTCACCGCGGTAGAAGTGCACCACGGCGTTGATGTACTCGCCGCGGGTCAAGGGATAGTCCTCGAACGCGGTCGGGGGTGGCGCCTCGTGATCGGCCATCGCGTCTCCAAACCCAGGGCAGGGGAAACTTGCTCCCTAGGATACCCGGCTTCGCCGCGGCCGGCTTGCTGAGGCCGGGGTGGCTTCCTAGAATGGAGCAGCCTTCTAGAATGCATCCAACGCAGCACGACCCTGAGCCAACGCTCGATCGGGGGCGGATCGTGAGAGCTGAACGCTGGCCCACTCTACGCCGGGCTCTTTGGTTGGTCCTGACCCTCGCTCTGGCGACGACCTGGCCGGCTGGCGCCGACTGGCTAGTGACCCGCGACGGCCACGAGATGCAGACCCGCGGCGTCTGGCGGGTAAAGGGCAAGCTGATCCACTTCACGGCGCTCAACGGCGCGCTCTCGAGCCTCCGCCTCGAGGAGGTGAACCTCGAAGCGAGCCGGGCGCTCACCGCCGAGCGGGCCGGGGACATTGCACCACCCCTCACGCCGCGGCCCCTGACCAGGCCCGGCCTGGTGCTGCGCGACGGGGACGTGGCGCGGGCAACGCCGTCACCAGTGAGCCCCGTGGTGATCTACACGACCTCCTGGTGCCCCTACTGCCGGCGGGCCAGGGCCCTTCTCGGTCAGCTCGGCGAGCGCTTCGACGAGCGGGACATCGAGCGCAGCCCGGCGGCCCGGCGCGAGTACCAGGCCAAGGCCGGCAGCTACACCGGCGTGCCGCTCCTGGTGATCGACGGCACGGTGATCCAGGGGTTCCAGGAGGCGAGGATCCGGCAGGCGGTCAAAAAGCTCCAGGACCGCCGCCGCAAGGCCCAGCGAGCCCCCCGCGGCGGCTAACCGCCGAGCTCGGCGATCAGCGCCAGGAGCTTCTGGCGCTCCCCCGGCTCGGGCTCCAAACGCAGGGCGCGCCGGAAGAGCGCCAGGGCGGCCGGGCGATCTTCCAGCTCGTAGAGATAGAGCGACCCCAGCGTCTTCAGCACATCGAGCCGGTCCGGCGCCAGGCGCAGCAAGGCCTCGTAGTGCGTCGCCGCCTCGCGGGCACGCCCGAGCTGGTAGGCGGCGCGGGCGGCGTTGTCAAGCGGCACCGGGTCGGCGGGGTCGCGTCGCGCGGCCTCGCGGAAATCGTCCAGTGCCTCCGTCACCTTGCCGGACTCGGCCCGGCCAACACCGCGCTCGAGGTAAACCTCGGCGGCCAACGCGCCGGCAGCGATCGCCTCGTCGAGGACGCGGAGCGCCGCCCCACGCTCTGCCTTCTCGCGCAGCAGCCGGGCGAGGTTGGTGGCTGCCTCGGGGAGGGAGGGGTCGAGGGCGAGAGCATGCCGGTACTCGCGCTCGGCATCGGCCTGGCGGCCGAGGGCGAGGAGCACTCCGGCAGCGTTGGCCGGACCCACGGCGGAAAGCTCGTTCTCCTTCGCCGCCTGCATGAAGAGCTTGAGGGCGGTATCGAGCCTGCCCGTCTCCTTGAGGCAGAGGCCAGCGAGGGTCAGCGCCGGGAAGTTGTGCGGGTCCTCGGCGACGATCGCCTGCAGCGCCGGCAGGGCCTCGCGGTACCTCTTCTCCTGCACCAGGCGGGCCGCGTCGTGGAGGCTCGCGGCGACGGCCGTCCGCTGTCGCGGGTCCGGCAGATCTGCCGAGATCTCTCCACCGCCGCTCGCCGTGCCCAGGTAGCCCAGGGCCGCGAGCTGGCGCCGCTGGTTGTCGTTCAGCACGTTTTCGGCGCGCACCGCTGCCGTCAGCGTCTCCCCCAGGCGGCCGAGCCAGTCGCGCAACCGCCTGTCCCAGCTCTCGAGCTCCTGGGGCTGCGTGACCTCGCCCCGGCTACGGCCCCCAGCATCCAGCCGGAAGAGCGCTGGCTGCGGTGCCGCGAGAAAGAGCTCCTGGCCGTCCGAGACCGCCCGCAGCGGGTACCAGCGGTAGGCAAAGTAGGGCAAGAAGCTCTCCGAGTAGCTCTGCCGCTGGCAGCGTGCCGGATCGGGCAGCGGCAGCAGCGGCTCGCCGTCGAGGCCCGTTGGCTGGGCGAGACCGGCGAGGGCGAGGAGGGTCGGCGCCACGTCCACGGTCCGCACCAGGCAGGGCGACACCTGCCCGGCCGGCACACCCGGCCCGGCGACCAGCAAGGGAACGCGGCGGGCGCCCGCCCCCAGCAACAGCCCGTGGGTCTTCTCCCCCTCCTCGCCCAGCATCTCCCCGTGGTCCCCGACGACCACGATCCGCGCCTCAGCCGGCAGCGCGGCGAGCAAGCGACCGATCTCGGCGTCCATGTAGGCGATCTCGCCGTCGTAAAGATGCTCGGCGCCGGCAGCCTCAGCAAAGCGCGTCGGCGGCCGATACTCCTCATGGGGATCGTAGTAGTGGACCCACAAAAAGAAAGGTTTCTTGAGCCGCGACAGAAGGGCGATGGCGGCATCCGTAGTCGCGGTCGCGTGGCGCTCGGCAACCTCGGTCCCTTGCGCGTAGCCGGCGCCAAGGTCATCCTGATAGATCCTGAAACCCTGATCCAAACCATGGCGGCGCGCCAGCACGATGGCCGAGACGACGGCCGCCGTATCGAAACCTTTCTCTGTGAACCGCTCGGCAAGCGTCTCGATCCGCGGCGCGAGCACGAAGGTGCCATTGTCGCGCACACCATGGCGTGGCGGGAGCAAGCCCGTCAGGATCGTCGCGTGGCTCGGCAAGGTGATCGGCGCCGCGGTGTCGCAGCGCTCGAAGCGTGTCCCCCGGCGGGCCAACGCATCGAGGTTCGGGGTCCGGGCCAGGGAGTAGCCGTAGCTTCCGAGATGGTCGGCGCGGGTGGTATCGAGGGTGATCAGGACCGTCGCCGCGGCGGAAGGGTCGGCGCCAGCCAGATGAGACTGAGCGATCAAAGGCCACCCTGCAAAACAAAATGCCAAGATCGCTGTCACAGTTCGACCATCGAGAGCTACTCTCAATGTCATGGTCCCTCACAAAGAGCGGTCGAGCATAGCAAGGCGGTAGGTCGCCCCGCTTTCGATCAGGGATCGATAATCAAGTCTCGAATGTTGGTTCCGTAGTCATTTCTTGCTGCCCCTGTCGTCATCCGTAGCACTCTACCTGTGAGCCTTGAGGTGGCCGCTTCATGTCGAAGCGGTTAGGAAACCTTTTTCCCCGAGGAGGGAAACGCCCATGAGCTTCAAGCGTTCATCGGCCCTGTTCACCGCGACGGTCCTGGCGCTCGCCCTGGCGGGCGCGGCCGGCGCCCAGATCGCCAAGTCCCCCCCTGCGAACGGGCTCGCCAGCCTGTCGCTGGTCGACGGCAGGTTGGTCGCCAACCCGGCCGGCACCCCGCTGAGCGACTTCGAGAGCAGCCTCGCCGCCACCGTGCGCGACAGCTGGTCGTCGTTTCGCGCCGCGCAGGTCGGCGACTGGCAGGCCTACGTGGACCGGCGCAGCGGTCAGATCGACTACGCCGAAGGCGGCGGCGTGCCGTGGGTGCCGGGGCGCGGCAACGCGCTCTCCCGGGAAGACGTCGCCCGTCAGCTGGGCACCGGCGGCAAGGTGGATCTGGCCGCTCTCGAGCGCATCGCCCGCGGCTTCCTGCCGCAAGTGGAACAGTCCCTCGGCCTCAAGGGCGCCGAGCTGGTGCTCAACCAGGGCCGCTCGGGCCAAGTGGCCGACTACGTCTGGTTCGTGGACTTCGACGTGGTGCGTGGCGGCATGGTGGTCGAGGGCGCGCGGGTGGTCTTCCGCGTCAACCACGGCAACCTGATCCAGTTCGGCACCGAGAACCTCCCCGCCGCCGGTGCCGCGATGCCGGCGATCCGCCTCGACAAGGAAGCGGCGCGGCAGGCCCTCGCTGACTACCTCGGCGGCTTCTACACCCTCGATCGTTTCAGTGACCGTGGTTCCCTGCACCTGCTGCCGGCCTCGGTGCTCGACGCGCCGACCGCCGACGGTTTCGTCACCGGCGCGGGCCGCGGCCTGATGGCCGTCTGGCAGTTCGCCTTCAACCGCCCCGGTGAGCAGGGGACCTGGCGCGGCCGGGTGGACGCCACCAGCGGCAAGGTCGTCGAGTTCTACGACGTCAACGAGTACGGCGCGGTGACCGGTGGGGTCTACATGCAGGGGCCGACGGTCGC
This sequence comes from uncultured Thermoanaerobaculia bacterium, assembly GCA_964420075.1. GTDB lineage: Bacteria > Acidobacteriota > Thermoanaerobaculia > Multivoradales > SZUA-115 > CAYQRE01. Next base: position 1,463 of record CAYQRE010000011.1, on the reverse strand, counting down.
CGCCGAAGAGGTGCGCCCGATGCCCTTCTCGAACGTCGCCACCTCGACCTACGCCAACTCCGCCGGCCTGTTCACCGGGACCACCGGCACGACGACGCTCAACGGCCAGTACGTGGCGATCAGCGATAGCTGCGGCTCGATCTCGAAGGCTGCCGACGGCGCCGGCAACATCGCCCTCGGCACCTCCACCGGCACCGACTGCACGACGCCCGGCTCTGGCGGCGCCGGCAACACCCACTCCTCTCGCACCCAGTTCTATCAAGTGAACCGGGCCAAGGAGGTCGGCCGCGGCTGGCTGCCATCGAACACCTGGCTCAACGCCAAGCTGACGGTCAACGTCAATCTCAACCAGACCTGTAACGCCTACTGGAACGGCTCGAGCCTGAACTTCTTCAAGTCGGGCGGCGGCTGCAACAACACTGGTGAGCTGCCAGGCGTCTCGCTTCACGAGTACGGCCACGGTCTCGACTCGAACGACGGCAACGGCTCCTCGGCCGACAACGGCACGGGGGAGACCTACGGCGACTTCACGGCGGCGCTTGCCACCCACAATTCCTGCATCGGCACCGGCTTCCTGGGCTCGAACTGCGGCGGCTACGGCAACGCCTGCACCAGCTGCACCGGCGTGCGCGACATCGACTACGCCAAGCACTCCTCCGGCCTGGCGGCGACGGTCGCCAACTTCACCCAGACCTCCTGCCCGCAGCCGAGCGCCAACAACCCGAACTACGTCGGCCCCTGCGGCAAGGACGCCATCGCCAAGGGCACCTCAACCAAGAAGCGCGAGGGCCACTGCGAGTCCTACGTCTCCTCCGAGGCCCTGTGGGACCTCGCCAACCGTGACCTGCCGAGCCCGGGCAGCGGCAGCGCCTGGTCGGTCACCGATCGCCTCTGGTACCTCTCCCGTTCGACGGCGACCACCGGCTTCCAGTGCAACACCACGCCGACGACCTGGACCTCCGACGGCTGTCTGACGGGTTCCTACTTCCGCACCATGCGGGCGGTCGACGACGACAACGGCAACCTCAACGACGGCACGCCGCACGGCGGCGCCATCTACGCGGCGTTCAACCGCCACGGCATCGCCTGCACCACCGACACCGGTGCCAGCACCACTTTCGCCGGCTGCACGCCGCCCACCACCCCGACGCTCTCGGCGACCGCCGGCAACAACTCGGCGAGCCTCAGCTGGTCGGCGAGCGGCAGCTCGGTCTACGACCTCTATCGCAACGAAGTGGGCTGCAACGCCGGCTTCACCAAGGTGGCGAACGACCTCGGCGCGACCTCCTACGCCGACAGTGCGGTGGCGAACGGCTTCACCTACTACTACCAGGTGGTGGCGCACCCGAGCGGCACCGAAGCTTGCGGCGGCGCACCGTCGGCCTGCATCTCGGTGACCCCGACCGGTGGCGGCGGCTGCACGCCGCCGTCGGCGCCGACGGGCCTCACCGCCACGGCCGTGT
>CAYQRE010000010.1:77487-141996 GCA_964420075.1 uncultured Thermoanaerobaculia bacterium | reverse complement strand
GGGCAGCTGGCGTTTGGTGGGTTGCACGCTGTACGTTACGCTTGAGCCTTGCGCCATGTGCGCGGGGGCTCTGGTCAACAGCCGGGTCGAGCGGTTGGTGTTCGGTACGGCGGACCCCAAGGCGGGCTTCTGCGGCACTCTCGGCGATCTCGTCCGAGATCGCCGCCTGAACCACCGCCTGGAGGTCACGGCGGGAGTGCTCGCCGAGGAATGCAGTGCGGTGCTGCGCCGCTTCTTCGCGCGGCTGCGCCGCCAGGATCTTTGAGGAATCGCCAGGAGAGGTGTCCGAGTGGCTTAAGGAGCACGCTTGGAAAGCGTGTGTAGGGTAACCCCTACCGCGGGTTCGAATCCCGCCCTCTCCGCCACGCTTCGCGCTCTGCTCCGTCGCTCGTCGGCGGCGCTGGGCGTTGTGGGTCGGCCCCGTGCCGGGCGAACGTCTGCGGTCTCGCGGACATGCAGTGCCTAGGAGAGGTGCCGGAGTGGCCGATCGGGGCGGTCTCGAAAACCGTTGTCCAGGCAACTGGACCGTGGGTTCGAATCCCACCCTCTCCGCCATCCCCTCGTTCTTCGCTTAGTCCCCCTCTCCCGGAGTCCCCTTCTTGCTGCCCCTGCCGGAACCCACGGCGGCGAGGCCCGCGCAATCACCAACCGGCGAGCCCGGAACAGCTTCCCTGTACAAATCCCAGCAAGGTGTCGATCGTCCACTGCGGGTCGATGACAGCGTGGCCGATGTGCCCACCGCCGGCCGTGCGGACCAGGCGGACCCAGGCGTTGCTGGCGGCAGCCGCCGCCAGCTCGCCGAGCGTGCTCGCGGGGAACACCGGGTCGTCCTCGGCGCTGATCAGGAGCAGGGGGCGTCGGACCTGCGCCAGGGCCGCCAGGTGGTCTCCGGCGGCGAGGAGCTCGGCCGGTGTGCGACGACCGTTCGTCTCGGCGGCGAGGTGAGCGAGGAGGGCGTCGAAGGGGTGCCGGCGGGGCAGTTGGGGAAACGAGCGCGCGAGCCTCTCGCGCAGGGCCAGGCGGAAGACCCACGGCAGGGCGCCCCGGCCGAGCGGGCGCGCGAGAAGCGGGGTCGTCGCGAGGTGGGGCAGGGTCGAGGTCGGGCGGCCCGGTGGCGAGAAAGCGATGCCGCCACCCGTGAAGAGCTCCGCCGCGTCCGGCCTGGCGAGGGCGTGCACCAGAGTGATGCAGCCCATGCTGAAGCCGACCAGGGCGAGAGGGGCCGCGGGGTGCCGGCGGCGGAGCTCGGCCGCCCAGGCGGCGAGGTCGCCGGCCTCCTCACTCCCCAGCCCAGGAGGCCAGGTGGACGAGAACAGCTGTCCATGCCACCGGAGGTCCGGCGCCATGACGCCGAGGCCGTTCGCGGCCATGGCCGTCGCCACGCGGCGCAGGTAGCCGGTCAGCTTCGAGTCGAACATCCCATGCAGCAGGATGACGATCGGTTGTCCGGTTGCGGGTGGATTGTAGTGGGCGTAGAGGGGAGCGCGCCCAGGCGCGGCAGCAGCCTCGAGGTGGGTGAAGCCCGGCGGCAGCTCACCGCGGCCGGCGAGCCCGGGAAACTGGTCGGCTTGCTTGCGCGCGAGATCGCCACGGATCGCCCGCAGCGTGATGCGTAGGCCCGACGACGAGCCGCGCGCCGGCGGCCCTGCGAGGCCGGTCGCGAACTCTCGCCAGGTGCTGGCCCGGGCGGTGGAGGGGCTGGGTGCGGGAAGCTCGGGGGGCGGCCGTAGGCCGGCCGCCGCCAACAGGGCTTCGCCGAGGCCCGCCAAGAGCCGTACCCGGGCCCTGGCGAGGTGGTGGCCACGCAGCCGTCCGTTCTGCTCTGATTTGACCGCGACGCCCAAACTGCTCTAATCTCCGTCCTTCGTCCGTAGTCCCGGAGGTGCTGGCGCGGCGCGCCAGGCGAGACGGGCCGACCGACAGCGATCAGGCCATCACCGATCAACCCATCACCGATCAACAGAGTACATAAAGGCGATCGACCGTGAAAAGGACCTTTCAACCCAACAATCGCCGCCGCAAGCGCACCCACGGTTTCCTGGTCCGCATGCGGACCCGTCAGGGGCGAGCCGTCCTCTCCCGTCGGCGGCGCAAGGGGCGCAAGCGCCTCAGCGTCTGACGCACCGCAGGGAGCTCCTCGCGAGGGGAGTTCCCGCTGAAAGCGCCGGCATGCCCGCGGCGGTAGATTCCTCGATCCCCGAACGCAGCGAGCGGCTCATCCCCGCGCAGAAGCTCCGGCGGCGGGTCGACTACCAACGGTGCTATCAGACGGGGCGCCGTCAGCATGGCTCCGTGATGACGTTGCATTCCATCCCCAACCAGCTCGACCATCCGCGGCTCGGCGTCACCACCACCCGCAAGGTGGGGGGCGCCGTGGTGCGTCAGAAGCTCCGCCGCCGGGTCCGCGAGATCTACCGCCGCTGGGCCGAGCGCGAACGTCTGCCGGCGGTGGACTTGGTGGTTCACCTCAAGCCCGCGGCGGCCGGGGCCTCCTTTTCTCAGCTCGAGAGCGAGCTGCAGCGCCTCCTTCTGGCCCTGCTCGCCCGCTGGCGGGCCGTGCCGGCGCAATGAGGCGCTGGCTGGTCGCCTTGTTGGATGTCTACAAGGCGCGTGTTTCCCCCCTGCTGCCTCGGGCCTGTCGCTTCAGCCCAACCTGCTCGGAGTACGCTCGCCTCGCCATCCTGCGCGATGGGGCCTGGAGAGGGTCCTTGCGGGCCGGCGCTCGGCTGCTGCGCTGCAATCCATTTCATCCTGGCGGGATCGACCTCCCCTGATCCCCCGTTCGGTGTGGCGAGAGGACATCTGTGGACAACCGTCGATTGATCCTGGCCGTGGTGCTGTCGTTCGGGGTGCTGGCCTTCTGGGCTTGGCTCTTCCCTCCCAAGAAGCCAGTGCCGAAACTAGCTCCGCCGCCCGTTGAGAGTGCGGGGCCAGCCGCGGCGACCGCTGCCGAGCCCGCGCCAGCCGCGACCCCGCCCGCCGAGGAGGCGCTCGTTGGGCTGGTCGCCGAGGCGAGCGGTGAAGAGACCGTCAGCATCGAGACCGATCAGGCCGTCGTCCAGCTCTCGAACCGCGGCGCTCAGCTCGTCTCCTACCGCTTGAAGAGCCAGCGCGATGGCAGCGGCAATCCGCTCGACCTCGTGCGCCGGCGCGACGCGGGCCCGTACCCCTTTGCCCTCCTCGGCCCGGAAGGCCAGCAGCTGGCGATCGACCAGGTGTTCTTCGAGGTGGTTCGCGACACCAACGAGCCGCGGACGGTCAAGTTCCGCTACGGCGGCAGCGCGGGCCGGGTAGAGAAGGTCTTCACCTTCGGCGAGGATGGCCTCTTCGACTACGAGGTCACGGCGGCGGGCATCGGCCCGTGGGCGGTGTTCGTCGGCCCCGGGGTGAGCAACCCGGGCACCGAGGAGCTGGGCAGCCGGCTGGCCAAGCGGTCCGTCGTCTATCTCACCGCCGGCGCGGTCAAGTCGACGGCCGTGCAGAGCTCCGCCAAGCGGCAGGAGCTGGCGGGCAACGAGCTCGCTTGGATCGGCCTCGAGGACAACTACTTCCTGACCGTCTTGCTGCCGCGGCAGGGATTCAAGCGGGCCGTCGTCTCGGCCTACGGCCTCGACCCGGGCAAGGCGGCGGGGAGCTGGCAGTTCACGCCGCTACCGGCGTCCGGGGAAGCGCCCAACGAGCCGAAGGGCCGGCCGCATGAGTTCGCCCTCGAGCTCCTGAGCTCCGGCAGTAGCTTCGCCGGCCAGGCCTACTGGGGCGCCAAGGAGCTGTCCCGCCTTTCGGCCCTCGGCCAAGACCTCGAGCGCACCATCGAGCTGGGCTCGTTCCGCTTCCTGGCTCTCCCCTTCCTCCTCGCCCTGCGCTGGCTTCACGACCACGTGGTGAGCAACTACGGCTGGGCCATCGTGTTGCTCACGGTGCTCATCCGCCTGGCGCTCCTGCCGCTCACCCACAAGAGCATGGTGTCGATGAAGAAGATGCAGGAGCTGCAGCCGAAGATGCAGGCGATCGAGGCCAAGTACGCCGGCAAGCTGCGCGACAAGCAGGGGCGGATGAACCTCGAGATGCAGCGCAAGAAGCAGGAAGAGCAGATGGCCGTGTACTCGGCGGCGGGAGCCAACCCGGTCGGCGGCTGTCTCCCGATGCTGCTGCAGTTTCCCGTCTTCATCGCCTTCTACAGCATCTTTCCGGCCGCCGTGGAGCTGCGCCACGCGCCGTGGATCCTGTGGATCCACGACCTCTCGGCCCGCGACCCCTACTACCTGCTGCCGATCATCATGGGCGCTGCCCAGCTCGGCCAGCAGCTGATGATGCCAGCGACCGGTAACCCGATGCAGCGGCGGCTGATGATGATCCTGCCGCTGGTCTTCACGGTGCTCTTCGCCGGCTTCCCGAGCGGCCTGCAGCTCTACTGGTTGACCAACAACGTCTTCGGCATCGCACAGCAGACGGTGTATAACCGTGTCCTGAACCAGAAGGACGGCGGCAAGGAGAAGACCAAGAAGTCGGCGTGAGGCGCGGGCTCTCGGCCTCCGCCCGTCTAACCCCCAGCGCGAGCGATTGGAAGGTGGCGATGAAGCGGCGTTTCTTTTCCGGCAACACCCTGGAGCAGGCGGTGATGGCAGCCGCGAGCAGCTTCCTGCTGCCGCCCGAGAGGGTCAACTACAGTCTCGTCGAGAAGCGGCACGGCTTCGTGAAGACCCCTCGGCGGGTGGTCATCGAGGTGGACCCGGCGAACCCGGAGCGCGAGCCAGCACCGCTGCTTGCCCGCCCGCCCGCGGCGCCGGCTGCCGTCGCTGCCCGCCCGGCCGCCTCGCCCCGTCCCGCCGAGGGGCCGGCTCGGAGCTCCGGCCACTCCCGGGAGGAGCGGCGCGAGCGTCGGCCGCGGCCGGAGCGTCTCGAGGTCGAGCTGGCGACCACCGGCGCCGTGCGTGTGGGTGACGCGGCGGAGCAGGCGGCGGCCGCCATGGGCGACCTGCTACGGCTTGCGGGGCTCGACCTGTCCGTGCGGGTGACGACGACCGAGGAGGGGCTGGAGGTCGACCTCGCAGGTGCGGATCGAGAGCGCCTGCTGGCCGAGGAGGCCGAGCTTCTGGAGGCCATCGAGTACCTCCTGCCGCGAATGCTGGCGCGGGAGCGCCAAGGGGCGATGAGCTGCCGCGTCGACAGCGAGGGCTATCGCGCCGAGAAGGAGCGCGGCCTGCGGGCCTTGGCGCGCGAAACGGCCGAGCGTGTGCGCGGCACGGGCCAAGGCGTGCTGCTCGACACCATGGGCCCGGCGGAGCGCCGGTTGGTCCACCTCGAGCTCAAGGAGGACCCCAACGTCACCACCGAGAGCCAGGGCGAGGGCTTCTTCAAGAGGGTACTGGTCGCCCCGCGTTGAGCCGGGTTCTCGTTCGGAAGGCGGAAGGGCGGCCTGGTGGCCGCCCTTCTTGTTTTTGGGTTGCCTTGTTTCTGGGCTGCGGCCGCCCTTGGGTGACGCTCTCTCTGCTCGTCGCCTGCCGCCTTCAGTCGCGCCCGTCGTTACGCGCCGCCAGGCTCGCAGCGTCGTTTCACGTGAAACTGTGCCCGTGGTGGCGCCAAGGAGGTTTCACGTGGAACACTCTCCGGGCGGCTGGAGAGTCGACGAGTCGCGGCCGTGACCCGTAGGCCCTGCGTGGAGGAGCGATGAAACGAGACGGATTTCCCGAGCTGGCGGAGCCCCTCTTTCTCGAGCGGCTCGCGGGCGTCTCCCCGGCGCCGATGCCCGAGGCTGCGGGCCACGCCTTGTTCCTCCACTACGACGAGCTCCGGCGTTGGAACCGCACGCTCTCGCTGATCGGCCCGGGCACCCTGGATCAGGTCCTGGAGCGCCACTTCGCCGAGTCGATGGCCGCTCTGCCGCTTCTCGCCGACCTGGCTCCAGCGAGCCAGATCGTCGACGTGGGCAGCGGTGCGGGTTTTCCCGGGCTGGTGTTGGCGGCGTTGCTGCCGCAGGCCCGGGTCACGCTGGTCGAAGCGCGGGAGCGCAAGTGGGCCTTTCTGTCCGCCGTCGCCCGTCGCGCCGCGTTGCCGTGCCACTGCCTGAATGCTAGAGTCCGGCGGCCGTTGCCGGAGGGGGTCCCTGCGAGCATCGACGTGCTGACCGCACGCGCCATCCGACTGGAAGGCGAGCCGCTAGAGGAGTTGCTCGGACGTTGTTCGCCGGCAGCCCGCCTCCTGCTCTGGGTCGGCCGCGAGGATCCCGCCATGCCGGCACCCTGGCGGGTGGCGCGCCGAGCCCACCTCGCAGGGAGCGCGGAGCGCAGCATCGTCGAGTTCGTCCGCGGCTGAGCGGACGCAAGTTTCGCGACCCGCCGCGAGCCGGCAGCGCATCTGGGCTTGCGCGGGTGGCGCCGAGCGGGACAGAGGCACCATGGGACGAATCCTGGCAATCGCCAACCAGAAGGGCGGCGTCGGCAAGACGACCACCGCCATCAACCTCTCGGCCGCGCTCGCGGCCTACGACAAGCGCGTCCTGCTGGTCGACTGCGATCCCCAAGGCAACGCCACGCGCGGTATCGGCGAGCGGGCTGGCGCGCAGCACCTCTACCATGCGCTGTCGGGCGACTGCTCGCTCGGCTCCGTGGTGCGCAAGACGGGCTTTCCGAACCTCGACCTGGCACCCGCCGACCGCGATCTGGTCGGCGTCGAGGTGGAGTTCGTCGGTGAGCCCGGTTGGGAGCAGCGCCTGAAGGACGCGATGGCGAGCGTCGTCGGCTCCTACGACTTCATCCTCATCGATTGCCCGCCCTCGCTCGGCCACCTGACCGTCGGCGCCCTGTCGGCGGCCCACGGCGTCCTGGTGCCCTTGCAAGCCGAGTACTTCGCGCTTGAGGGGATCAGTGAGCTGGTCGCCAACGTGCGGCGGATTCAGGGCGGGCTCAACCCCGGGCTCGAGATCGCCGGCATCCTGCTCACCATGTTCGACGAGCGCACCAACCTCTCGCGGGACATCCTCGAGGAAGTCCGCCGCCACTTCGGCGACAAGGTCTTCCAGACCGTCGTGCCGCGCAACGTCCGGCTCGCCGAGGCGCCCAGCCACGGCCAGCCGATCATCCAGTACGACATCAAGAGCCGCGGCGCCGAGGCCTACCTCGGTCTGGCCCGCGAGCTCCTGGGCGGCGCGCCATGACCAAGCGCAAGGGCCTGGGCCGGGGGCTCGACGCGCTCCTGGGGGAGAAGCCGCCGGCGGTCACCGACCGCCTCGAGATCGAGCGGCTGCGGCCCAACGAGCGCCAGCCGCGAACCCGCTTCGATGAGGAGAGCCTCGCCGAGCTGGCCGAGTCGATCCGCGCCCAGGGAGTGGTGCAACCCATCGTGGTGACCCCCGAGGCCGGCGGCAAGTACAAGATCGTCGCCGGTGAGCGGCGCTGGCGGGCCGCCAAGCTGGCCGGGCTCACGACGGTGCCGGTGGCGATGCGGCAGGTTGCCGACGAGCGGGAACTCTTGGAGCTCGCCCTGGTCGAGAACCTCCAGCGTAGCGACCTCAACCCGTTGGAGGAGGCGGAGGCCTACCGCGCCCTGCGCGAGGACTTCCAGCTCTCGCAGGACGAGATCGGCCAACGGGTGGGCAAGAGCCGGCCCGCGATCGCCAATGCGCTGCGCCTGCTGCGCCTGCCCACCGCGGTGCAGGACCTCCTGCGCGAGGGCCGGCTCACCGCTGGCCAGGCGCGACCCCTCCTTGCTCTCGAGCAGCCGCAGGCCCAGGTAGAGCTCGCCGAGCGCGCCGTCCGCGAGGGCCTTTCCGCGCGCGATCTCGAGCAGATGACGGCCCTTTCGGACGCCGAGGCCCTGGTTGCCGAGGCTGCCCCGGCCCGCCCCAAGCCGGCGAAGGACGTGCACACGGTGGCGGCCGAGGAGAGGCTCACGCAGCGTTTGATGACTCGTGTCGAGATCCGCCGCCGCGGCCGCGGCGGCGAGGTCCGAATCCGTTTCCACTCGGAAGAGGAGCTGATGCGCCTCTACGATCTCCTGCTGGACCGAGGTGAGTAGCTGATGAAATTCCGATCCGATGGCGCGGGCAACGAGCTCAATGGCTTTCTCGATCGTGGCAGCCATCTGCAGGGAGAGCTGCGCTTCGAGACCACCTTCCGCGTCGAGGGCAAGATCACGGGCACGATCTCGTCGAGCGGCAACCTCGTCGTCGGCGAGCATGGCGAGGTCGATGGCGAGATCCGCGTTGGCGAGATTTTTGTCGCCGGAACGGTGCGCGGCACCATCGCCGCCGAGCGCAAGGTCCACCTCGCTCCCGGCGGCAAGGTCTACGCCGAGCTGCGGACCCCCACCCTGGTGATCGAAGATGGAGCGCTCTTCGAAGGACGCTGCGGGATGGACTCGAACAGTGTTCCGGCCGCGCCTGCCACGGCGCCGAGCGACGCGGCGCCGGCGAGCGCCGAGCCGCAGGAGAAGCCGCGCGGCGGCAAGGCCGGCAGGGCGGGCTAGGGTGGCGCCCCGCTGCCCGCCGGCTCGTAGGAGGGCAGGAAGGTGAGGGGGTGGCGGGCGAGGACGGCCGGGTCGAAGGCATGGCGCAGGACCTTGCCGTCCAGATCGTTGGCGATCGGCAAGCGCAAGGCGTAGAGCAGGGTCGGGACGACATCGACCAGCTCGCCGTCCTCGAGCCGCACGCCAGGGCGCACGCTCTCTCCGTACATCAGCAGCAACCCCGCTGGCGCCTTTGAGAAGTCGCCTTCGAGGGCCCGCCGGCCGGAGAACTGGGCCTTGAACCACTGCCAGCCGCGCGGCGGCTCGGCTCCGTAGGCCGACGCCACCACCAGCAGACCACGCTCGCCGCTCAGCTGCCAGAGCTCGGCGAGGAAGCGATCCAGGAGAGCGTAGTAAGTCTCGACGGCCTGCTCCGCGGCGAGCACGCTCGGGCTGCGGACCCCCTCGAGCTGCGCGGCGTAGTAGCCGCCGAAGGCCGCCGCCGAGACGTCGCGAAGCCCGGGCAAGGTGACGAAGAGAGCGCCCTCGCCCCAACCCTCGACGGCGAGCTTCTCCGCCACCTCGAGGCGCCAGCGATCGGCGATCCCGGCCTGGGCAAGCAGGCCCGGCGCGACGCCCTCGAGCGTTCCCGCGGCGAAGAGCGGGGCTTCCTGCGCCACCCGTGCCAAGGCGAGCGCCGGCTCGCGAAGCTCCGTGGGCCAGATCGCCCCCCGCCCCTCGGGCCGCGCAAAGAAGTCGTCGCTCACCATCGCCGCCGGCTCCACCTGCACGGGGCTCGAGCCCGGCCAGCCCACGACGCTGGTGCGCAGGCCCACCCGGGCGAGGATCCGCCAGAGGGGTAGTGCGGTGAGGTCACCGGCGTCCAGGTGCCGGCCTCCGGCCCCCAGCTTGGCCCAGCCACGGAAGGGCTGGAAGGGTGGCAGCAGCTTGAGCTCCGCCCCAGAAGGCAGAGAAAACGGTGCGAAGGCCCAGCGACCGACGATGCCGTGCTTGTACGGTAGCTTGCCGGTGGCGAGCGTCGCCCACAGGGAACCCGAACGGAAGGGCTCGAGCGAGCTCAAGTGGCCGTGGGCGCCGTTTTCGAGGAGGTGGGCGAAGAAGGGGAGGCGCCCTTGCTCAGCCAACGGCAGCACGGCGCTCAGCGTCGCGCTGTCAATCCCCACGAAGAGGAGGGGGGGGCGCGCCCTCTCTTCGAGCTGAGCCGGCCGGCCCGCCGGTGGCGTCGGCGTGGGATAGGCGCCGCGTCGCTCCGCCATCGCAGCGATCGCCGCTGCCGTACAGAGCACGAAGCCCAGCCGGCTGCGGATGCCGTAGCGGCGGCGCGACAACGAGTGCAACAGCGCCGTGTAGAAGCAGACGAGGCCCGTCGCCGAGAGCCACACCGCCGCCTTGATCAGCCGCCGGTTCATCGCCGGCTGGAGATAGAAGGCGTAGTAGGACGGCAGGACCCAGCCGAGCACGGCGGCAGCGCAGAGGGCCAGGGTGATCGCCCATGGTACCTGCCGCCAGGCTCGCCGCCGCCGGCCGCGGCTCATCAACCGCAGCAAAGCAAAGCTCGCCACGGCTCCCGTCGCACCATAGGCAGCGACGGCGCGGCCGATCACCGGTAGATCGAACCGGAGGTGGGGGTTGAGGAAGAAGAGTAGCTGCGCGAAGAGGGTGCCGAGGAGGAAGCCAGGGAAGGCCTCGACGAGCAGTGTCGCGACGCCCAGCCGGTGGGCCCATTCGCGCCGGCTCCCGGCGCGGCGCCCACTGGCGGTCGCCGCGCCGCCCGCGGGCGGCGCTGACTCCTCCACGTGATGCACCGCGCCCTCAGCGTCCATGCGATCGTGACCGCGGCCTCACCGCGGGCAGCGGGCCGTGCCGCTCGCCGCGGCTCTAGAGGTAGAAGATGGGCCGATCGATGTCGTGGTCGACCTCCATCTCCCAGGTGTATCCGGGCAGCTCGACGGGAACCGTGTAGAAGCAGCGGATGCGGATCTTCTCGCGGGTCTTCTCGATGACGACCTGCTTGTCGGTGACGGGCAGCTCGAGCTCCCGGGCCTTCAGCAGGATCTTCTTCTTGATGTCCTCGACGTGGGAGTTGCCAGCGAACTTGGTGAGCTCGACCATGTAGTCGTAGAGCTCGGCGTTGTGGATCTTCACCGGGATCACCTTCCACAGCACCATCCCGACCAATACCAGGACGAGCAGCCAGACGATGCACCCCAGGTTGCTGTCACCGCGCTCTCGGCTCTTCATGCGGACCCCCTTCGAAGGCTCGGCGTAGTGTACCAGCCCAGGGCGTTCCGCCCGGGACCAGGCTCAACGCACGACGCGCAGGCAGCGTTCCCAGCGAGTGGCGGCGAGCAGGCGTCGCAGGCGTGCCCAGAGGCCGGCTGCTGGCGGTGCAGGCAGGTCTGAAGCGGCGGTCTCGACCGACGACCAGTAGATCAGCAGCGCGCGGCCCTTGACGAAACGGGCCGGCACCGTGCCCCAGAACCGCGAGTCGTTCGAGAGGTCGCGGTTGTCGCCGAGGCAGAAATACTCGCCCGGCGGCACCGTGAGCGGGCCCATGTTGTCCCGCGGCACGAGCCCGCGGGGCTGATAGCCCGGCGCGCGAGGGCTGTGGTCCTCGGCGAAGTAGGCGTAGGCGCTCTCCGCCAGGGGCCGGCCGTTGATCAACAGGTGCTTGTCGCGCAGCTCGACGACATCTCCCGGCAGTCCCAGGCAGCGCTTGATGAAGTCGCGGCTGGGGTCGCGGGGAAAGCGGAAGACGACCACGTCGCCGCGCTCGACCCGTCGTTCCGGCAGGAGCAACCGCTCGACCGCCGTGGCGCCGGGCGAGTAGACGAACTTGTTGACCAGGATGTGGTCGCCCACCAGGAGGTTCTGCTCCATCGAGCTCGAGGGGATGCGGAAGGCCTGGAAGACGAAGGTACGGACGAAGAGGGCGAAGAGCACGGCGATGAGGAAGGCCTCGCCCAGCTCGCGAGTGAGGCCACAGGCGTTGGCGAGCCAACGCCTGGCGCCGGCACCGCCGCCATCAGCGGATGAGGTCAAGGGTGCGCTCCCAACGGGTGTTGGAAAAGAAGCCGAGCGCAGTCTTGGCAAGGTGAGCCAGGGTGTTGCCGATGCCGCGCCACTTGCCGTCGGGCGTCTCGCCGCCGTTCGACCAGTAGATCAGCAGTGCCCGCCCGCGCACGTTCTCGGCAGGAAGCGGACCCCAAAAGCGTGAGTCGTGGGAGTTGTCGCGGTTGTCGCCGAGGCAAAAGTAATGGTCGGGCGGCACCACGAAACTGTCGAAGTTGTCCCGCTTCTGCACGTAGGCGCGGGTGCGCGGATCGGCGGCGAAGGCGCCGGCCTCCTTGTGCAGGGCGTAGCTCGAGTCTTCGACCCGTTGGCCGTTGACGTAGAGCTGCTTCGCCACCATCTTGAGCTCGTCACCCGGCAAGCCGACGCAGCGCTTGACGAGGTCGACGCTCGGGTCTTCGACCGAGCGGAAGATCACGATGTCGCCCCGCTGGACGGTCCGCGAAGGCAGGAAGCTCGCACCCGTCAGCGGCCCTTCAGTGGCGTAGATGAAGCGGTTCACGAACAGGTGATCGCCGATCAGCAGCGTGTCTTCCATCGAGCCGCTGGGGATGAAGAAGGTCTGCAAGACGAACGTGTTGGCAAACTTCAAGAAGAGCACCGCGATGAGGATCGCCTCGGCGTACTCGCGGAACTTGGAGTGGGGCCTCGTGCTGGACTGGGTCATCGCCGGCCAAATCTAACCGAAGCCGCCCCCGACCGCCACCGCCCCGGCCTCCGCGCTACCCGCCCCCGGTAGCCGCAGAGCATTTTGCCCCCGTCACAATCCTCTGCGCTCCCCACGTGAGCTCGCTGCCACGGGCGTTGACCGTCGCCGCGCCCTGGCGCGAGCCCGGTCGCCGCAAGCTCGCTTGCGGCCCGACCGCTGCCACGGCCTCTAGCCAAATCGAACAACTGCTCTGTTTTCAGTTACTTGCGCAGCCTGGCACGACCTGGCAGCGGGCTTGATCTACGTCCTGGCCAGCCACTGACCGGAGAAAGGAGGTGGGAGGCCAGAGAAAGCCAAGAGCAAATCCAGACGGTAAGGAACCGGGGCCCCGCAAGGGGGCCCCATCACCGAACTGACAAGACGCCGGCCAGCGATGCCTGGTGCCGGCGAGAAGCAAGCCCAAACCAAACCGCAGTCCCCGACTGCCAGATCGAACAAGGAGAACACCATGAACCGCACCCGTCGCTTCGCTGCCGCCTTCGTCGTCGTCGCTCTCGCCCTCCTCGCCGTGCCCGGCTTCGCCGCCGAGAGCAAGGGAGTCGTCAACCTCAACACCGCCTCGGCGAGCGAGCTCGCGCTGCTGCCGCGGGTGGGGCCGGCGGTCGCCTCGCGGATCGTCGAGCACCGCGAAAAGAACGGCAACTTCAAGAAGGTCGACGAGCTGCTGCTGGTCCGTGGCATCGGCGAGAAGACGCTGGCGCTGATCGAGCCCTACGTGACCGTCAGCGGCCCCACCACGCTCAAGGAGAAGGTCCGCTCGCCGCGCAGCCAGCAGGCCGCAGCGCCGAGCGAGGAGTAGGTCGTCGAGCAGTCTTGGGGGCGGGGCGTGCTGCCCCGCCCCTTCCCCCCTTGAAAGCCGGACCCCTCCCTTCGTCAAGGACGGTGCACGATGCACAAGCAGGCAGGATTTCAGCTCATCGAACTGGTCGTCGCCCTGGCGATGATCGGGCTCTTCGCGGCACTCGGCCTCCCGGACCTCCTGCGGGCGAGCGCCCGTGACCGGGTGACCCTCGCCGCCTACGAGGTGGCCGGCGTCTTCCGCCTGGCACGGGCGACGGCGATGCGGGACGGCCTCAACGTGGGGGCGAAGTTCGTTACCGCCGAGGACGGCACCGTGAGCTACACCCTCTACCGCGACGCCGACGGTGACGGCGTGCGCAACGACGACATCGCGGCAGGCATCGACCCGGTGATGGGGCCGCCGCACCGCCTCGATCACCTGGGCCCCGGGGTCGGCTTCGGTATCCTCGCGCCACCCGCGCCGCGCGATCCCGGCAGCCCTCGTCGGCGCCTCGACCGACTCGACGATCCGATTCGCTTCAACAACTCCGACATCGCGGCCGTGAGCTCCCTCGGCGGCGCCACGCCGGGGACGGTCTACCTGACAGACCATCGCTCCAGCCTCGCGGCCGTGCGCGTGCTCGGGGCGAGCGGGCGCGTGCGGATCCTCGTCTACGACCCCGAGAACGAGCTCTGGCGGCGGCCCTGAGGGCCCGTCGGGAGCGCCTCGCGCGCTCCCGATCGCCGCACCGGGGGCCGAGAGCGGCGCTCTCCTCGCGGCGTTGACGGCCCGCGACGCCTTGGAGTAACGTCGACCGATGCGCGTGATCGCCGTGGTGACCACCGTCGGTACGGAGAACCAGGCCAATCTCATCGCGCGCGAGCTCGTCGCCCGCCGCCAGGCCGCCTGCGTCAACATCCTGCCCGGCGTCCGCTCGATCTACCGCTGGCAGGGCAAGATCTGCAAGGACGACGAGTTCATGCTGATCATCAAGACCCAGGACACGGAGTTCGAGGCGGTGGCGGAGACCATCCGCGAGCTGCACAACTACGAGCTCCCCGAGATCCTCGCCGTGAGCGTCCCCAAGGGGGACCCGCGTTTCGTCGCCTGGATCGCCGACTCGGTCGACAAGGACGCCGAGTTCGACGATGAAGAGGACGACGACGAGGACGACCTCGCCTACGAGTAGGGCTACCCGACCACAGAAAAAAGCTCCACCGGCGATGCCGGGGCCGTAGGGGCGAAAGGTCTTTCGCCCCTGGCGATCAGATCGCGGCGAGGGCGCGATCGAGGTCGGTCAGCAGGTCGTCCAGGTCCTCGATCCCCACGGAAATGCGCACCAGGCCGTCGGTGATGCCCTGCTCGGCGCGCCGAGCGGCCGGCACCGAGGCGTGGGTCATCAAGGCGGGGTGCGAGGCGAGGCTCTCGACGCCGCCGAGGCTCTCGGCGAGGCTCACCACTTGTAGCGCGTCGAGGAAGCTCCGCGCCGCCGTGAGGCTGCCCAGCTCGAGAGCGATCATGCCGCCGAAGCCGCCCGCCTGCCGCTTCTGGACCTCGTGGCCCGGATGGTCGACGAGGCCGGGGTAGAAGACCCGCTGGACCTTCGGGTGCTCGACGAGGAAGCGGGCGATCGCCCGCGCGTTCTCCTCGTGGCGATCCATGCGCACGGCCAGGGTCTTGATCCCCCGCAGCACCAGGAAGCTGTCCAGGGGGCCGAGGATGGCGCCGGCCGACTTCTGCACGAAGCCGAGCCAGTCCGCATCGGCCTGGCTCTTGGCGACGGTGATCCCGGCCAGGCAATCGCTGTGGCCGCCGAGGTACTTGGTGGCCGAGTGCAGCACGATGTCGGCGCCGAGCTCCAGCGGGCGCTGGAAGTACGGGCTCATGAAAGTGTTGTCGACCACCAGCTGGGCACCGTGGGCGTGCGCCAGCTGGGCACAGGCGGCGAGGTCGGTGACCTCGATCAGCGGGTTGGTCGGGGTCTCGACGTAGAGCAGCCGAGCGCCCGGTGCGAGGGCTGCCTCGACGGCAGCGAGGTCCGTGGTGTCCACCCAGACGAACTCGATCTCCGTGCGGTCGAGCACTTGGGTGAAGTAGCGGAATGTGCCGCCGTAGACGGTGCGGGAGACCACCACGCGCTCGCCGCTGCGCACAGCGCTCACCACCGCCGAGATTGCGGCCATCCCGGAGGCGAAAGCGTGACCCGCCACGCCGCCCTCGAGTGAGGCGAGGTTGCGTTCGAGGGCCTGGCGGGTGGGGTTCTGGCCGCGAGCGTAGTCGTAGCCCTTGTTCTCGCCCACCCGCTCGTGGACGTAGGTCGAGGTCTGGTAGATGGGGACCGCGACGGCCCCGGTGGACGGGTCGGGGACCTGCCCGGCGTGGATGGCGCGGGTGGCAAAACCCAGCTGGCTGGCGTCGCCTTTCACGGGATGACTCCTGGACAGAGAGTGAGTGCCTTGCCTCGGGGGCGCGGGCCGCTGCGCCGACGGTGGCGAGATGGGCGCGGATTGTAGCAGCCCGCCTGTCCCCCTCCGCGGCTGCGCACGCACCCTCGTCGTAAGATCGCGCCGTCATGGAAAATTTCAGCCCAATCGCCTGGAAGGACGCAACGCTGCAGCTGCTCGACCAGACCCGCCTGCCCCGCGAGGAGGTCTGGCTCGCCTGCCGCGAGCCCGAGGCCGTGGCCGAGGCGATCCGTCGCCTGGCGGTGCGTGGGGCGCCGGCGATCGGCGTCGCCGCCGCCTTCGGCTTGGTCGTGGGGTTGGCGACGACGCCGGCGGGAATAAGCCTCGCCGAGCGTTTTGCCGCGGTTTCCGACCTCTTGGGCTCGACACGGCCGACCGCCGTCAACCTGCGCTGGGCCCTCGATCGTGGCCGTGAGGTCTTCGCGCCCCTCGCCGGCGGCAGCCGCGAGGAGGCGGTGGCGGTGATGCTGCGCTGGGCCGAGGAGCTCCACGCCGCCGACGTGGCGACCAACCGGGCGATCGGCGAGCATGGCGCCGCCCTCTTCCAGCCCGGTGACCGGGTGATCACCCACTGCAACACCGGGGCGCTCGCCACCGCCGGCATCGGCACCGCTCTGGGCGTGATCCAGACCTCGCACGGCCGCGGCGGGGTGAGCCACGTCTGGGTCGACGAGACCCGCCCGCTGCTCCAGGGGGCGCGCCTCACCACCTGGGAGCTCCAGCGCCTGGGGATCCCCTTCCAGCTGGTGACGGACTCGTCGGTCGGTGCGCTGATGGCCCGCGGGCTGGTCGATCGCGCCGTGGTGGGAGCGGACCGCATCGCGGCCAACGGCGACACGGCGAACAAGATCGGCACCTACACCCTGGCGGTGCTCGCGGCGCGGCATGGCGTGCCGTTCTACGTCGCGGCGCCGCTGTCGACCATCGACCCGCAGACGGCGACCGGGGCAGAGATCGAGATCGAGGTGCGCGCCGACCGCGAGGTCACCGAGGTCTTCGGGGTGGAGGTGGCGCCGGCGGGCACCCGCGCCTTGAACTTCGCTTTCGACGTGACGCCGCACGAGCTGATCGCCGGCATCATCACCGAGGTGGGAGTCTTGGCCCCTCCCTACGAGGGGAGCATCGAACGGGCGGTGGGTGGTGGAGGCGGTGGGAATTGAACCCACGTCCGAGAAACGCTTACGGAAGATCTCTACGTGCGTAGCCTTCTTCTTTGGGTCTCGCCGCCGCTCCGGGGAAGAAGGCACCCAGTGCATTGGCCAGCTTCGCTTTGATCTCGGAACCCGTCGCGGAGCCATCCGGGCCCTTGATCCGCCTCGAGTAGCGCGCTGCCGGGGAGTGGCGGATCAGCCTCTCCGGCAGCACGTCGCAGCCCTTAGTTAGGCCGCGAGAGCCAAGTTGTCGTTGGCAGTTGTGTTGTTTCGGCTTTTACGAGCCCGAGCTCGGCACGCAACCCCCCGCTCGCCAGCTCCCCGTCGAAACCGGTACGCCCCCTTGGTCGTCCTGTCGCCCTTCGATTGCCAAAGAACCGTTCACCAGAACCCGCCGGGGCGGGGCGATATTCCGTGCTCAGTCCGCCCCGCCGTCGCCGGCCAACTCGTCGTCCACCAAGCGCAGGAAGTCGTCCGGCGTGTTGGTGGTCAGCCGTGAGATCACCAGGAACCAGGCGGTGAGCACCAGGACGGCGCCCAAGGGCGCGAGCGGGGTGAGGCCGGGCCAGAGCGGCCAAAGCAGGGCCGCGCCGCCGCCGAGAGCGCCGATCACCAGCACGGCGACGGCGTTGCGGCGGAGAAACCAGCGCTCGGCGCCCACCGTGAGAGTGACCTCGGTCGCCGCGCCAGCCGCCGCCAGGCGGGTCTGGCAGCTGACGAAGCCCGCCCGCAGCCCGGCCGAGAGCGGCAGGTGGAGCGTGCCTTCGGCCGGCAGCCACTCGGCCCCCCATTGCTCGGCGGCGCGGCCGAGGGCCGCCCTCGCCTCGGCGTCGCAGGCCGCGAGAACGCGACCGTAGGTGCGGCCCACCAGGGTCTCGCTGCTCAAGCCGCCTCCCGGGCGAGGAGGTCGGCGAAGTAGCCGTCGACGGCAGCGAGGAAGGCCCCGGTGGTCGGTAGCTGCTGCATCTGCTGGCGCAGGCGGGCGCCGTCGGGCAGGCCGAGGCTGTACCAGCGGGTGAAGACGCGCAGCTTGTGCAGGGCCTCGCCCTCCTCGTCGCGAGCGACCACCGTCGCGAAGTGGTCGGCGATCAGCTGGCAGCGCTCGGCGAGGGTGGGCGCCTGGAAGGCGCTACCGGCGAGCCGGGCGGCGATCCGCCGGAAGATCCAAGGGTCCCGCGTGGCGGCCCGCCCGATCATCACCCCGTCGCAACCCGTCTGGCGCAGCAGGGCGACAGCGTCCTCGGGGCTCTCGACGTCCCCATTGCCGATCACCGGGATCGCGAGCGCCGCCTTGAGGCGGGCAATCGGTTCCCAGGCGGCCTCGCCGCGGAACATCTGCCGCGCCGTGCGGCCATGCAGGGTGACGGCGTCGACGCCCTCGGCCTCGCAGAGCCGGCCGAGCTCCAGGTAGTTGCGACGGGGCTCGTCGAGGCCGAGGCGGAACTTGACGGTGAGCGGCAGGCGGGTGGCCCGCCGCACCCGCGTGATGATCTCGCGGGCTCGCCGCAGGTCGCCCATCAGAGCGGCGCCGGCGCAGCCGGCCAGCACCTTGTTGGCCGGGCAGCCCATGTTGATGTCGCAGACGTCGGCGCCCGCGGCCTCGACCAGGCCGGCCGCGGCAGCCATGGTGTCAGCGTCGGAGCCGTAGATCTGGATGGCGAGCGGGCGTTCCTCGGCGCTGAAGACCATCACCCCGTGTGCCCCGCGGTCGCCGCGGACCAGGCCCCTGGCAGAGACGAACTCCATGGTCAGGAGGCCGACGCCGCCGATCCGGCGCAGGATCAGCCGGAAGTCGCGGTCGGTGACCCCGGCCATCGGGGCGAGGACGAGCGGCGGGTCGATGGCGAGCGAGCCGAGCGTGAGCATCCGGCGGTCCCTCAGCCCCGGCGGCCGGAGAGCAACCGGCCGGTGAGCCAGGCGAGCCCGGCGGTGAGCAGGCCCCACCACAGGCCGCCGCCGAGGAGGGTCCAGGCGAAGAGCGCCGGCCCGCGAGCGGAAAGCCACAGCAGAGAGAGCGGAAAGTCCATCCAAACGAGCCAGACCCCGCGCGTGCCGTGGGCCCAGCCCCGCCAGACGGCGGTGGCCGCCAGGCAGTGGGCGGCGAAGCCGGCCGCAAAGCAGCCGAGGAGGACCTGCCTTCTCGTCATGGCGCCAGAGGATAGCGCGGCTCGCGGCCACGGCGCCCGCCTGCGCACCGGGTGCCGCGGCGGGCGCGCTATCATCCGCCACCGTGACCTGGTACCGCGAGTGGTTCGGCGAGGACTATCTCGACCTCTAC
This sequence comes from uncultured Thermoanaerobaculia bacterium, assembly GCA_964420075.1. Taxonomy (GTDB): domain Bacteria; phylum Acidobacteriota; class Thermoanaerobaculia; order Multivoradales; family SZUA-115; genus CAYQRE01. The sequence goes on along the minus strand of CAYQRE010000010.1, from coordinate 123,077 downwards.
GCCCACCGCGACCGCGACGAGGCAGAGCACCAGGTGGGCTTCGTCGTGGAGAGGCTGCCGGCGCCGGTGCCGGCGCCGGTCCTCGATCTCGCCTGCGGGGCCGGCCGGCACTCCGACGCGCTCACCGCCCGCGGCCACGTCGCCGTGGGCATCGACCTCTCGCTCACCTTGCTCGCCCACCGCGCCGGCAGCCGGCGGGCTTGCGGCGACATGCGACGCTTGCCGTTCCGGCTCGCGAGCTTCGGCTGGGTGCTCAACTTCTTCACCTCCTTCGGCTACTTCGAGAGCGAGCGGGAGAACTTCCTCGTCCTCCAAGAGGTGGCGCGGGTGCTGGCCCCCGGCGGCTGGTTTCTCCTCGATCTGCTCAACCCGGAACCAGCGATCCGCGGCCTCAAGCCGCGCGAGAGCAAGGTGGTCTCCGGTCGCGAGGTGGAGCTCGAGCGCTGGTACGACCCGGCGACCCAGCGCATCAACAAACGCATCCGGGTGGGCCGCGCCGGCGAACCGGCGCGCAGCTACCTCGAAAGCGTGCGGGCCTACCGCCTCGACGAGGCGCGAAACGGGCTCGGCTGGGCCGGCTTCGAGCTGGAGGCTGCCTACGGCGCCTTCGACGGCGAGACCTACTCGGCGGACAGCGAGCGGATGATCCTGCTGGCGAGAAAGACCTGAGCTTGCGATGAACGACCCGCAGACCCCGTCGCCGCCCTTCGGCGACCTCGACCTCGTCGCCCTGGGCCGCCTGCGTGCCCTGCCGGCAGCCTTCCTCGACGGCCGGCACACCGACCTGCTGGCGCCGCTGCGCCACCTGCCCCCGGGCACGCTGCCGAGCGGCCCGCCGCCCGCCGTCGAACGGCGTGCGCTGGCCGCCGGCCTCGCCGCCGCCAACCGGGCCTACGGCCATCCAGCAGCGGATGAGCTGGCGGCCAAGCTGGCCGACCCGCACACTCGCGTGGTGGTCACCGGCCAACAGCCAGGCCTCTTCGGCGGCCCCCTGCTCACCCTCTCGAAGGCGATCGCCGCGGCCCGTTGGGCGGCGGCCATCGAGGCGGCCGGCGAGAGCGCCGTCGCCGTCTTCTGGGTGGCGACGGAGGACCACGACTGGGCCGAGGTCTCGACCGCCGCGGTGCCCACGCCGGGCGAGCTCGCGAGCTGTGACCTCGGTCCCGACCCGTCGCCCCTGCTGCCAGTGGGGGCGCGCAGCTTCGGCCCCGGGGTCGAGGCGGCGCTCGCCCGCTTCAGCGAGCTGCCCAACGGGCCGAGCAACACCGCTTTCTGGCAGCAGGTGGCCAGCTGGTACCGGCCGAGCGCCCGCTTCGGCGAGGCGTTCCCTCGCCTGATGGTGCACCTGCTGGGGGCGCGCTCGCCCCTCTTCCTCGACGCGCAGCTCCCCGAGCTCAAAGCCGCCGAGAGGCCTCACCTGCTGCGCCTCATCCGCGAGCGCGCCGCCCTGGAGGCGGCCTACCGGGCCGCCGACAGCCGCATCGAGGCGCGGGGATTCGCGTTGCAGGTGGCACCGCAGCCCGGCCTCTCGCCCCTTTTCGCCCTCGACGCCGGGGCGCGGCGACGGATCGAGTGGCGGGGAGAGGAGGCCTGGACCCTGCGCGGTGGTGACGGGCGCGAGCGGCCGGTCGCCGACCTGCTCGCCCTGGTGGAGGACAACCCGCTGGTGGTGAGCCCGGGTGTGCTCGCCCGACCGGCGATCCAGGACGCCGTCCTCGGTACCACGTTGCAGGTCATGGGTCCGGGTGAGATCGCCTACATGGCGCAGGTGGCGGCGGCGTACCCGCTGCTGGGGATCACGGCGCCGTGGACCACCTTGCGGCCGCAGGTCGCGATCGTCGAGGAGCGCCACCTCACCTGGCTCTCCCAGCTCGGGCTGGAGCTGGCCCACCTGCTGGGAGACCCCGCCGAGGTCGACCGTCGCCTCGCCGCCCGCCAGGGCCTGGCGACGACGGACGATCTCGGGGCCGAGCTCGAGCGCCGGCTGGCGGCGCTGCGCGAGCAGGCGCTCGCCATCGACCCCGGCCTCGAGACCCCCTACCGCAAGACCCGCGAGACCATCGAGCGGGCGCTCACCACCTTCAACGAGAAGCTCACCGCCGCCGCCGCCCGCGCCGACGAGACGGCGCGCCGTCGCCTCGAGCAGCTGCGGGCGCACCTCCTTCCCGGCGGCAAGCTGCAGGAGCGCATTGTCACCACCGCTCACTACCCCGCCCGCTACGGACTGGAGGTCGTCGACGCCATCTGGGAGCAGATGGCCCTCGACCCCCGCCGCCTGCAGGTGGTGCGGGTGTGAGGGGGATTCCAGGAGACGCCATGACCCTCGACGTGCTCGCCATCGGTGCCCACCCGGACGACGTGGAGCTCGGCTGTGGCGCGACCCTCGCTCAGCTCGCGGCCCAGGGGCGGCGAGTGGGCCTGCTGCATCTGACGCGCGGTGAGGCGGGGACCCGTGGCACGGCAGCGGAGCGGCTGGCCGAGGCCGAGGCCGCGGCGGCGGCGTTGGGGGCGGCGAGCCTCGACTTCCTCGACTGCGGCGACGGCCGCCTGCGCAGCGGCGAGGCCGAGGAGGAGGCGCTGATCGGCGTTCTGCGCCGGCATCGCCCGGAGCTCGTCCTGGCACCGACCCCGGCCGACCGCCACCCCGACCACGGTCGAGCCCACCGCCTGGTCGAGGCCGCCTGCTTCTACGCCGGCCTGCGCCGCCGCGGCGAGGGCGAGCCGCACCGGCCGGCGGCGCTCTTCGCCTACATGCAGCACGACCCCTTCGAGCCCCGCTTCGTCGTCGACGCCACCGCCGGCTGGCCGGCGAAGCTCGCCGCCCTCGCCGCCTACCGCAGCCAGCTCCACCAGCCGGGCGAGCGCCGCGACGAACCGGTGACCAAGGTGGCGACGGCCGAGTTCCGGCTGGCCGTCGAGGGCCGCGCGCGGCACTTCGGCGAGATGATCGGCGCCACCTTCGGCGAGCCCTTCTGGAGCCGGCTGCCGCTCGCGGTGGCTGACCCCCTCGCCGTTCTCCCGGGAGGAGTGCGATGAGGATCGGCATCAGCTGCTACCCGACCTTCGGCGGTTCGGGCGTGGTGGCCACGGAGCTCGCCATGGCCCTCGCCGCCGCCGAGCACCAGGTCCACATCCTGAGCTACGCGCTGCCGTCGCGCCTCGCCGGGCTGTGGGGCAACCCGTCGTCGATCGAGGCGCAGCTCTATCCGCAGCTGTTCTCGAACCTGCACTACCACGAGGTGGTCGTGCCCCGGTACCCGCTCTTCGACTACCCGCCCTACTCGCAGGCGCTCGCCACCAAGATGGTCGAGGTGGCGCGCAACGAGCGGCTGGACGTGCTGCACGTGCATTACGCGGTGCCCAACGCCGTCTCGGCCGTCCTCGCCCGGCAGATCCTCACGCCACAACCCATGCCGGTGGTGACGACCCTCCACGGCACCGACATCACCCTGGTCGGCAACGATCCGTCCTACCTCGAGACCACGCGCTACGGCATCGTCGAGAGCGACGCGGTGTCGGCGGTCTCCGACTGGCTGCGCACCAAGACCTACGAGACCTTCGGGGTTGGGATGCCGATCGAGGTGATCCCGAACTTCATCGACCCCGGTCGCTTCGAGCGGGCCGTGGGCGGCCCCTGCGCCCATCGCTGGGCGAAGCCGGGGGAGAAGGTCCTCGTCCACATCTCCAACTTCCGGCCGGTCAAGCGGGTGCTCGACGTGATCGAGACTTTCGACCGCGTGCGCCGCGAGCTGCCGGCCCGCCTGCTGCTGGTGGGGGATGGACCGGACCGCGCCAAGGTCGAGCAGCGCTGCCGCGAGCTCGGCACTTGCGACCGCATCGTCTTCATCGGCAACCTGCCCTTGGTCGAAGAGGTGCTGATCGGCGCCGACCTCTTCCTGTTGCCGTCCGACGCCGAGTCCTTCGGCCTCGCCGCCCTCGAGGCGCTGGCCTGCGAGGTACCGGTGATCGGGGCCCGGGCAGGTGGGCTCCCCGAGGTGGTGGACCACGGCGAGACGGGTTTCCTGCTGCCCGTGGGGGACGTCGCCGGCATGGCGGCGGCCGCGCTCGAGCTCCTCACCGATCCCGACCGCCATCGCCGCTTCGGCGAGCTGGCGCGGCAACGGGTCGTCGAGCGCTTCGACCAGGACCACGTCGTGCGCCAGTACCAGGACCTCTACGAGCGCGTCGCTCGCTGAGCGCGGCCAGCCGGTGCCCGCCGAGCCGCCAGCGCCGCCGTATCGCGTCGCCGCCGAGCGCGCCTCGGCCGAGCTGCGGGAAAAGGGCTCGCGCTTCCTGGCCCTGCTCATCCCGGTCGCCCATCGCGAGGAAGCACTGCGCGAGCTGGCCGCGGTGCGTGCGCACTTCCCTGACGCCACTCACCACTGCTGGGCCTGGCGCCTGGGCCAGGTCGGCGCGCCAGCATCGCTCGACGAGCGCAGCAACGACGACGGCGAGCCGGCCGGCACCGCCGGTGCCCCCATGCTGCGGGTGCTGCGCGGCGCCGAGGTCTCGGACGTGCTTGGGGTGGTGGTGCGGTGGTTTGGGGGCACCAAGCTCGGCAAGGGCGGCCTCGCGAGGGCCTATGCCGGTGCGCTGCGCGAGGCCCTCGCCATGCTGCCGACCAGCGAACGGCACCCCCTCGACCACCTGCGCCTCGCCGTGCCCTACGAGAGAGTGGGGGCCGTCAAGCGCCTGGTGCACCCCCCCGAGGTCGAGCTCCTCGGCGAGCGTTACGGCGAGGCCGTAACCTTCGAGCTGGCCGTCCGCCAGTCTCACCGTGCCGGGCTCGACGCCGCGCTCGCCGACCTCGGGATCGTCGCCGAGGCCTTCGGGCCCACCTGAGCGCGCTTGTCGGTACCCGGCCCCTTGTATAGACTGCCGGGCATAAGAGCCCCAGTGCACGCTTCGTCGGCCAGTTCCGGCCTGCCGGCTGGTCGTTTCGGAACCCAAAGGAGGGTACCAGAGTGAGCGACCCGAACTTCCCCCCGCCGCCCCCCATCGGTGGTAGCCCGCCGCCCCCGCCGCCCGGCGGTGGCAAGGTCAGCGAGAACCGCGGCGTGATGATCGCGCTGTCGTATCTGGGGCTGCTGGCCCTGATCCCCCTCCTCGTCGAGAAGGAGGACCAGGAGGTTCAGTGGCACGCCAAGCACGGCATCGTGCTGCTGGTGGCGGAGATCGTCCTCTTCACGGTGGTCGGGATCATGATGATGATCATCGGCCAGATCCCCGTTCTCGGCTGCGTGACCCTGCTGGCCTACCCGATCCTCGTCTTGGCGGTGTTCATCTTCCACATCATGGCCATCGTCAAGGGCATCAACGGCCAACGCCTGCTGGTGCCGGGCGTGAGCCAGTACGCCGACCGCTTCTGATCCTTCGCGGGCCCCGCGGCCAGCGGTGGAGGGCCTGCCGTCCCCACCCTGGCCGCGCTGCCAGCGGCCGGCCGTGATCACGCGGACTGCCAGCCCTGCCCCGGAGGCCTCGGCTCACCCGCCGCGCCGCGCGATGCGCTGGCTGTGGCGGGTACTGCTCCTCCTCGTCGTCGCCCTCGCCGTCGACTTCTCCCGCCCACCCGCCGAGCAACTGTCGGCGCGGGCCCTGCTGGCGGGCATCCACCTCTACCAGCGCACGCTCTCTCCTCTCATGCCCGGGATGGGCGTGCGCTGCCGCTTCACCCCCACCTGCAGCCACTACGGCGAGGCCGTGATCGCCAAATACGGCGCGCTCAAAGGGAGCGCGCTCGCCGCCTGGCGGATCCTGCGCTGTGGCCCGTGGACGCCGGCCGGCACCGTCGACCTACCCTAGGGGCCGCCCCGGCGGCGGCTTGGGATGGGGTAACATCGCCCGGAACTGGGCCAGTCGTCGTCGCGGCCGGAGGTTTCCTGCGTGGGTCGAGTTGCCATCTTCGGGTGGGGGATCGTTGCGCCCCGCTCGCCGAACATGGAGCGCTTCGCGGCGAATCTCGCCAGCTCCGAGTCCTGGCTGTCCTCCTTCAACGGCTTCGGGCCCGACAACTTCCTCGTCGGCATGCCGGAGTTTTCCTTCGCCGACTACAAGCCGTGGATCGACGCCCGCTTCCGGCCCAACCGCTATCCGCAGCTGGCCGAGAAGATGGACCCCTCGTCGCTGTTCGCGATCGGCGCCTTCATCCAGGCGCTGGGCCAGAACCCCGGCCTCGAGGAGGAGCTCGAGCGCCTCGGCAGCCAGGCCCACGTCTACTTTGGGACCGGCCTCGGCAGCCTATCGACGATCGAGTCGGCGAGCCTGGACCTCTACCGGGCCCAGCGCGGCTGGAACCGCTTCTGGGCCGACCCGGAGCGCAACCAGGCGCTGGCCGACTTCCTCGCCCTCGCCGCCGAGGAGAAGCAGGCGACCGGGGCACCGCCGACGCCCGACGAAGTGCCGGCGGCCGAGCGCGACAGTGCCGAGGAAGCCTGGTGGGCCTACTGGGCACCGCGCTCGGAGGGCCTCCACGCCTTCCTCGCCGAGCATCGCGAGATCGAGGCGCTGGTCGTCGAGGGCGAGGTCGAGGCCGGCAAGCTGTCGTTGATCAAGGAGAAGCAGCGCCGGCACCAGCGGCTGCGCCAGCGCTGGGGTGCCCCCGAGCCGCCGTGGAAGGCGATCTCGCCCAACTTGTTGTGGAACATCCCCAACACCCCGGCCTCGCAGATCTCGATGCTCGGTCGGATCACCGGCATGGCCTTCGCGCCGGTGGCTGCCTGCTCGACCTTCGGCGTCACGCTGAAGCTGGCGATGGACACGCTGCGCCGCGGCGAGGCGAAGGCGGTGGTGATCGGCGCCACCGACGGACCGCCCCATCCGCTGACCGTGGGCGCCTTCTACAACGCCCGCGTGCTGGCGGCGGACGGCACCGTCTCGAAGCCGCTCTCCGGCCTGCGTGGCACCCACGTCGCCGGGGGTGCTTGTGCCTGGATCGTGGGCGATTACGACTACATGACGGCCCGCGGCTTCGAGCCCTTGGGGATGGAGCCCATCGCCGTCGGGGTGACGGCCGACGCCGACCACATCATCACGCCCTCGAAGGAGGGGCCCACCGCCGCCGTCCGTATGGCCCTGGCGCAGGCGGCGGTCGAGCCGGCCGAGGTGGGTACCTGGGACCTCCATGCGACGGCGACGCCCGGCGACTACCTGGAGGTGGAGACCCTGCGCGGCGTGCTGCCGGAGTCGGTGGTGGTCACCGCCCGCAAGGGGACCTTTGGGCACGGCATGAGCGCCGCCGGCGGCTGGGAGCTCACCGCCCAGTACCTCGGCTATGCCTCTGGCCGGCTCTTCCCCACGCCGCTGGCCGAGAGCGAGCTCAACCAGGAGATCGGCCGGGTGCACCGCCGCTTCCTCTTCGATCGCGCCTGCAGCGCGCCGATGGGCTTGGCTGGTAAGATGTCGATGGGCATCGGCGGTATCAACGCCTGTGTGATCTCCCGCCCGTTTCCCGCCTGAGCCGTTCCCGTGAGCGTCCTCGAAGCCCAACCCCCGAGCAGCGCTCCCGCCCCCTATCCGCCTCGCGAGCTGGGCCGCATCGTCGGCTCCCATCCCGGCCCCACCCTGGTGGTGGTCGGTGCCATCCACGGCAACGAGCCCTGTGGGCCCGCCGCCCTCGAGCGCGTGCTCGCCGACCTCGCCGGCCGTGAGCACCTCGTCGCCGGCGAGCTGGTGGCGCTGGTGGGCAATCGCCAGGCCCTCTCGCGGGGGGTCCGCTACGTCGACCGCGACCTCAACCGGGCCTGGACCCGGGAGCGCCTGCAGCTGCTGCGCTCCCGCCACTCCCTCGACAGTGCACGCGCGGAGGACGTCGAGCAGCTCGAGCTCGACGAGGCGCTCGAAGCGGCCTTCGCGCGCTCCCAGGGCCCCACCTTCGTCCTCGACCTGCACTCGACCTCGGGCGAGGGCGCACCGTTCGTCGTTCTCTCGGACAACCTGCAAAACCGCGCCTGGGCGGTGAGCCTGCAAGCACCGGTCGTGCTGGGCATCGAAGAAGAGCTCGAGGGCACGCTGCTCAGCTACCTCTCCGACCGTGGCCACATCACCCTCGGCTTCGAGGGGGGCCAGCACGACGCCAAGCGGACCATCGACCATGCCGAGACGGCGGTGTGGATCGCCCTCGAAGCGATCGGCTTGCTCGAGCGCGGCGCGGTGGCCCGCCCGCAACGCCTGGGACGCCTGCTGGAACAGGCTGTGCGCGGCCTGCCGCGGGCCGTCGAGGTGCGCTACCGGCACGCCATCACGGCGGCCGATGGGTTCGTGATGCGCCCGCACTACAAGAGCTTCCAGGCGGTGGCCGAGGGCGAGATCCTCGCCGACGACCGCAGCGGGCCGGTGCTCTGCCCGGCGGACGGCCTCATCCTGATGCCGCTCTACCAGAAGCAGGGCAATGACGGCTTCTTCCTCGTGCGCGGCTTCTCACCGCTGTGGCTGCGGGTCTCCGGCCTGCTCCGCCAGCTGGGGGCCGACGCCGTCGTGCACTGGCTGCCGGGGGTGCGCCGCCATCCAGAGCGCGAAGCGACCTACATCGTCAACCGCCGCATCGCCCGCTTCTACGTGATGGAGATCTTCCACTTGCTGGGCTTCCGCCGGGTCAGCGAGAACCCCCGCGAGTTCGTCGTCGCCCGCCGGCCCGACGACCTCGAGCGCGATCACACCCACCGCCGGCTGCCCCGGCGCCCCAAGCACTGAGCAGGGCCCCCGGGGAGGGCCGCGGAGCGGCGGGCCTCAGGCCCGCAGGGCGAGGTACTCCTCGCCGCTCACCAGCCGCCGCCCGGCGAGGTCGCCTTCGATGTCGGCGGCCCAGGCGCCGGCCGCGGCGAGGGGCCCGGCGGTCAAGGTGAGGAGCTCGGAGCCGAAGCCCGAGCCGTAGGAGAAGGCGGCCAGGCGTTCGCCGGCCCGCCGGCCGCGGAGGGCCTCGGCCACCGCCAGCCACAGGCTTGCCGTGTAGCCGTTGCCGGCGAGGCGGCTCCAGCCCATCGTGGGGTCCACCCGCTCGCGGAACAACGCTTCGCATTGCTCGGCGGACCAGCCGAAGCTCTCACCGACATGCAGCACCGCCTTCTTGACCATCTTGGGGAAGGGCACGTGGAAGCAGAGGGCGCCGAGCTCGTCGAGCACGGCCGCGGCGTCGCCGTCGCCCACCAGGGCATGGAAGCAGCGCTCGGCGGCCCGCTTGTAGCACTCGAGGCTGAACTGGCCGTCGACCCGTGGGAACGACTCGCCCACGGGTCGCCAGAAGTCGAAGGCCGGCTCGCTGTAGGGGAAAGAGGCGAGGTCGACGGCGGCGACCTCGGTGCCGTCCACCACCATCGCCACGGCGCCGGCCCCTTGCGTCGGCTCGCCGGGGTCGCCGGGCGCGTAGAGGGCGACGTCGGCGGCGATCACCAGCGCGGCCTTGCCGTGGCTGGCGCCGGCGAGCTTCCATTCGAGCGCCTGGCGCAGCGCGAGAGTGCCGCCGTAGCAGGCGTGCTTGACCTCGTAGGAGCGCACGGCGCCGGCAAGGCCGAGGGCCTCGGCCACCCAGGCGGAGAGCGGCCGGCTCATGTCGACGGCGGACTCGCTGCCCACTGCCAGCAGGCCGATCCGCTGCGCGTCGCCGCCCCAGCGGGCGACGGCGCGGCGGGCCGCGGCGGTGGCCAGGTCGACGACTCCGTAACCCGGCGGGCAGAGCGCCATCTCGCGGCAGCCCAGGCCGTGGACGTACTTGGCGGGGTCCACGCCGCGCACCCGGGCGAGCTCTTCGACCGCCATCGCAAGCGGGGGCAGGGCGAGCCCGAAGGCGGAGATCCCAGCAGTGGTGCGCTCAGCCGAACTCGACATCGTCTCTCCTTGCGCCGTCCGGCGCCTGCGGTGCGGGAAGCCAGCGGGCCCGCTTCTCTCGGTGGAGCGGGCATTCCAGCACAGGCGCGGCAGCGAAGAAAAGCGAGGCCCTAGCGCACGTCGAGAAACGTCCCCGCCCGCAGTTGCGCGACGGCCTGAGCGAGCTCCTCGTGAGTGTTCATCACGATCGGCCCGTGCCAGGCGACGGGCTCGCCGAGGGGCTGCCCGGAGACGAGGAGAAAACGGATCCCCGCCTCGCCGGCCTCGACCACCACCTCGTCGCCGCGATCGAAGCTCACCAGGGTGCGGTCCCCGGTCTCGTCCCAGCGCAAGGTCTCGGCGCCGTCCGCCGCCTCGGTCAGCACGCCGCGCGGTGGCGCCGCGTTGGCGAACTTGCCGTCGCCGGCGAAGACGTAGGCGAAGGCGTTGCGCCGGGTGTCGATGGCCAGCCGCTTGCGCTGACCCGGCGGCACCGAGACGTCGACGTAGCAAGGCTCGGCGGCGATGCCGTCGACCGGCCCCCGCTGGCCCCAGAACTCGCCGCAGAGTACCCGCACGCTGGTGCCGTCGTCGTCGGTCACTGTGGGGATGTCGGCGGCCTGGACGTCCTGGTAGCGCGGCGCCGTCATCTTGAGCGCCGCCGGCAGGTTGGCCCACAGCTGGAAGCCGTGCATGCGGCCGCTGGCGTCGCCCTTGGGCATCTCCTGGTGGATGATGCCGCGCCCGGCGGTCATCCACTGCACGTCGCCGGCGCCGAGCTCACCCTGGTTGCCCAGGCTGTCGCCGTGCTCGACGGTGCCGGCGAGCACATAGGTGATCGTCTCGATGCCGCGGTGCGGGTGCCAGGGAAAGCCGGCGGCGTAGTTCTCGGGACGCTCGTTGCGGAAATCATCCAGCAGGAGGAAGGGGTCGAAGTCGGCAGTGTTGCCGAAGCCGAAGGCGCGGCGCAGGTGCACGCCGGCGCCCTCGAGGGTGGGTCGGGCGGTGGAGAGCTTGTGGACCGAGCGGATCGACATGGCGGGCCTCCGTTCGTCGTGTGCAGAGCCCACAACCCCTGACCTCCCGCCGGAATTCCGCCCCTCACTCAGGCTTCTCCCTCTTCGCCGAGCGGCGGCGTGCCCCGCATCAGCAGGGTGTAGAGGCCGAACGCGACCCCGAAGCCCACGAACCAGGCGTAGTCGTAGAGCCAGCGCAGGGGCGGCAAGGCCAGGCCGCCCAGGGCGGCGAGCACGCCGGCGGCGAGGGCGGCGAGGGCGCGCGGGTTCAGGCGCCCGTAGATCCCGTCGCGGCGGTAGAGGTCGGGCAACGACAGCCGCGTGCGCCGCACCAGCCAGTAGTCGGCGATGAAGATGCCGGCGATCGGCCCCAGGAGGCCCGAGTAGCCGACCAGCCAGGTGAAGATGTAGGTGCCGTAGTCGGCGAGCAGCCGCCAAGGCTGGATCAGGATGCCGATCACCCCGGCGAGGAGGCCCCCGGTCGCGAAGGTGAGGCGGGCGGGCCAGAGGTTGGCGAAGCCGTTGGCCGGGGCCACCACGTTGGCGGCGACGTTGGTGGTCAGGGTGGCGAGCACCAGGGCGAGGAGCGAGAGCACGATCAGCAGGGGGCTGTCGAGCCGGGCGAGGAGGGCCACCGGGTCCCAGATCGCCTCGCCGAAGATCAGCGTCGAGGCCGAGGTCACCGCCACGCCGATGAAGGCGAAGAGCGTCATCGTGGTCGGCAGGCCGAGTAGCTGGCCGTAGACCTGTGCCCGCTGGTTGCGCGCGAAGCGCGAGAGGTCGGGGATGTTGAGGGCGAGGGTCGCCCAAAAGCCCACCATGGCGGTGAGCGATGGCACGAAGGCGCGGAGGAGCTCGGCCGAGCTCGCGAAGCGGCTGGGCTGGGCGAGGATCGGCCCTAGGCCGCCGGCGCGGCGGGCGGCCCAGGCAAGCAGGGCAAGTCCGGCGACCAGCAGGAAGGGGGCGGCCCAGGCCTCGAGCCGCTTGATCGCGTTGCTGCCGCGGACGACGATCCACATGTTCATCGCCCAGAAGGCACCGAAGGCGATCCAGCTGCCGCCGGGCACGTTCTGCCAGCCGGCCCAGGCGGTGCGCAGCAGGGTGTCGATCGCCTGGCCGCCGATCCAGGTCTGGATGCCGAACCAGCCGCAGGCGACCAGGGCGCGCAGCAGGGCCGGCACATGGGCCCCGGCAGTGCCGAAGGAGGCGCGCGCCAGGACCGGGAAGGGGATGCCGAAGCGGGTGCCGGCGTGGGCGATCAGCACCATCGGCGCGCAGACGATCAGGTTGCCGAGCAGGATGGTGAGCAGGGCCTGCCACCAGCTCATGCCGCTCTGCACCAGGCCGCCCGCCAGCATGTAGGTGGGGATGCAGACCGCCAGCCCCACCCACAGCGAGGCCACGTTGTAGGTGCTCCAGGTGCGGGCGGCGAGCGGGGTCGGCGCGAGGTCAGCGTTCGACAGCTGCGGGTCGGCGGGTGGGGCGGCGAGCTCGTAGAGCCCGTCGCCCGAGCGGCGCACGGCGCCGCCCGGAGAACGACCTGGGTCGTGGGTCATGGTGGGGCGATCCTAGCTTGCGCCGCCGGCGGCGACCAGGCGGCGCAGGCAGGTGGCCCTACCAGGCGAAGATCAGACCGATCGAGGCCTCGCTCTGCACCAGCGAGTCCTCGTTGTCCCAACGGTCGCGGTCACGGTCGCGATCCCGATCGCGGTGGTTGTCGTTGTTGTCGTCGTCGAGCGCCACGGCGTAGGCGCGACCCTCGAAGCGCAGGCCCACGTGCTCGCTGAAGAACACCTTGACGCCGCCGCCGAGGCTCGCCGAGGGCCGGTCCTCGCTCTCGCGCACACCGGCGCCGAAGTCGGCATCGAGGCGGGCGAGGCCGAGGCTGCCCACGAAGAACGGCCGCACCTGGCCGGAGCCGAATTGCACCAGCAGGCCCACGTGGTAGTAGTCGATGTCGAGATCGGCGACGTGGGAGGCGTGCGAGAACAGGCCGTTGTCGACCGTCAGGTCCGTCGTCTGGTGATTGGCGAGAAGCTCGAGCTTCAGGATCGAGGTGAGCGGGATGTCGAAGCTCAAGCCGTAGGCCGCACCGTCCTCGACGTCGGTGCTCGCGCCGAGGAACTCGGTGTCGTCCACCTCGAGGTCACCGAAGAAGCGATAGCCGACGGTGGGAGTGAGCTCGAACTGGCGTGGCTGTGCCTGGGCCGGATGGACGAGCGTGGCCACGCTCAGGATCAACGCGAGGAGCGCGAGAAGGCGCCAGCCGGGACGCGGCGAACGTGCTTTGTGAAGGGTCATGGGGCTCTCCTTGAGGGGTCTGCTGGCGGGGGGGGCCCGCGCAGGTGGATGCCACCCCGATGGTAGCATCGGCCGGTCCACTCTTACGCCCGAGACCGCTCGCCCATGCCACCCCTCTACCTGACCGAAGCGCGCCGCCTGCCCGTCGAGCGCCAGCTGCGGCTGACCTGGACCGACGGCGCCGTCGACACCGTGGACTACGACGTTCTGCGTGGCTTCTGCCCCTGTGCCGTCTGCCAGGGCCACAACGCCAGCGAGATCGTCTTCCATCCGCCGCAGGCGGCGGTCGAGATCACCGCGATCCAGCCGGTGGGCAACTACGGCCTGTCGATCGTCTTCTCGGACGGCCACGGCACCGGCATCTACCGCTACGAGTTCCTGCGCGAGATCGCGGCGGGCCTGCCGCCGGACGGTTAGGGCGGCGCCAGCTCGGGCAGGCGGGCGACGTCCTCCTCGCGATTGAGGTTGAGGAAGATGCGGCCGGGGTCGCCGTGCCGCGCCAGTTGCTCGCCCGTCAAGGTCACGACATCGAGGCCCGCGGCCCGCGCCAGGCCGTGGAGGGCGAAGCGCCCCGCCGCCACTTGCCGCGCGAGTGCGGCGAGGGCGACCGGGCCGTAGAGGGCGACGAGCGGCTCGAGCCCGGCCGGGCCGCAGGGCCAGGCGAGATCATGGTGGGCCAGGCCGACCAGCTCGATGAGGAGCGAGGCAGGCAGTCGCGGCAGGTCACAGGCGAGGGCGAGGAGGGGCCGGCCCGGGTAGGCTGCGGCCGCTCCCAGCAACCCCGCCACGGGGCCCCGGCCGGGACCGTCCGCCACGGAGGGCAGCCCCGCGAGGTAGCCACGGCCGGCATCGGCGACGACGACCGTGCCCACCACGCCGGTGAGGCTGGCCGCGGCGCGCGCCACCAGGCTCATCCCGTCGAGCTGGAGCAGGGCCTTGTCGCGCCCCAGCCGCGTCGACTGACCCCCGGCGAGCACCACGCCGACCACGGCACCGACCAGCGGGGCCCCGCCAGACCGCATGCTAGGATCTTTCGGTTGCTCGCCCACGCCCGAAGCGACGCGAGCGGTCACCGACCACCCACCTGCCCAACCAGCTGAACTCCCGGAGGTCTCTCCATGTCGTTGAGCGCTTCCCTCCTGCTCCTCGCTGCCCTGGCCGTGCCCGCCGAGGCGCCCGCAGCGGCGCCGGCGGCCGCCAACCCCACCGTCGTCTTCCACACCACGAAGGGCGACATCGTCATCGAGCTGTTCAAGGACAAGGCACCAAAGTCCGCCGAGAACTTCCTCGCCTACGTGCGCTCCGGGCACTATAACGGCACCATCTTCCACCGCGTGATCCCGGGCTTCGTGATCCAGGGCGGCGGCTTCACGGCCGAGATGAAGCAGAAGCCAACCCAGCCGCCGATCCCCAACGAGGCGAAGAACGGCCTCAAGAACGCCCGCGGCACCCTGTCGATGGCGCGCACCGCCGATCCCAACAGCGCCACCTCGCAGTTCTTCGTCAACCTGGTGGACAACGCCGGCCTCGACCAGCCGGAGAGCGGCAGCGGCTGGGGCTACGCTGTGTTCGGCCGGGTGGTGGATGGCATGGCTGTGGTCGACGAGATCGCCAAGGTGAAGACCAGCGACCGGGGCTATTTCCAGAACGTCCCCGTCGAGCCGATCACCGTCACCAAGGCCGAGATCAAGTAGCCACCGCGCTTGACAGCGCCCCTTCTTGTGCTGAGGATGCCTAAGAGGCTCAACTAGAAGGGGCGGCTCGGTGCCGCCCATCTCCCACACCATCGGCTGCGCGCGGCCGGCCCGCGCGTGGGTGATCTCCCAGGGTGGCGAGAGCAGCGGCGGCGGTGCCAATACCATCACCCGCTCGGTGCGCGGCCTCACCCGCGGCAACTTCAATGTCGAGTGGACCCTCGCCACCCCGGCTTGCCCCTGCGGGGAGAAGTGACCCTCACTCTTGCTGAGCGCTGGGGAGCTGGAGATGCAGCACACCGCCCAAGGCGAGGTCACCACTGGCGCAGCGCTGGGCGGGGGGCGTCGACCCGGCAGCGACCCGCAAGTACTCGGCGGCAGAGTCGAACTGGCAGAGTGTGTAGTGGCCCGGGGAGATCGGCGAGACCACGAGTTGATACGCACTCGGGTCACCGGCCCCGCCGAGGGCGCTCCACTCCCAGAGGAGGCGCCAGGACAACTCTAGCCCGCCATCGTGGAACACGACGGGCTGTGGAAGATCTGCGCGCGGGCCGGCGAGATCGGGGGGCATATCGAGGATCAAGGTGCCCCCGTCTTGCGAGGCAAGGAGCGTCTTCGCAGACTCGGCCAGCTGGTCCACGCGGTACTGAGAGAGCGCGAACCCGGGCGCCAGGAGGGTGAGCTGAGCGCCGCTGGCCCAGGCCGGCAGCTGCAGGTGAAACACACCATCGACAGTGGTCACCGCGGCGGCGACTCCGGTCACCGGCGCCGGCCTGCCGCCCACGGTGGGTGTTGCGAGCACTCGTGCCCCGGCGAGCGGCCCCTCCGCGGAGAGGACGATGCCGGAGAGCTCCCGGCGCCGATGCAGGACGAGGCGCAGCTCTCCAGAGTCCTGCCCCGCGGCGAGGCTCAACACCTGCGGGTCCGCGGTGGCGAATCGACTCTCCGCAGTCAGCGAGTAGGTACCGGCCTCGAGGCCCCGCGACTCGAAGCGACCCGAGGCATCGACGGTGATCTCCGGCACGAGCTCGACGCCGTCGGTGCGGGTGATCTCGACCGTTGCTCCGAGGGCTGGCTCGCCTTGCTCGTCCACCACCTGGCCCCGGAGCCGAGAGTTGGGCAGACGGATGGTGAGACGCACCGGCTCTCCAGGGCGGCGTGGTTCACCGATGGGCAGCCTCAGGCGTCGGCCGACGGGTGGTTGTTCCGCCAAGACCTCAAGGGGCCAGACACCGGAGTCTTCTGCTCCACCCCGTGGCAGCAGGCCCCGGAAGCGCCCGTCGTCGCCGGACGCCATCCGCACGCTTTCTCGCCCATGTCGGCCACCAAAGAAGAGACCGGCGGCGAGGGGCGCTCGCCCGAGGAGCACCTGCCCCTCTACCGTGACGAGCGGCAGCTCCAAGTGAAGGGGCCCGCTGTTCTCGCGCAAGTCGAGCGAGCGGTACAAGTAGCTTGAGCCTGCAGCGTCGAGCACTTGCAGGCCATAGCGGCCTGCTCGCAGCGCGGCCACCTTCGCGTAGCCGCCGGTGGCTACCACGGGGACGGCGGTGGGCCGTCGAGAGCGCAGGCCTGGCGGCCCCTCAGCCACCAGGCTGAGTTGCCACGGCTCCCCCGAGGGGCCGTCCTCCGGCTGGAGCCACACCTCGAGAGTGACCGGTGGCAGCAGGGCCAGCGAGTCGCGCAGGCGAGTCTCGGCGCCGGCCTCCACCCAGACGTGCGCCATGGTGCCGGCGGCGGCACCCTGTTCGGCGCGCAGCTCGTAGGAGCCGGCCGGGACTCCCAGGAGCTGGAAGAACCCCCTGGAATCGGCGCGGGTGGAGAGCGCAAGGCGGCGGACCCTCTCTGCGGCGGCGGTGCTGCGAGGTGAGCCGCCGGTTTCGGGCTGCAGGGCCACGACGCAAGGAGCGGCCGCCGACGGTGGCTGCGGTGCGGCGACCCAGCCAACCACCGAGGCGCCCCGCTCGAAGCGCAGCGTACCCAAGTCGTGCCGCTCCCTCGCGGTGATCTGCAGGTCCCAGAGATAGTGGGAGAGGAACCCCTCGGTGCGTAGGCTGAGGTCATGATCGCCGCGTCGCAGCCGGCAGGCGAAGCTGCCGTCTTGCACGGGGCAGGTGATGTCGAACCGCGGCGATCGCTTCCCTGTGGAGACCGGCGAGGGCTCGCTGCGTAGGCTGAGGGAGCGCGGCGATGGTTCACCGGCGGGCATCTGAACTCTTCCCGTCAGCAGGCCGGCGGGATAGAGAGTGAGAGTCGGGCTCGTCGGTCGATCGGCCGCAGAGCGCTCCTCCGCTGTCAGCACGAGAGCCGGGGCGGACCATGCGTCGGCTGCTTGCGCCTGGAGGTGCCAGGCCACCCCCGAGGGCAGAGAGAGGGAAAGGGTGCCTGGAGCCATGCCGCGAAACGTCTGAGGCTGTGGGTTGGCGCCAGTGGTGGTGCCCACCGGCTCGACGAGCACCTCCACCGGTACCTGCTGGCGATCCGGCCATCCCGCGGCCAGCACCAGTGAGACGGTCAGCGATCCGGCCTCCGCGGTCGAGGGTGGACGGCCAGCGGCCCCGAGGAGCAGGACTGCTCCGGCCAGCAGGCAGAGACGTTGGCTCAGGGGCGTACCTCGATGCAGCCGCAGAAGTTGCCGCTCAGCCAGCAGTCTCCCCAGACGTCCTCCGAGCAGTGCTCAGCGCCATCCGTGGCGAAGACGCAGAAGCCGTAGGTGGTGCCGAAGACGGTCCGATAGTGGCAGTCCTGGCAGCCGCAGAAGGCCCCGCCGGCGGCGGGGCTGGTCGCCGGAGCCCAGAGGCCCAAGAAGGTGGCGAAGCCCACGACAACAGCAAGTCGACGGCCCTCGGAGCGAAGTTTGCTCATCATGGCCGCCAGCGTAGTTTATTTTGATCACCATTTCAACTGCGGTGTTACGCGAAAGTTGATCTCGACTGCCCCTCAGCCGACGTTCACCCCCGGGTCGATCTCGCGGGCGGCGCGCACGCCGGACTCGAGGGCGCCTTCGAGGGTGCGGGCGAGATGCGAGGTCTGGTCGCCGGCGAAGTGGACGCGGCCCTCGGGGCGGGCGAGCTCCGGCAGCCAGGCGGTGAGCTCACCCGGTTTCCACCACGGGTAGCCGCCACCGGCCCAGGGGTCCATCCCCCAGGAGATGGTGGTGACGCCCTCCACCACTCCGCGCACGCCCGGGTGGACCTTCTCCAGGCTCACCAGCACGCGCTCGAGACGGGCCTCGTCGTCGAGCGCGTCGAGCCGAGCCGCCTCCTCGCCCTTGACGTGGACCTCGAGGATCCCCCGCGGCGTGGGCTCGCTCGTGGGCAGCAGCGGGTGCTCGGTCACCAGCTGGATGGGCAGGTCGGTGAAGCAGGTGCCGCCGACGCCGGCCTCGGCCCAGATCCGCCGCGAGGTCTGCAGGTAGAGGCGGGTCACCGGCGTGTGCTCCAGGCGGGCGAAGATCTGCCGCTTGGCGGCCGAGAGCGCTGGCTCGATGGAGATCCTCGCCAATGCCGGCACGGGGACGGCCGCGATCACGCGGTCGGCGTCGACCACCCGCTCGGCGCCCCCTTGGCGGAACACCACCCGCAGCCGCTCACCCTGCTGCTCGAGGCGGGAGACCGCGGCGCCGTAGTGGATCTCGGCCCGCAGCTCGCGGGCGAAGGCGAGCGGCAGGCGCTCCGAGCCACCCTCGAGAGTGCTCGCCATGCCGCTGCCGGCGAAGAAGAGCGCGAAGTCGGAGACCAGGCGATGGAGGGCCGAGCCCGTGGCCCAACCGTAACCGGCCACCAAGTTGTCCTGCAGCAGCGAGATCGCCTCTGCCGACGCACCCTGGACGGTGAGGAAGGCGGCGAAGGTCTCGCCGTCGAGGGCGGCGTGGGGCGCGAGCGCAAAGCCCTCGCGGCTCGGGTCCCCGATGGCGAGCGCGGTGGGCACGATGAGCTTGCGCAAGAGCCCACCCATTCCCTGGCTGCGCTCTTCGGCGGTGAGCGCGTAAGGCCAGTCGATCTTCTCGCCCGGCTTGACCACCAGGCGCTTGCCACGCAGGTAGTAGAGGGCGGCGAGGGGCCCGCGGCCGAGCGGCACCGCGGTGATGCCGAAGCGGCCGAGGTAGTGGCGGACCAGGCGGCTGTCCGAGAAGCCGATCGCCCCCGCTTCGGCGTAGAGCCCGTCGGCGAACGGGCTGCGTAGGGTGTAGACGCGGCCGCCGGGGCGCGACTGCGCTTCGAGCAGGTTCACCCGATGGCCGCGAGCGCGCAGCTCGAAGGCGGCGGCCAGGCCGGCCAGGCCGCCGCCGATCACCACGACGTCGAGGGGCGCGGCTGCTGCGGCGGGGTTGGTCGCCGGGCCGCTGGCGGGCGCCGCGGTCTCCTGGGCCGCGAGCTGGGGCCAGGCGGCGAGGGCGGGCAGGGCGAGCGCCGCACCCTTGAGCAGGTCGCGGCGGTTCACGAGGCTGCGGCCGTGGCGCGGCGAGCTCATCGCAGGCCTCCCGGCGGGCCGAGGGCCCGGAAGTAGGGCTCGGGTACCCCGCCGCGGCCGTCGGTCCAGAGGGCGAAGGCCCGCTCCCGCGCCGCAGCGAGACCGAGGTAGTCCCCGAAGTTGGTGAACAGGATGCTCACCGGATCGTCCGCCACCGTGCACCAGTTGGTGGTCGTCGAGGTGAGCCGCTCGGGCACGCCGAAGCTCGCGCCGCCGTTGGTCGAGCGCACGCGGTAGAGGTCCACGAGCGAGCTCACGCGGCCGCTGCGCACCTCGCCGGAGACGAGCTTCTTGCTGCACTCGGCGTCGTCCGCGGCCGGCGTCACCTGCCGTTCCTGGCTTTCGAGATAGATCGCCTCGACGGTGCCGTCCGCCAGCACGGCCACCGTCGGCCAGAGCCGCTTGAGGCCGGTGGGCGGTGGCTCGGGGCTCAAGGGCAGGGGGTCGCTCCAGGTCTTGCCACGGTCGTCTGAGGTGAGCAGGTAGACCTGCGACGACGTCACGGTCTGGCTGGTGGCTGGCGCCAGCACGGGCGCCACGGTGCTCGCGTAGGTGACGTAGAGACGGCCGCGGTGCGGCCCGGCCGTGGCGACCGCCAGGCGAGGGAAGTCGTTGATCGCGTCCTTGCTGTAGGCGACGGGCGGGCCCTGGCGCAACGAGCTGGGCAGCGCCAGGTCCTTCGGATAGCTCCACGTCCTGCCGCCGTCGAGCGAGCGCGCGAAGCGCACGTTGACCATCGGCGCCATCTTCGAGAGGTCGGGCGAGAAGAAGAAGGGCCCGAACTGCCACAGCAGGTAGACCTCGCCCTCCGGCCCCAGGGCCAGGCTGGGGGCCAGCTGAAAAGCGGCGGAGAGGCCGCACAGGCGGTCCTTGGGGTCTTTGGTCTCGGCCGTGGTGTCGAGGCCGACGATCACCGGTCCTTCCCAGGTGGCGCCGTCGTCGCTGCTGCTGAGCAGCTCGATCTGGCCGCCGGAGCGGGCCGGCGAGCCGCAGATCCCCCGCAGGTTGCTGATCGCCAGGACGAGCCGACCGCTGCCGTCCTTGGCGGCGGCGATCGCCGGGCTGCGCCATACATCGCCCGCCGCAGCCGGCGCGAGGAGCTTGCCGTCGTCCCAGCTGAACCGGCCATTCTGGAAGTGGCCGCGGTGGAGGGTGATACCCACCTGGCCAGGGCCGCCGGGCACGAAGCCCGCGGGCTCCGGCGCGAGGGCGCGGGCGCGGTTGGCGAGGAAGAACGTGGCGCCGTCGCGGCCGCCGACGTCGAGCCACGGGTGGCCGCCGGTCATCGCGCCGTCGACCACCGGCGGTGCCCCGAGCTCCACCCAGCTCTGCCCGCCGTCGGCCGAGTACGCGGTCTCGGTCAGTCCGGGCCGGGAAGGCGGTGGGCAGTCCTTGCCGAGGGGCGGGCCACAGAAGCCCTGGATGCTCTCCCAGGCAGCCACCAGGTGGCGGCCTTCGGGGTCGCTGGCGATGGCTTCGCCCACCCGGCCCACCATGCGCGTGGTGCCCGCCGGGGCCGGTGTGCTCACCCGCCTGTCGGCTGGAGCCGCGTCGCCTGCTGCCGGCATCGCGGCGAAGACCAGGGTCGCCAGGCAGGGGGCCAGCAAGCCGCCGGCGAGAAGCCCGAGAGCGCGGTGCCGCAGGGTGACGATCGTCGCCGAGGTCGTCGCCGAGGTCGTCGTCAGGTCCAGCTTGATCGTGCTCGTCATCGTCCCGGCTCGCTCGTTATTTCGCCCTTGCGGGCGCGCTTTGGTGGCGTTTCAGCGTCCCGTTTCGGCCCAAAATCGCATCTCTTGTTTATCACCATTTGGTTGTCTCCATGGGCGGCCCTACTCCGAGCGATCCCAGCAAGAGACCCAGCGAACGCAGCGTGATGTCGAGACCAGCAGAGACCCGCAGCCCACCGTCCCGCGGCCCCGAGGGCGCTCCCGCCGAGGTCAACTCTCTGGTGGATCTCCTGCGCTGGCGCGCCGGCGCCCATGCGGAGCGCGTGGCCTGCGTCTGGCTCGCGGACGGCGACGGCGACGAGCAGGCGCTGAGCTATGGCGAGCTCGATCGTGCCGCGCGGGCCGTGGCGGCATGGCTCGCCCAGCAGCGGCTGGCGCCGGCGGCGCGCGTGCTGCTCCTGCTGCCTCCCGGCCTCGACTATGCCGTGAGCTTCCTCGGCTGCCTTTACGCCGGGCTGGTGGCGGTGCCCGCCTACCCGCCCACGGGCAGCCGCGGCCTGCCGCGTTTGCTGTCCATCGTCGCCGACGCGGCGCCCGCGGCGGTGCTCACGGCGGCCAGCCTGGAGAGCACTTGGGAGCGCCTCGGGCGTGAGCGGCCGGCCACCACCACGCTGCCGCGCCTCGCCACCGATCGCCTCGACCGCGCGCTGGCGGCCAGCTGGCGCCCGGCGGCGCCCGGGCCGCAGGACCTCGCCTTCTTGCAGTACACCTCGGGCTCGACCAGCGAGCCCAAGGGCGTGATGGTCACCCACGGCAACCTGCTGGCCAACCAGCGGATGATCGCCGAGGCCTTCCGCACCGATGAGCGCACGGTGGTGGTGAGCTGGTTGCCGCTCTACCACGACATGGGCCTGATCGGCGGCTTGCTCCATCCCCTCTTCCTCGGTGCGCGCTGCATCTTGATGTCGCCGCTTCATTTCCTGCAGCGGCCGGCGCGTTGGTTGGCGGCGGTGGACCGCCACCGCGCGACGGTGAGCGGCGGACCGAACTTCGCTTACGACCTGTGTGCGCGCCGCCTCACGGAGGGAGACTGCGCCGGCCTCGACCTCGCCGCCTGGCGGGTGGCCTTCAACGGCGCCGAGCCGGTGCGCGCCGAGACCCTCGATCGCTTCGCGGCTGCCCTTGCCGGTGCCGGCTTTCGGGCCACGGCATTCTTTCCCTGCTACGGCCTCGCCGAGGCGACGTTGCTGGTTTCAGGCGTTCGTGCCGCCGCCTCACCGGCGCGCCTGCGGCTGGCGAGCGAGGCGCTCGCCGCGGGTCGGGTGGAGCCCGCCGCGGCGGGCGAGGCGCCGGCGGTGCGCGAGCTGGTGAGCAGCGGCCAAATGCCGAGCGGCGTCACCGTGCGGGTGGTGGACGCGGAGCGCGGCGAGCCGTGCCCGCCGGGCAGCGTCGGCGAGCTGTGGGTGGCCGGGGCCGGGGTCGCCGCCGGCTACTGGCAGCGCGAGGAGGCCACCGCCGAGGCCTTCGGCGCCCGGCTCGCGGGTGAGCCCGGCAGCTACCTGCGCACGGGCGACCTCGGCATCCTCGCTGGCGGCGAGCTCTTCGTCACCGGCCGCCGCAAGGACCTGATCCTGATCCGCGGCCGCAACCTCTACCCGCAGGACATCGAGGCCAGCGTCGAGCGCAGTCACCCCGCCATGCGCCCGGGTGGCGTCGCCGCCTTCGCCGTCGAGGCGGCCGGCGAGGAACGGTTGGTGGTGGTGCAGGAGATCGATCTGCGCGCCCGCGCCGTGCCGGAGGAAGTGGCGCTCGCCGCCCGCCAGGCGGTGGCGGAGGAACACGAGATCGAGCTCGCCACGCTGGTGCTGGTCAAGCCCGGCGGCGTGCCCAAGACGACGAGCGGCAAGGTCCAGCGCAGCGCCTGCCGCCAGCTCTTCCTGGCCGGCGAGCTGCCGGCGGTCGGGCAATTCGCCGGCCCCCTCGCCGCCGGGCCGGCGCAGCTCGCGCCGCGCAGCGCCGAGGAGGTGCTCCTCGCCCGCCTTTGGGAGGAGGTCTTGAGCCTGCCGGCCGGCAGCGTGGGGGCCACCGACAGCTTCTTCGCCCTCGGTGGGGACTCGGTGCGCGGCAGCCAGCTCCTCGCCCGCCTGGAAGGCATCGGCCTCGCCGTCTCGCTCGCAGAGCTCTTCGCGGCGCCCACCCTCGCCGCCCTCGCTGCCCGGCTCGCCACGGCAGCGGCGCCCGCCGCCGGGCCCCTGCCGCGCCAACCCCGCGACCGTCCGTTGCCGCTGTCGTCGCCGCAGTGCCGCCTGTGGTTTCTCGACCAGCTGGATCCCGGCAACCCGGCCTACAACCTCGGCGTCGGGGTGCAGCTCGCCGGGCCCCTGCGGCTCGCCCCGCTGGCAGCTGCCTGGCGTGGCTTGGTGTGCCGCCACGAGGCCCTGCGCAGCACGATCCACGTGGACGCCGGCGCCGCCGTGCAGGTGGTGGCCCCGGCGGCACCGGGAGGACCAGCCATCCCGATGGTGGACCTCCAGGGCTGCCCGCAGGCGCTCGCCGCGGTCCTCCGGCAGGGTTCGCGCCGGCCCTTCTCGCTCGCTCGTGGGCCGCTCTGGCGCGCTGCCGTCGCCCGCCTGGGCGAGGACGAACACGCCCTCCTCGTCGCCGCCCATCACATCGTGAGCGATGGCTGGTCGTTCGGCGTGCTGCTGCGCGAGCTGATGGCCCTCTACGCCACGAACGCCGCGGGGGCGGCCGCGCCCCTCGCCGCCCTCGAGATCGACTACGGGGACTTCGCCGCTTGGCAGCAGGCGCGCCTCGCCGAGCCGCACGCGGTAGCCCAGCTCGCCGCCTGGCGCGCGCGGCTGGCCGGGGCGCCACCCCTGGTGAGCCTGCCTGCCGACCGCCCGCGGCCGGCGCAGCAGAGCTTCCGCGGCGGCCATCGCCGGCATGCCCTACCGGCACCGCTCGTCGCCGGCGTCGCCGCCCTCGCCGCCGCCCAGGACGCCAGCCCGTTCATGGTCTACCTCGCCGCCTTCCAGGCCCTGCTCTACCGGCTCACTGGCCAGCGGGATCTGGTGGTCGGCTCGGCGGTGGCGAACCGCGACCGCCCGGAGCTCGAGGCGATGGTCGGCCTCTTCGTCAACACCCTGCCCCTGCGCACCCAGCTGGCGCCGGACCTCGACTTCCTCGCCCTCCTCGGCCGCTGCCGCCAGGGGGTGCTCGCCGCCCTCGCCGACCGCGAGGTGCCCTTCGAGCGCTTGGTCGACGAGCTGGTGCCGGAGCGCAACCTCGCCCACACGCCACTCGTGCAGGTGATGCTGGTGCTGCAGAACGCGCCCCTGCTGGTGACGCCGCCGCCGGGCCTCACGGCGATCGCCGAGGAGGTCGACACCGGCACCGCCCGTTTCGACTTGGCGCTGTCGCTCCAGCCCGCCAGCGACGGGCTCGTCGCGGTCACCAAGTACAGCCGCGACCTCTTCGATGCCACCACGGTCGACCGCTGGACGGGCGCCTTCACGCGCCTCCTCGCCGCCGCCGTGGCGGACCCGCGCCTACCGCTCGGGGAGCTGCCGCTCCTGGCGCCGGGCGAGCGCCAGCAGCTGGCGGCCGAGTGGAACGACACGGCCGTCGCCGGCCTCGATGCCGGCCTGCTGCTGGCCCCCTTCGAGGCGCAGGCGGCGCGCACCCCCGCGGCGGTGGCGCTGGTCGCCGAGGGCCGCATCCTGAGCTACGGCGAGCTCGACCGCCGCGCCAACGCCCTCGCCCATCGCCTGCGCGGGCTCGGCGTCGGCCCCGAGGTGGTAGTGGGGGTGGCGGCCGAGCGCTCCTGCGAGCTGATGGTGGCGCTCTACGCCGTGCTCAAGGCGGGTGGGGCCTACCTGCCCCTCGATCCCGCCTACCCCGCGGAGCGCCTGGCGATCATGCTGGCGGACGGCGGCGCCCTCTTGGGGTTGACCCAGGCGGCCCTGGTGGAGAGGCTGCCCGCCGGCCGCTGGCTGCTCCTCGACGATGAGGCCATGCCGGCCGAGGCGGCGGCACCGCCGGCGAGCGGCCTCGGTCCCGAGAACCTGGCCTACGTACTCTTCACCTCGGGTTCCACCGGGCGGCCGAAAGGGGTGATGGTCTGCCACCGGGCGATCGTCAACCGCCTGGCCTGGATGCAGGCCGAATACGGGCTCGCTGCCGGCGAGGCGGTGCTGCAGAAGACGCCGATCAGCTTCGACGTCTCGGTGTGGGAGCTCTTCTGGCCCCTGCGGGTGGGGGCGAAGCTGGTCCTCGCCCGCCCCGGCGGTCACCAGGACAGCGCTTACCTCGTGGAGCTGATCCGCGCCGAGGCGGTCACCACCCTGCACTTCGTGCCCTCGATGCTGCAGGTCTTCCTCGCCGACCCGCGGGCGGCGAGCTGCCGCGGGCTGCGGCGGCTGATCGCGAGCGGCGAGGCGCTGCCCCGCGATCTCGTGGAGCGGGCGGCGGCACTCTTGCCGGCCGAGCTCCACAACCTCTACGGCCCCACCGAGGCGGCGGTCGACGTCACCGCATGGCCCTGCGGCCGCGAGCGCGCCGGCGACGGCCGCGCCGTGCCGATCGGCCGCCCGATCAGCAACCTGCGCCTCGCGGTCCTCGACCGCGCCGGCCGGCCGGTGGCCCTCGGCGCCGCCGGCCACCTGCACATCGCCGGGGTCGGCCTGGCGCGCGGCTACCGCGGTCGGCCGGGCCTCACCGCCGAGCGCTTCGTGCCGGACCCGCTGGCGACCCCCGAAGGGGCGGGTGGCCGGGCCTACGCTACCGGCGACCTGGCCCGCCTCCGGCCAGACGGCGCCATCGACTTCCTCGGCCGCCTCGACCACCAGGTCAAGCTGCGCGGCCTGCGCATCGAGCTCGGGGAGATCGAGGCGGCGCTCGATGCCCATCCGGCGGTGCGCGAGTCGGTGGTGGTGCTGCGCGACGGGCGCCTGGTGGCGTACCTGGTGGCGGCTGGTGCCGCGCCGGAGGTCGCGACGCTGCGCTCGCACCTCGCCGCTCGGTTGCCGGACTACATGCTGCCGGCCGTCTTCGTGAACCTGCCAGCGTTGCCGCTCTCGCCGAGCGGCAAGGTGGACCGGCGCGCCTTGCCGGCGCCGGCCGAGGAGGGTGCCGGGGCCGTTCGCTCCTGGGTCGCGCCCGCCGGCGCGGTCGAGGAGCGCTTGGCCCTTCTGTGGAGCGCCCAGCTGGGGGTGCCCGCCCCCGGCGCCGAGGACGACTTCTTCGCCCTCGGTGGCGACTCGATCCAGGGGGCGCTGCTGATCAACCGGCTGCAGAGCGAGCTGGGGGCGATCGTCTACGTGATGGCCCTCTTCGACCATCCGACCATCCGCCGCTTCGCCGCCTTCCTCACCGCGAGCTACCGCCCGGCCCTCGCAGCGGCGGGCTGGCTGGCGCCAGCGCTCATCGCGCACCCCGCGGCGGATGCCGCCGCGGCGCCGCGGGATGACGCCGCCGACCTCGCCGTCCTCACCGCCCACCTCGCGGGCCGCTTCTCGCCGCCGTCGGCGGCCCCGGCGGAGCGCAACCCGCCCGCCGTCTTCCTGCTGTCGCCGTTTCGCTCCGGCTCGACCCTGCTGCGGGTGATGCTCGCCGGCCACCCCGGTCTCTTCGCGCCGCCCGAGCTCGAGCTCCTCGGGTTCACGACTCTCGGCGCCCGCGCCCAGGCCTTCGCCGGCCGCGACAGCTTCGGCGCCGAGGGGCTGTTGCGGGCGGTGATGGAGCTCGCCGGCTCGACTGCCGAGGCCGCAGCGGCCTGGGTGGCCGCGGCCGTCGCGCGTGACGCACCGAGCCAGGAGCTCTACCGCCAGCTGCAGGCGATGGCGGCCCCCCGCCTGCTGGTCGACAAGACGCCCCGCTACGCCCTCGACCGCGCGACCCTCGCGCGCGCCGAGGCGTGGTTCGAGGCGCCCCTCTACGTCCACCTGGTGCGCCATCCGGCGGCGACCATCCACTCCTACCTCGAGGCGAGCTTCGACGAGGTCTATCGTTTCCCGCTGCCGGCCCGCCGCCAGGCCGAGATGGTGTGGCGGCTGGCGCACGCCAACATCCTCGACCACCTGGCGGGGGTGCCCGCCGAGCGGCAGCACCGGCTCTGCTTCGAGGAGCTGGTGCGCTCGCCGCAGCGGGTGATCGAGCACCTCTGCGCCTTCCTCGGCCTCGACTTCGCGCCGGCGATGCTGCGCCCCTACGAGGGCCGCCGGATGACCGACGGCCTGCACGCCGCCGGGCGCATGATGGGAGACCCGAAGTTCCACCGCTACGGGCGGATCGAGGCAGCCGTCGCGGACCGCGCGGCGTCGAACGTGGGTGAGCTCGGCGCGGCGAGCTGGGAGCTCGCGGCGCGGCTGGGCTACGCGCGAGCGGAGGCCACCGGGGGGGCCCTGGCGGCGATCCCCCGCCGCGGCACCGACGGTGAGGCCGGGCCGCCGCTCTCGTTCGGGCAGCAGCGCCTGTGGTTCCTCGATCGCCTGGAGCCCGGCAGCAGTGCCTACAACATGCCGGCGGCGGTGCATCTCGGCGGCAACCTCGCTCCGGCAGCCCTGGCCCGCGCCCTGGCCGAGATCGAGCGCCGCCACGCCGTGCTGCGCGCCACCTTCGGCACGGTGGCAGGCAAGCCGGTGCAGCGTCTGCGCCCGCCGGGCCGGCCGCGGCTCGCCACCGTCGACCTCTGCGGCCTCGCCGCCGGGCGGCGCGAGGAGGTCGCGAGCGGGCTCCTCGCGCGCGGTGCCCGCCGGCCGTTCGACCTTGCCCGCGGACCCCTCTGGCGGCTCTCGCTGCTGCGCCTCGCGGCCGGCGAGCACCAGCTGCTCCTCAACCTGCACCACATCGTCTGCGACGGCTGGTCGGTGGCCCTGCTGACCCGCGAGCTCGCGGCCCTCTACGCGGCGTTCGTCGCCGGTGCGCCGTCGCCGCTCGCGCCGTTGCCGCTCGACTACGCGGACTTCGCGGCCTGGCAGCGCGCCCACCTCGCGGGCCCCGCCTACGGCGAGCTGGTGGCCTATTGGCGGCGTCAGCTCGCCGGCGCGCCGCCCCTGCTGCAGCTGCCCACCGACCGGCCGCGGCCGGCCGTCGAGACGCATCGCGGCACCCGCCTGCCGTTCCGGCTGCCGCCGGCACTGGTGGCCGCGGCGCGCGTTCTGGGCAGCCGCCACGGCGCGACCCTCTTCATGGTGCTGCTCGCCGCGCTCACCGCCCTGCTGCGCCGGCTGAGCGGCGAGACCGACATCGCGGTGGGCGCCCCGGTCGCCGGCCGCAACCGGACGGAGATCGAGGGCCTGATCGGGCTCTTCATGAACACCCTGGTGCTGCGCACCGCGCTGCCGGGTGACCCGCCCTTTGCCGATCTCCTCGCCGCGGCGCGCCAGGCGAGCCTCGCGGCGGCCCGGCACGAGGAGCTGCCGTTCGAGAAGCTGGTCGAAGAGTTGGGGGTGGAGCGCTCGCTCGGCCACGCGCCCCTCTTCGTGGTGATGCTGGCGTTGCAGAACGCGCCGCCGGCCCGCTTGGCGCTGCCGGGCCTCGCCCTCGAACGCCTGGACCTGACGACCGACAGCGCCAAGTTCGACCTCACCGTCGACCTTGCCGAGCAGCCCGACGGCGGCCTCGCCGGCAGCCTCGAGCTCAACCTCGACCTCTTCGATCGCACCACGATCGACCGCTTCGGCGGCCAGCTGGCGGCCCTGCTGGCGAGTGCCGTAGCGCGGCCGGCAGCACCCCTCGCGCAGCTTGCCGCGCTCACCGCTGCCGAGCGCCAGCAGCTGGTGGTGGAGGTGAACGACAGCGCCGCGCCGCTGCCCGCCGCCGGCTCGGTGTGGGAGTGGGTTGCCGCCACCGCGGCCCGCGACCCAGCGCGGCAGGCGGTGCGCGCCGTCGGCGCCGAGCTCTCTTACGGTGCGCTGATCGCGCAGGCCACGGCCTGGGCCGCCGAGCTGGCGCGGCGCGGCGTGGGGCCAGAGGTGGCGGTGGCGATCTGCAGCGAGCGCACGCCCGCGATGCTCGTCGCCGTGCTGGCGGTGCTGGCGGCCGGGGGGGCCTACGTGCCGCTCGACCCAGCGCTGCCGGCGGCCCGCCTGGCCCACATGCTGGCCGACAGCGGCGCCAGCCTGGTGCTCGCCGAGCGGGCGCTGGCAGCGACCCTCGACGCCGCCGGTGCCGAGCTCGCGGCCCGCGGCGGCCCGCCCCCGGCCGTCGCCTGGCTGGAGGCCGCGCCGCCGCCGGCACCTGGGCCGTGGCGCTCGCCGGCGCACGGCGAGTCGGTGGCCTATGTGATCTACACCTCCGGCTCGACGGGGCGCCCGAAGGGAGTCAGCGTCCGCCAGCGCGGGGTGCTCAACTACCTCTCGACGATGGCCGAGCGGCCCGGCATGACGGCGGACGACGTGGTGATGGCGGTGACCACGCTGTCCTTCGATATCGCCGTCAGTGAGCTGCTGCTGCCGCTGGTGGTCGGCGCCCGCATCGAGCTGGTGCGCCGTGAGGTGGTGGCGGACCCGCGCGAGCTCGCCGCCGCCCTCACCGTGGCCGGCGCCACCGTGATGCAGGCCACCCCCACCACCTTCGGCCTGCTGCTCGACGGCGGCTGGGCCGGCCAACCAGGCCTCAAGGTGCTGTGCGGCGGCGAGCCCCTGCCGCGCTCGCTCGCCGACCGCTTGCTGCCGCGGGTGGGCGAGCTGTGGAACGTC
Source organism: uncultured Thermoanaerobaculia bacterium (assembly GCA_964420075.1). GTDB lineage: Bacteria > Acidobacteriota > Thermoanaerobaculia > Multivoradales > SZUA-115 > CAYQRE01. Next base: position 93,429 of record CAYQRE010000010.1, on the reverse strand, counting down.
TACGGCCCCACCGAGACGACCGTGTGGTCGACGGCCGAGCGCCTCGGCGCCACGCCCGAGGTGTCGATCGGCCGGCCGCTCGCCAACACCACGGTGCACCTCGCCGGCCGGCACGGCGAGCTCGCGCCGCTTGGCGCCGCCGGTGAGCTGTTGATCGGCGGTGAGGGCCTGGCGCGCGGCTACCACGGCCGCGCCGGCCTCGCCGCCGAGCGCTTCGTGCCCGACCCCTGGGGCGCCGCCGGGGCCCGCCTCTACCGCACCGGCGATCTCGCCCGCCGGCTCGCCGACGGCCGCCTGGAGCACCTCGGCCGGCGGGACCACCAGGTGAAGATCCGCGGCTTCCGCCTCGAGCTGGGGGAGATCGAGGCCGTGCTGCTGGCGCATCCGGCGGTGCGCCAGGCGGTGGTGGTGGTCCACGGCACGGGGAGCGCCGCCCGCCTGGTCGCTTACGTGGTACAGGAAGCGGGGGGCGACCTCGCCTGGGACACCTTGCGCACCTACCTGGCAGAGACGCTGCCGCCGCCCATGGTGCCCTCGCTCGCCCTCTTCCTGCCCGCCTTGCCCTTGCTGCCCAGCGGCAAGGTGGATCGCCGCGGCCTGCCCGAGCCCGGCCACGAGCGCCCGCAGCTGGGGGCCGCCTTCGTCTCGCCGCAGAGCGAGGCCGAGCGGCGGATCGCCGCCATCTGGCAGCAGGTGCTGGGGGTGGAGCGGGTGGGCGTCCACGACAACTTCTTCGACCTCGGCGGCCACTCGCTGGCCGCCGCCGAGGTGCACGGCCGGCTGCGCGAGGAGATGGGGAGCGAGCTGCCCCTCCTCGAGCTCTTCCGGCACCCCACGGTGCAAGGGCTCGCCCGCCGCCTGCAGGCGGCGGCAGGCCTGGACGAGCCGCTGGCCGGGCAGCTCGGCGGCTTGCACGAACGGGCCCGCGAGGAGCGCGAGGCACGCGAGCGGCGCCGCCGCGCCCTGGCGCGCCGGCGGTGAGGGGAGGGGAGATGAGCGAGCACGAGCGCCGCGCGGACGACGACCAGGGGCCGGAGATCGACGCCTTCGACGAGGTGGCGATCGTCGGCCTCGCCGGCCGCTTCCCCGGCGCCCAGGACGTCGCCAGCCTGTGGCAGAACCTGCGCCAGGGCGTCGAGTCGATCCGCCGCTTCTCGGCCGCCGAGCTCGCTGCCGGCAAGGTGCCCGCCGCCCAGCTCGGCGATCCGCGCTACGTGCCGGCGCGCGGCGTGCTCGCCGGCATCGAGGGCTTCGACGCTGGGCTCTTCGCCATGTCGCCCCGCGAGGCGGCGGTGACCGACCCGCAGCACCGCCTGCTCCTCGAATGCGCCTGGGAGGCCCTCGAGACGGCGGCGATCGACCCCGACACCTATCCCGGCCGCATCGGCCTCTTCGCCGGCTCGGTGCTCAGCACCTACCTGCTCTTTCACCTCCTGCCGCGGGCCGCGAGCGAGGAAGGCTGGCCGCTGGTGCTGGCCAACGACAAGGACACGCTGTGCACCCGCGTCTCCTACAAGCTCAACCTGCGCGGGCCGAGCGTCTCGGTGCAGACCGCCTGCTCGACGGCGCTGGTCGCCGTCCACCTCGCCCGCCAGGCCCTCCTCGACTACGACTGCGACGTTGCCCTCGCCGGCGGCGTCACCGTGCGCACGCCGCAGACCGTGGGCTACCTCTACCAGGAGGACGGCATCCTCTCCCCGGACGGCCACTGCCGCCCCTTCGATGCCGCCGCCCGCGGCACGGTTTTCGGCAGCGGCGCCGGCCTGGTGGTGCTCAAGCGGCTGTCGGACGCCCGCGCCGCCGGCGACCCGGTGCGCGCCGTGGTCAAGAGCTCGGCGATCAACAACGACGGCGCCGCCAAGGCGGGCTTTACCGCCCCCAGCCTCGAGGGCCAGGCGGAGGTGGTGGCGCGGGCCCTGGCGGCGGCCGAGATCGACCCCGAGACGATCGGCTTCGTGGAGGCCCACGGCACCGGCACACCGCTCGGCGACCCCATCGAGGTGCAGGCCCTGAGCCGGGCCTTCCGGGCCGCGGGGGCGCGCCGTCGCGGCTTCTGCGCCTTGGGTTCGCTCAAGGGCAACCTCGGCCATCTCGACGTCGCCGCCGGCATCGCCGGCCTCGCCAAGGCGGTGCTCGCCCTCGAGCACGGCGAGGTGCCGCCGACCCTGCATTTCACCGTGCCCAATCCGCACCTGGAGCTGGCGGAGAGCCCCTTCTACGTGCCGGCAACGCTCACCCCCTGGGAGCGCGGCGAAGGGCCGCGGCGGGCCGCCGTGAGCTCGCTCGGCATCGGCGGCACCAACGCCCACGTGGTGCTCGAAGAGGCGCCGCCACCGCCCGCCACCTCGCCGTCGCGGCCGTGGCAGCTCCTGCTGCTCGCGGCGCGCAGCGCCACTGCGGTGGAGGCGATGGCCACGCGCCTCGCCGACCACCTGGAGGCCGACCCCGGCCGCGACCTCGCGGACGTCGCCTACACCCTGCAGGTCGGGCGGCGGCGGCTCGGCGAGCGCCGGGCGGTGGTGGCCGCCGGGCGCGCCGAGGCCCTGGCGGCGCTCCGCGAGCCGGCGCGGCAGCGGACCGGCCGCGCCCTTGACGGCAGCCCGGAGCTCGCCTTCGTCTTCCCCGGCCAGGGCGCCCAACGGGCCGGCCAGGGGGCGGCGCTCTATGCCGCCGAGCCCGTCTTCCGCCGCGAGGTGGACCGCGGCGCGGAGCACCTCGCGCCGCTCCTCGGCGAGGACTTGCGGGCGCTGCTGTTCGCCCCGGAGGCGCAGCGCGCGGTCGCCGAGGAGCGCCTCGCCGACACCGCCCTCACCCAGCCGGCGCTCTTCCTGCTCGAGGTGGCGCTCGCCCGGTTGTGGATGTCCTGGGGGCTCGTGCCGCGCGCCCTCCTCGGCCACAGCGTGGGCGAGTACGTGGCGGCCCACCTGGCCGGCGTGATGAGCTTCGAGGACGCCCTCGCCCTGGTGGCCGAGCGGGGGCGAATGATCGCCGCCTTGCCCCCCGGTGCCATGCTGGCAGTACCCCTCGACGAGGCCGCGCTGGCACCGCGGTTGAGCGGTGGCCTCGCCGTGGCGGTGGTCAACGCCGCCGACCGGGTGGTGGTGGCGGGGGAGGAGGCGGCCGTCGAGGCGCTGCGCCAGGAGCTCGCGACCGAGGGCGTCGAGGCCCGCCGCCTGCGCACCTCGCACGCCTTCCACTCGCCCCTGCTGGAGCCGGTGGTCGAGCCCTTCCGCCGCCGGGTGGCGCAGCTCGCCCTGGCGCCACCGCAGGTCCCTTTCCTGTCGAACGTGAGCGGCGGCTGGATCACCGCCGAGGAGGCCACCGACCCCGCCTACTGGGCCCGCCACCTGCGCCAGACGGTGCGCTTCGGCGCCGGCCTCGCGGCGCTCGCCGCCGAGCCCAACCGTGTGCTCCTCGAAGTGGGCCCCGGCCGCGGCCTGACCCGCCTGGCCCGGCGCTGGGAAGGCGAGGCCGGACGCCGGCTGCCGGCCTTTGCCAGCTTCGGGGACGACGACTCGCTGGCCGAGCCGGCTGCCGTGCTGGGAACCCTCGGGGCGCTCTGGACGCAGGGCCTCGAACCGGACTGGCGGGCCTACTACGGCGAGGAGCGCCGGCGGCGGCTGGCCCTGCCCACCTACCCCTTCGAGCGCCGCCGGCTGTGGATCGAGCCGGCGGACCCGGCGGCGCCGCCGGCCGGCCTCGCCTGGGAGGGGCTGGAGGGGCCCGCGGCAGCGGCGGGCCCGGGCCAGGGGCCCGAGGCGGCACCGCTCGCACCGCACGAGGAGGCGGTCGCCGCCGTCTGGCGCGAGGTCCTCGGGCTCGCCCAGCTCGCTGCCGGGGAGAGCTTCTTCGACCTCGGCGGCGACTCGTTGATCGCCCTCCAGGTGGTGGCCCGGCTGCGCCAACGGCTGGGGGTCGAAACCCCCGTGCAGCTCCTCTTCGAGAACCCCACGCTGGGCGCCTTCGCGACCGCCGTCGCGGCCCGCCAGGCGGCGAGCTCGACCGCGGCGCTGCCGCCGCTGCGGGTGACGGCGGCCACGGCGCCGGCACCGTTGTCGTCGTCGCAGCGCCGGCTGTGGTTCCTCGACCAGTTGGAACCCGGCAACCCGGCTTACAACCTGCGCTACCTCCTCGAGCTCGACGGCCGGTTGGATGTCGCCGCCCTCGTCGCCGCCTTCGCCTGGGTGTGCGGCCGCCACGCCGTGCTGCGCAGCACCTTCACGGTGTGCGACGGCGAGCCAGAGCAGCGGCTGGCGAGCGCGGCAGGCGCCGACGGGCGGGCCCCGGCGGCCCTCGGCCGCAACGTCGTCGACCTCGGCGGCCTGCCGCCGGCGGTGCGGGTGGCGACGGCCGAGCGCCTGGCCCAGGCCGGCACCGGCCGCGGCTTCGACCTCGCGCGCGGGCCGCTGGTGCGCCTGCTCCTGCTGCGGCGGCAGGCCACGGCCCACGACCTTGCCCTCGCCGTGCACCACATCGCGAGCGACGGCTGGTCGATGGGCATCCTGCTGCGCGAGGTGGCGGCGGCCTACGGCGCCTGGCGGGCCGGCACGGCCCCCGCGCTGCCGCCGCTGCCAGCCCAGTTCGCGGACTTCGCCCGCTGGCAGGCCGCCTGGCTGGCCGGTCCGGCCCTGGCGGCGGACCTCGCCTTCTGGCGGCAGGCGCTCGCCGGCGCTCCGGCCGGCCTCGAGCTGCCGGCCGACCGCCCACCGCCGGCGCGGCGCAGCCTCGCCGGCCTCTCGGTGCCCGTCGCCATCGACGCCGCCACGACCGCCGCCCTCGCCGGCCTCGCCCGCACCGAGGGCGCCAGCCCCTTCATGGCCCTCCTCGCCGTCTTCGCCAGCCAGCTGCGGCGGGCGACGGGGGAGCGGGACCTGACGATCGGCACGCCGGTCGCAGGGCGGCCGCTGCCCGAGCTGGAAGCCCTGGTGGGACTCTTCGTCAACACCCTGGTGCTGCGCGCCGACCTCGGGGGAGATCCCTCCTTCCGCACCCTGCTGGGGCGGCTGCGGGCCACCACGCTCGCCGCCTTCGAGCACCAGGCGATGCCCTTCGAGCGCCTGGTCGAGGAGCTGCAGCCGGAGCGCGACCTCGGCCGCAACCCCCTCTTCCAGGTGATGTTCGCGCTGCACAACACGCCCCTGCCGAGCCTCGCCCTGGGTGCCGAGGGGTTGCGCCTCGCAACCCGCGAACTGGCCAGCCGGACGGCGATGTTCGACTTGACGCTCGCCCTCGCCGAGCGGGACGGCCGCCTGGTTGGCAGCCTCGAGGTGGCGGCGGACCTCTTCGACCGCGCCACTGCCGAGCGCTGGGCCGGCCACTTCGGCCGCCTGCTCGCGGCGGCCGTGGCCTCGCCGGACCAGCGTCTGTGGGAGCTCCCGGTGCTCACCCCGGAGGAGGAGGCGCAGCTGCGCGGCTGGCTGGCGCGGCCGCAGCCCTTCGCCCTCACCGCGACGCTCGATCGCCGTCTCGCCCACTGGCTGGCGGCGACGCCCGAGGCCATCGCCGTGGTGGCGGGGGAGGAAGCGCTCTCGTATGGCGAGCTGGGCCGCCGGGCCTGGCAGGTCGCCGCGGCGCTGCGTGCGGAGGGCGTCGGGCCGGACGTGCCGGTGGGGCTCTACGTGGGGCGCCGTGTCGAGCTCGCGGTGGGGATCACGGCCGTGCTCCTCGCCGGCGGCGCCTACCTGCCGCTCGACGCCAGCTACCCGCCGTCGCGTCTCGCCGCCATGCTGGCGGACGCGGCGGCGCCGGTGCTGCTGGCCGGCGAGGAGCCGCGGGGCGAGCTCGCCGCGGTGCCGCGGATGATCCGCCTCGATCGGCCGGCGCCGGGCCCGGCGCCGCCGCTCCCCCCGGCTGACCTCGAGCTCGACCATCTGGCCTACGTGATCTACACCTCGGGGTCGACCGGGCGACCCAAGGGCGTGGCCTGTACGCACCGCGGGGCCCTGAACCTGCTCGCCGACCTCGACCGCCGCCGGCCGCTGGTGCCGGGTGAGGCGGCGGCGCTGTGGACCAGCATCAGCTTCGACGTCTCGGTGTGGGAGGTGTTCGCCGCCCTCGCCTACGGCGGCACCCTCGTGGTGCCCGGGGAGGAAGAGCGCGTGCGCGCCGAGGCCTTGCTGCCGTGGCTCGCAGCGCGCGCGATCCGCAGCGCCTACCTGCCGCCGTTCCTCCTCAGCGAGCTGCTGGCGCGGGTGAGCGCGCCCGCAGCCGCCCCCCATCCCCTCGCCCGCCTGCTGGTGGGCGTCGAGCCGATCCGTGAGCCGGTGCTCAGCGGGCTCGCGGCGGCGCTTCCCGGCCTCACCGTCGTCAACGGCTACGGCCCCACCGAGGCCACGGTCTGCGCCACCTTCTACGACGTCGGCCGCGCGCCGGCGCCGGAGCGCAAGGCCCCGCTCGGGCTGCCGGTCGCCAACTGCCGGGTGGCCCTCCTCGGTGCGGACCTCGAGCTGGTCCCGGTCGGCATCCCCGGCGAGGTGTGGATCGGTGGCGCCGGCCTCGCCCGCGGCTACCTCGGCCGGCCCGGGCTGACCGCCGACCGCTTCATGCCCGACCCGCTCGCCGGCAGCCCCGGCGGCGGCCCGGCCGGCGGGCGTTGCTATCGCAGCGGTGATCTCGCCCGCCGCCATGCGGACGGCAACCTGGAGTTCCTGGGCCGCCGCGACCAGCAGGTCAAGGTGCGCGGCCACCGCATCGAGCTCGCCGAGGTGGAAGCGGCGCTCACCCGCCTTCCCGGGGTGCGGGAGGCCGCCGTCGCCGTGCGCCCCGACCCCCGCGGCGAGGGGCAGCTGGTCGCCTTCGTGGTGGCCCCCGCCGGCGGCGCGGAGCTGGACGACTGGCGCCAGGCCCTCCGCCAGGCGCTGCCGGACGCCATGGTACCGGCGGCGCTCGTCCGCCTCGCGGCGCTCCCCCTGACCCCGTCGAGCAAGCTCGATCGCCGCGCCCTGCCGGCGCCGGACTGGGCTGCGGCTGGCACCAGCACCGGCGAGGCCCCGCGCGGTGCCGTCGAAGGACTGCTCGCCGAGCTCTTCGCCGAGCTCCTGGGCCGCGAGCGGGTGAGCGCCGGGGAAGACTTCTTCTCTCTCGGCGGCCATTCCCTGCTCGGCATCCGTCTGGTGTCGCGGCTGCGTGAGGTGTTCCACGTCGAGCTGCCGGTGCGCCGCCTCTTCGAGGCCCCGACGGTCGCCGGCCTGGCGGCGGTCATCGCCGAGCTGCGCCGCGGCGGCCAGCCCGAGGCGCCACCCATCGAGCCCTGCCCGCGACAGGACGGCGAGGAGCTGCCCTTGGCCTTCGCCCAGCAGCGGCTGTGGATCGTCGACCAGCTCAGCCCGGGCAACCCCGCCTACAACATCCCGGCTGCGGTGCGCCTCGGCGGTGAGCTGCGGGTGGCGGCACTGCGCCAGGTCTTCGCCACCATCGCCGGCCGCCACGAGGTGCTGCGCACCAGCTTCCCGGCCACCGCGGGGCGGCCCAGGCTGGAGGTTCGGCCGCGCTGGCGCCCGCCGCTCCCCGTCGTCGACCTCGCGGCGCTCCCCGGCACCGCGCGCGCGGCGACCCTCGACACCCTGGCTCGCCGCGAGGCCAGGCGCCCCTTCGACCTCGCACGTGGGCCTCTCTTCCGCCTGGCGCTCCTGCGCCTGGCCGCCGCCGACCACGCCCTGCTGATGACCTGCCATCACATCATCGCGGACGGCTGGTCGATGGGGCTCCTCGAACGTGAGGTCGCCAGCCTCTATGCGGCCCTCGTCGCCGGGGAGACCTCGCCGCTCGCGCCCCTGCCCGTGCAGTACGCGGACTTCGCGGCCTGGCAGCGCGCCTGGCTGCAGGGCGAGGTGCTGGTCTCTCAGCTGGCCTATTGGCGCGCGCAGCTCGCCGGGGCGCCGCAGCGCCTGGAGCTGCCCACCGACCGGCCGCGGCCCCTCGCCCCCACCTACCGCGGCGCGAGCCGGCCGCTGGTGATCTCCGCCGAGCTCACCGCCGGCCTCGACGCGCTCGGCCGCCGCCTGCAGGCCACCCGCTTCATCACCTTGGCGAGCCTGTGGGCGGGCCTTCTGGGGCGGGCGGCGCAGCAGGACGAGCTGGTGGTGGGGATCCCGATCGCCAACCGCAACCGGCGGGAGACCGAAGGTCTGATCGGCTTCTTCGTCAACGCCCTGGCCTTGCGCGTCGATCTCGGCGGTGCGCCGACCCTGGCAGCGCTGGTGGCCCGCGTGCGCCAGTCGGTGCTCGGCGCCTTCGCGCACCAGGACCTGCCCTTCGAGCAGCTGGTGGCGGAGATCGCCCCCAACCGCGACCTCGCGAGCTCGCCGCTCTTCCAGGCCACCTTCTCCCTCGAGGAGGCGCCGCTCGCCGGCCTTGCGTTGCCGGGCCTCACGCTGGCGCCGATCGCGCAGGGCGCGGTCACCGCCAAGTTCGAGCTCTCGCTCACCCTGCGGCCAGCCGCGGGCGGCCTACGCGGCCAGCTGGAGCACGACGCCGACCTCTTCGATGCCACCACCATCGAGCGCCTGAAGGCCCGCCTGCTCGCCTGGCTGGCGGCCGCCGCCGTGGACCCGGAGACGCCGCTCGCCGCCCTGCCGTGGCTGCTGGCCGGCGAGCGCCAGCAGGTGCTTTGTGAGGTGAACGACGCGGCGAGCGCCTTCCCCCGCGCGGCCGGGTTGAGCGAGCTCTTCGCGGTGCAGGCTGCCCGCGCCCCGGAAGCGGCGGCGGTGATCGACGAGACGGCGACCTGGAGCTACCACCGGCTGGCGGCGACCGCGGGCGGCCTCGGCCGGCGCCTCGCCGACCTCGGGGTGGGCCCGGGCGATCTCGTGGGGGTGGCGATGGAGCGCTCGGCCGAGCTGGTGGCGAGCCTCCTCGGCATCCTCGCCGCGGGGGCCGCCTACGTGCCCCTCGACCCCGGCTACCCGGACGCCCGCCTGCTCTTCATGCTGGCAGACACCCAGGCCACGGTGATCCTCGTCCACGCCCGCACCCGGCAGCGGCTGGAGGCCCTCCTCGCGGCGCATCCCGAGGTGCGCGAACGGCTGGTGCCGGTGGACGAGGAGGTCGCTGCCCTGGCCGCCCGGCCGGTGGCGACGGACCTGCCGCTGGTCAAGCCGGCCTCCTCTCTCGAGCTCGCCTACGTGATCTACACCTCGGGTTCGACGGGACGGCCGAAAGGGGTCGCCGTGCCCCAGCAGGCGGTGGTGCGCCTGGTGCGCGACACCAACTACGTCCATCTCGGGCCCGGCGACCGGCTGGCGCACCTGTCGAACATCAGCTTCGACGCTGCCACCTTCGAGATCTGGGGGGCCTTGCTCAACGGCGGCGGGCTGGTGGTGATCTCGAAGGAGGTCACGCTGTCGCCGGCCGTCTTCGTCGCGCGCCTGCGCGCCACGGGGGTGACAGCGATGGGCATCGCCACCGCCCTCTTTCACCAGATGGTGCGCGAGGAGCCGGGGGCCTTCGGCTTCCTGCGCGACGTGCTCTTCGGCGGCGACGCCGCCGACCCGCGCGCCCTCGCCCTGGCCCAGCAGGGAGGGGCCGCCTGCCGGTTGCTCAACTGCTACGGGCCCACCGAGTGCACCGCCGTCGCCACCTACCACGAGGTTGGGCCGGTTGGGCCGGACCTCGTCACGGTGCCGATCGGCCTGCCGATCGGCAACACCTCGGCCTACGTAGCGGACCGCTCGCTCGGTGCCCTCGCCCTCGGTGAGCCGGGCGAGCTGCTGCTCGGCGGCGAGGGCCTGGCCCGCGGCTACCTGCGCCGGCCGGCGGCCACTGCCGAGCGCTTCGTGCCGCATCCCTGGGGGGCGCCCGGCGAACGGCTCTACCGCAGCGGCGACCTGGTGCGCCGGCGGGCCGACGGAGCCCTGGAGTTCCTCGGCCGCATCGACCACCAGGTCAAGGTGCGGGGCTTCCGCATCGAGCTCGGCGAGATCCAGGCGGCCCTCGCCGAGCATCCGGCGGTGGCCGAGGTGGTGGTGTTGGCGCGCGCCGACGGCCCCGGTGAGAAACGCCTGGTGGCGTACCTGGTGGCGCGTCCGGGGGTGGTGCTCGAAGCGGCGACACTGCGCGACTTCCTGGCCGAGAAGCTACCCCCCTTCATGGTGCCGGCCGCCTTCGTGGGCCTCGACGCGCTGCCGGTGAGCGCCAACGGCAAGCTCGACCTGAAAGCCCTGCCGGCGCCGGTCTGGGAGACCGCCGAGGCAGCGGTGGAGGAGCCGGCGAGCGGCGTCGAGGCCACGCTCGCCGCGATCTGGGCGCAGGTCCTCGGCGTCGAGCGGGTGGGCCCGCGGGACAACTTCTTCGAGCTGGGTGGCGACTCGATCCTCTCGATCCAGGTCGTCTCGCGCGCGCAACAGGCCGGCCTCGCCTTCGGCGTGCGCGACCTCTTCCAACACCAGACGGTGGCCGAGCTGGCGGCGGTGGTACGGCCGAGCGCGGCGAGCGACGAGGCGGTCGAGGTGGACGGCGAGGTGCCCCTGCTGCCCATCCAGCGCTGGTTCTTCGACCTCGACGTCGCCGCGCCGGGCCACTTCAACCAATCCTTGCTGCTGACCTTGAGCGAGCCCGTCGAGGGAGCGCGGCTCGAGCGGGCGCTCGGCTTGCTGGCGCGCCGCCACACGGCGCTGCGCTGCCGCTACGAGCAGCGCGCCGACGGCCGCTGGCGCCAGTACAGCGGGACGGCGCCGACCCCGCTCCTGCGTGTCGACCTGAGCGGCCTCGGCGCCGCCGAGAGCGCCGCCGTCGAGGCCCTGGCGGCGCGCCTCCAGGCCAGCCTCGACCTCACGGCGGGGCCGCTCTGGCGGGCGGCCCTCTTCCAGCTCTCGGGCACCGCGCAGCGGCTCTTCCTGGTGCTCCATCACCTGATCGTCGACGGCGTCTCTTGGCGCATCCTGCTGGGTGACCTCGAGCTCGCCTACCGGGGCCTGGCGGCGGCCGCGGTGCCCGCTCTGCCCGCCGTGCCGCAGCCCCTCGCCGGCTGGGCGGCGCGGCTCGCGGCGGAGGCGGGCTCGGCCGCGACCCGTGCGGAGCTGCCGTACTGGTCAGCCGCCGAGGGGCGCCTACCGCCGCCGCTGGCGCCGGCCGCCACCCAACCGACCACGGCCGACTGGAGCCGCGCCGACCAGCCACCGCCAACCGACGTGGCCACCGTGGCCGACTTCGGCACTGTGGCCGCGGCGGCGAGCCACACCGTCGAGCTCGACGAGGAGACCACGCGCGCCCTCGTCCAGGAGGTGCCGGCCGCGACCCGCGCCAGCACCCTCGATGCGCTGCTCTTGGCGCTCACCCAGGCGCTCGGTGCGGCCGACGGAGGCAGCGCAAGCGGCCGCCCTGCCGCGCTCTGGCTTCACCTCGAGGGGCACGGCCGCGACGAGGCCTTCCCCGACGCCGACGCCTCGCGCACCGTCGGCTGGCTGACCGCCCTCTACCCCGTGCTGCTCTCCCTCGACGGCCGCGAGCGGACCCCCGGCGAGCAGCTGCGAACGATCAAAGAGCAGCTGCGGGCGGTGCCCCGCGGCGGCCTCGGCTACGGGCTGTTGCGCTACCTGGGCGAGGCCGCGACGGCGGAGCGCCTCGCCGCCATCCCGGCGCCCGAGGTGGTCTTCAACTACCTTGGCCAGCTCGACCGCGGCTTGGCCGGCTCGTCGCTCTTCGCGCCGGCTGCCGAGCGCGGTGGGCCGCCCCGCGCCGCCAGCCAGCGCCGCACCCACCTGCTCGAGATCAACGGCGGGGTGAGCGGCGGGCGCTTGCGCCTCACCTGGACCTACCCGCCAGAGCGGCTGGCTCGCGCCACGGTCGAGGGTTGGGGTGCACGCTTCCGCGCCGCTCTCGCCGCCCTCATCGCCCATTGCCGGGCACCTGCCGAGGCCGCCCCCGGTCCGACGGCCTTCACCCCCACCGATTTTCCCCAGGCGCGGGTGAGCCAGAAGGACCTCGACACGCTGATGAAGAAGATCGGCCGGCGGCCTTCACCCGCCGCGCCGAAGGGCCGCTGACCGTCCGCCGCGCACGAGGAGCCATGTTCAAGGACTCATTGCTCAGCCACTACGTGACGGTCGCCCTGCGCATCTTCCGCCGGGACAAGGCCCACACGCTGATCCACCTGCTCGGGCTCGCCCTCGGCCTGGCCTCCTGCCTGATGGTGCTGCTCTTCCTGCGCGACGAGCTGACCTACGACCGCTTCCACCGGGACGCGGCGCGGATCTACCGGGTGACCGCCGAGGTCAAGGTGGGCGAGAGCTCCCAGCACGGCGCGGTGACGGCGCCACCGCTGGCCGCAGCGCTCGCGGCCGCCTGGCCCGAATTGGTCGCCGCCGGCCGGCTCTTCCCCTACTTCGAGGGCAGCCTGCCAGGGCGGGTGGCGGTGAGCTGGCGGGGCGAGAGGCAGCACTACGAGCGCTTCTTCTGGGCCGACCCCGGCCTCTTCGCGGTGCTGACCTTCGAGTGGTTGGCCGGCGAGCCGGCTGGCCAGCTGGCGGCGCCGAACACCCTGGTGCTGTCGCAGTCGGCCGCCCGCCGCTACTTCGGGGACGCCGCCGCCGTGGGCCAGGTGCTGCGCATCGACACCGGCTTCTCGGACGAGGAGTACACGGTGACGGGGGTGGTGGCCGACCTGCCGGCCAACTCGCACCTGCACTTCGACGTGCTCGCCTCGCTCAGCAGCCTCGAGCACGTCAAAGACCAGCGCGTGGCGCTCGATCAGTGGTGGCTGGCGGACGCCTACACCTACGTGAAGATCGCTCCCGGGGCGGACGCCGCCACCCTCGCCAGGCGCCTGCCGGCCTTCGTCGAGGCCCACTTCCCGAAGGTGCCCGGGGCCACCATGGTCCTCCATCTGCAGCCGCTCACCGCCATCCACCTGCACTCGGACCTCCTGCTCGAGCACGAGGTCAACGGCGACATCGGCTACGTCTACCTGTTCGCGGCGGTAGCGGCCCTCACCCTGCTGATCGCCGGCGTCAACTTCGTCAACCTGTCGACGGCGCGCTACGCCCAGCGCTCGCGCGAGGTGGCGGTGCGCAAGGTGGTGGGGGCCCACCGTGGCCAGCTCGTCCAGCAGTTCCTCGGCGAGTCAGTACTCCTCTCGCTCCTCGCGATGGCCTTGGCCGTGCTGCTGGTGTGGCTCGCCCTGCCGGCCTTCAACGCCTTCGCCGGCAAGGCGATCAGCCTGCCCGTGGGCTGGGCGAGCGCCCTCGCCGTGCTGGGGCTCGCCGTCGCCGTCGGGGTGCTGGCGGGGGCCTACCCGGCCTTCTTCCTCTCCGCGTTCCAGCCCGTCGAGGTGCTCAAGAGCGCTCCCGGCGTGGGCCGCGGCACCCTGCGCAAGGTGCTCGTCGTGCTGCAGTTCGCGATCGGCGTCAGCCTCCTGGTGGCGACCGGCGTGGTGTGGGACCAGCTGCGCTTCATGCGCGGCCAGGGCCTGGGTCTCGATCTCACCGACGTCTTCGTGCTGCCGATCCGCGACGTCGCCCTGCGCGAGCGCTTCGAGGGCCTCAAGGCCGAGCTCGCGCAGGTGGCCGGCGTCGAGGCCACGACCTTCTCGTCGTTGGTGATCGGCCGGGAGACGCCGCGCATCGGCGCCCAGATCGCCGGCCGGCAGGGCTTCGCACCGGTCGACACGTTGATCGTCGACCAGGGCTTCCTGGACGTCTTCCACCTCGGCCTGGTCGCCGGCCGGCCGCTGGTCGCCGCCGACCAGGTGGACCAGGGCTCGGCCTTCCTGATCAACGAGAGGGCCGTCACCGCCTGGGGCTTCGGTACCCCCGCGGCAGCCCTCGGCCAGGACGTCGCCTGGGGTGGCTGGAAGAAGGGCAAGATCGTCGGCGTCGTCAAGGACTTCTACCAGCGGCCGCTGCGCTTCCCGCTCAACCCCCTCCTCCTGCACATCCGGCCGATCGCCTTCCACTACATGTACCTGCGGCTGGCGCCCGAGGGCCAGGCGGCGACCCTCGAGCGGCTGGAAGCGGCCTGGAAGCAGCTGTCGCCCGGCAAGCCCTTCGAGGCCTTCCAGCTCACCGACGAGTGGGCCCGCCTCTACCGCAGCGAGGAACGGTTGGCGGCGTTGGTCGCCTTCTTCGGAGCGGCGGCGATCTTCGTCGCCTGCCTGGGGCTGTCGGGCCTCGCCTCCTACGCCACCGAGCGGCGGGCCAAGGAGATCGGCATCCGCAAGGCCCTCGGCAGCTCGCTCGGCCGGGTGGTGCTGCTGCTGACGAGCGAGTTCACCGTACTGGTGCTGCTCGCCATCCTGGTCGCCTGGCCGTGCGCCTACTGGTTGCTGCACGCCTGGCTGGGCAATTTCGCGTTTCGCACCCCCCTGCGCGCCTGGAGCTTCCTCGCCGGAGGTTCGCTGGCCCTGCTGATCGCCTGGTTGACGGTGGGCGCGCGGGCCTTGAAGGGGGCCCTCGCCGATCCGGCGGGGGTGCTGCGCGGGGAGTGAGGTGCAGGTGCCTGGGCGCGGGGAGACAACGGGAATGACCGACGAGAGACCAGCGACCGAGACCTTGGCAGAAGACACTCTGCCAGACGACTCTTTGGCCCACGACACTGCGGCCGGCGAGGCGGCGAGCGAGGGGCTCGCCGAGAGCCAGGTGGAGCAGGTCTACGAGCTGTCGCCGATGCAGCAGGCGATGCTCTTTCACAGCGTCTACGCCCCCGGCTCGGGGGTCTACGTGGTGCAACTCTCGCTGCGCCTGGGCGGCCCCCTGGACCACGCGGCCTTCGCCCGCGCCTGGCAATACCTGCTCGACCGCCACGCCATCCTGCGCACCGCCTTCTACTGGGAAGAGCTCGAAAAGCCGGTCCAGGTGGTTTACCGCGAGGTGCCCCTGCCCCTCCACGAGGAGTCCTGGCAGGGACTCTCGCCCGCCGAGCAGGAGGGCCGCCTCGCCGCCCATCTCGATGCCGATCGCGAGCGCGGCTTCGACCTCGGCACAGCCCCCCTGCTGCGGGTGGCGCTCTTCGCGCTCGGACCGGCCGACCACCGCCTGGTGTGGAGCCAGCATCACCTGCTGATCGACGGTTGGGCCCAGGGCCAGCTGCTCAAGGAGCTGTTCGCCGCCTACTCGGCCCTCGCCGCCGGCAAGGCGCCACGCCTGCCGCCGGCACGCGCCTACCGTGACTACATCGCCTGGCTGCAGCGCCAGGACCCGGCCGCCGCCGAGGCCTTCTGGCGGCGCGAGCTGGCCGGGCTCAGCGAGCCTTGCTGGTTGGCGGCCGGCGAGGCGCATCACGGTCGCGGTGCCGATTTTCGGCAGGGTCGCCGCCGCCGCACGGCGTTGCCGGCAGCGACCTCCGAGGCCCTGCGAGACCTCGCCCGCCGCGAGCGGCTCACCTTGAACACGCTCGTCCAGGGCGCCTGGTCGCTGCTCCTGGCCGCGGAGACGGGGCGCACCGAGGTGGTCTTCGGCGCGACGGTGGCCGGTCGCCCGGCCGAGCTTCCAGGCGTCGAGACGATCGTCGGGCCGTTCATCAACACCCTGCCGGTGCGCGTGGCCCTCGACCTCGGGCAGGAGCTCGCGCCCTGGCTCGCCCAGCTCCAGGCGCGGCAGGTCGAGCAGCGCGCCTTCGACTACGCGCCGCTCTACGACGTGCAGCGCTGGAGCCCGCTGCCGCCCGGCACCGCTCTTTTCGACACCCTGGTGGTGTTCGAGAACTACCCCCTCGACGGCGAGCTCGCCGGCGGCTCGCTGGGCCTCGCGCTCTCCGAGGTGCGGGTCAACGAGCTGACCAACTACCCGCTGTCGGTGATCGCCTTTCCGGGGCGCGAAATCAGTCTCGACGCCCTCTACGATGCCGCGAGCTTCGAGCCGACGACGATCGAGCGCTGGCTGCGCCGGCTTGTGGCGCTGCTGGCCGCCTTCGCCGCCGAGCCGCGCGCCCGCCTGGCGGGCCTCACGGCGCTCTCGGCGGCGGCGCGGCAGCAAGTCCTCGTGGAGCTCAATGACCACACGGCAGCCTATC
>CAYQRE010000010.1:0-77387 GCA_964420075.1 uncultured Thermoanaerobaculia bacterium | reverse complement strand
CCCCTGTCCTTCGCCCAGCAGCGCCTGTGGCTGATCGACCAGCTCGAGCCGGGGGGCGCCGCCTACAATGTGCCCTCGGCGGTGCGCCTCGAGGGCCGGCTCGACGTCCGCTTGCTGGCCCGCATCTTCGCCGCGCTGATCGCCCGCCACGAGACGCTGCGCACCACCTTCACCGCGCGTGAGGGCCGGCCCGTGCAGGTGATCACCCCGGCGGCTGCGCTGGCCACCATGCCGTTGCCCGTGGTCTCCCTCACCGGCTTGCCGGTGGCAGAAGCCGCGCAACGCGCCGCGGAGCTGGCCCGCCGCGAAGCTCTGCGGCCGTTCGATCTCCACCGCGGACCGCTGCTGCGCCTGTGCCTGCTGCGCCTCGGCGGGGCCGAGCACCTGCTCCTCCTCACCCTCCACCACATCGTCTCCGACGGTTGGTCGATGGGCGTTCTGGTGCGCGAGGTGGCGGCGCTCTACGAGGCCTTCGCGGCCGGCCGGCCGTCGCCGCTGCCGCCGCTCGCGATGCAATACGCGGACTTTGCGACCTGGCAGCGCGGTTGGCTGCGGGGCGAGGCCCTGGCCCGCCAGCTGGATCACTGGCGGCAGGCTTTGGCCGGCGCGCCGCACCTGCTGGAACTGCCCACCGACCGGCCCCGCCCCGCCGTTCCCACGGGCCGTGGCGGCGCCCTTGCGGTGGCGCTGCCGCCAGAGGTCTCCGCGCAGCTTGCCGCCTTCTCGCGAGCCGAGGACGCCACGCCCTTCATGAGCCTCCTCGCCGGTTTCGGCCTGCTCCTCGGCCGCTGGGCCAACCAGAGCGAGGTGCTGGTGGGCACGCCGATCGCCAACCGCAACCGCCAGGAGATCGAGGGGCTGATCGGCTTCTTCG
Source organism: uncultured Thermoanaerobaculia bacterium (assembly GCA_964420075.1). Classification (GTDB taxonomy): domain Bacteria; phylum Acidobacteriota; class Thermoanaerobaculia; order Multivoradales; family SZUA-115; genus CAYQRE01. The sequence continues at coordinate 76,513 of CAYQRE010000010.1, read as the reverse complement.
TCAACTCGCTGGCCCTGCGGGTGAGCTGCCGCGGCGGGCCAAGCTTCCGCGAGCTTGTGGCGCGGGTGCGGCAGGCGGCGCTCGACGCCTACGCGCACCAGGACCTGCCCTTCGAGCGGCTGGTCGAGGAGGTGGTACCGGAGCGGGACCTGCGCCACGCGCCGCTCTTCCAGGTGATGTTCGCCTTGCAGAACGCGCCGCTCGGGTCGCTCGAGCTGCCGGGCCTCAAGCTGGCGCCGCTGCCGCCCGCGGGGGGCGCGGCGAAGTTCGACCTCGTGCTCACCCTGCGCGAGACGGCCGCGGGCTTTGCAGGCTTCCTCGAGTACAGCCGCGACCTCTTCGACGCCACGACTGTCGAGCGGTTGGCGGCACGGCTGGCCGGCCTCCTCGCCCAGGCCCTCGCCGACCCCGAGCGGCCGGCGAGCGAGCTCTCGCTCCTCCTGCCGGGTGAGCGCGAGGAGCTCGCCCGGGCCTGGAACGACACCGCGAGACCGTATCCGCGCGAGACCGGGCTGGCGCAGCTCTTCGCCGAGGTGGCGGCTGCGGCACCGCGCGCCGCCGCGATCCTCGGCGAGGGAGTGCGGCGCGACGCTCCCTGGAGCTACGGCCGGCTCGCCGAGGGGACCGCCCGGTTGGCGGCGCGGCTCGCCGCCCTCGGGGTAGGGCCGGGGACGCGGGTGGGTGTCGCGATGGAGCGCTCGCCGGACTTCGTGGTCGCGGCGCTCGCGGTGCTCCACGCCGGCGGCGCCTACGTGCCGCTCGATCCCGCCTACCCGGACGAGCGCCTGCTCTTCATGCTGGAGGACACCGCCGCTCCCCTGGTGCTGGTGCACACGGCCACCCGCGAGCGGCTGGCGGGCCTGCAGGCCCACGCTCCCGTGGGCCTGCTCTGCCTGGACGGCGCGGCAGCCGAGATCGCCGCCTGCCCGCCCCTGCCCCTCGTCGCGGCCGGTGGGGACGACCTCGCCTACGTGATCTACACCTCGGGTTCGACGGGGCGGCCCAAGGGCGTCGCGGTGAGCCAGCGGGCCGTCGTCCGCCTGGTGCGCGGCACCGACTACGTCGAGCTCGGCCCCGCGGACCGCGTGGCCCACCTCTCCAACCTGAGCTTCGACGCCGCCACCTTTGAGATCTGGGGGGCGCTGCTCAACGGCGGCGCGGTGGTGATGATCGGCAAGGATGCGGTGCTCTCGCCCGGTGAGCTCGCCGGCCGGCTGTGGGGCGAGGGGGTGTCGGCGATCTTCTTGACCACCGCCCTCTTCAACCAGGTGGTGCGCCAGGAGCCCGCGGCTTTCGGCCCACTGCGCCACGTGCTCTTCGGCGGCGAGGCCTGCGACCCGGCGATCGTTGAGCGTTTCCTCGCCGAGGGTGGCCTCGGGCGGCTCCTGCACGTCTACGGACCCACCGAGACCACCACCTTCGCGACCTGGTGGCACCTCACCGAGGTGCCGGCCGGGGCCACCACCCTGCCCATCGGGCGCCCGCTCGCCAACGGCAGCCTCTTCGTCCTCGATCGTTGGGGCCAGCTAGCGCCCCAAGGCCAGCTCGGCGAGCTCCACCTCGGTGGTGACGGCCTCGCCCGCGGCTATCTCAACCGCCCGCAGCTGACGGCCGAGCGCTTCGTGCCCGACGCCTGGGGCGGCGGGCGGGGCGAGCGCCTCTACCGCACGGGTGACCTGGTGCGCCAGCTCGCCGGAGGCGCCGTGGAGTTCGTAGGCCGGGTGGACCACCAGGTGAAGATCCGCGGCTTCCGCATCGAGCTGGGCGAGGTCGAGGCGCTGCTGCTGGCGCATCCCGCCGTCGCCGCGGCCGTGGCCCTGGCCCGCGAGGACGCGCCGGGCGAGCGGCGTCTGGTGGCCTATGCCGTGCCGCAGGCGGGGGCGTCGCTGGCGGTGGCCGAGCTGCGCGACCACCTCGCCGCCACCCTGCCGGCCTACATGGTGCCGCAGGCGATCGTCCTCCTGCCGTCGCTGCCCCTCACCCCCAACGGCAAGGTGGACCGCCGGGCGCTGCCCGCGCCCGAACGGGGCGGCCTCGGGGCGGAGAGCTTCGAGGCGCCGTCGGACCCCCTCGAGGAGCTCCTCGCCGGACTCTGGGCCGAGGTGCTGGGCGTCGAGCGGGTGGGCGTGCGGGACGACTTCTTCGCCTTGGGCGGCCACTCGCTCAAGGCGACGCTGGTGGCCTCGCGGGTGCGCGACATGCTTGGGGTGGAGCTGCCGCTGCGCCGCCTGTTCGAGAGCCCCACCGTGGCCGAGCTCGCCAAGGTGGTGCGCGAGCTGCGCCAGCAGGGGAGCCCGGCGCCGCCGCTCGTCGCCGTGCCGCACGGCGAGCGGCTGCCCCTCTCCTTCGCCCAACAGCGGCTGTGGTTCCTCGACCAGCTGGAGCCGGGGAGCTCGGCCTACAACATGCCGACGGCGATCCGCCTGCGGGGCGAGCTCGCCGTGGACCTGCTGCGCCGTATCCTCGACGAGGTGGCGCGGCGGCACGAGGCCCTGCGCACGACTTTTCACGACGAGGGTGGCGAGCCCTTCCAGCGGGTGCACCCCCGCCTGCCGGCGAGCCTCACGGTCGTGGACCTGGGTGGCGCCTTCGCCGCCGGTGTCGACCTCGCGCGGGTGCGGGCCATCGCCCGCGCCGAGATCGGCCGCCCCTTCGACCTCCGCCGCGGCCCCCTGCTCCGCCTCACCCTGCTCCGCCTCGGCGCCTACGATCACGTGCTGTTAATCACCATGCATCACGTCATCTCGGACGGTTGGTCTCTGGGCGTGTTGGTGCGCGAGGTGATGACCCTCTACGAGGCCTTCTCGCGCGGTGCCGGCTCGCCGCTCCCGGAGCTCGCCTTCCAGTACTCGGACTACGCGGCCTGGCAGCGCAGCTGGTTCCAGGGCGAGGTGCTCGGCCAGCAGGTGGAGTACTGGCGGGGCCAGCTCGCCGGTGCGCCCTCCCACCTCGAGCTCGCCAGTGACCGGCCGCGGGGGGGCGAGCCGAGCCTGGCCGGCGACGGCCTGCCGGTGGCGCTGCCGGTGGAGCTCTCGCAGGCGGTGATCGAGACCAGCCGCCACCTCGACGTGACGCCGTTCATGACTCTCCTCACCGCCTACGGCCTGCTCCTCGGTCGCCTCGCCGGCCAGCAGGACGTGCTGGTGGGCACGCCGATCGCCAACCGCAACCGCCGCGAGATCGAGGAGCTGATCGGCTTCTTCGTCAACACCCTGGTGATGCGGGTGAACTTCCGGGGCGGGGTGAGCTTCCGGCAGCTGCTGGCGCGGGTGCGCCAGGCTTGCCTCGACGCCTACGCCCATCAGGACCTGCCCTTCGAGCGCCTGGTCGAGGCCCTGGCCCCGGACCGCGACCTGCGCTACTCGCCCCTCTTCCAGGTGATGTTCGCGCTGCAGAACGCCCCCATCCGGGCCCTCGATCTGCCGCGGCTGGAGATGGAGCCCCTCGGCGTGGCCGGCGGCAAGGCCAAGTTCGACATCATCCTCGACTTCTACGAGACGGCCACCGGCCTCATGGGCTCGTTCGAGTACGACCGCGGCCTCTTCGATCGCTCGACGATCGTTCGCCTGTTCGCTCGCTACAGAACGCTCCTCGGCGCCGCCCTGGCAGACCCGGAGCGGCCGGTGCTTGACCTCCCCACCCTGAGCGCGGCGGCGCGGCAGCAAGTCCTCGTGGAGCTCAATGACCACACGGCAGCCTATCCGGCCGCGCGTGGCCTGGGCAGCGTGCTGGCGGCGGTGGCCGCCGAGCGGGGCGCGGCGCCGGCCGTGGTTTGGGAGGGGGCGGCAGGGCCGTGCCGCTGGAGCTACGGAGATCTCCTGGCGCGGGCGGGTTCTCTCGCGGCGCGCTTGCGGGCGGCGGGCCTACCGCCGGGCGGCCTCGTGGGAGTCGCCATCGAGCGTTCCCCGGAGCTGGTGGCGGCCGTCGCCGGCGTGGTGCTGGCGGGTGGCGCCTACGTGCCGCTGGATCCGGCCTACCCGGACGAGCGCCTGGCCTTCATGGTGGAGGACACGGGCCTCCAGCTGGTGCTCACCGCAGTGGCCACCGGCGAGCGGCTGGCAGCAGCGCTCGGCGAGCGGCCGGCGGTGCTCCAGCTCGACGTGGAGAGCGTGTGGAGCGACGGGGCGCTGGCCGCCGGGGCGGGCTGGGTGCCGGTCGCGGTGCCGGCGTCCGCGCTCGCCTACGTGATCTACACCTCGGGCTCGACGGGCCGGCCCAAGGGTGTGGCGGTACCGCAATCGGCGGTGCTGCGCCTGGTGTTGGGGACGGATTACGTCGAGCTGGGGCCGGCCGACCGCGTGGCGCATCTATCGAGCCCGAGCTTCGACGCGGCGACCTGGGAGCTCTGGGGGCCGCTTCTGACGGGTGGCACGGTGGTGGTGATCGAGAAGGAGGTGGCGGTGTCGCCCTCGCGGCTGGCGGCCCGGCTGGCCGCCGCGGAGGTGACGGCGCTCTTCTTGACCACGGCGCTCTTCAACCAGGTGGTCCGCGAGGAGCCAGCGGCGTTTGCGGGGGTGCGCCACGTGCTCTTCGGCGGCGAGGCTTGCGACCCGGCGGTGGTGCGCCAGGCCCTGGCCGGCGCGCCGCCGGAGCGGCTGTTGCACGTCTACGGTCCCACCGAGAGCACCACCTTCGCCTTCTGGCAGGAGGTGCGCGCGGTGCCGGCCGGAGCGGCGACGGTGCCGCTGGGCGCTCCGCTCGCCAACACCAGCGGGGTGGTCGTCGGCCGCTGGGGCGAGCCCTGCGGCCTCGGCCAGGTGGGCGAGCTTCTGCTCGGCGGCGATGGCCTCGCCGAGGGCTACCTTGGCCGGCCGGCGCTGACTGCGGAGCGCTTCGTGCCACATCCCTGGGGCGCGGCCGGCGCGCGGCTCTACCGCACGGGAGACCTGGTGCGCCGGCGGGGGGATGGCGCCGTCGAGTTCGTGGGGCGGGCGGACGGCCAGGTCAAGGTGCGGGGCTTCCGCATCGAGCTGGGCGAGGTCGAGGCGGCGCTCGCCGCCGAGCCGGGGGTGGTCGCGGCGGTGGTGGTGGCGCGCGAGGAGGCGGCGGGCTCGCGCTCCCTGGTGGGCTACGTGGTGCTCGCCGAGGGCATCGAGGTCCCGGCGGTGCAAGCCTCGCTCGCCCGGCGGCTGCCGGCCTACATGCTGCCGGCGGCGTGGGTCAAGCTCGCCGCCTTGCCGCTGACCGCCAACGGCAAGGTGGACCGCCGGGCGCTGCCGGCGCCGGAGCGGGGCGCGGCCGCCGCGGGCTACGTGGCGCCGGCGGACGCCGTCGAGGAGCTGGTGGCGGCGGTGTGGTCGGAGGTGCTGGGGGTCGAGCGGGTGGGGGCCGAGGACGACTTCTTCGCCCTCGGCGGCCATTCGCTGCTTGCCACGCAAGTGATCTCGCGGCTGCGCGCGGCGCTGGGGGTCGAGCTGCCGCTGCGGGCCCTCTTCGAGGGGCCGACGGTGGCGCAGCTGGCGGCGGCGGTGCGCGCCGAGCAGGGGCAGGCCGGTCCTCTCGCGCCGCCCCTGGTGCCGGTGCCCCGCGACCGCGAGCTGCCCCTGTCCTTCGCCCAGCAGCGCCTGTGGCTGATCGACCAGCTCGAGCCGGGGGCGGTCAACTACAACATGCCGCTCGCCCTCTGGCTGCGCGGGAGCCTGCCGGTCGCGACCCTGCGCGCCGTCTTCAGCGAGGTGGTGCGCCGCCACGAGGCGCTGCGCACCACCTTCGTGGCGAGCGAAGGGCAGCCGCGGCAGCGCATCGCGCCGCCGCGCTCCGCGGCCTTGCCGCTCGTCGACTTGGGAGGCCTCGGGGCGACGGCCCGCGCCGCCACGGCCGAGCTCCTCGCGGCGCGGGAGGCACGGCGCTCCTTCGACCTGGGGCGCGGCCCGCTGCTGCGGCTCGGGCTCGTGCGGCTGGAGCCGGCGCGGCATCTGCTGCTCCTCACCATGCACCACATCATCTCGGACGGCTGGTCGATGGGGGTGCTGGTGCGGGAGATCGCGGCCCTCGCCGCCGCCTTCGCCACCGGCCGGCCGTCGCCGCTTCCCGAGCTGGCGGTCCAGTACGCGGACTTTGCCACCTGGCAACGCGGGTGGCTCACCGGCGAGGTGTTGGAGGCCCAGCTCGCCTACTGGCGGCAGGCCTTGGCCGCCGCCCCGCAGGTGTTGGCACTGCCCACCGATCGGCCGCGGCCGGCGGTGCCGAGCCTGCAGGGGGCGACCCTCACCCGCATCTTCGGTGACGGGCTCGCCGAGCGCCTCGCCGCCTTCGACCAGGCGGAGGAGGCGACGCCGTTCATGACCCTGCTGGCCGCGACGGGCGCCCTGCTCGCCCGGCTCTGTCGCCAGGACGACCTCCTGCTCGGCACGCCGATCGCCAACCGCACCCGCCGGGAGATCGAGGACCTGATCGGCTTCTTCGTCAATACCCTCGTCATGCGGGTGGAGACGCCGGCCGGCCTCAGCTTCCGGCAGCTGGTCGAGCGGGTTCGCCAACACGCCCTGGACGCCTTCGCGCACCAGGACCTGCCCTTCGAGCGCCTGGTCGAGGAGCTGGTGCGGGACCGCGACCTCACCCATGCGCCCCTCTTCCAGGTGATGTTCGCCTTGCAAAACGCCCCCATTGGGACCCTCGAGCTCCCCGGCCTGGCGCTCGAGCCGATGCCGGTGGGGCCGGGCACCGCCTCGTTCGACCTCTCGATCACCTTCCAGGAGACCGCCGGCGGGCTCGGTTGCAGCATCGAGTACAGCAGCGAGCTGTTCGACGCCACCACCATCGAGCGCCTGCTGGCCCGGTTGGCGAGCTTCCTCGGCAGCGCCCTCGGCGACCCCGCCGGGGAGCTCGGCAGCGTCTCGCTCCTCGCCCCCGCGGAGCGCCAGCAGCTGCTCGTCGAATGGAACGATGCGCAGCTCGCGGAGCCGGCAGAGCGTGAGGGCCTCTTCGGCCTGCACGAGCTGGTGCTGGCGCAGGTGCCGCGCTCGCCTGAGGCCGTGGCGCTACGTTTCCGCGACGCCAACCTGAGCTATGGCGAGCTCGCCCGGCAGTCCGCCGGCTGGGCGCAGCGCCTCCGTGCGCTGGGCGTGGGGCCGGAGGAGCGGGTGGGGATCGCCGCTGCGCGCAGCCTCGAGATGGTGGTGGGGGCCCTCGCCATCTTGCGGGCTGGGGGTGCCTTCGTGCCGCTCGACCCCGACCATCCGCGCGAGCGGCTGGCCGAGATCGTCGCCGGTGTCGCCCCTGTCCTCTGCCTCGCCGGCGGTGAGCTCGCCGAGCGCTTGCCGCCGGCGCAACCCGTGGTGAGCCTCGCCCTCGCCGCGCCGCAGGCGGCGATGCCGCCGTGGCTGGAGGCGCCGTGCCTGCCGGCGCAGTTGGCCTACGTGATCCACACCTCGGGATCGACGGGCAAACCGAAGGGGGTGATGATCCACCACGCCGGCATCGTCAATCACATGGAGTGGCTGCAGCGGGCGACCCCGCTCAGGGCCGCCGACGTGGTGCTGCAGAAGACTCGCTTCACCTTCGACGCCGCGGTGTGGGAGGTCTTCGCTCCCCTACGGGCCGGGGCCCGCCTGGTGATCGCCGAGCTGGATACCCTGCAGGAGGCCTCGTACCTGGCGCGCACGGTGGGCCGCGCGAGGGTCAGCGTGCTGCAGCTGGTGCCCTCGCTGCTTGCCGCCTTGCTCGACGACCCCGCGGCCAGCGATTGCCGGGGCGTTGCCCGCTTGATGGTCGGCGGCGAGGCCTTCCCGGGCCCCCTCGCGGCGCGGGCCCGGCAGGAGCTGCCGGGCAGCTTGATCACCAACCTCTACGGGCCCACCGAGTGCTCGATCGACGCCACCGCCCTCAACCTCGTGGAGGTCGGGCAGCGGGCCAGCGAGCCGATCGGCCGGCCGGTCGACAACGCCACCGCCATCGTGCTCGATCGGCGGTTCGAGCCGGTGCCGCCGGGCGCCGCCGGTGAGCTGCTGGTGGGCGGCCTCGGCCTGGCTCGCGGCTATTGGGGCCGGCCGGCGCAGACCGCCGAGCGCTTCCTGCCAAACCCCTGGGGGGCGGCGGGTGAGCGCCTCTACCGCACCGGTGACCTGGTGCGCCACCTGCAGGATGGCAGCCTGGAGTTCCTCGGCCGGCTCGACCACCAGGTGAAGGTCCGCGGCCTGCGCATCGAGCTGGGGGAGATCGAGGCCGCCTTGCTCAGCCATCCGGCCGTGGCGCAGGCCGTGGTGATGCCAAGGTCGCGGACACTTCCCGAGGGCGTCGGTGGTGACCGCGTGCTGGTCGCTTATCTGACGGCGACCGCCGCGGCCGTCGAGCCGGCGGCCCTGCGCGAGCATCTGGCGGCGCGCCTGCCGGCCTACATGCTGCCGGCGGCCTTCGTCGTCCTCGACGCCCTGCCGCGGACCCCGAACGGCAAGCTGGACCGGGCTGCCCTGCCGCCTCTGAGCGGGCTCGAGCTCAGCGCGGGCGCCGCCTACGAGCCGCCCCGCGACGGCGTCGAGGAGCAGGTAGCGGCCCTCTGGCGGGAGCTCCTGGGCGTCGAGCGGGTGGGCATCCACGACGACTTCTTCGCCCTCGGCGGCCACTCCCTGCTCGCTACCCAGATGCTCGCCCGGCTGCGCGCCTCGACCGGCGTCGATCTCTCCCTGCGGAGCCTCTTCGAGGACTCGACGCCGGCAGCGCTCGCCCGCAACCTGCGGGCGCGGCGCTGCGTGGCGGCAGCCGCCGTTGCAACCTCCATCCGCCGCCGAATGGGCCGCGGCCCGCTGCCGCTCTCCTTCGCCCAGCAGCGGCTGTGGTTCATCGACCAGCTGGAGCCGGCGAGCGCGGCCTACAACATGCCTCTCGCGCTCTGGCTCCAAGGGGCCCTCGTAGCATCGACGCTCCGCCGCGTCTTCCGCGAGGTGGAGCGTCGCCACGAGGTGCTGCGCACCACCTTCGTGGCCGTCGCTGGCGAGCCGCGGCAGGAGATCGCCGCCGCGCCGCGCGTCCCCCTGCCGGTGGTGGACCTGAGGGCCCTGGCGCCTGCCGACCACGAGCCGGCGGCGCGCCGCCTCGCCGAGCGCGACGCCCAGCGCCCCTTCGACCTCGCCCGCGGGCCGCTGCTGCGCCTGGCCCTGGTGCGGCTGGGGCCGCTGCGCCACCTGCTGCTCTTGAACCTGCACCACATCGTCTCCGACGGCTGGTCGATGGACGTCCTGGTGCGCGAGCTGGGGGCCCTCTTCCGGGCCTTCTCGCAGGGCCTGCCCTCGCCGCTCGCCGAGCTGCCGATCCAGTACGCGGACTTCGCCGCCTGGCAGCGCGAGTGGCTGGCGGGCGAGGAGCTCGGGGCGCAGCTGGCGTACTGGCGCGAGCGCCTGCGCGGGGCACCGCCCGTCCTCGATCTCGCCACCGACCACCCGCGGCCGGCGGCGCCGGCGCAGGGCGTCTCGCAGGCGCGGATGCGGCGCCTCGAGCCGCAGCTCGACGCCACCTTGCGCCAGCTGGCGCGGCAGCGCGGCGCCACCGACTTCATGCTCTTCCTGGCCGCCTTCTACCTCCTCCTCGAGCGCTACACCGGCCAGCGCGACCTGGTGGTGGGCACGCCGATCGCCGGCCGCAACCGGGCGGAGACCGAGGGGCTGATCGGCTTCTTCGTCAACACCCTGGCGCTGCGCGCCGAGCTGCCGCTGGCGGCGCCGTTCGAGAGCTTCCTCGCCGCGCTGCGCGAGCGGGTGATCGACGACCAGGGGCACCAGGACCTGCCGTTCGAGAAGCTGGTCGAGGTGCTGCAGCCGGAGCGCAGCCTGCAGCACACGCCGCTCTTCCAGGTGATGCTCAACGTGATCAACACACCGGCGAGCGGGCTGGTGGCCGAAGGCCTCGAGCTGGTGCCGCTCGCCACGCCGCCGCTGCCCAGCAAGTTCGATCTCACCCTGACCCTGGTCGAGGACGGCGGCCGGTGGGCCTATGCGCTGCGCTACCGGCCCGAGCTCTTCGAGGCGGCGACCATCGAGCGCATGCTCGACCACTTCGGGGTGCTCTTGGCGGGGATCGCGGCCGAGCCGGCGCGGCCGCTCGCGGCGCTGCCGATGCTGCCGGCGGCCGAGGAGGCCCGCCTCAGCGGTGAGTGGGCCCGGGGTGAGAGCGTGCCGGCTGCAGGCGGCACCGTCCAGGCCCGCTTCGCCGAGGTGGCGGCGCGCTGCCCGGACGCCATCGCCCTGGTCTGTGAGGACGCCCGGATGAGCTACGGGTCGGTGGCTGCCGAGGCGGCGCGATTGGCCGCCGAGCTGCGCCGCCACGGCGTCGGTCCCGAAGTGCGGGTGGGGCTCCTCGCCGAGCGCTCGAACGAGATGATCGTGGGCCTCCTCGCCGTCCTCGCAGCCGGCGGCGCCTACGTGCCCCTCGACCCGCTCTTCCCCCAGGAGCGGCTTGCCGTGATGGCCACCGAGGCCGGGCTCGCGGTGGTCCTCGCCCAGCCCCACCTCGCCGGCCTGCTGCCGGCCGGGGTGCGCGGGGTGGCGCTCGCGCTCGCGCCGCGGGAGCGCGGCGGCGAAGCGGCGCCGGTGCCGGCCGTCACGGCGGCCAACCTCGCCTATGTGCTCTTCACCTCCGGCTCGACGGGCCGGCCCAAGGGCGTGGCGGTGGAGCATCGCCAGCTCCTCCACTACACCGAGGCGGTGGCTCGCCGGCTCGACCTCGAGCCGAAGGCGAGCTACGCCACGGTCTCGACGCTCGCCGCCGATCTTGGCAACACCAGCGTCTTCCCCGCCCTCCTCGCCGGCGGCACCTTGCACGTGCTGCGGGCCGAGCGGGCGGCCGACGCCGCGGCGATGGGCGACTACTGCGAGCGCGAGGGGGTCGACTGCCTGAAGATCGTGCCGTCGCACCTCCGGGCCCTGACCAGCGGGGCGCGGCCGGAGCGGGTGCTGCCGGCGCGGCGGCTGGTCTGCGGTGGCGAGGCGCTCTCCTGGGCGGAGGCCGAGGCGCTGGCCGCCGCCAGGCCCGGCTGCGTGCTGCTCAATCACTACGGCCCCACCGAGACCACGGTCGGCGTGCTCACCCACCGGGTGGACGCCGCGGCGCCGCGCTGGGGGGCGAGCGTGCCGCTCGGTCGGCCGCTCGCCAACGTCCGGGCCTTCGTGGTGGACCGCCTCGGCCGCCTGGCTCCCCAGGGCGCCCCGGGCGAGCTCTTGCTCGGTGGTGCCGGGGTGAGCCGCGGCTATCTCGGGCGGCCGGCGGCGACCGCCGCCGCGTTCGTGCCCAACCCGTTCGTGCCGGCGGCGGCTGGTGCCGGTGGCGAGCGGCTCTACCGCACCGGCGACCGTGTGCGCCACCTGCTGGACGGCACCCTGGAGTTTCTCGGCCGCATCGACCAGCAGGTGAAGATCCGCGGCTTCCGAGTTGAGCCGGGCGAGGTGGAGGCGGTGCTCGCCACCCTGCCGGAGGTGGCGGCGGCGGTGGTGGTGGCCCGCGAGATGGCCCCCGGCGACCGGCGCCTGGTGGCCTTCTGCGTAGCGGCGGGGGAGGCCGGGCTGCCGGCCCCGGAACGCCTGCGCGAGCAGCTGCGCAGCCGCCTCCCCGAGGCCTTCGTGCCGGCCCTCTTCGTGGCCCTGCCGAGCCTGCCCTTGAACGCCAACGGCAAAGTGGATCGCCGCGCTCTCGCGCAACGGCCGCTGCCGGCCTTGGCTGACGACGGTCGCGACTTCGTGCCGCCAGAGACCGCGGTCGAGCAAAGGCTCGCCGGCCTCTGGGCGGAGCTTCTCGGCGTCGAGCGGGTGGGGCTGGGTGACAACTTCTTTGCTCTGGGCGGTCATTCGCTGCTCGCCACCCGGCTGATCTCGCGGCTGCGCGAAGCCTTCGCCATCGAGCTGCCGCTGCGCGCCCTGTTCGAGGCGCCGACCCTCGGGGCCCTCGCCGAGCGGGTGCTCGCGGCGCAGCTCGAAGGGCAAACCGACGCCGAGCTCGCCGACCTCCTGGCCGAGCTCGAGGGCCTCTCGGAGGAGGAGGCCGCAGCCCTCGCCGAGGAGGAGACGCCGGGCGATGGGTGAGCTCCGCGAGCGCATCGCCCAGCTGTCGCCGGCCAAGCAGCGGCTCTTGCAGGAGAAGCTGCAGCGCAAGCTCCAGGAAAAGCAGCAGGCAGAGGGCGCCGCGGCGGCGGGAGGCCTCGGCCCCAGCCCGCTACGCGCCGCCGGCAACCGCTTTCCCTGCTCCTTCTCGCAGCAGCGGCTGTGGTTCCTGCACCAGCTCGAGCCGGCGAGCGCCGCCTACAACGTGCCCTCGGCCCTGCGGCTGCGGGGAAGGTTGGTGCCCCGCCACCTGCTGGCGGCGCTCGCCGGGGTGGTGGCCCGCCACGAGGTGCTGCGCACCACCTTCGAGGCCGGGCCGGAGGGGCCGCGGCAGGTGGTGCAGCCGCCGGCGGCCGTGGCGCTGCCGGTCGTCGACCTCGCCGGGCTGGCGGCGCCGGGCGGCGTCGCAGCGCTCGCCGCCCTCCTCGGGGCCGAGGCGCGGCGGCCCTTCGACCTCGCGCGCGGGCCGCTGCTGCGCACGCTCCTGCTGCGCCTCGGCGACGGCGACCACGCCCTTGCCCTCTCCCTCCACCACATCGTCTCGGACGCCTGGTCGCGCGGCATCCTGGTGCAGGAGGTGGCCGTCCTCTACAGCGCCCACTCGAGCGGTCTGGCTGGCCTCGAGCCCGGGCCGTTGCCGGCCCTGCCCATTCAATATGCGGACTTCGCCGACTGGCAGCGGCGCTGGCTCACCGGCGAGGTGCTGGCGGCGCAGGTCGAGCACTGGCGCCGCCGCCTCGCCGGGGTGCCGCCCGTCCTCACCCTGCCCACCGACCGGCCACGGCCGGCCGTGCAGTCGGCGCGCGGTGCGCTGCGGCCGTTCGTCGTCCCCGCCCGGGTGGCGCAGCCGCTCGAGGCCCTGGCCCTGGCCGAGCGGACGACCCTCTTCGTGGTGCTGCTGACGGCCTTCCAGGCCTTCCTTGGCCGTCTCGCCGGCCAGGACGACGTCACCGTGGGAACGCCGCTCGCCGGCCGGCGCCAGCGCGCCACCGAGGGCCTGATCGGCTTCTTCATCAACACGCTGGTGATGCGGGCGGACCTCGCAGGTGACCCGCCGCTGCGGCAGCTCCTGGCGAGCAACCGCGAGCGCGTGCTCGACGACCAGGGCCACCAGGACGTGCCCTTCGAGCGCCTGGTCGACGAGCTGGGGGTGCCGCGCACCCTCGACCATCCGCCCCTCTTCCAGGTGATGCTGGCGCTGCAGAACGCGCCCCGCGCCGAGGCGCGGGTGGCCGGCCTGGCGATCGAGAGCCTCGCCGCCGAGACCGGCAGCGCCAAGTTCGACCTGACCCTCGCCCTCGCCGGCAGCGCGGACCCGGCGGGCGGCAACGGCCTCGCCGGAGCGATCGAGTACTGCACTGATCTCTTCGACGCCACGACGATCGACCGCTGGGCGGGTGAGCTCGGGCGCTTGCTCGCCGGCGTGGCCGGCGATCCAGACCAGCGCCTCGGCGAGCTGCCCCTGCTCTCCCCGGCCGAGCGGCACCAGCTCCTCGCCGAGATCAACCCCGGTGGCGCGACCTTTCCCCATGGCGGCAGCCTGGAGGCGCGCTTCGAAGCGGTGGCCGCCGCCCGCCCGGAGGCCATCGCCGTCGTCGCCGAGGGCGAGGCGCTGAGCTATGCCGCCCTCGACGGGCTGGCCGCGCGCTGGGCCGCCCGCCTGCGGCAGGCCGGGGTCGGGCCGGAGGTGCGGGTGGGGCTCTGCCTCGAGCGCTCGCTGCCGATGCTGGTGGGGGTGCTCGCCATCCTCAAGGCCGGCGGCGCCTACCTACCGCTCGACCCGGCCTACCCGGACGAGCGCCTGCGGTTCCTCGTCGCCGACGCCCGGCCGCCGGTGCTGCTCACGCAAGCGTCGCTGCGCCAAGCCCTCGCGGCGCGCCTCGCGGGCCTCGCGGGCCTCGACGTGCTCGCCCTCGACGAGCCGCTTTCCGACCTCGCCCCGGCGCCGCCCCTCAGCGATCGCGTGGCCCTCGGCGAGCGGCTGGCCTACGTGATCTACACCTCCGGCTCGACGGGCCGCCCGAAGGGCGTCGGGGTCTCGCACGCCAATGTGCTGCGCCTCTTCGGCGCCGCCGACGAGCGCTTCGACTTCGGGCCGGCCGACGTTTGGACGCTCTTCCACTCGCACGCCTTCGACTTCTCGGTGTGGGAGATCTGGGGCGCCTTGCTCTACGGCGGCCGGTTGGTGGTGGTGCCCTACTGGGTGAGCCGTAATCCGGCGGCCTTCGCCCAGCTGCTGGCCGCCGAGCGAGTGACGGTGCTCAACCAGACGCCGTCGGCCTTCCGCGGCTTGATCGCCGCCGAGGCGGCGGAGCTTCCCCCCGGTGCCCTGGCGCTCAGCGAGGTGATCTTCGGTGGCGAGGCCCTCGACCTGCCGAGCCTCCGGCCCTGGTTCAACCGCCACGGTGACCGCCGGCCGCGGCTGGTCAACATGTACGGCATCACCGAGACCACGGTGCACGTCACCTGGCGGCCGATCGGCCTCGCCGACCTCGCCGGGGCCGCCGCCAGCGTGATCGGTGCCGCCCTCGCCGACCTCTCCCTCTTCGTCCTCGACCCGAACCGCCAGCCGGCGCCCCTGGGCGTGCCGGGGGAGCTCTGCGTGGGCGGCGCGGGCCTCGCCCGCGGCTATCTCGGACGCCCGGCGCTCACCGCCCAGCGCTTCGTGCCGGCCCTCGCTGGGGCGGCCGGCGGCCGGCTGTACCGCTCGGGCGACCTCGCCCGCGCCCTGCCCAACGGCGACCTCGAATACCTGGGCCGCATCGACCACCAGGTGAAGGTCCGCGGCTTCCGCATCGAGCTGGGGGAGATCGAGGCGGCGCTCGGCGAGCACCCGGCGGTGGCCGCCGCGGTGGTCCTGGCGCGCGACGGCGCCGGCGGCGAGAAGCGGTTGGTGGCCTACCTGGTGGGGGCCCGCGACGCCGCGCTGCCGGCCCTCGGCCCGCTGCGCGAGTTCCTCCGCGAGCGGCTGCCGGAGCACATGCTGCCGGCGGCCTACGTGCCCCTCGACGCTCTGCCGCTCACCGAGCACGGCAAGACCGACCGCGCCGCCCTGCCGCTGCCGGAGGAGGGGCGCTCCACCCTGGCCGGGGCCTTCGAGCCGCCGGAAAGCCCCGCTGAGGTGGCCCTCGCCGGCGTCTGGTCGGAGGTGCTGGGGGTCGATCGCGTGGGCGTGGGGGACAACTTCTTCGCCCTCGGTGGTGACTCGATCTTGAGCATCCGCGTGCGCGCGCTGGCGACCGAGCGCGGCCTCGCCTTCGAGCTCCAGGACCTCTTTCGCTTCCAGACCCTGGGGGAGCTGGCGCGCGCCGCGCGCGCCGTCGCGCCCGCGGCAGGAGCCGACGAGGCCGGTACGGCGCCGCTGGCACCCTTCGCCCTCCTGACGCCGGCGGAGCGCGCCGAGCTGGGCGAGGAGATCGAGGACGCCTACCCCCTCTCCTTCCTGCAGCTCGGCATGCTCTTCCACTCCCAGGGCGAGGGCCGGGTGGTGCCGTACCACAACGTCGGCAGCTTCCGCTTCCGCGGCCGGCTCGCCGCCGCCGCCCTCGAACGGGCGCTGGCCGCCCTCGCCGTCCGCCACCCCGTGCTGCGCACCTCGTTCGACCTCCGGCGGGCCGGCGAGCCCCTGCAGCGGGTGCACCGCGCGGTCACCATCCCGCTCACCGTCGAGGACTTGCGGGCGCTCCCCGCCGGCGAACGGGCGGCGCGGGTGGCGAGCCGCTTCGAGGCCGAGAAGCGGCGCCGCTTCGATGTCGCGACGCCGCCCTTGCTGCGCTTCTGGGCCTTCGCCCTCGACGACGCGAGCTTCGAGCTGGGGGTGACCGAGCATCACGCGATCGTCGACGGCTGGAGCTACGCCTCGCTGCTCGCCGAGCTGGTGGCGCTCTACCTCGCGGAGGCCGCGGGCGGCACGGCGCCGCCCCTCGCGCCGCCCCCACGGGCCCACTTCCGGGACTTCGTCGTCGCCGAGCGGGCCACCCTCGACGCGCCGGCGAGCCGCGATTTCTGGCAGGGCGTGCTGGCCGACCATCCCTTCCCCCGCTTACCGCGCTGGCCGCGGCCGGCCACGGCCGCGCCCGCCGAGCACCGCCCCGGCGAGCGCTCGGCGATCGAGCTGCCGGCCGGCAGCCAGGCGGCCCTCGCCGCCCTGGCCGAGGGCCTCGGCGTGCCGGTCAAGAGCGTGCTCCTCGCCGTCCACCTGCGGGTGCTGGCGACCCTCTACGGCAGCCCGGACGTCACCACCGGCCTGGTCACCAACGGCCGCCCCGAGGTGCCGGACGGCGAGCGCGTGCTGGGCCTCTTCCTCAACACCGTGCCGCTGCGCCTGCGGCTCGCGGCCGGCAGCTGGGGGGAGCTGGTGCGCGCCGTCTTCGCCGCCGAGACGGCCCTGCTGCCGCACCGCCGTTACCCACTCGCCGAGCTGCAGCGGCGTTTCGGGGCCGGCCAGCGGCTCTTCGAGGTGAACTTCAACTACGTGCACTTCCACGTCCTCGAGGCGGCGCGTGGGGTAGAGGTGGTGGGCGGCCGCTCCTTCGCCGAGACGAGTTTCCCCCTCACCACCCAATGCTCGTGGAACGCCGCCGGCACGGCCCTCCAGATCGAGCTCCACTGGGACCCGCAGGAGCTGACGGCAGCCCAGGTGCAGGGCATCGCCCAGCTCTACGAGGCGGGGTTCACGAGCCTCCTTGCCGGCGGGCTGCAGGCATCCGTGGTGCTGCCGCTCGCTGACGCCGAGGCCCATCGCCTGCGCCATGAATGGGGGCCCGCGGCTGCCCTGGAGGGCGGCGAGGGCCCGGCGCGAGACCTCGCCGAGCGCTGGCCCGGCCGTTGGGCGAGCCAGGAGGCGCCCGCCAGCCTGGCCCTCGAAGCCCCCGGCCGGCGGTTGAGCTTCGGCGAGCTGGGCCGCGAGGTGGCCGCCCTCGCTGCCCGGCTGCGGCACCACGGCGCGGGCCCGGACACGCGGGTGGCCCTCTTCTTCGAGCGCTCGGCCGAGGCGGTGATCGCCCTCCTCGCGGTGCTCGAAGCAGGTGCCGCCTACGTGCCCCTGGAGCCAGCCCATCCGGCCGAGCGGCTGGCCTTCCAGCTGGCGGACTGCGGTGCGACGCTGCTGCTCTCCCGCGATGCGCTGCGCGACCGCCTGCCGCCGGTGCTGCCGGCGGGCCTCGCCGTGCTGGAGCTCGGCGCCGAGCTCGCCGCCGGCAAGGGTGTGGCCGAGGCCGCGCCGCCGCCCGAGGTCCACCCAGCGCAGCTCGCCTACGTGCTCTACACCTCGGGCTCGACGGGCCAGCCGAAGGGGGTGATGGTGAGCCGCGGCGCGCTCGCCCACTACTTGGCGGCCTCCCGCCACGCCTACCGTGCCGCGGCGGGAACGGGAGCGCCGGTTCACTCACCCCTCGGCTTCGACCTCACCGTCACCAGCTTGCTGACTCCCCTGGCGGCTGGCCGGCCCGTCTTGGTGCTGCCGCCGGGAGAGGCGATCGAGGCCCTGGCGGCGAGCCTCGCCGTGCGTCGCGACCTCACCCTGGTGAAGCTCACGCCGTCCCACCTCGAAGCGCTGGCCGCGCTGCTGCCGGCCGGGGAGCTCGCCGGGCGCGCCCGGGCGCTGGTGATCGGCGGCGAGGTGTTGACCGCCGAGGCGGTCGCCCCCTGGCGGCGCCACGCCCAGGGCACCCGGCTGCTCAACGAGTATGGGCCCACGGAGACGGTGGTGGGCTGTGCGCTCTACGAGGTGGGCGAGGGGGACGCGGCGAGCGGCCCGCTGCCGATCGGCCGACCCTTGCCGCGCATCCGGCTGCACGTCGTGGGCTGGGACGGCCGGCTCGCCCTGGCCGGCGTGCCGGGCGAGCTGTGGATCGGCGGCGCCGGGGTGAGCCGCGGCTACCTCGGCCGCCCGGCCCTCACCGCCGAGCGCTTCGTCCCCGACCCCTGGAGCGGTGAGGCGGGCGCCCGCCTCTACCGCAGCGGCGATCGCGCCCGCCACCTGCCGGACGGCAACCTCGAGGTGCTGGGACGCCTCGACGAGCAGCTCAAGGTGCGGGGCTACCGCATCGAGCCGGGGGAGATCGAGGCCGTGTTGCGCGCCCAACCGGCGGTGCGCGAGGCGGTGGTGGTGGCGCGGCCGGGGCCGGGAGGCGACCGCCGATTGGTGGCCTACGTGGTGCCGGTGAGCCCGGAGGTCGGGACGGAGCTGGCGGCCGACCTGCGGCGCGCCGCGGCCCGCGCCCTGCCCGAGCACATGGTGCCGGCGGCGGTGGTGCCGCTCGCCGCGCTGCCGCTGACCGCCAACGGCAAGCTCGACCGCGCTCGCCTGCCGGAGCCGGAAGCACCGCCGGCGCGCGAGCGAGAGCTGAAGCCACCGGCGAGCGAGCTCGAGGCGACGCTCGCCGAGCTCTTCGCCGAGCTCCTGGCGGTGGCGCCGATCGACCGCGACGACGACTTCTTCGCTCTTGGTGGCCACTCGCTCCTCGCCGTGCGGCTGGTGGGCCGCATCGAGCGCGCCACCGGCCAGCGCCTCTCCCTGGCCGACCTCGCCGCCGAGCCCACGGTGGCCGGCCTGGCTCGCCGGCTGAGCACCGTTGCCGCCGGCGCAGCGCCGGGACCACTGCTGGTCGAGCTCGCCGCGGGCGAAGGCCCGCCGCTCTTCCTGGTCCACCCGGTGGGCGGCAGCGTGGTGTGCTATCTGCCCCTGGCGCGCGGTGGCGAGCTCGCGAGGCCCGTCCTCGCTCTCGCCTCGCCGCTGCCCGGCCAGCTGCCGGCGGCGAGCTTCCCGGAGCCCCGCTCGGTCGAGAGCATGGCGGCGGCCTACCGCCGGGCGATCGTCGCCGCGGCGCCGGCAGGCCCCTACCACCTCGCCGGCTGGTCGCTCGGCGGCGTGGTCGCCTTCGAGATCGCCCGGCAGCTTTCCGCCGAGGGTCGCGAGGTGGGATTGCTGGCCCTCCTCGACGTGGCGCCGCCGCCGGCCGGCGGCGAGCCCGAGGAGCCGCGCCACGAGCTGGCGCGCTTTGCCGCCGACCTCGCCGCGCTCGCTGGCCTGGCGGTGCCCGCCGGCCTTGACCCGGCGACCATGCCGGCGACGCTCGCCGACCTCCTCGCGCTCGACGGCGTGCGTGCGGCGCTGCCGCCGGAGCTGGGCCTGGCGCAGCTCGAGGAGCTCTTCGCCACCTTCCGCGCCAACCGCTGCGCCCTCGCCGCCTACCGGCCGGGGCCGTACTCGGGGGCCCTGCTGCGGGTGGAGACGACGGCGACAGCCGCGGCCTGCGTCGCCGCGGACGGCAGCTCCCTTCTTGCCGGCTGGGACGCTCTGGCGGCGGGCGGTGCCGAGGTGGTGCGCCTGGCCGGCGACCACTACTCGTTGCTCCGCCCGCCGTGCGTCGGCGAGCTGGGGCGCCTGCTCGCCGCCCGGCTGGCCGGTGCCTGAGCCGCCGGCCAGCGAGCCTGCCGGCTACTCGCCCTGGATCGCCACCACGGGGCTCACCCGGGTGGCGCGGCGGCCCGGCAGATAGGCCGCGGCGACCGCCACCAGCCCGAGGCAGAGGCCGACGCCGGCGAAAGTGAGAGGGT
Source organism: uncultured Thermoanaerobaculia bacterium (assembly GCA_964420075.1). Classification (GTDB taxonomy): domain Bacteria; phylum Acidobacteriota; class Thermoanaerobaculia; order Multivoradales; family SZUA-115; genus CAYQRE01. The sequence continues at coordinate 56,930 of CAYQRE010000010.1, read as the reverse complement.
CGCTGGCGCCCACGCCGTAGAGCAGCGAGGAGAGCAGGCGGGTGAGGAAGAACGCGGCCAGGGCGCCCAGCCCGACGCCGATCGCCGCCAGCTTGCCGGCCTGGCGCAGCACCAGCCCCAGCACCTCCTCGGGCAGGGCACCGAGCGCCATCCGCAGGCCGAGCTCGCGGGTGCGCTGTGCCACCGAGTAGGCGGTGACGCCGTAGATCCCCACCACCGCCAGCACCAGGGCGAGGAGGGCGAAGAGGCCGAGCAGCAGCAGGCTGAAACGGCGTTTGGCGATCGACTCGGAGACCACCAGCGTCATCGGCCGGAGCTTGGTCAGCGGCTGGTCGGCGCTCACCGCGTGCACCGCGGCGCGGGCACCGGCGATCATCGTTCGCGGATCGCCGTTGGTGCGCGCCACGAAGTAGGCGAAGTAGGGGTTGAGGCTCATCGGCACCTGCGCCATCGTCTGGTACATGCGGGGGCCGGGCGGGCTGTGGAGGTCGGAGTGGCGGATGCTCTTGGCGATGCCAACGACGGTGATCCACGGCTTGTCGGGGGCGGCGCGGCCGATGCGGAAGCGCTTGCCGAGCGGGTCCTCCCCCGGCCAGTAAGCGCGGGCCATCTCCTCGTCGATCACCGCCGCCAGGGCGGCCCCGGCCCCGTCGCCGCTGTTGAGGTCGCGGCCGGCCACCAGCTTGATCCCCATGGCGTCGAAGTAGCCGGGGGTGATCGAGTGCACGCCCACCGACCACATCTCGCCCGGTTTGGGCAGCGGCCGGCCCTCGAAGTGGAGGCTCGCCAGCTGCTCGGAGCCGCTCAGCGGCAGCTCGGAGACGGCGGCCGCCGTCGCGATGCCGGCCTGGCTCTTCAGCTGGTCGACGACGCGCTGGAAGAACTCCACGCGGGCCGCCGGCGGGTAGGTCGCGGGCGGCAGGTCGAGGCGGAAGGTCAGCAGGTTGCGGGTCTGGAAGCCGGGGTCGTTGGCGAGCACGCGCAGGAAGCTGCGCAGCAGGAGGCCGGCACCGATCAGCAGTAGCACGGCGAGGGCGATCTCGGCGACCACCAGGGTGCTACGCAGGCGCTGGCTGGCCAGCGAGCCGCTGCCGGCACGGGTCCCTTCGCGCAGCGCGCCGGCGAGGTTCGGCCGGCTGGCCTGGAAGGCGGGGACGAGGCCGGCGAGGACCACGGCGAGAAAGCAGAGGCCGGCCGTGAAGGCGAGGGCGCGGCCGTCGAGAGCGAAGCTCGCGCCGCCGGCGGTACCGGGGGGCACCAGGGCCCGGCAGGCTCGCAGCAGGCCCCAGGCGAGGGCGATGCCGAGCCCGCCGCCGAGGACCGCGAGGAGCCCGGTCTCGGTGAGCAGCTGGGCGAGCAGCCGCTTCTGGCCGGCGCCGATCGCCGTGCGCAGGGCGATCTCCTTGTCCCGCGCGGCGGCGCGCGCGAGCAGCAGATTCGCCACGTTGGCGCAGGCGATCAGTAGCACCAGGCCGACGGCGGCCCACAGCATCAGCAACGCCGGGCGCAGGCCGCCCGAGATCTGCTCGCGCACCGGCACCAGCTTGACGCCCCAGCCCTGATCGCTGTCCGGGTACTGCTGGGCGTAGCGGCCGCAGAGGGCGCCGAGCTCCTGGCTCGCCTCGGCGAGGCCCACGCCCGCCTTGAGCCGGCCGATCACCACGCTGAAGCGGCTGCCGCGGTCCTGCCGCTGGTCGAGCGGCAGGGCGAGGGGCACCCAGGCGTCGGGCTCGACGGCGAAGCCGAGGCCGGCGTGCATCTCGGAGCCACCGCGCGGGAAGGCGAAGCGGGGGGGCATCACGCCAACGATCGTCATCGGCATGTCGTTGAGGGTCACCGAGCGGCCCACCGCCTGCGGATCGCCGGCGAAACGCCGCTTCCAGAAAGCGTGGGAGATCACCGCCGCCTGCGGGTTGCCGGGAGCGTCGTCCTCCGAAGTCAGCACCCGCCCGGCGAGGGCCGGCGTACCGAGGGTCGAGAAGAAGTCGCCCGCCACCCGCACCACGCCGAGCTGCTCGGGCTCGCCCTGACCGGTCATCGTCATGCGGTCCGACTGCAGCAGGGCAAGGCTCTCGAACGAGCGGCTCTCGCGCTGCCAGTCGTAGAAGACGCCGATCGCCGCCGGCAGGTCCTCGACGCCGACCGCCTGGGCGATCTGCGGGTTCGCAGACCACACCACCACCACCCGGTCGGGGTTCTTGAAGGGAGGCGGGTTGAGCAGCACCGAGTCGACGAAGCTGAAGATCGCCGTGTTGGCGCCGATGGCGAGGGCCAGGGTGAGGATCGCGGCCAGCGCGTAGGACGGCTGTTTGGCGAGGCCGCGGGCGGCGAAGCGCAGATCCTGGACGAGGTGGCTCATGTCTCTACCTCCATCTCGGAGCCTGGGAGTTTACTCGACGGCTCGTTGCCCTCGGCGGTCGCGGGGGGCGCGACAGGAGGGCGCCCTGAGCGCTGGCCTCCCGCACAGCTAGTAGGTGCGGCGGGCTCGGCGAGCGGGGCAGGTGCCGCTCGTCGGCGCGGAAATCGCCGGCATCTGCTGCGCTTGCGAAGCGTCTACACCCGTGCTCGTTTGATCTCGAGCGTCCCCCTCTCGAGTGCCTGCGGCACCAGACGAGTGTTGCGCCGAGTCGTCCCCCGAGCTTGAGGAGAGCCATGCAAAGCCCACACGACGGTGATCGCCCTGCCACCTTCCCGGTCTTCGTGTTGTCGAGCGAACGATCCGGATCGACCCTCTTTCGCTACGTCCTCGATACCCACGCCGAGCTCTATTGCCCAGACGAGCTGTCTCTCGGGCGGACGGCGATGCACCTCGCCCTGTTCATCGAAGGGGCCAATGGCCGCGCCCTGGCCCCGGACCCCAACCGTCCCTATGCGCTCTCGCCCGCAACCCTGCGCGAGACGCGGGCGATCATCGAGGCGACGCTGGCCCCGGCGGTGCGTGCGCGCGGCAAGCGCCTGTGGTGCGAGAAGAGCCCCCACAACCTCAACGAGCTCGAGGTGATCCAGCTGGTCTTCCCGGATGCGCGCTACATCGGCCTCTTCCGCCATCCGCTGGATTTCATCCGCTCGGCCCTCACCGCCTGCCGCTTCGGCTTCTGGCCCGGGCTGATCCAGTACGTCACCCGCCACCCCGACAACTTCGTCGAAGCGATGGCCCGCGCCTGGATCGAGAAGACCCGCAAGGTCCTGAGCGTCGAGACGGCGTTGCCGGGGGCGCTGCTGCGGGTGCGCTACGAGGACCTGGTCTGCGCCCCCGAGGCGACGGTGGCGAGCATCGAGGCTTTCCTCGGTCTTGCCCACGACCCCGATCTGCTCGCCCGCGTCTTCAAGACCGACCATCCCCAGCGCGCCGGCTTCGGCGACGAGAACGCTCGCTACTCGACCCAGGTCCACATCAACCGCCTGGGCCTGGGCCGCGAGATCGCCTGGCAGCAGGGGATCTCCGCCGAGAGCAAGGCCGAGATCGGCGAGCTCATCGCCCAGCTCGGCTATCCGCCGCTGCCCGACCACGGCGTCGAGTACTCGCTGGGGGTCGAGCCGCAGGCCGCCGAGGGGCCGACCGCGGTGGGGAGCGTGGCGGCGTTTCTCGACCGCGACCTGCCGGACTACCTCGAGCAGTACCGCGATGCCTTGCCACCGCTCGACGGCGCTTTCCGCGTGCGGGTGACGGGCGCCGAGGTGGGGGAGTGGGTGCTCGACGGCACCGGTCCTGCGGGCCCCGTGGTGCGTAAGGACGGCGAGGCGGCGACGACGGTGATCGTCGACGCCGGTGCCTTCCTGCGAGTGGTCAATGCCGAGGTGTCGCCGCTCGAGGTGGCCCAGGAGGGCCTGCTCACCGCCGAGGGCCTGCAAGACCCGATGGCGCTGCAGAAGGTGGTCGCCCTGCTGATCGCCGCGGCGGCGGGCAGCGGCGGCGGGGCAGCGGGGTAGCATCCTCGCCGGCGACTTCTGGGCGGTGCCGCGCCGCTGCACCGCCCGCTGCCACCCCAGCCGGGCAACTCTTCGAGGAGGTACCGACAGGATGAGCCAGAGGCCCGATTTCAGCCGTTTGAAGGCCGTCGAGCGCAAGGCGGTCCGGCTCTCCGAGCAAGACCTGGTCAAGACCGGAAGCCTCAACGAGCGTGGTTTCCCCTTGCTCATCGAGCCCAATCTCCCGGGGGTGAACCTCAACGCCTGGGCCGAAGGCCACCGCGACGAGCTGGACGCCAAGCTCGCCCAGCACGCGGCGATCCTCTTCCGCGGCTTCGCCGTCGGCGGGGTGCCGGGCTTCGAGAGCTTCGTCACCGCCAGCTGCGGCGAGGCCCTGCGCTACAGCGAGCGCTCGTCGCCGCGCTCGCAGGTGGAGGGCAACGTCTACACCTCGACGGACCATCCGCAGAGCCAGACGATCTTCCTCCACAACGAGCAGTCCTACAGCCTGACCTTCCCGCTGCGCATCATCTTTCACTGCGTGAAGGCGGCGGACAAGGGCGGCGAGACGCCGATCGCCGACGTGCGGCGGGTCTACCAGAGGGTGGACCCGGAGGTGCGCGCGCGCTTCGCCCGCCAGGGCTACCTCTACGTGCGCAACTTCGGCGATGGCTTCGGCCTCTCCTGGCAGACGGCCTTCCAGACCGACGATCCCAAGGAGGTCGAGGCCTACTGTGAGGCCAACCAGATCGAATGCGAATGGAAGGACGGCGGCCGCCTGCGCACCCGGCAGAAGCGCCGGGCCCTCGGCCGCCATCCGCTGACCGGCGAGCCGGTGTGGTTCAACCACCTCACCTTCTTCCACGTCACCACGCTGGAAGAGCCGGTGCGCAGCTCGCTGCTCAGCGAGCTCGCCCCCGAGGACCTGCCTAACAACACCTTCTACGGTGACGGCTCGGAGATCGAGCCGGCGGTGCTCGACCACCTGCGCAGCCTCTACCACCGGGAGACGGTCGCCTTCCCCTGGCAGGAGGGCGACATCATGCTGATCGACAACATGCTGGCGGCGCACGCCCGCTCCCCCTTCGAGGGCAGCCGCAAGGTGGTGGTGGCGATGTCCAACCCCTACCCCTGGTCCGCGGTCGCCGAGGTCGCCTAGGCGGCGCCGGCCGCGCCGGCGGCGCTGCGCTATCGTGCGCGCATGCGACGACTCCGCACCGCCGCCGGTCTCACCCTCCTCGCGGCGCTCGCGCCAGCTCCCCGCCTCGCCGCCGAGCCCCTCGCCCACACCTATTCGATCGTCGCCCGCGACCCGGCGACCGGGGACTTCGGGGTGGCCGTCCAGAGCCACTGGTTCCAGGTCGGCACCGCCGTCCCGTGGGCCCAGGCGGGGGTCGGTGCCGTCGCCACCCAGTCGTTCGTCCGCCAGGACTACGGCCCTCGCGGCCTCGCCCTGATGCAGGCGGGCAAGCCGGCCGCCGAGGCGCTGCGCGAGCTGGTGGCCGCCGACGAGGGCCGCGACGTGCGCCAGGTGGCGATGGTCGACGCCCAGGGGCGGGTGGCGGCGTGGACGGGGCCGAAATGCATCTCGGCGGCCGGCGACCTGCAGGGTGCGGGCTACTCCGTGCAGGCCAACCTGATGGGCCGGCCGACCGTTTGGCCGGCGATGGCCCGCGCCTACGAGCGGGCGACGGGGGACTTCGCCGAGCGCCTGCTCGCCGCCCTCGAAGCCGCCGAGGCAGAAGGGGGCGACATCCGCGGCCGGCAGAGCGCGGCGCTCCTCATCGTGCGCGCGCAATCGACTGGCAAGCCCTGGGAAGACCGCCTCGTCGACTTGCGCGTCGACGACCACCCAGCACCCCTCGGCGAGCTGCGCCGCCTGTTCGGCCTGCACCGTGCCTACCAAGCGATGAACGCCGGGGACGACGCCGTCGCCGCCGGCAAGGTGGCCGAGGCCGTCGCCCTCTACCAGCGCGCCGCGAGCCTGGCGCCGGAGATCGCCGAGCTGCCCTTCTGGCAGGCCGTGAGCCTCTTTGCCGCCGGCCACGAGGACGCGGCCCTGCCCCTCTTTGCGCAGGTCTTCGCCCGCGACGAGCGCTGGGCGCGGCTCCTGCCCCGCCTGCCCGCCGCCGGCCTCCTGCCCGACGACCCCGAGAAGTTGCGCCGCATCCTCCAGCAGGCGCGTGGCCAGCGGCCGTAGACATCTGCAATCCATTCACGTCGTGAATGATTGTCATTCATGGCGTGAATGACTATCGACGAGCGATGAGCACGGCCCTCCCTCGCCAGGTCGCTGCCGGCCACCATCAGCTCTCTCCCGGACTTCCGCCGCCTGATGCGGGCCGCCTGCCGGCGGCTCGGCCAGCTCCTGAACCAGACCGAGCTGGGCCGTGATGTGGCGCTGCCGCAGCCCACCGTGCACCGCCACCTCAACCTGCTCGAGACCTCCTACCTCCTCGTCCGGCTGCCGGCCTCCTCCTCCACGCCGGGACTGCCCTCGAATGGCTGCCCCCCGACGTCCTCGCCGTGCCGTGGTGGCGGGTCGTCTGAGGGCGAGGGGTGGAGGGGTAGCAGTCGCAGCCAGCTCCCTGGGCTACAATCTGGAAGTCGAGTTCGATAAGCCAGTCGTGCAGTTGCGCCACCTCGGCTCGGCCTCACCATGACCACCACCAAACGAATCGTCTGCCTGGCCAACTCGCGCAAGATGCACGGGCGGTGCATCGCTGGCAAGGAGCTGACCGCAGAAGGGGTGGGGGGCTGGATCAGGCCGGTCAGCGACAGGGAGCACGAGGAAGTTTCGGAACGGGAGCGCCAGTACCCTGATGGCAGCGACCCCAGAGTCCTCGACCTGATCGACGTACCACTGCTGGAGCCCAGGCCACGGGGTCATCAAAGAGAGAACTGGCTGATCAATCCGAGCCTGCGGTGGAACAAGGTCGGCCGCATGAGCCGGGAGGACCTCGATGCACTTGTGGACCCTGTCCAGCCGCTCTGGGACGTTGGGCAGGAGATCACAAAGCGGAACGACAAGGTGACGCTCGCGCAGGCGGCCGAGTGCGATAGCTCTCTCGTGCTCTTGCACGTAGACAGGCTACATCTTGATGTCTATTTCGACAAAGACGGCCCTTCCGGTGAGGGCAAGAAGCACCTCCGCGGCTATTTTCGCCACGGTGGCATGGAGTACCGTCTGCGAGTGACAGATCCGGAGTGCGAGAAGGAGTGCAGCGACCCATCCGTGACGACCTACCGGATCCGCGATTGCTACCTAGCGATCAGCCTCGGCGAGCCCTTCAAGGGTGACTGTTACAGGCTGATCGCGGCAATCATCCGTCGAGACGGGGACGTAGGGCATGAGTGACCCGATTCATCCGATCTTCACTCTCGGCCACTCGAAGCACCCCATCGAGCGATTGCTGGCATTGCTGGAGGCACACCGGATCAGCGCGGTAGCTGATGTGCGCTCGTCTCCCCATAGCCGCTTCAATCCTCAGTTTGACCGCCAAGCTCTGCGTGCGAGCCTGAAGGACGCCGGCATCCGCTATGTATTTCTGGGGCGCGAGCTTGGCGCTCGGTCAGAAGACACTAGTTGCTACGAACGCGGTCGCATCCAGTACGACCGCCTCGCGCGTACGGAGCTCTTCCGCGCAGGCCTAGAGCGCGTACTGCAAGGCGCCGCGAAGTACCGCCTGGCTCTCCTCTGCGCGGAGAAGGAGCCTCTCGAGTGCCACCGCACCCTCTTGGTGGCCCGGGCCCTCCATGAAAGTGGCGCAGCCGTGCAACACATCCTGGCAGACGGCAGGCTCGAGTCACACGAAGACGCTCTGGAACGCTTGTTGGAGCTTGTAGGTCTACCTAGCCGAGATCTCTTTCGTTCGAGAGAGGAACTCGTTGCCGAGGCACTCAAGCGGCAGGAGCAGCGGATTGCCTATGTAGATGAGCGGCAGGCTGCCCAGGTGCTACAGGAGGCGGGATGAAGCTCTCGACGATCGGGTTTACCAAGAAGCCTGCCAGTCGCTTCTTCGAACTGCTCAAGCAATCAAAAGCGAAGCGCGTGGTCGACGTTCGCCTGAACAATGTCTCGCAGCTCGCAGGCTTCGCCAAGAAAGACGACTTAGCATATTTCCTGCGTGAGGTCTGCGACATAGACTATGTTCACCTGCCGCAGTTGGCCCCCACTGCCGAGATGCTTGAGGCGTACAAGAAGCAGGGTGGTTCCTGGAGCGACTACGAACGGCGATTCCTGGCTCTTCTGCACGAGCGGCGGGTGGAGACGAGCGTGCCGCGCGAGCTGATTGCAGACGGTTGTCTGCTCTGCAGCGAAGACAAGCCGCACCACTGCCATCGGCGTTTGGTGGCAGAGTACTTGAAGTCGCACTGGGGCGACGTCGAGGTCGCTCACCTTTCGTAGCCGGGCTTGGTCTCCGACGCTTTCACGACCCCGACACCCACCAGGTCGCCGACGAAGCCGGTGCGGGCGGCGAGGCGAGGGCAGAGGAGCTGGGCGCCCACCGCGAAGCCGCTCGCTTCGAGCGCCCGCACCAGCTGCGCGGGCGTGGGCACTGCGACGCGGGCGAGCCGCTCGCCGACGAGACCGTAAGGCAGCCGCAGCACCTTGCCGGTGACCCACTCGAAGTAGTACCGCCCGCCCGGTCGCAGCACCCGCCGGACCTCGGCGAGGCCGCGTCGCCAGTCGGCCTCCAGGTGGACGCCCCCGAAGTCGAAGACGGCGTCGAAGCTCCCGTCGGTGCTGGGGATCGCCGTCAGATCGCCCAGAATCAGCCGGACGCCGGCCGAATCGCCGGTCTTGAGGCGACGCCGGGCGCGCGCGAGCATCCTGGGGTCGAGGTCGAGCGCCACCACCGTTGCCGCGCCGAAGCGCCGGCGGAGGATCTCGACCCCCTCGCCGCGCCCGCAGCCCACCTCGAGCACCCGGCCGCCCGCGACCTGCCCGCCCAGCCGCTCGAAGAGCGCGGCCGTGTGCCGCTGCCCCCAGGCGCGCAGAGCGTTGTTCGTCGTCACCCGCCCGAACCAGTTGAGCCTCATGGTGGTCTCAGCGTCTCGCCGGGCGCAGCCGCCGGCCGGCGCACAGAACAGCCACCACCCCAACGATTGCCGGCGTTGCGATCACCACCAGGAAGGTCCACGGCGGCTCGCCGAGGCAGGCCGCGACGTGGTGCGCCGCGGGGAGCCGCCAGCGGTAGAGGAGCACCTGGAGCTGGAGGAAGAGAAGCGGGGTCATGGCGCCCGCGAGGGGGAGGAGGATGGCGGCGCTCGCGCGGCGGCGGGGCGAGGTCAACCGCGGAGTGAGGCGGCGGGCGGTGAGAAGCACCAGGAGGCTTGCCGCGACGGTAGCGGAGAGCCACACCACGGGCGTGACGGTGAAGCGGAACCAGCCGCTGTTCGGCAGCAGGAAGGGGCCGGCGGTCAGTGCAGGCTCAGGGCTCAAGGGCTTGAACCAGCAGGAGAAACTCCCGATTTCGCTGGAAGAGGGCGACCGCCAGCAGGCTGAGGAGCACGGCGCCGAGCAACTGCACGAGGCCCAGCGCTCGGCTCGCCGGCCTGGTGGCAGGAGGCCTTCCGCCGACGACGAAGGAGATGATCCCCAGGGCCAGGCACAGCGCGGCGATGGCGAAGCCCGACACCGAGGCGCCGAGCGCGAGGAGCCAGAGCGGGGCTTCGCGACCGGCTGGGCCGCCGCCGGCTTCGCCGTAAAGAACGCTGGCCACCCGGTTGCCGACGAGCCAGAGCAGGAAGGCCGGGTTGCTACCGAGGAGGGGCGCCGCACCGGCCGCCAGCAGCTGCAGGCCGGAAGCGGGCTGCCGGGGGCGGCGCAGCCCGGTGCTCGCCAGGAGCAGGAGGAGGACGGCGGTGACGGCCAGGGCGAGGGGAAGCGGGCGGGTTGCCCAGGCGAAGGCCCGGGCAACCTCCAGAGGGTTGGCGGCAGGGAGTAGGTGAACTCCCCGGAGATGGAGCCACGAGCGCCGGGCCGCGAGGCCTCCGACGAGGGCGGGGAGCACAGCGGTGACGAGCGCCTGGAGGCGCCAGTCGGCGAGGTTGTCGCGCCAGCGTGAGGTCGTCATCGGGTCTGCTCCAGCGTGGGCGGTCGCGGGCCGGCCGTCACTCCGTCGCCGCGTGGTAGTGGTGGTGGACGAAGCGGTTCCAGCCCTTCTGCGTTCGCGACTCCACTACCCAGTAGAACCCGCCGTCCTCGGCTGGCCAATAACCCAAACGAGCCCGGCCGGCCGGCATGTCGGCCTCGAAGCCGATCGCCTCGGGATGGAGGTCGGTCACGTCGGCGAGCCAGCCCTGAGAGCGCTTGCCATCCGAGGTGAAGGACCAGAAGCACACCTGGCCGTCGTCGCCCGGGCCGATCAACGCCATCTCGTCGTAGACCTTGGCGCCGGCCGCAGTGCCGAACTCCCAGCGCGCGGTGAGCTGCAGGAACCGGCCGCCGAGCACCGGCGTGAACCCCCGGCGGCAGCGGACGGGGCCCATCGCCGAGCTCGCCTCGGCGACCCAGCTGCCGACGAGCGGAGCGAACGGCCCGAGCTTGCCGCGTCCCTTCTTCCAGAGCTTGGTCATCGTGTCTTGCCTCTCCGCGGTGCCCTTGCCGCTTCTTTTCTGCATCGACCACCGGCGGCCCCTGCGCAGAAGGTACCAAGCATCCTGCCTGTCGCAGGGTCCGCCGAACGCCGGCGAGAATCGCCTCAGGCCCCGAACAGTCCCTGCTCGCGGGCAGCTTCCAGACGGACCGCCAGGTACTCCCAGAGCGCCGGGCAGCCGGCCCGGATCGGTGGTGCCACCCCGGCCACCACGCGCTCGTAGCTGATCCCGTTCTCGCGCCAGCTCTGGCCGTGGTTGTTGAGGTTGAGGAGCACGGGCATGGCACGGTCGGCGGCATGGGCGAAGCGGGCCTCGGCGGTGCTGCCCTCCTCGAACTCCTGCCAGAGAGCGAGGAAACCGGCCCCCTGGCCGTCCGGCAGCAGGCCGAAGATGCGCTCGACGGCGGCCCGTTCGGCCGCCTGGCGCTCTGCCTTGCCGCCTTCGGCGAAGAAGATCACGTCGCCGGCGTCGATCTCCCCGATATCGTGCACCAAGAGCATGGCGATGACCCGCGCGAGGTCCACGCCGGGCTCGGCGAAACGCACCAACGAGGCTGCGAGAAGGGCGATGTGCCAGCTGTGCTCGGCCGAGTTCTCGTAGCGCTCGAGGCCCAGGGGGCGGACCTTGCGGGTCACGCCCTTGAGCTTGTCGAGCTCGAGGATGAAGTCGACGATCTCCTGCATGCCGTGGCGTTCTCCTGCACGAGCCGGCTCAAGGGGCCGTCAGCGCGATCAAGCGGTCGATTTGCCGGCGATGCCGCCGCAGGTGGTAGACGATCATCCGCATCGCCTCGGGCACGTTCACCCGGCCGGCGATGGGATGGCGGAAAGGGGTCCGCGCCGCGCCGCCGGGCGGTAGCGTGGTGAGAAAGGCGCGGAGCTCGCGGTGGGTCGCTTCCCACATCGCTGTGAGCTCGCCGAGGGAGCGGCCGCCGAGGGGTTCCATCGCCGGATCGGGCACCTTGACGGGGACGCCGTAGCGCAGCACGAAGAGCACCGCCTGGACCGCCAGGCGATTCCTGAGGCGGCGGGGGCGGGCCGGCACTTCGGCGGCGCGGGAGAGGTCGCCCAGCACGTTGCGTTCGGCGAGGACCATGTGCTCGACGTTCTCGACGATCGACCATTTGCCCGGCAGCGGATGGGCGGTGATCCGCGCCTGCCCGAGGGCCGCCACCTCGGCGAGCAGAGCGGCGCGTTCGCGCTCCAGGGTATCGAGGCGGGCGAGCAGGGAAGCCATCGTCAGCCGCCTGCGCGCTTGCGGCGCATCGCTTGCGTTTGGGTGAGGGAAGGGTCCCCTTCGAGGCGGCCGTAGTCCTCGCTCTCCATCCCCACCAGCGCCACCTTGCCGTCGGCGTCGAAATGCAGGCCCCAGCCGTAGGTGCGGGCGAGGGGCGAGGTACGCATGCAGGCCAGGGGGCGTGCGAAGTACTCGCGCCAGAGGCTGTCGCGGCGGGCGGCCACCTCGTCGTCGGTGAGGCCCAGCCGGCGGACGTGCACGGCGAACTGCACCTCCTCCTGGGTGAGGGCATGGGGCCGGGCGGCGACCAGCTCGTACTCGAGGCGGGCGATCGACTTCTTGCCGCCGCGCTCCGGCGGTTCACTGCCCGTCGAGGCCGTGGTGTCCGGCGCCACGGCGATGAAGGTGTTGTAGTAGTTCATCCGGGCTCTCTCGGGTTTCCGCCTGCCGGCCCCTCGCGCCACACGGCGTCCGGGGCGGCCGGCAACGGCTGGTCCGGCCCCAGGTTGGCGGCGTCGACGTGGGCGAAGACGAAGTTCTCGGGCGGCACCGGCGAGCCGGCGAGCCGGCGCAGGAGGGCGAGCTGGCCGGCATGGGTCATGGCGTCGGCGAGCGGCCCCTGGAGCAGCTGCCGGGGGCTGATCCGCTCCCAGCTGGGGTCGCCGGCGAGGATGCCCGCGAGCTTCTCGACCGTGGCATGGAAGCGCGCGATCTCCTCTGCGAAGGTCGGCAGGGGCGCGTTGCGGTAGCGGCCACCGAGGAAAAAGGTGCAGGCGTAGCCGAGCACGCTGTCCATGTGGCAGACGAGCTCCTGCGGGGTGCGCACCAGCGGTGCGGCGCGAAAGCCGCCGAAGGCGGCGGGCGCACCGCGCAGCGCCTTCTGGGTGCGGTAGGCGAGCGCCGCGAGGAAGTGCTGGAGGAATGCCGTCTCGACGTCCATCGCTACCCTCTCGTCGTCGTGGCGGGCAGTCTATCGTGTGGCCTCCGCGGCCAGCAGCGGCAGCTGCTCGGCGAGCACCGTGAGCGCGAGGTCGATGGTGCGGCGGTGGGTGCGGAACGAGAGCGGCACCAGCCGCAGGGTGAAGCGCCCGTCGAGCGTCGTCGAGGAGAGGAAGATGCGCCCATCGGCGCGCAGGCGGGCGGCGAGGGCCTGGTTGAGGCGATCGCAGGCGTCGTCGTCGAGGCCGGCAGGCGCCCAGCGGAAGGTCACCACCGAGAGCTCGGGCAGAGGCCCCACCGCGAAGCCGAGGGCGGCCACCTGCCGGTGGAAGTAGCGGGCCAGGAGGAGCTTCTCGGCCAACGCGGCGCGGAACGGCGCCACCCCGGCGACGGCCAGCGGAAGCCACATCCGTAGGGCGCGGAGCGGCCGGCTGAGCTCCGGTGAGACGTCCGCCGGCGAGAGCTCTTCGGGGTCGGGCACGGCGCCCTGCTCGGCGTCCTGCAGGTAGCTGCCGGTAGCGCGGTGGGCGGCGAGGAGGTGGCGCACGTCGCGGCAGAGCAGGATGCCCGAGCCCCAGGGCAGAAAGAGGCTCTTGTGTGGATCGAGGACGACCGAGTCGGCGCGCTCGATGCCACGGAGGGCCGTCCTGCCGGCCGCGGTGAGCAGGAAGAAGCCACCGTAGGCGGCGTCGACGTGCAGCCAACAGCCCGCGGCGGCGGTGACGCTCGCCAGCGCATCCAGGGGGTCGACGGCGCCGGTGTCGGTGCTGCCCGCGGTGGCGACCACCAGCCAGGGGCGCAAGCCCTGGGCGCGGTCGGCGGCGATCGCCCTGGCGAGGGCCGCGGGGTCCAGCCGTCCGCGCTCGTCGCCGGCGACCACCCGCTGCACCGCCTCGCCGAGGCCGGCGAGGCGTAGGGCCTTGGGGATGGAGTGATGGGTCTGGGCGGTGAGATAGACCACGGCGCGGGGGACGTCGGCAGTCCTGAGCCCATGGGCCTGGCGGGCGGCGGTGACGGCGCCGAGGTTGGCGAGGCTGCCGCCGGAGAGGATGCTGCCGCCGGCGGTGGCCGGGTAGCCCACCAGGTCCGCCGTCCAGCGCAGCACCTGGTTTTCCAGCCGCACGGCGCCGGGGCCCGTGGCGAAGAGGCCGGAGAACTTGTTGGTCACCGCAGCCAGCAGGTCGGCGAGCGCCGCGAGATAGAGGCCGCCGCCCGGGATGTAGGCGAGATGGCCCGGTGAGGCCGGATGGGCACCGGGGGCGAGCACGGCGTCGGCGAAGAGGCCGAGGGCGCGCCCCAGCGGTATCCCAGCTTCGCCGAGCGAGCCGCGGAGGGTGCCGGTCTCAACCGGGTCCGCGACGAGCGGCGGCTGCAGGTCGAGCCCGGCGAGGTAGCCCTCCGCCAGCGCGCCGACGGCGTCCCAGGCGTCGCGGCGGGCCGCTGGCCCAGGGTCGAGCGCGGCGGCGGCGGCCTCGAGACGGTCGAGCTCCCGGGCGAGAAAGTCGATCGAACCGGCGGGCAGGTCCTCCTGGCCAAGTTCCTGAGAGGTGGGGCAGGCGAGCGTCGAGAAGGGCGGGGGCGGCGTGTTCAGGGGCAGGCGATCCGTTTCCATGCCCTCGAGCCTAGAGGTTGGTGGTCCTCTTCTGAAGGTCCATTTTGTGGCTTCTTGGTGAACCAATTTGCGAGGTGGCTCGCCGCCATTTGCCCCCACCCCCCGAGCTGCGTATCATCGCGTCGTCGCTGTTCGGCAAGCGCCGGCGGCGACACCGCTTGGATCCCGTAGGGCGAGGCGCGACGCGCTCCTCGCGAGGGACCGAGACGGAGGTCGAGAACGGCTTGCCCGGCGACGCCGGTGAGCCCGCTCCCAGGGCCTGATCCACGGACAGGCACCACGTGACGGGGCGGTCACTGCGCGAAGGCCCCTTGCGGCAAGCCTGCCGCTGCCCTTCCGTCCGACCGAGCGGGAGGGCCCCCTCGTCGGATCCCCTCCCAGCTCGCTGGTTGCCTCCCCGCCCGCGGTGTTCGAGCGCCACGCTTTGCGCTCTGCCGCGAACGCGGCAAGGAGGTGGCGATGAGCAAGCGAGCGACCGATCGGCCCGAGGGCTCCCCCGGGGCCGGCACGCCCGAGGCGTCGATCCCGAAGCCCAAGAAGGTCACCGTGCCCTGGGTGCGCGAGGCGGCGGCCCGCGGCGAGAAGCTGGTGATGGTCACCGCCTACGACTACCCCCAGGCTCGCCAGGCGGAGGCCGCTGGGGTCGACCTGGTGCTGGTGGGGGACTCGCTCGCCATGGTCGTCCTCGGCCATGCGGACACCCTCGCCGTCACCATGGACGAGATGCTCCACCACGTGAAGGCCGTGCGCCGCGGCCTGGAGCGCTCGCTGCTGGTGGCCGACATGCCCTACGGCTCTTTCCACCTCGGCCCCGAGCAGGCGGTGGCCAATGCTCTGCGCTTCGTCAAGGAGGGCGGCGCCCAGGCGGTGAAGATCGAGGGCGCCCGGCCGGAAGTGGTGGCGGCGCTGGTCGCTGCCGAGGTGCCGGTGATGGGCCACCTCGGCCTCACCCCACAGTCCCTGCATCGCTTCGGCGGCTTCAAGCTCCAGGCCCAGGAGAGCGCGGCGCAGAAGGCCCTCGCCGCCGCCGCCCTCGCCCTCGAGGAGGCGGGCGCCTTCTCGCTCGTCCTCGAATGCGTGCCGGCCGACCTCGGCTTCGAGGTCAGCCAGCGCCTGGCGATCCCCACCATCGGCATCGGCGCCGGCCCGGGCTGCGGTGGCCAGGTGCTGGTCTACCACGACCTCCTTGGCCTGGAAGACCGGCTCGCCCCCCGCTTCGTGCGGCGCTATGCCGAGCTGGGCCGCGAGACCCGCGAAGCGCTGGCGGCCTACGCCGCCGACGTCCGCGCCGGGCGCTTCCCGTCCGCAGGCGAGAGCTTCGGGGACGTCTCCCGGCCGGTAGCGGTGGCCGCCGGCAAGCTCTACGGGTGACGGTGATGGAGCTGCTCAGCGATCTCGATGCTCTCCGCGCCCGGCGGGCGGAATGGCGCCGCGAGGGCCGGCGGGTGGCGCTCGTCCCCACCATGGGCGCGCTGCACGCCGGGCACCTCTCGCTGGTGGAGCTGGCGCGCCGGCACGCCGAGCGGGTGGTGGCGACGGTCTTCGTCAACCCCACGCAGTTCAACAACCCGGACGACCTCGCCCGCTACCCGCGCACCCTCGAGCGGGATGCCGAGCTCTTGGCCGGGGCCGGCTGCGACCTGCTGTGGGCGCCGGCGGTCGAGGACATCTACCCCCGCGGCTGCGCCAGCTGGGTGGAAGTCTGTGGGCCGCCGGCCGAAGGCCTGGAGGGCACCTACCGCCCTGGTCACTTCCGCGGCGTGGCGACGGTCGTCGGCGTGCTCTTCAACCGCGTGCAGCCCGAGGTCGCCGTCTTCGGCGAAAAAGACGCCCAGCAGCTCGCCGTCGTCCGCCGGCTGGTGCGCGACCTCGGCTGGGAGATCGAGATCGTCCCCGGGCCGACGGTCCGCGAGGCGGACGGCCTCGCGATGTCGTCGCGCAACGTTCGTCTGGCGCCCGCCGAGCGGCGGGCCGCGGCGGTGCTCTACCGCGCGCTCGACGCTGCCCGTACCGCGATCGCCGCCGGCGAGCGCTCAGGGGACGCCGTGCGCCGGCTGCTGGCCGATGTCCTCGCCGGCGAGCCGCTCGCCCAGGTCGAGTACGCCGAGGTGGTCGACGCCGCGAGCTTCCGGCCTCTCGACGAGCTCAGCGGGGCCGTCGTGCTACCGCTCGCCGTCCGCATCGGCACTACCCGCCTGATCGACAACCTGCCGTTGCAGGTTTCCGTTGCCTTGCCCGCGGCGGCCGAGCCGGCCGCGACCGCCACCCACGCGTGATCCTCGGAAAGGGGGACCACCCATGCGCCGTACCTTGATGAAGTCGAAGATCCATCGCGCCACGGTCACCGAGGCCGATCTCCACTACCAGGGCTCGATCGCCATCGACGCCGAGCTGCTCCGCGTCGCGGACATCCTGCCCCACGAGCGGGTGGAGATCTACAACGTCACCAACGGCGAGCGGCTGGCGACCTACGCCATCCCGGCCCCGGCGGGCAGCGGGGTGGTGATGATCAACGGTGCCGCCGCCCACAAGGCGCGGCCGGGCGACGTGGTGATCCTCGCCACCTACGCCGAGTTCGAGGAGGCGGAGGCCCGCCGCCACGAGCCGACGGTGGTGCTGATGGCCGCGGGCAACCGCATCGAGGAGGTGCTGCGCCCCGGTTTCCACCTCCAAGCAGCGGTTGGTTGAGCCAACCTGGGTGGCACCCGGCGGCGAGCGAGGGCCGCCGGGCCCGCGGTGCCGGGATAGACTCGACCGGCCGGTCTTGCTCGGCACCTGCCAGGAGAACCCCCCGATGACCGATTCGCGTTCCCTCGACATCGAACCCTTGGTGATCGCTGGCCGCAGCTTCCGCTCGCGGCTGATCCTCGGTTCCGGCAAGTACGCCGACGCCGACACGATGGTGCGCTCGCTCGCCGCCGCCGGCACCGAGATGGTGACCGTCGCCCTGCGGCGGGTGAACCTCGACGAGCTGGGCCACGGCTCGCTGATCGATCACATCGACCCGCAGAAGTACCTCCTGCTGCCTAACACCGCCGGCTGCTACACCGCCGAGGACGCCATCCGTACCGCCCGGCTGGGCCGCGAGGTGGGAGGCTGGAACTGGGTGAAGCTGGAGGTGATCGGCGACCCCAAGACCCTCTTTCCCGACAACGGCGAGCTGCTCAAGGCCACCCGCGTGCTGCTCGACGAGGGCTTCGTGGTGCTCCCCTACACCAATGACGACCCCATCGTCTGCCGCAAGCTCGAGGAGATGGGCTGCCCGGCGGTGATGCCGCTCGGCGCACCGATCGGCTCGGGGATGGGGATCCGCAACCCGGCCAACCTGCGCATCATCCTCGAGCAGGCGAAGGTGCCGGTGATCGTCGACGCCGGCGTCGGCACCGCCTCGGACGCCGCCCTCGCCATGGAGCTGGGCGCCGCCGGCGTGCTGATGAACACTGGCATCGCCGGCGCCCAGGATCCGGTGCGCATGGCGCGGGCGATGAAGCTCGCCGTCGAGGCGG
The DNA here is from genome assembly GCA_964420075.1 of uncultured Thermoanaerobaculia bacterium. Taxonomy (GTDB): domain Bacteria; phylum Acidobacteriota; class Thermoanaerobaculia; order Multivoradales; family SZUA-115; genus CAYQRE01. The sequence continues at coordinate 39,125 of CAYQRE010000010.1, read as the reverse complement.
GCTGGCTCGCCGCCCATGCCGGCCGCATCCCGCGCAAGCTCTACGCCACGGCCAGCTCGCCCCTCGACGGCCTCATCCAGTAGGGGCGGGTTTGAAACCCGCCCCTACGAGGGTCCGAGGTCGTCCTGGGTCTCGGTGAACACCACGCCGCGCTCGCGCAGGCGGTCGAGGATGAAGTCGAGGCAGCCGGGCTCGCGGCCCACCAGCTCGGGCGGGAAGAGGCCGACGTGGCGGAACCGGCCGGCGGCCACCAGGCGGACGGCGGCGGTGCAGGTGTAGCCGGTGGTGCGCGCCATCGAGGTGGTGCGGGTGGCGCGGTCGAAATGGTCGAGGAGGTCGTAGGTGAAACGCCGCCGGCGCCCTCCCTCGCAGCCCTCGACGACGATCCGCATCACCGTGAAGTCCTCCTCGCCCTCGGCGAGCTGCCAGGCGGGAAAGAGCAGGCGGGCGGTGAGGTCGAGGGGCCGCACCCACTGGCCGCCCACCTCGATCGGTTCCTTGGCGAAGAAGCCGGTCTCGCGCAGCATCCGCATCCGCTCGATGTGGCCGGGGAAGCGCAGTGTCTTCTCCACCATGTCGGGAGCGTCGATCGTCTTCACCAGCGAGCGCAGGCCGTCGGTGTTGAAGGCCTCGACGGTGCCCACTCCCGGCAGGTCGAGGAGCTCGGGCTCGGAGAGCGCCGGCTTGACCACCACCTCGCCGCGCTCGACGATGCGGGCCGGCCGGGTGTATTCCTCGATGACGTCGATCGGCGAGAAGACGGCCTTGTACTCGTAAGGCCAGGTGCGCACCCGCGGCAGGCCGCCCACGTAGCAGACGAAGCGCTCGACGGCGTCGAGGCGGGCGCTGTGGTAGCCGAGCAGCAGGTTGCTGCAGCCGGGAGCCACGCCGCAATCGACGATCGCCGTCACCCCCCGTTCGCGGGCGAGGGGCTCGAGGTCGAAGGGGTCCTCGTCGAAGAAGGAGATGTCGACGATCGACTTGCCGGCGTCGATCACTCGCCGCACGGTCTCGAAACCCATGAAGCCGGGCACGGCGCCGACCACCAGGTCGGCCGGGGCGATCGCCGCGGCCAGGGCGTTGGCGTCGCCGAGGTCGGCCCGCAGGGGGCGGATCGCCGGCTGATCGGCCAGTCGCCCGAGGGCCTCCTCGGCGGCATCGGCCACGGTCACCACGAACTGGCCGTCACGCGCCAGGTCGCGGGCCATCGCCCCCCCGACCCGGCCGGCCCCCAGAACGACGATCTGCATCTCAGCTCCCCTCGGTGATGGTCATCGTGCGGTTGATCTCCACGCCCTTTCTCACCGTCTGCGTGCGGCCGCTCGGCCACAGCACCTCGATGCGCTCGACCTTCTCGGCGTCGCCGAGGCCGAAATAGAGCGGCAGGGCGCTCTGCGACAGGTAGCCGGACTTGCCGTCGTGGACCTGCGTGTAGGTGCGGCCGCCGGCGAACACCTGGACCCGCGCTCCCAGCCCGTCGCGGTTGCTCGTCGTGCCCACCAGCCGCACCGCCAGCCAGTGGATGGGGCGCTTCTCGGCGAGGTCGCTCACCAGCAGCTGCGGGAAGTCGTTGAACTCGGAGGTGACGACGTCGAGATCGCCGTCACCGTCGAGGTCGAAGATCACCGACGAACGGCTGCCGGCGCTGGCATAGACCCACTGCCTGCCCGTCCGCCCGTAACAGATCTGGCGCGTCTGGTCAGCGCCGGAGCAATCGACCTCGAACCACGGCCGGCGCAGCTCGCGCCGGGGCTCGACACCGAGCAGAAACTCGCTGTCGAGGAAGGTCTTGCCGAGGTCGTTGAGGAGCACCGAGTTGGTGCTGTAGCGGAAGGGGAAGTTCATCGAGCCGGTGACGAAGGCGTCCTGCCAGCCGTCGGCGTTCAAGTCCCCCACCGAGAGGCCCCACGGCCAGTAGGTCTCGGCCCCGATGCGGTCGGAGATCTCCTCGAAGCGGCCGCCGCCCAGGCCACGGTAGAAACTGTTGCCGAAGATGTTGTTGGCGCCGCCCTGCAGGTAGTCGGCGTCGGACCAGGTGATCAGACTCTTCACCTTCTCCTGCCCGGGGAGGACCTCGCGGCTCATGTCCGAGTGCATGTCGGTGGTGTAGAGGTCCATCCTGCCGTCATTGTCCCAGTCGAAGAACTTGACCCCCATGGCGCCCCAGGAGGTCTTGGGGAAGTAGCGCTCCGCGCGCTCGGCGAAGGTCCTGCCGTCGACGTTCACCCAGAGGTGGTCGTCGCCCTGCATGTTGAGCACGTAGAGGTCGGGCAGGCCGTCCTCGTTGACGTCGGTGAAAGTGGCGTCGCCGCTCCAGCTGCCGTCGAAGAGCCCGGTCTCGTCGTTGGCCTTGGCGAACTTGCCGCCGCCGAGGTTGCGGTAGAGGCTCGAGAGCTCGGTGCGCTCGGGGTGGAGGTGGCCGGAGAAGGCGTCACGGTAGCCCACGAAATAGCCGCCGGCGCCGCGTTCTTCGCCGGTGTACTTGCCGACGTTGGTGACGAAGAGGTCGAGCTTGCCGTCGCGGTCGTAGTCGAAGAAGACCACGCCCGAGGAGTGCGCCACCTCGCTCAAGCCGGCCGCGGCCGTGATGTCCGTGAAGTGGCCCTTGCCGTCGTTGGTGAACAAGTGGTTGCCGCCGCGCACGGTGGTGACGAAGAGGTCCTCGTCGCCGTCGTTGTCGATGTCGGCGAAGGCGGCGCTCACCTTGACCGGCCCGGGCACCGCTACCCCCGCCGCGGCCGTGATGTCCTGGAAGCGACCGCCGCCGAGGTTCTTCCACAGCTCGTTGTCACCCAGCTGGTTGACGAAGTAGAGGTCGATCCTGCCGTCGCCGTCGACGTCGGCCGCGGCGATGCCGTTGCCATGGTCGTAGTGCACCGGCTTGTACTCGCGTCCGGAGTCGTCGGTGATCTGCTGGTGGAAGGTGATGCCACTTTCCGGCCGGCGGTCGACCAGCTTGAAGTCGTGGAAGACGTTGAAGCGCCACGCGGACTGCTCTTGGGCGTAGACCTGCACGGGCATCGTCTCGATCGAGAAATCGAGGGCGGGCATCGGGATCCCGTCGAGCCCCTGGGCCTGGGCGGCAGAAGCCAGCACCAGGAAGGCCAGCGCCAGGAAGGCGAGAGCGAGGCTGCGGAAGCGAGTTCTCATCGACGAGGACCTCCTTGTCGGTGCGGAGAGTGCGGCCGGCTAGCGGTAGTAGGCGCGGACACCGGTGACCACGGCCGCCACCTCGTCGTCCGTCATCTCGGGGAAGATGGGCAAGCAGAGCACCTCACGGGCCGCCGCCTCGGCCTCGGGCACCGCCGGCTGGGGGCCGAAGGGTGCCATCGCCGGCAGCTGATGGAGCGCCACCGGGTAGTGCACGCTGCTCGTGATGCCCTGCTGGCGCAGGTGCTCCTGGAGACCGTCGCGCCGCGCCGTGCGCACGGTGTACTGGTGATAGACGGCCGCGCTGCCCGGCGGGTCGGCGAGCAGGCGCAGGTCGCCGACCCCGGCGAGCCCGGCAGCGTAACTGCGGGCGATCTCGCGGCGGCGCGCGTTGTCGGCGGCCAAGAGCGGCAGCCGGCAGTTGAGCACCGCTGCCTGGAAGCTGTCGAGGCGGCTGTTGGTGCCCACCTCCAGGTGGTTGTAGCGGCCCGCCTGGCCGTGGTTCGCCAAGCTCCGCACTCGGGCGAGGAGACCGGCGTCCGGGCCGGTGACGGCACCGCCGTCACCAAAGCAGCCGAGGTTCTTCGTCGGGTAGAAGCTCCACGCCGCGAGCTGGCCGAGGGTTCCTACGCTGCGCCCCTGCCAGGTGGCGCCGTGGGCCTGCGCGGCGTCCTCGAGCAGCCAGAGCTCGTGGCGTGCGCAGAGGGCCTCGATCGCCGTCACGTCGAAGGGCCGGCCGTAGAGATGAACGCCGAGCACGCCGACGGTCTTCGCCGTCACCTTGGCTGCAGCGTCGGCGGGATCGAGGTTGAGGGTCGTGGGTTCGACATCCACGAAGACCGGGACTCCCTCGAGCAGCAACACTGCCTCGGCGGTGGCGAAGAAGGAGAAGGCGGGCAGCAGGACCTCGTCACCACGCTGGAGGCCGAGGGCGCGCAGGGCGAGCACCAAGGCGTCGGTGCCGTTGCCCACCCCCACGCAGCCGGCGGCGCCGAGGAAGCGGGCGAAGCCCTCCTCCAGCTCCTTGACCTCGGGCCCGAGGACGAAGGAGGTGGTCTGAAAGATGCCGGCGAAGCGCTCGGCGAGCTGGCTGGCGATCCGGCCATGGGCGCGGGAGAGATCGATCGGCGGAACGTTCACGGGGTTGGGCTCGGTTTCTGGGGAAAGGTGATTTCGGGATAGCGGCACCAAGGCGTGGCGTAGAGCACGATCTGGTCGCCGGCGAGGGTGATGTTGTCGCGAACATTGATCACCAGCAGCGGTCGCCACCGGGAGGTGTCGGCGACCAGCGTCGGGCGGTAGTTGCTGAACATGGCCAGAAAGTCGGGCCGGGCCTCGGCGAGCACGGCCTCGAGGCCCCGCTGGCCGAAGGGGTCGGCATCCGACTGCGCCGCCAGCACCGCCTTGCGCACGGCCGGCGAGACCAGGCCCACGATGTCGAGGATCGGGTTGGGAGCGAGGAACTTGACGGCCCCGATGTCCTCCAGGGCGACGACGGCCTGCGGCGGCACGTGGGTGGCGATCTCCAGGCCCAGGCGGACGTCGCCGTCGGTGATGTTGGTGACGTTGCGGGTGTACAGCGCGACGTTGCCGAAGAGGGCGACGACGGTCGGCGCGACGAGGGCGGCCAGCAGCACGCCGGCGAGGCCGAGCCGCAAGGCCGGCGGCCGCCAGCGGGCGGCGAAGAGCCGAAAGACGGGCTCGATCCCCAGGCAGCCGAGGACGACCAGAGTGGGGAAGAGCGGAAAGAAGTAGCGCCCGAAGTTGCCGAAGAGATGCGTTGCCCCCGGCGCCGCCAGGGTCGAGTAGGCGACCGGGAAGGCTAGCAGCCAAAGCCCCGGGAGCAAGCCGCGGTCCTCGCGGGTGCCGGCGCGCTCGGCCAGGCGGACGAGGCCGGTGGCGCCGGCAAGGGTGAGCCACGGGTGGGGCTTGAAGTAGATGCCGAGGAGCGTGTGGAGGAAACGCAGGTTGGGCCAGCGCACCTGCGGCTGGGCCTTGACGGCGAAGGTCGAGGGGAACATCGAGCCGCCGACGACCTGGTAGTAGAGAAGCGTGGGCAGCAGCGCCAAGGCGGCGAGGCCGAGACCGATCGCGAGCTGCCGCCAGGGTGGGACGGCCAGGCGCAGGCCATCCTCGCCGCGCTCGATGATCAACAAGCGGTCGGCGACGGCGAGGGCGAGGAGAAGCAAGCCCTCTGGCCGGGCCAGGGCGGAGAGCGCGATCACCGGCAGCGCGGCCGGCAGCCGGGAGGGGTCGCGGCGCTCGGCGAGGTGGAGGTTCGTCCCCCACAGGCTGAGCGCCAGGAAGAGGGGGATCTCCATCCCCGAGAGGGCCGACCAGACCAGCCAATAGGTCGCCAGCGTGAGGAGGCCGGCGAGGGCGGCGAGCCCCTGCGACAGGCCGAGCCGCCGGGCGAGGACGTAGCTGGCGTCGACCGCCACCAGATGGAGGGCGACGCCGAGGAGCTTGGAGACGAGGATCGCGCCGCCGGGCACCAGGAAGCCGAGTGCCAGCAAGGCCGTCCACAACGGCGCCGTGGAGCCCGTCGAGGCGACACCGGGGTTGTAGGACAGGCCCTGGCCAGCGGCGAGGTTCTTGGCGAACTGCAGGTGGATCCAGGAGTCGTCGAGCGGAAATCCCATTCCGCCCAGGGCGCCCAGCTCGCCCTGGAAGTAAGGGCCGGCGGCGGCGAGGGCAAGGAGGGCGAGGACCAGCCGCAGGCGGACGGGCCTCGCGGTCGGCGTCGAAGCGGAGGCCTCGGTCATTGGTCGATCATCGCCCATCAGCCTGCGGGGAGCAATCGCGCCGCCCGCGGCGCCGGAGCGCACCCCGGGTGCGGAGCTTGCACTAGACTCGCGGCGCATGCGGTCGCTGCGTTTCCTGGCCCTCGTGGCCGTCTGTGGCGGGGTGTTGATGGCGCTCGAGATCCTCTCGAGCCGCCTCCTCTCGCCCTACTTTGGCAACAGCGTCTACGTGTGGGGCTCGATCATCAGTGTCTTTCTGGCCGCCCTCGCCCTCGGCTACTCGCTGGGCGGCCATCTCGCCGACCGCTTCCCGTCTCTCCTCGCCCTCGGCCAGACGGTGCTGCTCGCTGCCGCCTGCCAGGCGGTACTGCTCCTCGTCGGTGAGCCGCTGGCCGCGGGCGTTGGGCGGTTGACGGGTGGCACCCCCGCCGGTACCTTGCTGGCCGTCCTCGCCCTCTTCGGGCCGGCGACCCTCCTGCTCGGCATGGTCTCACCCTGGGCGGTGCGGCTGGCGGCCCGCGACCTCGACCGCCTGGGCACCTTCGCCGGTCGCCTCTTTGCGGTGTCGACGGCTGGCAGCCTGGTGGGCACCCTGGTCTGCACCTTCGCCTTGATCCCCTTTCTCCGCCTTGGCCAGGCCCTCTCTGTGCTCATGCTGCTGACCACTCTCGCCGGCTGCCTCGCCCTCGTGGGGCCGGCCCGCCGCCTGCTCGCGCCGGCGGTGCTGGCCCTCGCTCTCGGAGTGCTCGGCACCTACCACCTGCTGGCCGCCGACCAGCCGCGGGATGCCCTCTACCGCCGCATCACGCCGTACCAGACGCTGCAGGTGGTCGAGAACGACGGCAATCGCTACCTCGAGAGCGACCGCGTGGTGCAGGCGGGCATCCGCATCGCGGACGGCATGCCAGCCACCAGCTACTGCCAGCTGACCCCCGCCGCGCTCCTCGTGCAGCCGCGCATCGAGCGGGTGCTGATGCTCGGGCTGGGCGGCGGTGTCTGCGCCACGGCGCTGCGCCTGGTCAAACCGGAGGTCGCCATCGAGTACGTCGAGATCGACCCCATCGTGCCGCAGGTCGCGGCCAAGTACCTGGGCTTCAAGCTGCACCCCGGCGACCGCTTGCACATCGACGACGCGCGCCGTTTCCTCGAGCGGGAAGACCGCCGCTGGGACCTGATCTTCGTCGACACTTACATCGGCCGGGCGGTGCCCTTCCATCTCGCGACGACCGAGTTCTTCGCTCTCGTGCGCTCGCGCCTCAGCCCGGACGGCGTGCTCGGCATCAACCTCGCGGGCGGCCTCCAATACCCGTTCTCGCGCGCCATGGTGCGCACCCTGTCGGACACCTTCCCGCGCTTCTATGCCTTCCAGGCACCGCGGCGGACCAACGTCGTCGTCTTCGCGACCGAGGCTGAGCAGGCCCCGCTCTCGCCGCCGGAGATCGCAGCGCGCGCCGCGCGGCTCGATGCCGGCCACTCCCCGGTGCTCGCCCTGCGCACCATCGCCGGCGAGCTCGGGGTGAGCCTCGAAGCCGACTTGCTCGCCGCCCCGCTGCTGACCGATTCCTTCGCGCCCGTGGAGAGACTGGTGAACCTCTCACCCACCGAGATGCCCGATCTGCCGACCGTGAGCGCGGGCCAAGCCGAGCGAGCACCGTCGCCATGAGCCTCAGCACTCTCGACCGCCGCCAGCGCAACGCCGCCCGCTTCGCCCTCTACGCCAGCCTCGGCGCGGTGGGGGTGCTGCTCGTCCTGGGCCTCCTCTACCTGCGGACGCTCGCTCCCCAGGGCCTCGACACCTCCTACCGCAACGTCGATTGGGCGGCGATCCCCGCCGTCCACCTCCTGCAGGGCTATCTGCAGATCGACACCGCGCAGCCGCACGCCCGCGAGGAGGCCGGCGCCCGCTTCCTGGCCGACGTCCTCAACAGGGCGGGGATCCCGGCCACCGTCGAGCTGCTCGATCAAGGCCACGCCAACGTCTTCGCGGTGCTCGAGGGGGAGGACCGCGCCGCTCTCGTGCTGCACAACCACATCGACACCGACCCGGTGCGCAACCCCGAGGAATGGACCCACCCACCCTTCTCGGGGGCCATCGACCCGCCGTTCATCTATGGTCGTGGTGCCTACGACATGAAGAGCATCGCGATCGCCCAATTGCAGGCGATGCTCGACCTCAAGGCGAGCGGTCAGAAGCTCAAGCGCTCGGTGATCTTCCTGGGCACCGGCACCGAGGAGGTGGGCAGCGCCCAGGGGACCAAGTGGATCCTCGCTCACCATCCCGAGCTCGCCGAGCGCTTCTGGGCCTTCCTCTCCGAGGGGGGCGTGGTGGAGGCGAGATCGATCGACGAGCCGCAGTACTGGGGCATCGAGTTCGCCCAGAAGCGCTACGTGGACGTCGTCTTCTGCAGCCAGAGCCGCGAGCGCTTGGAGGCCCTGCGCGAGGACCTGCTCGCCGAGCGCAAGGACGGCAACTTCGAGGTGACCTCGACGCCCGAGGTGCGGGCGTTCCTCGAGACCTACGCCCCGAGCCGCCAGAAGCCCTTCTTTCGCAAGGTGCTCGAGCACCCGGATGGGCTCAAGCTCGACGGCGCGGCGTGGAGCGAGCTGCCGATCTACCTCAAGGCGATGTTCCGCAGCGAGGCCCTGCCGCTCCTCGTCGAGGAGGTCGACGGTGGGGGCTATCGGCTGGTCGTCAAGCTGCACCTGCTGCCCGGCGCGGACGCCGAGGCCGTGCGCCAACGGCTGCTGCCAGACTGGATGGTCGGGGACCTGCCGTTCTACATCTACGACGAGCACGGCGGCGCCCACGGCAGCTCGCTTGCCAACCCCGTGTTCGAGGTGCTGAGCGACGAGCTCAAGCACGAATGGCCGGAAGCGGTGGTGGGGCCCCACTTCCTGCCCTGGACGGCGACGGATTCGCGCTTCGCGCGGGCGCAGGGGATCCCCGCCTACGGCTTCTCCCCCTTCCTCCTCTTCATCTCGGAGAGCTCGCGGATCGGCGACGTCGACGAGCGCATGTCCCTCCCCGCCTTCGTGCGCGGCGTCGAGGTCTACCACCGCGCGGTCTTCCGGTTGGTGACCTGACAAAGCTTGGCAGGGCCCTGCCAAGAATTGTCGGCTTCAAATAAGCTCATGGACGACCAAGGCCCTGCGAGGGAACCTAACTGCTTGAATCTGCGGTAGATTCTGTTTTTGGCACGCTTCCTGCTCCTGTCCAAGCCGCAGTCAAGGCCGAACTATCCAGCCTTCCTACCAGACTGAGAGGAGAAGAGAGTGATGTTGAGCAAGCTGCGCAACCGTCAGAAGGGCTTCACCCTGATCGAGCTGCTGATCGTGGTCGCGATCATCGGCATCATCGCCGCCATCCTGATCCCGAACTTCCTCGACGCCCTCCACAAGGGCCGCCAGAAGCGGACCATGGGCGACATCCGCCAGTTCGGCCTCGGCCTCGGCCAGTACTACTCCGAGCACTCCGGTGCGGCCGCTGCCGGCGCCCAGACCACCATCGACATCTCCGAGTGGACCGGCACCTCCACCGTCGACGAGCTGTCGGCGGCCCTGGTTCCCGACTACATCACCCAGGTTCCCGAGCGCGATGGCTGGGGCCACGCCTACGAGTTCCACGTCATCCTCAACAACCCCCCGCGCATCCGCTACGCCCTGGTCCGCTCGCCCGGTCGTGACGACGTGTTCAGCGGCACCTCCTACACCGCCGGCTCCTTCGGCGTGACCGACTACGACCAGGACATCGTGTGGGGCGACGGCGGCTTCTTCCGCGCTCCGCAGTCGGCCCAGGCCGGTTCGTAAGCTCTCTCGAGCCCTTCGGGAAGCGTAGATCCGGGCGCCGTGACCACGGCGCCCGTTTCGTTTTCTTGGGGCGCCCGCTCGCCGACCCGGCGGAGCTCGCGCCGGGCACCGCCACCCGCGACATAGACTCCAGCCGTGTACAAGCCCGCACCTCTCGCCCGCCGTCTCCTCGCCCTGGCAGTTGCGATCACCTGGACGGGCCTCCCCGCCTCGGCGGCGGAACGTCTCTCCGAGCCGGCCCAGTGGCTCCGCGATTACCTGGCGATCGACACCACCAATCCTCCGGGCGGTGAGCACCGGGCGGCGGCGTACCTCGGCTATCTGCTGCGCCAGGAGAGGATCGCCTCCGAGCTGATCCTCACCCCCGACGGCCGGGTGAACCTCGTCGCCCGCCTCAAGGCGGAGCACCCAACGGGCGGGCCGCTCCTCCTGACCCACCACATGGACGTCGTGCCCGCGGGCTCCGGCTGGACCGTGCCGCCCTTTGCCGGCGAGGTACGCGGCGGGGCGCTCTGGGGCCGTGGCGCGATCGACACCAAGGGCCTGGGGATCGCCCACCTGGCGGCGATGATCGACCTCAAACGCCGCGGGGTGGCGCTCAGCCGAGACGTCATCTTCCTCGCCGTCGCCGACGAGGAGACCGGGGGGGCGGAGGGCATGGCCTGGCTCGTCGAGCATCGCCCGGACCTCTTCGAGGGAGTGGCGGCGGCGCTCAACGAGGGCGGGGCCAGCCGCGGCAACGAGCGGCGGCTGCTGTGGTGGGAGGTGGAGGTCGCCCAGAAGCGCCCGCTCTGGCTGCGACTCACGGTCAGCGGCCGCGGCGGCCACGCCTCGGCCTACTCGCCGGAGAGCCCCGCCCATCTGCTGATCCAGGGCCTTGGGCGGCTCCTGGCCTTGCCGCCCGACTACCGAGTGAGCGCCGCGGCCCGCGACTATTTCCATGCCATCGCGCCGCTGCACCAGAACGCCAATCTCCGCCGCACCTACAGCGAGATCGACCAAGTGATCGCTCGCGACGGCGCCAAGGCGCCCTTGCTCCCGGGCCTCCACAAGCTGTTGCTCGACACCATCCAGGTCACGGTCCTCAAGGCCAGCGAGAGCATCAACGTGATTGCCCCGGAGGCGAGCGCCGAGGTCGACGTTCGTCTATTGCCCGACACCGATGCCGACGCCTTCCTGGCCAAGGTCCGTGAGGCCCTGGGCCGTGACGTCGAGGTGGAAGTCCTGCTGACCGCGCCGGTGGCAGCTCCTTCACCCACCGGCAACGGCATCTGGCAGGCGATCGCCCGCGGCCTCGGCAGTGGGCCGCGGGGCGGGTCGATCGTGCCGGCGCTGGCCGCTGGCTTCACCGATTCCCGCCATTTCCGCCAACGAGGCGTGCCGGCCTACGGCGTGATGCCGTTCGAGCTCAACGCCGAGGACGCCGCCGGCATCCACGCCGCCGACGAGCACCTGGCGCTCGCCGAGCTTGAGCGCGGTGTCGCTCGCATGCGCCTGATCGTGGCGATCTTCGCGGCTCGTTGAGGGCTTCCGGGCGCCTTCACAACGAACGTCACCGAGCTGACAAAAAGTGTCGGGAAAACTTCCCCGCGGCGGGAATTTGGCCCGTAATGTCGGCCGTAATGTCTGGCACGTGGCTTGCTCTCCCGCTCTGACGTCAGCGGAGGAAAGCCATGAGTTATCGAGCGGGATCCCGCCGGGGCGGGTTCACTCTGATCGAGTTGTTGATTGTGGTGGCGATCATCGGCATCATCGCCGCGATCTTGATTCCCAACTTCCTCGACGCGCTGCAGAAGGGCCGCCAGAAGCGCACGATGGGGAACCTGCGTGAGTTCGGCAACGGGATCGCGCAATACTGGGCGGACCACTCCGGCGCCGCGGCCGCCGGGGCCACCACGGTGGACGTCTCGGAGTGGATCGGCACTTCGACCTTCGAGGAGATTCGCGACGCGCTCGTTCCAGACTACCTGCCGCAGGTGGCGGACAAGGACGGCTGGGGCCATGACCTCGACTTCCACGTGGCGATCGTCAACGCGCCGCATTCGCGGTATGCGCTGATCCGCAGCCCAGCGGCCGACGGGGTCTTCTCGGGCGACACCTACACCGCCGGGGCCTTCGCGGTGACCGACTACGCACAAGACATCGTCTGGGCGGACGGCAGCTTCGTCCGCAACCCGGAGAGCGTCGGCGCCGGCAGCTAGTGGGGTGCCAGGGCGTCGTTCGCTCAGCGTTCCACCCTCTCTCTTCTCTCTCGGGGCCGCGCTCGCGGCCCCGGCTTTTTCTCTCCCCCCTTGCCGTAGAATCCGCGCGTGACCCTCTACCTCTTGCTCGGCCTGTGGAGCACGCTCCTCGGGCTCGTCGTGGGCAGCTATCTCAACGTCGTCATCTATCGCCTTCCCCGTGACCTCTCGACGGTCCGGCCTCGCTCGAGCTGCCCGAGCTGCGGCACGCCGATCGCGGTGCGGGACAACGTGCCGGTCCTCAGCTACCTCCTGCTGCGCGGCCGTTGCCGCCACTGCGCGGCGGCCATCTCACCGCGCTATCCGCTGATCGAGGCCCTGACCGGCGGGCTGTTTCTCGCCTGCTATCTCCGCTTCGGCTTCACCGTCGAAGCGTTGGCGGCGGCGCTCTTCTGCGCGGCGATGGTGGCGCTCGCGGCCATCGACATCGAGCACTACATCCTGCCCGACCTGATCACCCTGCCGGGAACTGCGCTCAGCCTGCTCGCCGCGCGCTGGCTGCCGTGGAGCGGCGGCTGGCAGGGCTCGCTTCTGGGGGCCGCGCTCGGGGCCGGCCTGCTGCTCTTGCTGTGGAAGGGCTGGTTCCTGCTCCGCGGTGAGGAGGGGATGGGCCTGGGAGACGTCAAGATGCTGGCCTTCGTCGGCGCCTTCCTGGGCTGGAAGGGGACCTTGATCACCCTCTTTCTCGCCTCTCTATCGGGCTCGGTCGTCGGGCTTGCTCTGGTCGGCAGTGGGGGCGCGGGCCTCAAGACCAAGCTGCCGTTCGGCGCCTTCCTCTCCCTCGCCGCGGTGATCGCGCTCTTCGCGGGACCGTGGATCGTGCGGTCCTACCAAGCTCTGTACTGAGGCTTCGGGTGGCGGCGCGCGAGCGGATCCCCCTGCGGCGCGAGGTGCTGATCCTGGTGCCGATCTCGTTGGCGCTGCTCCTGGCGCTCGACGGCTTCACCCTCCTCTCCTATCGTTCCGGCGTCGAGCAGCTGATCGAAGAGCGCCGCCTGGAGGCGGGTCGACTGGCGCGCCAGGCAGCGGCGCAGGCCGCGCACGCGGCGAGCGTCAACGAGACCGAGCTGGCGCTCCGGCGTCTGGGCCCCGGGATGCTGGGCGCGGCCCTGCTGCAGGCCTCGGGCGAGCCCCGGCTCCTCGTCGGCGACCTGCCGGCCGGTCCTCTCCTCGCGCCGCTGGCGGCCACCCTGCCGGGCGCCGTGCCGGTCGTGCTGGGACCCCAGGAACCGGCAGCGCCGGGGCGGATCGTGGCGTTCGCCCGCCTGCCGGGAAGCGAGGCCCCAACGATCCTGCGCCTCGACCTCGCCGCCAGCACGCTCAGCCGGCAGCTGACCAGCGTCCGTGTGCTCACCTGGGTGGTGATGGGCCTGAGCGGTGCGCTCCTGCTCCTGGTGGTGGTCTTCCTGCGCCACCTGCTGCGGCCCTACGCGGCCCTCCTCGACCGGGCTCGCGAGCTCAGCCCCGTTGTCCCGGGCGAAGATGAGGTCGAGCACCTGGTCAAGGCCTTCGAACGCGCCGTGCTGAGCCTGCGGACGCAGCCGCACGGCGGTGAGCAGGATGAGCTGAGCGCCCTCGAGCAGACGCTCGGCCCCAGCCTCGACAGTGGCCTCCTGCTGCTCGACCGCGAAGGTCGGGTGATCGCCCTCAACGCCGCCGGCGCCCAGCTGCTCACAGTGCCGGTGCCGCCGACCGGCACCGCCTGGCAAGAGGCTTTCGCCGCCGTCCCTGCCTGGTGCGAGCTGCTGGCGGGCGCGCTTGCCGCTCAACAGGCCGTCAAGCGGCGCGAGGTCGCGGTGGGCTCGTCGACCCTCGGGGTCACGGTCCATGCTCTGCGCCGGGCAGACGGCGAGGTGCGCGGGTATCTGGCGCTCTTCGCCGATCTCACTGCCAGCCAGCGGGAGGAGCGCGAGAGCCGGTTCGCGGCCAGCCTCGCGCAGCTCGGCGAGATGGCCGCGGGTGTCGCCCACGAGCTGCGCAACAGCCTGGGCACGGTGACCGGCTACTTGGGGTTGCTGGAGCGCGACCCGCATGGGCCGGCGGCGGCGGAGCACATGGCGGAGCTGCGCCGGGAGGTCACCCACCTCAAGCGAGTGGTCGGGGAGTTCCTGGCCTTCGCGCGGCCGGGCACCCGCCGGTCGGAGCGGGTGGACCTCGCCGCCATCCTCCGGCGCGCGGCGGAAGATCCAGCCCTCGCGCCGGTGCGCCTGGACGTGGCCGGAGGTGGGCCTTGGTGGGTCGAGGGCGACGCCGAGCTCCTCGAGCGTGCGATCAAGAACCTGGTGGCCAACGCCGTGGACGCGCAGCGGGCGAACGGCCGCCTCGAGCAGGCGATCGAAGCCCGCTGCGTGGCGACCGGCCACGAGCTCGAGCTCCAGCTGCTGGACCGCGGTGACGGCGTCCCGCCGGCACTGCGTGACCAGCTGTTCCGGCCCTTCGCCACCGCCCGGCCTGGTGGCTTGGGGCTGGGCCTGGCGGTGAGCCACCGCATCGTCACTCTGCATGGTGGCCGGCTGACGCTGGAGGACCGCGCGGGGGGCGGCTCGGTGGCTCGCCTCGTCTTGCTGGCCGCGAAATCTGGGTAGGATGGTAGCGCTCGCGGGGTGCTGAGAAGGCGTCGAGACCGCCTCGCCGCCCACCTCGGTTCTCGGGAACGACAGCTAAATCACGGAGCTAGAAAGAGTTATTCCGCGACGAACGGTTCGGCCTGACGCCGGCATCGAGATTGCTTTTTGGAGGGGCACCATGGTCCGAAAAAGGTGGTTCGCACACTCGCCAGGTTTCACCTATCTCGAGATCTTCATCGTCTTGGCGCTGCTCGGCGCGTTGCTCGCGATCGGCGTGCCCAACCTCTTCTCCCAGCTCAATCGCTCGGAGCTGGAGGGCACAGCCAAGCGCACCTCGATGCTGTTCTACAAGGCTCGCATCGAGTCGATCCGCCGCGGCGTGCCGGTGGTCGTCTACCCCGACTACGAGAACCGCCAGGTCCTCGCCTTCGCCGACGTCAACATCGCCGACGGCACGCCTGGGAGCGATCTCCTCTACAACCCGATCGCCGGGGTGACGGTCGACGGCGCCACGGACTACATCGTTGGGCGGGTAGAGCTGGCGCCGCGCGCGCACTTCTGGGGCGCGCCCGATGACGCCCCCGAGGGAGCGAACGTCCTGACCGGGTTCAGCACTATCGGCATCGACCCGCCCGCCGTCGGCGCGATCTTCCTGCCTTCGGGGACCCTCGTCGCTCGCGGGGCGTTGCGCTTCGCCGACGCTGGCCGCAACTTCCTCGAGGTCACCGTCTCTCCAGAGGCCTCGCCCAAAGTGCTCCTGCGCAAGTATGACGCCGACGCAACCCCCGGCCCTGACGGCACCAAGTACTTCCCCCAGGGTTGGAATGACCAGTACTGGGTCTGGAACTGATGACGACTGAGACGACCGACCCCCATGCCTTGGCGCGCCGCAGCGAAGCGGGCATGTCGCTGCTCGAGCTGCTGATCGCCTCCGTGCTCCTGCTCTTCATCCTGTTGGGGATCATTCCCCTCTATGCCGGCTCGGCGGTCAACAACGCCATCGGAGCCGACGCCACCCAGCTCTCGAACCACGCGAAGACCCGCGCCGAGTCGCTGCTGCAGATGCCGTTCAACGCGCCGGACCTCACTCTCGACGACGGCGAGCTCGCGCGCACCACCGACGAGTTCTGGAACAACGACGATCCGAACCACACCACGGGCGACCACTTCGTCAACGCCCCGGTGTCCGACTCGTTGCCCAAGTACACGCGCACCACCGTCATCCGCCAGTACGCCATCACCGATGCCGAGGATGGCGTGCTCGATCACCCGCTCGCCGGTGGCTCGGCGCCGGGGTTGATCCAGATCAAAGAGATCCAGGTGACGGTGCGCAGCCGCGATTACGGCCCCATCCCCGGACGGCCCCTGGTCGTCCGCGTCTACAAGGCGTTCTGATCCATGAGAGCCACGGCGCAACGCTCGCGCATGCCGCAAGACCGCCATCCGTCGAGGAACCGCATGAGACCCCTGAACCCACCGACCCCTTCGCCCGCCTTCGCGGCGCGGCCGGCCGAGCGCGGCTTCACGCTCATCGAGCTGCTGACCTCGACCGCGATCGCCGTCTTCCTGGTGATCATCGTGCTCGACGTCTTCGAAGCGAGCTCGCGGATCAACCGTGTGCAGAGTGACCTCGCCGACATCCAGCAGTCGCAGCGCATCGTGCAGAGCGAGGTAGTGAGGCTGGCCGCGATGGCCGGCCGCGGCGGGCTGCCTGCCGGCCCGCCTCCGAATGGCATCGCGCTCGCGGTGCGCAACAACGTCACGGGCAGCGAGCACATCAACCCGGGGGACGTCACCACTCCAGAGATCCGCGAGGGCAGCGACGTCCTGACGATCCGGGGCGTTTTCTCGTCGCCGATCTACCAGATCTCCTATGGCTCCGACGGTGAGGCCAGCGACTTTGCTCTCGACGACGCCAATCCGAGCCTGGCGACCGCCGGCACGGTGACGGTCCGTGCGACCAGCCGGACCTCCATCCCGCAGGACCTCGGGCCGCTCAAGCAGGCGATCAACAACGGCTATCACGAGGCGCTGATCCTCACCCATCCCTTGAATTCGCAGATCTACGGCATCGTCGAGCTGGACCCGGACTCGTCGGTGGTCAACGACGACTCGGTCGTCGTCGCCTTCCTGATCAGCGGCGGTACCTTCACGGACCTCTACGTCCCGCAGTCGGCCGGTGGCGGCTATCCCCCCGAGCTGAACAACGCGGCGTTCCTGGGCATCGTCGAGGAGTATCGCTACTTCGTGCGCGAGCAGGAGGTCGGCGGTGAGCCGTTCCCGGTGCTGGCGCGTGCCCGCACCTATCCCTGGACGGTGACTCCCTATGCCGGGCTGGAGGCGAACTGGGGCCTGGAGATCGCCGACAACGCCTACGACCAGCAGGTGAGCTACGGCATCGACACCAACGACGACGGCGTGGCGGCCGACGGCAACGTCAACGGCACCGACACCTCGGTCGACGAGTATCTGTTCAATGCCACCGGGGACGACGCCAGCAACGTGGCCTGGCGCAACGGCGTCATGAGCTACCTCAGGGTGACCACGTTGGTGCGCGGCGACCGCGCCGACAACCGCTACGAAGCCCCCCTGCTCAATGCCATCGAGGACCACGAGTACGACACGGCCGATCCCTTCAATAGCGCGGAGGAACGCATGTTCCGCCGGCGCATCGTGACCACGACGGTCGACCTGAGGAACCTCGGATGAGCTCCCGACGCTCTCACACTCATTCCCGCCGCGAGGCGGGTAGCGCCTACCTGATCGCCCTCCTCGTGCTGCTGATCCTCACTGGCATGGGCCTCTCCCTGGCGACCGTCACCCAGCTGGAGATGGAGGTCGGCAGCGCCGAGAAGTCGATCACCCGCACCTTCTACGGCGCCGACTCGGGCTCCGCCGTGGCGCTCTCGCAGGCCCTGGTCACCGGCCTTTACGAGGGGCGGCAGATCGACCTCTTCTCCGAGAACTTCACCAACCGCGGTTCCTCGGTGGTCAACGCCCGCGGCTACCGGATCGACGTCTCGACGACGGTGCCGATCCTCCGCGAGGCGTGCAACCTCTGTGGCACCAACGAGAACCCTGGTGAGGGTGGCGGCTTCTACCGCATCAACCATGCCGTGACGGCCACCGCCACCGAGCTCACCTGGTTGGGCAACGACAAGCGACCGGCCGCCGACGCCTCCATCCAGGCCCAGAAGACGATCTCGACGATGATCGACGTCGAGCCCTGGTTCGCGCCGCCGGTCGAGTCCATCCCGATCGCCGAGCCAGACCTCGCGAAGATCAAGTTCTGAACCTTTCGAACCGATAGAGACGCCAGCCATGTTGACATCGCAGCTTGCCCGCCGTTCGCTCCGTCGCCTGGTCCCGGTGGTGGCGCTCCTCGCCACGACCCTGGCCACCGCCTCCCGCGCCGACGACCGTGACCTCCTGCGCGCCTCGCTCGGTGAGCCCTACCTCTTCATCGTGCTCGACACCTCGGGCTCGATGCACTGGTCGCCGCCGTGCTCGCAGGAGCAGTTCGATGCCGGCGAGTGCGCCATGGTCTGCCCCAACGGGGACTGCTACACGGCCCTCAACGGTGATGACCGGGCCTCCAAGCTCTACCAGGCCAAGGAGGCCCTCTACGAGGTGTTGAGGGCCACCGATGGGGTCCACTACGGCTTCGCCACCTACAACCAGGACAACTTGCGGATGATCGGCAAGAACTGGCTGTATCGCCTGCGCTCCGATGAGCACGGCATCCAGCTGGTGAGCGGCACGCGCTACCCGGCGAACGAGGCCCAGCAGGTCTTCGGGCACATCTTCAACTGCGCCTCCGGCGGCGACACCACGGGCTTCGCTGGCGACGCCCCGGCCGACCTCAACGATGAATGGGAGGTCGCGCGCACCTATCGCTGCTCCCAGCTCGGCCAGGACGGCAATCAGGCGAGCAATAACGGCCGTTACGTCTACATCCGCGACCCCGCCGACGGCCGCAAGTACCGGGTGAGCTACTCGCCCCATAGCGGCGAGGATCTCGGCGACTCCGACTTTCGCGTCGACGTGACGGTGGTGCGCTGCACCAACTCCAGTTGCAGCAGCTTTGTAACGGTCGACACCGAGACCCTGCGCTACCGGTTGATCAGCGACTTCAACATGTGGGACAACATCGTCGAGCGCGGTCAGCGCCAGCGCGGCTTTTTCTCGCAGGGCCAGGCCTCGGACTCCCCGGCCGACAACACCTGCTCGGGCTGGGACCCCAATACCGACAGCAACTCGGACCGCGACAGCTCGTCCTTCTACAACATCCGGTACCCCACCGTGGTGGACCCCAACTCCGCGTATCGCCCCTATCTCGACAAGGGCGACGTGGTGGCCCTCGACTGGCGCACCTCCAACAAGGACGCGATCCTGCGCATCCTGGCGCCCAACACCGCACTGGGTGAGTCGGTGCCGGACTTCCGCTCCGCCCGCTACTTCCAGGACAGCCTGACGAGTGGTGTCCTGCGCCTGCGCGACGGCGCCGCGCGACCGGTCATCGCCTACGGCTCGACGCCGCTGGGCAAGACGCTGGCCAACTTCCGCACCTGGTTCCAGGGCTTTCGCAACCTTGCCGGCACCAACGACCCGGACTGGGCCTGCCGCAAGAAATACCTCCTCGTGCTCACCGACGGCGACCAGAGCAGCTGCGACGGCACCGACTCCTGCACCGTCGCCCGCCAGCTGAAGGACTCCGAGAACGTGCGCACCTACGTGGTGGGTTTCGGTCTCCAGCGCACCGACCTCAACCCCGGCAACAAGCTGGACTGCATGGCCTCGAACGGCGGCACGGGCGAGCCCATCCTGCCGCAGAACAAGCAGCAGCTGGTCGAGGCCTTGACGGACATCCTTGGTGACATCAAGGAAGAGGCCCGGGCCTTCGCCTCGGCCGCCGTGCCCTCGGTGCAAGCCGAGGCCGACGACAAGATCTTCTTCTCGACCTTCACACCGCTCAACAATGCCTCGGTCTGGGACGGCCACCTCGATGCCTACATCAAGCCGCTGCCCCTGGTGAACAACGTGCCCAACCGGGACCGGGCCTGCTCCTCGCTCGGCCCCGACGAGCAGTTCGCCTGCCACCTCTGGGATGCGGGCACCGTGCTCGTCTCCCAGGCGCCCACCGCGAGCGAGGTCGCCAGCAACAACCTGCACCTGGGCAACGCCGAGGACCAGCGGCGGGTGTTCTTCCCCTTCCCGGTCAACCCCGCCACCGAAGCTGTCCCCGTCGGCCGCGCCCTCTTCACCCCGCCCTCGGACGCCATGGAGCGCAACTACCTTTGGGGTGGGCTCGGCCTCGACTACACCTCGGCCGACCTCACCAGCGCGGGCTCGGATGCCGAGCTGGCTGCCATCAGCGTGATCAAGCAGACGCTGGTGCAAAAAGAGGCGACGATCGACACCGGGACGGATACGGTGGACATCACCTACGTCTTGGGCGACATCTTCCACGCCAACCCGATCTTCGTCGACCGACCCAACGACTTCCGGGCCTTCGCCGGCAACTACGGCAGCGATGGCAGCGACGCCAACGGCAACAACTGCGCTGACAACACCAAGGCCTACCGCTGCTTCGCACAGAAGCACCAGCGCCGCCGCAAGGTCCTCACCGTTGGCAGTAACGACGGGTTGCAGCACTTCTTCGACGCCGGCATCTACGACGCGACGGACGAGAAGTTCGACAACGGCACCGGCAAGGAGATCATGGCGGTGATCCCGCGCCTGGCCATGCCGGTGGTGAGGTTCCTGGCCGGAAGCCACACCCAGAGCTTCGCCGTCGACGGCTCCCTGCGTGTGCTCGACGTGATGATCGATCCGGTGCACAGCCTCTCCGACCCGGTCGATCCCGACGAGCGCGAGTGGCGGACGATCGGCATCGCCGGGCTGCGCGAGGGTGGGTTGCGCAACACCAAGCCAGCGACGCGAGTGACCCTCGACAACGGCCGGCCGTTCAGCAGCGGCTACTTCGCCCTCGACCTCACGCAGCCGGACAAGCTCAACGCCGACAACGAGCCGATCAACCGTGACGTCGTCCCCAGCTGCCTCTCCAACTACGAGGCCTCGGCGTGCGGGCCGGTGCAGTACGGCGCCGAGCTCTGGGAGTTCACCGATTCCTACTACGCATCGCCAGCCGAAGGCGGCGTGCCGTTCGACGAAGACATCAACGGCAGCGGCACGCAGGTGGGCAACGGTGAGGCCGACCTCGGCGACACCTGGAGCACTCCCATCGTCGGCCAGATCCGCGTCCTCAACGACTCGAACGACCCCGAGCTGCGTTGGGTGGCGATCTTCGGCGGCGGCTTCGACCCGCTCAACCCGGCGAACCCGCAGCGGGGCAACTTCCTCTACATGGTCGACATCGAGACCGGCAAGGCGCTCTACAAGCAGTCGGTCGAGGGGGCCATCCCGTCCAACGTCGCGGCGGTCGACCGCACCGGCGACGGCGTGCTCGATCGCATCTACTTCGGCACCACGGCCGGCTACATGTATAAGGTCGATCTCTCGGTGCCGGTGGGCTTCACCGACGTCAGTGCTCGCGACCTCGGTGGCGCCACCCACACCGTCTCGCGCATCACCGACGTCGCCTGGCGGCCCTTCAAGATCTTCGACGACCTGCACAACGGCCACCGCCAGCCGATCTTCTTCCCACCCACCGCGCTGGTGGTCGCCGAGATCGATCGCGTCGCCCTGGCCTTCGGCACCGGCAACCGCGCCGATCTCTGGGAGCTCGACAACGTCGATGGGCGCTTCTACCTGCTGGTGGACGACAACTACGCCCGCACCGACACCGGCCTGCCCAAGGACGAGGGCGACTACACGCTGATCGACTCCCGGGCCGCCGCGGCCTCCTCCGGGGCCAACGTCCTCCTGGCGCCGAGCGCCGGCAACCAGCGCGGCTGGATCATGACCCTCGACTCGAACGAACGGCTCGTGGGCCAGGCGTTCTCCGTCTCTGGGGTGACGATCTTCTCGACCTTCAACCCGCAGCTGCTCTCTTCGACGGACGAGGACGGCGAGCCGGTCTGTGCGCGGACCGGTGACTCGCGCCTGTTCACCGTCTTCACCACCAACGCCAACTCCATCCAGGGCGCCAGCTTCGGCCGCTGGCACGACGTCGGTGAGGCGCTGGTGACACCGCCCTACGCCGACCGCAGCACGCCCAAGAGCGGCAACAGCGAGACCCCGACCGAGCCGGCGGAGTGCAACACGCCGGAACGCGAGGCCGCCATCCAGGCGCTCAAGGACACCTTCCCTCGCGGCACCAAGTTCGCGAACTACACGGTCAACGTAAACTTCATCCGATCGGACACCGAGCTGGTCTGTGCGATCCCCATCCCGGTTGGGATCGTGGAAAAGAACTGGAAGGAGTTCTAGTGATGAAGCAAGCCGTCGGCGGGCCGCGCAACGCGCGTGCTCAGCAGGTTGGCAGGTTGCTCCACCGGTGGGCGCTGCCTTGCGCCGGGGGAGCTCTCGGGTTGGTGCTGGCGCTCGCCGGGCTGCCGGCCGCGGCGGATTGGCTGGTGACGACCGAGGGCCAGAGGATCGAGACCAAGGGCCCCTGGCAGGTCAAGGGCAAGCTAGTGGTCTTCTCGCGCAGCAACGGCACCCTGGCCTCGGTCCGGCTCTCGGAGATCGACCTCGACGCCTCGCGCAAGGCGACCGAGGATGCTCTCAAGCCACCGCCGCCGGCCGCGGTGGAGAACCCGGCTGGAGCAGCCCGCAAGGCGGCCTTGGTGCTCACCGACAGAGACATCAAGAAACATGTCGGTGACGAGCCGCCAGCGGCGGAGGAAGGTGAGGTGCCCTCGCCCAACGGCACCAACGGCGTCGAGGTGGACAGCTTCAACGAGCTCACCGACCCGACCACGGGAGAGGTGCAGATCCTCGGCACCTTGCGCAACACCTCGGCCGACATCGTGACCAACGTGTCGGTCGTCGTCCGCCTGTGGGGGACGGACCGTCAGCTGCTCGCCGAGACGCAACCACCCCTCAACCCGAACACGCTGACGCCGGGCGGGACCACCAACTTCCGGGCGGTGTTCGCCGAAGCCTCGACCTACGGCACCGTCACCTTCGAGGTGAACTCGACGGCGCGCGGCAAAGTAGAGCCGACCCAGAAGGGGCCGGCCGAGCCCAGCGAAGAGGGTGGCGACGGCTAGCTTCCGTCGTCCTCATCACCATCCTGCTCTGAGGTCGGAGCCGCGAGCATCTGCCGCGGCCTTCGATCTCAGAGCCCTACGACCACTGTCAGGACGCCTTCGCCGCTCCGCGGCCGGAGGCCCTTCCGCAGGCACCCGCGAGCCTCTCGCGACAGGCCATGGTGGACAGGGCGGGCTAACCGCTGCGGTAGTGGGGCACGCCTTCGAGGTCGTGCTCCTTGATCTTCCGTTGCAGGGTGCTGTAGCTCAGGCCCAGTAGCTCGGCGGCTCGCCGCTTGTCACCGGCGGCCTGGTGCAGAGCTTCCCGCAGCCTCTCTCGCTCACCGCTCGCCGCAGCTGGGGGTGCCAGGGCGCTCAGCGTCTGGGCGTCGAGCCGCCCGCCCTCGGCGAGCAGCAGGGTGCGCTCCAGGAGGTTTGCCAGCTGACGCACGTTGCCGGGCCACGGCTGGGCGGTGAGCCAAACGAGGGCCTCCGGCGTGAGCTCGGGCGGGTTGCGACCAAGGCGGGCGGCCAGCTTCGCCAACAGGTGGTGGGCGAGGAGCGGAACGTCGCTTGAGCGCTCGCGCAGGGGCGGCAGCGCGAGCGGAAAGACCTCGAGGCGAAAGTAGAGGTCCTGGCGCAGCTCGCCGCGCTCGACCATGGCCGCCAGGTCGCGGTTCGTGGCCGCTACCAAGCGGACGTCGGCACGCAGCGTTTGATCGCCTCCCACCCGCTCGAAGGTCCGCTCTTCGAGCACGCGCAGCACCTTCGCCTGGAGCCCGGCCGGCAACTCGCCGATCTCGTCCAGGAAGAGGGTGCCTCCCGCCGCCTGCTCGAAGCGGCCGGCCTGCCGGCGGTTGGCGCCCGTGAAGGCACCGCGCTCGTGACCGAAGAGCTCGTTTTCGAGCAGGCTCTCGGGGATCGCCGCGCAATTGAGCGCCACGAATGGGCCCTGCGACCGCCGCGAGAGGGCGTGGAGGGCCCGCGCGAAGAGCTCTTTGCCGGTACCGCTCTCACCGGTGAGGAGGACGGTGCTCTCGCTGGGTGCGACCCGCGACAGCAGGTGGAGGGCGGCCTTGAAGCGCGGGTGCTCGCCGACGATCGTCGGCCCACCGTCGAGAGCGAGCGGTGCCTCGCCGCCCCGGCCGCAGAGGCGGCCCACCAGCCGGAAGAGGTCGGCGAGCTCGACGGGCTTCTCGAGGAAGTCGACGGCGCCGAGCTTCATCGCCTCGACGGCCGTCGCCACCGAGCCATAGGCCGTCATCACCACCACCGGCACCGGCGGCCGTACCGCCCGGCAGGCCGCCACCACCTCGAGGCCCGAGCCGACGGGCAGCCTGAGGTCGGAGAGCACCAAGGTGAACGGCGCGCTCCCCAGCTCGCGGACGGCGGCGTCCGCATCCGGCGCGACAATCACCTCGTAGCCTTCGCCACTCAAGGCCGTGGCCATCATGCGGGCGAGAGAGGCGCGGTCCTCGACGATCAACAGGCGCGGCCGGCTCATCGGCTCGCGCCGCCTGGATGCTGCGGGAGGCCCGCTCGTATAATCGATCGTCTTGGCTGCAGGTGTCGGCCAGCCTGCCAGCCCGAGAGCCCGACGCCCGTCATGGCGAGCATTGTAGTGTGGCGCCGGGAGAGGCCGAACGGAGACCACGGAGAGCCGAGGCAAACAGTGGCAGCTGGCAACGCCCTCGACCAGCTCGAAGCGAGCATCCAGGAGCTACGGGTCGACTTCGAGCGTTTCTTCAACGGCGCTCTGCTGGTGCCGCCGATCTCGCTGCGCGAGCAGGTGGCGCGCCGGCTCAAGCGCTTGCGCGAGAAGGCCAACCCCAGCTACGCGGAGCACTTCCGCCTGCTGCAGCTCGAAGCGCGGTTCAATGCCTACACGGAGCAGCAGAACCGCCGCCTGCGTGAGCGCGAAGAGGGACGGGTCCTGGTGGGACCACCGCCGGCCGAAGTACCGCGCTACGACCCGAACGAGGGCGTCGTGGTTTCCCGCAGCTTGGACCCCGAGGCGGTCGAGGCTCTCTACGCCGGTCTGGTGAAGCGGGGTCAGGTCTCCCGGTTCGATCTCGAGACCTTCCGCGGCTATCTGCAGCGGCAGGTCGAAGAGATCGGCAGCAAGACGGGCTGCAGCGAAGTACGGTTCCGACTGGTCGAGGACGGCGGCCAGGTGAAGCTCAAAGCAAGGCCGGTCAGGGCCGAGTCCACCTCGAGTTGAGGTGAGGCCAGCGAAGGAGTGACGAGTGAAGAGACGCAACCTGCAGCGCAACCTGCTCTCCGGCTTGGGCCTCGGCGTGGTCGCGGCGTTGATCCTCGCCGCCACCCCACCGCCGAACCTCGGCAAAGCCATCGACGCCCAGCAGGCCGTCGTGGCCCAGCGCCCGGGAGATGGCGCCGCGCTCAATGACCTCGGGAACCTCCTGCGCATGGGAGGGCGACTGGCTGAGGCCGAGGAAGCCTATCGGCGGGCGATCGCGAGCGACGCGAAGAGCACTCCCGCGCATTACAACCTGGCCCTCCTCCTCGAGCAGCGGGGGGAGCGCAGCAAGGCGCTCAAGCAGCTCCACGAGGTCGTCAAGCTCGACCCCGGCTTCGCCTGGGCGCACTACCAGATCGGTGCCATCCTGGAAGCCAAGGGTCATGAGCAGGGCGCCATCGATGCCTACGCCAAGGCGTTCGCCCTCAACCCTGAGCTGGCGCAGCCGAAGGTGAACCCGCAGGTGATTGACAACCGGCTGGTGACCGCGTCGCTGTTGCGGGCCTACCGCGACGCTGCGGTCACCCCGCACGCGATCAACACCTTCGAGGAGCCGGACCGAGTCGCCGAGCTGTTCGTCGCTGCCGCGCGCGGCGAGCCGAGCGAGCAGCCGCAGCAGGCGGAGACGAGTGCTGCCGCCGAGCCGCCGCCGCTCGAAGCCTCTGCGGCGCCCCGGGGCAGCAGCAACCAAGCTCGCCAGCGCCCGGGCGCCGCCACCGCACCGCCTGGAGATGAGGCAGGCGACCAGGTTGCCGGCCGTGTGATCACCAGCGCCGACCTCGAAGGTCACCCCAGCGGCCAGGTCTCGGGTGGCGCCGGGAGCAGCAGCCGGCGGGGTGGCACCCGCACGCCGACCATCTCCTCGCCAGGCCGCTCCTGGGTGGCGGGGGGGGGCGCCGGCTATCCGGTCAATTCTGGGGTGGACCGCAGCAAGGCCGCAGCGGCGGCCGGTGCGAACCCCTCACCGCGCGCCTCCTCCACGCCGCGGGTCACGGCTCCCACGGCGCCGGGAGTGGTGCGGCCGGGTGCTACGACCTTCCGCCCCGGGACCAACAGCACCGGACGGTTCCAGGCGCTGCCGGGCAACAGCGGCTTCGGCCAACCGCGGCCGAACGGTTGAGGTTGCCGCCAGCCGTTCCTACACGTTGAAGCGCACGTGGAGGACGTCGCCGTCGGCGACGATGTAGTCCTTGCCTTCGAGGCGTAGCAGGCCCTGGTCGCGGCAAGCGGCCAGGGTCTTCAGGCGCAGCAGGTCCTCCCAACCCACCACCTCGGCGCGGATGAAGCCGCGCTCGAGGTCCGAGTGGATGGTGCCGGCCGCCTGGCGGGCCGGCGTGCTGCGCCGGATCGTCCACGCCCGTACCTCATCCTCACCGACGGTGAAGAACGAGATCAGGCCGAGGAGCGCGTAGCTCGCCCGCACTACGCGGTCGAGGCTCGGCTCGTGGAGGCCCAGCTCGGCCAAGAACTCCTTCTGCTCGTCGGCGGCGAGCTGGGAGATCTCCTGCTCGATCGGTGCCGAGACGGCCAGCACCATCACGCCCGGCCCACCGCCTAGCTCCTCGGCCATCGCATCGGCGCGCGCCAGGTCGGCCTCGTCGACGTTCAAGACCACCAGCATCGGCTTTGCCGAGAGCAGCTGGAAGCCGCGCAGGCGCCGGGCGTCGTCGGGGCCGAGCTCGAGGCCACGAAGCGGCTTCTCGCTCTCGAGCCACGGCAGCAGGGTCTCGGTGAGCAGGGCCTGCTCGCGCTTCTCCTCCGGCGTGAGACCCCGCTTGACGGCCTTCTCGAGCCGCTCGACGCGGCGCTCGAGCAGCGTGTGGTCGGCCAGGATCAGCTCGAGATCGAGGGTGGCGATGTCGCGCGCCGGGTCCACCGAGCCCTCGGGGTGGAGGATCTCGGGGTCGTGGAAGGCGCGCACCACGTGCACCAGGGCGTCGACGTTCTTGAGCTCGGCGAGGTCGAGGGTCTCGGCGCCTTCGCCCTTCTTCACCCCGGGGACGTCGACGTAAGTCACCGCCGCGGGCACGTAGCGCCGCGGCTTGAAGAGGTCGCGCAGCGCCTCCAGGCGGCGGTCCGGCACCGCCGCGACCCCCATGTTGGTCTTCTTCGAGGAGACGAACTTGTCCGTCTCCTGGTGCGACGAGGTGAGGGTGTTGAACAGTGTCGTCTTGCCGACTTTGGCGAGGCCGATGATGCCGAGCTCCATGCAGCAATCCTCCGCAACCGGCTGAGGCTACCGGGCTGCCGGCCGAGGGTCAACTACGCCGAGCTCGGGCTCGGCGGGCCACGGACCATCGCCGCCGCCACGACTCTACGCATTACCAAGCAAGGACTCGACCTCATCCCGTCGCCTTCTCCGGCCGCCGCCGGGGAGAAAGGAGAGCCTCCATGCGACCTTGCCTCTCGACGCAGCGCTGCCGGGCCCGGCGCCACCCTTCCGGCCTTCGCCTCCCAGTGGTCCTCCTCGCCGTCGTGCTGGTGACGTGCGCCGGCCCCGCGGGGGCGCAGCAGTGGGAGACAGCGGCCAACCACGCGGGCGATCCGCTCTACGTGCAACCGCCCTACGAAGTGGTCTTCGTCGCCACCAAGGTCGTCGAAGGCACGACGAGCTGTGGCGGCAACACCGTCCCGCTCGGCCAGTACGACATCGGGACGGACGTGCTCGCCGCCACCAAGCCGAGCGGCGGCAACACGCTGTGGGTGGTCACCCGCACGGGGAGCGTGGTCAAGCTCTTCCCCCGCCCGGTGCACTCCTCGATCCTCGTCACCCACCCCGATACCGGCCAACAGGTGCCGCTGATCGACACCCCGTCGGGCCAGCTTGACAAGGGCTCGGTGGTGGAGCCCAACGTCTCCGAGGACGGTAAGCGGATCATCTTCAGCTACTTCCACGACGCCACCCTGACCACCGCTGCGAACCAGGGGAGCCTGTCCCTGCGTGGCGCCGACCTCTACACCCTCGACCTCACCGCTCTCCTCGCCAACCCCCAGGCCGACCCCGACACCTTCCCCGTGCGCCGCCTGACCTTCAGACAGTACGACCCCTCCGGGGCACAGTCGAACACCGACAAGAACAAGGACGCGATGAACCAGCTCGTCGTCAATAACGGCAACAACGGCTGGGGCACCGTTTTCATGCACGGCATCGAGTTGCGCACCTTCGACGGCCTGAAGATGCTCTACGTCAGCGGTGCCAAGCGGCTGATGAACTCGAACGATCAGCGCAACCACGCCAACTACAACACCTCGCTCGAGATCGCCGACATCGAGGCGGACGGTTCGCTGGGCGCCCATCGCCAGCTGCACTACTACACGACCACGGCCGCCCTCTCTCCTACACCGCTGCCGGCCGGCTTCGCCTTCTCCTACCAGGCGACCACCGGCGATGGTCGCAACTGGCAGATCCAGCGCATCGACTCCGAGGGCCGCTGGTCGCCGCTGATCGGCTACGGCTCGAACCCCGATCTCTTCCACCTCGGCGGCTACTGTGTGGCCACCACGGCCGATTCGCACGGCAACGCCGCGGGCGACTACTTCCTCGCTACGCGCTATTACAACCAGAACAACAACGGTTTTGGTGCCTTGTGGAAGATCAACCTCGCCGACACCGGGATCAACACCTACGACGACGTCACCAGCTGGGGAGTCAAGCCGCGGCAGAAAAACGCGCGCAAGATCAGTAAGTTCATCCCCAACGGCGACGACCCCTCGGGGCAGAACGGTCAAGGACAGTGGTACGGCAAGATCACCAGCCCCCGCTGCGGGCGGCCGGACGAGCTGTATTTCGCCTACACCCCGACCAGCGCCAACGGCCGGCTCTGCTCGAGCGACGGCAAGCACATCTACCACGCCTACATCGCCTTCCGGGATGGCTTCGAGGACTTCGACCCGACGGCGGTCTGGGCCCCTGCGACCAACGACGGGCTGCGGGTGCTGGTCGACGACAGCAGTGATCTCTACACTTTGGCCTGGCCCCTCCCCGTGCTCTCCTGGTACGACCGTACCGGCAAGGTGAAGCAGGACGTCAGCCCGCCGGTGATCGATCGCCGCAGCCCGATCCAGCTCGGCGAGCCCTTCGCCATGGTTGGGACCTCGGCGATCTACAATACCGATCGCCGGCCCTACGATTGCTGGCTGGGGCCCGGTGGTGGCGGCCAGCCCTACAATCCCAACACGATCAGCAACAACCAATACGATCAGATCACTGGCAACTTCGACGCCGTGACCAAGGTGATGCAGACGGCCGGCCAGCCGGACCTCTGCAAGGCCCTCACCCACGACGACGTGCTGGGCATCCAGGTCAGCCTGACCAGCAACAAGATCAATCACAATTGTTGCAACCTGGGCTACGAGACCGACGGCTCCGGCGACCTCGAAACGGTGAAGGTGCTCGGCGTCTACGATGTGCGGGGCCAGAGCGACGGCTCGTTCAAGGCGATGATCCCCTCGCATGTCCCATTCGAGTTCCAGCTTCTCGACATCCGCTACGGCATGCGCCTGGTCGACGTGCGCTCCTGGCACAGCCTGCAGCCGCGCGAGACGCGTACCAACTGCGGCGGCTGCCACCAGCACGTGGAGAATCAAGGGATCCCGTTCGCGGGCACGGTCGCCGCCACGTCACCGCCGCTCGACATGGTGACGCAGACCCAGACGGTGAGCTACGATGCCGCCTGCAACCCGGTGGTGACCACCTCGACCAACGCCACGGAGCCGCTCCCCGAGTGGAAGCAGGACGTCTGGCCGGGCTTCAACTCCTATTGCAGCAGCTGCCACACGGGGTCTGGCTCGGGAGTGGCCAAGTTCGCCTACAACGCCAACGACGAGGCAGCGGCCTACAGCGAGCTCAAGACCAAGAAATTCGCCGACGACGTGAGCGGCGCTCTCGGCAGTGCCGCCTTCTGGGCGGCGCGCGGCGAGCGCACCGACGGCCGCGACAATGCTCTCTACGCCGGCACCAATCCGCCCTACTACTACAACTCCGTGCACGACACGCAGCTCGGCCTCTGCAACCAGAGCGATTCGGTGAAAGCCGATTGGGTGCGCCGCTTCGGGCAGTGGATCGACAATCACATGCCGCGCACCACGACGGGCAACTTCCCAACCGGCAAGGACCGCTACCATCCGACGGTCGACGGCGCGTTCTCCAACTCGGCCTGCAACGGCAACAAGCTGCGGGTGGGCTGGTGGGATGACAGCGGCTTCCTCCAGCTGGTGGAGGTCTACAAGAACGGCACCCTGATCCCCGGTGCCAGCTGGGGCCCCAACCTGCCCAACGGCTCGCAGGTGCTGAGCAATCTGGGGATCACGGACAACGACGTCATCAAGGTGCTGGCGATGGATGCCGATAGCAACCGCCAGTGGTACGAGAAGACCGGCGAGCAGCTGAAGAGGGACTGCCAGTACAAGTTCCTCGTGCAGCCCGTCGATCCCCTCCCCTGGCCGTAGGTGTGATGTGCCACCGGGCGTGAGCCGGTAGGGTCCACGCCCGTGGCAGAATCGCCGGCATGCGAGCCGAGGTCCTGGTCCATCTGCGGGAGATTTGCCTGGCGCTGCCCGAGGTCAACGAGCGTCTGAGCCACGGCGAGCCCACCTGGTTCATTCGCGACAAGAAGTCCTTCGCGACCCTCGACGACCACCATCACGGCGCGGCTCATCTCGCGGTCTGGTGCGCCGCGCCGGATGGCGCCCAGGAGGCGCTGGTCGCCGCCCGCCCGCAGGCCTTCTTTCGGCCTCCCTACGTGGGCCACCGAGGCTGGCTCGGCATCAAGCTCGACGTCGGTCTCGACTGGGAGGAGGTCGCCGAGCTCCTCACCGAGGCCTACCGTACGGTGGCGCCGGAGCCCCTGCGCCGCCAGCTCGACACCCTCCAATCCTCGCCCCAATAGCCCACGGCGTGAGCCGTGGGTCCCCCGAGTTTGGCGGTCCGAATCCGATAGTCCCGCCGTTCCCAGCCCCCTAGGATCACCCCCAGCTCGCTCGCCGCCACTTTCCGGCGCCGACTCCCGAGCCCAAGGAGGCCTCGTGCACCGGACCATCGAACCCGCCATCCTCTATTTCGGCACCCCCGTCGTGCTGGTGAGCACTCTCAACGAAGACGGCTCGCCGAACGTCGCGCCGATCTCCTCGGCCTGGTGGCTGGGCTGGAACTGCGTGCTCGGCTTCGGCGCCCGCTCGCAGACCCCGGCCAACCTGCTGCGCACGGGCGAGTGCGTGCTCAACCTGCCCTCGGTCAACGAGGTCGGGGCGGTCGACCGCCTGGCTCGCCTCACCGGCTCGAACCCGGTGCCGCCCCACAAGGTGGCCATGGGTTACCGCCACGAGGCGGACAAGCTGGGCGTCGCCGGCCTCACCGCGGTTGCCGCCGAGACGGTCGGGCCACCGCGGCTCGGCGAATGCCCGGTGCAGCTCGAAGCGGTGCTCACTGCGCGCCACCCCCTCGCCGAGGCCGACCCCGCCGCGCGCGGTAAGCTGGTGGCGCTCGAGGTCAAGATCCAACGTGTGCACGTCGCCGAGGAGATCCTCCTCGACGGCCACGAGAACCGCATCGACCCTCGCAAGTGGCGGCCTCTGATCATGAGCTTCTGCCAGTTCTTCGGGCTCGGCGACATCCTCCATTCCTC
Source organism: uncultured Thermoanaerobaculia bacterium (assembly GCA_964420075.1). Taxonomy (GTDB): domain Bacteria; phylum Acidobacteriota; class Thermoanaerobaculia; order Multivoradales; family SZUA-115; genus CAYQRE01. The sequence goes on along the minus strand of CAYQRE010000010.1, from coordinate 7,578 downwards.
GCGCCTGGCGGAGATCCCGGAGTCCCTCTATCGCCCGGCGCCGATGAGCCCGCCCGCCGCCGAGGCCGCTCCGCCGGCGCTCCTCGCAGCCCTGTCCACTCCGAGCTTCGCGGCGCAGGGCCTGGCCGCCGTGGGAGGTGCGTGATGCTGACGGACGAGCGTTGTTGGCAGGCGGTGGTCGAGCGCGATCGCAGCTTCGACGGCCGCTTCTTCTTCGGCGTCACCTCGACGGGAATCTTCTGCCGGCCCTCCTGCCCAGCCCGCCGGCCACGACGCGAGAACGTGCGCTTCTTCTCGAGCCCCGAGGCCGCCGAGGCGGCGGGCCTGCGGTCCTGCCGGCGTTGCCGGCCCAATGAGGCTGCGGGCGAGGCCGTGACCGCGCGGATGGCGGCGCTCTGCGAGCACCTGCGGCGTGAGAGCGCCTCGGGTGAACCCCTCTCGCTCACCAGCCTGGCACACCGCGAGGGGATGTCCCCGCGCCAGCTGCGGGCTGCCTTCCAGCAGCACGTGGGGATGACGCCGCGACAGTTCGTGGAGGCTTGCCGGCTGGAGGAGCTTCGCGGCCAGCTGCGCGGAGGCGGCAGCGTGACGGACGCCATCTACGAGGCGGGCTACGGCTCGAGCAGCCAGGTCTACGGGCGGCTCGACGAGCGCCTGGGGATGACCCCCGGCCAGTACCAGGCTGGCGGCCGGGGCCTCGAGGTCTCGTACCAGGTGCTGAGCACCGACCTCGGCCTGCTGATGCTGGGCGCCACCGACCGCGGGCTCTGCTTCGTGCAGTTCGGGGACTCGGAGGCTGAGCTGCTCGCAGCCCTGCGGGAGGAGCTCCCGGCCGCCGAGCTCCGGCCCAGCGGTGGCGCCGGCAGCCCCCAGCTCACCGCCTGGGCCGCGGCGCTTGCCGAGCACCTCGCCGGCGAGCGGCCGCACCTGTCGCTGCCCGGTGAGGTGCGCGCCTCGGCCTTCCGCCACCGGGTGTGGAGCTACCTGCAGTCGATCCCCTACGGGGAGGTCCGCTCCTACTCTGAGGTGGCGGCGGCGATCGGCGAGCCGAAAGCGGTGCGAGCGGTAGCCAGCGCCTGTGCCGGCAACCCGCTGGCGCTGCTGGTGCCCTGCCACCGGGTGATTCGGGCCAGCGGCGACCTGGGCGGCTACCGCTGGGGCCTGGAGCGCAAGCGTCAGCTGCTGGAGCGCGAGCGCCGTCACGCGGTGGTGGCCCACGCCTGAGCGATCTTCGCTCGCCGGCTATCTCTGCGCTCTGCAAAATCCGCAAACAGAGATGGAGGCGCGCCGCGGTCGGCGCGCCGATCTCCCACTCTCTTCCTTGCGGAGGTGCCCGATGAAAGCTCTCGCTCCAGCCGCCTGCCTCGCCGCCCTCGTCCTGCTGGCGCTCGCCGGTCCGCTCCAGTCCCAGCAGCAGAACGGCTGCCCGGACGGCGAGTTCACCATGGACGGCTGCGTGATGTGCGTCAACATGCAGCCACCCCGGTCCACGGGTCACAAGGGCCGCAATGGTGAGCCGTGTTTCACCTGCCTGGGGGTCGGCGGCAACGCCGTCGTCCCCAAGGACCCCGACGTCGATGGTTGCGTGATCATGCCGGTCTCGCTCGCCAGCTTCCTGCCTACCTCGACGGGCGAGCTGATCTCCGCTGCCCAGCCCACAGCGAGCGCCTGCGCGCCGAAACCGAGCCCGGCGGCGCAGCCGGCGGACCTCACCCGGACCGGCGGTCAGGCGGCCAGATCCAGCCGCACGCCCGGGTAGACGGCCACCGGCGAGCCCTCGGCGAGGATGGCGGAGCTGGCTCGCCCGCTCAGCACCTCGCCGAAGGCCGGGCCGTAGAGAAGCGCCGCCGCGCCGCTGAAGGTGGCGGCGGCGTCCCACACCTGCCAGGCGGGATGCTCTACCTGGTACTCGAGAGTGCCGCCGTCGCGCTGTCGAGTGTAGCCCCAGTAGTGCTCGGTGATCAGCTCGGCCTCACTGTCCACGGCAAAGGGCTGCGCGGGGCCCGTCACCGTGGCTTCCATGGTGAAGCTCTCACCCCGGAAGCGCCAGCCGTAGCGCACCGTGCCGCCCTCTGCGGCGTCGACGGCCAGGCGATGCCACATCGGCACGGCGAGATAGGGCTCGTTGTAGAGGCTGCGGGCGACCGTGGCGATCGCCCACCGCGGAACCAGCTCGCGGACGAAGGTGACGGCCCGCCGCCAGGCGCCGTCGGGGCCGCGGCGGCGCACGTAGAAGCGCAGGTTCACTTCCTCGAAGTCGCGGTGCCAAGGGATCGGCAGGCCACGCAGGCGGGTGTCGACGAAGCGAAACCCCACCAGGCTCACCAGGTGGCGGCCGCCTAGCGGGTCGAGCTCGGTGCCGGCCGGGACCAGGGGCTGCAGCAAGGCGGCATCCACCTCGTAGTTGAGGAGCAGCAGGTGCTCCCAGCGGGCGGTGAGGAAAGGGCGCTGAGGGGTCGGGCTCGCCATGCGGCAAGCCTACCGCCGCGACGGCCGCTCGGGGACGCCGGTCGGCAACTGCACTAGCATCTCCGCCACCATGCGCCGGCCCTGGGAGCCCGAGATCGACCTCGACGCGACGTTGGCGAGCCGGCTCATCGGCGAGCAGTTCCCGGCGCTCGCGGCCCATGCGGTCGAGCCCCTCGGCAGCGGCTGGGACAATGCGGCCTTCCTCGTCGGCTGGGAGCTGGTGTTTCGCTTTCCTCGCCGGCAGGCCGCAGCCCACCTGCTGGCCAACGAGGCACTGGTGCTGCCCCTCGTGGCTCCCCATCTGCCACTGCCGGTCCCCCTGCCGCGCTTTCTCGGCCGGCCCTGCGCCGCCTATCCGTTCGCCTTCAGCGGTGCGCCCCTGGTCGCCGGCAAGACGGCGGAGACCTGCCACCTGGACGCCGAGGGTCGAGCGGCCCTCGCCGCGGCCCTGGGCGGCTTTCTGCGGGCGCTCCACGCCGTGCCACTGGCCGCGGACGCCGCCGCCTGGGCGCCCGGTGACGAGCTGCGCAGGACGGACGTCGCCGGCCGGGCACCGCAGCTCGCGCGCGACATCGCGAAGCTCGCCGCCTGGTTGCCAGCGAGCGAGGTGCGCCGCCTCGAGCTGGGCCTGCAGGGGCTGGTGGCAAGCTTTGAGCCAGCCACTCGCCACACCTGGGTGCATGGCGACTTCTACGCGCTACATCTGGTCCTCGCTGACGCGGTCCCCGGCCACCCGCCTCGGCTGGCCGGGGTCATCGACTGGGGCGACGTGCACCGTGGCGATCCGGCCGTCGACCTCTCGATCGGCTTCTCGTTTCTGCCGCCGCCGGCCCGCGCTGCCTTCCGCGCCGCCTACGGCGAGATCGACCCGGCGGCCTGGGAGCGGGCCCGCTTCCGCAGCCTGCACTATGGCGTGGTGCTGGCGGCGTACGGCCGCGAGGCCGCCCGGCCGGAGGTGGCGGCGGTGGGCGACTTCGCCCTCCGCAACGCCCTCCTCGACCCCTGAGCCTGCTTCAAGGCACGGTGAGCGACCAGGCCGAGGTGTCCCCGGACTCGAAGCCGTCCTGGAAGATCAGCATCGGCGCCTCGCTGCAGTTGACCACGGCGCGGATCACGAAGTCCCCCGAGACGCCGAGAGCGCAGGCCGAAAACCAGCTCGACGGCGGGATGGCGAAGATCGTGTTGCGCCCCGCCTGGCAGCCGTCGGTGTCGGTCGTCACGCTGGGCCCGCTGATCGGCGGTGGATCGAAGAACTTGAAGCCGACCACGAAGGTCTGTCCGTTGGTCACCGGCACCACCAGGGGCACCGTGCCGCCCTCGTCCAGGAAGCGGAACTCGTTGAGGAAGCCGTCCTGGAGCAGCGGCCCGGCGAGCACGGCGAGCACCGCGCCAGGAAGAGGGAAGGCGCCACCCTCGGCGATGGTGAAGGAGTCCCCCAGCTGCGCGCCCGTGCCGCCGGTCACCGAGCGCCAGAACATCTGCACGGCAACGATGTCGCCGTCACAGGGCGAGGTGAGCCATGAGGCCGCCACCTCGTTGGCGGCGAAGCCAGCCTGGATGGCCACCTGGGAGAAGTCGGTGACCGAGTCGTTCTGCACCGTCACCTCGGCCGCGAGGGCCGGTACCGCGCCGAGCACTGCCACCACGAGCGGTGCCCAGACGGCGAGACGGCCGCTGCCGGGACGATGGGTCCACTGGGGCAAGAGCATGACGACCTCCCTTCAGAGCGCTCGCCGAGTCAGCAGAATTCTCGCGCGAGCGGGAATGGCAATTGGCTTTTCGCCATGTTGCCATGGGAGAGGTGCCGGTGCAAGGCCCGACGGTCGGGAGCGGGCCCAGCGGAGGGACGACCGCCGGGCTAGCTGCGGCGGTGGTGCATCACGATCGTCGCCACGGCGGCGCCCAAGAGGGCAACGGCCGTGCTGGCGGCGGCACCGTTCATGCCGTAGCGCGGGATGAGCAGGAGATCGAGGCCGCAGTCGGCGACCAGCGTGGCGATCGAGATCGCCAGCACGGTGCGGGCGTGGCCCTGGTACTGGAGCCACAGGCTGGAGAGCGCGGCTGCGGCCCAGGCGAGACCTCCGGCGGCGAGGCAAACGAGCACGGTGTCGGCGGCGCGGTACTGCGCTCCGAACAGGGAGAGGATCGGGCCGGCCCCGAAAACGAGCCCAGCCGCGAGGGGGACGGCCACCGCCAGGAGCAGCTTCTGGCCCTGGCGATAGGTCGCGCGCGAGCGCTCGCCACCCTCCTCGATCGCCAGCTTCGCAACCGGCGCCACTAGGCCGACGAGGGTGGTTTGCACCAGCAGGAGAAGGTGTGCGGCCGTGGCTGCCGCCGCGAAGTGGCCCACCTGGGCCTCGTCCCCCAGCATCTCGAGGAAGTAGATGTCCGACTGATTGAGCGCCAGGGCGACGAGGAACGTGCCCATCATCGGCAGCGACGTGCCGAGCCACTGTCCCGGCTGCCCAAAACCGGGCTCGCGGGCAAGCTCCACCAGCCCCAGGCGCCGCACCAGCAGCCACTGCGCGGCGGTGATCGTGGTCGCCGCGGCGATGCCGATCACCACCGCTTCCTCGACGCCCAACCGGCCCCCGAGAACGACAACCACCCCGAAGGTCGCCAGCTGCAGGAGAGGCAGGCCCAGGCGCCAGGGAAGGGTGGCCTGGGCGGGGTGCCGGGCCGATTGCAGCAGGCGGCTGATCATGGCGCCGGCGGCGTTGAGGGGCACGACGAGCACCACCCAGGTGATGGGGTGATGGCTCCGCGGGTCCGTGGTGCCCTCCCGGAGGTAGCTGACGATCCAGGTGACGGCCGCCAAGGCGACCCCGAGCAGCAGGGCGATCCCGAGGTAGAAGCGCAGGTATTCCCAAACCTGGCGCCTGGCGCCGCGCTCCAGGCTGGGCGCCAGCACCATCGGCGCCGCACGGTCGCCGCCGAGAAGCACGGCGAGGCCGAAGAAGGCCGCGAAGGAGGTCGCCACCTTGATGTCGCCGTAGGCGTGAGGGCTCAGCAGGTGGGTGAGGCTGAGGTTGTAGCCGTAGTCGGCGGCGTAGGCACCCAGCGCGACCGCTGCCAGGCTGAGGGCACCGCGGCGCAGGTAGCGGGCGTCAGCGCTGGTGGAGCTCGGTTCGGTCATCGTTCGCGCCTGGGGTCAGATGAGCCCGCCGACCCTATCGGCCCTCCAAGGCTCGAGCAAGGGGGCCTCGAGCAAGGGGGGCCCGAGCAAAGGGGGGCCGAGCAAAGGGCGGTCGAGCCAATGCGCTCCGCGCGCGGCCAGCCCAAGAGCTCCTGCGACGCCGCGACCTGGAGCGCCGGCCTAGCGTTCGCTGTCGAGCATCTTCATCTGGCGCTCGTCGTAGCGCGTGCCGGCCACGGAAGCCGGCGAGACGGCCTCTTCGAGCCGCGCGAGTTCCGCCGGTGAGAGCTCCACCGCCAGCGCCCCGAGCGACTCCGCGAGCTGGGCACGGGTGCGGGCGCCGACGACGGGGACGATGTGGCTACCCTTGGCCAGCACCCAGGCGATCGCCAGCTGCGAGGCGCTGACGCCCTTCGCCGCCGCCAGCGTGCTCAGCGCGTCGATCAGGCGCTGGTTCTGCTGCCGGTTCTCGCCGCGGAAACGCGGTAGGTGAGCGCGGAAGTCACCGTGGCCCACGGGCTGGGAACCCGCGAGCAGGCCACGGGAGAGCACGCCGTAGGCGGTCACGCTGACGCCGAGCTCGGCGAGCACGGAGAAGAGGTCGGTCTCCGGCCCCCGGCTGATCAGCGAGTACTCGATCTGCAGGTCGGCGATCGGGTGCACGGCCTGGGCCCGGCGCAGGGTCTCCGGTCCCACCTCCGAGAGCCCGATGTGGCGCACGTAGCCCGCCGCGACTAGCTCGGCCAAGGCGCCGACGGTGTCCTCGATGGGCACCGCCGGATCCAGGCGCGCTGGGCGGTAGATGTCCACGTGGTCGACGCCGAGGCGGGTGAGCGAGTAGGCGAGGCAGTTCTTGAGCGCTGCCGGCCGGGCATCGACGCCCAACCAGCCGCCATCCGGCGAGCGCAGGGCGCCGAACTTCACCGAGAGCAGGGCCTTGTCGCGGCGGTCGGCGAGTGCTCGGCCGAGCAGCATCTCGCTGTGTCCGGTGCCGTAGAAGTCGCCGGTATCGAAGAGGTTCACGCCGCGCTCCAGGGCGGCATGGATGGTGGCGATGCTCTCTGCCTCGTCGGCGTGCCCGTACATGCCGGACATGCCCATGCAGCCGAGGGCGAGGGGGAAGACGGTGGGGCCGTGCGCGCCGAGTCGTCGAGTCGTCGTCATGGCCCTACGCTAGAGGAGTCGCTCTCCAGTGGGAAGTAGGCACCCTCCAGTGCCATACTCTCTCCATGGAAACCAGCGGTACCGACGCCACTTCCCCGCAGGCCAGCGCAGAAAAGGAAGCCCTGCTGCGCGAGGTCCTGGAGCGCGTGGCCGACAAGTGGACCCTCCTCGTCATCGAAGAGCTGGCCGGCGGCGAGCTGCGCTTCACCCAGCTGCGCGACCGCATCGGCAACGTCAGCCAGAAGATGCTCACCAAGACGCTGCGCCAGCTCGAGCGGGACGGCCTGGTCACCCGCCGCGTCCACCCCGTCATCCCGCCGCGGGTGGACTACCGGCTCACCCAGCTGGGCGAAGAGCTCGGCGAGGCCGTCTGCGGCATCTGGCTGTGGGTCGAGAAACACATGGACGACGTCGAGCGCTGCCGGCGGGCGTACGACGAGCGGGTGGTTGAAGGGCAGAGGTGAGGGCGGGAGTGCGGAGGAGCAGGATCCAGCCGCGCGGAGGCAAGCGCAGAGCGAGGACGCCAGGAGGCTACGGAGGGAACGCTGCGACGGGATTGGAGACGGTGCGAGGCTGGTAGCCCAAACGGTTGGGAGTTCGAACACCAAATGGGATTCGAACACCCTGTTCGCCTGGCTCCACGATGTCGCGGCACTCAGGCGGGCGGCGTGAGCCAGAACCCACGCCAGCAACGTTCTCGAGCCGCTGCGCGGCAGTCCCGGACCAGCCCTACGGCCGGCTCCGGCGTCGCCGTCCCTCTCTGGTATCCGCTGCCCGGCAGCGGAGCGGAGGGGCAGTATGGTCTGGAA
>CAYQRE010000009.1:0-142186 GCA_964420075.1 uncultured Thermoanaerobaculia bacterium | reverse complement strand
ACAAGGGCCTCGGTGAGATGAACCCGCAGCAGCTGTGGGAGACCACCATGGACCCGACCCGCCGCCGGCTTCTCCGCGTCCAGATCGAGGACGAAGTGGAGGCCGACGAGATCTTCACCGTGCTGATGGGCGACGAAGTGGAGCCCCGGCGCGACTTCATCCAGGCCAACGCGCTCGAGGTGCGCAACCTCGACGTCTAGGCCCCGCCGCCCGCCGCTGGCGGGCTGGCCACAGAGCGTTCCGCAGAGCACCCCGCGACGATGAGCGATCAAGACCCGCAGCTTCCCCCCTCCGAGATGCCGATCCCCGTCGGCATCGAGGAGGAGATGAAACGCAGCTACCTCGACTACGCGATGAGCGTGATCATCGGGCGCGCCCTGCCCGATGTGCGCGATGGCTTGAAGCCCGTCCACCGCCGCGTGCTCTACGGCATGTGGGAGAGCGGCAACCGCTCGGACAAGCCCTACAAGAAATCGGCCCGCATCGTCGGCGACGTGATGGGTAAGTACCACCCGCACGGCGACGCGGCGATCTACGACACCGTGGTGCGCCTGGCGCAGGACTTCGCCATGCGCTACCCGCTGGTCGATGGGCAGGGCAACTTCGGTTCGATCGACGGCGACAACCCGGCGGCGATGCGCTACACCGAGGTGCGGCTCACCCGCCTCGCCGAGGAGATGATCCGCGAGGACATCGACAAGGAAACCGTCGAGTGGGTCGCCAACTACGACGGCTCTGAGGTCGAGCCGCAGGTCCTGCCGGCACGGATCCCCAACCTCCTCGTCAACGGTGCCGCCGGCATCGCCGTCGGCATGGCGACCAACATCCCGCCGCACAACCTCGGCGAGGTGATCGACGCCCTGATCCTGATGATGGACCGCCCGGAGGTGACGCTCAACGAGCTGATGGCGGTGCTGCCCGGGCCGGACTTTCCCACCGCCGGCACCATCCACGGGATGACCGGGATCCGCTCGGCCTACGCCACCGGCCGCGGCATCATCCAGGTGCGGGCCCGCGCCGAGATCGAGCAGCGCGGCGAGCGCGAGGCGATCGTCGTCACCGAGATCCCCTACCAGGTCAACAAGCTGAAGCTGATCGAGCGGATCGCGGCGCTGATCCGCGAGAAGAAGCTCGAAGGCATCTCCGACCTGCGCGACGAGTCGAACCGCGAAGGCATCCGCATCGTGCTCGAGGTCAAGCGGGACGCGATGGCGGAGATCATTCTCAACTACCTCTACAAGCAGACCCAGCTGCAGACGACCTTCGGCATCATCCTGCTGGCGATCGTCGACAACCAGCCGCGGATCCTCTCGCTCAAGGAGCTGCTGCACCACTTCCTCAACCATCGCAAGACGGTGGTCATCCGGCGCACCCGCTACGACCTGGCGCGGGCCGAGGAGCGGGCCCACATCCTCGAAGGCCTGCTCAAGGCCCTCGACCTCCTCGACGAGGTGATCGCCACCATCCGCGCCAGCCAGACGCCGCCGGAGGCGAAGAGCAACCTGGTTGTGGGCTTCGGCTTCACCGAGGTACAGGCCCAGGCCATCCTCGACATGCGCCTGCAGCGGCTGACCGGCCTCGAGCGCGAGAAGATCCTCGAGGAATACCGCGAGCTGCTCGCCCTGATCGAGCGGCTGCGCGCCATCTTGGGCTCGGACCGCCTGGTGCTCGAAGAGATCCGCCGCGAGCTCCTCGAGCTCAAGCAGGCCTACGGCGACACCCGCCGCACGCAGATCGTGCCGGAGAGCGCCGACATCTCGATCGAGGACCTGATCGCCGACGAGCCGATGGTGATCACCGTGTCGCGCTCCGGCTACGTCAAGCGCTCGCCGCTGTCGCTCTACCGGGCGCAGCGCCGCGGCGGCAAGGGCCGCACGGGGATGACCACCAAGGACGAGGACGTCGTCGAGCACCTCTACGTGGCGTCGGCGCACGACTACATCCTCGTCTTCACGCAGAGCGGACGGGTCTACTGGCTGAAGGTCCACGCCATCCCCGAGGCGGGGCCGGCGGCCAAGGGCAAGGCGATCGTCAACCTGCTCGACCTCGACGCCGACGAGCGCTTCGCCACCACCGTTTCGGTGCGCGAGTTCGCGGACGACCGCTACCTGGTCTTCGCCACCGAGAGCGGCACCGTGAAGAAGACCCGCCTCTCGGCCTTCGCCCGCCCCCTCGCCCGCGGCATCATCGCGATCAACGTCGCCGAGGGCGACCGCCTGCTCGCCGTGCGGGTGGCCGACCCTGGGGCCGAGATCCTGCTGGCGACCGCCCGCGGTTACGCCATCCGTTTCCCGGAGAGCGATCGCGTCGCCGAGGACGGCGCGACGTTCGTCGGTATCCGCGCCATGGGCCGCGACACCACCGGTGTGCGCGGGATCCGCCTGCGTGAAGGCGACCGCGTCGTCGGGATGGAAGTCCTGGCGCCGGACGGCGCCATCTTCACCGCCACGGTGGCCGGCTTCGGCAAGCGCACGGACCTCGAGGAGTACCGCCTGCAGAGCCGCGGCGGCCTCGGCATCATCAACCTCGCGGTCAGCGGCAAGACCGGCGAGGTGGTCGGGGTCAAACAGGTCGAGCCGGGCGCCGGGGCCGTGCTGATCACCCAGGACGGCATGATCATTCGCATCGGCCTCGACGAGGTGCGCAGCATCGGCCGCAACACCCAGGGCGTCAAGCTGATGGACCTCGACGAAGACGATCGCCTCGTGGCCCTCGCCAAGGTCGAGGAGGAGTCCGACGAATCCGCCGCCGAGGATGAAGACGACGCGGAAGTGAGCCCCGGCGTCGACGCGGCCGAGGAGCCGATCAACTAGCGCGCGGCGCGCGCGGGCAAGGAGAGCGAGATGGAGTTCTTCGTCGATACCGCCGAGATCAAGGAGATCGCCACCGGCCTCGAGTGGGGCATGGTGGATGGAGTGACCACCAACCCTAGCCTGATCGCCAAGACCGGGCGGCCCTATCTGCCCACCGTCGCCGAGATCGCTCGCCTGGTGGGTGAGGAACGCCCCGTCTCGGGCGAGGTGCTGGCGACCGAGGTCGAGGGCATGCTCGCCCAGGGCCGCCGGCTCGCCGCGCTGGCGCCCAACGTGGTGGTCAAGGTACCGCTCACCGTCGAGGGCCTGCGCGCCACCCGCCAGCTCGCCGCCGAGGGCATCAAGACCAACGTCACCCTCTGCTTCTCCTCCAACCAGGCGCTGCTCGCCGCCAAGGCCGGCGCCACCTACATCTCGCCCTTCGTCGGCCGCCTGGACGACGCCGGTCACGACGGCATGGAGGTGATCGACGAGATCCTCACCGTCTACCGACACTACGGCTTCGACACCAAGGTGCTGGTGGCCTCGGTGCGGACCCCGACCCACGTCACTCGCGCTGCCCTGATGGGGGCCGATGTCGCCACCATCCCGTTCAAGGTGCTCGGCCAGCTCTACCGGCACCCGCTGACCGACCTCGGCCTCGAGAACTTCCTCGCCGACTGGGCCAAGACGGGCAAGACGTTTGACGACTAGCGAGCCCGGCTCGCCATCACGGCTCTACCGCTGGGGCTGGGCCTTCTACCTGCTGCTGGCCATCGCGGGTGGCGGTTGGCTCAGCCAACAGAACGGTGGCTTTCCATGGCGCCGTCTCGCCGTCCCCGCGCAAGCCTGGCTCGACCTCCCGCTGGGTGCCCTCGCCGGCGCCAGCCTCCTCCTTGCCTGGGACCTCGGACGCCGGCGCCTCCGGCTCGCCGATGAGCTCGAGGCGCAGCTGCGCACGGCCCTCGGTGGTGTCGAGGCGAGCCAGGCCCTGGCGCTCGCCCTCCTTTCAGGGTTCGCCGAGGAGCTCTTCTTCCGCGGTGCCGCCCAGCAGGCCTGGGGCCTGCTGCCGGCGACCATCCTCTTTGCCCTCCTGCACAGCGGTCCGGGGGCGGCCTTCCGCCTGTGGACGGTCTTCGCCGCCGTCGCCGGTCTGCTCTTCGGGGCCCTGGTCCTCTGGCGCGGTAACCTTCTGGCGCCAATGGTGGCCCATGGCTTGGTGAACGCCGTCAACCTCCGGCGCCTGCTCACCCCACCGCCGCAGGGCGACGCCTGAGCGGGCCCCGGCCGCGCGCTCGACGCCCGGGCGGCGCAAGAAACGTGAAAAAGCGAAGTTGAAGAGACAGGCCTCGCGCTGCGAGGCCCTCTGCTAGACTAGTGGGCTCCGAAAGACCCTCGGCGCGCCGCTGGCGCGTCGAAAAGCAGATCATCGCGAGCGAGTGCAGGACCACGAGGCGGGAGAGAGTCATGGCGCGAAGCAGCGACGACGTTCTGGCGCGGATCGACCGCGAGAAATCCACCTATCTCGAAGAGCTCAAGGAATACATCCGCATCCCCTCCATCTCGACGGACCCGGCCTATGCGCCGGAGGTGCGCCGCTGCGCCGAGTTCGTCCGCGACCGCATGCTCGAGGCCGGCCTCGAGAACGTCCGCATCGAGCCCACCGCCGGCCATCCGCTGGTTTACGGCGACTGGTTGCGTGCCCCGGGCAAGCCCACCGTGCTCTTCTACGGCCACTACGACGTGCAGCCGGCCGACCCGCGCGAGCTCTGGCGCCACGACCCCTTCGAGCCGACGATCGAAGGCGACCTCCTCTTCGCCCGCGGCGCCACCGACGACAAGGGCCAGTCCTACACGCACCTCAAGGCGGTGGCGGCGATGCTCGCCGAGCGCGGCTCGCTGCCGGTCAATGTCCGCTTCCTGATCGAGGGTGAGGAAGAGGCCGGCGGCTCGGCGATCGAGAAGTTCGTCCGCGAGAAGGGTGGCGAGCAGCTACCCTGCGACGTGGTGGTGGTCTCCGACAGCTCGATGTACGCCCCCGGGCAACCCTCTCTGCTCTACGGCCTCAAGGGCCTGTGCTACATGGAGCTGCGGGTCACCGGCCCCAACCGCGACCTGCATTCCGGCACCTTCGGTGGTGCCGTCGCCAACCCCGGCAACGCCCTCGCCGCGATCATCGCCAGCCTGCGCGACCCGGCGACCGGGCGCATCCTGATCGACGGCTTCTACGCCGATGTGCTGCCGCTCGAGAGCTGGGAGCGCGAGGAGTTCGGCCGCCTGCCCTTCGACGAGGCGGCCTACAAGGCCGGCCTGGGGATCGACGACGTCTGCGGCGAGGCGGGCTATACCACCCTCGAACGCAGCTGGGCCCGCCCGACCTGCGACGTCAACGGCCTCTTCGGCGGCTACCAGGGAGCCGGCGCCAAGACCGTGCTGCCCTCCTGGGCCGGCGCCAAGGTCTCGATGCGGCTGGTGCCGAACCAGACCCCGGAAAAGATCGCCGCGCTCTTCGAGCGCCACGTCGCCGGCCTCCATCTGCCGGGGGTGAAGGTGGAGGTCAGCTACCTCCACGGCGCCGAGCCCGTGCTGATCGACACCAGCGGCCCGCTCGTCGAGGCGGCCCTGCAGGCGATGGAGGAGGTCTGGGGCAAGCGCCCGGTGCGCGTGCGCGAGGGCGGCTCGATCCCCATCGTGGCGACTTTCAGCCAGGTGCTCGGGGCGCCCGTCGCCCTCATCGGCTTCGGCCTCACCGACGACAACCTGCACTCGCCGAACGAGAAGTTCAACGTCTCGCACTTCTACAACGGTATCCGCACCATCGCCCGGCTGCTCGACCTCGCCGGCGAGCCGGCCCCGGCAGGCGGCTTAGCATGAGTCAGAAGCCTAGCCTCGAGCGCGAGGTCAAGTTCGCCGGGGTGGAGCACGACGAGCTGCGCAGCCGCCTCGGCGAGCTCGAGGCCGAGCGCACCGCCGCCCCCAGCTTCGAGGACAACTGGCTCTTCGACCGCGAGGGCGAGCTCTCGGCCCGCGGCTGCCTGCTGCGCCTGCGCGTCGACGGGCACGGCGCGGCGCTGACCTTCAAGGGCCCGGCCCTGTTCGACGGGCGCACCAAGCTGCGCCAGGAGCACGAGACGCGGGTCGAGAACCCGACCGCCGCGCGCGCCCTGCTCGAGAACTTGGGCTACAGCGCCATGCGCCGCTACCAGAAGGTGCGCGAGGAATGGCAGCTCGGCGGCGTCACCATCGCCCTCGACCACACCCCGATCGGCGATTTTGCCGAGTTCGAGGGCGACGGTGCCGAGGTGGTGGCGCGGCGCTGCGGCTTCGACCTCCAGAGCTCGGAGCGGCGCACCTACCTGCGCCTCTACGAGGACTACCTCAAGACCCATCCCGAGGCGCCGGCGGACATGGTCTTCCGCGACCCGGTCAGCCCCTGAGCCGAGACCTCCCCTGCGAATCCGTGCGCTCCTCCTCGCGGCGGGTCTCGGCACCCGGCTGCGACCGCTGACCCACTCGATCCCCAAACCGCTGCTGCCGGTGGCCGGCAAGTCGGTCGCCGCGCGCACGCTCGAGAGCTTGCACGAGGCCGGCTGCGAAGCGGTGGCCGTCAACCTCCACCACCTTGGCGAGGCGATCGTCGCGGCCTTCGGTACCTCGTACCACGGCCTGCCGCTCACCTACTCGCCGGAGCCCGAGATCCTCGGCACCCTGGGTGCGCTGGGGCCGCTGCGGAGCTTCATCGCCGAGGCCGACCTCTTCTTGATCGTCAACGGCGACAGCCTCTGCCGCTGGCCCTTCGAGGAGATGATCGCTCGCCACCAGGAGCATGGCGGGCCGGCAACCCTCCTGGTTCACGAGCAGGTCGATCCGCGGCCCTTCGGCGGCGGCCTCGCCCTCGGTGCCGACGGCGAGGTGCTGGCCTTCCGCGGCGGCAAGGCGGCGGCCCACGAGCGGCGCCTCTTCGCCGGTGCCCATCTGCTCAGCCCAGCGGTTCTCGCCGATCGACCGCTCGCTCCCGGCGACATCGTGAGCGGCCTCTACGAGCCCTTGCTCGCCGCCGGCACGCCCATCCACACCTACCGCACGAACCGGCCCTGGCACGACCTCGGAACACCGTGGCGCTACCTCGAAGGCGTCCGCGCGACCCTCGCCGAGCGCCGGCAGAACGAGTTCCTGAGCGCCGGCGCGGCCATCGCCGAGGAGGCCGAGATCAGCGGCTCGGCCATCGAGGCCGAGGCCGAGGTGGCGGCAGGGGCGATCGTCGAGGGCAGCCTGGTGATGCCGGGAGCAAAGGTCGGTGCCGGGGCCCGGGTGCGGCGCTCCATCCTCGGCCCCGGGATCCGCGTGCCGGCGACGGCTGAGGTCGAGGGCGAGCTGCTCAGCTGCCGCAGTCCCGAGCATCCGCTGCCGGCCGGTGCCCGGCTCGACGGCGAGCTGGTCCGCCAGCCGCTGCAGCCCCCCGACTAGCGGCCGAGATGCGGCTGGCTGCTACAATCGCCGCGGGGCGAGAGCCTCTCCCTGGGATGAGAAACGACCCGCGCTTCGACCTCCTGGTGTTCGACTGGGACGGTACCCTGATGGACTCCGTCGCCTCGATCGTCGGCTGCATGCAGGCCGCGGCCCGGGACTTGGGGATCGGAGGAGTGTCCGAGGCGCAGGTGCGCCGGACCATCGGCCTCGGCCTGCGGGAGTCGATGTCGGCCCTCGGCTTCGGCGGCAACGAGCAGCTCTGGGACCGGCTGGTCGAGCGCTATCGGGACCGCTGGCTGAGCGAGTTTCGCCACCAGATCGTCCTCTTTCCAGAGGTGCCCGCGGTGCTCTCCGAGCTGGCCCGGCACGGCTACCTGCTGGCCATCGCCACCGGCAAGAGCCGCCGCGGCCTCGACCGTGACCTCGAGGTCAGCGGCGTGCGCCACTTCTTCCACGCCTCGCGCACCGCCGATGAGGCCCTCTCGAAACCCCACCCGCAGATGCTCTTCGACATCTTTGCCGAGCTCGGGGTCAGGCCGCAGAGCGCGCTGGTGATCGGGGACACGACCTTTGACCTCGAGATGGCCGGCAGCGCGGGCGCCGCCGCCGTCGGTGTGCTGAGCGGTTCGCACGGAGCCGACGAGCTCCGCGGCGCCCATCCCCTGACCTGCCTGCCCGGGGTCGGCCATCTACCGGCCTGGCTGGCGAGCAACGGAGCACTGCCGTGAACCAAGATCGATTGGCGACGCGCATCGCCGGCTGGAGTGGCCGTGCCGTCGTTACGCATTACGACGCACCCAGCGCCGTCTGGATCTTCATCGCCCTGCATAGCGACGCCCTCGGCACGCCGACCGGTGGCACCCGCTGGCGCCGCTACGAGCACCTCGACGACGCCCTCGCCGACGCGATGAGGCTGGCGCAGGGGATGACCGCCAAATGGGCGGCCGTCAACTTTCCCTTCGGTGGCGGCAAGGCCGTGCTCTGCCCCACGCGCGCTCTCGACACCGAGGAGCGCCGCGGGGTGATGCGGCGTTATGGCCGGCTGCTCTCGACGCTGCGCGGCAGCTTTGCCACCGGCCCCGACCTCGGCACCACCGTCGATGACATGCGCGAGATCGCCAGCCAGACGCCCTACGTCCACGGCGTCGACCGCGCGACCGGCGTGGCGCAAGACCCTGGGCCCTACACCGCGGCGGGGGTCTTCGCGGCGATCGAGGCGGCGGCCCGCCAGGCCATGGGGACGGCCGATGTCGCCGGCCTGCGGGTGCTCGTCGAGGGGGTCGGCTCGGTGGGGGCGCCGCTGGCCCGCGCCCTGGCGGCGAAGGGCGCCCGGCTGCTGCTCTGCGACCTCGACCCGGCGCGGGCCGAACGCCTGGCCGCCGAGCTGGGTGCCGGGGTGGTGGCTTTGGCCGAGGTCGCGGTGACCGACTGCGACCTCTATGCCCCCTGCGCGGTGGGCGGCACGCTCAACCGCGGGAGCATCGAGCAGCTGCGCTGCCGGATGGTCGTGGGCTCGGCCAACAACCAGCTCGCCGAGCTGGCGGACAGTCAGCGCCTGGCGGCCCGCGGCATCCTCTACGCCCCCGATTTCATCGCCAACGCCGGCGGTGCGATCGGCTTCGCGATGCTCGGCCAGGGGGCCAGCGAGGACACCATCCGCACTCGGCTGCAGGCGATCGGCACATCGCTCGGTGAGATCTTCGCCGAGGCGGCGGCCCACGGTGAGACCCCGCTCGCCGCGGCCGAGCGCCGGGTGGAGCGCCACCTCGCCGCCGCCGGCTAGCGGTCGGTCCCCGGCACGGCGCACCACGCGAGCACCATGGGCCAGCCGCTGCGCATCCTGGTCGTCGCCACCAAGCCGCCGCAGCCGCCGGCGGACGGCGGTCGCCTACTCGTCCAGAGCACCATCGACGGGCTGGCGGCCCGCGGTCACCACGTGCACCTGGTGGCGCCGGCCGCGCAGGCGACCCCGGCGGCGGTGATGGCCGGGCCGGTGAGCGCCTCGCTGGTCCCGAGCCGCCCCCGCTCCTACGCGCTGTCGGTGGTGCGCAGCCTGCTCCTCTCGCGGCCGATCTCGATCGACCGCCACCGCCACCCGGCGGTGCGCGCCGAGGTGGACCGGCTGCTCGGCTCCGAGCTCTGGGACGTGGTCCACGTCGAGCAGCTGCAGGCCCTGGCGCAGGTCGAGTCCGCCTTCGCCCATGGCGTCCCCGTCGTGCTGCGGGCCCAGAACGTCGAAAGCGAGCTGTGGGCGGCGGCCGCCAGCCGCGGCCGCTGGAGCCGGCTCTATCGCTGGGAAGCCGGGCGCCTCGCCGCCTGGGAGGGGGGGGCCGTGGCGCGCGTGGCGGCAACCGTGGCGCTCACCGAGCGCGACGCGCGGGGCCTCTCGCAGCTCGCCGCCGGGAGGGGGCGCGTCGTGGTGGTACGCGCGCCGTTCACCCCGGACCTGCCCGCCGCCAACGAGGGCCTCACCGGTGCGCCGCCGCTGGTTCTCCTTGGCAGCGAGGGGTGGGAGCCTAACCGCGACGCCGTGGCCTATTTCGTCCGCGAGATCTGGCCCCGGGTGCGCGCCCGCGTGCCGACGGCGCTCCTCCACGTCTTCGGCAACCAGCAGCAGGCACCAGCGGGCGATGGCATCGTCGCCCACGCCTCGCCGGCTGACTCCCGCACCGCCTTCGCTCCGGGCTCGATCCTCGTCGTGCCGCTGCGCATCGCCTCGGGGGTGCGGATGCGGATCCTCGAGGCGTGGTCGCGCGGCGTGCCGGTGGTCGCCAGCCCGCAGGCGGCGGCCGGGCTCGACGCCGAGGATGGCCGCGAGCTCCTGGTGGCGGCGGACGGCCCCGGTTTCGCCGCCGCCGTCGAGCGGCTGACGCGCGAAGCGTCGCTGTGCGCCGGGCTGGTCGCCGCCGGGCGGGCCGCCCTCGCCACCTGGCACGCGCCGGACGTTGTGCTCGAGAACCTCGAGACGGTCTACGCCGGGTTGCTGGGAGCGCCGCCGGAGCTGGGCCCGGCGGTGAACGCGCGGTAGGCGGCGAGCACCGTCTCGACGTCTCCGTCGGCGCGCAGCCGGCCGGCTTCGAGCCACAGGCAGCGGTCGCACATCTCGCGCACCGCCTGCGGGCTGTGGGAGACGAGGAGCAGCGTGCTGCCCTGGGCCCGGAAGCTCGCCAGGCGCTCTTCGCAGGCGCGGACGAACTCGGCGTCGCCCACCGCCAGCACCTCGTCGAGCACCAGCACGTCCGGCACCCAGGCGGTCGCGATGGCGAAGCCGAGGCGGGCCTGCATGCCCGAGGAGTAGTTGCGGATCGGCGCCCGCACGAAGTCCCCGAGGCCGCTGAAGTCGACGATCGCCGGCAGGCGGGCGTTGATCTCGCGGCGGCTGCGACCGAGCAGCAGCGCGTTGAGATAGATGTTCTCGATGCCGGTGAGCTCGGGGTCGAAGCCGGTACCGAGCTCGAGGATCGGCGTCACTCGGCCGTGCACCTCAGCACTGCCGCGCGCCGGCTTGAGAACGCCCGAGATCACTTTCAGGAGGGTGCTCTTGCCGGCGCCGTTGCGCCCCACGAGGCCCACCCGCTCGCCGCGGCGGATCGCCAGGTCGATGCCGTCGAGGGCCCACAGGTCCTCGTAGGTGAGCGCCCCCTTGAGCCAGTGGATGGCGTATTCCTTGATCGACGGGATGCGTTGCTTGGCCAGCCGGTAGCGCAGGCCCACGCCGGCGAGCCGAATCACCGGCCGGGCGTCCTCCTCCGTACGCTCCAAGCTCATCGCGGGTCCTAGAGATAGAGCACGATGCGGTCGCTGCTGCGCCGGAAGGCGAGGACGCCGACGGCGAGCGAGACGAGGGCGAGCATGGCGGCGAGCGCCAGCTCGCCGAGCGAAGGCCAAGCGCCGCGGTAGATCGGGCCGCGGAAGACCTCGAGGACGGCGCGGACCGGGTTCATGGTGAGCAGGGGCTGGAAGCGGGCGGGGACGATCGACGGCGGGTAGAAGATCGGCGTGCCGTACATCACCAGCATCAACACCACGCCGACCATCTCCATGGTGTCGCCGAAGAAGGCGGCGAGCGGCGAGAGCAGGAGCCCGGCGCCGAGGGTGAAGAGCAGGGCGAGGACGATGGCAACCGGCAAGAAGAGCAGCGAGGGGCGCAACGGATGGCCCGTCACCAACAGGATGGCAAGCAGCGGCACGAGCGCCAGAACCAGGTTGACGCTCCCCGAGAGCGCCGTCGCCAGGGGGAAGACGGCCTTCGGCACGGGCAGCTTGGTGAGCAGGTTGGCGTTCGCCCGCAGGCTGTACATCGAGCTGGTGATCGTCTGGCTGAAGAAGTTCCAGAACAGGATCCCTGAGAGAGCGTAGACCGGGTAGCCTGGCAGGTCGAAACGGAAGGCGTGGCTGAAGACGGTGGTCAAGACCAGCATCATCAAGAGCGGCTGCAGCATCGTCCACAAGAAGCCCAGGGTGGATCGCCGGTAGCGCACCTTGAGGTCACGCACCACCAGCGTGGCGATCAGGTCGCGATAACGCAGCAGCTCGCTCATTGCCCGGTCCGCAGCGCCCGCCAGGCCTGGCGATAGGCGGCGCTCTCCCGGCGCCAAGCGGGGCGCGCGGCCGTCCCGACCCAGGGGCTCAGGGCGGCACGGCCGGCGAGGCGCAAGGTGGCGCCGGCGAGCAGAGCCCAGCGCATTCGGCGGGCGGCCGCGGCGGGCCGTCGCAGCTCGGCCCAGCGCAGCAGGTCCCGCCACAGCAGGCTCGGGTTCTGGCTGCCGGCGGCCCCAGCTTGGCGGCCCACCGTGCCGCCCTGGTGGTGGACGACGCCGAACTCTGCCAGCACGGCGACCTCCCAGCCCGCCTCACCGGCCCGCAAGCAGAGGTCGAGGTCCTGGCCGTAGAAGGCGAAGCTCGCCTCCAGGGGGCCGTGCCGCTCCCACACCTCGCGGCGCAGGGCCATGGCGGCCCCGGTCACCCAGCGAACCGCGGCGCCGCTGCTGCCGGCGACCGGCGCCAGCCGGCGGTAGGGCCGCCAGCGACCGAGCACGGCCGGCGCCCCCGAGGCGAGGGCGAAGAGCCAGAGCGGCGTCGGCTCGCTGCCGCCGCTCCATTGTGGCCGCTGATCGGGGAAGCGCAGGCGGGCGCCAGCGATCCCCAACCGTGGCCGTGCGGCGAAGGCGGCGCGCAGGGCAGCGAGGCCGCCGGGGTCGACCTCGGTGTCGCTGTTCAAGAGGAGAAGCAGCGCTCCTCGCGCCGCCGCGAGGCCCTGGTTGGCGGCCGCCGAAAAGCCTCCGGGCTGCTCTCGGCGGAGGAGACGGACGGCAGGGAAACGCGCCGTGACGGCGGCAGCCGAGTCGTCCGTGCTCGCGTCGTCGACCACCAGCACTTCAAGGTCTGGCTCACGGGTGGCGGCGAGGGCGCCGAGGCAGGCCAAGGTCAACCCGCAGCTGTCACGGCTGGGGATGACGACGGAGAGCAGAGCGGTGTCGCGTGGGTTGGTGGCGTACACGGCGTTCGGGTGAGAAAGCAAGCTATCACGGTGCCGGAGCGCTGCCGGTGCCCGCGCTCGCGACCCACTGGCGCAGCGCGGCGAGGAGCGCAGCGAGATCTCCCACCGGGGCGGCGAGCTGGCCGCCGCCGCCCGTGCGCACCCTCTCGCCGAGGGCACCGTGGTCGAAGGCGAGCACCGGCACCCCGGCTGCCCGGCATTCGTCGAGCACCAGGCAGTGGGTCTCCGCCATCACCGAGAGCAGGAGGGCGAGGTCGATGCCGGCGCGCCGCAGCCGGTGGGGAAGGCTACCGAAGCGGTAGTAGCCGCGGACCGTGACCCCGGCCCACCGGAAGGCCAGGAGCTCGGCCGGCTCGCCGCCGCCGAAAGCGAAGAAACGGAGTCGCCGCCGTTCCTCGGGTGCGAGCGCGGCGAGCAGGGCCAGGAACACCCGTGAGCCCTTGTGCGGGCCGGCGCTGCCGACGAAGGCGAGCCGCAGCGGCCCTTGTCGAGGGCGCCGCGCCGGCAAGCGGGCTGGCGGCTCCCAGGCCGGGGGCTCGACGAGCTGTGGCACCCCGGGAGGCAACTCGTAGAGCTCGCTCAGGCGGCGGCGCAGGAACTCCGAGGCGAACGACAGCTCGTCCGCGGCATCCAGCAGGGCAGCGGCTTGACGGCGGTACTCCGCCTGCACCGCCGGCAGCGCTCCCAGGCAGCGTCCGCAGCGCTCGAGGTCGGTCGAGTAGCCGCAGAAGCTCGCGCTGCCGCTGTCCATCAGATGAGGCCGGCGGCAGAAGGCGGCGAAGTCATGGCAACGCAGCCGCAGCTGTAGGCCGCCCTGGCGCAGCGCCAGGAGCTCGCCGAAGGGCAGCCCGGCGAGGTTCTCGACGGCCACGCGCTCGGCGCCCACGAAGGCGGCGGCCCGGGTCAGCCCTGCGGAGAGGCTGCCGGCTCCGTCCACGGTCGCCGGCAGCCTCCAGGTCCGGCTCTGCGAGCGCTCCTGGACCTCGAGGACGAGCCCGCCGGCCTCCCGATAGGCGAGGGCGAAGGGCGCCGCGGCACGGGCCTGCCGCCGCCGCACGGCGAGCTGGGCCTCGACACCCCCCAGCCACGGCCGCGGGGGGTTGGCGAGCAGGTGGAGCGTCGCCGAGCGGAGCGCCGCGGGCGCGAGCCCGGCGGCGGGGAGCAGGGCGGCCCGGCCCCGTCGCCGGTACCGCCGATGATCGAGGGCGCGATCGACCACGGCGCGCAGACCCTCGGCGCGCAGGGTGACAGCGAGGAGCCTCAGCGTCCGCAGCATCAACGCCTCACACGCGCCGGCGCGCCAGCACCTCGGCGTAGACGGCCTCGACCTCCGCCGCCATGGCATCCGCCGAGCGGACGTTGGGGCGCACCCGCGCCCAGTCGTCGAGGGTCGCCGGGCGGGCGATCAGCCCGTGGACGACCTGGCGCAGCTCGTCCGCGGCGCCGGGTGTGAAGGCGGCGCCGGCCGGCAGCTGCGCCGCCAGCTCGGCGAGGGCGCTGCCGCGGGCGACGATCACCGGCGTGCCGCAGGCGAGGGCCTCGTAGGCCACCAGGCCGAAGGACTCGCGGCCGAGCGAGGGGACGAGCAGGGCATCGAGACCGCCGAGCGTCGCCACCTTCTCGGCCTCGGCGAAGCGGCCATGAAAGCGGATCCGGGCCTGGCCGGCCAGCGCCCGCACCTCCGCGGCATAGGCCGGCGCGGCGTCCTCGTCTCCCCAGACCTCTAGGGTGGCGAGCGCCGGGTCGAGGTCGCGGAAGGCGGCGGCAGCCACGTGCAGGCCCTTGTGCGGCAGCAGCGAGCCCACGAAGCCGAAGCGCAGCGGCAGCCGCGGCAGGGCTCGTTGCGGCCCTGGGCCGGCGAGGTCGATGCCGTAGGGCACCTGCCGAAGGTGGGGAGCGCCGGCAAGGAGGCCGAGCTCCGAGAGGCTCGCGGCGAGGCTGGCCGAACCGACGATCACCGCCGCTGCACCCCAGACGACCCGGCGGCCGAGGTGGGCCCGCAAGGCATGGAGGGGCAGGCTCCAGCCCCGAGCCGGGAAGCGCGCGGTCATCGGCAGGCAGCGCGAACAGCGGTCGAGCGCCGGCCCGGGGCACGGCTGTCGCGCCGCATCGAGCAGGTTGGCGCGGCCGCAGAGGCCCCACCAGTCGTGGAGGTGGAGCACGTAGGGAATGCCCAGGGCCGCCGCCGCCGCCGGCAGGCTGAAGCCATGGCCGGCGAGGTGGTGGACGTGCACCAGCTGCGGCCGGTTGCGGGCGAGGAAGGCGGCAAAGTCCGCGTGCAGCCTCCGGTCGACGAGGGCGTTGCGGGCGAGGGGGTCGCGGCTGGTGAAGTTGTTGACCACCAGGCGCACGTCGATGCCTTCGTCGCAGTACGCCACGGCGGCGGCGTGGTCGCGGCCTGGGTCGGCCAGGCGGGCGTAGGCACTCACCGCCCGCCACTCGAGCTGGCGCCGGGCGAGGGCGCGGGCGACGGTCTCGGTGCCGGCGGGCGAAAACGGCGGCCAGCCGTGCACGAGGTGGAGGACGTGGGAGGGAGGCTGCGGGCGCCGCGGGTGGGCCGGGGCGCGGCGGAGCGCGGCGACCACCCGCTGCCGGGCCGGCCGCAGCGGATCGGCGGCGAGGAAGGCGGCAATGGTGGCGCGGTAGTGCGGGTGCCGGCGCGCCAGCGTGCGCTCACCCCGGGCCACGCGCCGCGCGCGGCTGCGCCCGAAGCTGGCGCTGCCGGCGTGGAAGACGAAGGTGGCGTCGTCGAGCACGTGCTCCCAACCGGCACGAGCGGCCCGCAGGCAGAGGTCCACCTCCTCGCCGTAGCCCTCGCCGAAGGCCGCCTCGTCGAAGGCCCCCACCCCGTCGAGCAGCGCACGCCGCAGGTAGAGGCAGAAGCCGACGCCGCTCGGCAGCCGCGGGTAGCTCGGCACCGCGGCGCCCTCGACCAGCCGGGCGAAGGAGTCCACGTCGTGGCCAGCGGGGAGGGCGTTCTCGTTCCAGCCGTCGGGCAACGAGCAGATCGAGCCGTGGTTCGAAAACGGCGTGGCGGTGCCCACTGTGGGCGCCGAGCCGGCGGCGGCCTGCAGCTTCTCGGCCCAGCCGGCGGTGACCACGGTGTCGCTGTTGAGCAGGATGGCGTCACGGCGCGAAGCGGCGAGGCCGCGGTTGGCGCTCACCACGAAGCCCCGGCGCTGCGGGTTGACGAGCGTCGAGAGGGCGGCGCCCAGGCGGGCGGCCAGGTCCGCCATGGCCGCCTCGACGCCGGCGTCCTGCGCGCCGTCGAGGACCACCACGAGGCGGTGGCGGTCGAGGTCGGTGTGGCGGAGCAGGCTCGCGGCGCAGCGGCGGAAGTCGTCTCCCGCCCCGGCCACCGGCACGATGATGTCGAGGGCGCTCAAGGACGTCGCGGCACCCCGGCGGGGCTCACGGCCGCAGCCGGGCGTAGAGCAGCATGTCGTGGTTGACCTCCCACTTGGTCACCGCCTGGCGCAGCCGGCCTTCGAGTTCGTAGCCGGCCTTTTCGAGCACCCGCGCCGAGGCCGGGTTGCCGGCGAAGACGCCGGCCCAGATGCGCACCAGGTCGTGCTCGGCGAACGCCGTCTCGGTGAGCTGGCGGACCGCTCGCGTGGCGATGCCGCGGCCCCAGAAGGGCTCGCCCAGCCAGTAGCCGATCTCGGCCGAGCGGCGGTAGATGTCGCTCCCCACGACCAGCCCGATACCGCCGATCGCCTCCGTGGCGGTGGCGACGGCGAAGCTCAGGCGGGGCTGTTCCGCCTCGACGTGGGCGATCCAGGCGCGGGCGTCGGTCGGCGTGTAGGGGTGGGGGAAGCGGTCGCGCAGATGGGCGGCGACGCGCCGGTTGTTGGCGTAGCGGACGAGGGCCGGCTCGTCGCCCCGTCGCCAGGCCCGGAGAGAAACGCCGTCCCCGAGGTCGCTCTGCATGGCGCGCCGGCGTGCCCCGGCTAGAGGACGCGCTCGTAGACCTCCGTCAGGGGGAGGCGGCAGCCGATCGCCGCCAGCTCCAGCACCGCGGCGGGGTCACGGACCTCGGCGAGGAGCCAACGGCCGTCCTGCTGGCGGGTGTGGTGCTCGACGAGCGCCTCGTCCTGAGCGAACACCAGGTACTCCTGGAGCGACGGCAGGCTGCGGTAGTGGGCGAACTTCGTGCCGCGGTCGTAGTCGGCGGTCGACTTCGAGAGCACCTCGATGACGACCGTCGGGTTGAGCAGGGTGTCGAGCTCGGCGTCGGCGAACTGCGCCTCGCCGCAGACGACGACCACGTCCGGGTAGGTGTAGAGGCCGGTCGCCGAGACGCGCACCCGTAGGTCGCCGGCGAAGGTCTCGCAAGGCCGACCCCGCAGCTGGCGATGGAGCACGGCGAAGCAGTTGCCCGCCACCAGCCCATGCCGGCGGCTGGCCCCCGACATGGCGAACATCTCGCCGTCCAAGAACTCGCTCTTGGTCTGTGCCCGGCGCTCGATCGCGAGGTACTCCTCCGCCGTGAGCTTGGGCCTGGGCTCCGCCGTCATGCGGGCAGGATAGCACCGCCCTCAGAGCAGGCTCATCACCTCGTCCACCTGCTCCCAGGCCAGCCGCAGCAGGAAGGTGTTGTTGCGACCATAGGACTTGCTGCCGAGGAGGAAGAAACCGGGCTCCGGGTTCTTGAGCGTCTCGGCGCCATGGCTGGACTGCGCCATGCAGTCCGCGGCGCCGGCCCCGAGGAGGGCGGCCGAGAGCTTCATCGGCCCGCTGGTGGCGTAGCACTCGTGGACCTGCAGCTGGCGGTACATCAGGTGCTCGCCCACCGCGCCGGTGAGCGCCAGCACGTGATCGACCAGCACGCTGCTCTGCCGGCCGTCACGGTGGCGTAGCTCGATGCGCACCTGCTCGCCCTCCGCCGCCACGGCGTCGACCACGCTGCCGAAGCGGCTCTCGACGGCGGGCGAGGCGCCGGCGGCAAGGGCGCGAGCCCGCCCGGCGAGAGCCGCGCGCGCCGGTAGGGGATCGTCTTCAAGGGCCCCCCAATGGAGGGCCGGAGCGCGCACGGACCAGATCACCCGCGTCCCGGGCGCGTCCTCGGCGAGCTCGGCGAGGGCGACGACGGCGGTCTCGGCCGAGTGGCCGGCGCCGGTGAGAAAGACGGTCTTGCCGGCCCAGTCCGGCCGCTCGCGAGCAAAGTCGGGGATGCGATGGCGGATCCGCGCCCCCAGGCCCTGCTCGCCCGGGGCTGGGATGCCACCGTTGCCGAGAGCGTTGGGCACGGCGTAGGAGCCCGTGCAGTCGATCACCAGCTGCGCGGTCTCGACGCGCTCGCCGGTGGCGTCCGCGAGCAGCAGCCGGAAGGGCTGCGCCGCCCGCGTGGCGTTGGCGATCTCCTCGTGCTTGAGCAGCCAGTCGCGGCCCACCGCCTGCACCCGCGTGCCCAGGCGCAGGTGCGGCGCGATCTGCGGCAGCGCCGCGAGCGGCTCGAGCAGGCGCTCGCGCAGCTCACCGCCGGTGGGGCACTTGGGGCCCCAGGGAACTTCCCTGCCGGCCGCTTCGAGGGCGCGCCGGGCCCGCGGAGAGACATTGAGGTCCCAGGGCGTGAACATCCGCACATGGGCCCACTCGGCGATGTGACCGGCGACTGCTGGCGCCGCCTCGTAGAGCGTGAAGTCGAGGCCCTTCTCGGCGGCGGCGAGAGCGGCTTCGAGGCCGGTCGGGCCGGCCCCCAGGATGGCGAGGTGTCGTTGGCTCATGGCGTGGTTCCCATCGTTCGGCAGTCGGGCTCAGAAGCGCGAGGCGGCGCGTTCCTTGGCCGGTAGGATCTCGAGGCACGTGGTCCACCAGCCGGTCAGCACGGTCTCGACGAACTCTTCCGGCAGGCTCTCGCGGCGCATCGCGGCTGCCAGGCCCCGGTGATCGTAACGGAGAGGCAGCAGCTCGACGGAGATCCCGCCGGCGCGCGCCGAGAGAAGGGCGTACCAGACCTCGGTGCGCCCGTCGTTGGCCGGCCGGCCGATCACCCCGACGTTGACCACGTCGCCGCCGGAGGGCAGGTGGCGGTGCCAGTGCAGGCCGGTGTGGGTGCAGAGGATGGCGTCGCAGCGGTTCTGCGCGAGCAGCAGCTCGAGGAAGGCGACCGGCGCGGTGGAGGCGAAGAGGAACTCGTTGACCCGCCGCGGCGAGCCGTGGACCAGCAGCAGCTCGCGCTCTCCCAGGCGCACCCGCCGGCGGGCTGGCAGCTCGCCCATCCAGCGCTTGAACGCCGCAGAGGTGTGCTGCTCGGTGTAGCCGTAGGAAAGGGCGGCGAAGTGGTTGTCGCGCGGATCGGTGTAGCCGCAGTTGCAGTCCTGGGCACCGCTGGCGAGTGATTGCTCGTAATTGCCCTGGACCACCCGCACACCGCCCTCGCGGAGCAGGGGCCAGACGCGGTCGGGGTGCGGGCCGAAGCCGCCGAGGTCGCCCAGGCAGTAGATCGCCTCGGCACCGTGCTTCTGGGCGGCGGCGAGCAGGGCCTCGAGGCCGAAGGAGTTGTTGTAGACGCCACCGCAGACGACGATCCGCGCAAATGGGCCTTCGCCGGGAGTGGGGTCGTCGAGCGCGGCGCGGAGCCGCGCCAGCTCGGCGTCGCGCGCGGCCGGCGCCAGGTGGCGGCCAGCCGCGGCCGCGGCGTCGCGAAACTCTCCAAGGGGCACCAGGCGCTCGCCCCAGGTGGCGAGGCCGCGATGGGCGGCGAGCCGCTCGCGCTCGCGCAGCCGCCGGGTTTCCAGGTCTTCCGGGATGCGGTTCGCCATCGCCTCGCCGCCTAGGTCTTGCAGCTCACGCCGTGGACGTGGCAGGTCCAGCAGGCCGGGTGGGCGAGCGGGAAGGGCCCCAAGGTGTCGGCGAGGGCCTCGCCGAGCTTGCCCGCCGGCTCGTTGACCAGGATCGGGCACACCCAGACCCCTTGGTCGGTCGCCATCCGGCAGCTGCTGCACTGCAGGTGGTCCCAGCTGCCAGCCGGTGCGTCGCCCTCACTCAGCCGTTGCCACTCCGCGTAGGCGCCGCTGCGCTCGGCTTCGGCGCCGAGCTGGAAGACGGGCAACAGCTTGAGCCGCGGCTTGTCGAGACCCAGGCCGCGCAGCAGCGCGAAAAAGGCGGCCTTGCCGGCCGCCGAGGCGTTCTCGCTGTGCACCTCGGTCACCGTCAAGATCGGGTTGAGGCCCACGGCGGCCAGGTTGCGCACTGCTGCCATCACCCGCTCGAAGCTGCCGAGGCCGCGGATCGGGTCGTTGGTCTCGGCGCTCATACCGTCGAGGGAGACCCGCAGGTCGAGGGAGTACTCGGCGGCCGCGGCGAGCTCTTGCAGGCGCTGGCAGCGTGCCGGGTCGAGCAGCAGGCCGTTGGTGAGCACCGAGGCCGGGCCTACCGCCAGGGTGGCGGCGAGGATGGCCTCCATCTCCGGGTTGAGGAACGGCTCGCCGCCGGTGAAGTAGTACTCCTTCACCCCCAGCGCCACCGCCTCGGCGAGGACGCACTCTACCGCAGCGAGGCCCATGAACTCGTGCGTGTGGTTGGTCGGCGAGCAGGAGATGAAGCAATGCGTGCAGGCGAGGTTGCACACCGTGCCGCCCACCTGCAGCCAGAGGGTGTCGAGGCTCGCCAGCGCGACCCGCGGCACGGCGGCGGTCCCTTCCCCTACGGGCAGCATGGAGCCTCCTGGGTGGCGTTCTCGCCCCGGCCGAGGAAGGCCATCACCTCGCAGCATTGGGGCTCGGTGAAGAGCTCGGCGCTCGGTGCGCAGGCGAGGAGCTCACCGGCGCCGTCGCGCACGCAGACGCAGGCGATGCGGTCGGCGACGCGCTCGGCCTGGGCCAGATTGTGGGTCACCAGCACCACCGAGTGGCGGGCCTTGAGGCGCAGCACGAGCTCCTCGATCGCCGCCGTCGAGCGTGGGTCGAGGGCACTCGTCGGCTCGTCCATCAGCACCACCTCCGGTTCGAGGGCGAGAGTACGGGCCAGGCAGAGGCGCTGCTGCTGGCCGGTCGAGAGGCTGGCGGCGCTGGCCCCCAAGCGGTCGGCCACCTCCTCCCAGAGCGCCGCCTCGGTCAAGGCACGGCGGGCGGCGGCGAGCTTGTCGGCGCGGCCCAGACGCCGGTGTCGCACCAGGCCGAAGAGAACGTTGTCGAGGACGCTGCCGGGGAAGACCACCGGCTGCTGGAAGAGCATGCCGATGGCGCGGCGCAGGGCGTCGGGGTCGGTTCCCGGGCCGTAGAGCGAGCAGCCGTGAAACTGCACGGTCCCGCTGACCTGGCTGCCCGGTACGAGGTCGATCAGGCGGTTGAGGCATTTGAGCAGGGTGGTCTTGCCGGCCCCCGAGGGCCCGACGATCGCCACCACCTCGCGGGCGCCGACGGCCAGGCCGACGTTGCGTAGCAGGGTGCGAGCGCCGATGCGGACGGTGAGGCCCTGGACGGCGAGCAGGGGGCTCGCGATGGGGCCGAGCGCCGGCGGCGCCGGGGCAACCAGGGTGCGCCGGTGGACCTCAGGCATCACGGGCCTCGCGGGCGAGCCGCAGCCGCGCCGGCAGGGCGGCCAGGCTGGTGCCGACCGCGAGCAGCAGCAGCAGCGCGGCGGCGCCCCACAGCCGCGGCTGGGTGGCCGGGCTCAGGGAGTCCTGGGCCAGGGTGAAGATGTGGTAGGGCAGGGCCAGCACCGGGCTCTCGACCACTCCCCGCGGCCAGCCGGCGCCGCTGAACACGGCAGCGGTGAAGAGGATGGGGGCCGTCTCGCCGAGCGCCCGCGCGAGGCCGAGAAGGAGCCCCGAGACGAGGCCGCTGCGGCATTGCCGGACGACTACGGCCCAGGCCGTGCGTTGCCGCGACAGACCGAGGCTGGCGGCCGCCTCGAGGTAGTTCGCCGGTAGCGCCCGCACGCGCTCGGCAAAGGCCAGGGCGGCGGTCGGCAGCATCATCATGCCGAGCACCAGGCCGCCGGCGAGCCAGGACTTGCCCCAGCCCAGGGCGCGGCCGAAGGCGAGGAAGCCGAAGAGGCCGAAGAGGATCGACGGCAGGCCGTTGGCGGTGAGGAGAGCGAGGCGCAGGCGGTGGGCGGCGGCCGGCCCCGCGTAGTAGCCGGCAACGAGGCCCACAGCGAGGGCGAGCGGCAGGCAGAGGGCGAGAGCGGTGGCGCCGAGGAGGAGCGTGCCGAGGAGCTGGTCCCGCACCCCGCCCGCCGCCCCGGCCTCCGCCGTCGGGGTGAGCAGGAAGGCGAGGTCGAGGGCCGGCAGCGCGCGGGCCACGATGAGGGCGAGGAGGCCGAGGAGGATCGCCAGGGCGAGCGCCGCCGCCGCACCACACGCCAGGGTGAGCGCGCGGTCGGCGAAACGAGCCGCGCTCACGGCGACCTCCGGGCCAAAGTGCCGCGGGCCACCCAATGGGCCCCCAGCCAGCTGATCCCCGCCGCCGTCAGCAGGAGCACGACACCGAGCGCCATCAGGGCGCCCCAATGCAGGGGATCACCATAGGCGATCGCCACCTCCGAGCCGCCGAGCTTGGAGGTGAGCGTCTGGCCGGCGCTCGTCAGAGGGGCGAGCGAGAGGAGCTTCTCGGGCCATTGGTTGTCCTGGCGGCCGACCACCAGGAAGACGGCGATGGTCTCGCCGAGGGCCCGCCCGAGGGCGAGCAGCAGGGCCGCGCCGAGGCCGGGCAGGGCCTGAGGGAGCGACACGGCGAAGATCGTCTGCGCGCGGTTGAGGCCGAGGCTGCGGGCCGCTTGCCGCTGGCGCTCGGGGACGGCGGCGAGAGCGTCGTCGGCCAGGCTCAAGACGGTCGGCAGCACCATCACGGCGAGGAGCACGCCGGCGGTGGCCAGGGTGTCCCCCGAGAGTGGGTCGAAGGGCGCGAGCAGGTGCTCCATCCAGCCACGCAGCACGAGCACGCCCACCAGGCCGTAGACCACCGACGGGATGCTCGCCAGGAGCTCGACGGCCGACTTGACGGCGACCCGCGCCCGCGACCCGAGGATCTCCGCCGTGAACACGGCACCACCGAGGCCAAGGGGGCCAGCCAGCAGCAGGGCGACGCCCGCCACCGCCAGGGTGCCGTAGAGCATGGGCAGCGCCCCGAACTCGTGGGCGCGGAAGAACCAGCGCCGGCCGGTAAGCAGGCCGAGGCCGGCGTGGGCCCAGGCCGGCCGGCTCTGCCAGGCGATGACGCCGGTCATCAGCACGAAGAAGCCGGCGGCGAGGGCTGAGAAACCCCACGCCGCGACGCAGGTGAGGTCGGGGCGACGCCCGGCGCGCTCGCCGCTCGTGGGCCTCAGGGCGCGTGCCCTCCGGTGGCGGCGAGCGCGAGGTAGCCGTGCTTGCGCACCAGCGCCTGGCCTTCCGGCGCGAGCAGGAGGTCGATCAGCTGGGCGACCTCCCCGCTCGGCCTGCCGTTGGTGATCACGAAGAGGGGCCGCGAGAGGGGGTAGGCGCCGCTCGCGATCGTCTGCGGTGAGGGGTCGATCACCCCGCCTGCGGTTCGGATGCCGAGGGCGAAGACGGTCTTGCCGTCGGCCCACGACGAGGACAGTTGCGAGATCGCGCCGCGGCTTCCCGCTACCTTCGAGCGGGCCTCTTCGTTGGCGCCCACCTCGGGATGGCTCACCAGGGGGGCCTTCTTGGCGTCGCCGTAGAGCCAGTGTGCGAAGACCTCCCAGGTGCCGCGCCCCGGCTCCTTGTTGAAGAAAACGATCCGCCGGTCGGGGCCGCCGAGCTCGTGCCAGTTGCGCACCCGGCCCTCGTAGATTGCCTGCACCTGCTCGCGGCTCAAGGCTCTGACGCCGCCCTCCCAGACGTCGCGCGAGACCGCCAGGGCCACCGCGTCGGTGCCGATCTGGATCGGCTGGAAGTCGACCCCAGGGTATTTCCGCCGGTCGTCGTCGAGGAGCGGCCGGGACGACATCGCGACCTCCACCCTGCCCTCGCCGAGGGCGGCGATGCCTCCCGAGCTGCCGCCCTGCGTATCGACCGTGATGGTCATGCCGCGCTCGTTCCGCAGCACCTCGGCGGCCTCGCTCACCACCGGGTTGACCGTCGTCGAGCCATTCGCCCGCACGGCCGCCGCGGCGCCGGAGGGAGGGCAGAGGCCGAGCCCCAAGGCCAGCACGAGGAGTGCAGCGGTGCTCGGCGTCATCAGCAACAGCCCTCCGGGCCGCAGCACGGCGCCGCCACCGTCGTCAGGTCATAATCCAGGCCCTTGCTCTCGCGGGGATCGCGCCGCGTCGTGCGGCTGCAGTCGAACGGCAGCGCTGCCTCCGGCGCCACCGGCTCACGGGGCTCGATGGGCACGAAGTGGCCGCGATAGGGCACTTGCTGGTAGAGCTGGAAGGTCTTGGCGCAGACGGCGTAGCGCTCGCCGCGGCGCATCCGGTGGCCGTCGTCGTCGACCACCTCGCGGAAGGGCCCCTGGTAGATCACGGCTTGCCGGTGCTCGAAGCAGGGGCCCTGCTTACCTTTGAAGGCCTCGACGGTCAGTGAGCGAAACTCGATGCCGGCCACCGTCCGCCAGGGCTCGGCCGGGAACGACAGGATGCGCAGGCCGTGGAAGCCGGCCGCCTCGAAGGCGGCGAGGAAGCCATCTTCGGTCATCGCGCCCGAGATGCAGCCGCTCCACAGCTCGGGGTCCCCCTGCAGCTCGGCGGGGACGGGCTCATCGGCCACGATGTCGGAGATCACCGCCCTGCCTCCCTTGCGCAGCACGCGGAAGATCTCGGCGAAGAGCTGCTCCTTCTGCCGCGTCTCGACCAGGTTGAGGACGCAGTTCGAGACCACCACATCGACGGACTCGTCGGCCACCAGGGGCCGCTCGCGGCGTAGCGTCTCGGCCAGGCCCTCGGCGGCGAACAGGCCCTCGACGTCACGCACCGGTTGCGCCGCCAGGGCCGCGTCGAGGAGGTCGAGGTCGAGCCCCAGGTCTTGGATCCGTCCGCGTCGGAACTCGACGTTGGCGAAGCCGACGGCGGCCGCCACCCGGGGCGCCGCCTGGCGGGCGACGGCCAGCATCTCGGGCGTCATGTCGAC
Organism: uncultured Thermoanaerobaculia bacterium; assembly: GCA_964420075.1. Lineage (GTDB taxonomy): Bacteria > Acidobacteriota > Thermoanaerobaculia > Multivoradales > SZUA-115 > CAYQRE01. The sequence continues at coordinate 117,408 of CAYQRE010000009.1, read as the reverse complement.
GCCGATCACCTTGCCCTCCTTGCCCACCACCTGCGAGGCGATGAAGCAGATCTTGCCGGTGCCGGAGCCAAGGTCGAGCACCGTCTCGCCGGGCTTCAGATAGCGGCTGGGGTCACCACAGCCGTAGTCGCGCTCGAGCACCTCGGACGGGATCACCGCGAGATAGCGCGGGTCGTAGTCGATCGGGCAGCAGAGCTCCACCTCCAGCTGTTGCGCACCGGCGCTGTAGCGCTCCTTGACGGCCTTCTCCACCGCGGTTGCGGTCTGCATGAAACCTCCTCGAAGGGCGGCCAACGCACCGCCCGGTGCTGCTGCCGCCACCCACCGGTGGCGGCAGAACGGGATCTCGAAGCGGGAACGCGGGGTTAGGCCGCGACGGGCGGGGCGCGCCCTGCGGCCAGGCGGGTGAAGCCGGTGCGGGCGGGCACCGCTCGTCGCGCAGCGCCCGGCCGCAGCTGCTCGGCGAAGACCTGCCGCAGGCGATGCTGCACGGCCGCCCAGCCGGCACCTGCCGGCTGGGCCAGCCAGCGCACGAGGTCGGCGGCGCGGTCGAGGTCAGCGAGCGGAGCGAGCCAGCACACCTCGAAGCCGGCGGCGGTGAGGCGCCGGGCGAGGTCGCTGGCAGTGTGGCGGCTGCACCAGCGCACACCGGCGAGCAGGGAGGCGAGCGGTCGCCGGCTCGCGATCAGGTACACGCCGCCGTCGGGTGAGGGCCCGAGGACGGCTCGGCGGGGGTCTGCCGCCAACAGGCTCAAGGCGCTGGCGAGATGGTCGGACGTGAGGCCGGGAACGTCGGTGCCGACGACCAGGCGGGGCCCGGGCTGGCCGGCCTCGAGCGCAACCAGGGCCGCGACGAAGCGTCGGCCGAAGTCGCCGTCGCCTTGGGGCGCAAGTGTCACCCCGGCCGGCAAGCAAAGCCGCACGGGCGACGCCACCGCCAACTGGCAGCCGGCGCCGGCGCCGGCCGCCAGCGCGGCGGTGAGGCCGTGGCCATGGACGGCCGTCTCGTGCGTCACCAGGCGGTGCGGCAGCAGGCGCTTGCGCTGGGCTTCGAGGGCCGGCCCGCGGGTGAAGACGAGGAGGGTGGGCGTCGTCGGCATGAGGTGGCGAGAGCTCACGGAGTATACGACTCCATGGGGCGGGCGGATGGCAGCCCGGGTGCTCGCCGGCGAGCGCAGAGTATGATCCCGGCGTGCTCCGCTTCGTCCTCCTCGCGATCGTCGCTCTCGTGCTGGTGATGGCCCTCGCCTACTTCGCGCTCGACGAGCTGTCCCTGCTGCCCCACGGTGGCGGCGTCGACTTCCGTCTCGGCGCCCGCCAGATGCCGGCCACCAAAGTGCTCGCCACCTGGTGCCTGGAGGCCATCGGGTTGACCGCCCTCTTCCTCCTCGTCCGCGGCCGGGCCGAGCCCGGGCCGGGCGCTCCCTGGGGAGATGGCCTGCTCACCGGTTGGATGGCCTGGGTCTTCCGCGGTCCGCTCCTCGTCACCACCGCGGTCGGCGCAGCGCGCCTGGCGCCCGGCCCCTGGTGGCAGATGAGCCTGCGCTGGTTCGTCCTCTACTCGCTGTGTGGGCTGGTGCTGGCGGCGCTGGCGCCGCGCCGCACAGCCGCTGCCCCGCAGAGCCTCGTGCCTGCAGAGAGCGTCACGCCCCTGGAGGGCCACACGCCAGAGGGCCCGGCGAGCGGGGCGCCGCCGGTGGCGCCGTCTCCCGCCGCGGAAGCCGTCGTCGCGGCAGCTCCCGGGGCCGACGCGGAGGGTTGAGGGCCGGGGCCCGCGCAGGGCGCCGGCTCGGCATCGATTGCACGCCGACGTGCAGCCTTTGCAGGCCCCGGGGCGGCGAGCGCAGCACCCTCCCCATGGTACGCTCCTTGCTCAACCGAGCCCGCACGATGCCAACCGCTGAGCAGGTCCGCGCCGCGTGAGAATCGCCGCCGTGGGGAGGGCCTTCCCCCCCCACTACTACGATCAGGACCAGCTCGTCGCGGCGCTGCGCGAGCACTGGGCCGAGCGCCACTACAACCTCAATCGCCTCGAAGGTCTGCACCGCAACGTCCTGGTGGGGGGCCGTCACCTCGCCCTACCGATCGAGGACTACGCGCGTCTCCGCAGCTTCGGGGACGCCAACGACGCCTGGATCCGCGTCGCTCTCGACACCGGCGAGACCGCCGTGCGCGACGCCCTGGCCCGGGCCGGCCTCGCGCCCCACGATGTCGACGCCCTCTTCTTCGTCACCGTCACCGGGGTCGCCACGCCGTCGATCGACGCCCGGCTGATCAACCGCCTCGGCCTGCGCTCCGACGTCAAGCGGGTGCCGATCTTCGGGCTCGGCTGCGTGGCCGGCGCCGCCGGCATCGCCCGCGCGGCCGACTACGTCAAGGCCTACCCCCAGCAGGTGGCCGTGCTGCTCTCCGTCGAGCTCTGCTCGCTCACCCTGCAGCGCGAAGACCTCTCGATCCCCAACCTGATCGCCTCCGGCCTCTTCGGCGACGGTGCCGCCGCCGTCGTCGTGACCGGCGCCGAGCGGGGCGGCGATGGCCCGCAGATCCTCGCTACGCGGTCGATCTTCTACCCGGACACCGAGCGGGTCATGGGCTGGGACGTCTCCGAGCGCGGTTTCAAGATCGTGCTCTCGGCGAGCGTGCCGGACGTCGCCCGCGAGCACCTGGGCGAGGATGTCGACCGTTTCCTCGCCGACCACGGCCTCCGTCGCCGGGACATCCGCTCCTGGGTGGCCCATCCCGGGGGGCCCAAGGTCCTGCAGGCGATGGCCGCGGCCCTCGGGCTCCCCGATTCTGCCTTCGAGGTCACCTGGCGCAGCCTGCGCGAGGTCGGCAATCTCTCTTCGACCTCCGTCCTGCTCGTCCTGGCCGACACGCTCGAAAGCCACCGCCCCGCCCCGGGCAGCCTCGGCCTGATCACCGCCATGGGCCCTGGTTTCTGCTCCGAGCTGGTGCTGTTGGAGTGGTAGGGGGGGCTCGCTGCGACCATCAGGGGAGCAGACGCCGGGTCGCTCTGCGCCGAGGCGGCGATTGGCCGGACGAATAGTGCAGCCAATAGTGCGGGTAACCGAGATCGTCCAAGGTGCAAGTGGCAGCTCTAGCAGCGGGCAGGCCGGCAAGAGCGTGGAGATTGCGAGCCGTTTGCTTGCGAGCCCGGCCGCTTCGCGTTGGTCTACGAACCAACCGTCAGGATGGCCCCTGAGCCGAAACGAGCTCGTAAACCGCTCCTCGACCACTGCCCACGGACCGCACGAGCCCGAGGAACCGGAGCTGCGCGAGGTCAGCTTGCACGGTTCGTCGCGCTGGCGCCACGGCGAGCGCAGCCTCGATTCGGCGCAGCGGGAGGGCTCCGCACGTAGCGAGCACATGAAGAATCTCGCGCTGGCGCTCTGACAGCTCCTGGCTGACCTTCAATGGCGGTACATAGCCGCGGGGGATGAAGCGGACCCCGACAGTATTTCCTCGCTCCAAGAACTCGGGTTCCGGGTGGCCGGCCAGCACGCAGCCACCGCGGCCGTTGAGAAACCCGCAGAGAGTTTCCCCCGTTCGCTCCAGCTGACCCGTGGAGCGCTTGAACTCGACGCCCACGGACTCGCCGAGAGCCACAAGCCGTTGCAGATCAGAGAGGTCCATGGGTGTTGAGCACGCCTGGGAACGCGAACGCTAGTATAGGCGGGTGTCCATCCTGGCCGGCCTCTCCTCCCAGCACCTCTACCTTGGGCTGCTCGCCCTGGTGGCCGTGCAGCGGGTGGCCGAGCTCGTGGTCTCCGCGCGGCATACGCGCAGCCTGCTGGCCAAGGGTGCTTTCGAGGCGGGGCGTGCGCACTATCCGCTGATGGTGGCGCTCCACACGGCCTTCCTGGGAAGCTGCGCAGCGGAGGTCCTGCTGCTCGACCGCCCGCTTCTCCGCGTGCTCGCCGCCGCCATGCTGGCCTTGCTGCTGCTCTCGACGGGCCTGCGCTACTGGGCGATCTCGACCCTCGGCGAGCGCTGGACCACCCGCGTCTTCGTGTTGCCAGACGCCGAGCCCGTCACCGGCGGCCCCTATCGCTACCTGCGCCATCCCAATTACCTGGCGGTGGTGATCGAGATCTTCGCCCTGCCGCTGGTCCACACGGCGTGGCTCACCGCGGTTCTCTTCAGCGTCGCCAACGGCCTCCTGCTGCGGGCGCGGATCCGCGCCGAGGAGGAAGCGCTCGCCAAGGTGTCCCGCTACGTTGAGGTGTTCGGCGCCCAACCTCGCTTGCTACCCATCCCCCGCCGTGACGGACGCTGAGATCCTCGCCGGCATTGCGCAGGTGGCTCGCGACCACCTGGAGTGGGACCAGGAGTTGCAGCCGGACATGCATCTGATCGAGGACCTGCGCCTCGACTCTATCCGCCGGCTCACCTTGGCCGTCGAGGTCGAGAACCACTTCCGTGTCTGCCTCGACGAGGCGGACGACGCCGCGATCGAAACCGTCGGCGATCTCGTGGCGGCGATCCGGAGGCAGCTCGATGGACGATCGATCGACCCTTAGCTCCACCCTGCTCTGGGCGGCACGCCAGGGCAAGGGCGGGCTACGCTTCCTGGATCGCCAGGAAAGGCCGGAGTACCTCAGCTGGAACCAGCTCGCCGAACGCGCGCTCGCCACCGCCGCGCGCCTCGAGACGCTGGGGATCGAGCCCGGCCAGAGGGTGGCCCTCGTCTTTCCCACCGGCCCGGAGTTCTTCGACGCCTTCTTCGGCACGGTCCTGGCGGGAGGCGTTCCGGTGCCGCTCTACCCGCCGGTGCGGCTCGGGCGGCTCGGTGAGTACCACCGCCAGACCGCGGCGATGATCACGGCCGCCGGTGCGCGGTTGGTGTTGGCGGCGGCGATGATCAAGCGCCTGCTCGGCGAGACGATGGCGCTCGCCCGCCCGGCCCTCGGCTGCCGCACCCTCGACGAGCTCGGCAGCGGCGGCGACCACCACGCCGGCTTCTGCCCGGCCGCGGTGGGCCCCGAGGACCTGGCGATGGTGCAGTTCTCCTCCGGCACCACCGTTGACCCCAAGCCGGTGGCGCTCAGCCACCGGGCGGTGATGGCGCAGGCGACGATCCTCAACTCTTTCTGGCCCGACGAGGCCGGCGGTGAGCCGGTCTCCGGCGTCTCGTGGCTGCCGCTCTACCACGACATGGGCCTGATCGGCTGCGTCTTCCCGGCCCTCGAGCGCCCCGCCGACCTCACCCTGATCGGCCCCGAGGCCTTCGTCACCCGCCCGGCCCTCTGGCTGCGGGCGATCTCGCGCTACCGCGCCCGGGTCTCGCCGGCCCCGAACTTCGCCTACGGCCTCTGCCTGAGCAAGGTGCGAGACGAAGAGTTGGAGGGCGTCGACCTGTCGTGCTGGCGGGTGGCGCTCAACGGTGCCGAAGCGGTGGCGCCGGCCGTGCTGCGCGGCTTCGCCGAGCGCTTCGCGCGCTGGGGTTTCCGCCCGGAGGCGCTGACCCCGGTCTACGGGCTCTCGGAAGCGAGCCTCGCGGTGACCTTCTCGGCCCTCGATCGCCCGTTCACCGCCCGGCGTTTCGATCGCGACGCCCTGGCCCGCGGCAGGATCGCCCGTGCAGCGGCGGACGGCCAGGAGATCGCCTCGGTGGGCCGGCCGCTGCCCGGCTTCGCGCTCAAGGTCCTGGGCCCCGGAGGCGACGAGGTGGCGACCGGGGAGGTGGGGCGGATCTGGGTGAGCGGCCCTAGCTTGATGAGCGGCTACCTCGGCCGGCCGGAAGCCACGGCGGCGGCGCTGCGCGATGGCTGGCTCGACACCGGCGACCTGGGTTTCCTCTGGGAGGGCGAGCTCTTTCTCGTCGGCCGCGCCAAGGACGTGCTGATCCTGCGCGGCCGCAACTACGCACCGGAGGCCGTCGAGCGCGCCGTCGACGCGGTCGCCGGGGCGCGGATCGGCTGCACGGTGGCGGTCTCGCGGGTTGCCGAGGGTGCCGCCACCGAGCGGCTCCTGGTGTTCGTCGAGGCGAGCCGCGAGGCCAGCCGGGAAGAGCTGGCGGAGCTCGCCGCCGAAGCGCAGCGGGCGATCCTCGCCGCCACGGGCCTCACCACCGACGAGGTGGTGGTGGTCGAAGCAGGGACGCTGCCGCGCACCTCCTCGGGCAAGCTGCGCCGGCAGGAGGCGCTGCGCCGCCACCTGGCCGGCGAGCTGGCGGCCCCGGCGCCGGTCAACGCCCTGCGCATGGCGGGAGCGCTGGCGCGCTCGGGCCTCGCCTACGCCCGGCTGCGCCTGGGTGCCGGCGGTGGCTGAGCTCGACCTGCTGTTGGTCGGCGGCGGCCCGGCCGGGCTCGCCACCGCGATCGCCGCCCGCGCGGCCGGGTTGGGCCCGGTGCGGGTGGTGGAGCGCTTCCGGCCACCGATCGACAAGGCCTGCGGCGAAGGGCTGATGCCGGACGGCGCCGCCTGCCTGGGCCGCCTCGGCGTGAGCCTCGACCGCCTGCACGCCGCCCCCTTCCGCGGCATCCGCTACCTCGATGGCGAAGTGGTGGCCGAAGGCAGCTTCCCCGCGGGCGTCGGCCTGGGGCTCCGCCGCACGGTGCTCCACGCGGCGCTGGTGCGTCGCGCCGAGGAGGTCGGCGTCGAGCTCGCCTGGGGGGTGAAGGTCGAGGGCCGCTCGGACGCCGGCGTGCGGACGGACCACGGCGCGATGACGGCCACCTGGTTGGTGGCGGCGGACGGCCTCAACTCACGGCTGCGGCGGTGGGCCGGCCTCGGTGGCCGGGAGGTCTCGCTAGGAGCGCGGCGCCGCTTCGGGGTCCGCCGGCACTACCGCGTCGAGGCCTGGACGGACCTCGTGGAGGTCTACTGGGCCGATCGCTGCGAGGCCTACGTGACGCCGGTCGGGCCGGACGAGGTGGGGGTGGCGATCCTCTGGAGTGGCGGCCCGGCGCGCTTCGACGACCTCCTCGGCCACTTTCCCCGCCTCGAGACCCGGCTCGCCGGGGCCGCCGCGACCTCGCGCGACCGGGGCGCCGGACCCCTCCTGCAACGGGTGCGGCGGGTCGTCCGTGGCAATCTCGCCCTCGTCGGGGACGCCGCCGGCTACCTCGATGCGATCACCGGCGAGGGGCTCTCGCTCGCCTTCCATCAGGCCGAGGCCCTGGCCGCCGCCCTCGCCGCCGGCGACCTGCGCCGCTACGAGCGGGCGCACGCCCGCATCGGCCGCCTGCCCAACGCTCTCACTCGGCTGGTCCTCGCCATCGACCGTCATCCCGGCCTGCGCCGCCGAGCGATCGGCGCCCTGGCAGCCGACCGCGAGCTCTTCAGCCGCCTGCTGGGCGTCCACAGCCGCTCCCTCGCCCTGCGCCAAGTCGGCCTCGGCGGCCTCGCCCGCCTGGTCGGTCGGATGGCTGCGGCGTAGGGAGGCGCCCACCCTCTTCATTCCTCCTGGCGTTTCCCTTGGCGGGTTCTCGCGACGGACTGCGTTTCTCCTGGCGAGCCTCACCCCGAGGCACGGAACCCCGGAGAACTGACCATGCTGCAGCCGACCGGCCGCCCCAGGCGCCTGACCTCGTTCCTCCCGCTCGCCCTCCTCTTCACCTTCACCAGCGCTGCGCAGGCCGCCGTCTACGTCGTGGGGAGCGGCGCCGGCTGCACCCACGCCGACCTCCTGTCGGCGCTCGTCGCGGCGGTCAACAACCCCGGCTTCGACGAGATTCGCCTCCTCGCCGGCAGCACGCACCAGGGGCAGTTCCTGATCAATACCGATGGCCTGTCGCTGATCGGTGGTTTCGCGAGCTGCACGGCGACCAGCCCCACCGGCAGGTCGACCCTGGCCGGCAATAACTCCAGCCGCGCCCTGTTCGTCAACGTCTCCGGTGTGACCTCCCAGTTCGAGAAGCTCGACATCACGGGCGGGAGCGTCACGGGCAACGGAGGCGGCATGTCGGTCCAGGGCAGCACGACTCTCCTGCTGTACGACGTCAGGATCTTCGGCAACCAGGCGACGGGCAAGGGGGGAAACCTCTACGTGAGCGCCTCTCCCGGCCTGGTCGTCCGCCTCGCGAGGTCGTGGGTGGCGGCGGGGGACGCGCTGGATGGCGGTGGGATCGGCTGTGTGGGCGACGGCCGGGTCCTCCTCCAAGACTCGTTGCTGATCAACAACGCAGCGAGCCACAACGGCGGTGGCGCCTGGCTGGGAACGAGCTGTGATCTGACCGTCGAGGCGAGCGACAACAGCGGCAACATCACCACCAACATCGCCCAGATGAACGGCGGCGGCGTCTACATCGAGGGCGGCGCCGAGCTCAACACCTTCCTCGCTCCCCCCTACACCGGCCTGAACCTCATCCAGGGCAACCTCGCGTCCAACAGCGGCGGCGGCTTCTACGTCACCGGCACGGGCTCGGTAGTGCGGGCCTTCTACAGTCGGATCAGCGGCAACCAGGCTCTGGTCGGTGGGGCCTTCGTGGCGGAGAACGGCCCGATCGTCGCCGTGGGCCGCCCGGTCGCCAGCTTCGACATCTGCCCGGACCCTGCGCGTTGCTCGCTCATCGATCACAACACGGCCGACGTGGCGGCCGGGTTCTGGGCCAACAACGGTGCCGACATCACCATCCACGGCACGCTCTTCGAAGCCAACTCCGCGATGTTCTCGATCCCGCTCGGCAGCCTCTCCGGCGGCTCCACGGCGCTGATCCACTCGAGCGTGTTCGCGGCCAACCAGGGCCCCGTGCCCTTCTACTCCACCGGTGCCGGCACCAGCCTCACCCTCGCCAACGTCACGGCGGTGGGCAACACGGGAGCCGAGCTAGGGTTCATCGAGCCCGGGGCCGACAGCGCCAGCACCACTGTGCGGGTGCTGGCCAGCATCTTCGACCACGACGGGCCACTCTTCTTCTCGAACTTCAGCCCGTCCTTCGCGCCGCAGCTCAACTGCGTGCTGTCGCGCAGCTCGGCCCTGTTCAACGGCCTGCCGGCCAACACCAACCTCGGGATCGTGACCACCGGCGACCCGCTGCTCGCCAACCCGGCGGCCGGCAACTATCACCTGCGAGGCGGCTCGCCGGCGATCGACTTCTGCGACCTCTCGCAGTGGGATGGCGGCGAGCGGGACTTCGAGGCCGACGCCCGTCCGCTCAATGATCCGGGGACGCCGAACTTCCTCGGCACGCTCGACCTCGGCGCCGACGAGTACGCGCCGCTCTTCGCCGACGGCTTCGAGAGCGGCAACACGGCGGCGTGGTCGCTGACGGTGAACTGAGCGCGGCCCCACCACGGAGCGCCTGCGAGGCGGGTCGCGGCTGCTAGGATCGGTGGGTCACCTCACGGGGTGGCGGCCCGGCCCTTGCACCACCGCGATCCGATGCGCGCTCGCCTCCTGGCCCTCCTCCACTGGCAGATTGCCCACCGGCGGCGCGTCCTCGCCGCCTACGCCCTCCTCGCCCTCGCCATGCTGCCGGGGGTGGCGCGCCTGGACAGCGACAACAGCGCCGAGGCCTTTCTCCTCCACGACGCACCGGAGGTCGAGCAATACCGCGCCGTGCGCGCGCGCTTCGGCAGCGACGAGGTGATGCGGGTCGTGCTCGCGGGGGAAGGCCTGTGGAGTGCCGACGGGTTGGCCTTCCTCCAGGCGGTGGAGACCGAGGTGGCGGCGCTTCCCGGCGTCGAGTCGGCGACCGGCCTCTACGGCCGCCATCGCCTCGCCGGCTGGCCGCCGCGCGACCCCGACGCCTTTCGAGAGGGCGCGCGCGCCGACCTCCTCGACCGTCAACTCGGCTTCATCGACGCGACCGGCGCGCGGGCTACGGTCCTCGTCACCCTCGAGCAGGGGAGCGCCGCCGAACGCGAGCCGCTTCTCGCTGGCGTCCGCCGGCTCGTGGCCACACCGCCGGCCGGGATCAAGGCGAGCCTCGCCGGCTTGCCGGTGATCGACGAGGCCCTCGACGGCTCGGCACGGGAGATCCAGCTGCGCTTTTCGCCGCTCCTCGTGCTCTTCGCCGTCGTGCTCCTCGCCGTCTCGATGCGCAACCTGGCGAGCGTGGCGGTCCCCCTCACCTTCGTGCTCACCACCCAGCTCCTCACCCTGGGGCCGATGGGCTACCTCGGGGTCAAGCTCAACCTCGTCCTCGCCATCCTGCCGCCGCTGACCTTCGTCATCGTGTTGGCGACGGCCGTCCACCTGCTGGTGCGCTACCGCGAGCTCCTGTCGCTGGGCCGCGACGCCATCGCGGCGGCCGCCGAGACCTATCGCGACAAGGGCTGGGCGGTGCTGTGGACCGGGGTCACCACCCTGGTGGGCTTCGGTTCCCTCGGCAGCTCGCCGGTAGGACCCGTGCGGAGCCTTGGCCTGTGGTCGTCGATCGCCTTGACGGTGATGCTCGCCGCCGCCTTCAGCCTCTACCCGGCCTTGCTGGTCTCGTGGGTGGGCAGCGGCCGGAGCGATCGGCGCGCCCTCGAAGGCCTGCTGCGGCGGCACGGTCGCGCCTGGGCGGAGGGCGCGGCGCGCCGGCGCCGCGTCTGGATGACCGCCGCGGCGCTCGTCCTCGGCCTGTCAGCCGTGGGCACCGGCCGCCTGCGAGTGGAGAGCAACGCGCTGACCTATCTTGCCGCCGAGCATCCGGCGCGGCGTGCCGTCGAGGCCCTGGAGGCATCCGGGATCGGCAGCGCCGCCGTCGAGCTGGTGCTCAGCCTGCCACCCTCCGCGGCCGGCGACGGCGGCTTCCGCCAGCGCCAACGGCTGCAGGCCTTGGCCGCCCTCGCCGCCGAGCTGCGGCGGGGGGAGCTGGTGACGGGGGTGGTGAGCGCCGGCGATGTGGCTGCCGCCGGCAGCGGCGTGGCGAACGAGCTCGGGGGCTTCGGGGCCCTCGCCGCACAGGGCGCCCTGGAGCAGGCGCTGCGCCCCTTCCTCGCCGCGGACGGCGGCACCACGCGGCTGACCCTCTTCACTCACATCGTGGGCTTCGATCGCCTCGACCGCCTGCGCGAGGTGGCAGCCGCCGCGGCCCGCCGGGCCTTCCCCGCCGCGGCGGTGACGGTCACCGGCCAATACCCACTCCTGCTCGAGACCCAGCGCCGGCTGATCTCCACGCTCTCGACCTCGTTCTCCGTCACCCTCCTCTGTGTCGCCGTGATCCTCGCTTTCCTGGTGGGGCATTGGCGCTACATGCTCCTCTCCCTGGTGCCCAGCGCCGGGCCGGTGCTCTGCGTGCTGGGGCTGATGGGCTGGGCGGGGGTGCCGCTCGACGTCGCCACGGTGATGGTGGCGGCGGTGATCCTCGGCCTGGCGGTGGACGACACCATCCACACCCTCAATCACTTCCGCGAGCTGGCGCCGAAGGTCGGCCGCCTCGAGGCGGTGGCCTCGACGCTCGAGCACACGGCGGGCGCCTACGTGCTGAGCGGGCTGATCCTGGTGGCGGGCTTCGGGGTCTGCGCGTTGTCGAGCTTCGCGCCGACCGCGCGGTTCGGCGGCCTTTCGGCGGTGGGGATCGCGCTCTCGGTGGTGGGGGCGATCTTCGTGGTGCCGGCGCTCCTCGGCAAGGCCGAGCGCTGACCCCGCGGCCGGGGCAGGGCCCGGCCGCTACCGAAGAGAGAAGGTGGCGGCAGGCCCGGCCAGGGGCAGGAATTCGTCGGCCGGGAACTCAGCTCCGGGCGAGCCCTAAAGCGGCGGCTCGGTCAGGGCCCAACCCGAGGTGTCGCCGCTCTCGAAGCCGTCCGCGAAGAGGAAGTCCGGCGTGGCGGTGACCGTGACCCCCGTCGAGCCGAGGGTGCCCGAGCAGCCGCCGTTGGCCGCCGTCGCCTCCACCACCCGGCTGCCGGGCGTCGTGTAGACCACCGTCACGCTGCTCGCGGTGGTGCTGCCCACATAGGTCGCTCCGGTGCCGGCGTCCCAGATCCAGCTGGAAGGACCGGGGGAGCAGTTGTTGGCGGTGGCGGTGAACACGAGCTCGCTGCCCACGGCTCCTTCGACCGGCCCGGTGACCGTCACGCTCGGCCCCGAGCCGATGATGATCGGCCCGTGCTGGTGGACGGCCTCGAGGGCGCCGCGGCGCACTCGCAGGCGTGGTTGGAAGCTGCCCGTGCTGAGGTAGGTGTGGGTGGTGACGGCGGAGGTGTTGTTCTCCTCGTCCCAGGTGCCGTTGCCATCCCAGTCGTAGTCCCAGAAGTCGGGCGTGCCGCTGGAGCTGTCCTGGAAGGTGAGCTCCTGGTTGACCTCCGCGAAGCAGCCGAAGGCGGTGCAGAAGAGGCCCTGGACGGCGAACGAAGGCACCAACGGCGTGGTGTTGGGGATGCTCACCAAGGTCGAGTTGCTGGTGATGGCGCCCTGCTGGCAGTTGCGGATCTCGACGGTGACGATGTAGTCGCCCGGGTCGGCGTAGGTGTGGGTGGGCAGGGGCCCGCTCACCGGGTCCGTCGTCCACACGGGTGGCGTGCCGTCCCCGAAGTCCCAACGCCACTCGGTGGCGCCGACGCTCTGGATGCGGAAGTTCACCAGGCCGCTGTCGAAGGGCGGGCCGTTGAGCGTCTCGGGGGCGTTGCCCGGGCTGGTGAAGGCGAGCGCGGGCAGGGCGTTGACGGTCACCGCGGGGCTCGCCGCCGAATCGCTGCCGGAGCCGTTCTGCACCGTCACCGTCGCCGTGTAGAGGCCGGGGCCGGCCGCCGCCGTGTCCCACACGAACGGGTTCACATCGCCGCCGCTGCCCACCAGCTGATTGCTGGCGTTGCGCACCTGCCAGGAGAGGGTGAGCGGCGCCTGGCCGGTGACCCCCACGGCCTGGAAGGAGACGCCCTGGCAGACCAGGGCCGGGTTGGGGCTGGCGGAGACGCTGCCGACCTGTGCCGCCGGATCGAGGACGTTGAGCGTCTGCGAGGTCGAGTCCGAGCCGTTGGCGTTGGTTGCCGTCAGGCTCACCAGGTGGTTGCCAACGCTGGCGAAGGTCACGCCGCTCGGGTTGTGGGCCGTCGAGGAGCCCGGCGAGCCGCCCTGGAAGGTCCAGCTCCACTGCGTCGGGACCCCCAGCGAGGTGTCGGTGAAGTTGACGCCCTGGCCCGCGTAGACGGTGGTCGGCGCGTAGGTGAAGCTCGCCGTCGGCGGTCCCCCCGAGGTCAGCTCATGGATGTCGAAGATGGTGTAGGCCGAGCGGTAGAAGTACTTGCCGGCAAACTTGCCCACCCGGGGGTTGACGAAGTTGAAGCCCGTCGGGGTGCGCCGGTACTGGTAGCCCCAGTAGCCGGTGTTCTGGCCGCCCACCAGCCCGGCCGGCGGCGTCACGTCGCGGGCCGAGGTCGGCGTGGTCACGTCGTAGAGCCACTCGTTTTGCAGCCCGGTGCTGCAGCGGTCGTCGGTGCCGAAGTAGAGGAAGTCTCGCGCGTTGGCCTTGGAGTAGGTGACGAAGAAGTCGCCACCGGTGCCGTTCAGGGTCGCCGACCACACCGGCGAGCCGAGGCCGGTGCAGTTGTTCGAGGCGAGGCAGCTGACGTTGTAGATGCGGCCCTGCGTGCCGCTGCCGACCGTGATGCGCAGCCCGAGGTAGTAGTTCGAGCCGTTGCGCCAGAGGGCGACGCCGTGCACGAAGTCGGTGGTGAGAGCGGAGAGGGCGAGCTGTGGGCTCGCCGGGTTCGACACCTTCCAGATCTCGATGCCGCGGGCGAAAAAGCCCGACGAGGCGACCACCCAATGCTGGGTGCCGTCGGCGCTGCCGGCACCGTCCACGTGGCTGAAGCCGCTGCGGGTGCCGAGCCGGCTCAGGTAGACGCCGCAGCTGTTGCTGGGGGTCTCCTCGGTGCAGGCACTTCCCAGGTTCCCCGCCGCCGTCAGGTTGTAGGCCAGGAGGCCGGTCGTCTTGGTGGCGGCGAAGGCGTAGCTCGTGTTGTTGATGCGGCCGGCGTAGACCTCGGGAATCTCCTTGCCCACGTCGGAGTAGCGTGCCACCGGGTTCTGCTTGTCGGTGGTGCGGAACACCGAGAGGCCACCGTCGCCGGCCAGCGAGACGGCCAGCGCGCTGTCGTCGCCGTCGGCGGCATCGACGTCGCGCACCGGGTCGGAGACGTGGGGGTCGCTCACCCAGTGGAGGAAGGCGCTGCGGCCGAGCACTTTGATCCGCACCGGGCTCGCCGGCGTCGTGCGGCCGTCCCAGATCTGCAGCCCGCGGGTGATCGCCGCGAAGATCCAGCCGTTCTCGATGTCCACCGACATCCAGTGCGGATGGTTTTCGTCGTCGGGGTCGGCGAACTCGTTGAAATCGGTGTTGTCGCGCTGTGCCGGCAGCTGGCCGGTGTCGACCGGTTTGAGCTCGCCCCACAGCACCGAGGGCGTGCCGAAGGCGGGAGAGCGACAGGCGTTGTACTGGCACGTCTGGTCAGCGCTGCACTGTGCCGAGGCAGAGCTCGTCCAGCCGAAGCTGGCAACGAGGACGAGGCCGATGGCGAGCGATCCGAGACGACTGATCAAGGCTGACCCTCCCTGCGAGCGGGCCCTCTCGCCTGGGCGCGGCGAGCGAGCGAAACGGCCTCGATGCTGCAAGCGCGGGGCCAGAGCGCTGATGATGGTCCCCGAAGCGGCCAACAGCGCCGTCTGCGGCATCTTTCTTGGCTTCCGGGGTCTGCCCAGTTTGCTGCTGCGACATTTTATGTCACAGGCTCGGACAAAAAGTCGAGCCTTTTCATTGAGATCGGCCGCGGAGAGGCGCCCCGAGCCGGGAGGAACACCCACCCAGGAAGCCCACCGCGTGGCCACCTGCGGCACCTCCGGGCCCAGCTGCAACATCTTCGTGAGCGCTCGCGTAGAAACGCTGTCCCCTTTGCCGCTGAGGTCCTCGATGCCCGCTCGCCGCGCCGCCTACCGCCTCTTGCTCGCCGCCTGGAGCCTCCTCACCCTCGTCGGCCGTTCGCCGCTCGCCGCCGCGCCGCTGCACGCGCGGTCGTTCACCATCGCGCGCGCCACCTCGCCGATCAAGATCGACGGCCAGCTCGACGAGCCGGCCTGGCGCGATGCCCTGCACTACGACATCCCCTACGAGTGGTCGCCGGGGGACAACGTGCCGGCGTTGGTGCACACGGACTTCTACGCCACCTACGACGAGCGCAACCTCTACGTCGCCTGGCGCGCCGCCGACCCCAACCCGGCCGAGATCCGCGCCCACCTGATGGACCGCGACGCGATCGACACCCTGGTGCAAGACGACCACGTCGTGCTGCTGATCGACTCCTTCAACGACGAGCGGCGGGCGGTACAGATCCGCATCAATCCGCTGGGCGTGCAGGCCGACGCCCTCAACTCCGAGAACGAGGGGATCGAGGACTGGTCCTACGATTTCCTGTGGAGCTCCGCCGGCCGGATCACCGCCGACGGCTATGTGGTCGAGGTGGCGATCCCCTTCTCCCAGCTGCGGTTCCCGGCTGGGAGCGAGCCCCAGACCTGGGGCTTCGACGTCGGCCGCTCCTATCCGCGCAGCGTGCGCCATCGCCTGCTGGCCTGGCCGCGGGACCGCGACCGCGGTTGCGGCCTCTGCCAGATCGACAAGGTGAGCGGCTTCGTGGGAATGAAGCCCGGCCTCAACCTCGAGCTCGACCCTACCCTGACCGCCCTGCGTGCCGAGCGCCGCGAGCCGTTTCCCGACGGCACCCTGCGCAAGGACCGTGAGGACACCGACGTCGGCCTCTCGGCGCGCTGGGGGCTGACCACCAACCTCACCCTGAGCGCGGCGCTCAACCCCGACTTCTCGCAGGTCGAGGCCGATGCGGCCCAGCTCGACGTCAACCAGCGCTTCGCCCTTTTCTTCCCCGAGAAACGCCCCTTCTTCCTCGAGGGCACGGATTTTCTCTCGACGCCCATCCAGGCCGTCTTCACGCGCACCGTGATCGACCCCGATTGGGGCCTCAAGCTCACCGGCAAGGTGGGTGCGAACGGCCTCGGTGTGGTGGTCACCCGCGACACCGCCAACGGCTTCCTGGTGCCGGCCAACCAGAGCTCGAGCGCCGTCTTCCTGCCCGGCGAGCTGGTCACCGGCTCGGTGCTGCGCTACCGCCGAGACGTCGGCCGGGGCTCGTCGATCGGCGCCCTCTTCACCGGCCGCGAAGGCGACGCCTACCACAACCGTGTGGGCGGCGCGGACCTCTTCTGGCGCTTCGACGATTCCAACACCCTGGCCGTGCAAGCCTTGCACTCCGAGACCCTCTATCCGGGGGAGGTCGCCGAGCGCTACGGCCAGGCGAGCGATGCCTTTGGCGGCGAGGCGCTGCAGGTGCAATACAACTACACCGACCGCCTGTGGGTGGCCAACGCCTCGTATGACGATCGGTCGGCGGGCTTCCGGGCCGACAGCGGCTTCGTGCCGCGGGTCGACATGCGCAAGCTGGCCGGCTGGTTGGGCCGCAACGTCTGGCGCGAGGGCAAGGCCGTGCATCGGTTCACCCTGGTGGCCGGGGCCGAGGGTGTCGAGAACCACGGCGGCACCCGCACCGACGACCTGCTGTGGGCCGCCACGGAGATCTTCGGCCCGCAGCAGCTTTTCATCCGCCTCGAGGTGGATCGCGCGAGCCAGCGCTTCCACGGCCGTCTCTTCGAGGACTTGCTGAGCCTGCAGACCTATGCGGAGATCCAGCCCAATGGTGGCCTCAAGCTGACGCTGACCGCCAACGGCGGCGATGCCGTGGACTTCGCCAACGTGCAGGCGGCGCGCTACCTCCGCCTCGTGCCCACCGCCGAGCTCAAGCTGGGCCGCCACTGGAACGCCCAGCTCTCACACACCCACGAGCGCCTGACGGTCGACGGCGGCGAGCTGTTCACGGCCGAGCTCTCGCAGCTGCGGCTGGTCTACAACTTCAACACCCGCACCTTCGCCCGGGTGATCGCCCAGTACTTCTCGATCGACCGCGACCCCGCCCTCTACGGCTTCCCCGTCGGCCGCCACGACGAAGAGCTCTTCACCCAGTGGCTCTTCTCCTACAAGCTCAACCCGCAGACCGTCTTCTTCGCCGGCTACGCTGACAACTCCGCCGGCAACGAGTCGATCGACCTCACCCGCAGCGACCGCACCTTCTTCCTCAAGGTCGGCTACGCCTGGGTGCAGTAGGGGCAAACCCTCCCGGCGGGAAAACCAAGCCAGCGTCCGTCTCTCTCCGCAACCCCCTAGGCCGGCGCAGCACCGCGCCCGTTGCCGGGAAACGGAGAGAGAGTCATGAGATTGCTGAGTCGAGAAACACGCCTTGCCGGCGCGCTCCTGCTGCTGGTGGAAGGCCTGCTCCTGGCTGCACCGGCGCTGGCGGTGCCGAGCAAGCAGTTTGACCTCACCCATGTCGACGGCAAGGTGGAGCAGACCTTTCGTGGGCCGGTCGAGCTGGTGTTCTTCAACCTCAACCGCCTCAAATACGACATCCAGATCGGCGAGACGGTGACCTCGACCGACGGCCCGGACCTAACGAAGATCGGCGGGTTCTTCCCCCAGCTCCAGGCGACGCCGGCGGCGGATGCCAACGCGGGGCAGAAGAAGGCGACGCAGGCGGAGCCCGCACCCAAGCGGCTGAGCTTGGAGGACCTCGATGCCGCATTCAAGGATGCCGCTCTCTTCGGTCTCGACAGTGCCGCGGTCATGGGCCGGTTCAGTGCATTGCAGCTCAGGGCGAGCCGAGGGCAACTGGAACTTGACCGCGAGCCTGAGTTGAAGCGGATGCTCGACGAAATCGAAACTAAGCGACGAGAGAGCCTCCAGGCTTTCGATGAGGCGCTGGCGACGGCCGCGAGCGAGCTCGAGCGCGCCAAGCAGACCGTTGCAGGGTTCGAACAGCAAGCCAAGGCGAGCCAGGGACGGGTCGACGGGGGGCTCAAGGCGTTCGAGGCGCTGGTGGCGCGCTCCGACTCCACCTTGCGGGTGGGCGGGGCCAGAACCTTGAAGGACGAGCTGCGTGTCTATGGCACCAGCGCGAGCCGAGCCCTCGGCGCCACCTGGCCGGCGAAGGGCGAGGTGGAGGCAGTGCTCGAGGCTCTCAAGGCCATTCGCCAGGCCCTGGCCGAGCTGCCGCGGCGCCACGACTACTACGCCACCTGGGCCATGCTCTTCGCCCAGGGCGAGATCGAGTCCAACGGTGAGCGGCAGCGGGCGCTCGAGAAGAAGATCGAAGACGTCGAGACCGCGGCCGCGCAGTACGGCCCCGGCTCCGACGGTGCCAAGGGCTTCGCCCAAGCCACGAAGACTCTGGCCTCCACCTTGCCCCTGGTCAACGAGCTGCTGGGGAAAGATCCCAACGACCCCCAGGAGCTCTCGGCTTTTTACGCCGTCCACCCCGTCGCCTGCGGCTACCCAGTCTTCAAGAACAAGACCACCAAGGTCGAGGTGACCCGCACCGAGCGCTTCCCGGCGAAGGACGAGAAGCCGAAGACGGAGACCCTCGTCGTGGCGACCGTAGAGTGCCCATCGTCGTTCTCGCTCAGCTGGGGCATCGGCGTGGCGGACCTCAAGCGCGAGAAGTACTCGGTCATCGATGCCAGGAAGGAGGTGGAGGACGGGCCTCCGACCACCGAGAAGCAGGTGGCCGCCGACACGGTGTCTCACCCCGTACTGAGCCCGATGTCCTTGATCCACACCCGGCTCAAGAACTGGCAGCTGGATGAGGATAACTTCGCCTGCGCGCTCCACCTGACGAGCGGTGTCGTTCTCGACCTCTACGACACGGCCTCGAATCTCTCGCTCGGCTACCTCGGCGGGGTGAGCTTCTCCTTCCAGGAACGGCTCTACGTCACGGTGGGCGTCGAGTTCCACCGCATCCAGCACCTCGCCGGCGGCTACGCGGTGGGGCAGGTGGTGCCCGACGGAGTGAATGCGCCGCCCACCCGCGAGACCTGGGACCACGCCGCGGCGATTGCCGTCACCTATCGGCCACGGCCGAGCGATTGACCCACGGCCTCACCCGAAGCTCAGCTCCCCCCGCGCCCGCCGCTCGAGGGGCAGGAGGCTGTGGTAGACGAAGCGATGGAACGGCGTCGCGACTCCGGCTTCCTCGCCAAGGCGGACGACGGCGCCGTTCCAGGCCGCGAGCTCGGAGGGGCGCCCTGCGGCGATGTCGCGCTGGAGGGAAGCCGTGGAGCCCGGGGCGAGGCGGTCGATGAGGGCGAGGGCCCGTTCGGCCGAGTCCTCGCGGAGAGCGACGCCAAGGGCGCGGCCGACGGCCTGGATCTCCGCCATGCCTTGGGCAAGCAGGGCGCGCGTCTCGGGCTGGCTGCGCAGCGCGCCCGCCGGGGCGCGGGAGACCGCACCGAGGCCCCCGAAAGGCACCACGAACTGAAACTTCTCCCACAGGGCCACGCGGATGTCCGCCGGCACCTCCACCTTGACCCCGGCCCGCTCGAACGCCTCCCGCAGCCGCTCGAGGCGAGCGCTTGCCCGGCCATCCGGCTCGCCGAGGCGCACCAGGTGGACGTCGCCGAGGCTCACGATCCGCCCCGGTGCCTCGACCCGGCTCACCGTCGCGCAGAGCCCCCCGAGCACGCGCTCGGTGCCGAGGAAGGCGGCCAGCTCGCCGGCGGCGTCGACGCCGTTCTGGAGCGGCACCACGCAGGTTTCCGGCCCGAGGAGCGGCGCCATCGCCGTCGCCACCCCCGGCACCTGCCAGGTCTTGACCGCCACCAGCACGGCGTCGACCGGGCCGACCTCGGCGGGGTCGTCGGTGGCGCGAGCGCCCGCGACGTGGATCTCGCCCTCCGGCGTCGCCAGCACCAGGCCATGCTCGCGGATCGCCCGCAGGTGCTCGCCACGGGCCAGGAAGCTGACCTCTTCGCCGGCCGCCGCCAACTTCCCCCCGAAGTAGCCGCCCACTCCCCCCGTGCCGTAGACCGCGATGCGCATGGAATGCCTCCCAGAAGCTCCCGTCACCGTTTCTGCCACAATAGCCGGTCGCGATGCGTCCGAGCCACCGCACTCCGAGCCAGGGCCACGACTGGCGGCCGTTTCGCGCCGACGAGCGTTCCGTGCGGCCCTTTTCGCCGCACGCGGCGCACTCGTTGGCGCTGGTCTATGCCAACACCTACCACATCGGGATGTCGAGCCTGGGCTTTCTGCGCACCTACGAGCTGGTGCATGCCCGGGAGGGCTGGGCGGCGGAGCGCTTCTTCCTCGACGGCGCTGGCATGCCCTGCTCGGTGGAGACGGGTGCCCCGCTCACCGCCTTCGGTGCCATCGCCTTCTCGGTGTCGTTCGAGGAAGACTACCTACACCTGCTGCAAATGCTCGACCGCGCCCGCATCCCGCTGCGCCGCCGCGAGCGCGGGGACGGTGATCCGCTGATTCTTCTGGGCGGCTCCTGCGCCTCGATCAACCCCCTGCCCCTCGCCGAGGTCGTCGACGCCTTCGTGCTGGGCGCTGCCGAGAACACCCTGCCGGCCCTGCTCTCGGCCCTTGCCGAGGAAACGGAACGCGAGGCCGTGCTGGCGCGCCTGGCGGCGAGCCCGGGCTTCTACGTTCCCGCCTCCCATCGCCCGGAAGAGGGCGAGCTGCCCGACAAGCTCGACAAGCTGGAGCTCTCCGCCGAGCAGATGCAGCAGCCGGGGTACCTCCCGGCGAGCCCCATCGTGACGCCGCGCACCGAGCTCGCCAACAAGGTGCTGATCGAGATGTCGCGGGGCTGCCCCGAGAAGTGCAAGTACTGCTGGGCCACCTTCGGCATGGGCACCTTCCGCTGGCACCCCACGGACTTCATCCTCGGGGCCCTCGAACGAGCGCGGCCGATGACCGACCAGGTGGGCTTCGTGGCGACCGCGGTGGGGGACCATCCCGAGATCGAGCGCATCCTCCGCGAGGCCCACGCCCAGGGCTTCCGGGCCTCGGTCTCCTCGATCCGCATCCCGGCGGTGACGCCCGGCGTGCTCGCGGCGCTTCACCTCTCGGGCGACCGCTCGATCACCCTCGCGCCGGAGACCGGCAACGACCGCCTGCGGGCGAAGATGGGCAAGCCGGTCACCAACGCGCAGTTGCTCGACAAGGTGCGGCTGATCTTCCGGCACGGCTTCACCCAGCTCAAGCTCTACTTCCTGATCGGCTTGCCGGACGAGGAGATGGCGGACGTGCAGGCGATCCTCGACCTCGCCGCCGAGGCGCGCGCCATCATGCTCGCCGAGGCGAGCAAGACGGGCGTCATCGGCCACCTCCACCTCGGCACCAACATCCTGGTGCCGAAGCCCTACACGCCCTGGCAGCGCGAGCCGCTCGCCGACGAGCGCAGCCTCAAAGCCAAGATCTCGTTGCTCAAGGCTGGGGTGGCACGAATGCCCAACGTCTCGCTGGGCTCGATGTCGATCCGCCAGGCGGTATGGCAGGCCTACGTCAGCAAGGCGGGCTCGGCGGCGGTCGAACCGCTGATCAGGGCAGCGCGCGGGCAGCACCTGGCGGCCGTGCTTCGCGAGTTCGAGGACGAGGTCCGCCCCGTCGTCTTCGGCCGCCAAGAGGGGGAGTGCCGCTGGCACTTCATGCGCCAGCGCAACACCAGCCTGCCGGGCTTGGTGCTCGGGGCTGGCTAGGGCGCGATGATCTCGAGGCGCGGGAAGTACGAGCGATAGCGCGCCGCGTCGCGAGTCAGCAGCCGGTAGCCGCGCATCGCGGCATGGGCTCCGATGAAGAAATCCGGTAGCGGCGAGCGGCGGACACCGCCTCGGCGCCGGTACAGTTGGAAGCACTGGCCGGCGTAGAAGGCAGCTTCCCAGGGCAGATCCTCGCGGACGAGCAGATCGTGAGGGAGCGCGGCCTCGACCTCTTCCACTCGCTCGAAGCCCACCGAGATCTCAGCGTAGATGATGGGGTTGATGACCAGCTTGAAGTCGGCCGCGTACTGCGCCAGCCGGGTGCTCGACCAGCCAAACCAGACGGGATCCTCCTCCAGGACGTCGATCAGGACATTGCTGTCCACCAAGATGGCCGGAGGAAGCGGGACGATCGCGATCCCGGAGGCGCCTGTGTGAAGCGAGGTGACGACGCCCACCCGAGACAGGACTAGTCCTCCCCGCGGGTGAGAGCCATGATCTCTTCCGTCGTCATCTTGATGGTCGCTCTGCCGCGCAGGTGCTGGATCAAGCGCTCGCCGCGCCCATCTCCGGCGCCAACGCTGCGTACCAGGCGCACCGTGTTGCCGTCGAGGATGAAGTCGACCTCCGTGTGCGGCAGCATCCCGGCCTTCTCACGGATCTCCTGCGGGATGGTGACCTGACCCTTCGAGGTGATTCGCATAGTGCCCCCTGGTCTTACCAGTCTGATTCTTACCGCCGCGGGCCGGCTCGTCAAGCTCGAGAAGCTCGAAAGCGCGGGCTATCAGGGGGGAAATCGAGGAAGGATCTTGGTGCCGAAGGCCGGACTCGAACCGGCACGGATTGCTCCACACGGCCCTCAACCGTGCGCGTCTACCAATTCCGCCACTTCGGCGCGAAGCGCATTCTACCAGCGACCCGAGGAGGCTTGTCCACGGGTCGTTTGCTGCTCAGTCGATCAGGTACCGCTGGGAGCCGTGCCGCCATCCGGCTGGCTGGCCGGAGCTTGCTCGGCGGGCGCCGGCGTCTCGCTGGCCGGCGGCGTCGAGGCTGGGGCCGAGCTCTCTTGCTGGACCACCGAGCTGTCCATCACCGAGCCGTGGAGGGACCGACCCTGCATCAGGGAGATCGCCAAGGTCGTGATGGTGAAGACGACGAAACCGGTGACGGTCAGCTTGTGCAGCAGAGTGGCGGCACCGCGGGCCCCGAAGGCGGCCTGGGTGCTGCCACCACCGAAGACGGAAAGGTCTGCCCCCTTGCCCTGCTGCAGAAGCACGACGAGGATCAGGAAGACCGAAACGACCACGTGGATGAAGTACAGAACGTAGATCACTGCAACCTCCGGAGTTCGGGCCGCCCTCGATCTCGCGGCCGTCGGCCACCGGCTAGAGGGCCGGGGCCGAAACGCGAATCATAGTCAGAAATTTCTTCGGGTCAAGACTGGCGCCGCCGACGAGGAAGCCGTCGATGTCTGCCTGGGCGATCAGGGCGGCGGCGTTGTCGGGGTTGGCGGAGCCACCGTAGAGGAGGCGGACCCACTCCGCCTCGTCACCGAGGAGCTCTCGCAGCAGCCCGCGGAGGAAGGCGTGGGCCTCTTGGGCGACCTCCGGCGTTGCGGTGTCGCCGGTGCCGATCGCCCACACCGGCTCGTAGGCCACCACCAGCTCGCCGGCCTCGTCGGAGAGCGCCACGGTGAGCTGGCGCTCGAGCACCTCGAAAGTCCTGCCCGCCTGCCGCTCCTCGCGGGTCTCCCCCACGCAGAGGATGGGAGTGAGGCCATTGGCGACTGCGGCCTCGATCTTGGCGGCGACGAGGCGATCGTCCTCGCCGTGGTCACGCCGGCGCTCGCTGTGGCCGACGATCACCCAGGAGCAGCCGGCATCGATCAGCTGCGGCGCGGAGACGTCGCCGGTGTGGGCCCCTTTGGCGGCGGGATGGAGGTCCTGCCCACCCACCATCACGGTGCTGCCTTCGAGGGCGGCGGCGACGTCACCCAGGAGGGGGAAGGAGGGGCAGAGGACGATGTCGACCATCGCCTCGCCGAGGTCGCGGCGCAGCTCCTCGCAATAGGCCCGCGCCTCGCGGCGCAGCAGGTGCATCTTCCAGTTGGCGGCGAGCAGCGGCCGGCGCCCGCCCAGCTCCAAGTCCTCGATCTCTTCCATCGTCCCGTCGTCCATCGCTCAATCCGTCATCAGCGCCGCCACCCCGGGGAGGGTACGGCCAGCCAGCAGCTCGAGGGAGGCACCACCGCCGGTCGAGACGTGCGAGACGCGGTCGGTCACCCCGGCCTGATGGGCTGCCGCCACCGTCTCGCCGCCGCCCAGCACGGTGAAGCCGGGGCAGGCCGCCAGGGCCTGGGCCACGGTGCGAGTGGCAGCGTCGAAGGGTGGTTTCTCGAAGACCCCCAGCGGGCCGTTCCAGAACAACGTGCCGGCGTCGGCGAGGGCGGCGGCGAAGGCCGCGGTGGTGGCCGGGCCGACGTCGAGGGCCGTCATGCCGGCGGGGACGGCGTTGGCCGGCACCGTCGCGATGCGCTCGGGACCTTCGAAGCGGTCGGCCACCACGAGGTCGCTGGGCAGCAGCACCTCGACACCCAGCTCGGCGGCGCGGGCGAGGATCTCGCGGGCGACGTCCAGGCGCTCGCTCTCGACCAGCGAGGCCGCGAGGTCGAGGCCCTGGGCGGCGAGGAAGGTGTTGGCCATGCCGCCGCCGACGAGCAGACGGTCGAGCCTCGGCAGCAGGTTTGAGAGGGTGTCGATCTTGCCCTCGATCTTGGCGCCACCGAGGATGGCGACGAAGGGCCGCGCCGGCTCGCCGAGCAGGCGCGCGAGCGACGTGACCTCCTTGACCATCAGGCGGCCGGCAGCCTTGCGGGCGAGGAGGGCCGGTACGCCGACGACCGAGGCGTGAGCACGGTGGGCGGCGCCGAAGGCGTCGTCCACGTAGGCCTCGGCGAGGCGCGCCAAGCCGGCGGCGAAGGCGCCGTCGTTGGCTTCCTCGGCGGCGTGGTAGCGCAGGTTCTCGAGCACGCAGAGGTCCCCAGGGCGCAGCGCCCGCGCCGCGGACTCGGCCTTCTCCCCGACGCAGTCCTCGGCGAACTCGACGGGGCGGCCGAAGAGCTGGCTCAAGCGCTCCGCCGCTGGTCGCAGGCTGTACTTGGGGTTGACCTGGCCCTTGGGACGGCCGTGGTGCGAGGCGAGGAGGACGCAGGCGCCGGCCGCCACCAGGTCACGGAGGGTCGGCAGCGCCTCGACCAGCCGGGTGTCGTCCATCACCTTGCCGTCCTTGATCGGCACGTTGAAGTCGACCCGTACGAACACGCGCACCCCGGAGAGGGCCCCGAGGTCGAGATCTTCGAGAGTGAGAAGGCGGCTCATGGTGGCAGCTCCTTGCGGCCCATGTGGAGGAGGAGCTCCGCCAGGCGATTGGCGTAGCCCCATTCGTTGTCGTACCAGGCGACGACGCGGAACAGCCGGCGGTCGAGCTCGGCCAGGAGGGGCAAGTCGATGGTGGCGGAATGCGGGTCGCCAATGAAGTCGGCCGAGACCAGCTCCTCCTCGGTGGTGGCGAGGATGCCGGCGAGCTCGCCGCTCGCGGCCTCGCGGAAGGCGGCGGCCACCTCGTCGCGGCTGGCGTCGCGGCCGAGGCGGACGACGAGGTCCACCAGCGAGCCGTCCGGCACCGGCACTCGGTAGGCCAGCCCGTCGATCTTGCCGGCCAGCTCGGGCAGCACGTCGCCGATCGAGGTGACGGCATCGCTCGTCGTCGGGATCACGTTGAGGGCGGCGGCGCGGGCCCGCCGCGGGTCCGGGTGGGACATGTCCATCAGCCGCTGGCTGTTCGTGTAGCAGTGCACGGTGCTCATGAAGCCGTGCTCGATGCCGAAGCGGCGTTGGAGGACGAGGGCGAGCGGCGCCAGGCAGTTGGCGGTGCAGGAGGCATTGCTCACCACGCTCTGCGCAGGCGCGTAGCGCTGATGGTTGACCCCGACGCAGAAGGTGGCGTCGACGCCGGCGGCGACGGCCGAGACGACGACCTTGGCGACGCTCCCGCCCAGGTGTCCGGCGGCCGTGGCGCGATCGCGGAACTGGCCCGTGGACTCCACCACCAGCCAGGGCTCGGCCTGCGACCAGGGCACCGCCTGCGGGTTCGAGGCACCGAAGAGCGGCACGCGCACGCCATCGATCCGCAGGGCCCCGGGCTCGGCCTCGACGGGCGCCGGGAAGCGGCCGTGGAGGGAGTCGTGGCGCAGCAGGCGGGCGAGGACCTGCGAATCGGCCTGGTCGTTGATCGCCACCAGCTCGAGCTCGGGGTGCTGGCGGGCGATCCTCACCAGGGCGCGGCCGACGCGGCCGAGGCCGTTGATCGCGAAGCGGATGGGCATGGTGCCGTCGAGTAGGGGTCGTGACCGGGTGCCGGGACGAGCCGACCCGGAGAAGCACCAGTCTAGCAGCCGCGCGCCATCGCCGCCGGCATGGCCCTTGCTGTTCGGCCGTGAAGGTGCGCTCGCGAGAGCGCTAGGATCCGATCTTCGATGACCCTACGTTGGCGTCTCTTCCTCCTCTTCGGCGGCCTGGTGGCCCTGCTGGTGGCCGGCCAGTGGTGGCTGGTGCGCACCCTGTCGCGAGACCTCGCCGGCGAGGTGGGCAACGTCGCCGTCTCGGTCGGTCGCTCGCTGCTGACCGTCGTGGGAGGAGAAGAGGTGGGGGAGGACGCCGCCGAGCCCGGCGCCGGAGCGCCGAGGAAGGTCGACCGCCGGGTGACGGTGATCCGCCAGGGTGACGACGAAGCGCGCGCGGGGGTCCACGAGTTCTACTTCCGGGTCGCGGAGCGGCCTGCCGGCGCGCCGGCGCACGCTGCCCAAGGCGAAGCCGCGGTCGACCCGCTGGGCGAAGCGCCGGGTGCGATGACGGGCGCGATGACGGCCCAGGTCGAGGTCGCCGCGCCGGGTGGCGCTCCCGCCAAGACGCACGTCGTCCTCAAGCTCGACGACGACCGCCGCGGCCTGCGGGTTGAAGGCGACGGCGCTGCCCGGGTGATCCCGCTGCCGGCGAGCGGTGTCGAGGATCGCGTCGGGCGCTTCGGCCAGCGGCTCCTCCTCGGCTCGCTCGGCCTCCTGGCCCTCGGCCTGCTGGTCGCCGCTGTCGTTGCCCACCGGGTCTCCTCGCCCCTCGCGGCCCTCGCCTCGGCGGCGCGCCGGGTGGGCCAGGGAGAGCTCGGCGTACAGTCACCGGCGCCCCGCGACCCCGAGGTTGGGGAGGCCGTGCGGGCCTTCAACCGCATGTCGGCCGAGCTGGCGCAGCATGCCGCGGAGGCCCGCGAACGCGAGGAGCGCGAGCACCTGGCCGAGCTCGGCGAGGTCGCCCGCGGGCTCGCCCACACCCTGCGCAACCCACTCAACGCGCTCGGCCTGACGGTCGACGAGCTGGCTGCAGGCGGTGCCCACGGTGAGGAGGGCCACCGGCTCGCCGAGACCGCCCGCCGCCAGATCCGCCGCATGGACCAGTCCGTGCGGGCGCTCCTGGTCCTGGCGGCCGACGGCCCGGGAGGCGCGACGACCATCGACCTGCGCGCCCTCGCCGAGGACGTGGTGCTCGAGATCCTGCAGGAGGGCCGGGAGCGGGCTCGCTTGCGGGTCGAGCCGGCCGCCGAGGGAGCTGCGGCTCCGCGGGTGAGCGGCGTCCCGGCCGAGCTGCGGGCAATGCTGCAGGCCCTGGTGGTCAACGCCGTCGAGGCGAGCCCGCCGGAGGGCAGCGTCGTGGTGGGCGTCGAGGCCAGGGACGGCAGCGTCCAGGTGACCGTCGAGGACGCAGGCCCCGGCCTCGCTCCCGAGGTGCGGGCGCGCCTGTTCGCCGCCCACGTCTCGACCAAGCCGACGGGCTCCGGCATGGGCCTCTTCCTCTGCCATCGCCTGGCGACCAGCCGCTACGGTGGCAGCCTGGAGCTGGCTGACCGTGACGGCGGCGGCACCAGCGCCCGGCTGGTGGTGCGGGACCGTGCCGAGCGACGGCAGCGGAGCGAGCATGCCGCGGCCTGAGGGGGCAGACGCCCGCATCCTGGTCGTCGAGGACGACGCCGACCAGCGCATGCTCGTCCTCGGGCTGCTCAAGCGGGAGGGCTACGCGGTGGCCGAGGCGGCGACGGTGGCGGCCGCCCGCGAAGCCCTCGCCCGCGTGCCGGTCGACCTCGTGCTCTCCGATTGGAGGCTGCCGGACGGGGACGGCCTCGCCCTGCTGGCCGAGGCGCACGCGCAGTACCCCGGGACCGCCTTCGTGATGGTCACCGCCTACGGCACGATCGGCAGGGCGGTCGAAGCGGTGCGGGCCGGCGCCGACGACTACCTCACCAAGCCGTTCGAGGTGCAGGCCCTGCTCCTCGCCCTCGAACGCACCCTGCGCACGCGCCGGCTCGAGGCGGAGAACCGCCAGCTGCAGCAGGCCCTCGGCGAGCGCGACCGCCTGGTCGAGATGGTGGGACGGGCGCCGGCCATGCAGCAGCTCTTCCGCCGGCTGGAGAAGCTCGCCGCGACGGGCGCCACCATCCTCCTCACCGGCGAGAGCGGTACCGGCAAGGAGCTCGCCGCGCGGGCCCTCCACGCCCTCTCGCCGCGCGCTCAGGGCCCCTTCGTGGCGGTCAACTGCGCGGCCGTGCCCGAGGGCCTGATCGAGGCCGAGTTCTTCGGTGCGGAGAAGGGCGCCTACACCGGCGCCGACCGCGAGCGGCCGGGCAAGTTCGAGCAGGCGGCCGGTGGCACGCTCTTCCTCGACGAAGTGGGTGAGCTGCCGCTGCCGCTCCAACCCAAGCTCTTGCGCGCCCTCGCCGAGGCGCGCTTCACCCGCGTGGGGGGCAGCCGCGAGCTGCCAGCCGACGCCCGCATCCTCGCCGCCACCAACCGCGACCTCGCCGCCGAGGTCGCCGCCGGGCGCTTCCGCGAAGACCTCTACTACCGGCTCAACGTCGTCTCGCTGGCGCTGCCACCCCTGCGCGAGCGCCGCGAGGACCTACCCCTCCTGGTCGACAACCTGACGGCGCGCGCCCGTCGCCGCTACGGCATCGAAACGGGGCCCATTCCCAAGGCGGTGCTCAAGCGGCTGATCGACTACGCCTGGCCGGGCAACGTGCGCCAGCTGGCCAACGTGGTCGAGCGGCTCGTCCTGCTCGCGGAGGGCGGCCAGATGCGGATCGCAGACCTGCCGCCCGAGATCGGAGAGGGGCCGCGCGGTGACGGTGGCTTCCGCTTGCCCCCGGGGGGCCTCTGCTGGGAGGAGCACGAGCGCGACTGCCTGCGCCAGGCCCTGCAGCTCGCCGCCGGCAACCGCGCCCGCGCCTCCCGCCTCCTCGACCTGCCCTACAAGGCCTTCCTCTACCGGCTGGAAAAGCACGGCCTGCTCGCCGACTAGGCCTGCTCATTCCGGCAGCGATTTCCCCATTTCGGGAGGTGGTGCGGCCCGCATCCTGCCGCGGGCGGTCTGCCGCCGCTGGCACCGCCGTTGCTCCTGGCCAGGTCGTCCACCGCGTCGGCACCGCCGGCGCGGGCCACCACGGAAGAACAAGGAGAGCCTCATGACCAAGACCACCCTGCGGATCGCCCTCGCCGCTGCCGCCATCGGCGCGCTCGGCACCCTCGCGGCCCTCGCCGGCGGTGCCGACAAGGCGACGAGCGAGCATCACAAGATCAAGCTGGTGACCGGCGACGCCGGCAAGATCGACCTCGACCTCGAGAGCATGGCGGTGGGCGACTCCCGCCCCTTCACCACCGACAGCGGCAAGGCCGGCACCGTCACCCGCACGGCGAAGGGCTACGACCTCGACCTCGACGGCAAGACGATCAAGGTCGACCTCGACCTCGACCTCGACCTCGACGCCGACGGCGATGGGGCCATGCACCTGCGCCTCGGCGGCAAGGACGTTGATGGCGAGGCGCGCGAGGTGATCGTGCGCGGCGGCAAGGCGGCGGCCGGCGCGGGCCGCGGCGAGCGCAACATCGTGATCGTCACCAGTGGTGACGAGGACGGCGAACCGGGAACCAAGACGATCACCAAGCGGGTCGTGATCCGCGGCGACGGCGAGGCCGGTGGCGATGGCGTCCAGGTGCGGGTGCTCGACGGCGACGCGGCCGACGCCATGGTCGAAGGGCTCGGCGACGGCGACGCCCAGGTGATCGTGATTCGCAAGAAGGCCGGCGACGGCGACCAGCAGGAGCGGAAGATCGAGATCCGCGTCGAGGACGACGGCGAGCACCACCACGAGCACCACGACGGCGGCCGCTAGGCCACACCGATCCCGCCTCGGGGGCCGGAGCGCCGGGGCGGATAGACTCCGCCGGATGCCGGCCGAGCCCCAGCCTCCCTCCCAGCCCGCGACCGAGCTACCCCAGCGCCCTCTGGTGCTGGGGATCGAGACCTCCTGCGACGACACCGCCTGTGCGGTGGTCGACGGTGCCGGGAGGGTGATCGCCTCGGTGGTCTCGAGCCAGCTGGCACACCAGGCCTACGGCGGCGTGGTGCCGGAGATCGCCTCCCGTGAGCACCTCGCCAACTGGCCGGCGGTGAGCCGCGAGGCCCTCGCCAAGGCCGGCCTGGCGTTCGCCGACCTCGACGCCGTGGCGGCCACCCGCGGCCCCGGCCTGGTCGGGGCGCTCTTGGTGGGCTTGAGCCTGGGCAAGGCCCTCGCCTACGGCCTCGGCAAGCCCTTCTTCGCCACCCACCACCTCGAAGCCCACCTCTATTCGCCCTTCCAGCGCGAGGCGGGCGAGGCCGCCGAACCGCTGCCGGAGCGCTTTCTGGGGCTGATCGCCTCGGGTGGGCACACTGCCCTCTACCGGGTGGACGCGGGGCAGATCGCCACCCTGGCCGAGACCCGCGACGATGCCTTCGGCGAGGTCTTCGACAAGGTCGGCAAGCGCCTCGGCCTCGCCTATCCGCAGGGTCCGAAGGTCGACCAGCTGGCGGAGCTGGGGGCCGAGCGCCGCTTTGCCCTCCCCGTGCCCCAGTGCTCGGACCAGAGCCTGGACTTCTCCTATTCCGGGCTCAAGAGCCAGACGCTCGTCGAGATCGAGAAGCTGGAGCGCGCCGGGGTTGTCACCGATCTCGGCGGGGTCGACCTCGCGGCGCCGTCGTCTGCGCCGGCCGAGGTCCTCGACCTCCTGGCGAGCTTCCGCCATGCCGCCGTCACCCAGGTGATGAGCCGCCTCAACCGCCTGCGCCGACGGGGCGAGGTGCGCTTCCTCGCTGTCTCGGGCGGCGCCGCGGCTAACCGCCTGTTGCGCCGCACCCTCGTCGCCTGGGCCGCCGAGCACGAGGTGGAGCTACGCCTCGTGCCGCTGCGCTACGCCGGCGACAACGCCGCGATGATCGCCTTCGCCGCCTTGCAGCGGCTGCGGCGGGGCGAGGCGGGCGACCCCCTCTCGGCCGAGGCGGCGAGCCGGTTGGCGATCGCGGGCTGAGCGGAGCTCGATCTCAGAGGCCGGGGACCGGCACGCCCTCGCGGGCGGTGCGCTCGGCGTAGAGCGCCTGCAATCGCCGGGTGAGCGGCCCGACGCCCGAGCCAATCGGCCTGCCGTCGACGGCGAGCACGGGGCTGAGCTCGCCCATGGTGCCGGTGGTGAACATCTCGTCGGCGGTGTAGATCTCGGTCAGCGACAGGTTCTTCTCGGCCGCCGGGATGCCGGCCCCGGCGGCGATCTCCAGCACCAGGCCGCGGGTGATGCCGGGCAGGCAGCTGTCGGCGTGGGGCGTGAGCAGCGTGCCACGCCGCACCACGAAGACGTTGGTGGCGTTGGTCTCGGAGACGAAGCCGGCGAGGTCGAGCATCAGGGCGTCGTCGGCACCGGCGACGTTGGCCTCGATCTTCGCCAGGATGTTGTTGATCAGGTTGTTGTGGTGGATCTTCGAGTCCACGCACTGCGGCGAGTTGCGGCGGATGGCGGCGGTCACCAACCGGATGCCGCCCTGGTCGTAGACCGGCGGCTTCCACTCGGCGAGGACGATCAGGCTGGGGCCCGACTGGTTCAAACGCGGGTCCATGCCGGAGGTGATCTTCTCGCCGCGGGTGAGGGTGAGCCGCACGTGGGCACCGTCGCGCATGCCGTTGGCGCGCAGGGTGGCGAACAGGGCCTCCTTCACCTCCTCGCGGCTCGGCACCGCGGCGAAGGCCATGGCGTGGGCGGAGGCGAAGAGGCGGTCGAGGTGCTGCTCCAGGGCGAAGACGCGGCCGTCGTACACCCGCAGCCCCTCCCACACCGCATCGCCGCCCTGGACGGCGCTGTCGAAGACGGACACTCTGGCTTCGCTGCGCGGCACCAGCTGGCCGCGGACATGGACGAGGATGTCGGCGTTCCTGGGGTCGAAGCGCTGTTGCATTCAGCTCCTCGCGCGGAGCGCCCGCGCGTCGAGGGCCGCGTAGTGCGGCTTGCACTCGGCGAGCAGCGGCCGCAGCTGAGCGGGGAAAGGGGCGGTCTTCGGCCGGTAGGCCTCGAAGCCCGTCGAGCGGTGGACGTTGTGGTACCAGTGCGGCGCCCACACGCCGTCCTCGGGGCGGGCGCCGGCCCGCCAGCGGAGCATCTCGGCGAAGAACGGGATGCCCAGCCGACGGCAGAGCTCGCCGAGCACGCCCTCGGGGTCACGCAGCAGCTCGCGGGCCTCGAGCACCGGCGGGTCTTGCCCCAGGGAGAGCAGCTCGGCAAGCAGGGCCGACTGCGCGGCGAGGCCGGTGTCGCGCAGCACCGGGTTGGGGATCTGGTTGATCAGCGAGGGCAGCATCTCCTCGGGGTCGCGCACCAGGAGCACGTTGGTCGTGCGGGCCAAGAAACCGTGGTCCAGCGCCACCAGGTGATGGGCCATCTGCTTGAAGAAGACCACCGGGCGGTCGCAGGGGCCGAGGATCACCGTCTCGACGACGCGCTCGCCGTCCGTTTCCATGGCCGCCAGCACCTCCTGCGCGCCGGGATGATCGGCGCCGGAGACCCTGAGGTAGTGGGCATAGAGAGGCTCGTCGACGACCCGCGTGTCCGGCCGCTGGGCGAAGGAGTACATCAGGGCGGTCGAGACGTTGCGCGGCCCCGACCACAGATTGATCCGCAACGGGTCGATGCGCAGGCTGTCCGCGGGGGCCATTGGCAGCAGTTTATCCGAAGCGCAGAATGGCTTATTGTCCGCTCCCACAACCCATCCGACCTTGGTGTGAGGAGGCTCCCATGACGAGACCCCGCACGACTCTGCCCGCTCTCTGCGCCGCGGCGCTGCTCGCCGCGCTCCCGGTGGCGACCCGCGCCGAGGAGCCGCCGCCGCTGCTGCGCAACCCGGCGCTCGTCGACAGCAAACCCTTCCAGCGCTGGCTCTGGCTGTGGGAGGACCGCGCTTCCCCCCTCGGTTTCGTGCCACCGGGCGCTCTCGAGCGGGCCCGCCGGCAGATCGCCGTGCACCAGCGCGCCCACCCCCCGCAGCGCACTTTCGTGACCCCCTGGGCGCCTCTCGGCCCGGCGCCGATCCTCGGCGGGCAGATCGGTGCCACCGGCGGTACCCGGCCGATGAGCGGTCGAGTGGTCGACATCGCCGTTGATCCGGGCAACAACGCCCATTGGCTGATCGGCGCCGCCCAGGGCGGTATCTGGGAGACCAGCGATTCCGGCACCACCTGGGCGCCCCGCAGCGACGACCAGGCCTCGCTCGCCATGGGCTCGCTCGCTTTCGCCGCCGGCCTGCCGGCGGTGGTCTACGCCGGCACCGGCGAGTCTGCCTTCGCTGCCGATTCCTACGGCGGCCAGGGCATCCTCAAGTCGACGGACGGCGGCACCACCTGGAGCCTGGTGGCGACCAGCGACTTCGTGGGCAACGCGGTCGCCGATGTCAAGGTGAGCCCGACGGACGAGGACGTGGTGCTGGTGGCCACCACCACGGGGGTTGGTGGCCGGGTGGGGACGCGGCCGACGGCGGTGCCGCCGCAGGGCATCTACCGCTCGACGGACGGCGGCAGCAGCTGGTCGCTGGTGCTGGCCGGGCAGGCGACGGACATCGAGGTCGACGCCACCGACTTCGCCAACCAGTTTGCCGGTCTGGGTGACGTCAACGGCGGCGGCGCCAACGGCGTCTATCGCTCGACCGACGGCGGCCAGACCTGGAACCCGCTCAGCGGGCCATGGACCGCCCTCGGCGCTGGCCTCGGCCGCGTCGAGCTGGCGAGCGCCCCCTCGGACCCCAACACGCTCTACGTCAGCATCCAGGACGCCTTCAACGGCGTGGGCACGGACGGCGCGCTGCTCGGCCTGTGGAAGAGCACGGACGCTCTCGCGCCGACGCCGAGCTTCACCGCCGTCAACACGGCGCCGACCGGTACCGGCGGCTACTGCGGCTTCGATCTCGCCTTCGCCTCGGCCTCCAACCAATGCTGGTACTCGCACGAGATCTCGGTCGATCCGACCAACGCCAACGTGCTGTGGGCCGGTGGCGTCCCCCTCTGGCGCTTCGACGGCAGCACCTGGACGGAGGTCAGCAAGACCGCCAGCAGCCCGGCCAACGGCATCCACGTCGACCAGCACGGCATGGCCTGGGCCGGCCGCCGGCTGATCGCGGCCAACGACGGTGGCGTGTGGAGCACGACGGACAACGGCGCCACCTGGACCGACCACAACACCAACCTCGAGCTCACCCAGTACTACGACGGCTCCCTGCACCGCCGGACGACGGTGAAGCGGATGCTGGGCGGCTCGCAGGACAACGGCACCCACGTCTGGGATGGCAGCCCGGCGTGGACCTGGATCTTCGGCGGCGATGGTGCCGACAACGTCATCTCGCGCGACGACCCCAACAACGACTGGCTGGTCTCGACTCAACGCCTGAACCTCTCGCGGACGACCAACGGCGGCGCGAGCTTCACCAGTGCCAACGGCGGGCTCGACCGCACCAACGCACCGTTCATCGCCCGCGTCGAGGCTTGCCCCGCGAGCGCGGACGTGATGCTCGCCGGGACGGACAACCTGTGGCGGGCCAACGCCTTCTTCTCGGGGACCGTGGCCTTCACCACGAACGGGCCGGAGATGAGCCAGGGGCTCTCGGCGCTCGCCTTCGCGCCGTCTGACACCAGCTGCGGCACCTACGCCTTCGGTTGCCGCGCCACGGCGTCGGTGGGCGTCAACTTCGGCGCTCTGCGCGTCACCACCAACGGCGGTACCTCGTGGAGCGATCTCGATCCCGCCAACCAGGTACCGAACCGTGCGATCACCGACATCGCCTTCGATCCGGCGAACGGCAACGTCGCCTACGTCACCCTCTCGGGCTTTGACGAAGGCACTCCCGGTGAGCCCGGGCACGTCTTCAAGAGCACCAACGCGCTCTCCGGCAGCGCCACCTGGATGGAT
Organism: uncultured Thermoanaerobaculia bacterium; assembly: GCA_964420075.1. Taxonomy (GTDB): domain Bacteria; phylum Acidobacteriota; class Thermoanaerobaculia; order Multivoradales; family SZUA-115; genus CAYQRE01. Next base: position 82,585 of record CAYQRE010000009.1, on the reverse strand, counting down.
GTCTCGCCGCCGGCCAACCTGCCCGCCAACTCGCTGGTGATCGATCCGAAGGACTCTGCGACCCTCTACCTGGGTACGGACATGGGCGTTTGGTACTCGACCGATGCCGGCGCCAGCTGGACGCACTTCGGCCCCGCCGACGGGATGCCGAACGTCGCGGTCTTCGAGCTGGAGATGGATCCCCGGGGTGAGCGGTTGGTGGCCTTCACCCACGGCCGCGGGGCCTTCATCCGCACGGACCTGCTCTTCGCCGACGGCTTCGAGGCGGGAACCACCGGTAACTGGTCGCTCACCGTGCCGTAGGGGCTGTGTCGCAGGGGCGAAAGCGGCCCGGGGCTACCGCCCCGGGCTAATGAGGCTCGCCCCTGGCGGGGCTTGCGCTCGTGCGTCGGGCCCCGGAAGGGGCCTAGGATCGTGGCCCGGGGCAACCCCGGGCGCGCCTCTGTCCCGGCCGGAGGGAGGCCAATGCCCGGGGTCGTAGGGGCGAAGGGTCTTTCGCCCCGACCTTTGCCCCTACTGGGCGAAGCCGGTGACGATGTAGGAGCCGGAGCGCTGGTCCTTCTTCAAGCGGATGACGCTCTTGGCCTCGGCGTCTTCGAGCAGCTCGGAGAAGGTGCTGTAGCCGTAGTAGCCCTCGTTGAACGACGGCTTCTTGCGCTGCATGGTCTGCTTGATCATCGAGCCCCAGAGCACGTCCTTGTTCTCGCGCACGAGGGCGAGGATCGACTCCACCATCAGCTCGAAGACCTCGGCCTGCTTCTTGTTGAGGCCAGCGAGCTGCGGCACCTTCTGCTGGTCCCGCCAGACGTCCTCGTAGTAGATGAACTCGTCGCAGTTGCCGATCAGCAGATTGGACGAGGCGCCCTTGACGCCCACCCCGATCACGTACTTGTTGTTCTCTTTGAGCTTCGAGACCAGGGGCGAGAAGTCGCTGTCCCCCGACATGATGACGAAGGTGTCGAGGTGCTCCTTCGAGTAGCAGAGGTCCATCGCGTCGACCACCATCTTGATGTCGGCGCTGTTCTTGCCCGAGTAGTACTTCTGCGGGATGTCGATCAGCTCGATGGCGGCCTCATGGAAGGCGCGCTTGAAGTCGCTGTAGCGCTCCCAGTCGCAGTAGGCCTTCTTGACGATGATCTTGCCTTTCTCGAGCAGGCGCTCGAGGACCAGCGTGATGTCGAACTTCTTGACCTCCGGCGAGTCCCGCACGCCGAGGGCGATGTTCTCGAGGTCGCAGAACATGGCGATCTTGCGTTCGTCGTTGTAGGAATGGGCGCGCTCGGGCGCCACCGAGACCACCACCTCGCGGGTGTAGGCGGGGCCGTTGTCGGCCTCGTCGTCGAAGCGGAAGCGGCTGCGCCGGGGGCGCTCGGTGCGGGGAGCCTCCAAGCGCCCGCTCTCGGAACGCGCGGCCTCGCCGCGGGGGGCCTCGCTGCGGGTCGGTTCGGGGCGGCTCGCTGCGCGCGGCGGCTCAGACTTGCGGGACGGTTCGGCAACGCGCTCGCGCTCCGCGGGCGGTGCCGGCGCGGCCGCCTCGACCTCCGCCTCGGCGTCGTCGCCGTCGGTTTCTTCCTCGGCTTCCTCGCTGGCGCCGGCCGCAGCGGAGCTGGCGCGCCCGCGGCCGCGGGTGCCGCGGCGGCGCCGGGACCGGGAGCGGCTGGCCGGCGCGTCGTCGGCCGTCTCACCGTTGGCAGCCGCCTCAGCAGGCGCTGCGGCCTCGCTAGGGGGCTCGCTCGCCGCTTCGCGCCGGGAGTCGGCTGCGGCGCCGGAGTCGGCTGCAGGGGGTGGGGAGGAAGGGGGGAGCGAGGCCGAGGGGTTGCTCGTCTCCTCGTCGTCTTGGTTCTCGGCGCCGAAGGGGCGCAGCCACCAGGGGGTCACGATCGGGTTCTCCTTTCGCCGTGGCAGGGCCGCTCAGGGCGCTGCCGCCACGGGTCTTGCCTTGCTTGCTGCTGGCGTCTCGGCCCGTTCGTGGGCCGGCGTCGGTGGTGAATCGGGGTGCACTTGCCGGGTGAGGACTCTCTCGATGGGCGGGGGGGCCAGTGGGCCCGGCGCGTAGTATAGCCTACGCGTCTTGTGGGACTTCGAGTTGCCCTCCTCGTCAGCGGTGCGTCCGGGATGCTGCTGCCCCGCCACCTGCTTGCCCGGCTGGCGCCGCTGGCGGCCGTCGAGCGGCTGCACCTGGTGGTTTCAGCGGGCGCTAGCCAGGTGCTGCGGCATGAGCTGGGCGCCGAGCGCACGGCTGCCGCGGACCTCGTCGCGGCGGCGGACCTGGCCCCCGAGGCTCGCCAGAAAGTGGTCGTCCACCGCGACAACGAGCTCGACGCGCCGATCGCCTCCGGTTCGTACCCTCTCGCCGGCACCATCGTGCTGCCCTGCTCCGCCGGCACCCTCGGTGCCCTGGCCACGGGCTCGGCGCGCACCCTGGTGCACCGCGCCGGTGCCGTCGCCTTGAAGGAGCGCTGGCCCCTCGTGCTCGGCTTTCGTGAAACGCCGCTCTCGTTGATCCATCTGGAGAACCTGCGGCGCCTCGCCTACGCCGGGGCGACCATCCTGCCGCCCATCCCGGCCTTCTACATCGGCGGCGAGGAGATGCCGCGCTTCCTCGACCACTACGCCCTGCGCATCCTCGACCACCTCGGCCTCGTGCTGCCCGGGGACGACGGCCTGCGTTGGGGGAGCTAGGAGCTCAGGCACCGCATGTCGCCGCGCCGCTCGCTGTCGACCGTGCTCGAGATGATCAAGTTCGAGCACACGATCTTCGCCTTGCCCTTCGCCTTCCTCGGCATGCTGCTCGCCGCCGAGGGTTGGCCGCGCTGGTCGACCGTCGGCTGGATCGCCCTCGCGATGGTGGGGGCGCGGAGCGCCGCGATGGCCTTCAACCGGCTCGTCGACCGCCACCTCGACGCCGAGAACCCGCGCACCGCCGTGCGGGCCCTGCCGCGGGGCGAGGTGAGCCCTGCCTTCGTGGTGGGCTTCGTCATCGCCAGCGTGGCGCTGCTCGTCATCGCCGCCTGGCAGCTCAACCCGCTGGCGCTGGCCCTCACCCCCGTGGCCCTGCTGGTGACCCTCGGCTACTCCTACACCAAGCGCTTCACCTGGGCGGCCCATCTGGTGCTCGGCCTCGGCCTCGCGGGTGCACCCCTCGGGGCCTGGGTCGCCGTCCGCGGCAGCGTCGCCGTGCCCCCCCTCGTGCTCGCTCTCGCGGTGCTTTTCTGGGTGGGTGGCTTCGACGTGCTCTATGCCCTCCAGGACGAGCACTTCGACCGCTCGCGAGGCCTCTTCTCGATCCCGGCCCGCTTCGGCAACCTGGGCTCGCTATGGATCTCGGCGGCGCTCCACGGCCTGACGCTGGTGCTGCTCGCCGCCCTGCCGCGGCTCTACCCGCCCGGCCTCGGCGGCGCCTACTGGCTGGGCTGGGCGGGCTGCGCCGCGCTCCTCCTCTACCAGCATTGGGTGGTGCGCCCCGGGGACCTCTCGCGGCTCGACGCGGCCTTCTTCCTGGCCAACGGCGCCCTCTCCGTCTGGCTCTTTGCCGCCACGGCTGTTGATATACTCCTGCTTCGTTCGTGAGCGGCCGCGCCGCGGTCCTCGACCGCGAAGGCCCCCACCCCGGACATCCCGACCGTGCACCCGCTGAGCGAGCCCACCCCCATCCAGCCGGAGGCGTTTCCAGCCGCCCTGCGTGAGCTCGCGGCCAAGGTGCGCGACGGCGTGCGGCTCGACGAGGCGGACGCCACTCTCACCTTCACCACGCCCCACGTGCTGCATCTCGGCAAGCTCGCCGACACCGTGCGGCGCCGGCGGCACGGCAACGCGGCGTTCTTCAACCTCAACCGCCACATCAACCCGACGAACGTCTGCGTCTACACCTACAACTGCAAGTTCTGCAGCTTCGCCGCGCTGCCCGGCGAGCCCCACGCCTGGGAGATGAGCCACGAGGAGATCTACCAGCGGGCCGCGGCGCAGGGTGGCAACCAGATCACCGAGCTGCACATCGTCGGCGGCCTCCACCCCGATCTGCCGATGAGCTGGTACGAGGAGATGCTGCGCGGGCTCAAGGAGCGCTACCCGCAAGTCCACCTCAAGGCCTTCACCGCCATCGAGATCGGCTGGTTCGCGCAGCGCGAGAAGCTCACCATCCGTCAGGTGCTGGAGCGGCTGCGCGACGCCGGGCTGGGCTCGCTGCCGGGCGGTGGCGCCGAGATCTTTCACCCCGACGTGCGCGAGATCATCTGCGACGGCAAGCTCGACGCCGGCGAGTGGATCGAGGTCCATCGCACGGCCCATCAGATGGGCATCCACAGCAACTGCACGATGCTCTACGGGCACGTCGAGAAGGTGGAGCACAAGGTCGACCACCTGCTGCAGCTGCGCACGCTGCAAGACGAGACGGGCGGCTTCAACGCCTTCATCCCCCTCGCCTACCACCCCGAGAACAACTACATGGGGCTCAGGTTCCACACCACCGGGCTCGACGACCTGCGCCACCTCGCCGCCGCTCGCCTGGTGCTCGACAACGTGCCCCACATCAAGGCCTACTGGGTGATGATCTCGCCCAAGCTGGCCCAGCTGGCGCTGCGCTTCGGCGCCGACGACCTCGACGGCACGGTGATCGAGGAAACGATCTACCACATGGCCGGCGCCGACACCCAGCAGAGCCTCAGCCGGCCGGAGCTCGAGCGCATCGTGCGGCTGGCGGGCTTCGAGCCCGTCGAGCGCGACACCCTCTACAACCCGATCGTCCGCCCGAGCGCCGCCGTTTGAGCAGCGAAGCGCTCCCCTGCAACTACCTCGCGGTCGACGGCCCGATCGGGGTCGGCAAGACCACCTTGGTGGAAATGCTCACCAAGCGCTTCGAGGGCGTGAAGGTGCTGGAAGACGCCGGCAACCCCTTCCTGCCGGCCTTCTACGAGGACCGCGAGGGCGCCGCTTTCCAGACCGAGCTCTACTTCCTGCTCTCGCGCTACAAACAGCAGCAGGACATCGTGCAGCGCGAGCTGTTCAGCCGCCTGTTGGTCTCCGACTACACGCTGCAGAAGAATCGCATCTTCGCCTACCTGACGCTGTCGGACGACGAGCTGATGCTGTTCGACAAGCTCTACACCTTGCTCGAGCCGCAGGTGCCGGTGCCCGACCTCGTGCTCTACCTGGTGGCCGACGTCGAGACCTGCCTCGAGCGCATCCGGCGGCGCGCCCGGCCGATGGAGCGCCAGCTCTCGCCGGAGTACCTGGCCGAGCTGATCGACGCCTACAACCACTACTACCACTACTACGACCGCTCGCCGCTCCTGGTGGTCGACACCCGGCACCTCAACTTTCCGGGGCGACCGGAAGACTTCGAGGAGCTGATCAAGCGCCTGCAACGCCCGGTCAAGGGTACGGAGTACTTCGTGCCGATGGCCCGCTAGAGCTGCACGGCCCGCCTCGCGATGCCGCGCAACGTCGAGATCAAGGCGCGGATCGGCGATCTCGAGACCCTCGCCCGGCGGGCCGCCGCCCTCGCCGATCAAGGGTCCGTCGAGATCGTGCAGGACGACACCTTCTTCCCCTGCCCCAACGGGCGCCTCAAGCTGCGGACCTTCGCCGACGGCGTTGGCGAGCTGATCCTCTACCAGCGGGCCGACGAGGCCGGGCCCAAGGAATCTCGCTTCGAGCGGGTGCCGGTGCCCGACGCCGCGGCGCTTCGTGAGCTGCTGGCCCGCGCCTACGGCACGGCGGGCCGGGTACGCAAAGAGCGGACTCTCTACCTCGCTGGCCGTACCCGCCTCCACCTCGACCGCGTCGAGGGCCTGGGCGATTTCCTGGAGCTCGAGGTGGTGCTCGCCGAGGGCGAGCCCGTGGCGGCCGGGGTCGCCGAGGCGCGGGCCCTGCTCGGCCGCTTGGGCATCAGCGACACGCAGCTGGTCGAGGGCTCCTACCGCGACCTGCTGGCCGCAGAAGAGCTGCCGCGCGCCTGAGCACCGGCGCCGAGAGCGAAGACTCGCCGCGGCGGCGCCAGGCCACCGCGGCGAGGTGACGGCTCAGCAGATGTCGATGTTGCCGGCCGGCAGGGTGCTGATGTTGAGCTCGAAGTCGATCGGGTAGGAGGGGGAGCTGGGGTAGACGAAGTTCTGGATGTAGCCGCCGCCGCACGGCAGGCCGAACCAGAAGCCGTGGTTGTAGCCGCGGTACGGGTAGAGGCCGAAGATGCCCTGGCCGGTCACCATGGCGTAGCTCAGCTTGACCCAGAAATTGCCGTTCGCGTCCTCGTAGAAGTCGATGAGGTCCAGCTGGTCGCAGCGCATCAGGTTGACGTTGAAGCCCGGCGCGATGCAGATCATGTTGCCCCACTGGCCGGCGATCCGAGTGTCGTAGTACTCCCAGGGCACCCAGATGGTGGTCTGGCCATGCATCTTGTCCACGAAGAGCTTGCTCTCCGGGGTCCGCGCGGAAGCGGGGCTGGCGAGCGCCAGACCGAGGGTGAGGGTGGCGAGCAGGGCGATGGCCAGCGACGAACGCATCCTCATGATCGGACTCCTTTGCCGCCCGAGCGGCGGCCAGTCGAGGTAAGTTGACGAGCCTCGGGGGCTCTACCTCCCCGAACGGAATCCGCGCGAAAAACTCCTCACGCCTCAGGGCACGACATCGATCGTCGGCTCGAGCACCACCTCGGAGCGGATGGAGTTGGTGATCAGGCAGACCTGCTCCGTCTTCTCGAGCAGGCGCAGGGCCTTGTCCCGCTCGCCCTCGCTCGCGATGCCGACCCGCGGCCGGACGACGATGCGGCTGATCCGGTAGCGGCGGTCCTCACCACGCTCGAGTGTGCCGGTGGCCGGTACCTCGAGGTGCTTGACGGTGAGCTTCGAGAGCTCGGCGATAGCCAGGAAGGTGGTCATCACGCAGCTCGCGAGGGCGTTGACGAAAAGGTGCTCGGGGGACCAGACCCCTGCCGGGCCACCGAACTCCGGGGGCGCGGCGACCGTCAGCGCGGGCAGCCCGTCGGGGCTGCCGGTGACGCCCTGCTTGCCCCCCGTCCAACGCAGGGTGATCGGGTACTCGTGGCTTTCGACCATCGGGGCCTCCTTTCTCGCGGGCTCTCTCGCGAGCTCAGTATAGCCAGGGGACCAGCCGCCAACGGCCCTTGGCGTGCTCCGCCCAGGCGGCGCCGAAGGCCTCGGCGAGGGCCTGCTCCTCGACGTGGATGCGGAAGACCAGGGCGGGCAGCACGGGGACGAGGACGAGCGCTCCCGAGAGCCAGCTGCCCACCCCAGGCCCGAAGCTCGCGAGGGCGAGGAGGAGGCCGGTGTAGGAGGGGTGAAGGAGGCGCCGGTAGAGGCCATGCGCCACCAGGTGGTGCCCCTCCTGGACGGCGACGTTGACGGTGAAGAAGCGGCCCAGCTGGGCGATCGCCGTCCACCGGATGGCGACGCCGGAAAGCAGCAGCGCGAAGGCCAGCAGCAGGCGCGGCCCGGGTGGCCCCGGCAGGCGGAAGGCCGCGAGGTGGGCGAGGGCGGAACCGGCGCTGATCCCGACCCCGATGAGAACGAAGAGCAGGGCCATGGTGCCGCGGTCCTTCGTCTCGCTCGCCCGGCGCGCGCGGCGGAAGAGAGAGAGGGTGACCTCGCAGCCGGACCAGGCGTAGAAGGCGAGCAGGAAGAGGCGGGCGGTCAGCATGGGTAGGCTCGTGGCGGGACGGTCGTGACGGCAGGGTCGTGACAGTAGAGCTGATGGCAGGGCCGCGCCGCGGGGTGGCTGCACGGCGCCGGGCTGCAGCTGGTATCTTCGAAGAGACTCTACGCGATCCAAGCTCCCCGCGTTGCCGGGGAGCATCGGAGGAGGTTCCCCGTGAAACGAACCCTTGAGACCGCCGCCGCGCTGCTCGGCGTGGCCCTCGCCGCGCTTGCGCCCGCCAGCGCCGATCCCCAAGCCGCCTACCAGGACCTCTCCTGGCGCCTGCTCGGCCCCCTGCGGGCCGGCTGGTCGATCGTCGCCGAGGGCGTCCCCGACGAGCCCGACACCTTCTACTTCGGGGCCGCGGACGGCGGCGTCTGGAAGACGACCGATGCCGGCAACACCTGGCAGCCGATCGCGGACTCGGCGCCGTTCTCCTCGGTCGGTGGTTTGGCCGTGGTGGTTGCGGGCGAGCGGCGGCTGCTCTACGTGGGCAGCGGCCAGACCCAGACCCGCCACGACGTGATGGACGGCACGGGGGTCTACAAGAGCGAGGACGACGGCCGCACCTGGACCTCGCTGGGGCTCGCCGACACCCTCCACATCGGCCGCATCTGGGTCGACCCGCGCAACCCCGACGTGGTCCTGGTGGCCGCCCTTGGCCACCTCTTCGGCCCCAACGCCGAGCGTGGCGTCTTTCGCAGCGCCGACGGCGGCAAGACCTGGGCGAAGGTCGCCTTCGTGGACGCCGACACCGGCGCCGTGGACCTCGCTGCCGACGCCCAGGTGCCGGACACCGTCTACGCCGCCTTCTGGCAGGTGCGCCGTTACCCCTGGCAGGCCTACCACGTGCCGCAGAGCGGTCCGGGCAGCGGCATCTGGAAGTCGACCGACGGCGGCAAGACCTGGGCCGCCACCGCGCGCCAGGGCTTGCCCGCCGGGCCGCTGGGGCGGATCGGCCTGGCGGTGGCGCCGGGCACCGGTGGCAGGCGGGTCTATGCCGTGGTCGACGCCGCCGACGGGGCCGGCCTCTACCGCACGGACGACGGCGGCGCCAGCTGGGCCCTGATGCAGGCGAACCGTTCCCTGGTGAGCAACTACTTCGGCCGCGTTTTCGCCGACCCCCAGAACCCCGACGTCGTCTACTTCATGGGCCAGTCCTTCCGGCGCTCGGACGACGGCGGCAAGACGCTCTCCTACGTCAAGGGCTCACCGGGCGGCGACGACTACCACTTCCTGTGGATCAACCCCCGCCACCACGAGCACATGGTGCTGGCGAGCGACCAGGGCACCACGGTCTCGGTCAACGGCGGTGCGACCTGGAGCTCCTGGTACAACCAGGCGACGGGCCAGTTCTACCGCCTGGGGGTCGACGACGGCTTTCCCTACCGGGTCTACAGCGGGCAGCAGGACAACGGCACGGTCTCGGTCGCCAGCCGCAGCGACTACGGCCAGCTGACCTTCCGGGACTGGAACCCGGTGGGCGGCGACGAGCGCGACGGCGACCTGCCCGAGCCGACGGATCCGAGCCTCGTCTACGGCAGCGGCCTCGGCGGCAAGATCAGCCGCTGGGACGCTCGCACCGGCCGGGTGGCCGTCGTCTCGCCGTGGCCGATCGGCAGCTACGGGCAGAAGCCGAACACGGCCCGCTTCCGCACCACCTGGATCACTCCCATCGCCACCTCGCCGCGGCCGCCGCATGCCCTCTACCAGGGCACGCAGGTGCTGCAGCGCTCGCTCGACAAGGGGCAGAGCTGGCAGGCGGTGAGCCCGGACCTGACGGGCGCCGTCGCCGGCGAGCCGGACTGCGAGAAGGAGCCGCCGATCTCCCGCGCCACGGCCTGCGGCTACGGCGTGATCTACGCCATCTCACCTTCCCCGGCCGCCGACGGTGTGATCTGGGTGGGGACCGACAACGGCCGCGTGCAGCTCACCCGCGACGACGGCAGCAGCTGGCGCGACGTGACCCCGCAGGGCCTCGGTGATTGGAGCCTGGTGGCCTCGGTCGACGCCTCAGCGAGCGATCCGGCGTCGGCCCTGATCGCCGTCGACCGCCACCGCCTCGACGACCGCGACCCCTACGTCTGGGTGACCCACGACTACGGCGCCAGCTGGCGCCGTGCTGACACCGGCCTGCCGCGCGGCTCGTCGGTCAACGTGGTGCGCGAAGACCCCGCCCGCCGCGGCCTGCTCTATGCCGGCACCCGCAAGGGGGTTTGGGTGAGCTTCGACGACGGCGCGAGCTGGCAGTCTCTGGAGCTCAACCTGCCGCCGACCGCCATCAACGACCTCGTCGTCCACGGCAAGGACCTGCTCATCGCCACCCAGGGCCGCGCCCTCTGGGTGCTCGACGACGTGACGCCGCTACGCCAGCTGGTGCAGCCGGGCGCAGGCCTCCGCCTCGCGGCGCCGGCACCGGCCTACCGGCTGGGCGCCAACGAGAACCGCGACACGCCGCTGCCGCCAGAGTTCCCCACGACGCCCAACCCGCCGACCGGGGCCGTGCTCGACTACCTCCTGCCGCAGGCCCCGGCCGGGCCGGTGCGGATCGAGGTCTTCGACGCCTCAGGCACCCCCGTGCGCAGCTTCGCCAGCGACGCACCGCCCGTGCGCGAGCCGGCCCGGCAGTACTTCCACGAGCGGTGGCTCAAGGCCCCTGCCGTGCCCGGCAGCCGCGCCGGCCACAACCGCTTCGTGTGGAACCTGCGCCTGCCGCAGCCGCAGGCGACCGACTACGACTTCTCGATCGCCGCCGTGCCGGACCGCGACACCCCGGTGGTACCGCAGGGCGCCCTCGTCCTCCCCGGCACCTACCGCGTGCGGCTGACGGTGGACGGCACGGCCGTCGAGCAGCCCCTCGAGGTGCTGGCCGACCCGCGCGGACGCGCCTCGCTCGCCGACATGGCGAGCCAGCTCGCCTTCTTGAGCGAGGTCAACGCCGCCCTGGCGCGGGCCGCGGAGGCCCTGCAGGCGGCCGAGGGGCTGGCGAGCAAGCTGGGTGTGATCGCCGGCGGCGGCAACAAGAGGCTCGCGGCCGAAGCGGCCAGGGTGCAGGAGGCGCTCGAGAAGGCCCATGGCGGTGGCGGCGCGAGCGACCTCGGCACCGTCGGCACCTGGCTTTCTACCCTCTCGGTGGACCTCGAATCCGCTGACGGGCCGCCCACCGGGCCGCAGCGCCAGCTCTACACCGAGGCGAAGGCGAACCTCGAGCTCGCGCTCAAGGCGTGGCAGGCGGCGAAGGCGATGCCGTCGAAGGCGCTGGCTCGGGAGCTGGCGAAGGCGGAATAGCGGTGCCGGCGGCGGCCCGCGGCCGGAAGACGTTCCACGGCCCGACGTTGCCCAGGAGCTCGTAGGGCCCCTGGGCGAGGGCCACGATCAGCTGCCGCGACAGGCGGGTGTTGTACTTGTCGAGGCCGTCGTAGAAGAGCAGTCGCGGCGGCTCGGCACGGATCACTGTGAGCACCCGCCGCATCTCCTCCTCACTTCTAACTCCCGGCGCGAAGTTATAGAAACGAAAAGGGTTGCGCCGCCCAGACAGGAAATAGAGCTCGGGGTCGTTGGGCAGAACGAAGATCGTCCCGCCGGGCGGCACCTCGCGCTCGATGAGCTCCAGCGCGGCGCGGGTGTCGCGCAGCTGCTCGGGGTCGAGCCAGAGGCCGCAGCGCGGCAGGTCGGCCTCGACCGGTGCCACCCGCTCACCGGCCAGCATCTGCTCAAGATTGAGGCGGGTGGGCTCGGCGGCGTGGTAGTGCACGGCGATCGCGGCCCCGCAGGCGACGACGAGCGGCGCCCAGCGTGCCCCCCGGCCGCCGCGCTCGGCGAGCAGCCAGAGGAGCGCGAGGAGCGAGGCGGTGACTCCGAAGGCCAGATAGGTGACGTTCTGGAAGTGCAGGGAGACGAGAGCGTAGAAGGACGCGAGGACGGGCAACGGGGCAAGCCGCGCTCCGTCGTCGCCGCTGCCGGCCACCCGCAGCCGCGCCAGCAGGGCGAGCCCGGCGAGGGTGGCGGCGAGGGCGAGGCCCGCCCAGTAGAGGCCGTTGATCCGGGCGGCGAGTCCTGGCCCGCGCAGCGCCGTCGCGAGGCCACCGCTAAAGAGCGTCGAGGCGTAGGAGAACTGGCGGGTGAAGGCGAGCTGGGACTGTGCCCGCGCTGCCAGCACCACGTCGCCGTACCAGCTAGCGAACGAGCCGTGGTAGGCGTGGTAGGCCAGGAGCGGTAGCAGGGCGGCGAGGGCCCCCAGCCCCAGCCAACCGAAGAGGCGCCACGCCGCGCGATCGCCGAGCCGGGTCCGCCCGAAGGCCCAGAGGAGCAGGAAGAGGGGCCAGGCGCCGAACAGGGCCCCGGAAGAGAGGTCGCCGAGCTGCACCAGGTAGGCGGTGAGGCCGAGGGCCATCACCACCAGGGTGAGGCGAGCCAGGCGCGGTGGGCCCGCGTCGTCGTCGTCGCGCCGGGCGACGAAGAGGTAGGTGAGCACACCCATCGCGGTGAAGACCGCCGACAGCTGGCGGAAGCCGAACATCACACCCAGCAGGGTGCCGAGAGCGAGGTCGCGGCCCCGGCCCGGCGGCCGGAAGGCAAGGACGGCGGCGATCGCGTGGAAGAACAGCAGCGAGTACCAGTGGGCGGTGGGGTCGAGGTACTGCAGCACGCCGAAGCTCACCACCGTCACGGCGGCGACGAGGGCCGTCCAGGTGCCGTGGCGGCGGAACAGGCCGAAGGCGAGGAGGGCGGTCGCCAGGCTCACCAGCACCAGTGGGTAGCGCAGCGCGACGAGGCTCGGGCCGGCGACGGCGAAGGTGGCGGCGTGCAGGAAGTTGACGTAGCCGAGGTGGATGTCCTGCACGTCGCGGTTGAGCACCTCGCCGGCGAGCACTCGCTCGGCCACGTGGGCGTAGGCACCCTCGTCCGGCGGGTACCAGAAGCGGTCGTGGAAATGCGCCAGGAGGGCCGCGACGAGCACCACGGCGAGGGCCAAGACCGCGGCTTCCCGCGGGCTCCACGGGCGGGAGCGCTCGTCGCCCGAGCTGCCGCGCGGCGGCGCGGCCGATGGCCTGGCCTGGTACATGGCGGAATCGGGCCGAGTATATGGTGGACCCGGCGGCGGCCGCCTCGGGTAGCATCGCCGGCATGCCCGCGGCCCCGGCCCTAGCGCCCCCAGCGCCGCCGCTCGCCGGTTGGCTCGCCCGGCTGAGCAGCGCCGGTTTCTTGCTCGGCCTCGGCCTGGGCGCCTTCGGGCAGGTGGTGATCTACCTCCACGACGGCAAGATCCCGCCGCCCCTGGGCCTCGCGGCGGCCTTCCTCACTGCCTTCCTCTACAGCGGCGTGGCAGCGCTCGCCGGCCTCGTCGTCTTTCCCCTCGCGCGGCGCCGCCCGGCCGTGGCCCGCTGGCTGGTGATCGGCCTCCTCGCCGGGATGACCTTCTTCCACCTGCTGTCGTTGTGGGTGCGGGTGCTGGTCGGGGTCTTCCCCAGCATGGCACCGTTCGAGATCTTTCTCGCCAGCCCGGCGCAGTTCCTGCGCGCCGGCCTCAAGGGGCAGGGCCGGCGGCTGGTGGTCTTGCTGGCCGCGACCCTTGCCGCCGCCTGGTGGCTCGGCCGCCTGCTGCGCCGGCCAGCCCTCGCGCCGGCCGGCTGGGCAAGGCCCGTGGGGCTCGCCCTCGCGATGGTGGCGGCCAACCTCTGGGTGGCCTTCGCACCGCCCTTGACGCTCGAGATTCGCACTCTTCAAGGGGCGAGCCCCGAGCTGCGCTGGATGACCACCTGGGTGGAGCGCAACTCGGTGCTCGATGACCCGACCGGTCTCATGCCGGTGCCGGCCGGCCCGCCGCTCACCAGCCGGGAGGCCTGGCGCCAGGCGGCGGCCGGGGCGACTGGGCCGCGGCCGAACGTCATCCTGCTCATTCTCGAGTCGCTGCCCGCTGACCACGTGCACTACGCTGGCTACCCGCGGCCCATCACCCCCAACCTCGACCGCCTGGCGGCCGCCGGCTGGCAGCTCGAGCGAACCTGGTCGACGGCCACGCAGTCGAACTACGCGCAGATGGCGATCCTTTCCTCGCTCTTGCCGCTGCGCGAGCGCCAGCTCGAGACCTACTTCCGCCTCGACTACCCCCGCTACCTCTTCCACGACCTGTTCGCCGAGCTGGGCTACACCACGGCGACGATCTCGAGCCAGAACGAGGACTGGCAGGGCATGCGGCAGTTCCAGGCCAGTCCCAACCTGCACTATTTCTTCCATTCCCTGGACTCACCCGGCCCCCACCTCGGCCGCGGCGCCGAGCGCAAGCTACCGGACGTGCTGACCACCGACGAGCTGCTGCGCTGGTGGGACGGCCACGCCAGCGAGCGGCGGGCCGTCTACCTCAACTTCCAGCGCACTCACTTCCCCTACGAGCCACCGCCTGGCTTCGTGGGCCCCTACCAGCCCTCCGAGCCCAACCCATCGACCTTCACCTACCTCGACTACCCGGCCGCGGACCGCCCGCTGGTGATCAACCGCTACGACAACGCCCTGCTCTCGATGGACCAGCAGGTCGGGCGCATCCTGGCCCACCTCGAAGCCAGGGGCGAGGCGGCGAACACGCTCTGGTTGATCGTCGGCGACCACGGCGAGCAGTTCGGCGAAACGGGGGCGGTGACCCACGCCAACAACCTCGACGAGGCGGCCGTGCGGGTGCCGATGCTGCTCTACTGGCCAGGCTCGCTGGCGCCGCGCAAGGTCCCCGCGGCCGTCTCGACCCTCGACCTCCTGCCGACCGCCGTCGAGCTCCTCGGCCTGTCGCCGCAGCCGGCCTTCCAGGGTACGAGCTTCGCCGACGAGGCTCGCTACGCGGCGCAGCGCCCGGCCCACTTCCTCACCTTGCAGACCCTGCGCACTCAGTACGGTGTGGTCTGCTGGCCCTGGAAGCTGGTGGTCGACTGGGCGAGCGGCGAGAGCCAGCTGCGTCGGCTGGATGACGACCCGCTGGGCGAGCAGGAGCGCTTCGACCCCGCGACGCACCCCGCCGCGCACGCGCTGCTGCTCTTGCTGCGCAGCCAGCGCCAGGCCCAGCTCGACTACTACGGCGCCGAGGACGGCCGCCGGCAGCGCGAGCTGGCGCCGCGCCTGCTGCGCTGCCCCGAGCTGCCGGCGCAGTGAGGAGGAAGCGGCCATGCCACGCACCATCGCCTTCCTGCGCGCCATCAACGTCGGCGGTCACGTCGTGCGCATGGAGGTCCTGCGGGAGATCGTGAGCGGCCTGGGGCTCACCAAGGTCGAGACCTTCATCGCCAGCGGCAACGTGATCTTCGAGGGCCCGGCCGAGCCGGAGGCGGCGCTCACCGCCCGCATCGAGGCAGGGCTCTTCCAGGCCTTGGGCTACGAGGTGGCGACCTTCCTGCGCTCGGCAACCGAGGTCGCCGCGGTGGCGGCCTGCGAGCCCTTCGCCGCCGCGGAGCGGGCCGCCGCCCAGGCTTTCGTGGTGGGCTTTCTCGCCCGCCCGCTGGCCGGCCACGAGCTGGCAGCGCTCGGCGCGCTGCGCACCCAGATCGATGACTTCCAGTGCGTCGGCCGCGAGGTCTACTGGCTCTGCCGCCGCAAGCAAAGCGAGTCCAGCTTCTCGAGCGCCGTCTTCGAGCGCCGGTGGGCCTCAGAACCGCGGGCCGTAGACGATGGCGATGACGACGAGGCCCCAGAGCGCGACGTTGATCAGGAACGGCGGGTCGGAGAGCAGGGCCTCGGTGGGGTTGCGCTCGTCCGGCTTCTGGTACATCAGGTAGAGGTAGCGGAAGATCCCGAAGAGCACCAGCGGCACCGTCATCACCAGCTTGTCGGTGCCGTACTTCGCCACCGTCTCGGGCGCCACGCAGTAGAGCGCGTAGGCGATCACCGACGAGGCGGTCACCACGTTGATCATCTGGTCGAGGAAGGCCGGGCTGTAGTGGGAGAGCACCCGGCGCTGCTCGGCGGCGTCGTCGGCGAGCAGCATCAGCTCGTGGCGGCGCTTCGAGAAGGCGAGGAAGAGGGCGAGGAAGGTGGTGCACAGCAGCAGCCA
This sequence comes from uncultured Thermoanaerobaculia bacterium, assembly GCA_964420075.1. GTDB lineage: Bacteria > Acidobacteriota > Thermoanaerobaculia > Multivoradales > SZUA-115 > CAYQRE01. The sequence goes on along the minus strand of CAYQRE010000009.1, from coordinate 66,903 downwards.
GCTGGAGACCGCGGCGCCGATGGCGACCGCCCCGGCCAGGACGCGCAGCACGAAGCCGAGGGCGATCACCATCACGTCGAGGATCACCATGTGCTTGAGGACCGAGGAGTAGAGCACGTTGAGCAGCAGGTAGGTGCCGAGGATGGCGGCGAAGCCGAGACCGAGATCGAACGCCAGGGCGACGGCGATGCCGCCGAGCACCACGGCGACCGCCGCCGCCGTGGGCACGGAGAGCGTGCCGGCAGCGAGCGGGCGGTGCCGCTTCTGGGGATGGCGGCGGTCCTCCTCGCGGTCGCGGATGTCGTTGAGCAGGTAGACGGCGCTGGCGGCAGCGCAGAAGGCCGCGAAGGCGATCCCGGCCCGCAGCAGGGCCTGCTGCGAGGTCAGCTGGTGGGCGAAGACCAGGGGCGCCAGCACGAAGGCGTTCTTGACCCACTGGGTGGGCCGTAGGGACTTGAGCAGAGGCTTCATGGCAAGAGTCATTCTATGATCGGCTCGTTTTCCCTCAGATGAGGCGCGAAGCCATGAGCGGGACAGCGAAGGGGACAGTCTCAGCCGTTCGGGGCGTGGCCGCCTTGGATGTGGCGCCGAGGCGTCCGTGGTGACGGGTGAACCGCGGCGCGAGGCGCTGTGGCTCTTCGGGCCCACCCTCCTGCTGCTCGCCTGGGCCGTCTTCCCCTTGCTGCGGGGCTCGGACACCCTCTACCTGCGCGACGTCCTCGCCACCCATCTACCGATGAAGCACGCCCAGGCCGAGGCGATGGCCGAGGGGCGCTTCCCGGTGCTCGACCCCTACCGCGCCGGCGGTCAGCCGCTCGCCGGCAACCCCAACGCCGTCCCCTTCTACCCCGACAACGTCCTCTACTTGGTGGCACCGATGCTCTGGGCCTTCAACGCCCACTTCTGGCTCCACCTGCTGCTCGCCGCCCCGGCGATGTACCTGCTGGGGCGGGCCTGGGGCCTGGGGCCGCGAGGCGCCTGGGCGGCGGGGGTGGTTTGGGGGACGAGCGGTTTCTTCCTCTCGCAGCTCAACTACTACAACTTGGTGGGCGGGGTGACCCTGGCGCCGGCCTTGGTGGCGGCGGTGCTGCGCTTGGGCGAGGTCCGGCCGCGGGCCGGGGCCGTGCCGTGGGCGGGCCTCCTGGCCGGGCTGCTGCTGCTTTCGGGAGATCCGCTGACGGCGGTGATCGCGGTGCTGGCTGCCCTCCTTGCCCTCGCCTGCCGCAACCTGGGCGCGCCGGCGCCGGCCAGAGAGCTGCCCAGCCGCGGGCGGCTCGCCGGCCGCCTGCTCGCCGTCTTCGCTCTCGGCTGCGGGGTGGCGGCCCCCCAGCTCTACGAGCTCGCCCGGGTGGTGGGCGGCTCATTCCGCGGTGCCTACGGCTTCTCGTCGCGGGCGGCGACCGCCGCCAGCTGGGACCCCAGCCAGCTCGTCGACTGGCTGTTGCCGATGCCGTTCGGGCGCCTCGACCTCCTCGCCGAGGGGAGCTTCTGGGGCCACCGTTTCCACGTCGGCTTCCCGCCCTTCTACCTCTCGCTCTACGCCGGCCTCTTCGCCTTGGGGCTGGTGCTTGCCGCCGGCCGGCCGCGCTCGCGAGCGGCGCTGTGGTGCTGGCTGCTGATCGCGCTAGGGATCTTCTTCGCCCTCGGCCGCTTCAACCCGGTGGCCACCTGGGTGTTCTCACTGCCGGGCCTGCGCTACCCGCTCAAGGCCTGGCTGTGGGTGGCGCTCGGCGCCGCCGTCCTCGCCGGCCAGGGCTTCGAGCGGGCGTTCGACGAAGGCGACGCGGCGGCGCGCCGCCGGCTGTGGGGGAGCCTCGCCGCTCTCGCCGCCCTGCTGCTCGCCGCCGGGCTCTGGCTGCGCTGGATGCCGGCGGCGGCCGAGACCTGGCTACAGGGCCTGATGCCGGCCGGCCGGCCCGCCGCCTGGGTGGGTGCCGAGCGCCTGCGGCTCGCCTTCACGTGCTCGGCGACGGCGGCCCTGGCGGCGACCTTCGCCCTCCTCGCCTGGCTCGCTCGCCGCCCCGGCCGGGCCTGGGCCGCGGCCCTCCTCGGCCTGCACGCCGCCTCGCAGCTCCTCTTGCTGCGCCCCCTGCTCAGCATGGACGCCGCCCTGCCCTACGAGCAGCCGTCGCCGCTCCTCGCCCAGGTGCCGGACGAGGCGGTGCTCGTCCACGGCGGCTACGGTGGCCTCTTCGGCCCCAGCCGCCTCGCCCGCGGCACCTTCCCCCTGCCCACGGCGCAGTGGCTGGCCCGGCGGGCGATCTACGAGCTGCTGCCGCCGGCGGGTGCCCTGCAGGACCGCCGCTACTTGCTGAACACCTCGCCCGAGGGCCTCGACTCCCTGCAGGCCCGAGTGACCCAGGCCGCCGTCGGCGCCAGCGCGGACCCCGAGCGGGTGCGCCTGCTGCAGGCCACGGGGGCCGACCTGCTGCTGCTCGACCGTGAGCTGCCTCCAGCGGCGCTCGCGGCGGGGGCCCGCGAGCTCGCGGTGATGCCGAGCTTCGGCAGCGAGCTGCGTCTCTACGAGTTGGACCGCCCGCTCTTCCCCCGGCTCGGCCAGGACGCCGTCTTCCTCACCCGGGCCAGCCGGGCGGCGGACTTCAACGCCGTCTTCGCCCGTCTCACCGACCCCGCCTACCAGCCGGCGGCCGAGGCGGTGCTGCTCGGCCCGGGAAGCGACCTCGACGGCCCGCCCGGCGAGCTCGTCGCGGCCACGGCTGCCGCCGAGGGCCTCGCCGCCGAGGTGAGCTCGGAGCGGGGCGGCGTGCTGGTCTTGCGGCGGGCCTACCTGCCGCTCTACCGGGCCTGGGTGGATGGCAAGCCGGCGCCCACGGTGGTGGCGAACTTCCAGCTCTTGGGCGTCGAGGTGCCGGCCGGCAACCACCGGGTGACGGTGGGGATCGACCGCCGGGCCCTCGTGGTGAGCGTGCCGCTCTCGGCGGCGTTGGCCGTCTGCCTGCTGTTCCTGAGCCGCCTGCGCGGGCGGGCCGCGGGGGACCCCACGCTGCTAGACTCGGCGGCCAGCCATGGTGACACGCAAGAAGATCAACAAAGTCCTGATCGCCAACCGGGGTGAGATCGCCGTCCGGGTGATCCGCGCCCTGCGCGACCTCGGCCGCACCGCGGCCGTCATCTACTCCGACGCCGATCGCAACGGCCTGCCCGTGCTGCTCGCGGACGAGGCCTACCGCATCGGCCCACCGCCCTCGCGCGAGAGCTATCTGCGCGCCGAGGCCATCGTCGAGCTGGCCGGCAAGATCGGCGCCGACGCCATCCACCCCGGCTACGGCTTTCTCTCCGAGAACGCCCGCTTTGCCGCGCTCTGCCGCGACGCCGGCGTGACCTTCATCGGCCCGTCGCCCGAGGCGATGGCGGCGATGGGCTCGAAGGTGGAGAGCCGGCGGCGGATGATGGACGCCGGCGTGCCGGTGGTTCCCGGCGGGCGCGATCCCCTGCCCGACCTCGAGACGGCGCGGGCCGCCGCCGACGGCATCGGCTATCCGGTGATGCTCAAGGCCGCGGCCGGTGGCGGCGGCAAGGGCATGCGGGTGGTCCACCGCGAGCAGGACCTGGCGAGCGCCTACCGGGCTGCCCGCTCGGAGGCCCTCGCCAGCTTCGGCGACGACGCCGTCTACCTCGAGAAGTTCATCGTCCAGCCCCGCCACATCGAGATCCAGGTGTTGGGCGACCAGTACGGCAAGGTAGTCTCGCTCGGTGAGCGCGAGTGCTCGCTGCAGCGTCGCCAGCAGAAGGTGGTCGAGGAGGCGCCGTCGCCGGTGGTGGGCCCCGAGCTGCGCCAGCGCATCGGCGAGGCGGCGGTGCGGGCGGCCTCGGCGGTGGGCTACTCGAACGCCGGCACCTGCGAGTTCCTGCTCGCCGCCAACGGCCACTTCTATTTCCTGGAGATGAACACCCGCCTGCAGGTGGAGCATCCGGTCACCGAGCTGGTGACCGGCCTCGACCTCGTGCACCTACAGATCGCCATCGCCGAGGGCGAGCCGCTGCCCGCCCACCTCGACCACGTGGAGCCCCGCGGCCACGCCATCGAGGTCCGCCTCTACGCCGAGGACCCCTACAACCGCTACACGCCTTCTCCCGGCCGGATCGAGCTGCTGCGGCTGCCCGAGGGCCCCGGGGTGCGTAACGACTGTGGGGTCTACGAGGGCGGCGACGTGTCGATTCACTACGACCCGATGCTCGCCAAGTTGATCGTCTGGGGAGCGGACCGCCAGCAGGCCATGCAGCGCCTGGAGCGGGCGCTCTCCGAGCTGCGGGTCGAGGGCATCCGCACCAACACCTTGCTCTTCCAGCAGCTGCTGCGCGACCCGGACTTCAGGGCCGGCAACCTCGACATCGGCATGCTCGACCGCAAGCTCGCCGCCGGTGAGCTGGCGCCGCCGGACGAGCCGCCCTTCCCGAACCTCGGGCCGATCGCGGCGGCGATCGCCCACTATGAGCACGCGCACCGCACCGTCGCCTTCCACCGTGATGGCGGCCGGCGATCGGCCTGGCGGCAGGCGGCGCGCAACGAGTCTCTGCGAAAGGGAGGGTGATGGACCTGATCACCCGCACTGGCACGAGCGAGCAGAAGGTGAAGGTCGAGCCGGTCGACGGCGGCTACGAGATCACCGTTGACGATCAGCACTACCACGTCGGCGCGGTGGCCCAGGGGGCCGGCCGCAAGAGCCTGCTGATCGGCGGCCGGCAATACGAGGTCGCGGCGGTGGCCCTGGGGGAGGGCGAGTACCGCATCGGCGGCCGCCACTTCGCGGGGGTGGTGGCGGTCTCGGACCCCCTCACCCACCTGGCCCAAGCCACCCGCGGCGGCGGCCGGGCGCGCGGCAAGCAGGTGGTCAAGGCCTACATGCCGGGCCGCGTCGCCGCTCTCCTCGCCGAGGAAGGCAGTGCCATCAAGGTGGGCCAGGGCGTGGTGGTGCTCGAGGCGATGAAGATGGAGAATGAGATCCGCGCCGAGCAGGACGGCACGTTGGTCAAGATCTTCGTCACCGCCGGCCAGGCCGTCGAGGCTGGCGAGAAGCTCTTCGAGCTGGAGTAGGGGGCCCCCTAGCACCCCGCGGACGGTCCGACCCGCCAGCGGTTCAGCCACACGACGTGCCCTGCCATCTGCCAGCTGGCCTGGTTGGCTGCACCGTCTCCGCCACGGCTGAGCGAGTAGGCGCGCCGCACCCGTTCCTCCATTAAGATCCACTGCATCGAGCCCGAGACGGTCTGCTCTGCGTCGTGCCCGAGGGGGCTCGCCCCGGCCTTGCCTTGAGCGATCACCTCGACCTGACCCGCGCCGAAACACCTGCGGGCAAGCTCCGCCCGGCGGCGGGCCCCGGGCGCATCGGGCCGTACGGCGTGCGCGGCAAGCTCGGCGAGGGCGGCATGGGCGCCGTCTACCTGGCCGAGCAGCTCTCGCCCGTGCGGCGCACGGTGGCGCTCAAGGTGATGCGTTTCGGGCTCGCCGCCCCGGAGCAGCTCCTCGCCCGCTTCGAGCTCGAGCGCCAGGTGCTGGCCTTGATGCAGCACCCGGGGATCGCCCAGCTCTACGACGCCGGGATGACGGCGGAGGGCGAGCCCTACTTCGCCATGGAGCATGTCGACGGCGAGCCGATCACCGACTATTGCGACCGGCATCGCCTGGGTATCGCGGCGCGGCTGCGGCTCTTCCTCGCGGTCTGCGCCGCCGTGCAGCATGCGCACCAGAAGGGCATCATCCACCGCGATCTCAAGCCCGCCAACCTCCTGGTCACCGAGCGCGACGGCCAGCCCGTGCCGAAGGTGATCGACTTCGGGATCGCGCGGGCGATCGGCGGCGAGCTGGCCGGGGAAGCGATGCTCACTTGTCTCGACCAGGCACCCGGCACCCTCGCCTTCATGAGCCCCGAGCAGCTCGCCCTGCCGCGGCCCTTGACGGGAGAAAGTGACGCGGCGCCAGTTGCCGCCGTCGATACGCGCAGCGACGTCTACGCCCTGGGCGTGGTGCTCTACGGTCTGCTCGCCGGCATCTCGCCGTTCGCCGGGCAGCACCCCACGCAGCTCGTCGACGCCATCTTGCGCCAGGACCCGCCGCCTCTCGACCAGCGGGTGAGCGCGCTCGGTGCCGCCTTGGTGGCGGTGGCGGACGGGAGGGCCACGCCGCCGGCCGCGCTCGTCCGCCAGCTGGCGGGGGACCTCACCTGGATCGTCGGCAAGGCCCTCGAGAAGCGCCCGGAGGACCGCTACGCCGCGGTCTCCGAGCTGGCGGCCGACCTCGATCGCCACCTCGCCGACCTCCCGGTGCTGGCGGCGCCGCCGCGCCTCGGCCACCGCCTGCGCAAGCTGGTGCGGCGCAACCGCCTGGCGGTCACTGCCGCGGCGCTCGTCGTCGCTTCCGTCCTCGGCGGCCTTGCCGCCACCGGGGCCGCGCTGGTGCGCTCGCGCCGCGCCGAGGCCCGCGCCACCCGCGAGGCCCAGAAGGCGCAAGCGGCGAACGACTTCCTGCGCGGCATGCTGAGCTCGGCCTCCCTCGCCGAGGAAGGGCGGCAGGTCAAGGTGGCTGAGGTGCTGGACCGCGCCGCCGAGAGCCTGGGTGACCGCCTGGCGGGCGAGCCCGAGGTCCAGGCCTCGCTGCGCAGCACTCTGGGCCGCACCTACGAATCGCTCGGTCTGTGGACCGAGGCGGAGCGTGAGCTCGGCCGCGCGATCGACCTCTATCGGGCGACGGTCGGAGAGCTGGCGCCGGCGACCCTGGAGGCGCGGACTGTCCACGGCATCGTCCTCGACAGCCTCGGGCGCACCGCCGAGGCGGAGGCGGAGCTGGCGGAGACGATCCGGCAGAGCAGCGAGCACCTGGGCGCCGAAGATCCGCAAACCCTGGCTGCCCGGGTCGCCCTCGCCGGGGTGTGGGAGTCGCAGTCGCGGCTGGTCGAGGCCGAGGCGGCGTATCGGGACGTCCTGGCCCGCCGCGAGGCGCGCTACGGGGCAGACAGCCCCGAGACTTTCGAGGCGGCGGCCGGTCTGCAGCTGGTGCTGTCCGAGAGCGGCAAGGAGGCGGCGGCCGAGGCCCTGGGTCGCGATCTGCTGGCACAGATGCGCAGCCAGCTCGGCGCGACCCACCCCGATACCCTGATCACCGCCAACAACTTGGCCAACGTGCTCGCCAACGCGGGCAAGGGTGCCGAGGCCGAGGCCTTGCTGCGCGAGCTGGTGCGCGAGCAGGAGGCGGTGCGGGGCGGCGAGCACCCTGAGACCCTCACCTCGCGGCACAACCTGGCCATCGCCCTCGTGCGGCTGGGGCGGGAAGCCGAAGCAGAAGACCTCGAGCGCGAGGTGCTGGCGGCGCGACGGCGGGTGCTGGGAGCCACCCATCCCCACACCCTGATCTCGCTGCGCACGCTGGGGGTGATCCTCTCCCGCCGCGGTCGTTTCGCCGCGGCCGAGCCGCTGCTCGTCGAAGGCTACCGGCGCAGCCGCGATGAGCTCGGCCCGGCCCACGCCGCGACGGGGCGGGCCCGCACCAGCCTGCGCAACCTCTACGAGAAGTGGGGCCGGCCGCTGCCTGCGGCGCTCGCCGCCGAGCTGGCGCGGGACGAGGCGGGGTAGCGGGGAACGTTCGCCGCCACGCATGCGTAGAGTTGGGTGCGAAAGGAGGTCGCGATGCCCAATCCTTCGAACCCCCTCCGCCGTTCGCGGCGTCATCGCATGATCGCGGGTGTGTGTGGCGGCCTGGCCGAGTGGCTGGGCTGGGACGTCACGCTGGTCCGCCTTCTCTACGTGGTGATCTCGATCGCCTCGGTAGCTTTTCCGGGGATCCTCGTCTACCTCATCCTCTGGTTCGTGATGCCGCAGGCGGATTGAGGTGGCGGCCCGGCTCTCCGAGCTGCTCTCCCCCCTCGTCGGCCAGCCGGCACCGTGGCTGCTCGCGGCCCTCGGGCTCGCCCTGCTGCTAGCTGGCCGGCGGCTCTTCTGGCTCTTGCTGGGGTTGGCCGGTTTCGTCGCCGGGGTCGCTCTCGCCGTGCGCTTCGCGCCGACGAGCGGCGAGCCCTGGCCGTGGCTCCTGGGGGCTCTGGCCGGCCTCGCTGGCATGGCCCTCGTCCTCCTCCTCCAGCGCCTGGCGATCACTCTGGCCGGATTTCTCGTCGGCGGCTGGTTGGGGCTCGCGCTGGCGCCCGCCTGGCTCCCCGCCGGCTGGCCGCCCTGGGCGGCCTTCGCCCTCGTCGGTGCCGTCGTCGCTCTGCTCGCCGGCTGGCTCTTCGAGTGGGCGTTGATCGTCCTCTCGTCCGTCGCCGGCGGGCTCCTCCTCTGTGAGGTCGCCGGCCTGGCCGGCGTTCCTCTCGTCCTTGTCCTTCCCGTTCTCACCCTCCTCGGGCTGTGGGTCCAGGCCCGCGGCCGGCGAGCCCGCAGCGACCGATCGCTATAAGATCCCGCACGGAAGCACTTTCGGTCAGGGAGGCGTGAGATGAGGAATGTGGTGACCGCGATCCTCGGCGGCGGTCAGGGCACCCGCTTGTGGCCCCTCACCAAGAACCGCGCCAAGCCCGCCGTGCCGGTGGGCGCGAAGTTTCGGCTGATCGACATCCCGATCAGCAACAGCCTGCACGCGGGGATCAACCGCATCTTCGTCCTCACCCAGTTCAACAGTGCGAGCCTCCACCAGCACATTGCCCAGACCTATCGTTTCGACGTCTTCTCGCGCGGCTTCGTCAACATTCTCGCCGCCGAGCAGACCCTCGACAACCGCGACTGGTACCAGGGCACGGCCGATGCCGTGCGCCAGAACCTGGACCGTTTGCTGCAACCGAGACCGTCCGAGCTGCTGGTGCTCTCCGGCGACCAGCTCTACCTGATGGACATGCGGGCCTTCGTGCTCTCGCATCGCCATCGCCGGGCGGACGTCACGATCGCCGTCAAGGCGGTGCCGCGGGACCAGGCGCGGGGGTTGGGGATCATGCGGGTCAACAACGCCGGGCGGATCGTCGAGTTCGTGGAGAAACCCTCGGACCCCGAGGTGCTCGACCGCCTGGCCGTCGATGCCGCCACCCTGCGCAAGCTCGGCTTCGATGCCGAGGAGGGCTCGCTCCTCGCCAGCATGGGGATCTACGTCTTCACGCCGGCCCTGCTGCCCGGCCTGCTGGCGAGCCACGGCGACACCGACTTCGGCAAGGAGATCATCCCGAAGTCGATCCAGAGCCACAAGATCTACGCCTTCGCCTACAACGGCTACTGGCGCGACATCGGCACCATCGCGTCCTTCCACCAGGCGAACCTCGAGCTGGCGGTGCCGATCCCGCCGCTCAATCTCTACAGCCCGGACTACCCGATCTACACCCACCCCCGCTTCCTGCCGGGGGTCAAGATCACCGAGTGCAAGGTCACCAACTCGTTGATCAGCGACGGCAGCATCATCTCCGGCGGCCAGGTGCACCGCTCGGTGGTCGGGGTGCGCTCGGTGATCCGCTCCGGGAGCATCGTCGAGGACTCGGTGATGATGGGAGCGAACTTCTTCGAGCCCGACGAGAAGGCCCCGGACGGGGTGCCGCTGGGGATCGGCTACGACTGCCACATCCGTCACGCCATCCTCGATCGCGATGTGCGGATCGGCGATGGTGTGCGACTGCTCAACGGCGGCAACGTGCAGTACGCCGATGCCGAGAACTACTGCATCCGCGACGGCATCATCGTGGTGCCGGCCGGGGCGGTGATCCCCGACGGCACGGAGGTCTGAGCTTGGACCGCCCCTTGCGCATCGCGCTCACCAGCTCCGAGGTCGCCCCGTTCGCCAAGACCGGCGGCCTGGGCGACGTCGTCGCTGCCCTCGCGCGCTACCTCGCTGCGGCCGGCCAGGACGTGCGCACATTTCTGCCGCTCTACGCGCGGATCGACACGGCCGGGCGCGGTTTCGTCCCCGTCTCGTTCCTGCAAGACGTACCCCTGCGGATGGGCGAGCGGACCTTCCAGTTCGATGTCTGGACGGCGCCGCTGCCGGGCTCCGGGGTGCCGGTCTACTTCATCCACTGCCCGGCCCTCTACGGCCGGGACGGCTTCTACAGCCAGGATGCCGACGAGGGCCTGCGCTTCGCCTTCCTGTCGCGAGCGGTGCTCGAGTGCTGCCAGCGGATGGGCTGGGGCCCGGACGTCTTCCACTGCAACGACTGGCACACCGCCCTGCTGCCGCTCTACCTGCGCACCCTCTACGCGTGGGACGGCCTCTTCGCCCACAGCCGCAGCGTGCTCACCCTGCACAACGTCGGCTACCAAGGGGTGTTCGGCGCCGGCGTCCTCGGCGAGCTCGACCTCACACCCTTCGCGAGCTACCTGCATCAAGAGGACCTGGCGGCCGGCCGCATCAACTTCCTGAAGACCGGGCTGCTCTACGCCGGCGTGCTGACCACCGTCTCACGGACCCATGCCGAGGAGATCCAGACCGACCGCTACGGCATGGGCTTGCAGGGGATGCTGCGGGCCCGCCGCCACCAGCTCTTCGGCATCGTCAACGGCATCGACGCCGCCGAGTGGGACCCGGCCAACGACCCGCGGATCCCCCATCCCTACTCCGTGGACGACCTCTCCGGCAAGGAGCTCGACAAGCTGCACCTGCTTGCCAGCCTCGGCCTCGATGCCGACCCGGGAGCACCGCTCCTTGGCATCGTCTCGCGGCTGACGGCCCAGAAGGGGATCGACCTCTGCTTCGAGGTGCTGCCCACCCTGCTCAGGCAGCGCAATGTGCGCCTGGCCATCCTCGGCAGCGGTGAGCCCCGCTACGAGGAGATGTTCGGCCAGCTGCAGCACGGCTTCCCCGGCCGGGTGTGTTTCTACCGCGGCTACAACGAGCCGCTCGCCCACTTGATCGAGGCGGGCGCCGACATCTTCTTGATGCCTTCGCTCTACGAGCCCTGTGGCCTCAACCAGATGTACAGCCAGCGCTACGGCACGCCGCCGGTGGTGCGCAAGACGGGCGGCCTCGCCGACACCGTCGAGCCCTTCGATCGCGAGCGTGGCACCGGGACCGGCTTTGTCTTTGAGCATTACACGCCCGAAGGGCTGGCCTGGGCTGCCCACCAGGCGATCGACACGTACTACGAAAGGCCGCTCTGGCAGCGGCTGATCGCCAACGGCATGCGGCGGGACTTCTCCTGGGAAACGCAGGTGCAGCGCTACCTCGACCTCTACCGGGCCTTGATCGCCGGCAGGTTCTAGGAAGCCGCCCGCGGGGCCGGGGGATAATGGAGCCCGATGGCGAGCGACCAGAGCAGCGAGCGGTGGAAAGAGGTGGCGAAGCTGCTGCGCCGCATCGAGCCGCAGATGATCGAGACCTTCAGCCGCTACCGCGTCGATCCCGAGGCGGCGGCCGAGATCCTCGACGAGATGGTCATCCTGCTCCTCTACCGCTGGGGCGAGGTGGTGCAGCCCGAGGCCTGGTTGCTCGAGATCCTCGAGCAGAAGTCCTGGCGCCACCGCAGCGAGCCGCCCCCCGCCAGCTGACGCCAGGCTGCTCTCTGCTCACTCCACCTCGTCGAGCGCGCTGACGTCGGCCCCCTTGGCGCCGGCACGCTCGCGGGCCTCCTTCTCCGCCTCGCGGTGCCCGGTGAGCCGTGCGGCGATCGCCAGCAGCAGGTCGGCCTCGGCGTCGTCCAGGGCGCCGCGCCGCAGAACGGCCTTGTCGAGGGCCTTGAACGCCTTCTCGGCGTCGCCGCGGTGGAGGGCCAGCCGCGCCTCGAGGATCTGGAAACTCGGCCGCCACCAGGCGAAGGTACTCGGCTTGAGCAGGCTCTCGGCCTTGTCGAGGGCCTGGGCCGCTTCCTGGGACCGCCCGAGGTCGAGCTGGAGGCGGGCCACCAGCAGTTGGATACGGCCATCGAGCAGGCGCGCCTGCAGCTTCGCACGCTCGCCCTGGGGAGTTTCCGGCGTCGGCGGGCCGGCCAACATGTCGGTGGCGAGGGCCCGGCGGCACAGCTGTTGGGCCTCCTCCGGCTCGCCGCGCGCCGCTGCGGTGTAGGCGGCGTGGAGGAGCGCTCGCTTGGGGTTGCGGCGCTCGTTGAAGAACAGCCCGAAGACCTCCCGCTTGCGGTCGAGGAAGAGCTCCTTCGGCTCATGCTCGAGCGACACGTCAAGCTGGGTGGTCTCGCCGTCGAGCCAGATCTGCCCGTGCAGGGTCATGTTGCCCAGCGCCTTGGCTTGCTCGCGGTCCTTGCTGGAGGTGTCCTCGCGCTGCTGTGAGGGATCGTAGAAGGTCACCGCGACGGGGACCACCAGGCGTGAGCCGGCGACCGAGATCTGGTCGAGGCGCTCGCGGGCGACGTCGAAGCGGCCATCGTCGCGGCGGACGACGCGATAGCGGTAGCGGTAGGGTGACTGCTGCCGAGCCGTCCCCTTGACCTTCCAGCCGCCGGCCGGCTGCGGCTCGAAGCTGTAGTCGTAGAACACCTCGGGCAGGCCGGTGCCATAGATGTACTGGCGGGCGAACGGCGCAAGGTCGGCCCCCGACTGGCGCTCGAGCATGGTGAGGAAGTCAGCCGTCGAGATCGCGCGGTGGGCGACCAGCTCGTGGACCGTCTTGAGCATCAGGGTGAAGCTTTTCTCCCCGAAGCTGCGGGCCAGCATCTCGAGGACCAGCGCGCCCTTGGTGTAGACGATCGCGGTGTAGGCGTCGTCCGCGCGGCTCGACACCAGCCGCTCGCCCAACACCACCGGCCCCAGCGACTCGATGGAGCGGCCGTCCGCCAGCTCGGCGGTGAGCGAGTCCTGCCAGCCCGCCGTCGGCCCGGAGATGCTGCCCACCACGCCGTCCAGCCTGTTGCGCGCGTAGAGCACCGCCGAGTAGGTCGCCATCGCCTCCGACAGCCACTGGTCGCGGTAGCTCTTCCAACCCACTCCGTGGCCCCACCACTGGTGCGCCATCTCATGGGCGATCACCGTCCGTGGGTCCTCGAGGCCGAGCAGCAGTTGCGCCAGCTGGTCCCCGTAGAGCTTCATCAGAAGCTTGTCCCTGTCGAGCATCATCAGCGTCGAGAGGGTGAGGAAGCCGGGCAGCGATTGCGAGTAGAGGCGCGGCGACAGAGCCACCCCCAGCTCGTCGAGGGGGTACGGGCCGAATTTCTCTTCGTAGTAGGCGAGCGTGTCGGCGAGGGTCTTGAGCAGGCGCTCCGGGCCCCCTTTCTTGCCATCCCCGAGGTCGACGGGCGGAAAGCCGAGGCGGATGGTCACGTGGCCGGCCTGACGGGTCTCGAAGCGGAAGCGCCCGACCTCGAAGCCGAGCCCGGCGGTCGGCAGGTCCGAGGTGCGACGCTCCCACTTGCCACCCTGGGCATCTCTACCGCCATCCACCCGCTTGCCCCCGGTGACGAGCTCGAGGCGGTCCGGCCAGTGGAACGTGACGTCGTAGGTGGCGCGGTCGATCTGGCCGGCGTGCGGGTGCCAGAAGATCGAGTCGCGGAGGTAGAAGAGGCCGCTCTTGACCTTGTCGACGAGGTCGCCGGAATACTCCACCTCGACGACCGTCTCGGTGCCGGCCGCCGGCACCGCCGGCAGCACCACGAGCACCTCGCGGCCGGCTTGCTGGAAGCCGAGGGCGGTGCCGCCAGCGTCGCTCACCTTCTCGACCCGCAGGTCGGGGTGTAGCTTCAGCCGAAGGCCGCGAGTGAGGCCGGTTTGGCCGCGCAGCTGCAGCCGCGCCCGGCCCTTGAGGAGGAGCTCTTTGCCGGTCAGCGCGACGTCGATCACGTAGCGCTCGGGCTCGAAGGCGGCGACGCCCGGGTGCTCGCCGCCGGCGTCACGCAGGGCGCTCGAGGTCCAGGTGTCCCACTGCCCCAGATCGTCGACCGCCAGGCCGATCAGCCGCCCTTCGTTCTGCTCGTGGTGGAGGATCTTGGCCGCCTTGCGCCGCTCCTTGGCGCTCAGGTCGAGGGGCACGAAGCGCCCCACCGTCAGCTGCTCGAAGGCGTCCGGCTCGACGACGACGAGAAAGTCCTCCCCCGCGTCGTCGACGAAGGAGCCCGCGAAGTAGGCCTGGTAGAGGGGATCGCCGAGGGCGTCGAGGAGGAGGGCGCCGTCGACGTTGAGGTACTTGCGGGCGCCCCCCGTCTTCCAGTGCTGGTAGAGCTCCTGGGCCCGGCTCGCGGCGGTGGCGTCAAGGGTGGTGACGGCGCGGCGGAAGAGGGCAGCGGGCGGCGCGTCGTTGGCGATCACCAAGACCGCCGCCGTCACCGGCCGCGCCAGGCTGGGTTCACCGGTGAACAACTCGAGCTGGCCCTGCTCGATGGGATTGGCCGCGGCCAGCTCGAGGCTGGCCGCGCCGAGGAAGACCATCTCCACCACCCTGCCGGCGAGCGGCGAGGCGGGGACCAGCGTCCCCTGGCTGATCCTGAGGGTCGCCGGGCCGAGCTTGAGGTTGAGCTTGCCGACCGCCACGGCCTGCGCCGGTTCGAGGTGGAGGCCGGCGATCTCGCCGCGCAGGGCGGCCACCTCGGCGGGCGAGCCGGCGGCCGCGGGTTCGGCGTGGAGAGGCCGAAGAGCGCCAAGCACGGCGGTGAGCAAGCCGGCAAGCGCCAGGGTCTGGCGGCCCATGGGGGTACCTCCCGGGAGTGGTGTTCTACCAGGGAGGATACCGTCGATCGGCGAACGGGTGAGTCGGCGCCTACTCCTCGCCGGCCGCCGTCATGCGGTCGGCCTCGGTCTTGCGCCAGAACTGGATCAGCCCCCAGAAGTGCTCGGTGAACTCCTCGATCTCGTGCTCCGGGAAGAGGGCCGCCACCTTGCTGCGCACGGCCTGCTTGGCGAGCGGCGTACCGAAGAACTCCCAGGCCACCTCGTCGAGGTGGGCGAGATGGGTGGCGCAGAAGTCCTGGAAGCGATCGCTGTCGAACCGCTGGTGGGCGATCTTGGCGTATTCGGCCAGCCGCTCGTCGAAGCTGAGGTCGCGGTCCGCCACCGCGTAGAAGGGCTCCCAGTCGAGGTTCTTGCGCATCTTGCGGCCGGTGCCGGCGCAGAACAGCGACCAGCGCACCTGCGCCTTGACCAGCCAGGGGAAATGGAAGTGGAGCGAGGTGACCTGCGAGTCCGGGCAGGCGTTGGCGAAGTCGATGGGGTGGAAGACGCCGTCCTGGCGCAGCGACTCGCAGGAGTTGAAGTCCCAGCCGAAGAAGGTGTTGATGGTCAGCGTCATGTCCCGCAGGCGCTTGAGCTCCTCGCCGCTCAAGAAGTTGAACGCCACCTCGTAGCGGGCGTGCAGGGGGGCCGACGGGTTGTAGCGCATCGCCCGCACCTGCGGTCCCACGCCCAACGAGCGCACGAAGAGGTCGAAGGGCGCCACGGCCTTCTGCAGGTGCATGATCCGCTTGCCGCTCTGGTCGTAGGCCTCGTGCAGGGCCTGGCGGTCGTTGATCTGCGAGACACCCACCCAGGCGCCGCCGTCGAACGGCTTCATGAAGAAGGGATAGCCGATCTTCTCGCCGATCTCGCCGAGGCTGAACAGCCGGGCGTAGCGCTCGAGGGTCACCTCGAGGTCAGGGGTTGGCTCGTACTCCTTGGGCGGTAGCATCCAGGTGTCGGGGATGGGGAAGCCGAGGCGCATCATCGCGCAGTAGGTCGAGTGCTTCTCCATCGACTGGATCGACCATGGGTTGTTGAGCACGTAGAGGTCGTTCATCAGAACGGCCTTTTTGATCCACTCGCGGCTGGTGTGGTACCAGTGGGTGAGGCGGTCGAGGATGAGGTCGTACTTGACCGGCTGGCGCAGGTCGAAGGGCTCGATGCTCACCCTCTCGACGGCGAACTCCACCTGCTTGCCGTCGATCGGCAGCTTGAGCTTCAGCTGCTTGACGATCTCCTCGTAGCACAGGGGCCAGCAGAGATCCGCACCGAGGGAGAGGCCGATACGCTTGGTGACCTTGGCCATGGCCTACCTTTCTGGGGAGCCGCCGTCGCGCCGACGCCGGACGGCGGGACGATACCTCATTCGTAGACCATCCAGAGGGGGCCCGGGAAGAGCCAGGAGAGCCCCTCGCGCAGACGGTCCCGCCAGTTCTCCCAGTTGTGCCCGTCGCGGGCCTCGACGTAGCGCACCTCCATGCCGGAGGCCTGCAGCAGGGGCACCAGCGAGCGGTTCTCGTAGATCAACGACTCGTAGGTGCCGCAGCTGACGAAGACCCGGTCGGTGGGTTTGCCCGGGTTGTCGCGGAAGGAGTTGACGAAGCGCACCACGGGGTCGAAGGCGGGGCCCCGCTTGTGGTTGCCGATGTCGGTGAAGGCGAATGAGCCCGACTGCAGCAGCAGACGGCCGAAGACCTGCGGGTAGCGCCAGGCGGTCGACAGCGAGGCGACGGCGCCGAAGCTCGCCCCGGCGAGGCCGCGGGCGCTGGCCTTGGGGTCGAGAGGGAAGTCGGCCTCCAGGCGCGGCAGCAGCTCCTCGACCACGAAGCGGGCGTGCGCGGCGTCGTCTGCGTACTCCACCAGCCGGCGCGGTGAGTGGGTGAGCGCCACGATCATCGGCGGGATCTCCAGCTGGTGGACCAGGTTGTCGAGCACCGTCTGCAGCATCGAGTAGTGCAGATAGTCCTCGCCATCGTGCATCACCAGCAGGGGATAGCGCCGGGTCTTGCGGAAGCGCGCCGGCAGATAGACCTTGTAGTGCTGCTTGCGCCCCAGCGCCTGGCTCTTGATCTCGTGGTCCTCGAGCGAGCCGGCGCGGGCGATCGGATCGTGAAAGGTCCAGGCCGGCCGTTCGTGACCGGCGGTGTGCACCACCGAGTTGGCGCCGAACGGGTCGCGGGCCAGCTCGTGGTTCAGGGGGTCGCGGATCCAGTGATGGTCTTTGCCGCTGACCACGTTGATCTTGTACTCGACCCGCGAGTTGGGGGGGATCTCGAGGACCAGGTACCAGAGCTGGCTGCCGTTGACCCGCTTGAACGGCCGCGAGGTGGGCAGGCCGTAGATGAAATGCTGGAGGAGCACGGCGTCCGCCTTGCCCCGAAAGACGAAGGTGACGCTCGGCCCCTCGACGAGGGGGAAGGAGTGGGCGGCGAGGAACTCGTCGATCACCTTCGGCGTCAGCTTTTTCTGACGCTCGAGCTCGTGGATGGCCAGGCTCATGACGCAGCGGTCCGCCGGACCTCGCCCCGCGCCGTCAGCACCCGGGTGCCCTCGGTAGGCACCCAGGCGCCGCCGTTGAGCCGGCTGAGCCGAGAGCCACCTTCGAGGGCCACGCAGACGGCCGGCGCGAAGCGTCGGGCGAAGAGGCTCACCCGCGGCTGGTCGGCGAGGCGCAGGCGCTTGTCGGCATGGGGCAGGGGGACGAGGTCTGAGTATTCGCCGAGGCCACGCTCGAGCACCTCGGCGTTGCCCGGCCCTTGGGGTGGGAAGTCATGGAAGAGCACGACACGGTCGCCGAGCACCATAGCGCCAGCCGACCAGGCGACGATCGGTCGCTCGTCGATCAGGTCGAGGATGCCGAAGAGGCGCAGGCGGTTGAGCAGCACCGCGACGTGGCCGCCGGCGATCGCCAGCACCCCGCAGTCGGCGAGCAGCTTGGCGAGCTCGCGGCGTTGGCGGGCGACGGCGGGCCGGGCCAGGGGATCGAGGCGAGCCACGAACTCGTCGTGCAGGGCCTCAAGGCGCTTGAGGTGATGGGCGTCGAGGCTGCGCACGGTCTGGATCGCCGCCTTGCGCTCCGGCTCGAGGAGCGCGTCGTCGCCCTGCAGGGCCTGCACCTCGCGGGCGGCGGCGAGGGCATGGGCCAGCCGGCCGCGGTAGACCTCCTGCAGCTCGCGCAGGCGCTCCTGGCGGGCCCGATACTCGCGGGCGAGCTCGGGGTCGTCGGCCAGCACCTCCTCGCTGCGCTGGTGGAGCATCAGGTTGACCACCTCGCGGTGGAGGTGGGCCTGCATCTCGTCGACCTCGGCCTCGCGTTCCTGCCAGCCGGCGGTGACGGCCGCGACCGGGCCATGCCAGCCCATCTCCTCGAACACCGAGACGAGCGTGGGCTGCAGGCGTTGGGGGCCGAGCAAGAAGATCGTTCGAGACATCGCGGGTGTATTATCCCCAAAGGATCCCAGCTGGGAGAACACCCATGCATGTCATCTTCGTGGAGCCGGCTTTTCCCGCCAACCAGCGGCAGTTCGTGCGCGGTCTGGCGGAGGTCGGAGCTCGTGTCACGGCGATCGGAGAGGCCCCGGCCGAGGCATTGAGCCCGGAAATCAAGCGATATCTACACGGCTACGAGAAGGTCTCTTCCGTGGTTCATGAAGGGTCGTTGCTGGAAGCCGTCCGCAACGTCCAGCGGCGGGGTTGGGTCGACCGTCTAGAGGCCACCATCGAGGCCCACGTGATGGCCGCGGCCCACGTCCGCGAGGCCTGCGGCATCCCTGGCACGACGGCCGAGCAGGCCTACCTTTGCCGCGACAAGCCGGCGATGAAGGAGTTCCTGCGCCGCGCCGGGGTGCCCTGCGCGCAGTCGCTGGGCACCAGCTCAGCCGAGGCGGCGCGGGAGTTCGCCGCCGCCGTCGGCTACCCGCTGATCTTCAAGCCGCGGGCTGGTGCCGGCGCCGCGGGCACCCGGCGGGTCGACGACGACCGCGAGCTCGAGGCGGCGATCCGCGAGAACGCCCTCGACCAGGGCGGCTCGGTGGCGATCGAGGAGTACATCGACGGCCACGAGGCCTTCTACGACACCATCACCATCGACGGCCAGATCGGCCATGAGTTCATCACCCACTACTACCCGCGGGTGCTGACGGCGATGCGCGAACGCGAGGTGTCGCCGATCTTCATCGCCACCAACCGGGTCGACGCCCCCGGCTACGACGAGGTAAAGCGGCTGGGCGCGCAGGTGATCGCCGCCCTCGGCCTGTCGACGACGCCCACCCACATGGAGTGGTTCATCGGCCCCAAGGGCCTCAAGTTCAGCGAGATCGGCTGCCGGCCGCCGGGCGTCGGCGCCTGGGACCTCTACTGCGCGAGCAACGACTTCGACGTCTACCGCGAGTGGGGGGCGGCGATCGTCCACGGCCACACGCTCACCCCGCCCAGCCGGCGCTACGCCGCCGGCATTGTCAACCTGCGGCCCGACCGCGACGGACGCATCGTGGGCTACGAGGGTGTCGAGGAGATGGAGCGCGAGCTCGGGCACCTGCTGATCGACTACCACTTCCCGCCCGTCGGCGCGAAGACCCAGCCGGTCGAGGCCGGCTACATGGCCAACGCCTGGGTGCGCTTGAAACACCCGGACTACGACACGGCCAAGGGGCTGCTGGAGTCGATCGGCGAGCGGGTCAAGGTGCGCGCGGCGTGAGCTACCTGGTCGTCCACGGGCATTTCTACCAGCCCCCGCGGGAGGACCCGGCGAGCGGTCTGATCCCCCAGGAGTACGGCGCCGAGCCGTTCTCCAACTTCAACGAGAAGATCAACGCCGAGTGCTACCGGCCGAACGCCGAGCTAGGCAACTTCGAGCGCCTCTCCTTCGACCTCGGCCCCACCCTCGCCCGTTGGCTGAAGGCGATGGCACCGGAGGTCCACCGCCGCATCGTGGCGAGCGACAAGAAGATCGCCCGCCGCTTCGGCAGCGGCGGCGGCATGGCGCAGAGCTACCACCACAGCATCCTGCCGCTGGCGACGCCGGAAGAGAAGGAGCTGGAGATCGCCTGGGGCCTGGCGGACTTCGCGCAGCGCTTCGGGCGGCGCAGCCGCGGCCTTTGGCTGCCGGAGACGGCCGTTGACCTGGCGACCCTCGACGAGGCCGCCCGCCAGGGCATCGAGCTGGTGGTGCTCGCTCCCTGGCAGGCCCGCGACCCCGACCTCGACCCCTCGCAGCCGTATTGGGTGGAGCTGCCGAGCGGCCGGCGGATCGCCGCCTTCTTCTTCGCCAAGCACCTCTCCGGCCGCCTCTCCTTCGACGCCCGGACCTCCGGCAACGCCGAGAGCTTCGCCCGCGACCACCTGGCGCCGCTCAACCGTCACTTCCGGCGCGCCGGCCGCGGCAACGGCCTGGTCTTGATCGCCACCGATGGCGAGCTCTACGGTCACCACCAAGCCGGGCGCGAGGAGTTCCTCAAAGCCCTCCTCCACCAGACGGCAGCCACCGCCGGCTTCGTCATCACCCACCTTGACCGCTACCTCGACCACTTCCCGCCGCGGCAGAGCGTCGAGCTGGTGGCCCCGTCGGCCTGGAGCTGCTACCACGGGGTGGACCGTTGGGCCCGCGAATGCCCCTGTACGCCGGGAGCGAGCTGGAAGGCGCCCCTGCGGGAGCTCTTCGGCCGCCTGGCGGCCGCCCTCGACGCCGCCTTCGGCGAAGCGGCCAGCCAGTGGGTGGACAACCCGCGCGGCCTGCTCCTCGACTCGGTGGCGCTGCTCACCGGCAAGCGCAGCCTTGGCCGCTTGCTCGCCGAGCACGCCAGCGGCAAGCCGACCACCACGGACCGCGAGCGCCTGGGCGACCTGCTCTTCGCCCAGCGGCTGCGCTACCGGATGTTCGCCTCCTGCGCCTGGTTCTGGAGCGAGCTCGACCGCATCGAGCCCCACAACGCCATCCGTGCCGCGGTCGCCGCCAGCTTCCTTACCCAGCGGGCCACGGGCAGCGACCCGGCGCCCTGGCTGCTCGACGAGCTGGCGACAGTCCACAGCGCCCGCAGCTCCTACACTGCTGCCGTCACCGCTCGCGACGAGCTCGCCAAGCTGCGCCAGGCGGCGAGCAGCGGGCGGCCGTGGAGCGAGCGCCTCACCCAGGCGGTGGCGGCGAGCTGAGCCACCCACCGCCTGCCGGCTTCAGTCGACGGTGATTCCCGTGCCGGCGGCGAGCGCGCCGAGTCGAGCGATCGCCGCCCCGGCGGCGAGCGTCCCGGCCGGCAGGTAGGCGACCAGCCACGCTTCCTGCGTTGCCGCCTCGACCTTGACGCGCCGGCTGTCGGTGATCGGCGTGCCAAACGGCCCTCGGACGTCGGCCAGGAGGGGCTTGCCAGCGAGGTCGAGCGGGCCGCGCAGCGAGTCGTAGCTCTCCCCTTGCCGGCCGGCGCGGAAGACCACCGGCGGCGTGAAGGCTCCCTCGGCAAGCACGCAAGCGGGCAAGCGGGTGGCGACCGAGAAGGCGTTGTTGAGGTCCACCAGGGGGTGGATCGCCGGCAGCTCTTCGCCCTTGAGCACCCGCCGCAGCAGGGCCTCGGAGGAGGCGCGGTAGCGCGTGGGGTCGCAGCCGGCGGCGCGGAACAGGCGGCGCAGCGCCGCGATCACCGGCTCGGCGGCGAGGCCCTCGAGGCTGAGCTCGGCACGGGCCGCGATCTCGACCTCCCGCAGTCGGCCGGGGAGCGCCGCCGGCTGGGCAGCGGTACCGTCGAGATGGGCCCAGACGAGCTCCCAACCGGGCAGCTCGCTCTCGACCTCGAAGGGCGGTGAGGGCGTCATCGGGACTCCTTCCCAGAACGAATCGACACCATCTTAGCCCGCCCCGTCGTGCCGCGGTGCGGCTTGACACCCCGTGGCGCGCGTCCCTACCATCCCGCCACAAACAAACCGAACGCTCGTTCTGTTTCTGGGTTCACGGGCAGTGGGAAGTGAACAGTGGGAGGTAGAGACCGTGCCACGCCGCAGCCAGGTCGATCGCAGCGACGCCGCCACCAAGAAGGTGCTCAAGGCGGCGCGGGCGCTGT
This sequence comes from uncultured Thermoanaerobaculia bacterium, assembly GCA_964420075.1. Taxonomy (GTDB): domain Bacteria; phylum Acidobacteriota; class Thermoanaerobaculia; order Multivoradales; family SZUA-115; genus CAYQRE01. The sequence continues at coordinate 45,286 of CAYQRE010000009.1, read as the reverse complement.
TCTCGCGGCAGGGCTTCCGGGCCACCTCGATGCGGCAGATCGCCAAGCGCTCGGGCCTTTCGGTGGGCAACCTCTACCACCACTTCGGCGGCAAGGAGGAGATCTTCCGGCGCCTGATCGACCAGTACTGGCAGGTGCTGATGGACCCCGAGCTACCGCTCAATCGGGTGTTCGCCCGCGGCCGCTTTCCCGACGACCTCGAGGAGCTGGCGGCAGCGATCGAGTCGGTGGTGGAGAAGAACGCCACCTCGATCCTGCTCATCTACATCGATGTCATCGAGTTCAAGGGCAAGCACATCCACGACTTCTACCGGCGTATGGCCGAACGCTTCCGCGAGGCCTACGACACCACCTTGCGCCAGCGCCAGGAGCGGGGAGAGCTGGGCGAGCCGTCGCCCCTCTTCGGCGTGATGATGGCCACCCGCTGGTTCTTCTACTACTACACGGTCGAGAAGTGCTTCGGCGTACCGGAGCACCTCGGCCTCGATTCTCAGGCGGCGGTGGCCGAGCTCTGTCGCATCCTGCGCCTCGGCCTGCTACCCCGCTTTCCGGCTCCCAGCCGCTCTTCAGAAGGAGACCCGTCATGAAGCGTCGCACCCGGCTCGACCCCTCGTGGGTCATCTTGCTGATCCTGGCCGTCGGGCTCGCCGGCGCCGTCCCCACCATCGCCGCCGCGAGCGGCCAGGAGCCGGCGACGGAACCGGCCGCCACCGCTGCCGATGACGAGCCGGCGACGGAAGCCGAGCCGCAGCAGTCCGGCGGCGAGGAGATCGTGGTCACCGCCCGCAAGCGCGAGGAGAACGTGCAGGAGGTGCCGGTGGCGGTCACCGTGCTCACCGCCGAGGCCCTTGAGGACAACGCCGCCGCGGACATCTCCGAGCTGCAGAGCGAGGTGCCGAACCTGTCGATCTACCAAGGGCGCAACCAGTCCACCACGCTGACCGCCTTCATGCGCGGCATTGGTCAGGCGGACCCGCTGTGGGGCGTCGACCCCGGCGTCGGCCTCTACCTGGATGACGTCTACATCGCCCGCCCGCAGGGTGCCTTGCTCGATGTCTACGATGTGGCCCGCATCGAGGTGCTGCGCGGCCCGCAGGGGACCCTCTACGGCAAGAACACCATCGGCGGTGCCATCAAGTACGTCAGCAAGCCCCTCACCGACGACGCCACGGGGCTGGTCTCGCTCACCCCTGGCAGCTTCGGCAACCAGGACGTGCGGGCGAGCTTCGGCGGTGCCCTGGTGCCCGGCAAGCTGCGCGGCAAGGTGGCCTTCGCCCACCTCCAGCACGACGGCTACGGCGAGAACCGGCTGACTGGCCGCGACGTCTCCGACAAGGACACCACCGCCTTCCGCCTCGGCCTCGACTGGCTGCCCTCGGACGCCGTCAAGGTGCAGCTCAGCTACGACAAGACGAAGGACGACGCCGAGCCCAAGGGCTACAAGCGCCTCGCTGCCAACCCTCTCTGCCCGCTCTTCCTCGGCCGCACCTGCCCGCCCCTCGACAGCAACTTCGACACCGAGAGCGGCCTCGCCCCGGTGAACGGCACCGACGCCTGGGGCACGGCCCTCACCGTGTCCTGGAACCCGGGCGGCGCCTGGCAGCTCAAGTCGATCAGCGCCTACCGCAAGTCCGACTCCGAGAACAACATCGACTTCGACACCACGCCGGCACGGATCACCGACGTGATCGCCACCTACTACGACGAGCAGCTGTCGCAGGAGCTGCAGCTGATCTATGACAACGGTGGCGCGCTCACTGGTGTCTTCGGCCTCTACTACTTCGACGGCGAGGCCGGCGGCCTGGTCAAGAACATCTTCATCAACAGCATCTTTGGCACCACCGATGGCAAGACCAACACCGACTCGATCGCCCTTTTCGGCGAAGGCAGCTACGCGCTGACCGACAAGCTGACCTTCAACCTCGGCTTGCGGGCCACGCGGGAGAAGAAGAACGGCATCGCGTTCAACGCCGGCTACAGCAACGACACCTTCAGCCAGGTGACGGTGGTGACGGCCGACTACGACAAGAGCAAGACCTTCAACTCGCTGGCGCCGAAGCTCGGCCTCGACTACCAGATCAACCCAGACGTGATGACCTACGTGACGGTGAGCCGGGGCTTCAAGAGCGGCGGCTTCAACGTCCGCGCCCAGGCGACGGTGTTCCCGGAATCGGCCGAGCCGTTCAAGGATGAGGTGCTGACGGTGGGCGAGGTGGGCATCAAGTCCCTGCTCGCCGATCACCAGCTGGTGCTCAACGCCGCCGCCTTCTACGGCAAGTACACCGACATCCAGGTGAGCACCTTCACCGCCTACGACTCGAACGGTGACGGCGTGGAGGACGCCTTCTTCGGCAACTTCCTCAACGCTGGCGACGCCACTATGAAGGGCGTCGAGGTGGAGCTCGACTACGCGCCGCGCGCCGTCGACTGGCTGCGGGTGGTGGGCAACCTGAGCTACCTCGACGCCAAGCCGGACAAGTTCCTCGACGCCAACCACGACGGCTTCGTCGACACCCAGGTGATCACCAACGCCCCCAAGTACACCGGTGGCCTGCGGCTGAACTTCGACTTTCCGGCCTTCCACGGCCTGCTGACGGCGAGCACCGGCATCGCCTACCGCGACGACTCCGTGCTCACCAACGAGGGTGGTCCTTACCCCGGCCGGCCCGGCCAGCCGTTGCTGCCGATCGTGCAACCGTCCTACACGAGCTACGACGCCTGGGTGGCTTGGCTGTCGCCGAGCACCCATTGGCGCTTCGCCGTCAACGGCAAGAACCTGAGCGACGAGGGCTACCTCACCAACGGCTACAACATCCCCGCCCTCGGCATCCTGGTGGGTTCCTACGGCGCTCCGCGCACCGTCACGGCCACCGTCGAGTACCGGTTCTTCCAATGATCGAGACCGGGCTCGCGGGCAAGGTCGTCCTGGTCACCGGCGGTGCGGCCGGCATCGGTCGCGCCACGGTGGACCGCTTCACGGCCGAAGCGGCCCAGGTCATCGCCTGGGATCTGGCAGCACCGGCCGCGGGGTTCGGCCCGGGCGTCGACTTCGCGCGCGTCGACGTCGCCGATGAGGCCGCGGTCGCTGCGGCGGTGGCGAGCGCCCTCGCGGCCCACGGCCGGATCGACGTGCTGATCAACAACGCCGGCATCACCCGCGACGCTCAGCTCGCCAAGGTCAAGGACGGCGAGCTGGCGGCGACGATGGCGCTCGCCGACTTCGAGGCGGTGCTGGCGGTCAACTTGCGCGGCGTCTTTCTGCCCACCCGCGCGGTGGTGCCGGCGATGATCCGGCAGGGCTCGGGGGTGATCCTCACGGCGAGCTCGGTGGTGGGCCTCTACGGCAACTTCGGGCAGACCAACTACGCGGCGAGCAAGTTCGGAGTAATCGGCATGACCCGCACCTGGGCCCGTGAGCTCGGGCGCTACGGCATCCGGGTCAACGCCGTAGCGCCGGGCTTCATCGCCACCGAGATGGTGGCCAGGATGCCCGAGAAGGTCGTCGCCGGCATCGCCGGGCACACTCCGCTCGGCCGGCTCGGTGCTCCCGACGAGGTGGCGAGCGTCTACCTCTGGCTCGCCTCGCAAGCGGCGAGCTTCGTCCATGGCGCGGTGATCTCGGTCGACGGCGGCATGGTGATGGGAACCTGACGATGATCGCCGGCGACCTCCTCGGCGAGCGGGCGCGCTTGACGCCCAACGCCCTCGCGCTGGTGGTGGTGGCGAGCGGCGAGCGACTGACCTACGCCGAGCTCGACCGCCGCACCACGAGGCGCGGCCGCCTCTTCCGCGAGCGGCTGGGCCTGGCGCCGGGCGAGCGGGTGGGGATCCTCGCCGGCAACCGCCGAGAGTTTCTCGAGGCCTTCTTCGCCTGCGGCAAGGCGGGAACGGTGCTGGTGCCTCTCGGCACCCGGCTCACCGCCGCCGAGATCGCCCCGGTGATGGCCGACAGCGGCATGAAGGCGTTGCTCTATGGTGCAGAGCATGCGGCGACGGTGGCAGCGATCGCGGACCACCTGGCTGACGGGGAGCTGCCCACCCTGGTGGGCCTCGACGGGCCGCGGGTCGGTCGCGCGGCGCCCGGGGGTGATCTCGACGACGCTGCCGAGCTGGCGGCGCTCGAGGGCCCACCGTCGTCGCCCTGGCCGCGCCTGGCGCCAGAAGACCTCTGGGCCCTGCTCTACACCAGCGGCACCACCGGCAAGCCGAAGGGGGTGATGGTCCCCCACCGGCAAGTGCTGTGGAACGGCTACAACACAGCGATCGCCTGGGGCCTCGGCGCGAGCGACGTGACGCCCCTCTTCACGCCCCTCTACCACGCCGGTGGCCTGGGGGCCTTCCTGGTGCCGATGGTCACCGCCGGCGGCACGCTGGTGCTCCACGCCGACTTCGACCCCGGCGAGATCTGGCGCACCATGGTCGCCGAGGGCTGCACCGTGGCGCTCGGCGTGCCGACGATCTGGGAGCGGCTCTCCGCGGCCCCCGAGCTGGCCAGCGCCGACCTGGCGCGGTTGCGCTGGCTGATCAGCGGCGGCGCCCCGCTGCCGCGCTTCGTGATCGACCGCTACCGCGCTCGAGGCATCACCTTGCGCCAGGGCTACGGCCTCACCGAGGTGGGGGTGAACTGCTTCACGATGACCTCCGAGGAAGCCGCCACCAAAGCCGGCTCGATCGGCCAGCCGATGCCGTTCACCGAGGCGCGGCTGGTGGATGCCGAGGGGCGTGAGGTGGCGGTCGACGAGGTCGGAGAGCTCTGGCTGCGCGGCCCCCACGTCTGCCGCGGTTACTGGCAGCAGCCGCTGGCGACCGCGGCGGCCCTCGACGCCGAGGGCTGGTTTCACACCGGCGACCTCGCCCGCCGCGACGCCGACGGCTTCTTCACCATCGCCGGCCGCGCCAAGGACATGCTGATCTCCGGTGGCGTCAACGTCTACCCGGCGGAGATCGAGGGCGAGCTGCTGCTGCATCCCGGCGTGCGGGACGCCGCCGTGGTGGGCGTCCCCGACGAGCGCTGGGGGGAGGCGGGGATCGCCTTCCTGGTGGCGGACCCGGCCGCGCCGCCGGGCGAGGCCGAGCTCCGCGACTGGCTGAGCGCGCGCCTGGCGCGCTACAAGCACCCGAAGGCGTTCGTCTTCCTGGCCGAGCTGCCGCGGACCGCCTATGGAAAGGTGGTAAAAGGCGAGCTGCGCCAACGCTGGCTTGCGGGTGACGCAGAGGGAGGATGAGGATGGAGGCGCCCCCGGCGATCTACTACCACGTGGACGAGCCGAAGCAAGCGAGCGGCGAGACGGTGGTGCTGCTCAACGGCGGCATGATGAGCTGGTTTGCCTGGGCGCCGATCGCCGAGGCGCTCGCCGAGCACTACCGAGTGGTGCGGCTCGATTTCCGCGGCCAGCTGCAGTCGCCCGGCCTGCCACCCACCGACCTCGCGGGCCACGCCGCCGACGTGGTGAGCGTGCTCGACCACCTGCACATCGCCAAGGCCCACCTGGTGGGGACCTCCTTCGGCGCCCTGGTAGGCCTCTACGTGGCCGCCGAGCATCCCGAGCGGGTGGCCTCGCTGGTGGCGATGAACGCCACGGCCCACCTCGATGAGCGCATGAACGCCGGCACTCGGGAGCTGCGCCGCCTGGCCCGAGAGGCGGCTGCCGGGGGAGACGGCGGCAAGATCCTCGACTTCATCGTGCCCTCGGCCTACTCGCCGGAGTGGATCGCCGCCAACACGGCGACCCTGGCGATCCGGCGTTCGCAGGTGCTGATGCTACCGAAGGCCTATTTCGAGGGCCTCGACGGCGTGCTGGCGGCGATCGACGGCGTCGACCCGTCGGTGGTCCTCGCCAAGGTCCGCGTGCCGGTCACCGTGGTGGCCGGCGAGAAGGACCAGACCTTCCCGCTGCCCAACGCCGAGGAGCTCGCCCGCGGCATCGCCGGCGCCCGCCTGGTGGTGGTGCCCGGCGCCCCCCACGGCATGGTGCTGGAGATGCCGGAAGCGACCAAGGCCGCGATCCTCGACGCCCTGACGGCGATCTCGGAGGCACCTTGAGCGGGCGCTTCGCCCGCCTGACCGGCACTGGTTCCTACCTGCCGGCCCGCGAGGTGACCAACGACGAGCTGCGGGCGATCCTCGAGCCCCGCTACCCGGAGCTGGTCGGCAAGCTCGAAGCGTCCTCGGGAATCACCCGCCGCTTCTGGGCCGGTGACGACGAGGCCACCTCCGACCTCGCGGTGGCGGCGGCCCGGCAGGCCCTGGAGCGGGCGGGCAAGCGGCCCACGGACGTCGACCTCATCGTCCTCGGCACCGACTCGCCGGACTACATCACCCCCGCGACCTCGGTCGTCGTCCAGCACAAGCTCGGCGCGACGAACGCCGGCAGCTTCGACGTCGGCTGCGCCTGCGCGTCCTTTCCCACCGGCCTCGCGGCGGCAGCTGGCCTGCTGGCCACCAACGCCTCGCTCAACACGATCCTGGTGATCGGCGCCTACCTGATGCACCGCCTGGCGGCGCCCGACGAGCCCACTGGCTTCTTCTACGGCGACGGCGCCGGGGCCGCGGTCTTGGTGGCGGGGGACAAGCCCGGCTTCGTGCAGGCCGCCTTCTTCGCCGACGGCGCCTACGCCTGCAACTGGGGGATCCTCGCCGGCGGCACCGTCGAGCCGGCCTCGCATGCGGCGATCGATGCCGGGCGCACGACGGTCAAGATGTACGAGCGCTACCCGCCCGAGGTCAACCACGAGGGCTGGCCGCGGCTGGCCCGGCGCCTGGCCGAGCAGGCCGGCTTCGGGCTCGACGAGGTGGCACTGTGGATCTTCAGCCAGGTGCGCAAGCCGTCGATCGAGTTGGTGATGGACAGCCTCGGTCAGCCTCGCGAGCGCGCCCACATGATCATGGAAGAGGTGGGCTACACCGGCTCGGCCTGCATCCCGATGGCCCTCCACGACGCCCTCGTCAAGGGCAAGGCGCAGCCGGGCGACCTCGCCGTCCTGATCGGCTCCGGGGTGGGCTACAACCAGGCCGCGGCGGCGCTGGTGCTGTGATGGGGGGCAGGGAGGACCCCGAGGTCGGCGGCCGCTACGCCCGCTACGTGCTGGCGGTGCTGGTGGTGGTCTACGTCTTCAACTTCCTCGATCGCCAGATCCTCGCCATCCTCGCCGAGCGCATCAAGGCCGATCTCGGGGTGAGTGACGCCCAGCTCGGCTTCCTCTACGGTACCGCCTTCGCCGTCTTCTACGCCCTCTTCGGCCTGCCGTTGGGCCGCCTGGCCGACGTTTGGTGCCGCACCCGCCTGATCGCTCTGGGCCTTGCGTTCTGGAGCCTGATGACGGCGGTCTCGGGCTTTGCGAGCAACTTCGTGCAGCTGGCGGTGGCCCGTTTCGGGGTGGGGATCGGCGAAGCGAGCGCGTCGCCGGCCGCCTACTCGCTGCTCTCCGACTACTTCCCGCGCCGCGTGCGGGCGACGGTGATGGCGGTCTACTCGAGCGGCATCTACCTGGGCTCGGGGCTTGGCCTCTTTCTCGGCGGCCTGGTCGTCGACCGCTGGGACACCGCCTTCGCCGCCGGCGGCGCTCCCCTCGGCCTCAAGGGCTGGCAGGCCGCGTTTCTCGTCGTCGGCGTACCGGGGATGCTGCTCGCCCTGCTCGCCGCCACCCTGCGCGAGCCCAAGCGAGGCCAGAGCGACGGCATCGCGAGCGCCGAGGAACCGCACCCATGGCGTGCCTTCGGCGCCGAGCTCTGCGCGGTGATCCCGCCGCTCACGGTGTGGAACCTGCGGCGCCTGGGTGCCCGCGGCCCGGCGCTGGTGGCGAACCTCGGCGCCGGCGCCGGCCTCGGTGTCGCTGCTTGGCTGCTGAGCCGTGGTCTCGGCAACCCGGCGCAGTGGGCGTCGCTCGCCGTGGGGATCTACGCTGCCGTCTCGTGGGCGCAGTCGGTGGCCCTGCGCGACCCTCCGAGCGCCGCCCTGACGTTCCGCACGCCGTCGATGGTCTGGGCGGTGCTCGGCTTCTCTTTTCTGTCGTTCAACGGCTACGGCTACGGCTTCTGGCTTGCCTCGTTCTTCGTCCGCACCCACGGCGTTCCCCTCGAACGGGTGGGCTTGCTGGTGGGCGGGGCGGCCGCCGCGGGCGGTTGGCTGGGGGTCACCCTCGGCGGCATCCTCGCCGACCGCTGGCGGCGCAGCTCACCCCGTGGCCGCCTCTACGTGGGGATGCTCAACGCCGCGCTCCCCGTGCCGCTCTCGCTCCTCATGCTGTGGACGCCGAGCCGAGCGCTGGCCCTCACCCTCGCCGTGCCCGTCTATCTCGCCGGCGCGCTGTGGCTGGGGCCGGGGATCTCGACGGTGCAGGACCTCGTGCTGCCGCGGATGCGGGCGGTGGCCTCGGCCGCCTTCCTGCTGGTCAACACGCTGATCGGCCTGGCGATGGGCCCTTACGTGATCGGCCGCCTGAGCGTCGCCACCGGAGACCTGCGGATCGCGCTCTCGCTGTCGCTGCTGGCGAGCGCGGTGTCGATGGTCTGTTTCCTCCTCGCCGGAAGGAGCCTCGCGGGCGACGAGGAGAGCCGCCTGGCGCGGGCGATCGCCGCCGGCGAGCCGGCCAGCCCCACGTAGGGGCGGGTCTCAAGCCCTCTCAACGACACTCAGATGACGGCTTCGGCGGCGAGGGCGGCGAGCTCGTCGTCGCTCAGGCCGAGGCGGCCGCCCAGCACCTCGCGGTTGTGGGCGCCGAGCTCCGGGCCGGGCCAGTCGGTGCCGCCGGGGGTCTCGCTCAGGCGCGGCACGAGGGCCGGCAGCTGGAGGGGCCGGCCGCCCACCTCCACCTCTTCGAACAGGCCGCGCGCCTGGTAGTGCGGGTCGCCCAGCATGTCGGCCACGGTGTAGATCGGGCCGGCGGGCACCCGGGCCGCCTCGAGACGGGCGAGCACCTCGGCGGCGGGCAGGCTGCCGATCCAGGCCGCGAGCGCCGCTTCCACCTCGGCTTGGTGCGCCACCCGGCCGGCATTGGTGGCGAGGCGCGGGTCCGCGGCGAGGTCGGCACGCTCGGCAGCGAGCATCAGCCGTTTCCACATCGGGTCGCTGTTGGCCCCGAGCACGATGCTCCGGCCGTCGGCCGTGTGGTAGAGGTTGGTGGGCACCACGCCGCTGATCGTCGTCCCCGCCGGCTCACGCACCACCCCGAGCCGGTCGTACTCCGGCACCGCGGCTTCCATCAGGTTGTAGACCGCCTCGAAGATGCCGAGGTCGATCGTCTGGCCGCGGCCATCCAAGCGGTCGCGGGCGTGGAGCGCGAGCAGCACGCCGAAGGCGGCATGCAAGCCGGCGAGCGAGTCGCCGAGGCTCAGGTTGGCGCGCACGGGAGGCTCGCCGGGGTGGCCGGTCACATGGCGCAGGCCGCCGAAGGCCTCGCAGACCGACGCGAAGCCGGGCAGCGCTGCGCGCGGGCCGGTCTGCCCGTAGCCGGAGACGCGGGCCAGGATGAGCGCCGGGTTGGCTGCCTGCAGCTCTTGCGGATCGAGGCCCCAGGCCTCGAGCGTGCCGGGGCGGAAGTTCTCGATCAGCACATCGACGCCGGCAGCGAGGCGACGGGCGAGGGCGCGGCCCTTCTCCTGGCGCAGGTCGAGCGTGACGCACTTCTTGTTGCGGCCAAGGCTGCGCCACCACAGCGAGGTGCCGTCCTCGAGCAGGCGCCAGCCACGCACCGGGTCGCCCTTGCCAGGGGGCTCCACCTTGATCACCTCGGCACCGTAGTAGGCGAGCAGGGTGCCGGCGAACGGGCCCGCCATCAACTGGCCCATCTCCAGCACGCGCAGGCCGGCGAGCGGTCGCAGGGCCGGGTTCGGAGTCATGCTGGTCTGGTTGCTGAGAGAAGAGTGGGTGGTGCGCCCGAGAGGATTCGAACCTCTGACCTACAGCTCCGGAGGCTGTCGCTCTATCCAGCTGAGCTACGGGCGCGTTGCGCGAAGAGAAGTCCTGCGAAAGAACCGCGTGTGACGTCTGACGGTGCATCCCCACGGCGGAGGGCCCGATGCTCTGGGGGGATTGGCCTGCCTGGAGGGATTCGAACCCCCGACCCGCGGCTTAGAAGGCCGCTGCTCTATCCAACTGAGCTACAGGCAGCAACTTCCAAGGGCTCGCGTCGTCGGGAATCACCCGTCGGGCAGTGGTCGGGGCGCCCAGATTTGAACTGGGGACCCCCTGCGCCCAAGGCAGGTGCGCTACCAGGCTGCGCTACGCCCCGTCGAAAGACGCCCGGCGAGTGTAGGAGAGGAGCTGAAGCGGTGTCAATCATGCGTCGACAAACCCCTTGGCAGACACCGCGCCTCATGCTAATGTCTCGCCCTGCATCTCTTCTCGAACAGTTTGGCAGGCTCTTGACACCCCGGTGGGGGGAGGAAGAACCAATGCGTAGGCGGTCTACGAAACTTGGCTTGGCCCTGTGCGCAGTGGCGGTTGGCCTTCTGGCCCTCAGCTCCTGGGCAGCGACGATCACCAAGACCAGCAGCCCCAACACGGCGATCCTGCCCGACAACGGCTGCACCAACGACACCACGGGCAACGGCGCCGGCGGTATCACCGACACCATCGTGGTGACCGAAGCAGGCACCCTGACGGACGTCAACCTGGTGGTCGCGATGACCCAGAGCTGGCGCGGCGACTTCCAGGTCGCCCTCTCCTACACCGGTGGTGGCGGCACCCAGCAGCTGATCAACAACCACGACACCCAGGGTGACAACTACTTCGCCACCCTGGACAGCGACTCCGCCAACGGCCTCTGCAGCGCCGCCGCCAACTGCGGCACCACGACGAACTGCGTGACGGCGCCCGGCCCCACCTGCCAGCCGGACGTGGCCCTGACGCCGTTCAACGGCCTGGCCAGCCCGGGCACCTGGACGCTCGCCGTCTGTGACCGCGCAACCGGCGACACCGGCACGCTGCAGTCCTGGTCCCTGGTGCTGACCGGCGATCCGCTGCCGGTCGAGCTGACCACCTTCACCGTCGAGTAGACACACCTCGCACGACGCGCTCAACGCCGCCGCGGTATGGGCCTCTGCCCGTCCGCGGCGTTGCTGTCTCTGACGTTGCCGCCTCCCAGCAACGCGCCTTCGGACGGAGCCTCACGCATGATCCACCGAGCCCTTCTCGCCGCCGTCCCCCTCGCCCTCCTCGCCGTGCCCGTCGCGCCATCTCTCGCCGCTGCTGCGGCCGAGTCGAGCGGGGGCGCGGAGGTCATCCTCGCCCGCTGGCGGGGTGGGGAGCTCAGCCAGGCGCGCTTCGAGGCGCGCTACGACGAACAGGGAAGGGCTCTGGCCCAGGGTGGAGAGGCTCTGCGGAGCCAGGTCTGCAAGGCGGTGTACCGCGAGATCTACGCCCAGCGTGGCCTCGCAGCCGGCCTCGACCGAGATCCCGAGGTTGCCGCCGAGCTGGCGCGCTGGCGCACGGAGGCTCTGGCTCGCCGCTACGAGCAACGGCATTTCTCCCTCTCTCTCGACGACGCCACGCTCCAGGCGCTCTACCGGCGTGACCTGGCCCGGGACTACACCTCGCCGCCGGCGGTCTCCCTGGACGTCCTCTTCGTCCGCTGCGGCCTTGCGGCGACCGAGCGGGCGAGCTGCCGTGAGCGCATGGAGGAGCTCTCGGCCCGCCTGGCGGCGAGCCCGGACGCCTTCCCGCAGCTGCTCACCGAGGAACGAGCGCGCAGCGGCAAGGCCAACGGGCACTTCGACCGCTTCTCCCTCTCGCGGCTCGCCCCGGAGCTGCGTCGAGCTGCGGCGGAGCTGCCGTTGGGCGAGGTCTCGGCGCCCATCGAGTCGCTGCTCGGCTGGTACCGGTTGCGGGTCACCGAGCGCGCACCGGCGCAGCCCCTTACCTACGAGCAGGTGGCGCCGGCGGTGCGCCGCAAGGCTGCCGAGGAAGCGATCGCGCGCTGGCACGAGAGCGAGGTGACGGCCCTGCGCGGGCGGCTCGCCGAGAAGCTCCCAACCACCGCGACGACCGACGAGGTGCTGGCTGCGGCTGCCGTGGCCGAAGGGTTCGATCGCGAGCCCGACTTTCTCGACCGGGCGGCCGACCACCGGGATTGGGTCCTCGCCGACGCGGCCTTCTTGCGCCACGCCGAGGTGCTGCCCTCGGAACCTGAGCTCGCGGCCCAGCTCGAGCAGCAGGCCGAGCGCTACCGCCGCTGGCGGCTCACGCTGGCCACCCTGCCGCTCGGCGCCGACCTCGACGCGACGCTCGCGCGGGCCGAGCGGGTGGCTGCGGCGCTGCGCGAGGCGAAGGCACCGGCCGAGGAGTTGCGGCAGCTGGCTGCAACGCTCCCCGAGCTGCATGTGGAAGAGGTCGGGCCGGTGACCGCGGCCGAGCTGCGGGAGCGCAGCGTGCGCCTCGCCGACCTCCTCCCAGGCTTGCAGCCCGGGAGCTGGCAAGGCCCGGTCCCCATCGCCTGGCGGCAGCTGCCGCCGCTCGACGCCGCCCACTCCGAGGACGGCACCGAGGCGGCTCCGAGCCTTCTCTTCGTGTCCGTCGCCGAGGCACGGCTGCCGCCTCTCGAGACCGTGCGCACCGAGCTGTTGCAGGCCCAGCGCAGCCGGTTGGGAGCGGGGATCGAAAGCTTCCTCGCCGTCCTCGAGCCGGTCTGGGGTGTCGAGCTGCTGGTTCCCTGAGGAGCGGCCGGGCAGCACCTGTCTCCCTTCGTTCGCGGGCCGGCACTTTCCCTAGTCGGTCCCCGTGCACCGCGAGCCGCCGCCGTGCGCCTGCTGGAGAAGGAGCTTCGCGTGCCCAGATCTCCGTCTCGCCTCCGGCGCTACGGCGCCGCCTGCGCGCTGGTGCTGTGCGCGGTCGTCGTCCCCGCCGCCGCGCAGCCGGCCGCCGAGAACGGCGCCATCGTGGTGCCGCGGGTGGACCGGCCGCCGCAGTTGGACGACTATGTCGCCGGCGAGCCGGCCGATGCTGGGGTGAAGCTCAGCGATTTTCGGCAGTTCCTGCCCGGCGACGGCGATCCGGTGAGCACGCCGACCACGGCCTACCTCTCCTACGACGACCGCAACCTCTACGCGGTTTTCGTCGTCCACGACGACCCCAAGCTGGTGCGCGCCCACCTGGCGAAGCGGGAGGACGTCTTCCAGGACGACGCCGTCGAGATCCTCCTCGACACCTACGACGACAACCAGCGGGCGTACCTGTTCTACGTCAACCCGTTCGGCGTGCAGCTCGACGGCATCTTCACCGAGGGCAAGGGCTACGACTTCGACTTCGACACCCTGTGGTACTCGGCGGGGCAGCTCACCGCCAGCGGTTGGGTGGCGCAGATCACCGTGCCCTGGAAGAGCCTGCGTTTTCCCAGCGCGCCGCAGCAGCGCTGGGGCTTCGTCCTCGGGCGGATCAACCCGCGGGCGAGCGAGTACGCCTACTTTCCTCCGCTCACCCGCCGGGTGGGCACCATCGTCAGCCAGTACGGCACCCTCGAGCTGCCGAGCGCCATCTCGCCGGGCCGCAACTTTCAGGTGATCCCCTACGCCGCCGCCAGCCGGGCCCGCCTGCTCGATGCACCGCGCTCGGCGGCCGCCGGCGAGGCTCGCTACCGCGACAAGGACGACAGCCGCGTCGGCGTCGATGCCAAGCTGGTGTGGAAGGACTCGGTCACCTTCGACCTCACCGTCAAACCCGACTTCAGCCAGGTCGAGTCCGACGAGCCGCAGGTGCTGGTCAACCAGCGCTTCGAGGTCTTCTTCCCCGAGAAGCGGCCCTTCTTCCTCGAGAACGCGGCCTTCTTTTCGCTGCCGATCAACCTCTTCTTCTCCCGCCGCATCGCCGAGCCCGAGTACGGGGCGCGGGTGACGGGCAAGGCGGGCCGCTGGGTGTTCGGCGGCCTGGCGATCGATGACGTGGCACCGGCGAGCCAGCCCGGCGTCGCCAGCGCCGACTCGCTGGCCGGCATCGGCGTCCTGCGCGTGCAGCGCGAGATCGGCGCGCAATCGAACCTCGGCCTGCTGGCCAGCAGCCGCAGCTTCGGCGGCGAGACCAACTCGGTCCTTTCGCTCGACAGCCGCTTGCAGCTCGATGCCAACTGGTCCTTGACGATGCAGGCAGCAGCCAGCCGTGCCGACGAAGGTGGCGAGGAGATCTCCGGCTCGGCAGCCTCGGTGGCCCTGGCGCATCAGGGCCTGCACTGGACCTACGCCGGCTCCTACGCCGACATCGCCCGCGACTTTCGCAGCCAGCTCGGCTTCGTGCCCCGGGTCGACATCCGCCAGCTCCAGCAGAACCTGGCCTACAGCTTCCTCCCCGCGGAGTCGAAGGTCGCGATGCACGGGCCCTCGCTCGCAGCGGTGAGCACCTGGGACCAGGGAGGTGAGGCCCAGGACTGGGAGGCGACCGCCTCCTACTCTCTGCGCCTGGTCAACGCGACCACCTTTTCAGCGAGCTACTCCCTGGGCTTCGAACGCTTCTTGGGCCACGAGTTCAGCAAGCACGTGGCCTCGCTGAGCACCGCCGGCGAACCCCTCTCGTGGTTCAACTACAGCGCTTCCTACTCCCGCGGCAATGCGATCAACTTCGCGCCCGCCGCCGGCCTCGCGCCGTTCCTGGGCGACGAGGAGACCTTCCTCCTGCTCCTCGGCGTCAAGCCGACGCCGCGCTTCAGTCTCGAGGAGACCTACATCTACGTCGACCTCTCCTTGCGCGGCGCCCTGCCCCCGGTGGCCGCCAGCGGGCGCACCGTGTTCGTCAACAACCTGCTGCGCAGCAAGGCCAATTACCAGTTCAGCCGCAGCCTCTCGCTGCGCGTCATCCTCGACTACCAGCGGTTGAGCCCGAACGCCTCTCTGGTCCACCTCGCAGACACCCGCCGCTGGGTGGGTGATGTGCTCTTCACCTACCTGCCAAACCCGGGGACGGCGATCTTCGTCGGCTATGCGGACAACCAGGAGAACCTCGCGATCGTGCCGGCGGCCGCCTCGCCCTTCGCGCGCGACCCCGGAGCTCGGCTCACCACCGGCCGGCAGGTCTTCGTCAAGGTGAGCTACCTGTTCCGCTTCTGAGGCGCGAGTCCTGCACAGCTGCCTGTGCAGGCTGAGGGGGGCGCGAGAGGCGGCCGCCGGCGCTACATGCTAGAATTCCAAGACGTTCTCGACGGGCAACACGATTCCCCAGCGTTTCGTGGAGGAGCTTCGATGCACAAGCGTGTCGCCACCCTGACCAGAGTCCTCAGCTGCGGCTTGCTGCTCACGATGGCCGCACTGCCGGCGGCTGCCGAGACCTACGCCGTCAAGCTCGCCGGCGGCAACAGCCTCGTCACCCGCTACCAGCCGCGGCAGGCCAGCTGGGACAAGAACGTCGTGCTGGTGCTCACCGATGTCGGCAACTGGATCGCCCTCGAGCGAGGGGACATCGAGTCGATCGAGATGCAGGGCGACCTGCGCGGCTTCGGCATCAAGCTCGACGCCAAGACGACGCTGCTCGGCTACTCGGCCAACGACGTGATGGAGCGCGAGGGCAACGCCTTCGGCAACAACCCCTTGGACCAGTTCATCGTGGGGCTGCAGAAGGCCTTCGGCCTGGGCACCAACGGCGCCGACCAGCCGCAGTTCGTCGAGCCCGGGGATGCCGGCGGTGGGATCCCACTCAACAGCGGCTCCTTCAACCTCTTCACCACCGGAGGCGGTGGAGGAGGTGGTGGCGGTACTGGCGGCGGGCCGGCCAACGGAGGCGTCGTGCCGCCGGACGGCAGCTCCGTCCAGTAGACTCCTGAGGGTCCCCGCCGGGGCCGCGGCCCCGGCGCTTGCAGCACCCCCGCTCACCCCGAGCGAGGTCTTTGACAACCCACGCACGCGGTGTGCCGCCTCCCGGAGCTGGGAGGCGGCCTGAAAAGGGAAGCCGGTCACCAAAGCCGGCGCGGCCCCCGCCACTGTAGCCGAGGACGAAACCAGGGCATGCCACTGCTCGGGCGCGATCCGCACGGAGCCCTCCGTGTGGGTTCCCCGGGTGGGAAGGTCTGGGAGTAGGACGATCCGGAAGCCAGGAGACCTGCCGCGCGCACGAAGCTCTACCGAAGGCCGCGGGGTGCGGACCTCGTCAGGCCCAGGTGCGCTGGTTCCGGGCCCGCCCCCTCGAGGTGGAGCCTCGAAACCTCGAAAGGAGCGCGCCATGCGCACCCATCTCCGGCGGTCCCGTCGCTCGCGAGCGACCGGCCTCGCCACCGTGGTCTGGCTCGGGGGAGCCAGCCTCGTCGTCGCCCAGCAAGAGATCCCGACCTACTCCGAGACGATGGTCGTCAGCGCGACCGCCGGTGATCAGGAGAGGTCTACCCAGCCGGCGGCGGCGACCGTCATCGAGAGCGAGGAGATCGCCCGCCGCCAGTACCCGCCGCTCGGCGAGCTCCTCGCCACGGTGGCAGGGTTGACCGTGGCGACGGCCGGCCCAACCGGCCAGCAGACCTCGCTCTTCACCCGCGGCGCCGAGTCGGACCAAACGCTGTTGCTGTGGAACGGTGTGCCGTTGAACAGCCCCTACTTCGGCGCGGTCAACTGGCAGTTCATCCCCACCGAGGGCGTCGAGCGGGTGGAGGTGGTTCGTGGGCCCTTCTCGGCCCTCTGGGGAGGCGGTGCGCTCGGCGGCGTGGTGCAGGTCTTCTCGGGCAGCCGCAACGGCGGCAGCGTGCAGCTCGAAGGCGGAGAGAACGGCCTCTTTCGCGGCGGCCTCGCCGCCGGCCAGGCCTTCGGCGCCGCGCGCTTCGACGTCACGGCCAGCAGCCGGCGCGGCGACAGCCAGTTCGCCAACGGCTGGTTCGACGGCGACGACCTCACCGCTCGCCTGGGCTGGCAGCTCACGCCGGGGTCGAGCCTCGCCGTGCTGGCCCGCGCCAACGACTCCGCAAGCGGCATCCCGTTCGGCGGCACCGGCCCCAACCTGACGGCGCACATCGACTGGCGGGAGCGGGAGCTCGCCGTGCCCTTCACGGCCGAGCTCGGCCGCTGGCGCCTCGACGCGCAGCTCTCGCACGTGCGCTCGGACTATGCCTTTCGCGACCCGGCCGACGCCTTCGGCTTCACGGCCTCGGACACCGAGGCCCAGGGCGATCGCGGCCGCCTGGTGGCCGCCTATCGCCCCAACGAGGGGCTCACCCTGGCCTTCGGCAGTGAGCTCGAGCGGGTCGAGGCGAGCGACGCCAGTGTCTTCGGCGTCAACCTGGATGGAGCTTCCCAGCGAACCTGGGCGGCCTTTGCGGAGGGCAACCTCCGCCGCGGGGCCTGGAGCTTCGATCTCGGCGTGCGGCGAGACGACAACGACGTCTATGGTGCCGAGACCAGCCTGCGCGCCGGCGCTTCCTGGGCCCTCAACGAGGCCGTGCGCCTCAAGGCGAGCTACGGCGAGGCCTTCCGCGCTCCTACGCTCGGAGAGCTTTTCTACCCCGGCAGCGGCAACCGGGAGCTCCAGCCGGAGCGCGGGCGCAGCGTCGAGGTCGGCCTCGTGGTCGAACGTGGAGGCCTGCAAGCCGAGCTCACCGCCTTCCGCCTGGAGCAGCGCGACCTGATCGACTTCGACCTCGCCCGCTTCACCTTCGCCAACGTCTCCCGAGCGCAGAGCGCAGGGCTGGAGGGATCGCTCCGCTGGCAGGGCGCGAGGGTCGCTGCGCGGCTGGCGGCGACCTACCTCGACACCGAGAACCGCGAGACCGGTGAGGCGTTGCTGCGGCGGCCGCGGCTGGCCGCCAGCGCTTCGCTGGCCTGGCGTCTCGAGCCGGTGGAGCTGACCGCCGTGGCCCGTTTCGTGGGCGAACGGCCCGACGTCGACCCGGCGACCTTCGCGCGGCGCGACACCGCGAGCTACCTCCGCGCCGACCTCGGCGCCAGGTGGCGGCTCAACGGCTGGCTGGCGCCCTTTACGCGGGTCGAGAACCTGGCGGATCGCCGCTACCAGGAGGTCCTCGGCTACCCGGCGAGCGGCCGCACCTGGGTCGGTGGCCTGGCGGTGAGCTTCCAGTGATCCTGCCGCGCCCCCGCCGTGCCGTCGGCCGACCGTGGACCCGCAGGGTCCGCGTGCTGCCGGGCTGGTGCCTGCTCGCCCTCGGTTGGTTGGGGGCGGCAGGGTGCGGGGGACGGCCAGCGACGGAAGCCACCAGCTGCAGCCGGATCGTGGCGCTCGCTCCGAGCGCCGTCGAGATCGTCTTCGCTCTCGGCCTCGGCCCCCGCGTGGTCGGGGTCGGAGACTACGCCACCTTCCCGCCGGAGGTCGCCTCGCTGCCCCATCTCGGCGGCCTCACCGATCCCAGCCTCGAACGCCTGGTGAGCCTGCGGCCGGACCTCGCGGTGCTGCTGGTGAGCGAGGGCGAGCTCGCCGGCAAGCTCGGCCGGCTCGGCATCCCCACGGTGGTCGTGGGCAGTGATCGGTTGCAAGACCTCTTCACGGCCGTCAGTCAGGTGGCCGCGGTCTGCCACGTCGAAGCCGCCGGAACCGCGGTCGGGACGCGCCTCGAAAGCGAGCTCGCGCCCGTCGTCACCGCGGCACGCCCGCGCGTCTTCCTCGCCGTCGATCGCCGCGCCGGGAGCCTCGAGGAGGTCCTCTCGGCCGGCCCGCAGAGCTTCCTCGGTGAGCTCCTGGAGCGCGCCGGCGGCAGCAACCTGGTGGCCGACAGCCCCACGGCGTTCCCGCGGGTGAGCCTGGAAACGGTGCTCGCCCGGCAGCCGGACCTGATCCTCGAGCTGCAGTTCGCCGCAGCGGGAAGCGACACGGTCGCCCTCGGCGAGCAGCTGGCTGCGGACTGGCGGGCCTTCCCGCAGCTGCGGGCCGTCGCTGCAAACCGCATCCGCCTCATCGCCGGCCCCGAGGTGCTGGTTCCCGGCCCGCGGCTCGGCCGGGTCTACGCTGCGATGGTCGCAGCCCTCGCCGGCGCGGCCGGGCCGGAGGGCCCCCAGTGAGCCAGCCGCTGGTCAGCGCCCGCCAGATCACCTGGCATGTCGGCCCGCGGCGCATCCTCGGCCCCGTCGACCTCTGCGTCGAGGCCGGCGAGTGCCTGGCGCTGGTCGGCCACAACGGGGCGGGCAAGACGACCCTGCTGCGTCTGCTCGCCGGCCTGCTGGTGCCCAGCCGTGGTGAGGTTCGCTTTGAAGACGTGCCCTACCGCAGCTTCTCGCGGCGCGAGCTGGCCCGCCGTATCGCCTACGTGCCGCAGGTGCGGCCGGCCCGGGTGCCGTTCACGGTCGCCGAGCTGGCCCTCCAGGGCCGCTACCCCTACCTCTCACGCCTCGCCGCGCAGCCCAGCGTCGACGACGAGCGGGCGGTCCAGGCAGCGCTCGCGATGACCGGGATGACAGACCTCGCGGCCCGTCGCCTCGACGAGCTCTCGGGTGGCGAACGGCAGGCGGCGTACATCGCGGCGGCGTTGGCGCAAGAGGCCCCCCTGCTGGTTCTCGACGAGCCCACCACTCACCTCGACCCGCGCCACCAACGGGACACCGCCGGCCTGCTGCAGAGGCTGAGAAGCGAGACCGGGCGCACCGTGCTGCTCGCAACCCACGACCTCAACTTCGCCTCGCAGCTCGCCGACCGCGTGGCCCTGGTGGCGGCCGGCGAACTGGTCGCCGTCGAACCGCCCGCGGCGCTGCTCAAGCCCGAGCGGCTGGCGACGCTCTTCGGGGTGCCCTTCCTGCCCGTCCGCGAAGGTGAGCGGCCTCTCGTGCTGGTCTCCCTCGACCCCTGATGCCCGCTGCCCTGACCACCTCGCGCCGGCCGTGGCGCGCCGGCCTCGTCCTGCTCGCCCTGGCGCTCGTGTGGCTCGTGGTGCTGCTCGTCGCGCCCATCCTCGGCAGCCAGCCGTTGGCCCTCGGCGAGGCCCTCGCCGGCCGCGGTGAGGCAGGGGTGATCTTCTGGCAGCTGCGGCTGCCGCGGGTGCTCCTCGCCCTGGTGGCGGGTGGTGTGCTCGCCCTGGCCGGGCTGGGCTTCCAGACCTTGTTCCGCAACCCGATGGCCGAGCCCTACACCCTGGGGGTCGCCGGCGGCGCGGCGCTCGGGGCCGTGCTCGCCATCGCCTCGGGCAGCACGGCTTCAGGCTGGGGGCCGACGGCCGCGAGTTTCGTGGGGGCCCTCGCCGCTGGCTCGCTGGTGGTGGGCCTCGCCTGGCGACGGCCGGCGAGCGCCACCTCGACCCTGCTGCTCGCCGGGATCGCCGTCTCGCTGTCCACCTCGGCGCTGATCCTCTTCGTGCAGTTCCTCGCCGATCCCACCAAGACCTTCCGCATGGTGCGCTGGATGATGGGCGGCCTCGCCGTCGTCGGCTACCGCGACCTCGCCTGGCTGGCGCCCTGGTTGCCCGCCCTCCTGGCCCTACTCTTTGGCCTGCGCTGGGACCTCAACCTGCTGCTCACCGGCGAAGAGACGGCCGTGAGCCGGGGCGTGGACCTCGGGCGGCTACGCCTGCTCCTTCTGGCCGGCATCTCGCTGGCCATCGGTGCCTTGGTGGCGGTCACCGGCCCGATCGGCTTCGTGGGGCTGATCGTGCCCCACTTCGTCCGCCTGCTGCTCGGCCAGGACCACCGCCTGACGGTGCCCGGCGTGGCCCTCGGCGGCGGCATCTTCCTCGCCGTCGCCGACCTCGGCGCTCGGCAGCTGATGGCACCGGCCGAGCTGCCGGTCGGTGTTCTCACGGCGCTCTTGGGTGGGCCGTTCTTCCTCTGGGTTCTCCTTGCGGGCGGGCGCGATTAGACTGCGGGCGAGACCAGCGAGGAGGCAACGATGCTGCTCTACCGCTTTGGCGCCGAGGGCTATCACGCGGCGACGGACCCCGACGGCGAGGTCCGTATCCTTTACTCGGACCCTTTCGAGACCGCCCCCGGCGGCTTCCGCTACGGCCGGCGGGTCGACCCCGTGGCCGAGGGCCTGCGGCTGCCGGTCGAGCCGGGCAAGATCGTCGGTATCGGCCGCAACTACCGCGACCACGCGAGCGAGCTCGGTAACCCGATGCCGGCCGAGCCCTTGATCTTCCTCAAGGCCATCTCGTCGCTCGCCGGGCCGGGGGTGCCGATCGTGCTGCCGCCGGAGAGCGAGCGGGTGGAGTTCGAGGGTGAGATCGCGGTGGTCATCGGCCGGCGGCTGCGGCGGGCGAGCCGCGGAGAGGCGCGCGACGGCGTCCTCGGTGTCACCGCCGCCTGCGACGTCACGGCCCGCGACCTGCAGCGCAAGGACGCGACCTTCGCTCGCGCCAAGTCCTTCGACACCTTCTGCCCCATCGGACCGGCCCTGCTCCTCGCCGCCGACCTCGACGACCTTGGGGTGATCACCCGCCTCAACGGCGAGGAGCGTCAGCGCGGCCATGTGCGGGAGATGGCTTGGGGGATCGTCGACCTGCTCGTGTACGTCTCGCGGATGATGACCCTCGAGGCGGGCGATCTGCTGCTGACCGGTACGCCGGCCGGCGTCGGTCCCCTCAGCCCCGGCGATCGCGTCGAGGTCGAGGTGCCGGGAGTCGGGGTGCTCGAGAACCCGGTCGAGAGCTGGCGGGGTGAGGCCTGAGCTGAGACCGACCTAGGAGCGGTTGCGCGCCGCGAAAGTCACCAGCAGGCCGACGCCGACGAGGGCCGGGCCTGCCCACACCGGCAAGTCCACGTGCTCTTCCTTCTTGAACTCAACCTTCAGGGGGCCGAGCGACGCCTCCTTGCGCTTCTTGGTGTAGGAGAAGCCGCCGTAAGCCATCGCGAGCAGCCCGAGGACGATGAGGAGGATGCCGATCAGGCGGCCGAGCTTCATTCGCGCGCTCCTTCGTCGGTCGCGCCGCCGCCCAGCGCTCGCCAGGGGAAGGCGATGAGCGCCGCGACCAGCAGCAGATGGATGGCCCCGCCGAGGGCAAAGCCGGTCAGCAGCAAGACGAGCCAGGCCGAGACCAGGCAGCAGGCAGCGGCGAGGCGAACCAGGGGGGATGGCACGCGCGGAATCTAGCACGCCTCCATCCGCTATCCTCCCCGTCATGCGTCACTGGCTGCCCGCCCGCGTCGAAGAGGTCTTCCGGCACCGCATCCTCCGCCTCGAACGCCATCGCCTGGCCCACGGCGAGGAGACCCGCGAAGCTCTCGTGTTGCAAGCGCCCGATTGGGTCAACGTCATCGCCACCCTGCCGGACGGGCAGGTCCTGCTGGTCCGACAGTGGCGCTACGGGATCGCGGCCCCCACCCTCGAGATTCCCGGCGGCATGGTCGAGGAGGCCGATCACCAGGCCGCCGCCGAGCGCGAGCTTCTGGAGGAGACGGGTTATCGAGCCGGGCGTTGGCAGCAGTTGGGCGAGCTCCATCCCAACCCGGCCTTCATCGCCAACCGGATCGTCACCTTCCTCGCCACCGACCTCGAGAAGGTCGAGGAACCGCAAGGCGACGGCGAGGAGGAGATCACCGTCGAGAGCGCACCCCTCGCCGAGATCCCGGGGCTTATCCGCCGCGGCACGATCAGCCATTCGTTGGTGGTGGCGGCCTTCTACCTGCTGGACCATGTGCCGGCGCCGGCGGCAGCATGGCGACCGGCGCGGGGCCTGGCCCTCGCCGTCGGCCTCGGCCTCGTGCTCGGGGCCGGTGCCTGCAACCCGTGGGGCGGGCGCAAGGCAGACGAGGAAAAGCCGCTGCCGATCGAGATCCGCGAAGAGCACCCGGTGTCGACGCCGGGCATCGAGGAGCTGCTGGCGCCTGAGCGCGGGGCCGGCGGCCGTGGCGAGAGCGCCGAACCGAAGGCAGAGACGCCGGCTGTCGGGGAAACCGCTGGGGGCCCCGGAGAGGCCCCCAGCGAGGTGGGCTAGGCGCGGCGCCGCAGCCCGGCGAGGGCGGCGAGGCTGAGCAACGCGGTGAGCAGGCCGAGCCCGAGCCCGGAGAGCGTCGGGATCGAGAGGACTCCGATGTCGAGAGTGAAGATTGTCGGCGTGTTGTCGTCGGTGGGGTCGCCGTTGCCGTTGCTGTCCGGGTCGGTGCCGTCCTGGGAGACGTCCGTCACCTCCATCCCCGCCGGACTGGTGCCGCTGCCCAGGCTCGAGCAGGTGTAGGGGCCCGGGTAGCCGCCGGTGCTCACCCGCACCTGGACGCTGATCACGCCGCTTTCACCCACCCCGAGGCCGTTGCCGGCGGCGAGGAGCAGGATGTCCGCACCGCCGTCGAAAGTCGGGTTGGGGGTGAAGTCGGGGCTGGTGACGCCCACGACCTCGAAGCCGGCAGCGTCCGCGAAGGCGGTGGCGAAGTCGGCCGTGGCGTTGACGTTCGTGAGCGGCACGTTGCCGAGGTTGAAGAGACCCACCTCGAAAGTGAGGAGGAAGACGCCGCCGCCTTCGTTGACGGTGCCGGCGAGCTGCTTGGTGACGCCGACCGACGGCTGCTCGACGCCGACCGGAGCGAGATGGTCCTCCACCTCACCGTCGACCGCCAGACCGGTGACCCCGAGGCCCGTCTGCGTGCTCAGCCGGAAACGGGCGCAGGCGGTGCCGGCGAGAGCCCCCACCGGTACGGGGAAGCCGAGGGTGACGGCCGCACCAGCGCCGACGGCGACGTCGGCGAGCACCTGTTCGCCAGTGTCGTTCCAGTCGCCGTCGTTGTTGAAGTCGATCCACGCCGAGAGGTTGCCGCCGGCGGTGCCAGTGGTGATCTGCACGCTGCCGGTGGTGCCGGGGATCAGCACCGCCGGGAAGGCCACGCCGTCTTCGTCATCCGGGCTGCCGTTGGTGTCGTCGCCGTTGTGAGAGGCCGAGGGCTGGCCGTCGGCCTCGGTGTCCACCACACTGCCAAGGGTCGGGTTGCCGGCCGGCAGCACGGCGTGGCGGGCACCGTTCGAGGCCAGCAGCACGGGGTAGGTCGGGCCCGGCGCGTCGCCGAAATCGAGCCCCTTGACGGTCACGGCGTAGTCCTCCACTTCGCCGTCGTCGCCGGGCCCGGTGGCCGCTGGCACGCTGGTGCTGCTCAGCCGGAAGCGAGCGTAGCTCGCCACCGAGCGGGCATCGCAGGGTGGCGTGAAGGTGAGTGTGTTGGCACCGGCGACGAGCGGTAGGGCCGTCGCGATGCGGTCGCGCGGAGTGCCGAAGGTGCCGTCGCCGTCGAAGTCGATCCAGGCGTCGAGGAGCGGGACGGTGATGCCGGCAGCGTTGGTCAGCGTGATGGTCAACGAGGTGGGCTCGCAGGCGGTGACCATCGGCATGGTACCGGGGAAGGTGACGCCGTCCTCGTCGGCGCCGTCGCCGTTGGCCCCCGTGCTCGGCTGGCCGTCGAGCTCGCCGTCGATGGTGGCGCCGAGCGAGAAGCCGGTGACGATGCCGTGGTTGGCGCCGCCGGCGGCGAGCGTCGTGCCGTAGCTGTCGGGCGCGTCGCCGAAGTCGACGGCGCGGACGGCCACGGCGTAGTCCTCGACCTCGCCGTCGACCGCCGCGCCGCCGCTGCCGAGGCCGCCGGCCGAAGAGAGGCGGAAGCGGGCGTAGGTGGTCCCGGCCACGGCGCCGCAGGGGACGTTGACGCTCAGCGTGTTGGCGCCGTTGGCGAGGAGCTGGGCGGTCGCGATGCGATCGCCGGCGGTGGCGAAGCTGCCGTCGGCCGCGAAGTCGATCCACGCGTCGAGGGCGCCGCCGCCCACCGTGGTCACGGTGAGCTGGGCGATCTGGCAGGCGACGAGCGGGGTGTCGAAGCTGACACCGTCCTCGTCATCGTTGCCGTTGCAGGCGCCCACCGTCTGATCGCCGGGGGTGACGTCGTCGCCGCTGGCGTCGAGCGGGGTCGCGGCGTCGTTCTCGGTGTCGACGCAGCTGCCGAGGTAGAGGGGTGAGGCCGCTACCACGCCGTGGTTGGGGCCACCCGCGGCGAGCGTCGTGCCGTAGCCGTCGGGAGCGTCGCCGAAGTCGGCGCCGTTGCTGGTCAGCAGGTAGTCCTCCACCTCGCCGTCGGCGGCGGCACCGGTGGCGCCGAGGCCTCCAGCCGAGGAGAGCCGGAAGCGAGCGTAGGTGTCGCCCTCCGCGGCATCGCAGGGGACGTTGAAGGTGAGGGCGTTGGCTCCGGCGGCGAGCGGCCAGTCGGCGAAGATCTTCTCGCCGGCGTCCGCGAAGCTGCCGTTGCGGTTGAAGTCTAGGAAGGCGTCGAGCAGCCCGGGAGCCCCGGCGACCACCGTCAGGGTCGCCGTCTGGCAGGCGTTGACCTGCGAGGTGAAGGTGACACCGTCCTCGTCGTCGTTGCCGCTGCAGGTGCCGGCGACGGGGAAGCCCACCGCCACGTCGTCGCCGCTCGCCGCGGCGCTCGGCACGCCGTCCGCCTCGTCGTCGACGCAGCTGCCGAGAACGAGTTGGCTACCGGCCGCCAGGGCATGGCGGGGGCCGCCCGCGCCGAGCGTCGTGCCGTAGCTATCGGGGGCGTCACCCAGGTCCAGGGCGGTCACGGTGAGCGCGTAGTCCTCGATCTCGCCGTCCGCCGCTGCACCGGTCGGCAACGGGCTCGAGGCCGAGCCGTAGCGGAAGCGGGCATAGGTCAGGCCGAGGCCGGCGTCGCAGGGCACGCCGAAGGCGAGAGCGTTGGCCCCGCCGGCGACGGCCTGGGCAGCGAGGACGTGCTCGCCCGGATCGCCCCAGCTGCCGTTGCGGTTGAGATCCACCCAGGCGTCGAGCACGCCGGCGAGGTTGGCGCTCACGGTCAGGGTCGCCGTCTGGCAGGCGACCACGGCTGAGGTGAAGGTGATGCCGTCCTCGTCGTCATTGGCGCTGCAGGTGCCGACCACCGAGGTGCCATTGCCGAGGTCGTCGCCGTCCGCCGCTGCCGTGCCCTGGCCGTCGACCTCGGTGTCGACGCAGCCGCCGAGGAAGCGCGGTACCGCCGGATCCACGGCGTGGAAGGCGCCGCCGGCGGCGAGCGTCGTCGGGTAGGGTGCCGGGGCGTCGCCCCAGTCGTTGCCCTTGACCCGCACCTGGGAGTCCTCCACCTCACCGTCGGCCGCCGGGCCGTCGAAGGAGGCGACCCCCGTGCTGCTCAGGCGGAAGCGGGCGTAGGTGAGGGTCGGGCTGGCATTGCAGGGCACGCTGAAGGTGAGCAGGTTGGCGCCGGCGCTGACCGCCTGGCCGCTCGCGATCCGTTCGCCGACATCGGCGAAGCTGCCGTTGGCGTTGAAGTCGATCCAGGCGTCGAGGAGGCCGGCGGCGTTGGCCGAGACACTGACCTGCGCCGTCGTGCAGGCCACCGGTGGGGTGCCAAAGCTGATCCCCTCCTCGTCGTCAAAGCAGAGGCCGACAACGCTGGTGCCCTGGACCGCGTCGTCGCCGGTGGCAGTGCCGCTCGGTTGGCCGTCCGCCTCGGTGTCGACACAGGAGCCGAGGAAGAGGCTGGTCGCCGGGTCAACGGTGTGGCGGGCGCCGTTGGCGGCGAGCGTCGTCGCGTAGGTGTCCGGTGCGTCTCCCAGGTCGAGGCCGGTGACGGTGACCAGGTAGTCCTCCACCTCGCCGTCGATCGCCGGGCCATCGGGGCCGAGGCCACTCGCCGACGAGCAGCGGAAGCGGGCATAGGTACGCCCTGGCCGTGCGTTGGCCGGCACCGTCGGCGTCAGGTTGGCCACGCCACCGGAGGCGATCGTCAGGTCGCCGGCGATCTGTTCGCCGGGCGCATCACCGAAGACCCCGCTGCCGTTCCAGTCGATCCAGGCGTTGAGAACGCAGGCACCCGTACCACTCGCGGCCGCGACGGTGATCGTCGTCGAGCCACCGGGGATGAGCGGGTTGCTGAAGCTGACGCCGTCCTCGTCGTCGCCGGGTGCGGCGCAGTTGCCCACGGTGAGGCCGAAGGCCGCGGCGTCGTCCCGGTCGGCCGCCGGCCCCTGCAGGGTGCCGGGATCGGCGTCGACGCAGCTGCCGAGGTATGGGGCAGCGGGGCCACCGAGCTGATGGGCCGCTCCGGCATCGAGGGCGGTCGTGCGGTAGTCGCCGGCCGCCGTCCCGGTCGTCGCGTCGGGGTCGTCACCGTAGTCGAACTGCGGTGCCGCCGCCGCCAGCGCGAAGCCGAAGTCGAGGGTCGAGTTGGTGTTGTTGTCGTCACCGTCGGCGGTCGGCTCGCCCCCCGCCGAGAGAGTGATCGGTCGGCTGACCAACAGCGCGCCGGCCGAGGTGCCGTTGTCGTCACCGTTGACGTCGTCGTCCGGGTCGGGCGCCGGGTCGTTGCCGGTACTGCTCTGCTTACCGGCGAGGGGACCCGAGCCGCTGAAGTTGCCGGCGTCGACCACCACGATGTAGTTGCCGGCGGTGAGGCCGCTGAACAGGTAGCGGCCGGCGAAGCCGCTCGTCGTCTGGGTGGTGGTGGTGGTGAGGTACTCGTCGAGGGTGGGAACGCCGTCGGCGTTGGCGTCGCGGTAGAGATCGAGCCGCACGCCGTCGACGCCCATCTCACCCAGCTCGGGCTCGTAGGCGCCGTCGTTGTCGTTGTCCATCCACACCTGGTTGCCCAGCCGCAGTGAGCCTCCAGGGCGCACCAGGCCGGCATCGACCGTGGGGTTGTACTCACCGGCGCCGAGGACGACGATCTGGCTCGTGCCGTTGCTCGGGCTGGCGTCCGAGTCCACACTGTCGTCGCCGCCGGCGTTGCGCACGGTAAAGCCGCTCGCCGAGCTCGGCAGCATGAACTGCACGAAGTAGCCGAGACCGGGGATCAGCTCCTCGAAGCGGTAGTAGCCAGGAGCGCCATAGATGTCGTTGGTGGTGACCGTCACGGCGACCGGCAGGCCGTCGGCGCCGCCCGGCTCGGCGATTCCATTGCCATTGTCGGCGAAGAGCTTGACGGTGACGCCGTTGACCCCCTGCTCCAGCGGCTCGTTCTGAATGCCGTCGCCGTTGGTGTCGAAGAACGCGTAGTTGCCGAGGGCGGCGCGGACGAGGGGCACCAGCCCGAGGTCCACGGTCTGGTTCGACTCACCGACGCCCAGGGTGACCGGGGCCGTACAGCCGGTCGCCGGGTCGACATCCGAGTCGAGAGCGTCGCCGATGGCGTTCAGGGGCGAGACGGCGTAGTTCGGTGGCCGCTCGAAGCAGACGTAGTAGGTGCCGGCGGCCAGGCCGGGGAACTGGTAGTAGCCGGGGTTGCCGCCGCCGTCCGCGGCGGTCAGGGTGGTGGCGATGAGGGCGTCGTCGAGGGTGCCGGCAATGCCATCGAGGCCCGGCGAGAAGAGCTGGGTGTAGACGCCGTTGAGGCCGGCGGTGGCGGGCTCGTCCTGGTTGCCGTTGCCGTTGGCATCGATCCACACGTAGTCGCCGAGAGCGGCCGCAGTGCAGTTGCCGAGCGTCATGCCGACCTTGAGCGGCTCCGCGGCGAGGTTGCCCAGGCCGTCGGCGCGGGCCCCGAGATAGGCGAAGGAGTTGAAGCTGGCGAGCCCACCGCCTGGCAGCGAAGCCGGCGCCGTCATCGGGAAGACGATGGTCAGCGCGTCCGCGGGGTTGACCACCCGCCCGCCGAACTCGATCTTGAACGAGCGGGCGCTGGTGATCGGCGTCGGCGGGACGGTGGTCCAGTTCGGCGCGTCGCAGCCGCTGGTGATCCCACCCACCTCGGGCCGACAGGGATTGCCAGCCGTGCTGTAGTAGAGCACCGTGCCGGGAGGCGGCGTGATCGGCGCGGTGAGCAGCGGCGTCCACTGGGAGCCGCGCGGGCTGGTGTCGAGCACCCCGGTATCGCCCACGAAGGCAAGGATGTCGATCATCACGAAGTTCTGCATCGGCACCGTGCCGGCGTTGCTCACCTGCAGGCGGTAGTTGAACGAGCCGCCGGGCAGCGAGCCGGCCGAGCCGGCGGTGAAGCCGGCGTCGCACGTCCCCTGCACCTGCTTGGTGGAGACCAGCTGGGCGATCGGCGCGATGGTGGCGTTGCCGGAAGCCGCACAGAGCGTGTCCGCGCGGCTGCCGTCACCGTCGAGGTCGTTGATGTCGGTTGCCGAGCTGCTGCAGCGCTGACTGACCCCTCCCGGAGAGAAGGTCTGCCCCATGGTGTTCTGCAAGGTGCCGAAGGTCGCGCCGAGGCGCACCCGGGTGTCGAAGCCGACGCGGAGGTCGGTTCCGGGCAGCAGGTCGCCTACGAAGCTCCAGCGCAGCAGCGTGCGCCCTGTGCCGTCGTAGTTCGGCAGCTCCTCGAAAGTGGGGCTGAGCGACAGGCAGGTGGCGTTGAGACAGGTCGCCGTGCCGCTCTGGTAGACGAGGTCGACGGGCAGCAGGTCGACGATGACGGGGTTAGTGATGTTCGAGCTGCCAGCACCGTAGTTCTCGTTGTTGGCGCTGAGCTGCCAGCTGATCAGGGCGTTGACCCCGAAGGGCCCGGCACCTGAGAGATTGGTCTTCGCCGGCGACGAGCGCGCGAACGGACCGGAGACGGCGAAGCTGTGGCAGGTGTTGCGGCTGACGTTGGTGGGCCCGGCCGCATAGACGGCGGTGAGGTCGGCGCAGTTCTGGATGGTGTCGCCGACGTTGACCGGCGCGCCGAGATTGTCCACGCCCAGCAGGTGGACGTTGAGCCGCGCTGAGCCGGAGAAGCCCGGCTGCACTGTGCCGTATTGCCAGCGGATGCGGGTCAGGTACTCGCCGGCGCCGAGGCCGGGCGGCGGCGCGGTGAGGGTGCTGTTGCTGGCCCCCGGCGAGGACCCCCAGAGGGTGAAGACACCCGGCGCGGTGTTCTTCTCGTAGCTCACGGTGACCGTCGCCGGCGGTGTCGAGTAACCGCCCGTTGTCACCGAGGAGACGCTCACTTCGACGGGCAGGGTGTCGATCATCTCGTAGCTGTCGAGGGCCACGTTGCCGTTGTTGCTGACCCCTACGCTCCAGGCGAAATCCATGTCCAGGGCCGGCGGCTGCGGCTGGCCGAAGAAGCCCTTGCTGAGGCCAGCGCTGGGATTGGGGACGAAGGTCGTCACCGGGTGGGTGATCGTCCCGGGGCCGAAGCCCTGGCCTGGCTCGCCGAGCGGTGTGGCGTCGGCGACGAAGCTGTTGGTGACGTTGGTGCCGGAGGGGAAGCTCGCGCTCGGAAAGACGACGTTGACCAGCACGTCGCATTGCCCCCCTGGGGTGATCGGCAGGGCGCAGGGACTGGTCCAGGTGAGAGTCGCCGGTGCGGTGCCGACGCAGCCGGGCTCGCAATCGGCGGCGGGGGTGGCGCCGGTGAACACCGTGCCCGGGGGAAGGGTGTCCACCACCGGCCCGACGGCCGTCAGGTTCAGGGCGCCGTTGCTCGCCGGCACGGCGATCCGCAGCCGGTAGGTCTCGGGCAGGTCGAGGTTCGCCGGCGAGGTGGTGAGCGCCTTGGTGAGGGTCACCTGTGGCGTTGCCACGGAGGTCACCGTGACCGGGGGCGTCGTGAACGTGCCAGGGCTGGTCTGCAGGTTGATCCCGTCGGCCGTGTTGATCGCCGACGTGCCGTCGGGCGTCGAGCCGTTGGGAAAGCGCACGTTGATGATCAGGTCACCCGAGTTGCCGGCAGGCAGGGGGCTGATCATGGTGAAGACGACGCGGGTGCGGCCCGAGCCCATGTAGTTGGGCGTGACCGCCACGGCGGCGACGTCGCCGGTGGGGCTCGCCGGCACCGTCGAGACCTCCTGGACCTCGGGCGGCAGCAGGTCTTCGACCGTGGCGCCGAGGCAGGGCCCGGAGGTGCTCGAGCAGTTGTAGGTCAACCGATAGCCGAAGGAGGCTCCGGCCTGCTTGGTGTTGCCGGGGTCGACCTGGACGGCCGCCTTCTGGAGCGGTTGGGCGGAGGCGACGGCGGGGAGCAGAAGAAAGACGAACCCGACCAAGCGAGCACCGAGGCCGGCAGCTAAGGTTGGACGGCGCAACGGGAGTGAGTCGGAAACCGCGAGAGTCCGCACAACGTTCTCCTCACAAGAGATCTTCATCAGGAAGAGTCGGCATTGCGCCGCGATGGGAGTAGGCGAAAGAAGTCTAGTGGGGGCGAGATTAAGCGCGGCATTACGCCGCGGAGAGAGGCTTGGCGCCTCCCCTCCCCTGTGCGGCGTGGCCCCCCGGGTCGCCTTGAACCCTTCGGACCATCCTGGTATGCTCCGCCCGCTTCGCGAGCGAGGGTCGCCAGTTGTGCGGCTCGAGTGTGTCTGGCGAGCGGCCTTCCGGTTCCTTGGGGAGGCTGGAGAGAGATCCCCACCACAGGGTCAGGCTCAAGGCTCTACCGATGTCGAGCGAGCAGAAACACAGCTGGGCTCGCCTCTACTCGATCGGCCTCGACTTCGCAGCCGTGGTGGCTGGGTTGGCTTTCCTCGGTTACTGGATCGATCGCCACTACAAGACCGGCCCCTGGGGCACCTTGATCTGCTCGGTCCTCGGTCTGGTCGGCGGCATGATCAACTTCATCCGTTCGTCGATCCAGGAAACGCGCGCGCTGGCTGCGGAGAACGACAGCCAGCGGCGAGACACAGCGAGCCCGGCGGCGCCGGAGGAGTAGTTAGGACCTCGGCGAGGGTGTGAGGCGCGCGAGCGACGGGTCTTTGCGACATTTCATCCGCTTTGCGGTTCAGATCTTGGGTGCGGGGGCGCTGCTTGCGGCTCTCGGTTGGCTACCCACACGGCATCTGGGTGGCGACGCCGCCCTGCTGGCGATGGGCGTAGCGATCGGGATCAGCACCATCGCCTCGCTCGTGGGAGCGATCCCGCTGGCCCTCGCGGAGCAGTCGGCCGAGCCGCGGCAAGCCGCGACGGCCGTGCTGACCGCCCAAGCGGTACGCATGCTGACTGCCCTCCTGCTCACCGTGGCGGCCGTGGTCAGCAAGTGGTTTGACCCGGTGCCCCTGCTCGCCTGGCTGCTCGCGAGCTACCTGGTGCTGATGGTGATCGACACGGTGCACGCTGCGCGATTGCGCCGCCGGCAAATGCGCGGGCAGCAGCGATAGAGACGGACGATACTGACGACGGAGTTGAAGCGCATGGCGTCCGAAAACCCCCTCTCCCACGTTCTCCAGCACCCCCTGCGCGAGGTGCCGGCGGACCTCGGCTTCTTCACTCCCAAGGGAGTGGTGACGGTCCTCTCCGACCAGATCGTGATGATGATCGTGGCCGGGGCGCTGCTCAGCCTGCTGGTCCCCTTGCTCATCCGCCGGCGCGCTGGCAACGATGCGATCGGCCGCCTGGTGCCCACCGGCTTCGCCAACTTCTTCGAGACGATCTGCGAGTTCCTGCGCCGCGAGGTGGCAGAGCCGGTGCTCGGCGAGCACACCGACAGGTTCATCAAGTACGTCTGGAGCGCCTTCTTCTTCGTCTTGACGGTGAACCTGCTCGGCCTCCTGCCGCTCCACCCGCTGTCGGCGCTCTTCGGCACTCACCTCGGTGGCACGGCCACCGGCAACATCTGGGTGACCGCCACCCTCGCCGTGCTGACGCTGGTGATGATGGTGGCGAACGGCCTGCGCTTCGGCGGCATGGCCTACATCAAGCACTTCTGCCCCGGCCCCCTCTGGCTGGCGCCGCTCCTGGTGCCGGTCGAGATCATCGGCCTGGGTGCGAAGACGTTTGCCCTCGCCGTCCGACTCTTCGCCAACATGATCGCCGGGCACATCCTGCTCGGCGTGCTGCTCGGCCTGATCTTCGCCGCCGCCAAGAGCTTGGGGCCGGCCGGCGGCCTCGGCGTCGGCGCGGTGGTGGTGCTCGGCAGCGTCGCGATCACCCTGCTCGAGGTCTTCGTCGCCTTCCTGCAGGCCTTCATCTTCACGTTCTTGACCGCGCTCTTCATCGGCATGTCGGTGAACGTCCATCACGACGAGCACCACGATGAGGCAGCGGCGCACTGACCATCCGCTGAATTCCGATCAACCCGCAAAGAAGAGGAAGTAAGCCATGAACCGCAAGAGCTACGCCAAGCTGGTCCTCCTGCTCGCCATCGTCGGCTTCACGCTGCTGTTCGTTCCCACCGCCTTCGCGGCTGAGGAGGGCGGCGCCGCTGCCTCCTCCGGCCTCGCCAAGCTGGGTGGCGCCATCGGCGCCGGCCTCGCCGTCATCGGTGGTGGCATCGGCATCGGTCGCGTCGGTGGTTCCGCCGTCGAGTCGATGGCGCGCCAGCCCGAGGCTGCCGGCCAGGTCAACACCGCGATGATCGTCACCGCGGCCATGATCGAGGGCGCCACCCTCTTCGCCGTCGTCGTCGGCCTGCTGGCGGCGCTCTGATGCAGAAACCAGCCGACGCGGCGGGGTCGTGGCCAGCCCATGACCCCTCGCCCCGGCTTCGTTCGAGGCAGACGACCATGAAAGACCTGCGACGCAGCATCGTGCTGGCGGCCCTGGGGATCCTCGCCGCGGCGCCGGTCGCCGCCTCCGAAGGTGGCTCCGGCGGTCCGTTCGAGGGCAACATCGGCAACGCCCTGTGGACGCTGATCATCTTCGGGCTGGTGGTTTTCGTGCTCGGCAAGTTCGCCTGGGGGCCCATCCTCTCGGGCCTGCAGCAGCGCGAGGACTTCATCCGCAAGTCGCTCACCGACGCCAAGCGCGATCGCGACGAGGCCGAGGTGCGGCTGCGCGAGTACCACGACAAGCTCACCTCGGCGCGCGCCGAGGCGACCGCGATCGTCGAAGAGGGCCGGCGCGACGCCGAGGCCGTCAAGGTGAAGATCGAGGAGCAGGCGCGCCTCGAGTCCGACAAGATGATCGAGCGGGCCAAGCGCGAGATCGGCCTCGCCAAGGAGACGGCGCTCAAGGAGCTCTACAGCACCGCCGGCCGCCTGGCGACCGACGCCGCCTCGCGGATCATCCGCCAGGAGATCAAGCCCGCGGACCACGAGCGCTTGATCGCCGAGGCCATCGAGCGCATCGAAAAGGGCGAAGCCGGCAACTTCGGCGTCCACTGAGGGCCCGGCCATGGCAGCGTTCAACGACAAAGAGATGGCGCTCGCCCGCGTCTACGCGCGGTCGATCCTGGCACTGGCCGAGGAAGCCGGCCGCGGTGACGAGGTGCGTGCCGAGCTGGCCGCGCTCGCCGAGCTGGCCGCCGAGAGCCCGGCGGTGGCCCGCCTGCTCGGCGATCCCCTGTTGGGGGCCGAGGAGCGCCAGCGTGCTCTCGAGCTGGCCTTCCGCAAGCGGGCGAGCGACCTGGTGGTCGACGCCCTGCAGGTGATCGCGCGCAAGAACCGGCTGGCCCTGCTGCCGGCGATCGCCGAGAGCTATCGCCTCGAGCTGCAGCATGCCCGCGGCATCATCGATGTCAAGGTGACGAGCGCCGTCGCCCTGACCCCGGCCCTGCGCGAGCGGCTGACCGCCGCGATCGCCGGCCGTACCGGCATGCGGTGCCAGCTGAAGGAAGAGATCGATCCCACCATCCTGGGCGGTCTGGTCGTGCGGGTCGGGGATCAGAAGATTGATACCAGCGTCGCGCGAGAGCTTGCCAAGCTCAGCGGGGCCTTTATGGGTCGCGCCTCCAGGGAGATCCTGAGCGGCAAAGCCTACACGGCGGAGGAAGGGGCATGAAGTTCAACGTCGATGAGATCTCCTCGGTCCTCACCGAAGAGATCCGCCAATATCGCAGTGAGGTCGACCTCGGCGAGGTCGGCCGGGTGCTCGAGGTCGGCGACGGCATCGCGCGCGTCTATGGTCTCGGCAACGCCATGGCCGGTGAGCTGCTGCAGTTCGGCGACACCGCCTTCGGCCAGGTGTTCAACTTGGAGTCGAACTCGGTGGGCGCCGTGGTGCTGGGCGACTACCTGGGGATCAAGGAAGGCGACGAGGTGCGGCGCACCGGCGAGCTGCTCTCCATCCCCTGCGGCGAGGCGATGGTCGGCCGTGTCGTCGATCCCCTCGGCCGCCCCTTGGACGGCCTCGGCGTGATCGAGACGCCGCACCGCCGTCCCCTCGAGTTCAAGGCCCCCGGCATCGCCCAGCGCCAGCCGGTGAACGAGCCGCTGCAGACCGGCATCAAGGCGATCGACTCGATGATCCCGATCGGCCGCGGCCAGCGCGAGCTGATCATCGGCGACCGCAAGACCGGCAAGACGGCGATCGCCATCGACACCATCCTCAACCAGAAGGGGACGGGCGTCATCTGCGTCTACGTCGCCGTCGGTCAGAAGGAGTCGACGATCGTCGCCCTCGTCGAGCGGCTGCGCGAGGCCGGCGCGATGGACTACACCATCGTGGTCTCCGCCTCGTCCTCCGACCCGGCGCCCCTGCAGTACATCGCCCCCTACGCCGGCGCCGCGATGGCCGAGTACTTCATGTACGCCGAGGGCCGCGCGACGCTCTGCGTCTACGACGACCTCACCAAGCAGGCCGCTGCCTATCGCCAGCTCTCCCTGCTGCTGCGCCGCCCGCCGGGCCGCGAGGCCTACCCGGGCGACGTGTTCTACCTCCACTCGCGCCTGCTCGAGCGCGCCGTCAAGCTGCGCGATGAGTACGGTGTGGTGCCGAAGGACACGCCGGAGAGCTCCACCGACCGTACGCTGGTGGTCCAGCACCCGCAGGGCCTGGCGGCCCCCGAGGCCGAGCGCCCCGACGACGAGCGCAGCCTCTTCCACCGCCCCCATGGCAAGCATCGCGCCGAGGCATTCCTCGCGACACTCGCCGACAAGGACAAGTACCGCGTTCACCATTTCCCGGACTCGGGCGGCTCGATGACGGCGCTGCCCATCATCGAGACCCTCGAAGGTGAGGTCGCGGCCTATATCCCGACCAACGTGATCTCGATCACCGACGGCCAGATCTACCTCGAGCCGGACCTCTTCTTCGCCGGCGTGAGGCCGGCCGTCAACGTCGGCATCTCGGTGTCCCGCGTCGGTGGCAACGCGCAGCGCAAGGCGATGAAGACGGTCGCCGGCTCGCTGCGTCTCGACCTCGCCAACTTCCGCTCGCTCGAGGCCTTCGCCCAGCTGGGCACCGATCTCGACACCGCCACCCAGCGCCAGCTCGAGCGCGGCAAGCGCATGGTCGAGCTGCTCAAGCAGCCGCAGTACCAGCCCTTCGAGACGATGGAGCAGGTGGTCTCGATCTACACCGCCACCCAGGGCGTGCTCGACGACCTGCCGGTCGCGCAGGTGGCCCGTTTCGAGACCGAGATGCTCAAGCACGTGCGCAACGAGTTCCCGGAGATCCTCGACCAGATGCGTTCTGCGGGCAGCCTGCCCGAGGAGCTCGCCAAGAAGCTCCTCGAGGTGCTCAAGAACTTCAAGGCCCAGTTCGTCAAGCCGGCGGCCTAGGAGCGGAGAGGGGCAAGCCATGGCCAATCGCCGCGTCCTCGTCAAACGGCGCAAAGCGGTGCGCAACATCCGCAAGATCACGCGGACGATGCAGCTCATCGCCACCGCCCGCTTCCAGGCCGCCTTCAACCGGGCGGTGGCCGCCCGGCCGTACACCGAGAAGCTCGCCGAGCTGGTGGGCGACCTGTCGCGGGGGAGCGAGCTCGACCACCCCCTGTTCCAGGCCGAGAACCCCGAGGCCCCCGCCGCCCTGGTGGTGGCGAGCAGCCACCGCGGGCTCTGCGGCGGCTACAACGCCAACGTCTTGCGCACGGCCCAGGCCTTCCTCGACGAGCGCCGCCAGGCCGGCCACCCCACCGACCTGCACGTCTACGGCAAGAAGGGCATCGCCTACTTCAAGTTCGTGCGCCAGCCGATGGCGGTCGAGAGCATCGCCGTCTCGGACACCCCGCGCTGGGAGCAGGTGGAACCGATCGCCAACCAGCTGCTGGCCGACTTCCTGGCCGGCAAGGTGTCGGCGGTGCACGTCGCCTACATGCGCTTCTACTCGGCGGGCCGCCAGCGGCCCGAAGTCGTGCAGCTGCTGCCGCTGGTGCCAGCGCCGAGCGAGGAAGGGGCCGCGGCCGCCGGCAAGAAGGCCGCCACGGTCGACTACGAGTTCAGCCCGGGGCCGCAGCAGATCCTCTCCGATCTGCTGCCGGCCACCGTCCGCGTGCGGCTCTTCCAGGCCTTCATCGACGCCGCGGTCTCCGAGCAGATCGCCCGCATGGTCGCCATGAAGGCCGCGACGGAAGCCTCCGAGGAGATGATCAAGACCCTGACCCGCCAGTACAACCGGGCGCGTCAGACCCACATCACGATGGAGCTGCTGGACATCGTGGGGGGCGCCAATGCCCTCGCGTAGACCGGCAGCCGCCCGGCCGCTCTGCGGAGAGGGCCTGTCATCCTCAGATCTGGCCGGGCGGGGTTCCGGCTGCGACGATTCGCTGGATAGGAAGCTGTCATGAACAACACCAACGTCGGCAAGATCACCCAGGTCATCGGCTCGACCCTCGACGCGCAGTTCTCCGAGGAGAAGCTCCCGGCCCTCTACAACGCCCTCAAGGTGGACGTCGAGCGCACCGTGCTCGGTGAGACCTTCACCGAGACGCTGTGGTGCGAGGTCGCCCAGCACCTGGGCGGCGGTCAGGTGCGGGCCGTGGCCCTCGGCTCGACCGACGGCCTCGCCCGCGGCAAGGACATCGCCGACACCGGCTCGCCGGTGACGGTGCCGGTCGGCGTCGAGACCCTCGGCCGGGTGTTCAACCTGGTCGGCGAGCCGATCGACGACCGCGGCGCCGTCAAGACCAGCGACCGCCGCTCGATCCACCGCCAACCCCCCGAGCTCGAAGAGCTGTCCTCGAAGACGGAGATCTTCGAGACCGGCATCAAGGTCATCGACCTGCTCTGCCCCCTGGTGCGTGGTGGCAAGGCCGGCCTCTTCGGCGGCGCCGGCGTCGGCAAGACGGTGATCATTCAGGAGCTCATCGCCCGCCTCGCCCGCTTCCACTCCGGCTACTCCTGCTTCGCCGGCGTCGGCGAGCGGACCCGCGAGGGCAACGACCTCTGGCTCGAGATGCAAGAGGCCAAGATCGGCGACACCGGCAAGAGCGTCATCGACCAGACCGTGATGGTCTTCGGCCAGATGAACGAGCCGCCGGGTGCCCGTCTGCGCGTGGCGCTTTCGGCGCTCACCATGGCCGAGTACTTCCGTGACCAGACCGGCGCCGACACCCTGCTCTTCATCGACAACATCTTCCGCTTCACCCAGGCGGGCTCCGAGGTGTCGGCGCTGCTGGGCCGTATGCCCTCCGCGGTGGGCTACCAGCCGACGCTGGCGACCGAGATGGGCGAGCTCCAGGAGCGCATCACCTCGACCAAGCGCGGCGCGGTGACCTCGATCCAGGCGATCTACGT
Organism: uncultured Thermoanaerobaculia bacterium; assembly: GCA_964420075.1. Taxonomy (GTDB): domain Bacteria; phylum Acidobacteriota; class Thermoanaerobaculia; order Multivoradales; family SZUA-115; genus CAYQRE01. Next base: position 7,217 of record CAYQRE010000009.1, on the reverse strand, counting down.
GCCGGCCGACGACTACACCGACCCGGCGCCGGCCAACGCCTTCACCCACCTCGACTCGACCGTGAACCTCGAGCGCTCGATCGCCGAGAAGGGCATCTACCCCGCCGTCGATCCGCTCGCCTCGTCGAGCCGCATCCTGTCTCCCGAGATCCTCGGCGAGCGCCACTACCAGTGCGCCCGGCGGGTGCAGCAGATCCTCCAGCGCTACAAGGACCTCCAGGACATCATCGCCATCCTGGGCGTCGACGAGCTCTCCGAGGAGGACAAGATCACCGTCCGCCGCGCCCGCAAGATCGAGCGCTTCCTCTCCCAGCCGTTCTTCGTCGCCGAGCAGTTCACCGGCTTCTCCGGCATCTACGTCAAGCGCGACGAGACCATTCGCTCCTTCGAGGAGCTCTGCGACGGCAAGTGGGACCACCTGCCGGACCCGGCCTTCATGTACGTGGGCACCATCGAGGAAGCCGCGGCCAAGGCCCAGAAGATGGCCGCCTAGTCGGCGAGGAGCGTTCCCATGGCTGCGACCTTTTCCCTCTCCGTGATCACGCCGGAGCGCGCGGTGCTCGAAACCGAGGCGAGCTTCGTGGCGATCCCGGCCTGGGACGGCGAGATCGGCATCCTCGCCCGCCGGGCGCCGCTGATGGCCAAGCTCGGCGTCGGCTGGCTGCGCGCCGACACGCCCGAAGGCAAGAAGACCCTCCTCGTCGATGGCGGTTTCGCCCAGGTGGTGGAGAACCGGGTCAGCGTGCTCACCGAGTATGCCCAGGCCCCCGAGGAGATCGACGTTGCCGGCGCGGACCAGGCCCTGGCCGCCGCGCAGGCGATGAAGATCACCGACGAGGCCTCGGTCGACGCCCGCGAGCGCGCCATCGCCCGCGCCAAGCTGCAGAAGAAGGCGGGGAGCAAGGGGTAGGAAGCGGGCTGCCGCTCACCCGATGCGCCTCGTCCTCCTCCTCGCCGCCACCGTCCTCCTGCTCCGTGCCCTCGACCGCCTGGCCCTCTGGGCCGAGCGGCGAGGGTGGATCTACTACCGCACTCGCCGCCCCAGCCCCGGCGCCCTCGGCAACGCCCTCCTCGAGGTCCACTCCCTCTTCGAGCCCGGCCTCGAGGCCACTGTCGAGGTGCGCTCCGAAGAGGCCGCCGAGCAGGCCGCGTCTGCAGACCCGCCGGAGGCCGGCGGGCCGGAACGCTCCGCCTAGTTCGTCACCGTGACGTTGAACGTCCCCAGGAGCTGCGGGTTGAGGAGATCACCCCGCACCCGCTGAATCGCGTCCCTCAGCTCCTGGTTCTGCCCCGCCTCGTCCGCCACCGCCTGCAGGAAGTCCCGGATGTCGTTCATGTCCGTGCTGCTGATCGTCGCCGCCTGGCCCTTCGCCAGCAGGTCGAAGAAGGCCATGTGCAGGTCGAGGAGGTCCGTCGCGTCGGCGAGGAGCGAGGGATGGAAGAGGAGGATCTGGGTGATCGCCCGTGCATGGCGGTAGGACAGCGCCACGTAGGCCCTGCCGAGATCGCTGTGGCCATAGAGGCGATCGCGCACTGCGCGGAGGATGAGGAGCGCGTCCCCCGGGTCGGCCGTCGCCTGCGCCGCCGCCGCAAAGGGGCAGGTCGGGTCCTTCGTCGTGGTGGGTTCGTAGTCGTCCGGGCAGCAACACCAATAGGTTGGAGGCGTCTGCTCATAGCGCGTCGTGCACTGCCCGTCCTCGATGTCGACCTCGTCGCATTGTCGGTTGTAGACGCTCCGCATCCCCTCCACGCAGTCTCCCACCGCCTGCGCCGGCCCGCTGGCCAGCACGAACAGCCCCCACACCGTCACCGCGATCATTCCCGAACCGCAAAATCGCCTCGCCATCGAGACCTCCCCAGTGTTGCCGGCTCAGCCGGCGGTTGAGTGCGACCACGCGCATGAGCCCCTCCCAACCCGGTCACCAGGGCCCGGTTGTGCCTTCACGGCGAGAAGAGATCTGTTGCGGGGTCGCTGACTCTACTAGTTGTGTCTTTGCTGCTCGAAAGGGAGACAGGGTTGCTGGAGGGGCCCCTGGCAAGAGCCTTAACATGTTTGTACTACCTCCTACAACCTTCCAAGAAGGACCGCGAGGAGGAGCTTCCGTGCAACACAACATCAATCTGCGCGAGGCGAACCAGCAGTTGGCGCGCTACATCCGGGCGGTGGAGGCAGGAGACGAGGTGGTAATCACTCGACGGGGACGCCCGGTGGCGAGGCTGATCCCCTTCGCGACGGAGCCCGCCCTCAACGCCGAACAGGGGGCCGCGCTGGAGCGCACCCTCAAGTGCATGGAGCATGGCTATCCGCTGGGGCGGCAGAAGCCACGGCGCGAGGAGCTCCATGAACGGTGAGCGACTCAGTCTCGACACCAATTTGCTCGTCTATGCCGTCGACCGCGATGCCGGCGAACGCCACGAGCGGGCAACACAGGTCGTGAGCACCGCCGCGAGGGAGCAGAACTGCGTCCTGCCTCTCCAGGCGCTCAGCGAGTTCTTCGCCGCCGTCACCTGCAAGGGCAAGATGCCGGCGGCGGAGGCCGCGGCGCAGGTGGAGGATTGGATGATCCTCTTCCCGACGGTGCCGACCTCCGGTGCGGGCCTGCAGCGCGCTCTGCGGGCCGTCCGCACCCACTCACTACCCTTCTGGGGTGCCTTGCTCTGGGCCACGGTCCCCGAGGCAGGCGCCACCACCCTGCTGAGCGAGGACTTCCAGGACGACCGGGTCCTCGAAGGTGTCCGCTTCAGCAACCCCTTCCGCTGACCGCTACCTCTCCTCTCCCACCTCCACCCCCGAGACCAGCAGGGTCGGCGCGCCGAGCATGCCGTCGAGGGGGAAGAACGTGAGGTCGCGGGCAGTGGCGAGGACGCTGTGGAGAAGGCGCAGGGGCGAGCCGCGGAGCTCGAGGCCGGCGACCGCGGCCGCGGCGCGACCCTGGTCGAGGAGGAAGCCGCGGACGGGCAGCCGGAAGTTGTCGGCTTCGAGGTCGAAGGCGCCGGCGCCGGGAGCGTCGAGGAAATAGTAGCCACGGCCGACTCGGGCGAGGAGCGAGGCGACGGAGACCCGCGGCGCCGGCTGGATGTAGAGGTGGCTCGGGCCTGGGCGGGGAACGTCCCGCCAGCCCGGGCGGCGGAGGGTGCCGCTGCCACACGCCCCGGAGAGCGAGCCTTGCAACCGGCCCTGGGCCACCAGCACCACCTCACGGGTGGGGCTGCCCTCGGCATCGAAGGGCGCGGCGAGGGCGCCACTGGGCAGCCGGCCGTTGTCCACCAGGGTCAGGCTGGGGCTGGCGATCTTGCCGTCCCTCTCGCTCAGCCGCTCGGCCCGCTCGCGCGCTCCGGGGCCGACCCAAAGGGGCAGCAGGCCGGCGAGGAGCCGGGCCGCGACCGCTGGGGCGAGGAGCGCTTCGGCGCGGCCCTCCTCGACGATCGGCTTGCCCGCCGCCACGGTGAGGGCGTTCGCCAGCCGGCGGGCGAGGGGTTGCACGGGCAGGTTGCGGGCCTCGCGCTCGGCGGCGCCGAGGCTCACCGCGGCGCCGGAGGGCCCAGCGGCGTCGAGCGCGAGGGCGGCAACCCGGTTGCGCCAGCTGGCGCGCACCCCACGGCGATTGACCAGGTGGCTCTCGGCGAGGCCGTCCTCCAGGGATGCTGCCAGCAGGCGGGCCCCGGGGAGCTCGTTGGCAAGCTCGGCGCCCAGGTGCCGCAGGAAGTTGAGGCCCTCGCGCTCGCCGACCAGCGGTGAGCTCGCCTCGGCAGGTTCGCTCCACGGCACGGGAAGGGAGGGATCGGGCAGCTCGAGGCCACCACCGCCCGTCTCCGGCCAGGGGAAGGCGGCGGCAGGCGAGCCGGCCCCGGCGATGAAGAAGCTGCCGTGACGGTCGCCGGCGCGGATGGCCCAGCCGGCTTCCTCCGAAAAGCAGACAGCTTCCCCCGCCACCGAGACGGCGAAGTGCCGCGCGCGGCTGGACTTGGCAAAGACCTCGACCTCGGCGAGGCCCTGGCGCTCGAGGCTACCGAGGACGGGAAGGAGCTCTTCCGTCCTCACGGCAGCACCTCGACGGTCTCGAGCCGGAGGGCCGGGGTGGTCGCCCACACCGGCAGCCGTTGGCCGTTCTTGGCACACCAGCCGGCGCCGCCGAGGCGGGGCGCACCGCCCACGCCCGAGACCGCTCCCAGCAGCCCGGCGACCGAGCCCTGGAGGCGGAAGGGCCCCACGGCGTCGGTGGCGAGGCCGCCGCGGATGCGCCGTGCATGGGGTACCCAGAGGGTGAAGCGGCCGCTCAGCGGATCGAGGTGGCCGCGGCTCGCCTCGGCGATGGCGAGGCCGTGCTCGGCGTCCTGCAGCAGGTCGTCCTCGGCGTGCGGGCCGGGCAGAACCTCGAGATGGACAGAGCGCGGCCCCGGCGGCAGGTGCCGGCTCCCCCGGCGACCGGCGCCGGGCAGGAGGGCGGCCGAGCTGCCGGCCCACAGCACGTCGGCGAGCGGCTGGCTCACCACGCCGTCGCGCAGCAGCCAGCGGCGCAGGGTGGCCATCCCCTCGTCGTCACTTTGCCGGGCCGTGCCGCCGGGAGCGGAGTGCGGGTCGTCGAGCACGCTCAGGTGCTCGGGCGCCAGCCGGGCGCCGAGGGCACCGGCCGGGTCCCCTCCCATGGCAAGGATGTCGGCCTCCAGGGCGTGCGCCACCGCCTCATGGAGGAAGACGGCGGCGGCCGCCGGCGCCAGCACCGCGACGGTCCTGGCGGAGGCGGGTGGAGCGGCCTGGCGGGCCCGAAACAGGTTGGCGAGCCGGTCGCCCAGCTCCTCGGCTTCGCCGGGGCCGAGCGCCGGCAGCAGGGCGCCGAGGCGACCCCACGGCGTCTCGGCGACGCAGCTGTAGAAGGTCTCGTGCTGTGGCGTGGGAACCAGGCGCGGCCCGACCACCTGCAGCCAGCGCCGGTGGCGGCGCAGGACGAGCTGCAGCGGGAAGGCCACGTGCCGCCGGCGCAGCTCGCGGTCCAGGCTGGCAGGGAAGGGAGCGAGCTCGGGGGCCTGCGGCCGCTCGCGCCAGGGCGCCACCGCGGCCGCCGGCTCGGCGTAGGCGGCCTGTGGCAGGACGCGGGCCACCTGGCGCAGGGCCTGGACGAAGGCGTTCGGGGCCAGGCTGTCGCGCGAGGCAAGCCAGGTCTGGCGGTCGCGCAGGAGGCGCACGGCGAGCCCTTCTTCGCGCCAACAGCGCAGGCCGAGGCCGCGCTCGGGCGCTGTCAGCTCGATCTCCTCGCTACGCTCGAAGTAGCCGTCGACGAAGTCACTCTCCCGCTCGGCGATCTGCGCCAGGGAACGAGCGACGGCGGCGGTGTCGAGACCGGAGAGCGGCACCGGCGGATTCTCGCACAGGGCCCAGGGCCCGCAGCCGGCAGACCGTGGTCGGATCGCGGGTAGAATGCCGGCCGCCGCACCCCTCGCGAGACCTTCATGCTGCCGGCGATCCGCCACCGACTGGGCCTCCCCTCGCCCCCCTCCGCCACAGCGCGGCCGCGCTGGTTCCTCTTTCCTTTCGAGCTCTACACCCTCGGCGTGCTGGCGGCGAGCTTCGTCTACCTGCGCGGCTCGGGCCTGCGCTTCGACTGGGTGACCCTGGAGTACACCCTGGGGCCGATGCTGCGCCGGCTGCCGGCCTCGCTGGCCCTCGGCATCGGCCTCCAGCTCACCTTCCACCTGCTGGCCCGGCGCTCCTGGCGCGACTACCTGGGGCGGGTGCTTTCCCTGCCGTGGCTGCTCCTCTGGTTGCGCATCTACGCCGCCTGCCTGCTGTGGAACTACATCTACTTCTGGCTCAAGGTCTACGTCCCCTTGCTCAACGGCCAACTCTGGGACCACCAGCTCTGGGAGCTCGACGCCACGCTCCACCTGGGGGTCTCGCCGAGCGTCTTCCTGGTGGAGGCGCTCAAGGGGTCTTGGGCCCTGTCCTGGCTCGACCGCTGGTACGGCGTGTGGATCACCACCATCTACGGGGCCGTGTGCTTCTTCTCGGCCGATCCTCGCGACGACGTGCGGCGCAGCTTCACCCTCGCCTGCGTCGCCCTGTGGACCACCGGCGCCGTGCTCTACGTGGCCGTCCCGGCGCTGGGGCCGATCTACGTCTTCACCGAGCTGTGGGCACCACTGCGTAGCCAGCTGCCCTCGGCCGACGCCGGCCAGGCCGTCCTCTGGGAGAACTACCAGAAGCTCCTCGCCCTGCGGCAGAGCGGCATCTGGACCTCTTTCAACCCCACGCGGGGGATCGCCGCGATGCCCAGCCTGCACGTCGGTGGGCATTTCCTCCTCGCCCTGTGGTCCCGGCGCACCCTCGGCCGGCCCTTCGCCCTGGCCTGCGGGATCGCCACCCTGCTGACCTTCCTGGGCTCGCTCGCCACCGGCTGGCACTACGCGATCGACGGCTATGTGGCGATCCTCCTCGCCTGGCTCGCCACCCGCCTGGCCCTCGTCCTCGAGCCGGTGGCGACCCCGCCAGCGGGGGGCTCGGCCCCGCCCGTCGCCGCCTCGCCGGCGGAGAGCGCAGTGTGATACAAGCGGAGGTGCCACCATGAGCGACCGAGACACTGCCACCCTTGCCCCTCCCGCCTCGGCGACCGATGTCCGTAACGCCGAGCTCGCCCGCCGCCTGCAGGCCGCCCGCGACGGCGGCGGCGCCTCCCGCATCGAACGCCAGCACGCCGCCGGCAAGCTGACCGCCCGCGAGCGCATCGACCTCCTCCTCGACCCCGGCTCGTTCGTCGAGCTCGACGCCCTGGTCATCCACCGCTGTCGTGACTTCGGCATGGAAGCGAGCCGCATCCCCGGCGACGGCGTGGTCTCCGGCTACGGCACCATCGACGGCCGGCTGGTCTACGTCTTCGCCCAGGACTTCACCGTCTTCGGCGGCTCGCTGTCGGAGACCAACGCGCAGAAGATCTGCAAGGTGATGGACCTGGCGGTGGCCAACGGCGCGCCGATGATCGGTCTCAACGACTCCGGCGGCGCCCGCATCCAGGAGGGGGTGGCGTCGCTCGCCGGCTACGCCGACATCTTCCTGCGCAACACGCTGGCCTCGGGCGTCGTGCCGCAGATCTCCGCCATCATGGGGCCGTGCGCTGGCGGTGCCGTCTACTCGCCGGCGATCACCGACTTCATCCTGATGGTCGAGGGCACCAGCTACATGTTCGTCACCGGCCCGGAGGTGATCAAGACGGTCACCCACGAGG
>CAYQRE010000008.1:28239-167509 GCA_964420075.1 uncultured Thermoanaerobaculia bacterium | reverse complement strand
GATCGTACCCACGTTCACGTGCGGCTTTACCCGCTCGAATTTTTCCTTCGCCATGGCGATTCCCCCTGGCTCCCGCGCGCCGCCGCTACTGTTCTCGCTGCGCCGAAACCGTGTTTGCTAAGTCGAGAATGGAGCCCACGACCGGATTTGAACCGGTGACCCCTTCCTTACCAAGGAAGTGCTCTACCCCTGAGCCACGTGGGCCTTCACAGCCTCCTGCCTCGACACCTGAAGACCCGTGGAGGTTCCCAGAGTCGAACCTTTCAATCTTACCCACCTGCGCTGGCTTCTGTAAAGGCCGATGCTGCGGCAGGGCCGGCCAAGGCACGGCTTGAAGCCTCAGGCCGGAGGAACTCGGGAGTTTCTCACAGGCCGCCAGCCGATGCAAGGGGTCGGTAGCAGCCGAGAACCAGGGGCGGCGGTGTGGATGGAGCGGGAGACGGGATTCGAACCCGCGACCAACAGCTTGGAAGGCTGTGACTCTACCCCTGAGTTACTCCCGCTGAGCTGCTGCTGTGGAGCGACCTGCCGCCGGCGCCTCGCCGCGGTCTCGCACCAAGTCCGGGCGCCAAGATCAGACCCGGCTGCGGCAGTCTAGCTGAGCGACCTGCGACCGGCAACCGCAAGAGGATTCCAGCCAGCGCTGGCTGGCGGTACGACCGCGAAGAGGAAATGAGGTTGGTGGAGGCGGATGGATTCGAACCACCGTAGGGCTTAGCCCGGCAGATTTACAGTCTGCTGCCATTGTCCACTCGGCCACGCCTCCGGGAGCTGCGACGAACTTCTCAAAGAGTCCTGCGACGTTCCTGCCTCTTCGCTCGATCAGGCCAGCGGGTCACTGGGGCCAGCTGGAGCCGGCACTCGGATTTGAACCGAGGACCTACGGTTTACAAGACCGTTGCTCTACCCCTGAGCTATGCCGGCGCTGGTGCCGGAAGCCGCTCCCGGCGGGCTCGTCGGGGAGCAGCCTGCTGCGCTCCGGCCTCGGCAGGGAGCAAGAGTGTAGGCGAGGAGCCCGCCGGTTGGCAACTCCGGGCCGCGGTGCCCCCGCTCCGACCGGCTGCTGGTGCCGCCACGGACGAGCTTTGCCGCAGCGCAGCAGCGACTATATAATGGGCTCCCCACCGCGGTTCGACCTCCAATGCGCCATAGGGACCGGCTGGTGAGCAGCGGACGCGCGGACGGCGCAGACTAGACGAAAGCACGAAAGGGAAGACCGATGGCCGAGACCTTCTCCAGGCGCCAAAGGATAGGGGCAATCCGAAGCCTGCTGTCTGCGGTACCTTCTATCTCCGATTTCGCTCCCACCAAGTCCGCGATCGCACGTGCCCAAGAGCTCGGCGAGAAGGAGGTCGTGGCTTCGCTCAAGCGCTTCGCTTCGATGCCGGAGTCGACCGCGATCATTGCCAACCCCCCTCTCTACCGCACCGACGTCGAGTGTGCCGGGGACCACGTGACGCTGAGCGTCCGCAGCTTCTCGATCCGTGGGCTGGTGCCCGAGCACGAGATCGTGAACGAGACGATCTCGCCGGTGAGCCTGATCTTCGTGGGCCTCTTTGCTCGTCGTCCCGGCCAGGCCGCGGGCTTCTCCGAGGAAGCTGTCCTCGGCGAGCTGATCGAGCGGTCCTTCTACCGCCGGCTGGCGCTCGAGCGCCCGGGCGGCCTCTTCGAGCGCGTCGTCGAGTTCGTCCACCGCTATCCCGGCCTCGGCCCGGAGCTGGCGATCCAGTACTTCGCCGCAGTGCGTCTCGCCGAGCGGACCGTTGCTGGCCTGCGGATCCGCGGCATCAACGACAAGCGGCGCTCTGGCACCCTCCTGCTGGACTTCATCTCGGCCCACATGCGCAACGTCGCCATCGGCGGCGTCTCGATGTACGTCAACCATTTGCTGCGGGCCAACCCTGGGGCGAGCAGTGCCGAGCTGATCGACCGCACCCGCGAGCTGATCGTCTCTGAACGGGCTGCCGGCCGGGACGCTTTCGAGGTCAGCTACAGCCTCCTGCTCGGCCGCCGTGCTGCGGACTTCGAACGTCGCGTGCTGCGCCGGATGGGCACCATCCAGATGCACCACGGCTCGGCCGGCTCGAACATGGTGGCTCGCTACCTGACCACCCTGCACACCAACGCGGTTTCGAACTTCTTCATTGCCGCTCAGATGACCATGGACAGCGACCGCCACTTCGGCGCCATCCATGACATGACGGCCTTCATCCGCCGGCTGGAGCCGCTCTCGCTCGAGGAGGTCCGCCAGCAGATCCGCGGTGAGCTACTCGGAGGCGGCCTGCCGACCTTCGGCCATCCCGAGATCGCAGCGGCCGGACGCGGCACGGCGATCGAGCAAGACCCGCGCGCGGCCATCTATCTCGGACCGATCTTCGACGCGATCGACCACGGTGAGCTGGCGCTCAACGACCGCCAGCGGCACCGCTTGGCCTTGATGCAGGAGATCTACCGGGTGGCCTTGATCGAGGGGGTCGTCAAGCCCGGTCGGGAGGGCCAGGAGCCCCTGCGGCTGACCCCCAACACGGACTACGGCGCGTGGAGCGTGCAAGAGGCCCTCGGGATCGCCGATACGGATCGGACGTTCCTCACTTACATCTTCCGCGGTTTCGGCTGGATGATGGACGCGCGGGAGCAGCTGCTGCAGAAGATCATCCGGCCGGTGATCGCACCGGACCCGCAGATCGTCCCCAAGGACGACGGCGACCTCACGATCCCGCGGGCCGTCGTTCGCCTCCACGAGCGGATGAGCCGCTCGACGCACGGCTTCGAGGCCTAGGGCCGCCCCGGCGCGGCGCGGCGGTGGGGCCACTCCTCCCTACCGCCGCGGCGTTCACCTCTCTTCGGGTTTCTCACGCTGGCGAACCGCTTCGTAGAGCACGGCAGCGGCAGCCGTCGCCAGGTTCAGCGACTCGACCCGGCCTTTCATCGGCAAACCCAGCAAGCGATCGCAGCGCTGCCGCGTCAGGGCGCGGAGGCCAGACTCCTCGCCGCCGACGCAGAGGACCACCGGACCGCGGAGATCGACGCGCCAGGGTAGCTCGCCACCCGCCGCCAGGCCGTAGACCCAGAAGCCCTGCTCTTTGAGCTCCTCGAGGGTGCGTGCCGTGTTCGTGATGCGCTCCACCGGCACCCACTCGGCTGCCCCCGCGGAGGCCTTGGTGACGGTCTCGGTGAGGGGGGCCGCGCCGCGGTCCCGGATCAGCACCCGGCCCACCCCGCTGCCTTCGCAGACCCGCAGGAGGGCGCCGAGGTTGCGCGGGTCCTGGACGTCTTCGACGAGCACGACGAGCTGAGGGTCACCGCCCATCGCCGCGGACGGCGACTCTTTGAGCTCGGCCAGGAAGCCGTTGTGGACGGCCCCGCTCACGTGCGCCAAGAGGGCCGGGTCTGCTGCCGCCAGCCGCACGCGGTGGCGAGCACAGAGCGCCTCGATCTCGCGCCGCCGGCCACCGCCGCGGCCGCCGACGAGAAATACCGCCTCCACCTCGTGGGGCCGGTGACGGAGCGCCTCGCGGATGGGATGGAAGCCGTAGAGGAAGGGCACAACCGTGTTCTCGGTGGACACCTCGCAGGACCGCCACGGGCCACACGCGCGCTCTGGCGTCGTTGCCCGAACGCGACGGCGGCGCGGCAGGCCTGCGGCTAGTTCTCGAGGATCTGCTTTTCCTTGGTCTCGAGGGCCTTGTGGACCTCGGCGATGTAGTGGTCGTGGAGCTTCTGGATATGCTCCAGGCCACGCCGCTCGTCATCCTGCCCGATCTCTTTGTCCTTCTCGAGCTTCTTGAGCTTCTCGTTGCCCTCACGGCGGGCGTGGCGCACGGCATTGCGGGCCTGCTCGGCCACATCGTGCGCCTTCTTGACGAACTCCTTGCGGCGCTCCTCGGTGAGCGGTGGGATCGGGATCCGCACCAACCGGCCGTCGCTCGACGGATTAAGGCCGAGGTCCGACTTCATGATCGCCCGTTCGATGGCGGCGATCTGGCCGGGATCGAAGGGCTGAGCCACGATCAGGCTGGCGTCCGCCACGGACAGGGTGGCGACCTGGTTGATCGGCACCGGCGAGCCGTAGTAGTCGACGTGGACTCCCTCGAGGATGGCGATCGAGGCCCGGCCGGTCCGAATGGTCTTGAGCTCGCCATGTAGGTGCTCCACCGCGTGCTTCATGTGGAGCTCGGTCTCTTGGAACAGTTCCTTCACGGAGCCTCCCCACCGACCCACGGGCCGGTTCGCGCTATCGAGGTTTGAGAGAAGGCGGAAGGCTTGCCGCGAACGGCCGCCTACCGCTTACCGCTCCACCACCATCGAGCCGACCGCCTCGCCAGCGAGGACGCGCCGGATGTTGCCGGGTCGCGTCAGGTTGAAGATGGCGATCGGGATCTGGTTGTCCCGGCACAGGCTGATCGCAGCCGCGTCCATCACCTTGAGATTCTGTTCCAGGACCTGCTGGTATGTCACCTTCGGCAGCAGCTTTGCGCTCGGGTCCTGGTTGGGATCGGCCGAGTACACCCCATCCACCTGGGTCGCCTTGAGCAGGACGTCGGCGTGGATCTCGTTGGCGCGCAGCGCCGCCGCCGAGTCAGTGGTGAAGAACGGGTTGCCGGTGCCGGCACCAAAGATCACCACCCGCCCCTTCTCCAGATGGCGGATGGCGCGCCGGCGGATGAACGGCTCGGCCACCTCCCGGATCTCGATCGCCGTCTGCACTCGGGTCGTCACGCCGCGCTTCTCGAGAGCGTCTTGCAGGGCCAGGGAGTTGATGACGGTGGCGAGCATTCCCATGTAGTCGCCGGTGATCCGGTCGAGCCCACGGTGGCTCGCCGCCAGCCCACGGATGATGTTACCGCCACCGATGACGATCGCGATTTCGACACCGAGTTGATGCACTTCGCGGATCTGCTCCGCGATCGCCGCCACCACCGGCTCGTCGATCCCGAAGCTCTGCGAGCCCATCAAGGCCTCGCCCGAGAGCTTCAGCAGGACGCGCTTGTACGCGAGGCCTCCCGTCACTGGCTCAGCCCTGGAGCTGCGCCGCCACCTCGGCGGCGAAGTCCTTCTCCTGCTTGTCGATCCCCTCGCCGAGCTTGAAGCGCACGAAGCGACGGACCCGGATGTTCTCGCCGATCTTGGCGACCTTGCGCACGATCAGCTCGCCGACCGTGACGTCGGGGTCCTTGATGAACGGCTGCTCGACGAGCACCGTCTCGGCGTAGAACTTGGAGACCTTGCCGTCGACGATCTTGTCGACCACGCTCGCCGGCTTGCCGGAGGCGAGGGCCTGCTCGCGGTAGATCTCCCGCTCGCGGTCGAGGTCCTCCGGGCGCACCTCCTCGCGCGAGGCGTAGCGGGGATCGGCCGCCGCGATGTGCATGGCGATGTCCTTGACCAGGTCGAGGAACTCCTCGGTGCGAGCCACGAAGTCGGTCTCGCAATTGACCTCGACCAGCACGCCGATCTTGCCGCCAGCGTGGATGTAGGAGCTCACCGTGCCCTCGGCCGCCACTCGGCCCGACTTCTTCGCCGCCGCCGCCAGGCCCTTCTTGCGCAGCAGGTCGATGGCCTTCTCCATGTCGCCGCCGGTCTCGGTGAGGGCGGTCTTGCAATCCATCATCCCGGCGCCGGTACGCTCGCGCAGGTCCTTCACCATCTGTGCCGTGATGCTCATAGGAATGGTCCCCCGAAAGAACGAATCTGGGCAAAAGAAAAGGTCAGCTCGGCTAGAGAGGCGCGGCCTCTCGCTCGACTGACCTTGTTCTGCCTGCCGGCCCAAGCCGGCAGGGCGGGTCCTCCGATGCCTACGCCGTCGGTGCTGCGCTCTCGGCGACAGTCCCCGCCATCTCGGCGGGAGGGATCATCGCGGCCGCTTCACGCCCGTCGCCCATGCCATGACGCTCGAGCTCGGCCGAACCTTCGATGTAGGCGTCGGCGATCTTCGAGGCAAAGAGACGGATCGAGCGGATCGCGTCGTCGTTGCCCGGAATCACGTAGTCGATCAGCTCGGGGTCGCAGTTGGTGTCGACGATCGCCACCACCGGGATCCCCAGCTTGTTGGCCTCGGCGATCGCAATCGACTCCTTCTTGGGGTCGACCACGAACATGGCGTCCGGCAGGCCGTCCATGTCGCGGATGCCATCGAGGTTCTTGACCATCTTGGAGCGCTCGCGCTCGAGCCGCAGACGCTCCTTCTTGGTCAACGAGGAGTCCGCGTCCGTCAACCGCCCCTCGATCTCCTTGAGCCGCTGGATCGAGGTCCGCAGGGTGACGAAGTTGGTCAGGGTGCCCCCCAACCAACGATGGGTGACGAAGAACTCGCCGCAGCGCCGCGCCTCCTCTGCGATCGCCTCCTGGGCCTGGCGCTTGGTGCCGACGAAGAGGATGCGCTTGCCGTCGGCGGCCAGGCCGCGGGCAAACTCCAACGCCTCCTTGGCCAGCTTGAGGGTGCGCTGGAGATCGATGATGTAGATGCCATTGCGCTTGCCGAAGATGTAGGGCTTCATCTTCGGGTTCCAACGGCGAGTCTGGTGCCCGAAGTGGACTCCGGCCTCGAGCAGCTCCTGCATTTGGATGTCGACCAAGGTGCTCTCCTTCTTCCCTTGCTGCTCTAGCGCTTCGAGAACTGGAACCGCTTGCGAGCGCCCTTCTGACCGTACTTCTTGCGTTCCTTCTTGCGCGGATCGCGGGTCAGCAGCCCGGCGGCCTTGAGGCGGCCCCGTAGCTCGGCGTTGAACTCACAGAGGGCACGGGAGATCCCGTGGCGGATCGCCCCCGCCTGGCCGCTCATCCCACCACCCTCGACGGTCGCCAGCACGTCGAACTTCTCGGCCGTCTCGGTGATGAGGAACGGCTGCTTGATGATCATCTTCAAGACGTCGTTCGGAAAGTAGATGTCAAAGCCCCGGCCGTTGACCGTGAGCTCGCCCGTGCCGGGCCGCAGGAAGACCCGCGCCGAGGCGGTCTTGCGGCGTCCGGTGCCGTAGTACTGAACCTGGCTCAAGACTCTCTCCTCTTCTTACCGCCGGGGCTCTCGCCGGGCCCGGTCAGCCAATGGTCTCGATGGCAAGGGTGGCCGGCTGCTGGGCAGCGTGCGGGTGCTCGGCGCCGGCGTAGACCTTGAGCTTGCGCAGCTGGCGGCGGCCGAGACGGTTCTTCGGCAGCATGCCCTTGACCGCCTCCTCGACCATCTTGATCGGACGGCGCTGGCGCAGCTTGCCGGCGGTCTCCTGCTTGAGGCCACCCGGCCGGCCACTCTGGCGGTAGTACACCTTCTGCTCTTCCTTGCGGCCGGTGAGCACTACCTTCTCGGCATTGACCACGATGACGAAGTCGCCGACGTCGTGGTGCGGCGCGTAGGTCGGCTTGGTCTTGCCCATCAAGATCTGCGCGACGCGTGACGAGAGGCGACCGAGAGCCTGGCCGCTGGCGTCGACCACGTGCCAGCTCCGCTCGACCTCGTTGAGCTTCGGGCTATATGTCTTTCTCATGGAACCATCTCCGTAGCACCCCTGATCCACGGGGCTGCCTGCACCGGGGGACGTACACCGCCTTCTACGAGGGAGGGGTACTTCCAGCTGCTCCGCGCGCACGTGGCCCCGGCAATCCGGCTCCCACCGGCACGAAGAGCCCCAGATGTTAGGGCGCCGGGGAGGCGATGTCAAGCTCCGCCGAGCCGGCTCGAAACACTTGCAGCTCGAGGGGCCCGAACCTCGCTTCCTCGACGGGCGAGCCCCGCTCGGCGCGCAGCCGGGCAGCGAGCGAGCGGCAGCTCGCCGCCTCGACGCCCCACTCCGGTCCTGGCCTGACGAGCAGGGCGAGAGGACCCTCGCGGGCCGGCGCGCTGCCCGCGAAGCGGCGTTGCACCGGCCGAGGAGCACGGTTCGCGAGCTCCCATTCAACGAGGGGCCGCACCTGGTCCGGGCAGCTCCGCAGGGTGCCGCCCGCCGGAACGGCGCTCGCAGCCGCCACGATCGCCTGCATCCAGGGCTCGCGCGGCCGGCTGCCCGAGCTCGTCGCCCAGCCCGCTGCCTGCCAGGTGACGACCAGGGCCAGGGCGTAGGCGTGCGCTCGCGGCAGCCTCGTCCCTGGCGGCCCGGCCCAGCGCTGGGCCGCGAAACCGAGCAGCGGCACCAGGCTAGGCAGGGCGGTGCGGTACCAGAGGATCGGGACCACGAGGGCCGAGACCACCGTCAGTGCGGCGCCGTAGATCAGGGCGGAGGCAAGGAGCGACCAGCCCTTCGCGTCCAGCCGGCGGCCGCCGAGACCGCTGAGGAGCACGAGTGAGGCCAACGCCAGCACCAGCCCACCCGCCACCGCGAGCCAGGGGCTCACGTCCTTGGCGGTGACGAGCGGTGCCGCCATCTCGTGGCCGCCGGCGAGCGTCCAGACGACCTTCGCCCACAGCGAGGGTGAAACGGGCGGCATCCACCAGGAACCGTCCTTTGCAGTGTCCAGGAGGTACCAGCGCTCGAAGTAGAAGAAGAGCGCCAGCGCCGGCAGGAAGGCGAGAAAGATCCCGCCGAGCCGACCTCGGTGCCGCTGCCGCCAGGCGTCCGTGATCCAGGGTGCGCGGTAGGCGAGGAGGCTCGGTAACAGGAAGACCGCCACCAGGTGGGTGGAGACCGCCAGCGCCAGGCTGAACGCAAGGCCAACGAGGTACCAGCCAGGGTGCCTGGGGTCGTCGAGGCGGCTCGCCAACAGGTAGCTCAGGGCAGTCAGCAACAACAACAGCGCATAGTGGCGAACCTCCTGGGACGCCACCAGGAAGGCGGGCAGGGTGGCTCCCAGGAGACCGGCGATCCAGCTCGCGCGGCGGCCGTGAGGCCGCAGCCAGACCATCAGCAAGGCCACCGTCCCCACCCCACAGGCCACCGACGGCAAGCGGAGGAAAGCCAGTCCGCTGCCCAAGCGTGCCCAGGCGTGGAGGAGCAGGAAGTAGAGGGGCGGATGGTCCCCGGCCCGCAGCGCCGCCGTCGAGGCACCCTCGAGCACCGCGACCCGCAGTGAGGCGAACTCGTCGAACCAGAGGTCCTTGTCGAGACCCACGAACCGCAGCCCGAGGGCGAGCAGCAGCAAGGCATTCGCGACACCATAGCCTTTCCGTAGCTCAACACTGGCGCGAAGGTTCATCCAGCGGATCGTAATAGACTTTGCCCTCCTCTGGAGCCTCCATTGGCCGTCAACGACCCTGCCCAGGACCAAAACCTCGACAAGAGCGGCGCCGTGATCCGCGACATGTTCGCGAAGGTCGCGCGGCGCTACGACCTGCTCAACCACCTGCTCTCGGGCGCCCTCGACTTCTGGTGGCGGCGGCAGGCGGCGCGCGCCCTGGCACCGCGGCCGGGCGAAGAGGTCCTCGACCTCTGCTGCGGCACGGGTGACCAGGCGGTGGTGATCGAGAAGCGGGGAGCGCGCGTGGTGGCGGCCGACTTCTGCCTGCCGATGCTGGCCATCGCGCAGGGAAAGCTGGTCAAGACCGCCGGACCGCCCCGCCTGGCTACGGCCGACGCCCTGCAGCTCCCTTTCGTCGACGGCCGCTTCGATGGCGCCACGGTGAGCTTCGGCCTGCGCAACGTCGCCGACCTCGATCGTTCGCTCCGTGAGCTGCTGCGGGTCTTGAAGCCCGGCGGGCGGCTGGTGGTCCTCGACGCCTCGATCCCCACCCTGGGGGTGGTGCGCGGCCCCTACCTCTTCTATTTCAATCGGATCCTGCCCTGGGTGGGCCGCCTGATCTCCGACTGCGGACCGGCCTACTCCTATCTCCCGAAGTCGGTGGCGAGCTTCCCCTTGCGCGAGGCCTTCAGCGAGCGTTTGCGGGCGGCCGGCTTTGCCACCGCGAGCTGGCGCAGCATGACCGCCGGCACGGTTTGCCTCTACGTAGGAAGGAAGGCGCCATGACAGAGACTCCCACCGCCCGCATCCTCGACGGCCAGGCGGTCGCGGCCACGATCCGCGCCGAGGTGGCCCAGGAGGTCAGCACCCTGGTCGCCCGCGGCCTGCGCCCTCCAGGGCTGACCGTCGTCTTCGCCGGCGACGACCCCGCCTCGGCCGTCTACGTGGGCTCGAAGACCAAGAACTCGGCGGAGGCGGGGATGGTGGGCCGCACCGTGCGCCTGCCCGCCGAGACCACCGAGAGCGAGCTCATCGCGACGATCGACCAGCTCAACGCCGACGACGCGGTGGACGGCATGCTCGTCCAGCTGCCGCTGCCCGGCGGCCTCTCCGAGCGCGCGATCCTCGACCGCATCGACCCCGACAAAGACGTCGACGGTTTCCACCCGGTCAACGTCGGCCGGCTGTGGTCGGGCCAGCGCGGCTTCGTTCCCGCCACTCCGGCCGGCATCATCCAGCTCCTGCGCCGCAGCGACATCTCACCGGCCGGCAAGCACGCGGTGATCGTCGGCCGCAGCAACATCGTCGGCAAGCCGATGGCTGCCCTGCTCCTCGCCGAGAACGCCACGGTGACGATCTGCCACTCGCGCACCCCCGACCTCGCCGCCGTCTGCCGTGGTGCCGACATCCTGGTGGCCGCCGTCGGCAAGGCCGGGCTGATCGGCCCCGACTACGTCAAGGAAGGCGCCGTGGTGATCGACGTCGGGATGAACCGGGTGACCGACCGCGCCGTGGTCGAGCACCTCTTCGGGGACAACCCGGCGAAGCTCGCCGGCTTCGAGAAGCGGGGCTCGGTGCTCACCGGCGACGTCGACTTCGGCCGCGTGGCCCCCAAAGCTGCGGCCATCACCCCCGTCCCCGGCGGCGTCGGGCCGCTCACCGTCGCCATGCTGCTGGTCAACACCCTGACCGCGGCCAAGCGCCGGCAAGGCTTCGACGCCTGAGGCGAGCCCGGTGGCGATGCGGATCGGGCTGACCGGCGGCCTGGCGAGCGGCAAGTCGACGGTCGCGCGCCTGCTCGCCGCGGCCGGTTTCCTCGTCGTCGACGCCGACCGCCTGGTCGCCGAGCTCTACGCCCCGGGCGAAGCCGGCGCCCGGCTCGTCGCCGAGCTCTTCGGCAGCGAGTACCTGGCCCCCGACGGCGCCGTCGACCGCGCTCGTCTGGCGGGCCTCGTCTTTGCCGACCCGGCGGCCCGGCGCCGCCTCGAAGCGGCCATCCACCCCCTCGTCCGCCGCCGCTTCGCCGAGCTGGCGGCGGTGAGCTCGGTCCCCACGGTCCTCGAGGCGACCCTCCTGGTCGAGGCCGGCTATGCCCCGGACTTCGATCTCGTCGTCACCATCGAGGCAGACCCGGTCCGGCGCCTGGAGCGGGCGGTCCGGCGCGGCCTGCCGGCGGCCGAGGCGCGCGCCCGCCTGGCGGCCCAGGGCGACGGCGCCAGGCGACGCCAGGCAGCGCACCTCACGATCGAGAACGACGGCGACCTGGCGAGCCTCGAAGCCCAGGTGATGGCCCTGGTGGCACGGATCAGCGAGGGGGAGGTCCGCCAGGGAGCGCGGTCAGCTGCGCCATGAGGTCGCGCCAGGCGCGGCCCCGGTGGCCGATCGCGTCCTTGCGCTCCGGCGCCAGCTCCGCGTAGGTGCGCTGCTCGCCGTCCGGCAGGAAGACGGGGTCCCAGCCGAAGCCGCCCTCGCCGCGGGGCGAGACCAGCGTGCCGGCCGTGGCGCCGCGGCCGAGCACGGTCCGCGCACCATCGCGATAGAGCAGCAGACACTGCGCCTCGGCGCGCGCCTCGCCGAGGGCGAGCGCCGTGCGGGCGATCCCCGCCGCTCCGACCGCCTGCAGCATCCACTTGACGAGTGGGCCCGGAAAACCGTTGAGGGCGGCGAGCGCCAGGCCGGTCTCCTCGACGACGAGCGGCTGGGCGAGCCGCCGCCAGGCCTCCTCCGCCTTCGCCCGCAACACCTCTTCGAGGTCCAGGCCCTGGATCTCCGGCAGGTCGATCTCGCAGCCGTCGAGGTCGACCCCGGCGACGCGGCGGGCCTCGGCGAGCTTGTGGCGGTTGCCGGTGACGAGGGTGAGCTTCACTCCGGCCGCCTCAGCCCTGCTCGCGGATGCGAAACGCCGCCACCGGCTGGCGCAGGCCCTTGAGGGCGATCTCTCCGAGCGGCTCGCTGGCGAAAGCTCCCGCCAGCTGGCGCAAGGTCTCCGCCCCCACCACCACCTCGCCGACCTGCGCTACCTGCTCCTCGAGGCGCTGCGCGATGTTGACCGTGTTGCCGAGCACCGTGTAGTCGACGCGCCGTGAGCTGCCCACCTCGCCCACCACCACCGGCCCGCTGTTGATCCCCACCCGCGCCTTGAGCTCCGGGAAGCCGCGCTCGGCCCGGCTGTGGCGGGCGTTCCAGCTCGCCAGGCCACGCTGCAAGGCAAGGCCCGCCTCGACGGCGCGCCGCGCGTGGTCGGCCTGGCGCATCGGCGCCCCGAAGAAGGCCATCACACAGTCGCCGATGAACTTGTCGAGGGTGCCACCGGCGGCGAAGATCGCCTCGACAGCGGTGTCGAAGAAGCCGGCGAGCACCTCCGCCAGGGGGGCCGGGTCGGTGCCCTCGGCGAGGCTGGTGAACCCCGAAAGGTCGGCGAAGAGCACCGAGACGTCGGCGGCCTTGAGGGGCCGCGAGCCGTCGCTGCCGTCTTGCCGCAGCACGTCCTCGATCACCGCCGGCGAGTGGTAGCGTTCCAGCCGCGCCCGCAGCCGCCGCTCTTCCTCTGCCCGCGCCGCGTTGCGCAGGCGCTCCACGGCCACGGCGGCGTAGTTGGCGAGCGCGGTCAGGAAGGCGAGGTCGGCCTCCGAGAAAGAGCCGGCCCGCACCGGCGAGTCCACCTGCATGACGCCGATGATCCGCTCGCCGGACCACAGCGGCACGCACATCGCCGAGCGGATCTGGTGCATGCGGATCGAGGCGCCCTCGGCCAATCGGGCGTCTTCCTGGGCGTCGTAGGTCACCAGCGCGACCCGCTCGCGCATCACCGTCTCGAGGATGGTGCGCGAGACCGGCACGTCCCCCTGCGGCCGGTGCATCAGCCGGCCACCGAGCCGCGCCAGCTCGCAGACGGCACGACCGCGCACGTCGAGGAGCAGGATGAAGCCGCGGTCCACGGTGAGCGCCTCGAAGGCGATCCCCACCACCCGCTCCAGCACCTGTGCCACCTGGTCGGCCGTCAGCAGCAGGCTTGCCAGCCGGGTGAGGTAGCCGAAGATGCGGTTGCCGTAGGCAAGGTCCAGCTCCCGGCGCTTCGCCGCCGCCGACTCCTCGCCGACCAGGCCGTAGGCGGCGGCCAGCTCGGAGAGCGGCCGCACGAGGGTCGAGGACGGTGATTCGAGGAGCGAGCTCGCGGCCTGGGCTGGGGCAGCAGCGTCGGGCGCCGGTGCCGCCGACTCGACGCTGAGCGGCAGCGTCGGAGCGAAGATCGGCGGCGCCGCAGCGCCCATCACCTCGAGGGTGAAAGCGCCGATCTGCAGGCGGTCGCCGGCGGCGATCACCGCCTCCTCGGCCCGCTGCTGATTAACCACCACGCCGTTGGTGCTGCCGAGGTCGCGCACCAGCCAGCCGGCGCCGTGGCGGCGGATCTCGGCGTGGCGGCGCGACACCGAGGGGTCCGGCAGCACGATGTCGTTGTCGAGGGCGCGGCCGATGCGCAGCTCGGCGGCGTCGAGGCGCCGCGTGCGGGCCTCGCCGTCGACCTCGAAACGGACCTCGAGCGCCGCCACGGTCGTCAGATCGGCCAGCCGCCGAGCAGCCAGAGGAGGACCGACTTCTGCACGTGGAGGCGGTTCTCGGCCTCGTCCAGGATGCGGCTCTGCGGCCCGTCCGCCACCTCGGCCGACACCTCCTCGCCGCGGTGGGCTGGCAGGCAGTGGAGGAAGACGGCTTCCGGCAGCGCCTTGGCCATCAAGGCGGCGTCGACGGTGAAGCCGGCGAAGGCCTCGCGGCGCGCCACGGCCTCCTCTTCCTGGCCCATCGAGGCCCAGACGTCGGTGTAGACGGCGGAGGCCCCGGCGACCGCCGCGGCCGGGTCGGTGGTCAGCTCGATCCGCACGCCGGCGGTCGCCGCATCCGCTCGCGCCTGCTCGAGGTAGCTCTCCTTGACCGAGTAGGCCGCCGGGGAGGCGATGGCGATGTCCATCCCCACCTTGGCGGCGCCGAAGAGCAGCGAGTGGGCCATGTTGTTGCCGTCGCCGATGTAGGCGATCTTGCGGCCGGCGAGGGGCCCGAAGACCTCCTCCAACGTGAAGTAGTCGGCCAGCACCTGGCAGGGGTGGAGGTCGTCGGTCAAGCCGTTGATCACCGGCACGGTGGCGTAGCGGGCGAGGTCGAGGACGTCCTGGTGCGAGTAGGTGCGGGCCATGATGCCGTTGGTGTAGCGCGACAGCACGCGCGCCATGTCCGAGATCGGCTCGCCACGGCCGAGCTGGATGTCCCGCTTGGAGAGGAAGAGGGCGTGGCCGCCGAGCTGAGCCATCCCCACCTCGAAGCTCACCCGCGTGCGGGTGGAGGCCTTCTCGAAGATCATCGCCAGGCTCTTGCCGGCGAGCGCCGAGCGGAAGAGCTCCGGCTGCCCCTTGACGTGGTGGGCGAGGTCGAAGAGCCCCCGCACCTCCTCCGTCGACATCTGGTGGATCGAGATCAGGTCACGTTTCGTCGTTGCGGTCGTCATCTCTGCTCCCTGCGCCGGGCCGCCCGGCCCGGCAGGGTCGGAATTCGGTTGGGTTCAGCCGTCGGCCGCCATGCCTGGCGTTGGGGGGACGACCAGCGTCCCGCCCTCGCCGGCCAGCGCGGCGTGCAGGTGCTCGACGTCGGTGATCAGGGCGCGCCGGCCGGTGGCGGTCACGAACTCGACGGCGGCGCGGATCTTCGGGCCCATCGAGCCCGGGGGAAACTCGCCGGCCGCGAGCAGGGCCTCGGCCTCGGGGGTCGTCATGGTGGCGAGCGGCCGTGCCGCCGGCGTCCCGAAGCCCTGCATCACCCGCTCGACGCCGGTGAGGATCACCAGCAGGTCGGCGTCGAGCTCGCGAGCGTAGAGGGCCGCCGTGTAGTCCTTGTCGATCACCGCCTCGACGCCCGTGAGCTCGCCCGAGGCCTCGCGCACCACCGGGATGCCGCCGCCACCGCCGGCGATCACCACGTGCCCCGCAGCGAGCAGCAGGCGCACCGCTTCGAGGTCGACGAGGGCGAGGGGCCGCGGGCTCGACACCACCTTGCGCCAGCCGCGGCCGGCGTCTTCCACCACCGCCCAGCCGTGGTGGCGGTGCAGCATCTCGGCGCGATAGCGGGAGAAAAACGGCCCAATCGGTTTCGAGGGCTGGCGGAAGCCGGGGTCGTCGCCGTCGACCACCACCAGGCTGAGGACCGTCGAGACCTCGGCTGGCACGGCGCCCTGGCGCAGCCGGTTGCGCAGCGCCAGCTCGAGGAGGAAGCCCATGCTGCCCTCGGTCTCGGCCACCGCCACGTCGAGGGTCGCCGGCGGCACCTTGGTGGCCGCCTCCTCCATCTGGATCAGCACCTGCCCCACCTGCGGGCCGTTGCCGTGCACCAGCAGCAGCCGCGCGCCCCCCGCCACCAGCTCGGTCAGCCACTCGGCGGCCCGCTCGGCGCGGTGCCGCTGCTCGTCCACCGTGCCGAGGTCGTCCTTCTGCAGGAGGGCGTTGCCACCAAAGGCGATGACGATGAGCGCGCGGTCGGTGAGGAGCATGAGGGATCGCCGAGGACGGAGCGATTCTAGCTGCAATCCACCGCCGGCCGGGGGCGTGGGCGGCAGTCGCGGCCCTTTCCCTACTCGCCGAGCCCCCGCCCGCAGAGTCCAGAGGAGCAGAGACCAGAGGTTCAGAGATCAGAGGAGAATGGGGACAACATCACCCGGAAACCGACATTGAAGTAGCGGTAGTTCGGGAAGCCCCAGCGGCAGGCGCAGCGGAAGCTCCACGGATTGCTGAAGCAGGAGCCGCCCCGCAACACCCGCTCGCCTTCCCCGGACGGGCTCTCACGTCCGTCGGTCGGGTCATAGGGGTAGGGGCGGTGAAGGCTGCGCGTCCACTCCCAGACATTGCCTGCCATGTCGGCACAGCCGAAGGGCGAGTCACCCGCCGGTGAGAACCTCCCAACAGGGGTTGTTCCCCTTGCTTTGGCGGCGTTCGCGAGCGACGGCTGCCAGACGTCGCCCCAGGGGTACTTTCGCCCATCGCTCCCCCGCGCCGCCCGCTCCCACTCCGCTTCGCTGGGCAGCGTCAGGCCGTGCCACTGGGCGTAGGCGAGGGCGTCGCGCCAGGTCACCCAGGTCGCCGGGTGGTCGGGCGGCCCCGCCAGCGCCTTCGCATCAGCCAACCTGCAGGACGCTTCTTCGGCGAAGGCCCGTAGCTCCGCAACCGTCACCGGGTATCTTCCGATGAAGAAGCGCGGCAGGAAGAGGGTGTGCTGAGGACGTTCGTCAGCAGCTCCCTCGCCCTCCGGGCTACCCATGACGACCTCTCCCGCCGGCACCTCGACCAGCCCCAGCTCGGCGAAGCGCCCCAGCTCGCACCAGGCGCAGGTGGCAGCGGCCCGCAAGGCGAGTTCATGGTCCGCCCGGGCGGCCGCGAGAACCGCCCAGCCGGCCGTATCGAGCTCTGCCCCGAGCTTGCCGAGCGCACGCGCTGCCTGAGCCCGGACGGGCGCACCTTCGGAGGCTTCTCCCGTCAGCCGCAAGAGCAAGGGAACGAAGATCTGACCTTGCTCCTTGCCGAGGTCGGGAAGGACGAGCTGCATCACTCGGCTGCGCAGGGCCCCATCCCGGCCGCCGAGGACCTCGGCCACGAACCTCGTCGCTGCCGGAAGGTCGCCTACAATCAGCGCGCCGTACAGGCGGCCAAGCTCCGGGCCGCGGGTCTCCTCGCGCAAGCGGGCGAGCAGCCGGCAGCGGATCCGCTCCCGCAAGTCCTCTCCGACCTGGATGTCCTCCGCCAGGCTCAGGCCCGCCATCTCCAGCGCCGCTGTGCTCGTGGCCTCGGAGCCCAGGAGCGCCGCGACGAGCTGGCGTGCGCGCTCGGCCGGAGCGAGGCCGGCGGCGATCAGGATGACCTCCCGCCAGCGCTCCTCGGCCACCCGCTCGATCAGCTGGCGGTCGAGCTGGTGCTCGACGACGTAGGAGGCGGCCAGGAAGTCGTGCAACGCCCGGTGGGCAAAGCCGTAGCGGCCCAGCTTCTGCTCGACGAGGACGCCGGAGCGCTGCCAGATCTGTGCGACGAAGGTAGCGACCGAGATCGGTTCACGGAGCTGGCCCAACAGCGGCTCGACGACCTCCTCCAAGTGGTCGAGGCCCGCCTCCAGCCGGTCGCCCTGCAAGAAGTCGAAGGCGATCGCCTGTAGGACCAGCAACTTCTCCTTGAGCGAGGGGCCGGCCACCTTCAAGGTCTTGTCCTGCCGGTCCCAGAGGTCGAGGAGGATCTCCAGGCATTTCCCGTAGAGCGCCGCACGGCCTTTCGGCAGGTCGGTCACCCGGTGGTAGTGCACCAGGGTGATGAGCGACAGCATCAAGGGCGTGCGGGCCAGGAGCAGGAGGTTGGCGTTCGCCTGCAGCGCGGCGAAGAGGGCGGTCGCCCGCGCGGAGGCCTCGGCCGTGGCCCGCCGCTCGGCCGCTTCGACGTCCTCCGCCTTCGGCTTCGCACCCAGCCGGTTCACCGCCTGCGAGCGCAGGACCTCGCGGTACCAGGCCCCGGCGTACTGCCGGACGTCATCCGCCTCCAGGGGGCTGATCTCGAAGGCCCGGAAGCCGGGCAGCTGGTTCTGCCAGCCAGCCACCCGGCAGGTGACGAGGTAGCGGTTGCCCGGGTACTCGGCGGCGAGCCGGCGGATCTCCTCGACGGCGCGGGCGTGTCGCGCCTCGTCCAACACCTCGTCGAGGCCGTCGAGGAGCACGGCACAGCCGCCGCGGGCGAGCCACCTCTCGGGAAAGCGAGACGGCGCCCGCACCGGGGACGATTGGCGCAACAGGCCCAGCAGCGTCGCCTTCTCGGCGGACTCGCCCAGCTCCCGCAGGCGGGCAAAGAGGGGGAAGGGCTTGCCGAGCTGGCTCCGCACGGGATGGAAGACCTCGCCGGTGAGCACCAGGACGAGGTAATCGAGGAGGGTCGACTTGCCGGCCCCGGGGGCGCCCAGGAGCACGACGTTCCCCTCCGGGCCGCCGAGCGCCTCGTGCCAGCCGAACCGAGCCCCTTCGGCGCCGCTGCCGGCCGTCACCCGCAGCGAGACGTAGACCTCCTGGAGCCGCGGTGGGTTGAGGTCTCCCTTGCTTAGGAAGCCGATCAGCTTCAGCCAGCGATGCTCGGCCTTGAGCGCCCGCAGATAGCGCTGGCGGAAGCGCCAGCCCGGGCCGGCCAGCCTCTCCTCAAGGGCCTCGGTCAGCTTCTTGAGGGCCAGCTTGATCGGCTCGGACAAGGCGAGCACGAGGATCGCCGTCACCACCGAGACGACGATCTTGTCCCCAAACTGATCCCAGAAACCTGCCGGCGGCGGCGAGGCCTCAGCCTCCGCCGCCACACCCACCGCGGCGATCGCCAGCTCCGCCAGCCTCTGCAGCATCTCCCTCTCCTAGCTCAGAAATGATTTCCGAAAGCCTAGGAGAAACGAAGAGTGAAGGCAATGCCAAGAAGGGCGCGGCGCGGGCCGAGGCTGGGGCCTTGCAGGGCAAGGCGACGCGAATATACTCTCAAACATACTATGGCGACCAGCGTGCACATTCCTGCCGATCTCCTGGCCGCAGTCGACCGCCGCGCCCGCGCCCTCAAGCTGAGCCGCAACCGCCTGATCGTCCGCGCCCTCGAACGCGAGGTGGCGCCTGGTGGCGACTGGACGCCCGGGCTGTTCGAGCGACTGGAGAACCCTGGCCCCGAGATCAGCGAGGCGGTTGACGAGCTGATGCGGGTGGTCCTCAGCGCGAGAAGCTCCAAGGGTCCGCCCTCGCTTTGAGCTACGTCCTCGACAGCAACGCCGTCGCTGCCTTCATGCGAGGAGACGTGAGGTTTCTGGTGCATCTCCGCGCGGTGAGCCGGCGCGACGTGCGGGTGCCCCAGCCCGCTCTGTCCGAGGTCCACTACGGTCTCGCCCGCCTGGCGCCTTCGAGACGCAAGACGGAACTCCAAGAGCGGTTCGACCTGGTGAGCGCCGAGCTCGAGCGCTGTGCGTGGACAGACGCCGTGAGTGAGGCCTTCGGCACCATCAAGGCCTCGCTCGCGCGCCAGGGGAAGCGCCTCGAGGACTTCGACATCGCCATCGCTGCCCACGCAGTGGCGACCGGCGCCACGCTGGTGACCGCCGACAGCAAGCACATGCCACGCATTTCCGGCTTGCGCGTCGAGGACTGGATGGGAGGGAATCCCACGACCTTTTGATGCATCGATCGATCTCCGATCGCCGCAGCCAGACCAGCGCCCAGGGCCCTCGGCCTGCAGCCGTCAGGCACGAGTGCCCCCTGTTACAATCCGCGCCGCATGAGCTCTTCAGCCCCGCAAAACCCCCTTCACGAGCGCTACGCCTCGCGCGAGATGGCGGCGCTGTTCTCCTCCGAGCACCGTTATGGCCAGTGGCGCCGGCTGTGGGTCACTCTCGCCGAGTGCCAGCAGGAGCTCGGGCTGCCGATCCGCGACGAGCAACTGGCGGCGCTGCGCCGGGTGGCGGGCACGATCGATTTCGCCCGGGTGGCCGAGATCGAGGCCAGGACCCGCCACGACGTGGTGGCTCATCTGCGCCACTTCGCGGAGCTGGCCGGCGAGGCGGGAGGCATCCTCCACCTGGGGGCGACCAGCGCCTTCCTGACCGACAACACCGACGCCCTGATCGCCCGCGACGCCCTCCGCCTGCTCGCGAAGCGGCTGGCTGCGGTGCTCGCCGGCCTCGCCGCTTTCACGCGCCGGCACCGCGCCACGGTGTGCCTCGCCTACACGCACTTCCAGCCGGCGCAGCTCACCACGGTCGGCAAGCGGGCCTGCCTGTGGGCCCAGGACTTCCTGCTCGACCTCCACGAGGTGCAGCACCGCCTGGAGCGCCTGCGTTGCCGCGGCGTCAAGGGCACCACCGGCACCCAGGCGAGCTTCCTGACGCTCTTCCAGGGTGACTCGGCGAAGGTCGCCGCCCTCGACCGCCGCCTGGCCGAGCGCCTGGGCTTCGCCGGTTCTTTTGCCGTCACCGGCCAGACCTACTCCCGCAAGCAGGACAGCCAGGTGCTCGCCACCCTCGCCGGCCTCGCCGAGAGCTGCCACAAGTTCGGCACCGACCTGCGCCTGCTGCAGGGCGTCGGCGAGCTCGCCGAGCCCTTCGACAGCGAGCAGGTAGGCTCCTCGGCGATGGCCTACAAGCGCAACCCGGTGCGCGCCGAGCGGATGTGCGGCCTCGCCCGCCGCCTGCTCACCGACTCGCTCAACGGCCCCTTGAACACCGCCACGCAATGGCTCGAGCGCAGTCTCGACGACTCGGCCAATCGCCGCCTGGTGCTCGCCGATGCCTTCCTCACCGCCGACGCCATCCTCGGCCTGGCAGCCCACATCGCCGCCGGCCTCACGGTGCGCGAGGCCACCGTCCGCGCGCGGGTGGCGCGCGAGCTCCCCTTCATGGCCACCGAGACGTTTCTCATGCAGGCCGCACTCCGCGGTGGCGATCGCCAACAGCTCCACGAACGGCTGCGGCGCCTGAGCCTCGACGCCTATGCCGCGGTGGAGGCCGGCGGCGAGAACCCCTTGGTCGGCTGGATCGTCGGCGACCCCGACTTCCGCCTGAGCCGCGAGGAGGTGGACGCATGGCTCGACCCGCTGAGCTTCACCGGCCGCTCTGCCGAGCAGGTGGACGAGCTCCTCGCCGAGCACCTGGAGCCGGCCCTGGCCGGCCTCGAGGTGGCGGAGGTGGCGGCCCCGCGGGTCTGAGACCCGCGGCTCTCGCTCGCCTCCTCGCCGCCGGGGCGCTTCTCGCCCTCGTCCTCACGGGCTGCCGCTCGACCACCCCCGCCGTCTCCAGGCTGCCCGTCGGCAGCTGCTTCGAGAAGGGCCTCGCCTCCTGGTATGGCCCCGGCTTCCACGGCCGGCGGACCGCCAACGGCGAGCACTTCGACGGCCACTCGCTCACCGCCGCCCACCGCACCCTCGCCTTCGGCACCGTCGTCGAGGTGCGCAATCTCGATAACGGCAGCGCCGTGCGGGTGCGCATCAACGACCGCGGGCCGTTCGTCCGCAAGCGGATCATCGATCTCTCGCGGGCCGCCGCCGAGCGCATCGAGATGGTGGGGCCAGGGGTCGCCCGCGTCGAGCTGTGCCTGGTGGCAGGGGCGCCGCTCGCCGGCCCGGAGACCTACACCGTGCAGGTGGGGGCCTTCCAGGAGGCTGAACGGGCGGCGGCCTACGCCGCGGAGGTGGCCCATGACTACCCGGCAGCGCGCGTCGTCTCGGACGGCACCTGGCATCGTGTGCAGATCAACCGCTTCGACTCCCGCCAGTCCGCCGAGCGCTTCCGCCACGAGCTCGAGCGCCTGGGCTACCGGGCGATCGTCGTCCTCGTCGATCCCGAGCCGCCGCCTTGAGCCGCCTCGCCGGCGCCCGGCGTGCTGCCTCGCCCTGCTCTTCACGCTGAGCGCTCTGCCGGCCGGCGCGACCGAGCCGCGGCCCGTGCAATTCCGGCTCGCCGGGGCCCCGCCGGCCGACCTCGCGGTCACGGTGTGGGTTGACGGCGATCTCGCGGCGCCACCGCGGACGCTCACCGCGCCCGGCGGGACCGCCGTCCTGCCGGTGGGCGCCTGGGCCTGGCAGGCGACCGACGGCACGCGGGTGAGCACCGGTTGGAACCAGGTCCGCGTGGCCGCGGGAGGCCTGGAGGCGGACGGTGCCGTCGCCCGGGCGACGGCGCTCGCCGCCTGCCAGGTGGAAGTCCTCCCGGCGCAACGCGGTGCCGCCGTCGACCAGCTGGCGGCGCTGACCGTGCGGTCCACCAGCCTCTACCGCTTCGACCTGCGGCAGGGGCGTCTCCTCACCCTGCCCGCCGACGGCTTCTTTCTCGCCGGCTTCGGCCCCCGCGGCTTGGCGGGGATCTCCGGCCCCCACTCCTGCGGTGCGGGCGAACTCCTTCGCCTGGCGCTGCCGGCTCCGCCGAGCGCTGGAGAGCACCAGCTTCTCGTCGATCTCGTCTGGCCCGAGGGGCTCAGGGTGACTCCCGCCGCCCTCACCCTGCTCGCGCGGCCGGCACTGACGCGCATCCAGACCGAGATCCAGCTGCCGCAGCTCGTCGTCTGGACGGACCGACGGGCCCTCGCCCTCTTCGCCGCGCTCCCCGCCGCCGGGGACCGCGAGCTGGTGGTGCGCCACCCCGCCCTGCGCACCGTGATCAGTTCCTTTGCCGGCCGCGGGGGCGGGGCGACCCTCCTCGGCCCCTTGCCGCTCGCGGCCCGCCACCAGCTCGAGCTGGAGATCGACCTCCGGCCCCTGCGACCGCCGCTCGGCGCCATCCTCTCCGCCCGCAGCTGCGGTCGCTGGGACCAAAGCGGCGAGCCGAGCCTCGGCGGCGCGAGCTGCACTCTGGCGGCTGAGCAGCCGCTCGCCCGCGGCCTGCGGCGCTACCACATCGAGGGCTTGGACGACGGCCAGCACGTCATCTCGGCGACGATCAACGGCGAGGAGGTCTACGGCCTCGGCGTCGGCCTCACCCCGTACTTCCGCCCCGGCAGCGAGGCGGAACGGGGGCCGGCCGGGCGGATCGTCCTCGCCGAAGCCTGCATCGAGGGCCGCATCCTGCGCGACGGCGAGCCGGTTGCCGGCGAGGTCCGCGTCACCTGGAACCTGCCCGAGACCCGCACCCTGCGCTTCGCGACCGACGAGACGTTGACCTACCACTGGTGCTACTACGGCAGCCGTCCGCCGGGGGACGAGGATGCGCAACCGGGAGGCGACGCCCACGGTGATCCCCGGCGCGGGCTCTGGGGGATCGCCATCGCGGCCTGCGCCGAGGGCGTCGGCTGCCGCCGCTTCGACCGCCATTCGAGCGTCGAGGGCGGCGGCCACCTGGACTTCGAGCTCGGCCACGACGTACCCGTGGGGGTCGTCGTCCGCGACGCTGCGACCAAGCAGCCGCTCGCCCATGCCCGGCTGACCAGCGGGACGGCCGCCCGGCTTGACGTGCTCCACTACGCCGACGGCGAGGCGAGCTTCACGGCCGGTGGGGAACGCGAGGCCGCCGCCAGCGACGAGGCGGGCGAGGCCCGGCTCTTCCTCGCTCCCGACCGCCGGCACCGGCTGGTCGTCGAGCGGACGGGCTATCAACCTGCGGAGGTGGTCGCCGATCTCACCAACCTGGACGACGGCGCCCTGCCGCCGCCCCTGGTGGTGGCCCTGCACCGCACCGGCCGCCCGGAAGGCGAGCAGGGCGCGGGGCTGCGCTTCCTCCTCGGCCCCGAGGAGCCGGCGGCGCGCGGCCTCCTCATCGCTTTCGACGCCGACGGCTCCCGCCCGGCGGGCTGCCGCACGACCACCCGCTTCGACGGCAGCGCCGACCTGCCTTCCTGGTGCCTCGACGGCAAGACGATTGCCTTCCTCCATCCGCTCGCGGCGCTCAGCCTGTGGCGCGGCGAGGACCTCGCGGCGGGCGGCGAGATCACCGTCCCGGCGGCGCCGGCCCGGGCCTGGACGGTCAAGGTGGTCGACCCGCACGGCGAGCCGGTGGCGGGGGCCCGCCTGCGCCTGCACCTCGGCGCCGTGGTCCTGGCGCCCGCGGACTACCTCGCCGTGCCCTCCCGTGAGGGCACACCGCTCGCTTCCGCGACCGACGAGCACGGCCTCTGCCACCTCGTGGGCCTGCCGCCCGGAGCCGAAGGGCTGGTGGCGGTCTCGCTCGCCGGTGAGCCGGGTTCGCATCCGAAGCGCCTCGATCAGGCCCGCCGCGGCACGCTCACCCTCGTCCGGCCCTGAGCCGCGCTGGCGGGGCCCGTGGCGCTGCGTTGCGGTAGACTGCCGCCAGCTCTCATGAACCGCCGTGATCTGCTGCGCACGCTGGGCGGCGCCGCCGGCCTCGGGCTGGGTGCGGTGCTCGACCCCCTACGCTCGGCCCACGCCCTGACTGCGGCCGCGGCCCACCCCGGCAGCCCCGCGGAGCTGGCGGGCGACGAGGACTTCTGGTTCACCATCCAGGAGGCCTTCACCGTCGACCGCTCGCTCGTCAACCTCAACAACGGCGGCGTGAGCCCCGCACCGGCGGTCGTCCAGGAGTCGATGCGCCGCTACCTCGAGATCTCGAACCTGGCGCCGGCGTACCACATGTGGCAGGTGCTCGAGCCGCAGCGCGAGACCGTCCGCACGCGGCTGGCGGCGACCTTCGGCTGTTCTGCCGAGGAGATGGCGATCACCCGCAACGCCTCCGAGGGCCTGCAGATCTGCCAGCTGGGGCTCGATCTCAAGCCGGGTGACGAGGTGCTCACCTCGACCCAGGACTACGGCCGCATGCTGACCACCTTCGACCAGCGCGCCCGGCGGGACGGCATCGTGGTCAAGAAGGTGGTCCTGCCGGTGCCGGCGGAAGACCCCGGCGAGGTCGTCGAGATCTACCGCCGTGCCCTCACCGAGCGCACCCGGCTGCTGCTGATGTGCCACATGATCAACCTCACGGGGCAGATCCTGCCGGTCGCCGAGGTGGTGGCGATGGCCCGCCGCCACGGCGTGCCGGTGGTGGTCGACGGCGCGCATGCCTTCGCCCACTTCCCGTACCAGCGCGACGAGCTCGGCGTCGACTACTACGCCACCAGCCTGCACAAATGGCTTTTCGCACCCCACGGCACCGGCTTTCTCTACGTGCGCAAGGAGCTGATCCCCGGCCTCTGGCCGATGATGGCGGCGCCGGCGACGCTCGACGGCGACATCCGCAAGTTCGAGGAGATCGGCACCCACCCGGCGGCCAATGCCCTGGCGATCGCCGACGCCCTGACCTTCCACGAGGGGATCGGCGGCGAGCGCAAGGCGGCCCGCCTGGTCTACCTCCGCGACCGCTGGGCGCGGCGGCTGGCAGCGCACCCCAAGGTGCGGCTGCGCACCAGCCTGAAGCCCGGCTTCGCTTGCGGCCTCGCTTGCGTCGAGGTCCTCGGCATCGGGGTGGCGGAGCTCGCCGACGGCTTGTGGAAGAAGCATCGCATCTTCACCGTGCCGATCCGCCACGAGGAGTTCCAGGGCATCCGGGTGACCCCCAGCGTCTACACCACCGTCGAGGAGATCGACCGCTTCAGCGCCCTGCTGGAGCGGGTGGCCGACCGCGGCCTCGACGCGCTCTGAGCCGATCCCCTACGACCCCGCCAGCTCCTTGAGCCAGGAGCGGATGCCGTCGTCGAGGCGGCGCCGGTCGGCGTGGCGCTCGCAGGCGATCGTCACCAGGCGGTCCACCAGCGGCGCCAGCGGCAGGCCGGAGAGGCCCCAGAGCCGCGGGTACATCGAGATCGCGGTGAAGCCCGGCAGGGTGTTGATCTCATTGAGGTAGAGCTCGCCGTCCGCGGCGAGGAAGAAGTCCACCCGCGCGAGGCCCCAACCACCGAGGGCGGTGAAGGCGTCGACGGCAAGCCGGCGCAGGCGCTCGGCGGTCGCCGCTGGCAGCTCGGCCGGAGCGATCAGCCGCGCGGCATCGCTCAGGTACTTGTCGGCGTAGTCGTAGAACTCCGCCCCCGGCACGATCTCGCCGACCACCGAGGCCTCGATCTGCCGGTAACCAAGCACCGCGCACTCGAGCTCGCGGCCCACGATGCCGTGCTCGACCAGAGCGACGTCGTCGAAGCGGAGGGCGAACTCGACTGCCGCCACCAGCTCGGTGGGCGTCGCCACCTTGCGCACGCCGACGCTCGAGCCACCGACGCTCGGCTTGACGAAGAGCGGGAAGGGCCAGCTCGCGAAGTCAGCGACGAGCGCCTCGCCGCCGGCCCCGAGGTCGCCGCGGCGCAGGGCCGCGAAGGGCACCACGGGGATGCCTGCTTCCTTGAGCTGGCGCTTAGTAGCGAGCTTGTCCATGGCCACGGCGCTCGCCGTCACCCCCGCTCCCACGTAGGGCAGGTCGAGCATCTCGCAGAGGCCCTGGAGGGAGCCGTCCTCGCCCCAGGTGCCATGAATCAGCGGGAAGACGACCTCGACGGGTGCGTCGAGAAGCGCCCCCAGGGTGCTGCGGATCGGCACCCCGACGGGAGGCAGGGCGGCGAGCTCGCCGGCGAGAGCGGCGGCCGAGCGCTCGCGGCCCACCCAGCAGCCGTCCTCGGCCACCCCCAGCGGCCAGACCTGGTGACCGGCCTCGGCGAGGCCCTTGGCCACCGTCCGCGCCGAGGTCACCGACACCCGGTGCTCGACGCTGCGCCCTCCGAAGATCAGCCCCACCTGCGCCATACGATCTCCCCCTGCGCCCGCTCGCGCGGGCGAGCTTGCAGCCTATCTCGCCAAAGCCGCTGGTCGCGCTAGCCCATGTCGACGAAGTGGACCATCATCACCTCGCCGATCTCGCCGACCTGGCGGAGCACCTCGGCCGAGGGCAGCTGGTCGAGCTGCAGCACGGCCATCGCCTCACGCGCCGTCTTGCCCTGGGTGCGCGCCAAATGGATGCCGCCGATGTTGACGTCGTTGCGGCCGAGCACCGCCCCCAGCTTGCCGACCACGCCCGGCACGTCGAGGTTGCGCAGCAGCAGCAGCCGGCCCTCGGGGCGGAACTCCAGGCGGAAGCCGCCGATCGAGACCACGCGCAGGTCGTCCTCGCCGAAGAGCGTGCCAGCCATCTCGACCTGGCCGCCCGAGCCGCTGAGCGCCACCCGCACCAGCTGCGGGTAGTCGGCCGGTGCGCTGTGCGAGGCGCGCACCACGGCGATGCCACGGTCCCGGGCCACCTTCTCGGCGTTGACGTAGTTGACGCCGTCGCCCATGAAGGGCTCGAGCGCCCCCTTGAGGGCGGCGACGGCGAGCGCCGGGCGGAGGCTCTCCTCGACACCCCAGACGTCCACCTGCACCTGCTGGAAGCTGCCGTCGAGCAGGCCGCTCGCCAGCCGGCCGAGCCGCGAGGCGAGGCGGAGGAAGGGCTCGCCGGACTTGGCGGTAGGCCGGAACGGCAGGTTGACGGCACCGCCGGGCATCGAGCCTTCGAGGGCCGCGATCACCATCCGCGCCGTTTCCTGGGCGATGCGCTCCTGGGCCTCCGCCGTCTGCGCTCCGATGTGCGGCGTCGCCACCACCTTGGGGTGCCGGGCGAGGTCGAAGCTCGTCGGCGGCTCCTGGAAGAAGACGTCGAAGGCCGCTCCGGCGAGCCGGCCGGCGTCGAGCGCGGCGACCAGCGCCGCCTCATCCACCAGGCCGCCGCGGGCGCAGTTGATGAGCAGCGCACCGTGCTTCATCTTGGCGATCCGCTCGGCCGAGAGCAGGTTCTTGGTCTGCTCGGTGAACGGCGTGTGGAGGCTGACGACATCGGCACGAGTGAGCAGCTCGTCGAGGTCGACGAGACCGACGCCCAGCTTCTCGGCCGCCGCCGGCTCGAGGAAGGGGTCGAAGGCCAGCACTTCCATCTCGAAGCCGCGGGCGCGGTCCGCCACCCGCTGGCCGATGCGGCCAAAGCCGACGATGCCCAGCGTCTTGCCCTGGAGCTCGACGCCGAGATAGCTCTTGCGGTCCCATTCGCCCCGCTTCATCGAGGCATCCGCCGCCGGCACCTGGCGGGCGAGGGCGAGCAGCAAGGCGAAGGTGTGCTCGGTGGCGGACATCAGGTTGGCGGTCGGTGCGTTGACCACTAGGATGCCCAGCTCGGTCGCCGCCGGCACGTCGACGTTGTCGACCCCGATGCCGGCACGGCCCACCACCTTGAGCTGGCGGCCGGCGCGCAGCAGCTCGGCGGTCACCTTGGTCGCCGAACGCACGACGATGGCGTCGAAGTCGCCGACCAGCTCCTTGAGCCGGGGGCGATCTTCGGTCTTGAGGACTTCCACCTCGGCGCCGGCCGAGCGCAGCAGCTCGAGGCCGGACGCCTCCAGGGAATCACAGATCAGCACGCGAGACATGGCTTCTCCCGATTAGAGGTCAGAGTGGGTTCGGCTGCCGCCCTCCAGGTGCGAGCCACGCGCGGGGCAGCGACAGCCCTTGCTGTCAGCCACCTCCCAGGTGGCGGTCGAGGGCGGCGAAGAGGTCGTCGAGGTCCGGCTCGCGGACCTCGCCCATGTGGCCGATGCGGAAGGTCGAGGCCTTCCACTCGCCATAGCCGCCGCCGAGCGTGAAGCCTTCCTGCGCGAGCGCCTTGACCAGCGCCGGGGCGTCCACCCCGGCCGGCGGCCGCAGGCACGAGACCGTCGGCGAGGGTGCTTCCTCGGCCGAGGCATAGGTGCAGCCGCGGCTGGCCGCCCAGGCGGCGGTATGGGCCCGCAGGGCGGCGTGGCGCTCCCAGCGGGCCTCGATGCCCTCCTCCACCACGCGGTCGAGCTGGCGATCGAGGGCCCAGAAGAGGTTCACCGCCGGAGTGGTGATCGTGCTGCCGCCTTCCCGGTGGTGATCGCGGTAGCGCAAGAAGTCGGTGTAGAACCCCCGCGCCGGCAGGCGGGCGGCCCTCTCCGCGGCCCGCTCGGAGAGGGTGAAAGCAACCAGCCCGGGCGGCACCGCGAGGGCCTTCTGCGAGCCGGCGAGCACCACGTCGAGGCCCCAGGCGTCGGTCTCGACGGGCGCGCCGCCGAGAGACGACACGGTATCGACCAGGACCAGGGCGTCGCTCTCCTCGCGGATCACCTGCGCCAGCTCGGCGAGCGGGCTGATCACCCCGGTGGAGGTCTCGTTGTGTACCAGGGTGACGGCCTCGTAGCGCTTGCGCCGCAACGCGGCACGCACGAGATCGGGATCGAGGGCCCGGCCCCACGGCACGGCGAGGCGGTCCACCTGGCGGCCCACGGCACGGCTGATCGCGTGCCAGCGCTCCGAGAACGAGCCGTTGGTGAGGTTGAGGACGTCCCGGCCCACCGTCGAGAGGACTGCGCTCTCCATCACCAGGGTCGAGCTGCCGGTCGCGACGTAGACGTCACCGGCGGTGCGGAAGATCCTCGGCAGACGGCCGGCGATGCGGGCATAGACGGCCTTGAAACTGGCGGCACGGTGGCCGACGACCGGGGCGGTGAGCGCCTCGCGAACGTCGGCGAGCACGTAGCAGGGGCCGGGAAGGAAGAAGCGGATCGGCTCCTGGCCGGGAGGACGGTCCCGGAAGGTGGGAGCCACGGCGAGCATGCCGCATTGTGGCATCGGGCTCTCGCGAGCGTCAACGGCCGCCGGGGTGGGCCGGCGTCAGGCTAGAGGCGGGGCTTGCGGAGCCGGGCAGCGAGCTCTGCCGCCGTGCGGCAGCGCCCCGCCTCGGCGGCCGGCGGCGCGAGGACGAAGCCGCCGGCCTCGGCCCTCAGCCGGGGTGCCGTGCCGAGCGCAGGGTCCTCGGCCAGCGGGCCCTCGCCGGCCACCAGCACGG
Source organism: uncultured Thermoanaerobaculia bacterium (assembly GCA_964420075.1). GTDB lineage: Bacteria > Acidobacteriota > Thermoanaerobaculia > Multivoradales > SZUA-115 > CAYQRE01. Next base: position 138,130 of record CAYQRE010000008.1, on the reverse strand, counting down.
CGGCGCAGCCGAGGAAATGCTCTCGCAGCACGTCGCGCAGTACCGCCGGGCCGGCGAGCGGCTTGGCCACCACCACCCCGGCCGCGCCCAGCGCCACCGCTCGCAGCATGCCGGTGCCGGCGGCCGCCGCCAGCTCCGGCGGCGGCGCCAGCTCGGCGAGATTCAGCCAGCCGAGCCGTAGGCCCAGGGCCCGCGCCGCCGCCACCAGCTCGGCGAAGGCCGCGGCGGGTTGCGACACGCGCAGCAGGTGTGGCGCCTTCATCCGGCCTCCTCGGGATAGAGCAACGCCGCCGCCCGTTCCTCACGGTAGGGCCGCAGCTCAGCCTCCCAGCCAGCTGCCGCCTCGGCGAAGGAGCCGCCGGCCTCGATCTGCCGCCGGTAGCTCGGGTCGCCGGTCAACAGGTCGATCGCCGGGCGGTCGTCGACGAACTCGTAGGGTGCGCTGCGCCAGGCGAAGCCGCCGCCGGCACGCTGCCAGGCGGCGAGCAGCTCGAGGCCCGTGCGGTAGGGCGCGAAGCGAGCGGCATCGGTCACCACCACCTGCACTCCGGCGCAAGCGCGGCTGGCGTGCTTCTGGAACTGCGGCCGGAAGCAGGTGGGGACGAAGCGCACCCCAGGCAGCTCACGCCCGGCGAGCTCCTCCACCAGGGTGAGGGGCTCGACGCCCGGGCTGCCGATCCACTCGAAGGGCCGCGTGGTGCCCCGCCCCTCGGAAAGCTCCGTGGCCTCCACCAGGCAAAGCCCCGGGTAAACGAGGGCCGTCGCGAAGCTCGGCATGTTGGGCGAGGGATTGAGCCAGGGCCGGCCGGTCGCCGACCAGAGCTCGCCGCGCCGCCAGCCGCTCACAGGAATGACCCGCCAGGGGCCGGCGAGGTGCCGGCGCGCCACCTCGAGGCGGAAGATCTCCCCCAAAGTGAGGCCATGGCGGACGGGCAGCCGAAACGCTCCCACGAAGGACTCGAGGCCTGGCCGCGGCAGGTTGCCTTCGATCACCACACCGCCCAGCGGGTTGGGGCGGTCGAGCACCCAGACCTCGCAGCCGGCGGCGAGCGCCACCTCGGCGGCCCAGATCGCCGTCGCGGCGTAGGTGTAGTAACGGCTGCCGACGTCCTGGAGGTCGATCAGCAACAGGTCGAGGCCGGCGAAAGCCTCGGCGCGCGGCCGCAAGGAGGCTTCCTCGGCGCCGTAGAGCGAGACGATCTCGGCCCCCGTCCAGGGGTCACGGCTGCTCGCCGCCGGCACCATGTCCTGCTCGACGCCGTAGTAGCCGTGCTCGGGGCCAAAGAGGGCCGCCGGCGGCAAGCCACGTTGGCTGAGGGCGAGGTGGCCCGGCACGAGCTCGGCGGTCACCGCCGCGCCGTGGGCCAGGAGGCCGAAGCGGCGGCCGGCGAGGGCCGCCGGCTCGGCGAGCAGACGATCGAGACCCGTGGCGATCATCCGGCCGAGGTCATTCCCCGCGGACCCAGCTGCCGCTCTTGCCGCCGCTCTTCGCGTCCAGCCGCAGCTCGCTGACCACGGCAGCGCGGTCAACGGCCTTGACCATGTCATAGAGCGCGAGGGCCGCCGCCGAGCAGGCGACCAGCGCCTCCATCTCGGCACCGGTCTTCGCCGTCACCACCACCCGCGAGCGGACCTCCACCCGATCGCGGGCCGGCGCCAGCTCGACCTCAACCTGTTCCAAGGGGAGCGGATGGGCCAGCGGGATCCACTCGCTCGTTCGTTTGGCGGCCTGGATACCGGCCAGGCGGGCGACGGCGAGGGCGTCCCCTTTGGGCAGGCTGCCCAGTCGGGCGATCGTCGCGGCCGCCAGCCGCACATGGCAGGAGGCGCTCGCCACCCGCCGGGTGACCGGCTTGGCCGACACGTCGACCATCGCGGCCCGCCCCTCGGCATCGAGGTGGCTGAAGGGCGCGGAGCTCGTTGGATCGGTGGTCTTCATCGGCGGCGAAGGGAGGCTCCTGAGAGGGGCGAAAACCCTATGCTAGCATCGCTTCACCTTGCCTCCCGAGCCGCTGACCACCCAGCACCCGAGGGTCGCCGTGGTGATCCCGACGCTCGACGAAGAGGCCTCTCTGCCCCAACTCCTGCAGGCCCTCGGCAAGGCCGACGAGGTCATCGTCAGCGACGGTGGCAGCCGCGACCGCACCCGCGAGATCGCCCGACGGAGCGGCGCCTGCGTGGTCACGGGGCCACCCGGCCGGGGCGGCCAGCTCAACCGCGGCGCCGCCATGGCCACGAGCGACGTCCTCCTCTTTCTCCACGCCGACACCCGGCTGCCGGAGCCGGCTCTCGGCGCGGTGGCGCAGGCCGTCGCGAGCGGCGCCGTGGGCGGCGCCTTCGCCGTCGAGTTCGACGCCCGCGGGCTAGTCTGGCGGCTCGGCGACCGGCTGGTGAGCCTGCGCACGCGGTGGACCGGGGTGCCGCTGGGCAACCAGGCCCAGTTCGTCACCCGCACCACCTTCGACCGCCTCGGCGGCTTCGCCGAGTGGCCGATCCTCGAAGACCTCGACTTCGCTCGCCGGCTGAAGCGGGCCGGCCGCACAGTGCTCCTGCGACCGCCGGTGATCACCTCGGCCCGCCGCTACCAGCAACGCGGCATCGCTCGCACCATCGCTACCAACTGGCTGATCTGGCTGCTGTTCTTTCTCGGTGTGCCGGCGGCGCGCCTGGCCCGCCTGTACCGGCCACAGCAGCCGCCAGACAACAGCAGCGCCCCGCGGCAGGGGCCGTCGGGGCGCAAGATCGCGAGCTGCTCGCCGAGCGAGCTGCCGCCGCGAGCAGAAGGTTCCGACTAGTTCAGGGAGTCCTTGAGGGAGCGGCCCGGCTTGAAGCGGGCGGTGCGAGCCGCTGAGATCTTGATCGTCTCACCCGTCTTCGGGTTGCGGCCCTCGCGCGCTGCCCGCTCCGAGACGGTGAAGGTGCCGAAGTCCGGGATGCTGACCTTGTTGCCACCAGCGAGGTTCTTGCCGAGGCACTCGAAGACGAGGTCGACGATCTCGCCAGCCTGCTTCTTCGACATCCCCTCCGCCTTGGAACAGACGTATTCCACCAAATCGCTCTTGCCAGCCATCTTCTCCTCCTTGGAGATCTGAGTTCTTCGGGGTGCGACCGACGCCCGACCCTACGGAAAAGGCCGGACGCTGTCAACGTTTCTTGCGCAACTCTTCTTAGTTTCTCGTTCCCTACCCTAGCTGGCTCTGCCGCTTGAGGACCTGCACGGTGAAGCCGTCGTGGTCGCCTTCCGGCAGCGCCCGCCAGAGACCTTCCGCCACCACCCAGCGCTGGCTCGGCAGGTCCGCCGCCGTGCCGAGGTCGAGGCGCTCAAAGCCGGACACGGCAGCGAGGAAGCGCTCGACCACGGCTTCGTTCTCATCGTCCTCGAGCGAGCAGCTGGACACCACCAGCAGGCCACCGGGCCGGACCAGCGGCGCCAGGCCCTTCAGCATCCGCAGCCCCTGCGCCGCCAATCGCCCCAGCTCACTCTCGCTGACCCGCCACTTGAGCTCCGGGTGCTTGCGCAGCGTCCCGGTCCCGGTGCAGGGCAGATCGGCGATCACGCGATCGAACGGCTGGCCCAGCGCCGGCCGGCCGGCATCGGCGAGCAGGCAGGGCACGGCGCGCCGAAGCCGGCGGAGATTAGCACTGAGGAGGCCCAAACGCGACAGGCCGACATCCGCGGCCACCACGCGGACGCTCGGCTCGCGGGCGAGCAGAGCGAGGGTCTTGCCGCCGGGAGCGGCCGCGGCGTCGAGGACCCGCTCGCCCGGCTGCGGCGGCGGCAGCCAGGCTGCGGCCTGACTGGCCTCGTCTTGCACGTACAGGTCGCCGCGGCGAAAGGCCTGCGACGAGAGCGGGTTGCCGGCCCGCACGAGGAGGCCGAAGGGGGACAGGGACGATGGCTCGACCTCGATCCCTTCGTCGATCAGGTCCTCGGCGAGGAGCTCACGTCCACCGCGGTCACGGAAGGCCAGCAGCTGCATCGGCTTCGGACGGTTGTTGGCCTCGAGCAGCTCCCGGGTCGCTGCCATCCCGAAGCGATCGACCCAGCGGCGGACGAGGAAGTCCGGGTGCGAGAGCTCAATCGCCAGCCGGCGCACCGGCTCCGTCTCGGTGACCGGCCACTCGGCCAGCGTTGGGCTGCGTGCAATCCGCCGCAGGACCGCGTTGACGAAGCTCGCGCCGCCGCGATGAGTGAGCGCCGCCGCCTGCTCCACGGCCTCGTTGACGGCGGCGTGAGCGGGCACACGATCGAGGAAGAGCAGCTGGTAGGCCGCCACCCGCAGGGTCGAGAGAAGCGCCGGCTCGACATCGGCCAAACGGCGGTTGCTCGCCGCCGCGATGACGCCGTCGAGGCGGCGCAGCCAGCGCAGGGTGCCGAACACCAGCTCGCGCAAAAAGCCCTGGTCGCGCTCGTCGTAGCGCCCCAGGGCGCCGCCGAGGAAGCTGTCGACCGGCGCCAGGCTGGCCAGCGTCCGCTCCACCACCCAGGCGGCCGCCGCCCGCACCTCGGCCTGCGACGAACGCAACTGCGCTGGCCGACGTTGGCTGCTGGGTACGCGCGGCAGCGCAGCGATGGGGCGGGACGAGGCCCTTCTCATGGCGTCAAGCGATCGCGAGGCGACGAGCGGCGACAGCCTCGGGGGACCAAAACAGGGACTTCGGGGCCCCGAGGGTTCCGGGGCGTCGGACGACCAAGGCCCGGACCGGGGCCGCAACAGGGAGGGGCGTCCGGCGGTGCCGGGTCGACCTCAAGGATTCACTCTAGCAGTCTCGGCCCCGGACTCGCCAGCAGCGCCGAAGCGCTCGCCGGCCAGCAGCCGCTCGCCGTTTGCGAAGTCGAGGCCCGAAACCGGCTTCTTGCCCGGCTTCTGGACCGCCCCGAGCACGACGGCGGTGCCGCCGCCAACCGCCACCCGCAGGCCGCCCGCCGCGAGGCCGAGGACCGTCCCCACCGGCAGCTCGCCTCCACCCTCGCCAGCCGCCTCCAGGGCGAGCAGCTTGAGCGGTTGGCCCCGCCACCAGGCGGTGAGACCGGGCCAGGGCGTGAAGGCCCGCAGGCGGTTGACGAGGTCGATCGCCGGCAGCGACCAGTCGACGACGCCGTCCTCCTTGTGCAGCCGGCCGGCGAAGGTGGCCGCGTCGTCGTCCTGGGGCCGCGGCACGAGCGTCTCCGCGGCCAGCTGGCGCAGGGTCTCGACCATCAGCCGGGCGCCGATCGTCGCCAGCCGCTCGGCGAGCTCGCCAGCGGTCTCGCGCGGCCCGATCGGCGTCGTCTCCTGGAGCAGGATGGGGCCGGCGTCGAGCTTCTCCCCCATCAGCATGGTGGTCACCCCGGTCTCCGGGTCGCCGGCGGCGACGGCGGCCTGGATCGGCGCCGCGCCACGGTAGCGCGGCAGGAGCGAGGCGTGGAGGTTGACGCAGCCGAACGGCGGCACCTCCAACAACCGGCGCGGGAAGATCTGGCCGAAGGCCACCACCACGGCGACCGCCGGCGCCAGGTCGGCGAACTCGCTGGCGAAGGGCTCCGCACGGACCTTCTCGGGCTGCCGCACGGCCAGGCCAAGCTGGCGGGCCCAGGCCGCGACGGGGGGGTCGCTCACCTTGCCGCCGCGGCCCACCGGTCGCGAGGGTTGGGTGACCACCCAGGTCGGGGCGAGCCCGGCTTCGACCAGGGCGGCGAGCGTCGGCACGGCGAAAGCGGGCGTGCCGAAGAAGACGAGGGGGGTGAGGGGTTTCGTCACCGGGTCGGGTCGCAGCGAGGGCCACCTCAGTCGTGGGTGGCATCCACCTCGCTGAAGTAGTCACGGGGCACCAGCACCTCGCGGGGCTTCGAGCCCTGCGGCGGCCCGAGCAGCCCCTCACGCTCCATCATGTCAATCAGCCGCGAGGCCCGCGAGAAGCCGATCCGCATCCGCCGCTGCAGGAAGCTCGCCGAGGCCATACGCTCTTGCACCACCAGCCGGGAGGCCTCGTCGAAGAGGTCGTCGTCGGCATCGCCCGCCTCGCCGCCACCGCGGGCCCCCTCGATGGGTTCCAGCAGGTCGAGGTCGTACTGCGGCTTGCCCTGCTTCTTGAGCCAACGGATCAGCCCGGCGGTCTCTTGCTCGGAGACGTAGGCGCCGTGCAGCCGCATCACCCGGGACGTCCCCGGCGGCATGAACAGCATGTCGCCTTTGCCGAGCAGCTTCTCCGAGCCGACCTGGTCGAGGATGGTCCGCGAGTCGTGGCGGCTCGCCGTGGCGAACGAGATCCGGCAGGGGAAGTTGGCCTTGATGGTGCCGGTCAGCACGTCGACCGACGGCCGCTGGGTGGCGACGATCAGATGGATGCCCACGGCGCGAGCCATCTGCGCCAGCCGCGCGATCGCCGTCTCGACGTCGGCGGAGGCGACCATCATCAGGTCCGCCAGCTCGTCGATGATGATCACGATGTAGGGCAGCGGCTGGAAGTCCTCCTCGCCCAGCTCGCCCTCGCCGTCATTGAGCGCCAGCCGCTTGCGCTGCTCGGGGTCGCGGATCGCCTGGTTGTAGTGGGCGATCGAGCGCACGTGCACCTTGGCGAGCTTCTTGTACCGCCCCTCCATCTCCGCCACCATGTGGTTGAGCACGTTGGCGGCCTGTTTGGGCTCGACGACCACCGGGGTGAGCAGCGACGGGATGTCGGCGTAGACGCCGAGCTCGATGCGCTTGGGATCGACGAAGATGAACTGCACCTCGTCCGGGTGGCCCTTGTAGAGGATCGAGGTGATCATGCTCTGCAGCCCCACGCTCTTGCCCGCGCCGGTGGCGCCGGCGACCAGCAGGTGCGGCATGGTGGCGAGGTCGCAGTAGTAGGGCTCGCCGTGGATCGTCACCCCGAGCGCCATGGTGAGCACCGAGGCAGCCCGCTGGAAGGGCTCCTTGGCGAGCAGCGAGCCGAGGCGGATCATCTGCCGCTCTTTGTTCGGCACCTCGATACCGAGGGTCGAGCGGCCGGGAAGGCGGTCGATGCGCACCGATTCGGCCTTGAGCGCGAGGGCGAGGTCGTCTTGCAGGTTGACGATCTGGCTGACCTTGACGCCGGGCGCCGGCTGGAACTCGAAGACGGTGATCACCGGGCCTGGGCTGATCCCCTCGACCGTGCCCTCGACGCCGAACTCCGCACAGCGCTGGCGGATCACCTCGGCCAGGCGCACCAGCTCGTTCTCGTCGATCCGCCGGCCGTCGTCGGTGAGCTGCAAGAGGTTGATCGGCGGCAAGGCGTTGGCCGCCGGCGGCTCCTGCGCAAAGGGCAGCGGCGCCTGCGGCTGCCGCGCCGGGGCGGGCTGCCGCGGCAGCGCCAGCTTCGCCGGCCGCAGGGCTGGCGCCGGCGGCGGCAACGCCTCGGAGGCCCCGGCCGCGCGGTAGGGCTCGGCCCGCTCCCGGTCGCCTTCGCCAGCCGAGGAACCATGGAGGTCGAAGTCGGCGAGCTGTGAGGTGGGGGCGTTGAAGGCTGCCTGGCCGGCCACCACTCGCCGGATGCCGAAACCCCGCTCACCGCTACGCGGCATCACCCGCACCGGACCTTCGACCGGCACGGCCATCGAGGCCGCGAGGGCCGCCTGGGCCCTTTCCTCGTTGTGCCGCTTCTCTTCGAGGGCGCGCTCCACGTGCTTGGCCTCGACCCGCTTGCGGGCCTTCTCCTTGTTCTTCTGCTCGCGGGAGCGCTGGCGCGCCAGGGAACGTTCCTCGAGCGCGGCGCGCAGGCGCGCCCACCAGCGAGCGAGGGTCTCGCCCAAGGTGGACTGCAGCAGCAGGGTGGCCGCAGCGGTGACCAGCGCCAGCAGCACGAGCAGCGCGCCCGGCACGTTCATGTGATCGACCAGCAAGGCGGCGAGCAGCTTGCCGAAGGCGCCCCCGGCCTCCAGGGGCTCGCCCCGCAGGGGCAGGCGACCAAAGGCGATCTGCAGCAGACCGGGCAGGGCGAAGAGCAGCAGGAAGGCGCCGATCAGGCGGGAGACCTGCGGCGGCTCGTCGGGCTTGCGCCGCCAGCGCCGGATACCGGCCACTAGCAGCAGAAGCGGGCCGAGGAAGGCGCAGAGCCCGAGGAGCGAGAAACCGACGGCCGCCAGCTGGGCCCCCACTCCACCGACCCAGTTGCGGGCCCGCGCGCCGTCCTGCGCCACCTGATGGAGGAAGCTCGGATCGCTCGGCTGGTAGCTCACGAAGCTCGCCGCCAGCAGGGCGCCGACGCCCAGCAAGAGCACGGCCCTGAGCTCGTTGCCCTTCTCGGGCGAGAGCTTCGGCGCACCGCTCTTGGGCGGGCTGGCGGCGTTGGCGACGGCCATGACGAAGGATCCGGGAAAAGTCTAACGTGTCAATTGAAGGAAACCGGCTTAAACCTGCATGAAGTCTAGCAGTTTAGCGGAAGAAGAGCCAACAGCTCAGTGCACCGAAACTCTTCTCGCTGCTAGCCTTGTCGGATGAGCACCCCGACCTTGCGCAAAGGCCTCGGCCAGCACCACCTGACGAGTGGTGCTCTCTGCCGGCCCCTGCTCGAGTTCTTGGCTCCCGCCGGGGCGCGCGTGATCGAGATCGGCCCCGGGGGTGGCGTGCTCACCCGCGAGCTGGTCGCCACCGGGGCGCGGGTCGCGGGCTACGAGCTCGACCTCGCCTGGGCCTTCACCCTGCGCCATCGCCTCGCGGCTGAAGGGCTGGGGTGTGGCCTCGCCGTCGCCGACGCCCTGCACCTCGACTGGTCGCGCCTGACCAGCCCGACCCTGGTCGCCGGCAACCTGCCCTACAACGTCGGCACGGCGATCCTCCGCAGCCTCCTCCCCTACCACCACCGCGTGCCGCGGGCCGGCTTCCTCTTGCAGAAAGAAGTGGCCGAGAGGCTCGTCGCGGCCCCTGGCTCCGCGGCCTACGGCGCGCTCTCGGTGCTCGCCCAGGCCCAGGCCCAGCCACGGCTCCTCGGCCGCCTGCGGCCCGGGGCCTTCAACCCACCACCGAAAGTCGAAAGCTGTTTCGTCGGCCTGGTACTGACGCCACCGCCGCTGCCGCCGGCAGCCATGCCGGCCTTCGAGCGGACCGTCTTCCTCGCCTTCGGCCAACGGCGGAAGATGCTGCGCAATGCCCTGGGCAGCGGCTGGGGACGGCAAGCGGCTGAGGCCGCCCTCGCCGGCGCCGGCCTGCCCGCCACCGCGCGTGCCGAGGAGCTCGGGGTCAGCGAGTTTCTCGCCCTCCACCGCGCGCACGCCGAGGGCGGAGGCCAGCGGCCGCCGGCCTAGTCGGTGGCGAGCTCGACGCTCCCGACGGGGCCCGGCTGGCGCAGGGCGCCGAAGCCCACCAGAGTCCGCCGTTCCTCGTCCCAGAGCTTCAGGCTGGCACAGCGCAGGCTGTTGCGCAGGGTCAGGCGGGTCACCTGTTGCAGGGCGGGGTTGTCGGCGAAACAGCGCGCCAGGCGGTAGTTGGGGATCGTGCTCGCCAGATGGTGGATGTGGTGAAAGCCGATGTTGCCGGTGAGCCAGTGGAGCACCGGACCGAGGTCGTAGAAGGAGCTGCCGTGAGCGCCGGCGCGGTAGAAGCTCCAGGCCTCGTTGCGCTCCCAGTAGGTGTCCTCGAACTGGTGCTGAACATAGAACAGCCAGACCCCGATGCCGCCGGCGATCAGCACGATCGGCAGCTGCACGAGGAGCACGGCCCGCCAGCCGAAGAACCAGCCGAGGCTGCCGAAGAGGACGGCGAGCCCCAGGTTGGTGATCAGCACGCTGCGCCACTCCCGCTTCCAGGCGAAGGGGATGTCGAAGGGGAAGCGGTGCTTGATGATGAACTGGTAGGCCGGACCGATGCAGAACAGCACGAAGGGGTTGCGGTAGAGGCGATAGCCCAGCCGCCGCCAGGGCGACAAGGCCCGGTACTCGCGCACCGTCAGGGTGTCGATGTCGCCCAGCTCGCGCTCATCGAGGTTGCCGTTCGTCGCGTGGTGGATGGCGTGGGTGCGCCGCCAGTAGTCGTAGGGAAAGAGGGTGAGAACGCCGAGAAAGGTCCCCAGCAGGTGGTTCATCCGCCGCGAGGGGAAGAACGAGCCGTGGCCGCAGTCGTGCTGGAAGATGAACAGCCGGGTGAAGAGAAAGGCCTGGGGGATGGCGAGCAGGACGGTCAAGGCGTAGCTCACCCGCAGGCTCATGAGCATCAACGCCCAGAGCGCGATGAAGGGGAGCAGCGTGTTGAGCAGCTGGATGCCCGCAGCCCGCCAGCTGGCCCGCTTGTAGGGCGCCAGCATCCGCCGCCAGCTCGCCTCATCGAGCTCCGGTGGTGGCGCGCCGGCGTCGAGCGGCAGATCGGTGAGCTCGTCGGGCGAGAGGGTCGCGGCCGCGCCGCGGAAAGCGATGGGCTGGGAGTTCTCGTGCATGGCCCCGGGAGTATGCCCGCACGCCGCCGTGCCGACGGTCAGGAGTTGGTCAGGGATTCGTCGCGGTCGCTCGCCTCACGCCCTTGCCTTCTTGGCCCGCCGGCGGGCGGCTGAGCAGGCAAGGCTGTACACTACCGGGGCGGGAGACGCCGGAAGCCGAGGGTGGCGCGGCACAGCCGCAGAAAGGGGACAGACCCAATGGCTTCCAAAGTCTTTGTAGGCAACCTCGATTTCAGGACCACGCGCGAGGAGGTCGAGGCCCTGTTTGGCCAGGCCGGCGAGATCACGGACGTGTTCCTGCCGATGGACCGCGAGACGGGCCGGCCACGCGGCTTTGCCTTCGTCGAGTTCGCGAGCGAGGAGGCGGCGGCCAAGGCGATCGAGCTCTTCGACGGTCATGAGCTGGGCAGCCGCAACCTCCGCGTCAACCCCGCCGAGGATCGTCCGCGTAGCGGCCCCCGTTTCACGCCCGGGGGCTTCGGCGGCGGCGGCGGCTTCTCTCCTTCCTTCGGCGGTGGCGGCGGCGCTCCCGGCGGGCGCGACCGCTTCGGCGGCGGCAAGCCCAAGGGCAGCCGTCGCAACCTGCGCGCCAAGAAGCGCTCCCTCTGAGGCGGCGACGACCCGACGGCGGCTAGAGGCCCAGCTGCCAGGCGACGAAGCCCACCGTCTCGGCCAGGTTCTCGATCTGCACGCTCACCGGCTCGCCGCCGGAGTGCCCGCTCTGAATGTGGTAGCGGAGTAGGACCAAGTTCCCCGCCGCCGGCTCGGCCTGCAGGCGCGCCACCATCTTGCGGGCATGGAGGGGCGCCACGCGGGTGTCGGCGTCGCCGGTGATGAAGAGCATCGCCGGATAGCGCTGCCGCGGCACCACATGGTGGTACGGCGAGTAGGCGTAGAGCGCCGGGAAAAGGGCTGGGTCGTCCGCCGAGCCGTACTCCGAAACCCAGTAGGGGCCGAGCAGAAAGCGGTGGTAGCGGAGCATGTCGAGCAGCGGATAGCCGCAGACCACCGCCTTGACGAGCTCCGGCCGCTGCATGGCGAGGGTCGCCACCAGCAGGCCGCCGTTGCTGACCCCGCTCACCGCCAGCTTCTCCGACTTGGTGTAGCCGAGCCGGATCAGGGTCTCGGCCGCCGCCGCGAAGTCGTCGAAGGCGTTCTGCCTCTTCTCGAGCATCCCGGCCAGGTGCCAGGGCTCTCCGAACTCTCCACCGCCACGGATGTTGGCCACCGCGTAGACCCCGCCGCGTTCCACCCACAGGGCCGCTTGGGCATCAAAGCGCGGCGTCAGGCTGACCGCGAAGCCGCCGTAGGCGTAGAGCATCGTCGGGTGCGTGCCGTCGAGCGCCAGGCCCTTGCGATGGACGACGAACATCGGGACGCGCGTGCCGTCCTGCGAGCCGAACCAGATCTGCTTGACCTCGTAGGGCTGACCGTCGAAGGGCACCTCGCTCTTGGCCCACACCGTGCGTTCGCCGCTCGCCGGGTCGTGACGATAGATGGTGCTCGGCTGAACGAACGAGGTGAACGAGTAGTAAGCGTGCTTGCTGGTCCAGCTCCCGCCGAACCCGAACATCGAACCAACGCCGTCGAAGGCCACCTCGCTCAGCCGCTGGCCGGCGAGGTCGTAGATCGTCAGCCGCGACTGCACGTCCTGCAACCGGATCACGAAAAGGCGGCCGGCCACAGCGCCGAAAAAGTGGATCACCGCCTCCTGCGACTCCGGCACCAGCTCCACCCGCGGCAAGTCTGCCGCCGCCAGGTCCACGGCGAGCACCCTGCCGTTGGGCGCCAGCCAGTTGGTGTGGAGCAACAGGCGATCGCCGGCGAACGTCGGCTCGAAGCGTGCCGCGACGCCCTCGACGACGGGCCGAAACGCCGTCCCGGCCGCCAAGTCCTGCACGTAGACGTCCGTTTGGTCGGCCCCGGCCCCGTGGAGCACCGTGACGACGAGAAAGCGGCCACTGCCGCTGAGCAGCGGGTAGAGGATCTTGTCGCGGCCGTAGCCGGCGCCGAAGAGCTCGTCGTCAGCCGCCGCGGCCTGCCCCAACCGATGCCGGCGAAGGCGTGGCCCTTCCGGCGTCTGCAAGGTGTAGTAGAGGACCTTGCCATCCGGGCTGAGCTCGACGTCGTTGTAGAGGGCCTCGGGCAGGCCGTCGGCGAGCGTCCGGCGCTCGTCGACGGCGAAAAAACGCAGGCTCGCCTCGTCCTTGCCGCCCTGGCGCTCGCCGTAAACGAGCAGCTTGCCGTCGTCCGAGACCTCGTTCAACTCATAGCTGACGCTGTGATCGGCGCTCGCTCCGTGGGGATCGAGCAGCACCTGATCGGGCCCACCATCCGCCTCCCGCAGGAAGACGACCCGCAGGTCGTCGCCGGCCCGGCGGCGCTCGAAAAAGAGCCGGCCGGCGCGCTCGGTGGGCAGCGACGACCTCTCCACCCGCAGCAGCTCCGCCACCCGCCGGCGGAGCTCGTCGCGGTTGGGGGCCGCGGCCAGCTGGCGGCTCGTGTAGGCGTTCTGGGCCTCGATCCAGGCCCGCGTCTCGGTGCTCTCCTGGTCTTCGAGCCAGCGGTAGGGGTCGCTCACCTCGACGCCGTGGTAGACGTCGCGCACCGCCTCGATGCGGCTCGGGGGCGGTCCGCCTGCAGGGGGCTCGGTTCTGCTGGGCGGCTCGGCAGCGAGGGAAGCGAGGTTCAACACGAGGAGCAAGGCGCCGAACCCGGCGCGCTGGATGGTCGGCAAGTGGCTCATGATCACCTCCTGGCGGGCGGCTGCACTGCGGGCGAGAGACCTAGACCGACAGCTCTCGGATGCTCCCTTCGATGAGAAAGCACTTGCGACGATCTGTCTGATATCTTGAAACACCACTCACGTGCCGGGGAACCTATCAACACCGATGGAAACGGTCCACTGCCTCGGGCCCGTCGATCTCGAGCGATTCCTGGAGCGCCGCCGCAGCGGCCGTTCGTTTCCCGTCGAGCTCAACCTCGCCGAGACGCTGGTCACCATCCTCAAGAAGGCCAACGAGTTCGTGCCGTCGGCCGCGGGCTCCATCCTGCTCGATGATCCGCTGCGACCGAGCAGCGGCCCCCCGACCCTGACCTTCATCGCCGCCTTCGGCGAGAAGGCCGACGCCCTTCTTGGCACGCGGATGCCCGCCGACCGCGGCATCGCCGGCCAGGTCTACCGCAGCGGTGCCACCTACGTCACCGAGGACGCCCACCAAGACCCGAACTTCTACGCCAGCGTCGACCTCGACACGGACTACAAGACGCATTCGATGGTGGCGATCCCCATCCGCATCGAGCAGCACATCTGTGGCGTGCTCGAGCTGATCAATCGGCACCAGGCCAACGCCTTTTCGGCCCACGACAAGAACCTGCTCGAGATCTTCGCGGACTACATCTCGATCTCGATCGAGAACGTGCTCGACGGCCGTCGGGCCCAGGAGATCGCCAAGCGCGACAACCTGACCGGCCTCTACAACGACCGCTACCTCCACATCGCCCTGTCGCAAGCCATCGCCACCGCGGTCGGGAAGCAGAAGGACCTCGCGGTGCTCTTCCTCGACCTCGACTTCTTCAAGCGGGTCAACGACACCCACGGGCATCTGGCGGGGAGTCAGGTGCTGCGCGAGGTGGGCCATCTGCTGCGCGGCAAGACGACGCAACCGGGCGCCATCCCCACGCGCTACGGCGGCGACGAGTTCGTGCTGGTGATCCCGGGCCTCGACCTCGAAGCTGCGGTGGACCTCGCCGAGGAAATTCGCGGCGAGATCCTCGGCCACGTCTTCTGCTCGCAGCCGGGCGACATCAACCCCGAGCCCCTCCACCTGCGTGGTCAGAGCTGCTCGATCGGGGTCGCGACCCTGGTGCAGCACATCACCGACGACCTCGAGGTGGAGCGCATCCGCAGCACCCTGCTGCGGCTCGCCGACGCCGCGATGTATGTGGCCAAGGAGACGGGCCGCAACCGCACCGCCGTCGCCGGCGCCCCGGTGCGGCGGCGCTGAGCCCGCCACCGGCTACGAGCGGCCTTCAGCCTGCCCCGCTGCCCTCGGCCCGCCAGCGCGGGATCCGCTCGCGCAGCTTCCCGAAGCCGAGGCGGTCGAACAGCGCAGCGATGCGCCCGGCCTCGGCGCCGCGATAGGCGAGATCGGCAAGCGCCGGGCGGGCCGGGGCCTGCCGCGAGACCGTGGCGAGCTCGCGCGACAGCAGGGCCCGCTCGCGCCCCGCGGCGAGCTTGGCGGCAACGGAGCGGGCGCCCCGCAGGCCGGCGAGCGTCGCGACCTCCTGGAGGCGCGCGTAGAGCGCGTCCAGGCTCCCGAAATGGCGCAGCAGCGCCGCTGCCGTCTTGGCGCCGATGCCGGCCACGCCGGGGATGTTGTCGACGCTGTCCCCCGCCAGGCCGAGGAGGTCCGGCACCTGCTCCGGCCTCACCCCGAACTTGGCTTCGACCTCGGCCGGCCCCAGACGAGCGCCGGCGGCGAAGTCGTAGAGCACCACCTCCGGGCTCACCAGCTGCGCCAGGTCCTTGTCCGAGCTGACGATCACCATCTCGCCGGCCTCCGGCGACAGCGCATCGACCAGCGTGGCCAGCAGGTCGTCGGCCTCGTACCGGGAGTCGACGAAGGTCGCCGCGCCCATCGCCTGGGCCAGCTCCTGGCAGGCCGCGAGCTGCGCCTCGAGCTCAGGGGGAGGCAGGTCGCGTTGGGCCTTGTACGCTGGGTAGAGCTCGTTGCGGAAGCTCGTGTTGAGGCTCTCGTCGAAGGCCAGCGCGAGGTGGCTCGGTGCCTCGTCGGCGATCAGCCGGCAGAGAAAGCCCGCGAAGCCGTAGACCGCCGCCACCGGCTCGCCCGCGGGGCTCCGCATGCTGGACGGTAGCGAGAAGTAGGCACGGAAGATGTATGGGCTGGCGTCGACCAGGAGCGTCTTCGGGGACGCCGGCGAAGGAGAGGTCTCGGTGGATCGCATCGCAGGTGGCAGTCGGCCGCTCGGCTCGCTTTGGGGTCGCCGGCTCAGCTGCCCACGACTCGGCGTATCCTATGCCCCCGCGGCGCTCGGAACCCGCCTCAACCGCTTGAAGCCGCACGGCATCTATGCTTGAATGCCATACAGAATTTCAAAGAAGACCCGCGAGGACGCTCCTGCGCGGTGCCCATCCGCCGAGGTGACATCGTGATCTCCACCGTCCGCCGCTTCGTCCTGCCCGCCGCCGTCCTGCTTTGTGCCGCCTCACCCGTCGCCGCGACGAGCTACGTAATGGTGAGCGACGAGGCGCTCGCCGATCAGGCGAGCTTCATCGTCGAGGCCGAGGTGGTGAGCGCCAGCCCGGCACCGACCCCGGCGCGCGCCGCCACCGACTATCTGATCGACGTCGAGCGGGTGATCAAGGGCTTCGTCCCGGGCAGCAGCCTGATCGTCCGCGTTCCCGGCGTCGACCGCCCGAGCGGGCTCTCCCTCAGGCTGTGGGGGATGCCGGAGCTGCGCAGTGGCGATCGCGTCCTCCTCTTCCTCGTCGCCAACCAGGATGGCTCTTTCGGCCTCCTCCATCTGATGCTGGGGACCTTCTACCGCTTCGCCGTCGACGGCCAGACCTTCGCCCTGCGCAACCTCGAGGAAGCGGTCGAGGTCGCCAACCCGCGCAGCGGCAAACGCGCGACGCGGGAGCACGAACCGCGCGACTACCAGGCCTTCGTCGACTGGCTGGGCGCGCGCGCCGAAGGGGAGCGACGGCCGGCCGACTACTTCGTACCGCAGGCGGCGAAGGGCCTCACC
This sequence comes from uncultured Thermoanaerobaculia bacterium, assembly GCA_964420075.1. Taxonomy (GTDB): domain Bacteria; phylum Acidobacteriota; class Thermoanaerobaculia; order Multivoradales; family SZUA-115; genus CAYQRE01. The sequence goes on along the minus strand of CAYQRE010000008.1, from coordinate 121,987 downwards.
TCCCTGTTCGACAAATTCACCATCATCCGGGACTCGGCCACCGGCCTCAACCTGCGCTGGTTCGAGTTCGACACGGGCGGCCAGGTCGGTTGGTTCGCCCACCAGAGCGGCCAGAACGGCATCGCCGGCGGCGGTTTCGCGCCGTTCCAGACCGCGCTCGCCGCCTGGAACACCGACCCGGTGACCCCGATCCTCCTCACCTACCGCGGCACCACCAGCTCGACCGGCGGCTTCGACGACACCGGCGACGGCCGCAACACCCTGCTGTTCAACGATCCCAACCAAGAGATCAGCGGCACCTTCGACTGCAACAGCGGCGGCGTGCTGGCGATCGGCGGGCCGCGCTACGACCGCGACTTCCGCGGCAACTTCAACGGCCGTCAGTACATTCGCACGCTCGAGGCCGAGATCATCACCAACGACGGCATCCAGTGCTTCTTCGCCGAGAGCGTCACGCCCACCAAGGCCCTCGAAGAGGTGCTGGCTCACGAGCTAGGCCACACCCTGGGCCTCGGTCATGCCTGCGGCGACAGCCAGAGCCCGAACTGCCGCCTCAACCCGCCGCTCGACGATGCCCTGATGCGAGCCAGCGCCCACGACGACGGTCGCGGAGCGCGCCTGGCGGCCGACGACCTCGCCGCCTCGCGCTCTCTCTACCGGTCGAACGGCGGGGGCGGCGGTGGTGGCAGCGGCGCACCGGCAGCGCCCAGCCAGCTCACCGCCGAGCTCGACGGCCTCGTCGCCGCGCTCGCCTGGCAGGACAACGCCAGCAACGAGGCGGGCTATCGGGTCTATCGCCGCACCGGCAACGGCGCCTTCAGCCTGGTCGCCGAGCTGCCGGCCGGGAGCACGGCCTACCGCGACGAGAGCCTCGCTGCTAGCACCAGCTACGGCTTCCAGGTGGGGGCCTACAACGCCGCCGGCGAGCGCAAGAGCAACACGGTGACGGTCGAGACCCCGGCCGCCCGGCTGGTCACCGCGAGCCTCGAGCCGGCCGCGGTGACGGCCACCGCTGGCGTGCCGGTCGAGCTGCGCGTCGCCTTCACCGGCCCGGCGGTACGCGCCGAGTGGCAGCTGGGCCCCGAGCGCCTGGCCTTCAGCGGTGCGCCGTGTGATGCCAGCCACTTCTGTGCGACGGTGCTGGTCAAGTCGAGCGGTACCCTGCCGCTCACCGTCTCGGTGGTAGGCGACCTCGGCCAGCGCGCCAACGCCAGCGGCAGCCTCACCGTCAGCGGTACCGCCGCCAACCTGGTCGCCGAGCGCTCCTTCATCCAGAGCGTGATCTTCGGACCGCGCGGCGACACCGGCACCTTCGCCTCCAACTGCTGGACGCACAACGCCGGCGGCACCGCTGCGCTCGTCACCTACACCTACCTGCGCCGCGGCGCGGGGAACCCCTCGCCGCCCAGCCGTGAGGTGAGCCTCGCAGCCGGCACCTCGGTGTTCCTGCCCAACATCGTCCACGAGCTCTTCGGCGAGACCGACAGCCAGGGCGCGATCGAGCTCGCCTACGAGGGCCCCGGCCCCACGGCACCCGACGTGCGAACGATCTGCCGCTCGTTCGTCGAAGTGCGCGGCGGGACGGGGAGCTTCGGTCTGTTCTCGAGCGAGAACCCGGAGGCGAGCTGGACGAGCGCTCCCAAGGTAGTGGGCGGCGTTCTCCAGGACGCTGCTTTCGGCGCCTCGCTCCTCGCCGTCAACGTCGACGACGTGCCCGGCTCGGTCTTCGTCGAGCTGACCGACGCCAACGGCCAGACGGTCGGCTCGCCGCAGGCCTTCGCCCTGAGCGCCCGTTCGGTGCGCTCCCGCCCCCTCGCCCAGATGTTCCCTCAGGTCAGCGAGCGGCCGAGCCCGTTCACCGCCCGCTTCACCAGCTCGGGGATCCGCTTCCTCGCCTCGACGACCCTCCTCGAAGGCGCCTCGGAAGACCAGGTCTTCGCCAGCGCTCGCGAGGCGGACACCGCCGACACCCTCTTCGTACCCCGTGTCTCGCACGCCCAGAGCCAGTTCGACGCCTTCCTGGTGAGCCAGCTGATCTTGACCAACAACTCGGCGCAGCCCACCTCGCTGGTCATCGAGCTCTGGCGGCGCGGGCAGTCGAACCTCAACCCACCGACGGTCAACCGCACCCTGGCCGGCAATGCCACCCTGGTGTTCGACGACGTCCTCGCCGACCTCTTCGGGCTCACCGACACCGTCGGCGCTCTGCGCATCCGGTGGTCGAACGGCGAGAACAAGGCGCCGCGCGTGCAGACCTACTCCTTCAACCAGTCGGCCGGCGGCCAGGGCCCCCGCTTCGGCATGCTGGTCGACAGCCAGGCGGCGGCGAGCGCCACCACCGGCACCAGCGTCGACTTCGGAGCGGAGCAGTCCGCTCTGTTCCGGGCCGACTTCGGCATCCTGAACCTCGGGACCGGCGGGACCAACGTGCGGGTGACGCTCAAGAACGCCGCCGGCCTGCCCCTCGCCACCGCCGACCTCGGCCTGCAGCCGCAGCAGCACCTCGAGCGCAACCTCGAAGGCATCTTCCGTGACGTGACGATCGGTCTGGGCGCGAACTGGACGGTCGAAACGCAGGTGCTGGCGGGTGGCCCCATCCTCACCTACCTCGCCAACATCAACGCCAGCGGCGACATCTTCTTCGTCCCCGGCCGCGCCCAGCGTTGAGGACCACCGCGGCCCGAGGAGGTCAACTCCTTGGGCCGCAGCGGCTTGCGCCTTTGCACAGAAACCTGTTCAAAGTGCACAACTCTCGACGGCATCGGCGCGAGGAGCAGCGTTCCGCGGCTTTTCCGCAACGTTTTCCACATGAGCTGTGAAAAAGCCGCCACAACGACGTCACAACTGTTGCCAGGGCGTGACTTAGGGCCTCCGCGGGGCACAGCTCGAGGGCGGTAGGGCCGCCGCTGCCGTGGTCGGCAGTGACGCCGCGGCGGGGAGGTCGCGGCCCGGCACCGGCCCGTTCATCACGGGCAGCGAGAACCAGGGCGCCGGCCACGGCAAGCGCGCGAAGAGAAACGGCGAGACGAGTGCCTCCGCGCTCTCAGCCCCGACGGGCGCCTCCCCCCAGCTCGTCACCTCGCCGACGGGTTCGGCGAGCGCCCCGGCCAGGGCGAGGAGCAGACCAGGGTCGACGCCGGGCCAGGCGAGGAGCTCCGCGCGGGCGGCCTCACGGAGGGCCGGCTGCTCGCGCCACAGGGGCGCCGCCAGCAGGCTCGGGGCCGCCAGCAGAGAACGGGCTCCGCAGGCCGGGGCCGAGGGGTCCACGGGGTCGGCCACGGCGAGGAAATGGGGCGCGAGCGGCCCCAGAGGGTCGGTGGCCATCGCCGTCGCGAGCGCTTGCCGCGCCCAGGGTGCCCCCTCCTCGATCCCAAAGACGCCGGCGACCAGCCACAGTGGAGAGGCCCCGGGAGCGCCCCGCGCCGCCCCCCGCGCGAGCTCGGCCCGCGGCGGCCCGAGGTAGGTCGCCAGGCGAGCCGAGTAGAGCGGGAAGCCAGGGTCCAGACGGGCGGCCGCGGCGAGCTCGGCGCGGGTCGCCTCGACACTGGCGGCAGCCAGGGCGCGGTCGTAGTGACGGTGGGCGAGGGTCGGCCGCAGCAGGGCGAGCGCCGCGGCGAGGGCGAGGGCCGCGAGGGCCAAGCGACCGCGGTGGCTCCCCGTCGCCGTGCCTCTCGGCGCGCCGCTGGCGAGGGCTACGCCGGCGGCGAGGGCAAGGGCGAAGGCCAGGGCGGGGATGCGCAGCCAGGCGTCGGTGAGCGCCGTGACGCCCCCTCCGGCCAGGCCGAGAAGCGCTGCCCTCAGAGCCCCCGCATCGACGGCGACGCCACGCTCTCGCCACCGCCGCCAGGCGAAGAGCCCGAGCACCGCGAGCGCGAGCGCTGCCCCCGTCAACCCCAGCTCGTAGGCAAGCTCGAGAGGCGCCGAGTGCAGCTGGCCGACGACCTCCGACGGTAGCGAGGTCCCCGGTAGCGGTCGCAGCCAGCGGCCGAGCGTCCACGGCACGGAGCCCGGCCCCCAGCCGAGGAGCGGCGAGTCCGCGAGGCCCTGCCAACCGGCCTGCCAGTAGACCAGGCGGGCGGCAAGCGAAGGGTCGGCCCCCCCCGCCAGGCTCGTCAGCCGCGGCAGCTGCGCCCCCACCACGACGACGCCGGCGACCATCGCCGCGCCGCGCAGCCAAGCCGGCAGGCGGTGGCGTTGCCAGACCAGCCACAGAGCGACCTCGACGCCCACGGCCAGGGCGCCCGCCAACGAGCGGCTGGCGAGCAAGGCTGCCGCGGCGAGGACGATCGCCACGACGCTCGTGGCTCGCCAGGGCCCACGCTCCCGGCCTGCCAGCGCGGCGAGCGGTGCCGCGATCACTAGCCAGGCGGCGAGCAGGTTGTGATGGCCCAGGGGCATCAGGGCGCGAGATGCCCCCATCAGCAGGAGGTCACCCAGGGCCCAGGCGGCGACCACCAGCACGGCGAGGGTGACTCCCTGGGAGGCCCGCCGAGCCCCCTGGCGCCAGGCTTCGGCCAGAGCGGCCGGCAAGCTGAGGTAGAGCGGCAGCAGGGAGATCGCGACCAGGCCCGCCCGCGGCACCGGCGAGGCCAACCAGCTGCCGAAGACGGCCACCAGCAGCGCCGCCGGCAGCCAGCGCCCGGCCCGGCCCAGGCCGAGTGGGTCGGCGGTCGCCGGAGCCAGAGTGGCCACCGCCAGGACCACCACGCCGGCGCAGCTCGCCGCGCCCAGCCAGCGTAGGCTGCCGGTGAAGCTCCCCCACCAAACGGCGAAGAGGACGAGCGCCAGGCCCGGCAGGACCGCGACCAGCTTGCCCCGGCGGGCCGTCACCATGGCGCCAGCCTACCAGCGCCCGGCTGCAGCCACGCCCCGCCTGCGATATCCTGCGGCCAGATCGCCCGTGGGTGTGCTCGTCCTGACACCCGCGAGCCCACCGTCGCGACCCGCGCCCCTTCCGCGCTCCCAAAGCTGCCCGATCGGAGACTCGTCATGAGCACGCTGACTGCTACCTCGGCCGACTCGGCCACGGTCGCCGCCATCCTGGCCGACCTCGATCTCGCCCACGACAACCCCGGTGCCTTCGACGGCACCTGGCTCGAGACCCACGGCGAAGCGCTCGCCTCCCTCAACCCCTCGACGGGTGAGGTCCTGGGCACCGTCCGCCAAGCGACCGCCGCCGACTACGAGCGGGTCGCCGCCCGCGCCCACGAGGCCTTCCACGAGTGGCGCCACTGGCCGGCCCCTCGTCGCGGCGAGGTCGTCCGCCTGCTCGGCGAGGAGCTGCGCAAGAAGAAGGAGTCCCTCGGCCGCTTGGTCTCGCTCGAGGTCGGCAAGATCTACTCGGAAGGCCAGGGCGAGGTGCAGGAGATGATCGACATGTGCGATTTCGCCGTCGGCCTCTCCCGCCAGCTCTATGGCCTGTCGATGCACTCCGAGCGGCCGCAGCACCGGATGTACGAGCAGTGGCATCCGCTGGGCGTGGTGGGGATCATCACCGCCTTCAACTTCCCCGTCGCCGTCTGGTCGTGGAACGCGGCGCTCGCCGCCGTCTGCGGTGACTCGATGATCTGGAAGCCTTCGCACCAGGCGCCGCTCACCGCCATCGCCGTCACCAAGATCGCCGCGCGGGTGCTCGCGGCCGCCGGTGCCCCTCCCATCTTCTGCATGGCGATGGGCGACCGCCACCAGGTCGGCGAGCCGATGACCCGCGACCACCGCGTGCCCCTCGTCTCGGCCACCGGCTCCACCCGGATGGGCAAGGAGATCGGTCGCGTGCTCGCCGACCGCTTCGGGCGCGGCCTGCTCGAGCTGGGCGGCAACAACGGCATCGTGGTGATGGATGACGCCGACCTCGACCTCGCCCTGCGGGCCGTGCTCTTCGCTGCCGTCGGCACGGCCGGCCAGCGCTGCACGACTACCCGCCGGCTCTTCCTCCAGAAGGGCATCGCCGCCGAGATGAAGCAGCGGCTCGTCGCGGCCTACGGTTCGATCCGCATCGGCGACCCGCTCGACCACCACACCCTGATGGGCCCGCTGATTGACGAAGGGGCGGTGAAGAGCATGATGGCGGCGCTGGAGGCGGCGAAGGCCCAGGGCGGCAAGGTGCTCTACGGTGGCAAGCGCCTCGACCGCCCCGGCTTCTGGGTCGAGCCCACCCTCGTCGAAGCCGTGCACCACATGCCGATCACCTGCGACGAGACCTTTGCGCCGATCCTCTACCTCTTCGAGTTCGACACCCTGGACGAGGCAATCGCCCTGCACAATGCCGTGCCGCAGGGCCTCTCCTCAGCCATCTTCACCCTCAACATGCGCTCGGCGGAGACTTTCCTCTCGGCGGCGGGCAGCGACTGCGGCATCGCCAACGTCAACATCGGCACCTCGGGGGCGGAGATCGGCGGCGCCTTCGGTGGCGAGAAGGAGACCGGCGGCGGTCGCGAGGCAGGGTCCGACGCCTGGAAGATCTACATGCGGCGGCAGACCTGCACCCTCAACTGGGGCACCAACCTGCCACTCGCCCAGGGCGTGCACTTCGACGTCTGATTCGTCGGATCGATTGCTTTGGGGCGGGCTTGAGACCCGCCCCAGGTTGTTCAGGCCCAGGTAGTCAGGCCCAGGTGGTCAGGCGGACACCACCCGCACGGCGTGGTAGTTCTTCTTGCCCCGCCGCAGGACGATGAACCTCTCGGCCACCAGGTCGACGGCGGAGAGGACGTATCCCGCATCCTCCACCCGCCGGTTGTTCACGTAGACGCCCCCCGAGGCCACGGCGCGCCGCGCCTCGTTGCGGGAAGGCACCAGGCCGCTCGCCGTCAGCACGGCGAGCAGGCTCGCCTCGGGGCTGCCGAGGGCCGCCGCCGGCAGCTCCGTCGCCTCCCAATGGCCGAAGGCCTCGGCGAGCTCCTGAGCCGAGAGCTCCGCCAGGTCCCGCCCCTCGAACAGCACCTCGGTCGCATGCTGCGCCCGGGCCAGCGCTTCGGGGCCATGCACCAGGCGGGTCACCTCGCCCGCCAGTGCCCGCTGCGCCTCGCGGGCCTGCGGCCGCTCGTTCATCGCCTGCGCCAAGGCCGCGATCTCCTCGAGCGACAGGAAGGTGAAGCTCTTGAGGTAGCCCACCACGTCGGCGTCGTCTGTGTTGAGCCAGAACTGCAGCATCTCGTAGGGGCTGGTCAGCTGCGGGTCGAGCCAGACGTTGCCCTGCTCGGACTTGCCGAACTTCTTGCCGTCGCTCCTGGTGACCAGCGGGCTGGTGAGGCCGTAGGCGGTCACTCCGCGCAGGCGGCGGATGAGATCGGTGCCGGCCACGATGTTGCCCCACTGGTCGCTACCGCCCATCTGCAGGCGGCAGCCGTGGCGGTCGTGGAGCTCCAGAAAGTCGTAGGCCTGGAGCAGCGAGTAGGTGAACTCGGTGAAGGAGATCCCCTGCTCGCGCGACTCCAGCCGCTTCCTCACCGAGTCCCGCGCCACCATGGCGTTGACCGAGAAGTGCTTGCCGACGTCGCGCAGGAAGCTCACCAGGTTGAGCTTGCAAAGCCAGTCGGCGTTGTTGACCAGGAGGGCCCCCGACGGCCCCGAAAAGTCGAGGAAGCGCTCGAGCTGGCCGCGGATCCCGGCGAGGTTCTCCGCCAAGCGCTCCGCGGTGAGCATGGGGCGCTCGCTCTCCTTGCCGGAGGGGTCCCCGATCAGCCCGGTGCCGCCGCCGACCAGAGCGATCGGCCGGTGCCCGGCCTGCTGCAAGCGCATCAGCAGGAGGATCTGCAGCAGGCTTCCCACGTGCAGGCTGGCGGCGGTAGGATCGAAACCGATGTAGGCCGTCAGCCGCTCGCCCGCCATCAGCGGGCCCAGCTCCGGGGCCGTCACCTGGGCCACCAGGCCGCGGGCCTCGAGGTCGGCCACGAAGTTCGTCGTCATCTTGAGCCTCCGCGTTTGCGTCAGAGGGGTGAGACGGCGCGCAACGCTGCGGGCAGACACTCGAAACGGACGCCGCCCTCACCGACCGGCACCATTCTCTCGCCATCGCCGTAGACGTGCATCGGCCGGTCGAGACCGACCTTGGCCCAGCTCGAGCGCGCCGTGAAGATCGCCGGGTGGCCGGCGTGCGTGCCCTTGTAGACCTTGGGGAAGACCCGCAGGAAGGTCCGCCGGGGGACCTGGCGCACGATCACCAGATCGAGCAGGCCGTCGCCGGTGTCGGCCTGCGGTGCCACGCGCATGCCGCCGCCGAAGCGGGGTGTGTTGGCCATCACCATCAGCATTGCCCGCCCCTCGAAACTGCCACCCTCGAAAGCGATCGAGTACAGCGGTGGTCGGAAGGTCACCAGGGTGTGGAGGACGGCGTAGACGTAGATCAGTGGCCCCTTGAGACGCCGGACTCGGTTGGCCGTCTCGTTGGCGGCGCTGTCGAAGCCCACCCCCGCCACCCCGGCGTAGAGCTGGTCGTCAACGCGAGCGAGGTCCAGGCTGCGGATGGGGGCAGCGAGGGCCGCCTGCACCGCGGCGCCGAGCTCGGCCGGCATTCCGAGTGTCGCCGCGAGGTCGTTGCCGCTGCCCAGGGGGATGGCGGCCAGGGCGCAGGTGGTGCCGGCCAGGCCCTGCACGACGTAGTGCTGGGTTCCGTCGCCGCCGGCCACCACCAGGCGTTCGACGCCGTCGGCCGCTGCCTGGCGTGCCAGGGCGGTGAGGTGCGCGGCATCGCGGCTCAGCATGAGCTCGCTGCCCGCCGTCGCTGCCAGCGCGCGCAGTGGTTCGGCGAACTGCGCCGCTCGGCCGCGGCCGCCGCCCGGGTTGAGCACGAATCGCACCATGATGAGGCAGGAATCTTACCGCAGGCGTGGCGGCGGATTCGGCGTAAGATGCGCCGCATGCCCAAGCCCCGGATCCAGGTCCTCGTCTGTACCAACGAACGTGAAGCCGGCGCCAAGAAGCCCAGCTGCGGCCCCCGCGGCGCCCTGGAGCTGTATCGCAGCCTCAAGGACAAGGTCTGGGACTCTGGAGTTGGCGAAGACGTGATGGTCGTCCGTACGGGTTGCCTGAAACACTGCAGCCGCGGCACCGTGGTCGCCATCCAGCCCTACAACCTCTGGTACCAGAAGGTGAGGCTCGAAGACCTCGACGAGATCGTCGAGAAGTCGATCCTCGGCGAGGGCCAGGAGGTCGAGCGGCTCAGCATGCCCGATATCCCCTGGGAGTAGCCATCGCCGCCCCCGCCGGCGCACGCCGCGGCAGCTCGCCCTAGAGAAAGTACAGTTCCCGGTCGACCCGCGGCTTGGTTCGGCGCGCCCGCGAGGCCCGCCGCGCCTGGAAGAAGTCGGCAAGCGAGCCCTCGCCGTCGTCGGACTCCCCGTCGTCGAGCTCGCTTTCGAGTGCCTCGGGATCCTCCCCCGCTTCGAGCCGGGCGACCAGCTCCTCCATCCGCGGGCCGAGCTCCATCCCAGCCGCGGCCCCGAACTGGCGCAGCAGGCGCGCCATCTGCCGCGGGTCCTCCTCCGCCCCCTCCGGCATGCCGGCGAGCGCTGCCTCCATCGCCCCGGCCATCTTCTCGTCGTCGAGGTCGGGCAGCTCTCCAGGCTCCTCACCGCCGCGCTCGGCCGTCTTGCGCAGCATGGCAAACGAGGAGGGCTTGCGCCCCAACCGGGGGCGCTGGCAGCGCGGGCAGGCAGGGCTCGCCGCCGTATCGACCGCGGCGCTGAAGAAGCTGAAGACGGTGTGGCAGTCGGGGCAGTAGAACTCGTAGATCGGCATTGGCCTCGGCGCTCCGGCGTGGATTGTCCCCGAGCGGCCGGGGGCCGGTCAATTGGCAGCTCGCCACTCCTCAGAATATGAGCGTAGACAGCGAAGATCCTGACTGCGATGGGAATATTCCTCTCGATCTCAGCGTTACGCACTCATGAACTGACATGAGATCAGCCTGGTGCTGATCGTGAACCAAGGAGGAACGTCATGAGCAAAGCCCTCACCCGCCGCAGCGAGAACCTCCCCTTCTTCGGTGCTCGCGACCCCTTCTTCACCCCCTTCTTCGACCGCTTCTTCGACCTCGACCCCTTCCGCTCGGAGGCCCTGGCCTCGTCCGAGGAGCTCTCCAAGGGCAACTGGCTGCCGGCGGTGGACGTCAAGGAGACCGCGGACGCCTATGTCGTGCACGCCGAGCTTCCTGGCCTCTCGAAGGAGGACATCCAGGTGACGCTCGAGAACAACGTGCTGCGGCTCTCCGGCGAGCGGCGTTTCGAGAAGAAGGACGAGAAGGACAACTACCACCGCATCGAGCGCGCCTACGGCACCTTCAGCCGCTCGTTCACGCTCGGCGCCGGCACCATGGCCGACAAGGTGAAGGCCGAGTTCAAGGATGGTGTGCTGACCATCACCATCCCGAAGAGCGAGGAGACCAAGCCGCGCGCGATCGCCATCCACTGAGACGGCCGACCGCGGTCCGCCTGCGCAACCGGGCCCACCAACTCTGGTGGGCCCTTTTCTTTGCTCCGCAGCCATCTCGGTGATCGAGATTCCATGCCGATCGCGCATAATGGACCAAGGAGCGATCCCATGCGCACTCTCCTCGCCCGATCTCGCAAACCGGCCTTCGTCCTGGTCCTCTGCCTCTTCGGCCTCGCCCTCCCCTCCCAGGCGGGCATCAACCGCTGGTCTCGCGTTGGCCCCGACGGGGGCCGAGTGCCCCGCCTGGCCTTCGCGCCTACAGTCGAGGGGCTCGTCGTCGCCGCGACGAGCGGCGGCGGAGTGGCCGTCAGCAACGACGGCGGAGGCAGTTGGGAGACCTCGGCCGAGGGCCTGGCGAGCCCCTTCATCGAGGACGTGGCCGTGGACCCCACACTCCCCACGCGGCTCTACGCCGCCACCTACTTCGGCATCGCGCGCAGCGACGACGGCGGGGCGACCTGGGGCGACGCCAACGGCAACCGCACCTTCGACGAGCTCGGCAACGCGCAGGCCGTCGCCGTCGCACCGAGCGGTACGGTGTACGCCGCCGGCAGCGCGGGGATCTTCCAGTCCCACGATCACGGCGCAACCTGGTGGGCGCTGGCACCCTTCCTCCGCGCCCATCGCCTGGTTCTCGACGTTGCCAACCCTGCGGCGCTCTGGGTCGCCTCCTTCAACCTCGCCGGGGTCTACCGGATCGACACCGCGGGTGGTGCGCCCGAACGGCGGAGCGAGGGCCTCGCGATCGGCGACGGTCCGGCCATCGACCTCGCCGTCCACCCGGCTACGGGAGACCATCTCCTCGTCGCGCTCGAACGGGGCTCGGCGCCGTATTGGAGCGACGACGGCGGCGCCACCTGGCAACGGCGCCCCACCGGTCTACCCGCGAGCGCGGTACGCGCCATCGCCTTCGACCCGGTGGATCCGCTGGTGGCCTACGCCGCCTACGACTTGCAGGGCGTCTACCGCACCCTCGACGGTGGCGCCCACTGGCTGCCGACCGGGCCCGGCCTCGAGAACCAAGAGCTCCTCGCCGTCGCCGTCGACCCCGCCCACCCACGCGCGATACTCGCCGGTACCGCGAGCTACGGGGCCTTCCGCGGTAGCAACCGAGGCCGCGACTGGCTGCCCTCGTCGCTGGGCCTCACCGCCACGGCCGTCACCTCCCTGCTGATCGACCCCGGCAGCCGGGGCTGGCTCTATGCCGGCACCGAGGGGCTGCTCACCTTCGCCGGCGGCAGCGGCGTCTTCGAAAGCCAGGACGCCGGCAGTCATTGGCGGCCGCGGCGGCGCGGGCTGGGCTTCTCCTCGGTCCACGCCCTCGCCCTCCAACCCGGCACCATCTCGACCGTCCTCGCCGGCGGGGTCAAGGGCCTGGCGCGCAGCCTCACCGCCGGCCAGAGCTGGTCCGCCGTGGCCCTGCCCGATCCGTCGAGCTACTGGGACGTTCGCGCGATGGCCTTCGATTCCCTCGACCCGCAGACGGCCTATGCGGTCGGCGGGCAGGAGATCCCCCGCCTGTTCTTCCCGAGTCTCTTCTGGAAGAGCACCGACGGCGGGCAGACCTGGCGGGCGCTCAGCGGGCCGCCGGGTTGGCTCTTCGACGTCAAGACGGTGCCCGGCCACTCAGCAGAGCTCTACGTCGCCGGCGTCGACGGCGTGCTGCACAGCACCGACGGGGGTCGCACCCTCGAGGGCCCGGGCACCGGCCTGCCCGTCACCGTCGGCTATCCCTACGTGGCTCTCGCTCTCCACATCGCTCGCCCGGGCCTCGTCTTCGCCGCCCGAAGCGTCCCGGCCGGCTCCAACGAGGCTCCGCTCTACCGCTCGCGCGACGGCGGCGCCAGCTGGGAGCCGATGCTGGGCCTGCCCAGCGTCGACGCTCATGCCGTGCTGATCGACCCCGGAGATCCCGACCGCGTCTTCGTGGCGACCGACGCCGGCGTCCATGTGAGCCATGACGGCGGCGAGAGCTGGGAGCCCATGACGGACGGGCTCGGGGGCCTCGCCGTGCTGTCCCTGGCGATGGATCCCTACTCACCCACGACCCTCTACGCTGGCACCCGCGGCGCCGGCACCTTCCGCATCACCTTTGCCACCCCGTCCCCCTGCGCCGCGGACGAGATGACGCTCTGCCTGGGCGACGGCAGGTTCGAGGTCCGCATCGACTGGCGGGACTTTGCCGGCAACACCGGCAGGGGCCGTGCGGTGCCATGGACTGGCGACACGGGGACTTTCTGGTTCTTCGACTCGGACAACGTCGAGGTGATCATCAAGGTCCTGCCCGGCGGCCCGATCAACGGTCACTTCTGGCTCTTCTACGGCGCCCTCTCGAACGTCGAGTACACCCTGCGGGCACGCGACAGCCTGACCGGCGACGAGGCCACCTATTTCAACCCTGCCGGCACCTTCGCGAGCGTGGGAGACACGCGGGCCTTCCTGGCCTTCGACCGCGCCGCTGGCAGCCTCGCTGGCCTGGTCGCCCCGGAAGCGCTGACGCACCCGGAGCGGCTGGCGAACTCGGAGCCGCTGACGCACCCGGAGCCACCGCCGCCAACCGAGCCGCTGCTGGCCAGCCGGGGCAGCTGCCTACCAGACACCCATCGGCTCTGTCTCGCTGGCGGTCGCTTCGCCGTCGAGGTCCACTGGCAGGTGCCGAACCTGGGGGACGGCGAGGGCACGACGCTGCCGGTGAGCCCCGATACGGGCGCCTTCTGGTTCTTCCAGCCGACCAACGTCGAGCTGGTCGTCAAGGTGCTCGACGGCCGGGCCCTCAACGGCCACTTCTGGGTGTTCTATGGCGCTCTCTCGAGCGTCGAGTACGACTTGGTGGTCACCGACACCCAGACCGGGGCCAGCCGGACCTACCACAATCCCTCGGGACGGCTGGCGAGCGTGGGAGACACGCGCGCCTTCTAGGAGGGCTCAGGCCACTACCGGCAGTAGCGGCGCGAGGTCGCGATTCTGCGGGGTCAGGGCATTGCGGTAGCGGCGCGCCAGCTCCGCCGTCTCCTCGCGGCTCACCAGGCGCTCGTAGAGGTTGGTGCGCTGGCGCGGGATGTAGCCAGCGGCGGCGATCAGGTGCTCCATCTCCTCCTGGCTCATCCGGTAGGCCGTGCCGGCCGAGGAGACGACGTTCTCCTCGATCATGATCGAGCCCATGTCATCCGCCCCGAACTTGAGGGCGGCCTGGCCGATCTTCTTGCCCTGGGTGACCCAGCTGGTCTGGAAGTGGACGATGTTGTCGATGAACAGGCGGGTCACGGCCAGCGTCCGCAGGTACTCCTCCGCGTAGGTCTCCGGCACCTCGGCCATCTCTGTGTGCTCATGCTGGAAAGTCCAGGAGATGAAGGCGGTGAACCCCTTGGTCTCGTCCTGCAGGCTGCGCACGCGCTCGAGGTGCTCGAGACGGGCTTCGAGGCCCTCCCCCATGCCGTACATCATCGTCGCCGAGGTACGCAGCCCGTTGCGGTGGGCCTGGCGCATGATGTCGATCCACTCTTCGGCCGACGCCTTGGGATAGGCCAGCACCTCCTTGCGCACCGGGTCGGAGAGGATCTCCGCACCGCCGCCGGGAATCGACATCAGGCCAGCCGCCTTGAGGCGGGCGATGACGTCGTAGAAGCTCAGCCGCTCCTTCTTGGCGACAAACTTCACCTCCGGCGGCGAGAAGGCATGCAGGTGCACCGTCGGATAGCGCTCGTGGATGAAGCGGAGGAGCTCCTCGTAGTAGGACAGCGGCAGGTCGGGATGCACGCCGCCTTGCAGGAGGATGCCGGTACCGTTGAGCGCCAGCGTCTCTTCGATCTTCTGCCCGATCTCGTCGCGAGAAAGAAGATAACCTTCCGGGTCTCCCGGCTGGCGGTAGAAGGCGCAGAAGCGACACTTGTAGACGCAGACGTTGGTGTAGTTGATGTTGCGATCGACGTTGTACGTCGCGATCTGCGGGTCGTTGAAGCGATTGCGCACCGCGTCGGCAGCCAGCCCGAGCTCGAGCAAGTCGCCGTCGAGGAGGAGGGTATGGGCGTCGCCGACCGAGATGCGACGGCCGGCCACGGCGTCCGCAAGGATCTGGGCCACAGAGCGGCCTGAGGGCATGGTGCTCATCGGGCGTTGATCCTACCACCGGCCTGTCGTCTGCCCGGGGCCGCCCGGCGTCTCCCTCGATGGCCATTTCCGCACTCCACTCAGGGGAGAGCGAGCTTCATCGTGATCCCTGCGGTGCCCGCAGCATCGCTCCAGCCAAGGAGGAGACCGTGATGACGAATCGCCAGCGAACCTGGAAACGCCACCTGACTCTCGCCACCCTGTTCCTCGTCGCAGCCCTGGGAGCGGCGGCCCTGGTGCCGACCTCCGCCGATGCTCTGTTCAGCCTGGGAGTCTGCGTTTACTACAGCGACGCCACCTACAGCACCGTGGTGGGCGCGCGCGGCAACGGCTGCTGCGGCGAGGTCATCAACTGGGGCGTCACCACGCCCTACCGGCGTTGCGAGGCCCTCAACTGCCTCGACGTGCTCTGCCCATTCCTCGAGTAGGCCGTCAGAAGCCGATCCGGCGCATCACGAAGCGTGGCAGGAGCCGAATCACCAGCATCACCCAGCGCCAGATCGCCGGCGCATAGACCACCGGAGTCCCGCGGTCGATCGCCCGCACAACGCGGGTGGCGACCGCCTCGGGCTCGCCGGCGAAGGGCGGTGGTTTGAGCCCAGCCGTCATCCCCGTCTTGACGAAACCCGGCTTCACACAGACGACCCGCAGGCCCTGCGACGAGAACTTGTGGTCCAGGCCTTCGAGGTAGCGGCTCAGGCCGGCTTTGGCTGCCCCGTAGAGCACGACGGGCTTGCGCCCGCGCTCGCCGGCAACCGAGCTGAACACGCAGAGCGTTCCACCGCCGTGTGCGAGCAGACGCCGCCTCGCCTCCTCGCAGAACTGCACGGTGCGCGTGAAGTCGAGCTCGAGCACGCGGGCGGCCAGCTCGGGATCCGCCTCGAGCTGCTCCTGGGTGGCGAAGGCACCGGCGGTCACGACCACCGTCTCGAGGCCTCCCAAGGCCACCTCGGCCGCCGCCAGCGCTGGACCGAACGTGGCAGGCTCCGCGAGGTCGCAGACCGCCGTCCCGGCGACCTTCCGGCCGCTGCGGGCTGTCAGGTCGGCAGCGCTGCGCTCGAGGTCCGTCGCATCGCGCCCGAGCAGGACGAGTTGGTCGCCCCGTGCCGCCATCTGGCGGGCGAGAGTCCGGCCCATTCCTTTGGTCGCTCCGAGGATCACCACCTTCATGGCACGTCTCCCAACAAGCGGACCGAGAGCGCGCTGCGCAGCCGGCCCTCGGGGTCATAGCGCCGGCGGGCCGCTGTGAAACGCGGCAGGCGAGCGCTCTCCATCGCGGCGAAGTGCTCGCGGCGCGAGAAGCCATCCTTGGCGAGATAGATGCGCCCACTCTCGGCGAGAACGGTCTCGTTCAGGCGATCGATGCGGGCCTGGACCCCAGCATCGACCTTGAAGTCCGCGGCGATCGAGATCCCGGGACGAGGAAAGGACAGCAGGCCTCCGCTCTCGGCGCCGCAGTCCTTGATGACACAGAGAAACGAAGCGCCGCCGAGGCGGGTCAGTACGTCGAGGAAACGGCGAGCGGCGCCCGGTCGCTCGGCTTCCGGCAGCACGCATTGGTGTTGCGTCAGTCCCCGAGGCCCATAGATACGGTTCCAGTGCCGGACGCGGTCGAGAGGGTAAAAGAAGGCCTCGGGACTGACGATACCCCGGCGGGGGCGGCGCGGATGCGTACCGTAGACCGCCTCGTTGAACCCCCGCACCGTCGCCGGCGAGAGAAGCCAGCTCGGCAGGACGAACGGTACAGAGAGGGCCGAGGCGGGGCGAGGGAAGCGATTCGGTGCCTCTCCGGGCTCGGCCCAGCGGCCCTTGAACAGGATGCCACGGCCAAGGCGCCGGCCGCGGGCGAGGCAGTCGATCCAGCCGGCCGTGTAGGGCCACTGCGAAGCCGCGGTGCGCAGCTCGGCGAGGAAGCGGTCGATGTCGTCGATCCGCTCAGTCTCCTGCCAGATCCACGGGCTCGGCACCCGCTGCAGGGTGAGCTCGACCTCGAGGATGTGGCCGGTGAGGCCCATGCCGCCGCAGGTGGCGGCGAAGAGCTCGGCGTTCTCGCTCGGCGAGCAATCGACGACGGAGCCGTCGGCGAGGACCATCCGTAGCCGGCGGACGTGCTGCGAGAACGTGCCGTCGCGGTGATGGCTCTTGCCGTGGACGTCGGCAGCCACCATGCCGCCGAGAGTGACGAACTGGGTCCCCGGTGAGGCAGGCGGCCAGAGCCCCAGCGGCAGCACCTGGCGGATCAGCTCGGCGAGCGACAGGCCGGCCTCGGCACGCACGCACCCCGAGGCGGGGTCGAGATCCAGGATGCGGTCCGCCAAGGTCGTCCCGACGACGAGCGGCCGGGATGGATGTGGCAACGAAGCGTCGCCGTAGGAGCGGCCGAGGCCGCGGCTGAGGGCGGCGGCGCCCACCACGGTCATGAGGTCTTCGGCGCTGCGCTCCTCGCCCCAGACGGCCTGCCGCCCCCAACCTTCGATGCGCATCGACCGCTGAGCGCTCACGGTGGGCTCCGGCGAGACTCAGGCCCCGGCGCGAACCGGTGTCTCGACTGCGGGCCAGAGGGCGAGCGGGCGAGCGGCCGGGATCAGGCCGTGGAGAGCGGCCCGGCGGTAGTACTCCGCCAGGCCAGCGAGCTCCTCAGCACCCAGGGAATAGGAAAGGTACTCGAGGAGGTAGCGACGGACCTCGTCCACGGGCAAGGTGAGCTCGCGGGCGTAGACGCCGATCAGCGTCTCGATCTCCGCCAAGCCGAGATCGAGGCTCGCCTGGAAGACGCTCATCAGGTCCGGCAGGTCGACGCCCTGGCGCACGGCCCAGACGGCGAAGACGGCCGGGTGGCCGCTCAGGGCCCGCCACTCCGCGGCGAGGTCGAGCACCAGGAAGCGCCCACGGTCTACCTGGAGGGCCGGATCGCCGATCACCAGCGCCGCGTCACTCTCCCGCAGCATCGCCTCGACCTCCGGCAATGCCTGTCGATAGCGCGGCCGCAGACCGTAGCGGTCGGCGAGGACGATCTGCACCAGGGCCGCCGAGGTGCGGCTGTTGAGGTCGAGGGAGACCTCGCGGACCTCCTCGACCGGGCAGCGGGCGACGAGCAGAACGCTGCGCACCTCGCGGGTGGCGGCCACGCAGAGCCCGGGCAGCACCGACAGCCCCGGAATGCGCTGTACCTCGATCGCCGGGATCAAGCCGATGTCGAGCTCGCCGCGCGCTAGGCGGTCGGCGACCTGCGCAGGGGGATGGAATGCGGCGTCGAAACGGTCCGCGTAGCAGCCGCGCAGGAATCCCCAGGCGAGAGGCCTGCTGTTGAGGAAGTTGACGATCCCAACCGAGAGCTTGCTCACGCCGCTTCCTCGCGCGCCCTACTTCGACATCGCGTTGAGGAACTCCTGGTTGGTCTTGGTCTTCGAGAGCTTGTCGAGCAGCAGCTCCATCGACTCGACGGTCGACAGCGGGTTGAGCACCTTGCGCAGCACCCAGATGCGATGGAGGTCCTGCGCCGGGATAAGCAGCTCTTCCTTGCGGGTGCCCGACTTGGTGATGTCGATGCCGGGAAAGACCCGCTTATCGATCAGCTTGCGGTCGAGGTGAATCTCGCAGTTACCCGTGCCCTTGAACTCTTCGAAGATCACGTCGTCCATCCGGCTGCCGGTATCGACCAGGGCGGTCGCGATGATGGTCAGCGAGCCTCCCTCCTCGACGTTGCGGGCGGCACCGAAGAAGCGCTTGGGGCGGTGCAGCGCGTTGGCGTCGATACCACCCGAGAGCACCTTGCCCGAGGGCGGCTGGACGGTGTTGTAGGCACGGGCCAGGCGGGTGATCGAGTCGAGCAGGATCACCACGTCCTTCTTGTGCTCGACGAGGCGCTTCGCTTTTTCGATCACCATCTCGGCGACCTGCACGTGGCGGGTGGCCGGCTCGTCGAAGGTCGAGGAGACCACCTCGCCCTGCACCGAACGCTGCATGTCGGTGACCTCTTCCGGCCGCTCGTCGATGAGCAGGACGATGAGGACGATCTCCGGGTGGTTCTTCTCCACCGAGTGGGCGATCGACTGCAGCAGCATCGTCTTACCGGTGCGGGGCGGCGCCACGATCAGCGCCCGCTGGCCCTTGCCCATCGGGGTGACGAGGTCCATCACTCGCGACGACATGTCGCCCGAGACCTCGAGCTGCAGTCGCTGCTGCGGATAGAGCGGCGTCAGGTTGTCGAAGAAGATCTTGTTGCGCGAGACCTCGGGATGCTCGAAGTTGACCGCTTCGACCTTGATCAAGGCGAAGTAGCGCTCGCCGTCCTTGGGCTGGCGCACCTGGCCGGAGACGGTGTCTCCCGTGCGCAGATCGAAGCGCCGGATCTGGCTCGGCGAGACGTAGATGTCGTCGGGCCCGGGAAGGTAGTTGTACTCGGGCGCGCGCAGGAAGCCGAAGCCGTCCGGCAGGCACTCGAGGACGCCCTCCGCGAAGATCAGACCGCTCTTCTCGGTCTGCGCTTGCAGGATCTTGAAGATCAGCTCCTGCTTGCGCAGGTTCGAAGCGCCCTCGACACCGAGATCGTTGGCGATCTTGGTCAGGTCGCTGATCGACATGTCCTTGAGAATGCGGATGTCGAGGGTGTCTGGGCTCGTCTCTCTGACCTGGTTCCTGGCTTTCGTCATCTCTTTCCTCGCTACTCGCGTCGAGCTACTTTCAGCTCCCCGGCGCCCGCAGGAGCTCATCGAGGGGTCGCCAAAGCTCTTTGATCCCCACTCCGGTCCGGGCCGAGACGAGGACAGGAGGGGTCGGTGAGTCCATCTGGAGGCGCTCGCCAATCTCCTTCTGCGCCCGTGCCAGTTCTCCCTGCTTCAGGCGGTCGACCTTGGTGGCCACCACGTGAGTGGGAAGACCGAAGCTCTTCAGGTAGTCGTGGGCCTCGCGATCCAGTTCCGTCGCCCCCACCTTGGCGTCGACCAGCTGGATGACCAGTGCCGCGCCCCGCGAGTCACCTCGCGCCAGCGAGCGGAAATAGAAATCCACCAAGTCCGCCCACTCCTGCCGTTCTTGACGTCCTGCCTTGGCGTAGCCATAACCCGGCAGGTCCACGAAATAGCAGCGCCGGTTCACCACGAAGTAGTTCACCGCTCGCGTGCGCCCGGGCGTCGAGCTCGTCCGAGCCAGCCCGCTACGCCCCAGAAGAGCATTCATCAGGCTCGACTTGCCGACGTTCGAGCGGCCGATGAAGGCGATCTGCGGCAGGCCGTCGCGAAGCAGGTCCTCGGCCCGGTGCGCCGATCGCACGTACTCTGCACTGTCGATTCTCAAAGCCCTACACCTGGACTGTAGCTTCTCTTGAGATGCACCGCTCTGCTGCGAGGACCGCTTCTCACCTCGAAATCGCGGCGGCTGCTCGGAACTCCTCGGGGGCGGTGACCGGCGGCTCGCGGTCCCGATTGCGAAAGATCTAGTGCCGGCTGGCGAGATGTCCGGCTCCCGCGGGAGCCGGACACGGAATCAGTGGGCCAGGGAATCGGAGCCGACCGGCGGCTTCGCGGCGGCTTGGTCGAACTTCTCTTTCACCTTGGGTATCGCCGAGAGCTCACCATCGAGCGCAATCTGGAGAACCTCGTCCATCGATTCGACGAGGTGGATCTCAAGCTGGCCAGAGACCTCAGCCGGGATGTCTTCCAGGTCTTTCTCGTTGTCCTTGGGGAGGATCACCTCGGTGATGCCCGCACGGAAAGCAGCCAGTACTTTATCCTTAATCCCACCGACCGGCAAGACCTTGCCCCGCAGCGTGATCTCACCCGTCATCGCCACGTCCTTGCGCACCGGGATCTGGGTGAGCGCCGACACCAAGGCGGTCGCCATCGTGATGCCGGCCGAGGGGCCGTCCTTGGGGATCGCCCCTTCCGGCACGTGGATGTGGAGGTCGAGGCTGTCGTTGAACTCCGGGTCGACGCCGATCAGATACGCGCGGCTGCGCAGGTAGGACACCGCTGCCCGCGCCGACTCCTGCATCACGTCGCCGAGCTTGCCGGTGAGGATTAGCTTGCCCTTGCCCTTCATTGGGCTGACCTCGGTCTCGAGAAGCTCGCCGCCGACCTGGGTCCAGGCCATGCCCGAAGCGACGCCGACCTCCGAGATCTCGTTCTTGAGGCGCGAGCGGAAGCGGATCTTGCCGAGCAGCTCAGTCACTGTCTCCGGCTTGATGGCGATCTCGAGCTTTGAACCGGCAGCCACCATCCGGCGAGCGATCTTGCGGCAGATGGAACCGATCTCGCGCTCCAGGTTGCGCACCCCTGCCTCGCGCGTGAAGCCGTCGATCACCTTCTCGATGGCGGCGTCCTCGAAGCTCACCCGCTCCGCCGAGAGGCCGTGCGAGTCCAGCTGCTTGGGGACGAGGAACTGGCGGGCGATGGCGAGCTTCTCGCTCTGCGTGTAGCCCGAGAGCTCGATCACCTCCATGCGGTCCCGCAGCGGGCCCGGGATGGTGTGGAGGACGTTGGCCGTGGCGATGAACATCACCTTCGAGAGGTCGTAGTCGACGTCGAGGTAGTGATCGACGAAGGCGTCGTTCTGCTCGGGGTCGAGGACTTCGAGGAGAGCGGCGGCCGGGTCCCCCCGGAAGTCCATCGCCATCTTGTCGACCTCGTCGAGGAGGAAGACGGGGTTGATCGAGCCCGCCTTCTTCATCATCTGGATGATCTGACCCGGGAAAGCACCGATGTAAGTCCGCCGGTGGCCGCGGATCTCCGCCTCGTCGCGCACGCCGCCAAGCGACAGGCGGACGAAGGGCCGGTTGGTGGCGCGGGCGATCGACTTGGCGAGCGACGACTTGCCGACGCCCGGCGGGCCCACGAAACAGAGGATGGCGCTCTTCGACTTCTTGTTCTGCGGCACCAGCTGACGCACGGCCAAGAACTCGAGGATGCGCTCCTTGATCTTCTCGAGCCCGTAGTGGTCTTCGTTGAGAATCAGCTCCGCGCGCTTGATGTCCTTGCGCTCACGAGCGGCCTTCTTCCACGGCACCGAGACCAACCAGTCGATGTAGTTGCGCGAGACCGTGGCCTCCGCCGAGACAGGAGGCATGGCCTCCAGGCGCTTGAGCTCCTGGTCGGCCTTCTCGCGCGCCTCCTTCGGCATCCCCGCCTTCTCGATCTTCTGGCGCAGCTCGGCCATCTCGTCGGCGCGGTCGTCGGTGCGGCCCAGCTCCTGGTGGATGGCCTTGATCTTCTCGTTGAGGTAGTACTCCTTCTGGGCCTTCTCCATCTGCTTCTTGACCTTGATGTTGACCCGCTTGTCGAGATTCACTTTTTCGATCTCGACCTCGAGCAGGTCATGCAGGCGCTGCAACCGCTCGTAGGGGTTCACCATGTCGAGGAGCGACTGCTTGTCGCTCGTGCTGACCATCAAGTGGGCAGAGAGGATGTCGGCAAAGCGATCTGGATCGTCGACCTTGACGGTCGACATCAGGCCATCGAAGGCGAGGTGGTGGGACATCTTCGCGTAGGTCTCGAAGACGCCCAGCACCTTGTTCATGTAGTTCTGGAGGACGTCGTTCAAGGGGTAGTTGACCTCGAAGGTCTCCACCTCGACGTCGAGGAAACCGTCTCCCTCGATCACGTCCGTCACCCGCGCCCGCTGCACGCCTTCGACCATCACCTTGACGTTGCCATTGGGCAGCTTGAGGTTCTGGATCACCGTCGCCACCACTCCCAAATCGAAGATGTCGTCGCGCAGCGGCTCGTCGATCCGCGGGTCCTTCTGGGCGACCAGGAAGATGCGCTTGCTCGGAGTCGAGAGCGTTGCCTCCAGGGCCCTCACCGAGCTTTCCCGGCCGACGATGAACGGCGCCATCATGTGGGGGAAAACGACCATGTCCCGCAGCGGGACCAGAGGGAGGGTCTCTCGCCGGGTCTTGACGAAGGAAGGATTGATCGGCATGCAGCGCTCCACTCCCAGAGATGGGCGAACCAGCCCTCTAGACCGCTTCCTTGAAGACGGTGATGGGCGAGATGCGATGAGTGATGACCTCTTCGTTGATCACGCACTTCTTGATGTCCCGCTGTGACGGGATGGTGTACATCAAGTCGAGCATGATCTCCTCGAGGATGATGCGCAGCCCGCGGGCTCCGACGTTGCGCTTGAGCGCCTCGCGAGCGATCGCCTCGAGCGAGCCGTCCGTGAAGCTCAGCTCCACGCCCTCGAACTCCATGATCGTCTGATACTGGCGAGCAAGGCTGTTCTTGGGCTCCTTGAGGATGCGGATCAGCGCCTCCTCGTCGAGCTCCTCGAGGGTGGCGACCACCGGCAGACGGCCGACAAACTCGGGAATGAGGCCGAACTTGATGAGGTCCTCGGGCAGCACCTGCTCGAGCATCCGCGCACCCTTGCGCTCCTTCTTGGCCTTGACCTCGGCACCGAAACCCAACTGTTTCTCGTTGAGCCGGCGGCCGATCACGTCGTCGAGGCCGACGAAGGCACCGCCGCAGATGAACAGGATGTTGGTGGTGTCGATCTGCAGGAACTCTTGGTGCGGGTGCTTGCGCCCACCCTGCGGCGGCACGTTGCACTGCGTCCCCTCGAGGATCTTGAGCAGGGCCTGCTGCACGCCCTCGCCGGAGACGTCACGGGTGATCGACGGGTTGTCCCCCTTGCGGCAGATCTTGTCGACCTCGTCGATGTAGACGATGCCGCGCTGGGTCTTCTCCTTGTCGTTGCCCGAGGCCTGGTAGAGCTTCAGGATGATGTTCTCGACGTCCTCACCGACGTAGCCGGCCTCGGTGAGCGTCGTCGCGTCGGCAATGGTGAAGGGGACGGAGAGCAGGCGCGCCAGGGTCTGCGCCAGGAGGGTCTTGCCCGTGCCGGTGGGGCCGATCAGCAGGATGTTGGACTTCTGCAGCTCGACCTCCGAGTGGTTCTTCTCGGCGAAGTCGATCCGCTTGTAGTGATTGTAGACGGCGACGGCGAGCTTCTTCTTCGCCAGCTCCTGGCCCACGACGTACTCGTCGAGGAGGGCCTTGATCTCCTTGGGCTTGGGGAGCGAGGTGTCCTGCTGCTGCTCGAGCATCCGATCCTCGGCAATGATGTCGAGGCAGATGTCGACGCACTCGTCGCAGATGAAGACGGTCGGACCGGCGATGAGCTTCTTGACCTCGCGCTGGCTCTTGTTGCAGAACGAGCACCGCAAGACCTCATCACCGCTTTCTTTCTTGGGCATCTTTCCTCCGGGGTCGGGCGGCGGCCTGGCGGCTCGCGGCTGCTGCGTCGGGCAGTCAGCGAGGCACCTTCCTGGGCGGGAACGGACTCCCGGGTACCGGGGCCGGCTCGACCTCTGTCAACTCTCGTCAGCTAGAACAGACCACCGTCCTTTAGCTATTCCGTAGGCCACACGGTCCGTAGACCGGCGGCAGTTAGCCGTTGCGTCTCCTCGACATCACACGATCAGCAAGACCGTAGCTTACCGCCTCTTCAGCACCGAAGATCTTATCGCGCTCGGTGTCGCGGTGGATCTCATCCTTCGTCCTCCCGGTGTGGAAGGCGAGGATGTCCTCCAGCTTGTCGCGCATCTTGAGCAGCTCTTCGGCGTGGATCTGGATGTCGGTCTGCTGACCCTGCAAGCCGTACATCAAGGGCTGATGAATGAGGATCCGGCTGTTGGGCAGCAAGGTGCGCTTGCCCGTCGTGCCGGCCGCCATCAGCACCGCTCCCATCGACGCCGCCTGCCCCACGCAGTAGGTGGCGATGTCGGGCTTGATGTACTGCATAGTGTCGTAGATCGCCATCCCGGCTGAGATCGAGCCACCCGGAGAGTTAATGTAGAAGGAAATGTCCTTCTCCGGGTTCTCGGCCTCGAGGAAGAGCATCTGGGCGATCACCAGGCTGGCGACGTCGTCGTCGATCGGCCGGCCCAGGAAGATGATGTTGTCGCGCAGCAGCCGGGAGAAGATGTCCATCCCCCGCTCGCCGCGGTTGGTCTGCTCTACAACCCAAGGTACCAGCATCGTGCTCCTCGTCCTGGTTCGGGGCTCGGCGAGTCCTGCCGCTCCCGGTGGCTCCGGCTCCAGCACACCCGCCGTTCGTAACCCGTCAGGCCGGCTCGGCCTCCTCGCTCGCCTCGGCCACCGGCTCCTCGCCGATGCTCGGTGGCGGCGTCTCGCCGAGCAGATGACGGATGGCGCGCTCTCGTCGCAGCTGCGCGGCGAGGGCTCCCAGCTTACCAGCTTCCTCGAGCTCTCGACCGAGGACGGCAGGGGATTTTCCCTGCATCCGGGCCAGCGTCGAAAGGGCGAAGGCAAGCTCCTGCTCACTGACCTTGAGGCCCTCCTGGCGGGCCACAGCGTCGAGCACGAGGCGGGCGTGCACCCGCCGCTCGGCGGCCGGCCGCGCCTGCTCGGCGAGCTGGTTCCAATCGAGCCCGGCGTTCTCGAGGTCGACGCCCCGGCGGCCCAGGTCTTCGGCGTGGTCTTGCAGCAGGCTGCGGATCTCGCCTTCGACGACCCACTGCGGCAAGGGGGTCGGATGCCGCTCGCAGAGCTGCTCGAGGAGGGCTTGCTCGCGCTGCTGGCGGTTGGCCGCCGCCTTGCTACGCCGCAGCTGGGCCTCGACCTCGGACCGCAGCGCCGCGAGATCGTCGACGCCGAGCTTCTTGGCGAAGTCGTCGTCGAGGGCTGGCAGGTCGGCCTCGCGGACGGAATCCAGCTTGAGGCGGTACTTCTTGCTGCCTGCCCCTTCGGACCCCTCGGCCGACGGCGGCCCGGCGGCCGCGGTGCGCTCGAAGTCCACCTCGCGGCCCGCGAGGACGCCGGTGGCGGCGAGCGACAGCTCCTCCCAGACGTGCCCGTCGCCGACCTCGAACTGCACCGGCTGCGGAGCCTCCCCAACGGGCTCGCCCGTTGCGGCGTCGAGCTCGACGAGAGCACCCAGCACGAGGTCACCACGGGAGGCCGCCCGTTCTACCACCTGCCAGTCCGCATGCGAGCGCTGCAGCTGGGCGAGCGCCTCGTCGACCTCCTCGCGCGCCGGCTCGACCTCGACCGGCGGCAGGGCGAAGTCCTTGAGGTTGCGCAACTCGATCTCCGGCCGCACCTCAACCGTCGCGACGAACGAGCCCGGCTGACCCGCGGCGAACTCGACGTCTTTCACCTGCGGCTGCATCAGCGGCTCGAGGTTCGCCTCGTGCTGCGCCTGGTGCCAGAAGTCGGGGACCAGCCGCTCGATGACCTCGCGCTCGATGTCCTCGCGGTAGCGTCGCTCGACGACCTCGCGCGGGACCTTGCCGGGCCGGAAACCGGGCAGCTTGGCCCGCCGGCGAATCTCCTGGACGACCCGCTCTTTGGCGGCCTCGACGGCGGGCACCGGCACCTCGATCTTCAGCTCGCGCCGGAGGGGAGCAACCTCGGTGTTGGAGAGGATCACACTCATCGGTTTGGGGCTTTCCGCAGGTTGGAAGGCGCGGCCGGAAGCCGCGACCCTAGGAGTGGTGCGAAAGGGGGGACTCGAACCCCCAACCCGATCGCTCGGGACTAGATCCTAAGTCTAGCGCGTATACCAATTCCGCCACTTTCGCTGAGCAGGCTGACCTCGGAACGGGACCGAGTGTATCGGAACGACGTGCAGCCGACTGCCAGGGTGGCCAGTTTCTGGGAAGGGATGGTGAGCCGCCTAGGAATCGAACCTAGAACCCGCAGATTAAGAGTCTGCTGCTCTGCCAGTTGAGCTAGCGGCCCCCAGGGGCGAGGACTATACAGAAAAGGGCCGCGCCGGTGCAAGCGCGCGGCAGCCGGGTCACCCCACCATCAGCTGCTGACCGTGGCGCTCCAAGCCGAGGTGTCACCGCTCTCGAAGCCATCCTGGAAGATCGGGTTACCGCCAATCGGCAGGTCGACGCCCTGCACGACGCCGAGAGGCGAATAGGTGGTGTAGCCCGGGAAGATGCTGGGGATCGCCGGGTTGGCCAGGCGCCGGATCAGGATCTCGGTGAGCACTCGCCGGAAGTCGGTAGTGACCGCCAGGTCCTCCCCCTCATAGAGCTGGCCCGGGGCGAGGCCCGGCCAGAAGCCATGCAAGCCGCCGATGGCGTTGCCCGACAGCACCAACATCTGGTTGGCGTGCCCGTGGTCGGTGCCGCTGTCGCCGTTCTCATAGGCGCGCCGACCGAACTCGCTCATCACCACCACGGTCAGCCGGTTGGTGTACGGCACCGGGCCGTCGAGGTCGGTGTAGAAGGCGGCCAGGCCCTGCGACAAGACGCTGACCAGGCCGGCGAAGTAGCCACCATTTGGGCCCTCGTTCTCGTGGGTGTCCCAGCCGCCGAGATCGACCGTCGCCACCCGCAGGCCGAGGTCGAGCTTGACCATCTGCGCCACCACCTTGAGGTTGTCGCCGAACGGTCCGCCAGGGTACACGGCACCGTTGCCGGGGACGTAGTTCTCCGTCGCGTTGAGCTCGATGATGTCGACGGCGTTGAGCGCCGAAAGGCCGCTCTGGTGGAGCCAGCTGGTGTCGGCCGAATAGAGGTGGCGCAGCGCCACCCTCTGAGCGTCGAGCCAGCGCCACGGCCCGATGTTGAGGGCGAAGGTCGACGGGCTCTCGAGGTTGATCGTCTCGAAGCTGCCGAGAAAGGAGGTCGTCTGGTTGGCCCCTACGGACAGCGACGGCATGATGATCTGCGGCGGTAGGTTGGTCGCCGTCGTCAGGTGGCGGGTGAGCCAGCCCGTGGTGGTGTTCGAGAGGCCCGGAGTCCCCAGCTCCATCCAGTCCATCGAATCGAAGTGGCTCCGCTGGTTCTCGTTCATCCCCACCGCCTGGATGATCGCCAGCTTGCCGTCCTGGTAGAGGTCGTGAAGGGGGGCTGCCGCAGGATGCAGGCCGAAGGGATGGGCCCCGAGCGGCAGCGCAGCACCCGGCCCGGAGACCGGGACCCGGATGTTCGGCCGCAACGCCTCGTAGTGGCCGCGGTCCGTGCCACCGATCGGCGGCACGAGGCTCAGGCCATCCATGCCGCCGCGCAGGAAGACGACGACGAAGATCTCGTCGTTGAAGCTGCCACCGGGCTCCGCGAAGGCCAGGCTGCCGAAACGTGACCCGGCGAGGCTGGCGATCGCCGTCGAGCAACCAACGAGAAAACCGCGACGAGTGGGCTGACACATAGGGCTTCTCCGTTCGCTGCGCGGCAGCGGTCCAACGCCAGAGGGTTCAACGCCAGAGGAACTCGGGGGCCATGAACAGCAGGCCGACCATCGCTCGCAGGCGATCGCGGGTCGATTCGTCGGTGTCGAGGGGCAGGTCGAGGTCCGGGTTGTGGCCCTGCGCCATCATCTCGATCACCTCTTGGCGGTCCGCGGCCGGCAGGGCCCGGCCGTAGACGCGGTCGATCCAGAAGTCCGCCAACTCGGTAGCCGACCGCACGCCCGGGGGCGTCTGGGCGAGGACGTCGAGGCGCCATGTACCACCGGCGTCCTGGGCCTCGATCAGCCAGTTCACCGTCCGCCATAGGGCCACCCGCGGGTTGGCGCTCTGCCACTTGGCGCGCACGTCGGGGTAGCCGTTCGGTGGGTGATTGGCAAAGAGCTCCTGGCCCGCCGCGTTGTAGAGCCAATGGAGCGCCCCGGTGTCCCAGCCGTCCTGGTTGTCTTCCCAGACGAAGCGGAAGTTGGCGTTGGCAGCCCGCAGGGCCGAGACCGCCACCTCGAAGGGTCGCTTGATCTTCTCGCCCCAGGTGGTGCGGAACTCGGCCGCCAGCAGGATGTGACGCACCACCTGTTTGAGCTGGTCGGGAGCCGCCACCAGGTTCTGGAACAATGTGGCCGCCGACTGCACGAGGGACTCCGGGGGATTGTCGGAGACCAGGCGGCGGCAGAGCTTGCGGCAGATGAAACGCGCCGTGCCGGGATGGGCAGCGATGCGGTCGAGGGCCAGCGCACCGTCCTGGGCGGCGGTCTGCCCGCCGGGCATCGCAAGGCCGAGGAAGGTCTTCGGCTGGGTGTCGTGCAGGTCGTCCCGGTAGACGAACTGCCCGGTGTTGCCGTTACCCCAGATCCAGTCGATGTCGAAGGTCCAGCCGGTGAGCGCGCGGGCGATCGCGATCACGTCGTCATGGACGTAACCGACCGGCGCGTTCGGGTAGCCGGGCACCTGTTCCTGCGGCAGGACGCCGAGGTAGTTCTCCGCCCCCAACGAGTGCAGCTCGAGGAGCTCACGGGCGAAGTTCTCGTTGTAGCCGTCGGCGAAGCTGATGAAGTTGTCGAGGTAGACCAGCATCGCTGGCGCCTTGCACATCGCCTCGAGCATTTGGCGGAAGTTACCGAGGGCGTGGGCGCGGATCACATCGCGGTCGTAGTGCACCCACACGGGCCCTTCGATGAACTCCCAGGCGTAGACGTTGAAGTGGTTGTGCCAGAAGTCAGCCAGCACCTCGAGGAGCTGCCGCTTGCTGTACACCGCGCGGTACCAGGCGGCCAGCTCGGTCTCGGTGGCCGGCTGGATCCGCACCGACCACTCGGGGTCCACGACGTGGTGGTCGTGGAAGAGCTGGGCGAGGGACTTGGCGAGCGTCGTGAAGCCGGC
The DNA here is from genome assembly GCA_964420075.1 of uncultured Thermoanaerobaculia bacterium. Taxonomy (GTDB): domain Bacteria; phylum Acidobacteriota; class Thermoanaerobaculia; order Multivoradales; family SZUA-115; genus CAYQRE01. The sequence goes on along the minus strand of CAYQRE010000008.1, from coordinate 92,911 downwards.
GGCCGCCAGCCGGGCGTTGAGGTCCGGGTCCGCGATCGACCCTGGATCGAGCTGCTGGTCGACGTAGGCGGTCAACCGCGCCGTGTCGGTGGCGCCCAGGGCGTTGAAGGCCTGGATGTCTCCGGGCCGCGGCCCGAAGCCCATCCGGTTGAGAGCGATCACCGCCAGCGGCGGCAACGCCGGCGCGGCCAGGGCACCCGTCGGCTCGCCGGGAGGGAATTCCCGCATCCTCTCGGCGGGGGCATAACGGCGCGGCGCGAGCTGCCTGCCCAGCCAGGGCACGAGCAGATTGCGACGGGAACGTTGGAGGTACTGGCGCGGGTCTTGGACGGTGCTCGGCATGGGACTCTCCCCTGCTTTGCGGCGTGGATCGGGGCTTTGCGGCTTGGATCGGGCGCCCTTCAGCGACCCGACGCTCGGCGGCCGGTAGGCAATCTGGCGCGATGCTAAGCGAGGGAGAGGCAGAGATCAAGAGCCATATCTACAGATGGCCCCTCTGTCACAACCGCGGCTCACCCGCCCTGGACGAAGCGCACCACCTCGAGACGATCTCCAGCTCGGAGCGCCGTCTCGGCCCAATCCGGTCGCCGGAGGATCTCGCCGTTGAGCTCGATGGCAACCGCGCGGGGGTCATGGCCAGCGGCGGAAAGCAGCGCCAGCACGCTGCTCCCGGCCGGGACCTCGCGGTCCTCTCCGTTGACCCGCAGGACGATCGGAGGTCCGCCGCTCATCGCAGCCCGCTCACAGCAGATGCTTCAGCTCGGCCGAGCCGATATGACTCTCGGCGGTGATGATCAGCGCCGCGGCGCCGCTGCCGAGCTGGGGAATGAGGAAGTCGAGCTCGACGTCGCCCAGCGAGTCCGTCTCGCCGCTCGCCAGGTTCCGCGCCTCGGCCACCGTCGAGATCAGCTTGACCTCGATCAGCGCGCCGGACACCGGGCGACCGCCCTTGCTCGAGGTTGCCCGCAGATGGAGATGGGAGGGCAGACCGGCGATCAGGGTCGGCTCGCCCTCGACGGCGATCTGCAGCTGCTCTTGCTCGGCCTCGCTGGTGAGGTACTCGAGGATGACCTGATCGAGGGTGCGCTCGGCCTCAGTGATCCGCGTGGCGGAGAGCATGTCCTCGGCCGCGCTGGCCTTCGGGACCGTGCCGGTGGACGCCGCCGACGGCTTGATGCCCAGGAGCGCCTGTAGCTTCTCGTCGAACTTGCCCTGCTTGATGGCGGCGATCATCGTGCGGTGCTGATGCTCCATCAGCTCGCCGATCTCGCCCGCCCCCTTGCCCTCGTCGAGCAGGCCCTGGTAGCTCGCTCGCTTGGCGGCCACGACGCGCCCACCGACGTAGACGAGGCTCTCGACGAACGGGTTCGAGGTGCCCTTGTCTTCCGTCTGGACGTGGAAGACCACCTCGGCGTGGCGCACATCCGTGTTGTACCCCGTGATCATGGTGCCTGAGCCTAGAGCTCCTCCTACCGCCTAGCTGGACGCAAGAAGCGTATCCTAGCAGTCGCCGCGGAGCGGCGCGAGGTGGCCGGCGACCGCCTCCCCCGACCTGCCAAAGCCAGCCTCGATATGTAAGAATCGGCGGGCTAACCAGGCCCGGCAGGCCCCGGCCTGGCAGGTCCCGAGCCACCAAATCCCGAAGCAGCACGCATGCCGCCGCGACCAGGCCCGCCGGCCGGCGAAGGCGGTCACCGAGTTCGCAACCCAAGGAGAGAGATCGATGTCGGAAAGCACTCCGCAGGCCACCCTGGTGCACTACGCGGTCCGTGAGGGCGTCGCCACCATCACCCTCGACGACCCACCGGCGAACACCTACACCCACGAGATGATGCTGCAGCTGGATGCCTTCATCCTCAAGGCGCGGTTCGATCCCGGGGTGCACGTGATCGTCCTCACCGGTTCGGGCGATCGGATGTTCTGCGCCGGTGCCAACATCAACATGTTGAAAAAGTCGGACCCCGTCTTCAAGTACTACTTCTGCCTGCACGCCAATGAGACGCTGTCGCGGCTCGAGCAGACCCCGAAGCTGGTGATCGCCGCCCTCAACGGCAACACCGTCGGTGGCGGCCTCGAGATCGCGATGGCGGCCGACCTGCGGATCGCCCGCAAGGGTGCCGGCAAGGTGGGCCTGCCCGAGGTCTCGCTCGGCGTGCTCCCCGGCACGGGCGGCACCCAGCGCCTGGTGCGCATCGTCGGCAAGAGCCGGGCGATCGAGCTGATGGTGACCGGCCGGCTGTTCTCGATGGAGGAGGCGCAGCAGTACGGCATCGTCGACCAGATCCTCGAGGGCGACGACTTCCTGGAGCAGATCTACGTCTACGCTCGGCAGTTCTGCCCGCCGAACCGGGCGAGCAAGGCGGTGGGGAGGATCAAGCGCTCGGTGCAGTCGGGGGCCGAGGTCCCCTTCGAGTCCGCTCTCACGCTCGAACGCGAGCTCCAGCAGCAGCTGTTCCAGAGCGACGACGCCAAGGAAGGCCTGTCGGCGTACATCGAGAAGCGCCAGCCGAACTTCAAGGGAGCCTGAGTGACGGTCGCGGCGGGGCCGCTCGGCCTCGCCGCCCGGGTCCGCCCTTGCGCTTCGAGAGCTACTGAGGTCAAGAGCCAGCGCACCGAGAGCCACCAGATCGACTGCCATCGGATCGAGACAAGGAGCCCGCCCCCGGCACCCGCCATGGAGAGTCCAAGCCAGCGTCCTCCCGTCTATCTCATCGCCCCCGTGCGCACGCCGATTGGCAAGTTCGGCGGCAGCCTGGCAAGCCTGAGCGCCGCCGACCTCGGCACTGCGGCAGCGACCGCCTGCCTCAGCCGTGCCGGCCTCGAAGCTGCGCGCGTCGATCAGGTGATCTTCGGCCACGGCCGCCAGGGCGGCGGCGGGCCCAACACGGCTCGGCAGATCGCCTTCCGGACCACGGTGCCGGTCGATCGCCCGGCCTACACCCTCAACCAGGCCTGCGGCTCCGGCTTGCAGGCCATCCTCTCGGCTGCCCGCACGATCTACAACGGCGAGGCGAGCGTCGTCCTCGCCGGCGGCACGGAGAGCATGTCCAACACGCCGTACCTGCTGCCGCGGGCGCGCTGGGGCTATCGCATGGGCCACGACGAGATCGTCGATGGCATGTACCGCGATGGCTTCAACGATCCCCTGTCCGGCCTGGTGATGGGCGAGACGGCCGAGGAGCTCGCGGTGGAAGCAGGCATTGTGCGCGCGGCCGCCGATGCCTACGCCGTCGAGAGCCAGCAGCGCTGTGAGCGAGCCCGTCGGGCAGGTCGCTTCGCAGCCGAGATCGCCCCCGTCACCGTCCCCGGCCGCAAGGGCGCGACGACGGTGAGCCTCGACGAGCACCCGCGCGACGGCGTCGAGCCCGGTGACCTCACGAAGCTCCAAGCCGTCTTCCGCCCCGGCGGCACCGTCACCGCCGGCAACGCCTCGGGGATCACCGACGGCGCCGCGGCAGTGGTGGTCGCCAGCGAACGCGCCGTCCACGAGCTCGGCCTGACGCCAGCGGCCCGCCTCCTCGATTGGGAGGTCGTCGGCGTCGACCCACGGATCATGGGGATCGGCCCCGTGCCGGCGGTGCGCCAGCTCCTCGCCCGCCGCCAGCTGGCGGCGAGCGCCATCGAGGAGGTCGAGCTCAACGAGGCCTTCGCCAGCCAGGTCCTGGCCTGCCTCGCCGGGCTGGAGTTCGATCCCCAGATCGTCAACCCGGACGGCGGTGCCATCGCCCTCGGCCATCCGATCGGCGCCACCGGCTGCCGCATCGTCGTCACCCTGCTCCACGGCATGGCCCAACGCCACCGCCGCCTGGGGCTCGCGACCCTCTGCGTCTCAGGCGGCATGGGGCTCGCCGCGCTCGTCGAGAGGCTCTAGGTGGCGACGCCGGCGCCCGTGCTGGTGACTTGCGAGAGCGAGACCAAGGCTGGCCCCTACATCGCCGGGCTGCTCGCCGCGGGAATTGCCGCCGACCGCCTGCAGCTGCTGACCCCCGCCGGCCCGCGAGCAGACTGGGAGCACCTCGGCGCTCGCGCCGCCGGCCTCTATCTCTGCGGCGGCCCGGACGTCGAGCCCTGGCGCTACGGCGAGGCACCCCTGCCGGGTATCGAGCTCGAGCTCGACCCGCCGCTCGACGCCATCGAGTTCGGCGTCCTCGCCGGCGCCCGCGCGGCACGCACGCCGGTCTGGGCCATCTGCCGCGGCCTGCAGGTGTTGAACGTCTTTCTCGGCGGCAGCCTCTACCAGGACCTCCCCCGCCAGCTTGGCGATGCCGTCGATCATCAGCGCCCGCACCCCAAAGACGAGCCCTGCCACGAGCTGCGGCCGAGCGCCCTGGGCGCCAGCGCCGCCCCCTGGGCCGAGATCGCCTCGAGCCGCGTCAACAGCCGTCACCACCAGGGGATCAAGGCCCTCGCTCCCGGGCTCGCGGCGAGCATGGAGACCGCCGACGGCTTGGTGGAAGCCGCCAACGGCTGCCTCGACGGTTGGTGGCTGCAGGGGGTCCAGTGGCACCCGGAGGACCTGCTCGCGCTGGCAGCCCAGCGCGAGCTCTTCGTGCACTTCAGCCGTCGGGTCGCCGCGGGTGAGGACGCCGCCGGGCGACGCCGGTGCGGCGCGGACGTTTCCTGATCGACGACAGCGAGGACCACGACGATGACCGACTCCCCCGTGCTCGTTCGCGCCGCAGGCCCGGTGGTGACCGTGGCGCTGAACCGACCGCCCGTCAACGTGGTCGACATCGCCACCCTCGAGGCCCTCGACCGCGCCCTCGCCGAGGTCGCCAATCGCCCCGAGGTCGCCCTCGTCGTGCTCCGCGGCGAGGGCCCGAAGGCCTTCTCGGCCGGCGTCTCCGTCCACGACCACACGAGCGACAAGATCGAGCGCATGCTGGCGACCTTCCACGGCGCCCTCGGCCGGCTGCGCGCCCTGCCCATGCTCAGCCTGGCGGCCGTGCACGGCCACTGTCTCGGTGGTGGCATGGAGCTCGCCGCCGCCTGCGACCTCATCCTCGCCGAGGAAGGCGCCCGCTTCGGCCAGCCGGAGATCGAGCTCGGCTGCTGGCCGCCGTGGGCGGCGGCCCACTATCCACAGCGGCTGGGTACCCGCCGCAGTCTCGAGATGATCGCCACCGGCCGCATCTTCCCCGCCACGGAGGCGCAGGCGATGGGGTTGGTCAGCTGGCTGGCACCCACCGGCGGTCTCGAGGAGAAGCTCGCCGAAGTCAGCGGCCAGCTCCTCGCCCGCAGCGCTGCCGTGCTCCGCCTCGCCAAACGGGGCGTGCGGGCCGGTGAAGAGCTACCGGCCGCCGAGGCGCTGGCCGTCAACGAACGGCTCTACCTCGAAGAGCTCACCCGTACCGCCGACATGGAGGAGGGCCTCGCCGCCTTCCTCGCCAAGCGCAAACCTACCTGGCAGCACCGCTAGCCCAAGGAGAAGACCATGGCCGATATCGTGTTGATGGAGCGCGAGGGTCGCGTCGCCATCCTGACCGTCAACCGCCCCGACAAGCTCAACGCCCTCAGCCAGCAGGTGCGTGACGAGATGATCGCTCACCTCGACGCGATCGAGCACGACGACGGGATCGGTGTCGTGGTGATCACCGGCGCCGGCGAGAAGGCGTTCATCGCCGGCGCCGACATCGCCGAGTTCGAGGGCCGTTCGCCGTTCGACCAGCGTCAGGCGATGGCCTCGCCGCGGATCTTCGACGTGATGGCCTCCTTCCCCAAGCCGGTGATCGCGATGATCAACGGCTTCTGCCTCGGCGGCGGTTGCGAGCTCTCGCTCTCTTGCGACCTACGGGTCGCCTCGGAGAAGGCCCGCTTCGGTCAACCCGAGATCAAGCTCGGCCTGATCCCCGGCGGCGGCGGCACCCAGCGCCTGCCCCGCCAGGTCGGCCTCGGCCACGCCATGCGCTTGATCTTGACCGGCGCGATGATCGATGCCGCCGAGGCGAAGTCGATCGGGCTCGTCGAGCTGGTGGTGCCCGCCGAGGAGCTGCGTGCCCGCACCCTGGAGATCGCCAACGAGATCGCCAGCAAGAGCCCGCTCACCGTGCGGGTGGCCAAGGAGGCCCTGCGGGCCAGCCAGCGGATGGCGGTCGAAGAGGGCCTGGCCTACGAGCGCGACCTCTTCTGCCTCTGCTTCTCGACCGAGGACAAGAAGGAAGGTGTCGCGGCCTTCCTCGGCAAGCGCGCTCCCGAGTGGAAGGGGCGGTAGCTCCTACGGGATCCCGAAACGGCGGCGGCGCTCCCAGAGGGACTTGCGACTGATCCCCAGGAGGGCCGCCGCCTCGCCCTGGCGGCCGCGGGTGTAGGCGAGGGCGCGCCGGATGGCCTCGGCCTCGACTTCGGCGAGCGACCGTGGCCTCTCCGCTGCTGCCGTCGGTGGCGGTGGCGCCAGCGGCCCCAGGGGATCGAGGATCAGCTGGCGCTCGAGCAGGTTCTTCAGCTGCCGGAGGTTTCCGGGCCACGCGTAGGTGCTCATCCAGCGCAGCGCCTCCGGCGCGATCGCCGGCGCCGATCGACCCTGACGTTCGGCCAGGTCGGCCAGCAGACGGGCGGCGAGGGCCGGGACCTCCTGCCGGCGGGCCCGCAGCGGCGGGACACGCAGGGTCAGGACCTCCAGACGATAGAAGAGGTCGGCCCGGAAGCGCCCGCTGCTCACCCGCTCGCCGAGGTCTTCGGGGCCGATGGCGATGAACCGCACGTCTGCCGCCTCCTCGCGCCCTCCCAGCGGGCTGTAACGGCGCTCGGCGACCAGGCGCAGGAGCTTCGCCTGCGCGGCGAGGGGCAGGGCCTCGATCTGATCCAAGACCAGGCTCCCCCCCTCGGCCCACGCCACCCGGCCGCGGCGGTTGGCCGTCGCTCCCGAGAAGGCACCGATGCGATGGCCGAAGAGCTCACTTTCGAAGAGCGTCGCGGGGATGGCAGCGCAATCGACCTCGACCAGCGGACGGTCTGCCCGGGCGCTCGCGGCGTGGACCTCACGCGCGAGCGTCGAGCGCCCGCTGCCGGCCTCTCCCAGCACCAGGAGGGGAGAGTCGGTCGTCGCTGCCTGGAGAGCGAGAGGAGGGAGAGGCATGACCGCGCATCCGGTGGCCGGCGGCCGGGGGGCTCAGGCCCTCAGGAGCGCACGAAGTCGCCGGTGACGGTCGGGGCGTCCGACCACAAGCGTTCGAGGTTGTAGAAGCGGCGGTTCTCCTCGTCGAAGACGTGGACCACGAAGTCACCGTAGTCGAGGAGGACCCAATGGCCCTGCCGCCGCCCTTCCTCGTGGAGTGGACGGTTGCCGGCGCGCCGCAGGCGGTCGTCCACCGCATCGGCGATCGCCTGCACCTGGCGGTCGCTCGTGCCAGAGCTGATCACGAAGTAGTCGGTGAAGTCGGTGACCGGCTCGAGGTGCAGAACCTGCAGGTCCACCGCCTTGGTGTCGACGGCGGCGTCCACAGCGGCCTGCACCAGCGCGGCGATGTCGGCGGGCTGGGCTAGCTCAGCAGGACTGGTCATCGGTAGAGGTCATATTTTTTCACGTAGTCTAGCACCAGGGGTGCGAGGTCCCCGGGTGCAGGGTCCGCGCCCCGCGCCAGCACGGCGCGGAGCGAGGTCGAAGAGACGGCCACTTCCGGCGCTGCCACCTGCAGGGCAGCGCCCGTGGTGAGCAAGGCGAGGATTTCGGCCGGGATCGACGGTACGACCTCGTTTGGATGCCAGCCCGGCCGGGCCAGGACCACCAAGGTCGCGAGCTCCGCGAGCTCGCGCCAGCGCCGCCAGCTGGCGAGCTGGGCGAACGAATCGCCACCCAAGAAGTAGTAGAGCTGCGCCTGCGGGTGCTGGCGGCGAAAGTGCGTCAGAGTGTCGATCGTGTAGGCCGGCGTCCCCGGGGTGAGCTCGTAGGGCGAGGCGTAGAGCCCCTCCTCGTGCAGCAAGCTGAGCTCGACCATCGCATAGCGAGCCCAGGGCGGTGCCTGCCGCGGCCCCGCCTTGTGCGGCGGCTGCGCGGTCGGTAGATAGAGCACCCGCTCGAGGCCGAGAACGGCACGCGCGGCGCGGACCGGCTCCAGGTGGCCGCGGTGGGGCGGATCGAACGAGCCGCCAAAGAGGCCGATCCTCTCCGCCTGGCTCATCGCTCCGGCGCCGCCTCGCCCGCTTCGACGGGCTCGGCCAGGGGCTTCGGGAGAGTGGCGAGCAACCCTTCCAGGTCTCGCACCAGCTCATCGATCCCGGCATGGGTGGCGGCCGAGACCTCACGGTACGGCAGGCCGCGGCGGCCCGCTTCCTGCGCCAGCTCCTCCCGGCGTTCGGCGCGCGCTGCGTCTGCCTTGCTGCCGAGGACGAGGCGCGGCCGCGCCAGGAGCTCCGGGTCGAAAGCCGCCAGCTCGTGCTCGACGACCGCGAGGTCCGCCGCTGCGCTGCCATCGGCCGAAAGATCGACCAGGTGCAGCAGCGCTCGGCAGCGCTCGACGTGGCGGAGGAAGCGGTGGCCCAGCCCGGCCCCCTCGGCGGCGCCGGCGATCAGGCCCGGCAAGTCGGCGATCACGAACGGCTCGGCGAGCGGGCCGCGCGCGACCACGCCCAGCTGCGGCACGAGAGTGGTGAACGGATAGTCGGCGATCTTCGGCCGCGCTGCCGAGACGACGCTGATCAGCGTCGACTTGCCGGCATTCGGCAGGCCCACGACACCGACGTCGGCGAGCAGCTTGAGCTCCAGCTGCAAGCGGCGCTCTTCACCGTCGCGGCCTGGTTCGTGGCGCCGGGGCGCCTGGTTGGTGGCGGTCGCAAAGCGGGCGTTGCCGCGGCCTCCCAGACCGCCGGCTGCCACCCGCAGGCGCTGGCCCTCGGCCAGCACTTCACCCAGGAAGAGACCGCTCTCGAGCTCGCGCACCTCAGTGCCGAGAGGCACGGGGATCGCGAGGTCGGCACCGGTGGCGCCGGTGCGGTTGGAACCCTCGCCGTGGCGCCCGCGCTCGGCGGCGTAGAGGCTACGAAAGCGCAGCGGGAAGAGGGTGTTCAGGCGGTGGTCGCCGACCAGGAACACCGAGCCGCCGTGGCCCCCGTCTCCACCCGAGGGACCACCGCGCGGCACGTATTTTTCACGGCGAAAGGCGACGCAACCGTTGCCACCGCGCCCGCCCTGGACGTCGATGACGGCTTCGTCGAGGAAGTTCAAGGGCGGGGTCTAGCTCTGCTCGGCGGGCCGCACGTGCACGTACTTGCCGAGCCGGCCACGATCCTGGAACTCGACCTTCCCCGCGGTGAGCGCGAAGAGGGTGTCGTCCTTGCCACGGCCAACGTTGACCCCGGGGAAGAAGCGGGTGCCGCGCTGGCGCACCAGGATGGTGCCGCCGAGGACATCCTGCCCCCCGAACCGCTTGACGCCGAGATACTGCGGGTTCGAATCGCGACCGTTGCGCGTCGATCCCTGACCTTTCTTATGTGCCATCTCTTTCGCTTCCTTGCTCGCTGGCGAGGGTTGAAGGTGCCACCGCGCCGGCGGTGGCTCTCCGCGCTCAGACCGCGATCTCTTCGATCCGGACCTGGGCCAGGTACTGCCGGTGGCCGTTGGTGCGCCGGTACTGCTTGCGGCGCTTCTTCTTGAACACTCGTAGCTTGGGGCCACGCATCTCGCGCACCAGGTGGGCGCTCACCGTGGCATCGGCCAGCACCGGCTGTCCGACCTTGACGCCGGCATCACCGCCGACCATCAGCACCTGGTCGAAGACCACCTTGCCGTCCTCGCCAACGTTGTCGAGCAACTCGACCTCGAGGACCTCACCCGGCTCGACCCGGTACTGCTTGCCACCGCTCTGAATCACTGCGTACATCGTCATGGCTCCTCGTACTGACTGCACGTGTCGGCTCCGCCGCAACCACCGTCCGGGCCAAGACCCTCGGGCTGTAGGACTCGGGAACCGAGTTGAGCGAGACGCCCCGTGTGCTTGCCTTGGCGGCCCGGTCACGCTCGGCGGGGAGGCGCACGAAAAGCGCGACCGCCCTTGAGAGCGAGACTCGCGACGATACCACGCTGCAGCAAAGAGGGTCAAACCCTCCAGCCCTTGGACCGGCTGCCAGCGAACGCTGGCGGCGGCACGCCACTGGCTGGCTGAAAGCGTTACACTCAAGGCATGTCGGCCCCAGAGTACCTGATCTGCCTCAACTGCGAGAGCCCTTGCTACGTCTTCGAGTGGGAGGATTCCGAAGGGGTCACCGAGGCGCTCTGCACGGTGTGCGGCGCCGACAACCCCGACGAGTTCGTCAGCCAGGAGGACTTCGACGCCCTCGCGAGCGGCTGAGGGACAGAGCTAGGAACGGGCAAGTAGGCACAGGGCAAGAAGGAGGAGCCATGAGTCGCCGCATCCCCGCCGGGCGGTTCGGCCGTCTGCTCTCCCTCACGACGCTGTTGGCTGCCGTCAGCGGCCCCGTCTTTGCCGACATCGTCTACCTCAAGCACGGTGGTCGCTTCGAAGACGTCGTCGCCGCGCTCGACGGCGACCGCTATCGCATCCAGATGGAAGGCGGCGAGATCCTCCTGCCGACCTCCCAGGTCGAGCGCCTCGAGAGTGCGCCATCCCCCCTCGGCGAGTTCCTGAGTCGCCGCGCCGCCCTGCCGCGCGAGGCGGTGCGAGCGGCTGATTGGCTCGCTCTGGCTCGCTTTGCCCTCGACCACGGCTTGCGTCATTCCGCCCGCGAGGCAGCCCTCGTCGCCGCCGGGCTGGCCCCGGAGCTCGACGGCCTACCGGCCGTCCTCGCCCGCTTTGGCTATCAGCGGCAGCCTGGATCCGGGGAATGGGTGCGGGAGCGGACCACCACGCAGGCTGCGCTCGAGCCGCAGCCCTCACCGGCCCCCAGGGCGCCCGACCGGCGGGCCGAGATCGAGGCGCTGGCCCACCGCGAGATCGAGCTCGCGCGCCAGCGCCAGGCCCTGGAAGCAGCACGCCTCGCCCGGGAGATCGCCCAGGAACGGCAGGCGGCCGCGCCAGCCCCCGTTCCGGCGTACCCGGTGGTCGCCTACGCCCTGCCGCTGCCGATCATCGTCATCCCTGGCTTCCCCTTGCCACCGGCCCCGCCCGTGGCGCCAGCGCCCAACGGCCCTCGACCCGGTGATCGCACGAGCGGCACCCTCAATATCTACGACCGCCAACCGGGAAGCCTCATCCCGGCCGGTGGTTCCTACGACCGTCCCTGAGCTCGCCCGGCGCGGCGGCCACAGTGGGCGTGAACCCGAGACTCGGGAGGACTCGGCAGCGAAGCTGGTTGCCCTCGCCAATCGCGCGCCGATGCCGGCTCGCGCCGGTGGCGGCTTGCTAAGATGGAGCCATCCGCGACAGGGCCCCCCAGGTTGAGAGACTCCGACATCGTCGTCACTGGCCTGGGCGCCGTCACCGCTCTCGGCCCCGGCCGCGAGCGGCTCTGGCATGGCCTGGTCGAGGGCGAGAGCGGGATTCGCCGCCTGGAGCTCTTCGACCCCACCACCTATCGAACCCAGACGGCGGCGTGGATCGACGAGTCGACGCTCGACCTCGACTTCCTCTCGCCCCGCGAGCGGCTGACCACCTCGCGGGCCGACCGCTTTGCCCTCCTCGCCGCTCGTGAGGCCGTTGCCGACAGCGGTCTCGACCTCGGCAGCCTGGTGGCCGAGCGGATCGCCGTCGTGCTCGGTTCGGGCGCCGGTGGCTTGATCGAGGCCGAAACCTGGTTCGAGACGGCGGCGACGCGGGGCCGAGCGGGCCGCATCGACCGCATCCTCAGCCACGGGCCGGACCTGGTGACCAACCGGGTGGCCCTGCACCTGGGTGCCTGCGGGCTGCGCTCGACGGTCGTCACCGCCTGCTCGAGCTCCACGCTCTCGGTCGGGCAGGCCGCCGAGATGATCGAGGCCGGCCTCGCCGACGTCGCGATCACCGGCGGCAGCGACAGCCTCGCTCGCCTCACCTACGGCGGCTTCAACGCGCTGCGGGCCGTCGATCCCGCACCCTGCCGCCCGTTCGATCGCGAGCGCAACGGTCTCACCGTGGGCGAGGGAGCCGGGATCCTGGTCCTCGAACGATTCGACGCCGCCCGCCGCCGAGGGGCCCGGATCTACTGCCGGGTCGCCGGCTACGGCTCGACCTCGGACGCCTACCACATGACGGCGCCCGAGCCCTCGGGGGCGGCAGCGGCCAGGGCGATCGCCGCCGCCCTCCACCACGCTAGCCTCGCCCCCGAGGCCGTGGACTACATCAACGCCCACGGCACTGCCACACCTCACAACGACAGTGCCGAGGCGGCCGGGGTGCTCCAGGTCTTCGGGGACCGCGGCCGTACCCTGCCCACCAGCTCGATCAAGGGGGCCGTGGGGCATTGCCTGTGCTCGGCCGGCGCCGTCGAAGCCGTCGCCACCTGCCTGACCGTCGCCCGCGGAGTGCTGCCGCCGACGCTGCGCTACTCGGTGCCGGACCCCGCGTGCCCCCTCGACGTCGTTCCCAACCAGGCGCGCGAGGCGGCCGTCAGCGTGGCACTGTCGAGCTCCTTCGCCTTCGGCGGCAACAGCGCCTGCCTGGCCTTGACGGCCCTGCCCTGAAAGTCCAGCGATGACGCCCCTCGCGATCACCGGCCTCGGCGCCGTCTTGCCCCTCGGCGAAGGCGCGGAGCGCCTGCACGAGGCACTCACACGGGGAGAGAAGGGACTGCGGCCGGTCACCGACATCACCGGCCGAGAGGGTTGGGCGGGGCGCGTGGAGGGCTTCCAGGCGAGCGCCTACCTGCCGCCGATGCGAGCCCGGCGCCTCGACCGGGCGAGCCTCTTCGCCGTCGCGGCAGCCAAGCAGGCGCTGGCCCAGGCCGGCCTTGCCGAAGGCTCCACGATCGCCTCCGAGCTCGGCGTGGTGATGGGCACCTCAAGCGCCGGCTCGGGCCCCCTCACCGTCTTCCTCGAGACACTGTTCCGGCAGTCTCCCGAGGCGGCGCCGCCGTTCGAGTTCCCCAACACGGTGGCCAACGCACCGGCGAGCCACGTCTCGATCGAGCTCGGTCTCCGCGGCCCCAACACCACTCTCGCGCACAGCGAGGCCGTGGCGGCGGTGGGCCTGGTGCTCGGCGGCCTGATGCTGCAGAGCGGCCGCTGTCAGTCGCTGCTGCTGGGAGCCGTCGACGAGTGGAGCCCCTACTACCAGGCCGGCTACGCCCAGATCGGTGCCCTGCGCTCGGCCACCGAGGGCGGTGGCGGGACCCTTCTCACCGAGGGCGCCGCCGCCCTGGTGCTCGAGCCGGCGGTGCGCGCCCGAGAGCGTGGCGCCGCGGTCCTCGCCCGGATCCTCGGCGCGAGCAGCGGCTCGACCCTCGGCGAACCCTACCGCTGGGTCGCGGACGCCAATGCCCTGGCGCGGGTGATCCGCCAAGCGCTCGCGCAGGCCGGCCTCGACCCCGACGGGATCGGTTCCGTCTTCCTCGCGGCCAACGGGGTCGCAGCCCTCGAGCTCGCCGAAGAGCAGGCCCTGCGCTCGGTCTTCGGTGAACGCGCACTGGCGGCGAGTGGCGTCAAGGGCGCGCTCGGCGAACGAGCGGTAGCCGGCGTGGCGAGCCTCGCTGCCGCGGCGCTCGCCCATCATCACGGCGTGCTACCGCCGTTCGCCGGCGGCGCCTGTGGTGGCTCGACGGCCAGCCTGCACCGGCTGGCACAGCCAGCCCCGCTGCCGCCGGGTGCCACCCTCGTCGTCCTCCAGGGGTTCGGCGGCAACCTGGGGGCCGTCGTTGTCGGCTGAGCCGGTCGCGCTCAGGCGGACCTGGGGTCGCTCGTCCCACCGGTGAGCGGCGCCAGAACGACCGGCAAGGCCACGGCGACCTCGGTCCCTACCCCAGGCACGGACCGCAGCTCGATCGCGCCGCCGTGGGCCTTGGCAATGCGCTCGGCCACGGCGAGGCCCAAGCCAGTGCCACCCTTGCGCGTCGAGTAGAAGAGCTCGAAGACCCGTCGCTGCTCTTCGGGAGGGATGCCGACGCCGTTGTCCTCAACGCTCAGCACCACCTGTCCGGCCCGCCGCCTTGCCCGCAGGGCGACCCGTGGCGGCCGGCCGCTCTCCTCGGTGGCGAGGATCGCGTTCTGCACCAGGTTGAGCAGCAGCTGGATCATCTGGCCGCGGTCGGCGCGGACGCGCACGCCGCCGCTCTCGTCGTCGATGGTGAGGTCGAGGCTGCGGGCAGCGAGCTCGCCCGCCAGCACGTCGCGGACCCGGGCCAGAAGATCAGCCGCCGGTACCTCGCGCAGCTCGGGCGGCCGCGGCTTGGCGTAGAGCAGGAAATCGGTCACCAGCCTCTCGAGCCGGCCGAGCTCCTGGCGGGTGATCCCCAGCAGCCGGCGGCCGGTCGGGATCGGCCCCGCCTCCCGCATCTCCTCCTCCAGCAGTTGCATGTTGAGATTGAGGGAATTGAGCGGGTTGCGGATCTCGTGCGCCAGGCCGGCGGCGAGCGTCCCGAGGGTGGCGAGCTGGTCGGCCTCCTCGGCCTTCTGCTCGAGACGGCGGGCCCGCGCCAGGAGCTGGACGAAGATCACGTAGACCGAGACGAGGACCAGGAAGCTCACGAAGAGGATCCACACCACCTGGCGCAACAGGTCCTGGCGCAAGGCCGCGCTGCGCTCGTGCAGCTTGTCCTCCGAGAGCCCGATGCGCAGGGTGCCGAGATCGCCGATCGCTTCGCGGACCTCGACGCGGCCGCCGTTGCGCGGTTGCGTGGGGTCGGAGGGAGGCAGCTGCAAGGTCGACGACGGCAGCTCGGGTGGACCGGGCGGCTTGATCGAGTCCGCGTTCGGCGCCGCGCGCCACACCAGGGTGCCGCTCTGGTCGTAGATCGCCACCTCCTCGACGGCCTCGCGTTTGACCATGTCGGAGACGATGTCGCGCAGGATCGCAGGGTCTTTGGTGACGATGACGTAGAGGTCGCTCGCCAGCTCGGCTGCACTCTCCTCGCCGCTCTTGGCGATCCGTTCGGCGAGCCCCTTCGCCTCGGCGCGGGTGTCGAGGAGGGCGCGATCCAGCTCTTGCTGGGAGAGCGAACGGAAGATCAGCCAGCCGAAGAGCAGGATGTAGCAGAGGACGAGGAGACCGAAGACGACCGAGGCGATCACCAGGCGGCGGGAGAAGATCGAGGAACGCGGCCCTGGCATCGGCGGGAGGATATCAGCCCGACGAGGCCGCCGCGGGCCTCGTGATACCCTGCCGGCATGCCCGCTGCGCAGCTCGGCCAGGCCCTCGTTTGCGCTCGTCGGAGCCTGCGGCGCACCCGCCGCGCGACCCTGGCGGTCTTGGCCGCCGTCGCTCTCCTATCGCTCGCCTGCGGCCGCGGTCCGAGCTCGTCGCCGGCCGCGGGGACCGCGACGAACGAGGCCTCCACTCCCCAGCGGGGGGGTACCCTCGTCACCGGCATGTCCTCCGACATGGTGAGCGTCAACCCTTACCTTGGTTTCGCGAGCGCCGTCACCAGCGAGGTCGCCCACCTGCTCTTCCTCCGCCTGCTCGACGAGCAGCCAGACTTCGAGGAGCACCCGCCGACCCTGAAGCCCGCCCTCGCCGAGCGCTGGGAAACCTCGCCCGACGGCAAGACGGTGACGTTCTACCTGCGCCCCGGCGCCCGCTGGAGCGACGGAGTGCCGGTCACCGCCGAAGACGTCCGCTTCACTTGGGAAGCGCAGACCAGCCCCGAGGTGGCATGGGACTCCGCCTACTTCAAAGACATGATCGAGGACGTCGAGGTGGTGGATGCCACGACGGTCCGCTTCCACCTCAAGGCCCAGACCAGCGGCCAGCTGCTGTGGATCAACGAAGGGGAGATCCTGCCCAAGCACGTTTGGTCGGCCCTGCCCTTCGAAAAATGGAGCTCCAACGCCGATTGGTTCCGCCAGCATCTGGTGGTGGACGGCCCGTACACCCTCACCTCTTGGAGCCCCCAGCAGGAGATCGTGCTGGGCCGCAACGACGCCTATTTCGACGCCCCGCGTCCCTACATCGACCGCATCGTGATCCGCGTGGTGCCGGACGCGGCGGCGTTGACGACCCAGCTGCTCGCCGGCGAGGTCGATCTCTACGCGGGCTTGTTGCTCAAGGACGTCGCCCGGGTGGAAGCGGACCCCAAGCTCCGCCTGGTCAGCACGTGGAGCCGCTCGCACGCCTTCGTGGCCTGGAACCTGCGCAAGGCACCCTTCGACGACCCGGTGGTGCGCCGGGCCCTGACCATGGCCATCGACCGTCAGGCCCTGGTCGAGGCCGTCTACGGTCGCTACGGCAAGCAAGCGGTCTCCCCCGTGCTGTCCTCGACCTGGCCCTTCGACCGTTCCCTCAAGCCCATCCCCTACGACCCCGAGGGCGCCAAGCGGCTCCTCGCCGAGCGCGGTTGGGCGGACCACGACGGCGACGGCGTGCTCGATCGTGAGGGGCGGAA
This sequence comes from uncultured Thermoanaerobaculia bacterium, assembly GCA_964420075.1. Taxonomy (GTDB): domain Bacteria; phylum Acidobacteriota; class Thermoanaerobaculia; order Multivoradales; family SZUA-115; genus CAYQRE01. Next base: position 76,510 of record CAYQRE010000008.1, on the reverse strand, counting down.
GCTGGCCTTCGACCTCGAGACCAACACCGGCAACCAGATCCGCAACGACAGCGTGGTGATCATCCAGTCCCAGCTGCGCGAGATCGGGGTCGCGGCCCAGGCGCGGCTGACGGCGTTCAATGTCCTGATGGAGCGCGCCAACCGCGGCGACTTCGACGCCATCCTGATGCGTTGGTCGATCCCCACCGATTTCGACCTCACTTTTGCCTACCACAGCAAGTCGATCGGTGCCTCGAACGTCTTCGGCTACCGCAACCCAGAGGTGGACCGCCTGCTCGACGAAGCTCGGTTGCTGCCGACTTTCGAGCAGCTCGGCCAGGCCCTGGTGGCGATTCAACGGCAGATCGCCACCGACCAGCCGGCGACCTTCCTCTACGAGTCGCAGGACCTGATCGGTATCGCCCGGCGGGTCAAGGACGCCAAGCCCAACCTGTTGCGCCGCCTGTGGCACGCCTGGGAGTGGTGGCTGGAGCCGGCCGGCGCCGGCTGACGGCCCGCGGCACGGCGCGATGAGGGAACCACACCCATGCTGAGGTTCCTGCTACGGCGGCTGGCAACGGCCGCCGTCCTCGTCTTCCTGCTGCTCACCGTCCTCTTCTTCCTCCTCCACCTCGCTCCCGGCGAGCCGGCCGTCCTCTTCTCCAATCCCATCGCGACGGCCGAGCAGCGGGCGCAGATCATCCGGCTCTTCCAGCTCGACCGCCCGCTCTGGGCGCAGTACCTCGCCTGGCTGCAGGCGGTCTTCGTGCGCTGGGACTGGGGCAGCTCCTACACCCATCTCCGGCCGGTGACCCGGGTGCTCGCTGAGGCGCTGCCCAACACCTTGATCCTCGCCGCGGCCGCCACCATCATCGAGTACACCCTCGCCTTCGGCCTGGGAGTGCTCGCCGCGCGCCGCCGCGAGAGCTGGCTCGATCACGCCATCCGTGGTTTCTCGCTCCTCCTCTTCTCCGTCCCCATCTTCTGGCTCGGGCTGATGAGCGTCCTCGTCTTCAGCGACCGGCTGGGTTGGCTTCCCGCCGGGCACATGTACGGGCCGGGAGGCTCCAGCCTGCCGCTGTGGCAGCGGCTGCCAGACCTCGGCTGGCACCTCGTCCTACCCGCCGTGCTGCTCGGCGTGACCTCCTGCGGGGTGACGATCCGGGTCTTGCGGACCAGCCTCCTCGAGGTGCTGGGGCAGGACTACGTGCGGACCGCTCGCGCCAAGGGGCTGTCGGCGCGCCGCGTGCTCTGGGTGCACGCCCTGCGCAACGCCGCCGGCCCCCTCGCCCAGCTCACCGGGCTGTCGCTGCCCCTGATGCTCAACGGCTCGCTCGCTCTCGAGGTGGTCTTTTCGTGGCCGGGGGTCGGGCGGGTCCTCTTCGAGGCCATCTCGAGCTACGACTATCCCTTGATCCTGGCCGGCGTGGCGCTCTCCGGCGTCCTGGTGACCATCGGCAGCCTGCTCGCCGATCTCCTCCACGCCTGGGTCGACCCGCGAGTGCGCGATGCCTAGCCTGCGTCTCGGCCTCGCCTTGGTGGTCGCCGTGCTGATGCTCGGCCTGCTCGGCCCGCTGCTCGCCACCGTCTCGCCGGACGAGCAGATCGATCCGCCGAGCGCCGGCGAGCGCCGGCCTGGCACCCGGCTCTACCTCGTGGAGCTCGCCGGCGGCCGGCGCTGGCTGGTCGACGAGGTGCAGCGCACCCCCGACGGCCTGCGCGTTCGCCGGCTCGGTGCGACGAGCGAGCTCGCCGCCGCCGAGGTGGCGAACCTCACCGCAACGGGCGTCGACGCCGAGCGCCGCTTCCCCTTGGGCAGCGACCGCTACGGTCGCGACCTCCTCGCGCGGCTGCTCCATGGCCTGCGCCTGTCGCTCGTCCTCGGGCTCGCCGCCGGCGTCGTCGCCCTCCTCCTCGGCGTCTTGGTGGGCGCCGTCGCGGCGACCGGTGGTCCCGGCGTCGACGCCGTGCTGATGCGGCTGGTCGACGCCCTGATGGCCTTCCCGAAGCTCTTCCTGATCCTCGCTCTGGCCGCCCTCTTCCGGCCGAGCACCGTGCTCCTGGCCGTCGTCCTCGGCGGTACACGCTGGATGACCATCTCGCGGTTGGTCCGTGCCTCGATCCGCGAGACCCGCGAGCGCGACTTCGTGCTGGCGGCGCGCGGCCTCGGCCTGCACCGCGGCCGCATCCTGCTCTTCCATCTGCTGCCGAGCTCGCTCGCCCCGGTGCTCGCCCTCGCCAGCTTGACGATCGGCGTGGTGATCCTCGGCGAGTCCGTCCTCTCGTTCCTGGGCTTCGGCGTTCAGCCGCCCGCGGCGAGCCTCGGCAGCATCATCAACGACGGCCAGGCGAGCCTCACCACTGCCTGGTGGGTCGCCACCTTCCCGGGCATCCTCATCCTCGTCACCGTCCTCGGCTTCAACCTCCTCGCCGACGGCCTGCGCGACGTGCTCGACCCCCGCCTCGAAGCCGGTACCGGCGGCTGAGCGGCACGGCCTTATGCTGACCCGGGACTTCGACTTCGAGCTACCCGCCGAGCAGATCGCCCAGCAGGCGCTGGCGCGCGGCGAAAGCCGCCTCCTGGTGCTCGACGCCGAAGGCAGCGAACGGCACCGCGGGATCCGCGATCTCCCATCCCTGCTACGGCCTGGCGACCTGCTCGTGCTCAACGACACGCGGGTCATCCCCGCGCGCCTGTTCGCCGTGCGAGAGGAGACGGGGGGGCGCATCGAGCTACTGTTGGTCGAACCCCGCGGGCCCTGCGCCTGGGAAGCCCTCGTCAAGCCAGCAAGGCGGGCCGTTCGGGGCGCTCGCTTCGAGCTCCTGGCCGGCGACGAGCCCGCGGGCCTCTTCGTCACCAGCGAAGGGCGCTCCGGGGAGGGTGGCCGTTGCCGCCTGCGCTTCTCCGAGGCGATCGAGCCCCACCTCGGCCGCCTCGGGCACGTGCCCCTGCCGCCGTACATCCGACGTGCCGACACCGCCAGCGACCGCGAGCGCTACCAGACGGTCTACGCTCGCCAGGCCGGCGCCGTGGCCGCCCCCACCGCCGGCCTGCACTTCGACGACGCCTTGCTCGCCACCGTGGCCGCCCGCGGAGTGGCAACGACAGCCATCACCTTGCACGTCGGGATCGGCACCTTCAAGCCGGTCGCCAGCGAGCGGGTGGCCGACCATCGGACGGAAAGCGAGCGCTACGAGGTCCCCGTCGCCGCGGCGGAGGCGATCGCGGCCTGCCGGGCGCGCGGCGGGCGCGTCGTCGCCGTGGGAACGACCGTCGTGCGGACCCTGGAGACGGTCGCCCAGCGGCACGACGGTGAGGTGGTCGCCGATGCCGGGCGCAGTGAGCTGTTCATCACGCCTGGCTTTCGCTTTCGCGTGGTGGACGCCTTGCTCACCAACTTCCACCTGCCCGCCTCGACGCTGCTGATGCTGGTCTGCGCCCTCGGCGGCCAGGAGAGGGTGCTCGCCGCCTACCGCGAGGCGGTGGCCGAGGGCTACCGCTTCTATTCCTACGGGGACGCGATGTTCCTCACCCAGCGCCCAACTGGCATGCTCCCGTAGGTGATCCTGCCGCGGTTGACGGCCTGTGATCTGTGGGGCGACAGCTTGCTGGCCCGGAGGCACCGGAGCCTCCCCCGAGATCCTCCGGCACCTCCGAGCCTTCAAGTGCCCCGGCGCGTTTTGTCCTGCAGAAACCGGAACGCGGGCGAGAATACACCGCAGTTGAGGAAGTTGCAACTTGCACCGTTCGCAATTCAAAGGGTGCAATGACATGCCGCACTGCGCCCCCCGGGGAGACCGGGGAGCGGGCGGAGCTCAGGGTTGCGCGGGGGTCCAGGCGAGCACGGGGTGCCGCGAGGCCTGCGCCTCGTCGCAGCGCCGCACCGGCATGGTGTGCGGGGCCGTCGTCACCTTCTCGGGCGCCTCGGCGGCCTCCCTGGCGATCGTCAGCATGGCGTCGATGAAGCGGTCGAGCTCTTCCTTGCCAGCCGACTCCGTGGGCTCGATCATCAGCGCCCCGGAGACGATCAGGGGAAAGTAGATGGTCGGCGGATGGAAGCCAAAGTCCATCAATCGCTTGGCGATGTCGAGGGTGGTGACGCCGTGGGCGTTCTGCAGCTTGTCCGAGAACACCACCTCGTGCAGGCTGGGGCTGTGGTACGGCAGGTGGTAGGCGCCCTCCAGCCGCTTGCGCACGTAGTTGGCGTTGAGGACGGCCGTCTCGGCGACCTGCGCGAGGCCGGCCCCACCCATCGCTTCGATGTAGCAGAGGGCACGCACCAGGACGCCGGTGTTGCCGAAGAACGAGCGCACCCGGCCGATCGAAGTCGGGCAGTCGGTCACCAAGCGATAGCTGCCGTCCGCCTCCCGCTCCACCGTGGGAACCGGCAGGTAGGGCACCAGCTCCTGGGCCACCGCCACTGGCCCGGCACCAGGGCCGCCACCGCCGTGGGGCGTGGTGAAGGTCTTGTGCAGGTTCATGTGCAGCACGTCGACGCCCATCGCCCCAGGCTGGGCCTTGCCCACGAAGGCGTTGAAGTTGGCGCCGTCGCAGTAGAGGAAGCCCCCCTTGGCGTGCACGATCCGCGCGATGTCGAGGATTTGGTCCTCGAAAACGCCGAGGGTGTTCGGCACGGTGAGCATCAGGGCTGCGACGTCCTCCGTCATCTCACGCTCGAGCTCGGCGAGGTCGAGCGTGCCGCGCTTGCCCGAGAGGAGCTCCTTGACCTCGAAGCCGGCGAAGTGCGCCGAGGCCGGGTTGGTGCCGTGCGCCGAGTCCGGGATCAGCACATAGCGCCGACTCTCACCGCGCGCGGTGAGGGCGGCCTTGGCCATCAGGATCCCGACCAGCTCGCCCTGCGCGCCCGCCGCGGGGTGCAGGCTGACGCGCGCCAACCCGGTGAGGGTGGCGAGGGCTTGCTCGAGGTCCCAGAGCAAGGCGAGCGTGCCCTGGAGGGTCGAGTCGGGTTGCAGGGGGTGGCTGCTAGCGAAGCCGGGCAAGCGCACCACCTCCTCGTTGATCCGCGGGTTGTACTTCATCGTGCAGCTGCCCAGCGGGTAGAGCCCGAGGTCGAGCGAGAAGTTCTTGCGCGAGATCCGCGTGAAGTGGCGGATCACGTCGACCTCCGACAGCTCGGGCAGGCCGGCGAGGTCGTCGCGCCGTAGCTCGTCCGGCAGCAAGGAGGCGACGGGCTCCTCTTCGACCCCTACCGCCGGCAGCTGGACGCCGAGCCGACCCGGCCGGCTGCCCTCGAACAACAAGCCCTCGCTCGACCAATGCAGCTCGGGATGATCGCTCGCGATGTCCATGTCCTATCCCTCTCCCGGAATGCGTCGCGACGGCGGCTGGCTCAGCCGGCCGCCACCTTGGCGAGCGTCGCCGCCAGCAGGTCGAGCTCTGCGGGCCGGTTGGTTTCGGTGACGGCGGTAATGAAGGTGTCGGCGAGCTCGGGGTAGTCCGGCTCGAGGGCCACGCCGCCGAGGATGCCAGCGGCCAGCAGCTCGGCGAGCACGCCTTGGGCCGCGCGCGGCCCACGCAGCGCCACCTCGTTGAAGTGCGGCGCGGCAAACCGCGGGGCGAAGGCACCGCCGGCGAGGCGCCGCACCAGCGCGTGCGAGCGCTGCAGGTTGAGCTCGGCCAGCTGCCGCAGGCCCTGGCGGCCGTGGAGGGCGAGGTAGATGGTGGCAGCGAGGGCGCACAAGGCCACGTTGGTGCAGATGTTCGAGGTCGCCTTCTCGCGCCGGATGTGCTGCTCGCGGGTGGCGAGGGTCAGCACCCAGGCTCGCCGCCCCTCCTCGTCGACGGTCTGCCCCACCAGGCGGCCGGGCATGGCGCGCTTGTACTCGTCGCGCGCCGCCAGGAAGCCGAGGTAGGGGCCGCCGAAGGCGAGGGCGAGGCCGAACGACTGTGCTTCGCCGCAGACGATGTCGCAGCCGCACTCGCCCGGGCTCTTGAGCAGCGCCAGCGAGAGGGCCTCGGCCACCACGCCGATCATCAGCGCCCCGGCGGCCTTGGCGATCGCCGTCGGCCGCGACCAACCCTCAACCACCCCGAAGTAGTTCGGCGACTGCACGGCCACCGCCACCGTGTTGGCGTCGACGGCGGCGCTGAGCGCCGCAGCATCCGTGCAGCCGGTGGCATCCCAGCCCACCTCGACGATCTCGAGGTCGAGGTTGGTGGCGTAGGTGGCGAGCGTCTGGCGGTACTGCGGATGGATGGCGCGCGAGATCACCACCTTCTTGCGCTTCTTCTGCAGGCGGTCGGCCATCAACACCGCCTCGGCGAAGCCGCTGGCACCGTCGTAGAGCGAGGCGTTGGCGACCGGCAAGCCGGTCAGCAGGGTAATGAAGGTCTGGAACTCGAAGACCGCCTGCAGGGTGCCCTGGCTCATCTCGGGCTGGTAGGGCGTGTAGACGGTCAGCAGCTCGCCGCGCTGGATCAGGTGGTCGACCACCGCCGGGCACTCGTGGCTGTAGGCACCGGCGCCGAGGAAGCTCACGAGGTCGCGGCCGGCAACCCGATTGGCCGTGTCCAGATGGCGAAAACGCTGGCGCAGCTCCTGGTCTGAGAGCGGCCCCGGCACCGGCAGCGGCTCCGCGAGGCGGATTTCCGCGGGCAGGCTGCCGAAGAGCTCGTCGATCGACTGGACGCCGACCGTCGCGAGCATCTCGCGCAGGTCGGTCTCGCCCAGGGGGAGGTAGCGATGCGCCGGTTGCGACAAGGGCTACTCTCCTGCCTGGGTGACGAAGGCCTCGTAGGCCTCGGCGTTCATCAACGACTTGAGATCGGCCGAGGACGAGAAGCGGATCTTCACCAGCCAGCCGTCGCCTTGCGGATCGTCGTTGACCAGCTCCGGGTCTTCGACCACGGCGTCGTTGATCTCGACGATCTCGCCGGCCACCGGCGTGTAGACCTCGGCCACCGCCTTGACCGACTCGATGGTGCCGATCTCGTCGTGGGCATCGAAGACCTGTCCGGCCTCGGGCAGCTCGACGAACACCACCTCGCCCAGCTCGTGCTGCGCAAATTGGGTGATCCCGAGAACGCAAACGTCGTCCTCGACCCGCACCCACTCGTGCTCCTCGGTGTAGAGACAGTCAGCGGGATAGCTCGACATCGGTTACCTCTTCCTCCTCAAGATCACGACCGGTCGCCTGCCGCGACCGCCCGTCTGGCCTGGTTGTCCTGTTCACGCTCCTGGGACTCGTGCTGGTTGCGGACGCCGGCGCTACCGCTCAGCGCGGACGGCGGTAGAAGGGCAGCTCCACCACCTTCGCCGGCAGCTTCTTGCCGCGCACCCCGAGGCTGAGCTCGCTGCCCACCTCGGCCATCGCGAGGGGGACGTAGGCGATGCCGATCGCCTTCTCGAAGGTGGGGCTGAACGTTCCACTGGTGACCTTGCCGACGACGGCATCGCCTGCGAGCACGTCGTGGCCCTGGCGTGCGATGCCGCGCCCGGTGACCTCGAAGCCCACCATGCGGCGGCTGAGGCCGCGCTCGCGGGCAGCGATCAAGGCCTCGCGCCCGATGAAATCACCGCCGTCGAGCTTGACCACCCAATCGAGGTTGGCCTCCCACGGCGTCGTGGTCTCGTCGATCTCGTGGCCATAGAGGGCCATGCCGGCCTCCAGGCGCAGGGTGTCGCGCGCTCCTAGACCAGCCGGGACCAGCCCATCGGCCTGGCCGACGGCAAGCAGCCGATCCCACACCGCGGCGGCATGCTCGGGGGCGAGATAGAGCTCGAAACCGTCCTCGCCGGTGTAACCGGTGCGCGAGAAGAGCACCGGAGCGCCGTCCACCTCGCCGTGGGCGAAGCGGTAGTAGCGGATCGCCGCGAGGTCGGTGGTGGTCAGCAGGGAGAGGATGTCGATCGCCCGCGGCCCTTGCAAGGCGAGCAGCGCATAGTCGGCGGAGACGTCGGTGACCGCGACCTGCGCCGGCGCATGCGAGGCCACCCAGGCGAAGTCGCGGTCGGCATTCGAGGCGTTGACGACGAGCAGGATCTCGTCCGCGCTCAGGCGGTAGACGAGAAGATCGTCGAGGTAGGTGCCGCCTTCGTTGAGCAGGGCGCTGTAGTGCGCCCGGCCCGGTGCCAGCTTGCTCACGTCGTTGGGCGTCAGGCGGTTGACGAAGTCCTCCGCCCCCGCGCCCTGGACCAGGATCTCGCCCATGTGGGAGACGTCGAAGAGGCCGGCCGCGCGGCGCACCGCATGGTGCTCCTCGATCACCCCCGCGTATTGCACCGGCATCTCCCAACCGGCGAACTCGACGAGCCGAGCTCCGGCCCGCTGGTGACAGTCGTGAAGAGGTGTGCGTTTCAGAGGAACCTCCAACGGCGGGCGCCGAGAACGCAGCTGATAGCGGCGCTTCCCTACCTGTTTTGGCGGAAGCTATCACATCCTCACGAAGGCGTTCCGGTGCCCCGGGAGCCCCGATCGGCGGGCTCTCGGCGGGCCCCAGAGGGGAGGGCAAAACGCCACACCAACCTACCCCGTCGGATCTAAATGCCCGTTTCACAACTATTTAGCAGAACCGTCACCCATCCGTCACAGAGTTTCTGCGGAAATCTTCTGGCGCGCCTTGTCAAGTCCCCAGAAAATCTACTGTCAGTCAGCTATAGGCTCGTATTTCCAGCGACTTACCACCCTGCACAAGTCCCTGTTCAAAGTGCACAGAGCCCCATGGCATGGGGCCTCAGGCCCGTTTTCCCCGCACTTTTCCACAGAGATTTCCACAGAGGCTGTGGAGAACCCCATGCTAGCCTCCCCGCCATGAGTCGGGAACGCCTTGCAATCGTTGAAGATGAGGCCGATATCGCCGAAGTCTTGCGCTACAACCTCGAGCGCGAGGGCTTCGACGTCGAGGTCTTCGGCCGCGGGGACGCCGCCTTCGAGGCGTTGCGCAAGGCCCCGCCAGCGCTGGTCGTCGTCGACCTCATGCTGCCCGGTCTCGACGGCCTCGAGCTCACCCGTCTGCTCAAGCGCGAGCCCGCCACGGCGCAGGTGCCGCTGGTGATGCTCACCGCCAAGGGCGAGGAGGTCGACCGCATCGTGGGCCTCGAGCTGGGCGCCGACGACTACATCGCCAAGCCGTTCAGCCCGCGCGAGGTCGTGCTGCGGATCAAGGCGGTGCTCCGCCGGCTGCAAGCCACGCAGCAAGACGATGGCGAGGTCCTGAGCATCGGCAAGCTGCGCCTCGACCGCGCCGCGCACCGGCTCGCCGTCGCCGGCAAGGAGGTCGCCTTGACCGCCACGGAGTTCCGCCTGCTGGCCCTGCTGATGGAGCGCGTGAACCGCGTGCAGACGCGGGCTCAGCTGCTCTCCGACGTCTGGGGCTATGCCGAAGACGTCGACAGCCGGACCGTCGACACCCACGTGCGGCGGTTGCGCCGCAAGCTCGACGCCGAGGCGAACCGGATCGAAACCGTGATCGGGGTCGGATATCGTCTGCAGGGCTGAGGTCGCGACCAGCGCGCCACCTACCGCTGCCCCGACGATCACGCGGCGCTTTCTCGACGGCTTCCTCGCACGATGACGAGCTCGATGCTCCGCCTGCGGCTGGTGTTGGCCGCTCCCGCCCTCGCCGCCCTGGCGACGGCCGCGGGCCTGCTCTGGTTGGCCCTCACGGCGCTCCTCGAGCACACCATGACCCGCCAGCTCCTCGACGAGGTGCGCATCCTCGTGCCCATCGTGGCGGCGCGCAGCGACCTCGACACCGGTTCCGCTGAGCTCGAGAGCTGGACGCAGGGCCTGGTCGCCGAGAGCAGCGCACGCCTCACCTTGATCCGTGCCGATGGCACAGTGATCGCCGACAGCGCCGTCGATGCGGCGCGCCTGCCGAGCCTCGAGAACCACCGGCAACGCCCCGAGGTGGTGCAGGCCCTGCTCCACGGCGAGGGGGCCGCCGTGCGCCCGAGCGCCACCGTCCAGCACAAGCTGGTCTACGCCGCCGGTGCCTTCACCGATGCTCGCGGCCACCGGCTGGTGCTGCGGCTGGCGCAGCCCATCGAGGAGCTGCAGCGCCTGCATGTGCCCCTGCTCGACGCCTTCCTGCCGGCGCTGGCGGCGGCCCTGGCGGTGATCGCGCTCTCCGCTCTGTGGATCGACCGGCGGTTCCTGCGCCCGCTCCTCGCCCTCACCCAGGACGCCGGGCAGCTCGCCGCCGGCGACTACGGGCGCCGCATCGCGCTCCCCGACGACGAGCGGCTGTTGAGCCTCGCCCAGGCCCTGCAGCGGCTCGCCGGCCGCGTTCGCGAGGAGATCGGCACGGCCGAGGCGGAGCGGGACCATCTGCGCACCATCCTGTCGCGGATGTCCGACGGCGTCCTGGTGCTGCAGGCGGACGGTCGCGTGCTGCTCGCCAACCCGGCCTTCCGCCAGCTCTTCGGCGTCGAGGGCGAGGTGGCCGGGCGCGGCCCCCTGGAGGTCGTCCGCCAGCCCGAGCTCGCGCGCCTGGTCCAGCGCACGCTCGAGAGCGGCCAGGGCCAGACGGTCGACGTCGCCGTCGAGCTGCCGAAGCACCGCACCCTCTCGCTCGCCAGCACCTCGCTCGGCGCCGGCCAGGGCGCCGTGATCGTGGCCCGCGACACCTCCGAGCAGGAGCGGCTCAACCAGATGCGGCGCGACTTCGTCGCCAACGTCTCGCACGAGCTCAAGACCCCGCTTGCCGCCATCCGCGGTTTCTCCGAGACGCTGCGCGACGGCGCGCTCGACGATCCGGTGACGGCCCGCCGCTTCACCGAGCGGATCCTCGTCCAGTGCCGCCGTCTGCAGGCGATCCTCGACGACCTCCTCACCCTCTCGCGGCTGGAGAGCGTCGGCAAGGCGACCTTGCGTTTCGAGAAGGTGGAGCTCGTGCCGATCGTCGAGCGCTCGGCCGAGATGGTGGGCCTCAGGGCCCGCGAGCGGTCCGTCCAAGTCCACCTCGAGCTCGCCGCGGGCCTGCCGGCGATCGCCGCCCATGCCGAGAGCCTCGAACGCCTGGTCGTCAACCTGCTCGACAATGCCGTCAAGTACAACCGCGAGGGCGGCGAGGTACGGGTGCGGCTGGAGGCGCGGGGTGGTCAGCTCGTTCTGGAAGTGGCCGACCGCGGCATCGGCATCCCAGCCGCCTCCCTACCGCGCCTCTTCGAGCGCTTCTACCGGGTGGACCAGGGACGCTCGCGCGAGGAGGGTGGGACCGGCCTGGGGCTGTCGATCGTCAAGCACGTCGCGCAGCTCCACGGCGGCCGCGTCGAGGTGGAGAGCATCGAGGGCCAGGGCGCGACCTTCCGCGTCTGGCTGCCGCTCGCGGGTGCGAGCGGCGCCGTCGCGGGCTGACGAGGACGAGCCTCCTCAGCCTTCCTCGACCGCCCCGGCGTCCCAGGCCTCGGCAAGCTCGCCAGCGGCCTCGCTGCCGTGCTCGCGGAGGACAGCGACGATCGCCCGCCGCGAGAAGCCCTTGCGCTCGAGGTGGCGAGCCAGGCCCTGCGCGTCCTTGCCGCCGCGCCGCCGCCAGGCCTCGGCCGCCGCCCGCGCACCTTCGCCGTCATCCTCCGGCAGCGTGGCGAGCGCGCTCCGTACCGCCTCGCCTGCGGCGCCGTGGCGGGCCAGCTCGGCGGCCAGCCGGCGCTTGCCCTCGGCGCCGCGCCGGGCCCGCGCGGCGAGCCAGTCGACCGCCACTTGCTCGTCGTTGAGGTAGCCCTGGGCAGCGAGACGGTCGAGGACGGCGGCGATCTCTTCGGCGGCGTAGCGGCGGCTCGCCAGCTTGCGCTCCAGCTCGCGCCGGAAGTGGGGCCGCCGGGCCAGCAGCTCGACGGCCTTGTCGTAGCAGGAGACCGCGCCGCGGCCGCTCACCGCACCTCGAAGGGCGATTCCTGGAGCAGCATCTCGCCGTCGCCGGACATCTTGAGCGAGCCCTCCATCTCCTCGCGGGCAACGTCGGCGGTGAACTGCACGCCCTCCACCTTGAGGCGGAACTCGTCGGGGTTGGTGGCGCGGCGCATCGCCTCGTCGAGGGTGATGAGACCGTTCTTGTAGAGCTGGAAGAGCGACTGGTCGAAGGTCTGCATCCCGTACTGGCTGGTGCCGAGCGAGATCTGGTCGCGGATGTACTTGGTCTTCTCCTTGTTCTCGATGCAGTCGCGGATGTAGGGCGTCACCCGCATCACCTCGACCGCCGGCACCCGGCCGATACCGTCGGCGCGCGGCAGCAGCCGCATCGAGATCACCGCCCGCAGCACCTGCCCGAGCTGAATGCGGATCTGCTTCTGGTGGTGCGGTGGGAAGACGGCGACGATGCGGTTGATCGTCTCGGTGGCGTCGAGGGTGTGGAGGGTCGAGAACACCAGGTGACCCGTCTCGGCGGCCAGCAAGGCCGTCTCGATGGTCTCGTAGTCGCGCATCTCGCCGACCAGGACCACGTCGGGGTCCTGACGCATTGCCGAGCGCAACGCGAGGTGGAAGGAGCGCGTGTCGAGGTCAATCTCGCGCTGGTTGACGATCGACCGCTTGTCGCGATGGAGGAACTCGATGGGGTCTTCGATGGTGACGATGTGCTCGTTGCGCTGGGTGTTGATGTAATCGATCATCGCCGCGAGCGTCGTCGACTTGCCGGAGCCGGTCGTCCCGGTACAGAGCACCAAGCCGCGGCTTTCGGCGCAGATGTCCTCGAGGACCGCCGGCAGCATCAGCTCGCGCACGGTCTTGATCCGCGCCGGGATGACGCGCAACACCAGGCCTACGGTGCCCCGCTGCTGGAAGATGTTGCAGCGGAAACGGCCCAGGCCCGGTACCGAGTAGGCGATGTCGAGCTCCAGCTCCTCTTTGAAGCGCTGCTTCTGGCGGGCGTTCATGATCGAGAACGCCATCGCGATGGTGTCCTCCTGCATCAGCCGCTTGAGGTCTCCGAGCTGGATCAGCTCACCGTCGACGCGGATCACCGGATGGCTGCCTACCTTGAGATGCAGGTCAGAGGCCTTACGCTCGACACCGATCTTCAGCAGGTCGTTGATGTTCATGAGCGCTCCTCGCAGAGGGTTCGAGCGCGCCCGGACGAGGCCGCGCTGGGGCCCCGAGCCGGACGAAGGGGGTGGCCTCTCCTCACTGCAGCACCGCTTGCGGATCGGCCGGCGGCCCGACCGGCTCGAACGGCAGGCTTGCCGTCGGGACCGGCGTCAACCAGCCATGGCGGTCCGGCTTCTGGCCGGTGGCGAGGGCCTGGAACTCGGCGATCAGCCGGCGGGTGATCGGTCCCGGCTTGCCGGCGCCGACGGGCAGGCGGTCGACGCTGCGCACCGGGGTGACTTCCGCGGCGGTGCCGGTCAAGAACATCTCGTCGCAGGTGTAGAGCAGCCCGCGTGGCAGCAGCTCCTTGCGCACCGGGATGCCGAGGTCCTCGGCCAAGGTGATGACCGTCGCCCGCGTCACGCCGGGGAGGATCGAGGCGGAGATCGGCGGCGTGAAGAGCGTGCCCTCATAGACCAGGAAGAGGTTCTCGCCCGAGCCCTCGCTCAAGTTGCCGAGCTCGTCCAGAGCGATGCCTTCGGCGTAGCCGGACATCACCGCTTCCATCTTGATCAGCTGCGAGTTGAGGTAGCCGCCCACCGCCTTGGCATTGGCCGGGTAGACCCGCGGCCCGGGGCGTCGCCAGGAGGAGACGCAGACGTCGACGCCTTGCTCCTCCGCCTCGGCGCCCAGGTACTTGCCCCACGGCCAGGCGGCGATCGCCACCTCGATGGGCGAGTTGAGGGGGTTGACGCCCAGCGTGCCCAGACCGCGGTAGACCAGCGGTCGGATGTAGCAGGAATCGAAGGCGTTGGCCCGCACGATGTCGAGGCTCGCCTGACACAGGTCGTGGTAGCTGTAGGGGATCTCGGCCCGGAAGATCTTGCAGGAGGAGATCAGGCGCTCGATGTGCTCGTGCAGGCGGAAGATGGCGGGGCCGTCCGGCGTCCGATAGCACCGGATACCCTCGAACCAGCCGGAACCGTAGTGGAGGACATGGCTGAGGAGGTGGACTTGGGCCTGGTCGAACGGCACGAAGCGGCCGTTCTGCCAGATGAAACGGACTTGCGCGAACGGGCTAGTGGCCACGGGTACCCCCGGGAGAGAGTGAGGAAGGATCGAACGACTTCGATGCTACTGGCTGCCCAGGGGGGTGTCAACGCGCCGGCCGGTGGCTCAACCCAGGCCCTGCAGCACCAGGGCAGTGCCCGCCACCACGGCCGTCTCCACCCGCAAGACGCGCGGCCCCAGCGACAGCGGCCGGCAGCCGCGGGCGGCGAGCGCTTGCCGCTCCGCGGCGCTCCAGCCCCCTTCCGGCCCCACCAGCAGGGCGGCCCGCGAGCCCGCCGGTGGCGTGCCCAACCGGCCTGCAGGAGCCGCCTCGTCGGGGCCTGGATCGAGCACCCAGGAGGTGGCTGCGAGCGCCAGCAGGGCGTCGAGCTCGGCCCATTGATGCGTTCCGCTCACTGCCGGCAGCCGAGCCCGGCCACACTGCTCGACGGCCGCTCGCGCCACCCGCCGCAGGCGCTCGATCTCCTGCGACCCGAAACTGCGCACCGAGCGCTCGGTGACGACGAAGCGCACCGCCGAGCAACCCAGCTCGGTGGCCTTTTCCACCAGCCAGGCTGCGCGCTGCGGCCGCGGCGCCGCCACCAGGAGCTCCAGAGCGATGTCGGGTTCGAGGCTCAGGGCCGGTTCGCGGAGGCGAAGCTGCCCGCGCTGGCGGTCGACGCTCGCCACCTCGGCGTGGCGCGCCCCGCCCTCGCCGTCGACCACCCGCAGGCGTTCGCCGACCGCCAGCCGAGCGGCGCGAAAGAGGTGCCGGTAGGGCTCGCCCGTCACCGCCAAGCTGTCGCCGGCGAGCTCGGCGGGGGTCACCAGGAGGGTCGGCACGGCAGGATGTCTTCCGAGCCGGGCCTCAGGCGTGGGCGAAGCGCAGGCCCACCCAGTCGCCGGCCTGCCGTTCGGCGTCGAGGCGCAACCCGAGACGGCCGAGCTCGCCGACCACCACGGGCTGGCGCTCGCGGAGGATGCCCGAGAAGATCAGCTGGCCGCCCCCGGCGAGCAGCCCAACCACCCGCGGCAGGGCCGACCAGATCTCCTCCGGGATGACGTTCTGGAGGACGAGGTCGAAACGGCAGACCGGGGCGAGGGCAGCGACGGTGCCGGCGTAGATCGCGAGCGGCGGCTTGCCGGTCGCCAGGTGGTTGAGCGAGCGGTTGTCGCGCGCCACCACGGCCGCCTCGCGATCGAGGTCGAGGGCGACCACCGCGGCGGCGCCCAGCCGCGCGGCGGCGAAGGAGAGGATGCCCGTGCCGGCGCCGATGTCGAGCACCCGCCGGCCGGCCACCGGGGTGGCCTCCAGGAGCTCGAGGGCGAGCCGCGTCGACTCGTGGCTGCCGGTGCCGAAAGCCGTCCGCGCCGGCAGCCGCAGCAGCCAACGGCCGTCCGGCGGCACGGGTGGCTCATCGCCCGGCTCACGGGGATCGACGAAGAACCGCTCGCCGAGCGCGAAAGGCTGCGCTAGCTCGCGATAGGGCGCCAGCCAGTCCTGAGCGGGGACCGCGATCTCGGCGATCAGCTCGAGGCCCGCAGGAAGCTCCACGGCCGGCGCGCTTTCATCGAACCAGGCAGCGAGCAAACAGTCTCCTGGGGGCGCCACGAGGTTCTCCACGCCGAGAGTGCCGGCGAGCCACAGCAAGCCGAGCAACTCGTCCTCGCGTTCGCTCGGCGAGCGGTAGAGGCGACGGCGGTAGGAGGCCCTCATCGGCTGAAGAAGATACCCGATCACGGGCCTTTCCCCGCCACCAGCAGAGAACGAAGCCCTCCCAGTAGCGTTCGGCAAGCCTGAGGAGGAGGTCGAGCCGCGACCCTAGCCGAAGAGGTCCTTCACCTTGCCGAGGAGGCCGTGGTCCTCCTTGACGTTGCTGCCCTCGAGCTGGGCTAGCTGGCGCAGCAGCTCGAGCCGCTCGGCGGAGAGCTCGCGCGGTTTGGGGACGGCGAGCTTGACGCGCAGCAAGTGGTCGCCGCGGCCGGCGCGGTCGAGGCGATCGATGCCCTTGCCGCGCATTCGGAACTGGTGCCCCGGCTGGGTGCCGGCCGGCACCTCCAGCACTTCCTTGCCGTGCAGGGTCTCGACCTCGACGTCCGCCCCCAGCACCGCCTGGGCATAGGTCAGCTCGACATCGGCGATGACGTCAGCGCCGTCGCGCTGGTAGCGCGGGTGGTTCTTGACCGTCAGAAAGACGTAGAGGTCACCCGGCGGTCCTCCGAAGCGGCCATGCTCGCCTTCCCCGGCGAGGCGCATCCGCGAGCCGGTGTCGACGCCGGCGGGGATCTTGACCTCGATGTCGCGGACTTTCTCCACCTGGCCGTTGCCCCGGCACTTGGGGCAGGGGTCCGAGATGGTCACCCCCTCGCCGTTGCACTGCGGGCAGGTCCGGGCCACGGCGAAGAAGCCCTGCGAGTAGCGAACCTGGCCGGCACCGCCGCAGGCGCTGCAGGCCACCGGCTGCTTGCCGCTGGCGCTGCCGCTGCCGTTGCAGGTCTCGCAGCGCTCGAGGCGCGGCACCTTGAGCGTGCTGGCGGTCCCGAAGGCTGCCTGCTCGAAGCTCAGGCTGAGGTCGTAGCGCAGGTCGGCGCCGCGGCTCGCCCGCCGCCCGCCGGCCCGGCCACCGCCGAAGCCGAAGAGGTCAGAGAGGCTACCGAAGAGGTCGCTGAAGTCGGAGAACGCCGAGGGATCGAAGCCGGCGTTGCCGCCCAGGCCCTGGTGGCCGTAGCGGTCGTAGCGGGCCCGCTTCTCGCTGTCGGAAAGGACGGCGTAGGCCTCGGCCGCCTCCTTGAACTTCTCCTCGGCCTCTTTGTCCCCCGGGTTCTTGTCCGGGTGGTATTGCAGGGCGAGCTTGCGGTAGGTCGTCTTGATCTGCTGCAGGTCGGCGTCGCGGCCGAGTCCCAGCACCTCGTAATAGTCGCGTTTCATGGCTACGGCGCGGCCCTCGCGCGCGGGCCCGGCGCAGCGGGCGCGGCGACGCGAGCGGCTCGGGGTTGGTTAGACGTTGGTCTCGCTCTGCTTCAGCATGGCGTCCGAAAGCAGGCGCGAGACGGCGTTGAGGTCGTACATCGCCGCTTCGAGCTCGGCCCGGTTGTCCTCGGCCATCGCCAGCCGAGAGCGCAGCAGAACGTCGCTCACTCGCTTGCGCTCCTCGTCGGGCAGGACGTCCTGGAACTGGCCGAAGACGCGCTCGTTGTTGTAGATCAGCCCCTCGAGACGGTTCTTGAGCCGGCGGACCTCTTTCTTCTGCAGATCGGTCTGCCGGTGCTCCTCGGCCTCGAGGACCAACCGGTTGATCTCCTCCGGCGACAGACCGCCGGCGGGGTTGATCTCGATCGACTGCGAGAGGCTGGTAGCAAGGTCGCGCGCCGAGACGTTGACGATGCCGTTGGAGTCGATGGCGAAGGCGACCTCGATCTGCGGCACTCCGCGGGGCGCCGGCGGGATGCCCACCAGCTCGAAGCAGCCGAGGGAACGGTTCTCGGCCGCGATCTCGCGCTCGCCCTGTAGCACATGGATCTCCACGGCGTCCTGGTTGTCGGCCACGGTGGTGAAGATCTGGGTGTTCTTGGTCGGGATCGTCGAGTTGCGCTCGATGAGCCGGGTGCACAGGCCGCCATGGGTCTCGATGCCGAGCGACAGGGGCGTCACGTCCAGGAGGACGAGGTCCTTGATGTCGCCACGCAGGATGCTGCCCTGGATGGCGGCGCCGATCGCCACCACCTCGTCGGGGTTGATCTCGCGGTTCGGCGGCTTGCCGAAGATCTTCTGCACCCGTCGCGCCACCAGCGGCGTGCGGGTCTGCCCACCGACCAGCAGCACCTCGTCCACCTGGTCGGGCCGCAGGCCCGCCTCGGAGAGGGCGTCCCGGCAGGGGCCCTCGGTGCGGTCGACGAGGTCCATCACCAGGGCCTCGAAGAAGTCCCGGGTGAGCTTCTTGGCGAGGTGGCAGGGGCCGCGCTCGTCCGCCGAGATGAACGGCAGGTTGATCGACGCCTCGGTGGCCGTCGAGAGCTCGCACTTGGCGCGCTCGGAGGCCTCCTTCAGCCGCTGCAGGGCCATGCGGTCCTGGCGCAGGTCGAGGCCGGTCTCCATCTCGAACTCGGAGATCAGCCAGTCCATGATCAACTGGTCGAAGTCCTCGCCGCCGAGGAAGGTGTCGCCGGAGGTGGAGAGCACCTCGAAGATGCCGTCGGAGAGCTGCAGGATAGAGATGTCGAAGGTGCCGCCGCCCAGGTCGTAGACGGCGATGGTGCGCGAGCCGCCCTGCTTCTCGAGGCCGTAGGCGAGAGCGGCGGCCGTCGGCTCGTTGATGATGCGCAAGGCCTCGAGGCCGGCGATCTTCACCGCGTCGCGGGTCGCCTGGCGCTGAGCGTCGTCGAAGTAGGCGGGGACGGTGACCACCGCCTTCTCGACCGGTTCGCCCAGGGCCTCCTCGACGAAGGCCTTGATCTCCGAGAGGAGGAAGGCCGAGATCTCCTGTGGGCTGTACTGCCGGTCCCCCACCTGCACCCGCACGTCGCCGTTGTTGGCCTGGACCAGCGGGTAGGGCAGGACGTGCCGGGCCCGCTGTACCTGCGGGTCGTCGAACTTGCGGCCGATCAGCCGCTTGACAGCGTAGATCGTGTGCTGGGGGTTAGTGATCGCCTGGCGCTTGGCGATCTGCCCCACCAGGCGATCGCCATCCTCGGTAAAGGCCACGATCGACGGCGTCGTCCGGCTTCCCTCGCGGTTGGGCAGCACGCGCGGAGCGAGGGCCTCCACGAGAGCCACGCAGCTATTGGTGGTGCCGAGATCGATCCCGATGATCTTGCTCACGAACCCACTGCCCCTGACCCGGGCGAGCCATCTCGCCCGACCACGATAGATATTCGGGACATTGTACGTCAGGACGGCGGGTCCAGGCTGGATCGCCTGGACCCGCAGATCGCCAACCCTGCCTCGCTAGCTCCCGCCGGCCGTGCCGCTCGGCATCGCCACCCGCACCAGCGCCGGGCGCAGCAGCCGCTCATGCAGGATGTAGCCCCGCTGCAGCTCCTCGGAGACGGTCGGGACCTCGACCTGGGCATCCTCGTAGCGGGCGATGGCGTCGTGCACGGCGGGGTCGAAGGGCTGGCCCGCCGCCGAGACTTCCCTGACGCCCTGTGCCCGCATCACCTCGCGGAGCTGGCTGAGGATCATCTCCACGCCCCGCTTGAGGTCCGCCGTCGAGCCGTCGGCGCCGATCGCACGCTCCAGGTTGTCCGCCACCGCCAGCAGGTCGCGCAAGGGGTCGAAAAGGGCGTATCGCCGGGCGTCCCGCACCTCGCGTTCCGCCCGCTTGCGGTAGTTGTCGAGGTCGGCGAGGGTGCGGACCCATTGGTCCTTGACCTCCGCGAGCTCCTTGCGGAGCTTCTCCACCTCGTTCGCCGGCGGCGAGCCGCCGGGGGTGGCGCTCGGGTCCGCCGCCTCGTCGTCGATCACCCAGACCTCGACCTCGGGGTCGTCGGCCTCGCCGCCGCTCCGCGGGTCGTCGGCCGCAGCCTCGTCCATGCCGCGCTCAGCGGCGCCTAGCTCGTCCGTCTTGTCGTCGTCCATCGTTCCGTCTCTACCGTCAATTCTCTGCTGTCTGCCCACGCGCCAGAGGTGCGAGGGTTCCGAGATCGCGGCCCTCGAGGCCCCCGGCCAGCACCCGCGACAGCGTCTCGCCGAGGTAGTGAACCAGGGGGATCAGCCGCGGGTATTCCATTCGCGAGGGGCCGAAGACGCTCACCGTACCCAGCTTCTGCCTGCCGACCCCGTAGCTCGTCGTGATGAGGCTGAAGTCCAGCTGGGAGGTGAGGGCGCTGTCGGCGCCGATCACCACCCGCACGCCCTCGGTGTCGAGCAGCTGGTTGAGGAAGCTCACCAGGCGGGCACGCCGCGAAAAAGTGTCGAAGAGCTGGCGCACGCGGGTGATGTCCGCGAGCTCGGGGTGGGCCAGGACCTCGCTCGTGCCGTCGACCAGCAGCTGCCGCTCGCCGCGCTCCTCGAGGCCCTGGCGTGCCAGATCGATGGTCAGGGAGAGCATGCGGTCGACCTGAGCCCGGTCCTCCGACATCATCACCAGCAGCCGTTCGCGGATCTCGCGCAGCGGCAGGCCCGCGAAGTTCTCGGAGAGGTAGTTGGAGATCCACTGCAGCTCGTCGCGGCTCAGCGGTTCGCGGACGGTGACCAGCTTGTTGTCCACGAAGCCGCTGCCGGAGACCACCACGCAGAGCACCTGCCGGTCGGAGACGGGCACCAGCTCGACCGCCTTCAAGGTCGTTTCGCTGGCCGCCGGCGTCATCACGATCGACACCTGGTGAGAGAGGTCCTTGAGGACGAGCAGCGTCGCCGCCAGCAGTTGCGCGGCATCCGGCGGCACGCTGCGCAGGCTCTCCTCGATCTGCCGCCGCTCGCGCAGCGACGGCTGCTGCGTCTGCATCAGCGAGTCGATGAACAGGTGATAGCCCTCGCGGGTCGGCACCCGGCCGGCGGAGGTGTGCGGCTGGGTGAGGAAGCCCCACTCCTCGAGGTCGGCCATCACGTTGCGGATCGACGCCGCGGAGAGCCCCAGCCGGTTGCGCCGCGCGATGGCCCGCGAGCTCACCGGCTCGGCGCTCAGGATGTGGGCCAGGACCACCTCGCGGAGGATCTCGCGGTCTCGTTCCCCCATCGGTGGGTGCGGCGGCATCTTCTGCGACATGAATGCGGGAGATCGCTCGGAGCGGGATCGGAAAAGGTCGTCTCGGGTTCGCCTTGGCGGTCTGGTCCGGGTGCGTGCCGCTGGCCGGCCGAACCCCCGACCTCACCTTGCCGCCAGCGCTGCGTGGTGGCTATTGTAGCGCAGTGGTAGCGACCTCCAAGCCCCTGGCGGGCCTGCGCTTTGCCCTTGCCGGCCCGGGTCGGGTGGGGGTCAGCGTGGCCAGCTGGCTGGTCGCCGCCGGCGCCCAGCTGACCACCGTCGCCGGCCGCGCCGAGCCGGCTGCCGAGGGCCACCGTGGCCTCGCGGCGTGCCAGGGCCTGGGCGGCCGGGCGGTCTCCCTAAGCAGCCTGGCGACCAGCGAGGAGGACCTGTTGCTCCTCGCCGTGCCGGCAGGCGCCCTCGCTGCCGTCGACGGCATGCTCAGCCGGCGCGCCAACGCCGTCGTCGCCCTGCACACCGCCGGCAGCGTCGGCGCCGAGGCCCTGCCCGCCCTCGCTGCCGGCGGCTGCCATGTCGGCGCTCTTCATCCCCTCAAGGCCTTCCCGCGCCCCCTGCCGGCGCCCACCGAGGCCACCGGCATGGTGATGGCGATCGACGGCGATGCCGCGGCCCTGGCCCTCGCCGAGAGGCTGGCTGGCGCGCTCAGCGCCAGGCCCGTCGTGGTGCCGGCCGGGCAACGCCTCCTCTACCACTTCGCCGCCACCCTGGCGGCGGGCGGCGTGGTCACCACCCTGGGAATGGCGATCGCCCTCGGGCGCGCCGTCAGCTTGCCCGCCGCTGTCGAGGCCGGCTATCTGGAGCTGGCGCGTGGCGCGCTCGCGGCCGTACCGCCCACTGCCCAAGGCGGCGTCGAGCCCAGCGCGGCGATCACCGGTCCGTTGGCCCGCGGCGAGCGCGAGTACCTCGCGCAGGCCCTCGACGCGCTGCTCGCCACCGCTCCCGAGCTCGGCGTCCCGGCGACGACGACCGCCCTCGAGACCCTGCGGCAGCTTGCCGCAGCCGGTCGCTCGCCTGCCACCGCCGCCGCCCTCGGCGACGACCTGCGGCGGCGGCAGGCAACGCCCTCGGGCCCTCCGCGGTGAGGGCCCGCGCGAGCGCTGGGAGGTGCTCGCGACCTGGCGCCGGCCGCTTCTGATCCCTTGACCTGGTTCCTCCCTGAGTGGTAATTTTATTGACCTTCCTCTATATAGAGAGAGGGTCGCTGCCAGCGAGCGAACACCAGCCAACTGCGTCAGCGTCGGTCCACAGAATCAGCCAACTTTGCAGGCCAGCTGTGACGGTGCGGAAGGGTCCGAGACGCCGGCCCTTCCCTTGGTGATCGAAACGGGCGGACGCCAGACGGGAGGGGCCACCTGAAGCCTCACGCGACGAGCGACCACGATCCAGAGCAGATGGAGAGCTTCCGGTCCCGGAACTGATACCTCACCATGGTCTTCTTCAACTACAGCCGGATGCAGATGCAGGCCAAGATCGTCTATTACGGTCCGGGCCTGTGCGGAAAGACGACCAACCTCCACTGGATCTACAACCACACCTCCGGTGACTCGCGCGGCGAGATGGTCTCCCTCGAGACCGAGACCGATCGAACCCTCTTCTTCGACCTGCTGCCGATCGACGTCGGGACCATCGCCGGCTTCGAGACCCGGCTGCAGCTCTACACTGTCCCCGGCCAGGTCTTCTACAACACCACCCGCAAGCTGGTGCTGAAGGGCGTCGACGGCGTGGTCTTCGTCGCCGACTCGCAGCGCCCGATGCTGCAGGCGAACCTCGATTCGTTCCGCAATCTCGAGGAGAACATCGCCGACATGGGGCTGTCCCTCGACTCGATGCCCATCGTGCTGCAGTACAACAAGCGCGACCTGCCGGACATCCTCTCGGTGGAGGACCTCAACCGGGCCCTCAACCGCCAGAGCTGGGCCTGGTTCGAGAGCTCGGCGGTGAGCGGCAAGGGAGTGCTCGAAACGCTCAAGGGCATCTCCAAGCTCACCCTCCTCGCGCTGCGGCAGCGCCTGCAGCGCAACGCCCCGGCCGCCCCCGAGCGGCCGATGGTGATCGTCCGCGAGCCCCTGAAGCCCGCGCCGCCCGTCAAGCCCCTGGCCAAGCCCGCGGCCGCCAAAGTCAGCGAGGAAAGACCCGCGGTCGAGCGCCCGGTCGCCAGCAAGCCGGCGGTGAAGGCCGCGCCCGAGCCGCGCGTCGCGGAACCGGCGGCCGACTTCGAAAAGACGCCGACGGCGGTGCGCAAGGGCCGCAAGCCGGTCGACGCTCTCTCCGAGCTCGAGCGCCTGCGCAAGGAGGCCATGCGGTCCCCATCGGCCGAGGGCCGAGCTAGCGGCCACGCCTCCGGGGCCTCACCGAGCAACGGCCATGGGCAGCTCTTCCGCGACATCCAGTTCACCCTCAAGCGCGCGGACTTCGCACGGGCTCGCCGCTTCTCCCTCTCGCTCGCCGTCGAAGACGAGGACCACCGGGTCGTCGAAGCGGTCAAGGGCCTGGAGGTCGAGATCGACGACGCCGCGCAGATCGACAAGGTCTTGCTCAAGCTGAACATCGCCCTCAACGCCAAGGACTGAGGGCCCGCCCTGCGGCCGCTGCCCGGCCACCCTCCTTGCCGCGCCCCGCGCCCGAGACGCTCCCGATGAAATGCCCCTACTGCTCTCACAATGACGACCGCGTGGTCGATTCGCGGGAGAGCCGCGAGGGTGACACCATCCGCCGGCGGCGCGAGTGCCTGGCCTGCGGTCGCCGGTTCACCTCGTACGAGCAGATCGAGTCGATCCCGACGATGGTGATCAAGAGCGATGGCAGCCGCCAGCAGTTCGACCGCCGCAAGCTGATGAGCGGCCTGCTCAAGGCCTGCGAGAAGCGACCGGTGACGAGCAAGCAGCTCGAAGGCATCGTCGACGCCGCCGAGGCGCTGGTCGCCGACACCGAGGAGCGCGAGCTCTCGACCCGCGAGATTGGGGCCTTCGTGATCGCCAAGCTGCGCGAGATCGACCCGGTCGCCTACGTGCGGTTCGCCTCCGTCTACCGCCGCTTCGAAGACGTGGGAGCGTTCATGGACGAGGTCCGCAGCCTGGTGGGCGAGGCGCGCGAGCCCTCCGCCGGCTGAGCCGCTAAACTGCAGCCCCATGGCCCCACGCTCCAGCCCGCGTCAGGCGAAGAAGGACCCCGAGCGGGTCGAGATCCCCGACATCCTGCCCGTCCTGCCGCTCAAGGACGTGGTGCTCTTCCCCTACATCATCCTGCCCCTCTCGGTCTCCCGCGAACGGAGCCTGCTGGCCGTCGACCGCGCCCTGGCCGAGCACCGCACGGTGGTCGTCGTGGCGCAGAAGGACGCGCGCAGCGACGAGCCGGGGCTCGCCGAGATGCATACCATCGGCACCGCCGCCACCATCATGCGGATGCTCAAGCTGCCGGATGGCCGCATCCGCATCCTGGTGCAGGGCCTCGAGCGGGTGCGCATCGAACGTCTGGCGCAGAGCGAGCCCTACCTGCAGGCCCGCGTCCACCGCCTGGCCGAGCCGGAGGAGGACCCGACGATCCCTGCCCTCGAGGTGGAGGCCCTGCTGCGCAGCGCGCGCGAGAACCTCGACAAGGTGGTGAGCCTCGGCAAGGGGATCTCCCCCGAGGTGATGGTGATCGCCTCGAACCTGACCGAGCCCGGCCGCCTGGCCGACCTGGCGGCGAGCAACCTGGAGCTGGCGCTCGCCGAGGCGCAGGCGATCCTCGAGGTCCGCAACCCCATCGAGCGCTTGACCCGGGTCAACGACCTGCTGTCGCGCGAGGTGCAGGTGCTGACCATGCAGCACGAGATCTCGTCGCAGGCCCGCAACGAGATGGACAAGAGCCAGCGCGAGTACTTCCTGCGCCAGCAGCTCAAGACCATTCAGGACGAGCTCGGTGAGGGCGGCGAGCTCGCCGCCGAGCTGGCGGCCTACCGCCGGGCAGCCGAGGAGAAGGCCATGCCGGCGGCCGCCTGCGAGGAGCTCGAGCGGCAGATCCGCCGCCTCGAGCGCACCCACCCCGAGAGCGCCGAGACCTCGATCATCCGCACCTACCTCGACACTCTGACTGGGCTGCCCTGGGCGCAACAGAGTCGCGACAACCTCGACCTGGCGCACGCCCGCCGGGTGCTCGACGAGGACCACTACGACCTCGAGAAGGTCAAGGAGCGGATCCTCGAGCACCTCGCGGTCTGCCAGCTCAAGGGCGACGTGCGCGGCCCCATCCTCTGCTTCGTGGGCCCGCCTGGCGTCGGCAAGACCTCGCTCGGGCGCTCGATCGCCCGTGCCCTCGGCCGCGAGCTGGTCCGCGTCTCTTTGGGCGGCGTGCGCGACGAGGCGGAGATCCGCGGCCATCGCCGCACCTACGTCGGAGCGATGCCCGGCCGCATCCTGCAGGGCATCCAGCAGGCGGCGACCAGCAACCCCGTCTTCATGCTCGACGAGATCGACAAGATCGGCAGCGACTACCGGGGCGACCCCTCCTCCGCCCTTCTCGAGGTGCTCGATCCCGAGCACAACTCCGCCTTCACTGACCACTATCTCGGCGTGCCCTACGACCTGTCACGGGTGCTCTTCATCACCACGGCGAACCTCCTCGAACCGATCCAGCCGGCGTTTCTCGACCGCCTGGAAGTGATCCCGCTGACCGGTTACACCGAAGACGAGAAGCTCGCCATCGCCCGCCAGCACCTGATCCCCAAGCAGCTCGCCGAGCACGGCATCGGCGAGAAGAACGCCACCTTCACCGACGACGGGATCCGCAAGGTGATCGCCAGCTACACCAAGGAGGCGGGCCTCAGGAACTTCGAACGGGAGATCGCGGCGCTCTGCCGCAAGGTGGCGGTGCGGGTGGCGGAGGGCAAGAAGCGACGCCTGACGATCGACGCCACCCAGGTCGAGAAGCTGCTCGGTGCCGCCAAGCACTACTCCGAGGAGCTGCTCGCCCAGGACCGCGTGGGGGTGGCGACTGGCCTTGCCTGGACGGCGGCCGGCGGCGACCTGATGTTCATCGAGGTGGTGGCCCTCCCCGGCAAGGGCGAGCTGCTGCTCACCGGCCAGCTCGGCGACGTGATGAAGGAGTCGGCGCAGGCGGCGCTCTCCTTCGCCCGCCGCTACGCCGCCGAGCACGGACCGCCGCCGAGCTTCTTCGGCGAGCACGACATCCACATTCACGTCCCGGCGGGCTCGATCCCCAAGGACGGGCCCTCGGCCGGCATCACCATCGCCGCCGCCATCGTCTCCGTGCTGACCGGCCGGCCCATCCACCGCCGGGTGGCGATGACCGGAGAGATCACCCTGCGGGGAGACCTGCTGCCGATCGGCGGCATCCGCGAGAAGGTGATGGCCGCCCGCCTCGCCGGGGTCGAGACGGTCATCCTCCCCCGCCTGAACCAGCGGGACCTCGCCGAGGTCCCGGCGCCGATCAAGCACGGGCTCACCTTCCGCCACGCCGACCACATGGGCGAGGTGCTGTCCCTCGCCCTCCTGCCGAAGCCCGTGGCCCGCCGGCGGTGAGGAGCGGCGAGCGTTCGCTGATCGACTGGCTGCGGGCGCGGGCGCGCGGCGCGGGCGGCGAACGGATCGGTGACGACGCCGCCGCCTTCCCGGCCCTGGACGGTCCCTGGGTGGCGACGGTCGACACGCAGGTGGCGGGAGTGCACTACCCCACCGGCCTCGACCCGCGGCAGGTGGCCCGCCGGCTCCTCGCCGTCAACCTCTCGGACCTCGCGGCGATGGGCGCCAGGCCCCGCTTTGCCCTCCTCGCCCTGGCAAGCCCCGCGGGCTACCCGTACCGGGCCTTCTTCACGGCCCTCCTCGCGGCCTGCCGGCACCACGCCGTGGAGCTCATCGGCGGCGACCTGTCCACGTGCGACCCGCCGCTCGCCGCCCTCACCCTGCTCGGCGAGCGGCAGCCCGCCGGTCGACTCCTGCGGCGCGCCGACGCCCGGCCCGGCGACCGCCTGTGGGTCGGTGGCAGCCTCGGCGAGTCGGCCGCCGGGCGCTTCCTGCTGGCTGCCGGCGCCGCGCCGACGGTGCGGGGAGGTGCCTTGCCGCCTGGTTTCCCGGACGACGACCCGCGGCTGGTACGGGCCGCCCGCCGCGCCCTCTCCCGCCATCTCGCTCCCCGCCCGCAGCTCGGCCTGGGGGCCTGGCTCGCCACGCAGCCGCGGGCCGCGGCCATCGACCTCTCGGACGGCCTGGCGATCGACCTCGCCCGCCTGGCCCAGGAGAGCAAGGTGGGCGCGAGCCTCGACGCCGCCGCGCTGCCGGCGAGCCCACGGCTCGTCGAGCTCGCGCGCTGGCTGCAGAAGGACCCGCTGGACCTGATGCTCGGAGGCGGGGAAGACTACGTGCTCCTCTTCGCCCTACCGGCCACCGTGGAGCCTCCCCGCGAGCTCGGCTGCCGGCCGATCGGCCGCACCACCCGCCGGCGCGCGCTCACTCTGCAAACCGCCCAAGGAGAGGCGGCGCTCGAGCCCACCGGCTGGGACCACCTCGCCAACCGCCGAGAGACCGCCCCCCTCTCCTTCGCCTGAAACAACGCGGCCCGCCGGGAAACCGACGGGCCGGAGACGACAGCGCGCCGGCGAAGGCGCGCCTCGGACGGAGCGGAACTCAGATCATCCGGCGAGGCTTGGAGAGCTTGTCGAGGAGGGTCGAGAGCTTCTTCTCCAGGCCCTTGATCGATTTCTCGAGGCTCTTGATGCGCTTCTCAGCACCGCGCGCCACGGTCTCGACGATGCCCTGCGGGGCCTTGCCGCGAGCGCTCGCCTTACGCCCGCCGGCAGCACGACCACGCGGCTTCGCCGCTCCCTTGCTGGCGCGACCTTCCGCACGCATCCGTTTGAAAACCTCGATCGCTTCCGCGAGATAGCGCCGCTTGCGGCCTTCTCCCTCGTGCGGGATCGCCTTGAGGTTCATCTTCACATAGCGCACCAGAGTAGGGTACGAGATCCCCGTCCGCTCGCTGATCTCGGTGAGCGTGAGCAGTCCGGCAGCGGCCGGGCGGGCAGCCTTGCGACCGCTCACCACCGCAGCCTTCTTGCCGCGGGCGGCTGGTTTTGCAGCCTTGGCGGTCTTGGCCGGCTTGGCGGCCTTGGGCGTCGCGGCCTTCGCCGCCTTGCCGGCGCGCGCAGTCTTGGTCGGCTTCGCCGCACGCCCCGCCGGCTTGGCCGCGCTCGGCTTCGCGCCGCCGCTCTTGCGCGGACGGCCACGGCGGCCCAGGTTCTCGGTCTTGAGCTCCTCAAAAACGCTCAGTGCCGAAGCGGGATAGCGCTGTTTGCGACCGCGTCCCACCGAGGGGATGCGGGCCTGATACATCCGCTTGTAGCGCTGCAACGTCGGCATGGAGATTCCCGTGCGCTTGGAAACCTCGGTGAGAGTAAGCAGGACTTCGCCGGCAGCTCCCGTCCCTTCCATCGCCTGCGAATCAGGCATCTCAAGTCTCCTTTTCGCTCATCGTCGACAATCTAAAAAGATTGGAGAGCCAGCAACCGGCCCGCAACATTATCGAAAAGGGACCCAAAGAAGTCAACTCCAAGAAACGGTCGCGGAATTCGATTACCACCACGCGAGGCACCCTTCCGCGCGCAAAGAGCCACCTGCGCGCTACCCAAGCCTTGCTCAGCGCACGGGGTCGGGTGAGCTCTCGAGGAGAGAATCGCCGAGAAAGTTGAGGCTCAGCACGGTGAGCGCGATGGCAAGGCCCGGGAACAACGCAACATGGGGCGCATCGAGCAGATGCAGGCGGCCGCCATTGATCATCGCCCCCCACGAGGCCGTGGGAGGCGGCGCGCCGAGGCCGAGGAAAGAAAGGCTCGCTTCAGCGAGGATGGTACCGGCGCTACCGAGGCTCACCTTGACGAGAAAGGGCGGCCCCACGTGCGGTGCAATGTGCCGGGCGAGCAGCGTGCGCCCCCTGAGCCCGGCGGCCCGCGCGGCGAGAATGAACGGACGTTCCGCCAGAGCCAGCACCTGCGCCCGCATCAAGCGTGCGTAGCCCACCCAACCGATCACCACCAAGGCCAGCACGAGGTGTTCGAGCGCGGGGCCGAGCACAGCGACCAGGGCGATCGCCAGCAAGATGCCGGGGAAGGCCATGAAGACCTCGGCGACTCGCATCAGGAGGAGATCGAGCCGGCCGCCGACGAGCCCGGCCAAGGCACCGAGGCCGCCACCGAGGAGCGCCGCCAAGGCGGTGACCACCAAGCCGATGCCGAGCGAGACGCGCGCTCCGAAGAGGAGGCGTGACGCAACATCACGGCCCAGCTCGTCGAGTCCCAAGGGGTGCTCCGCCGACGGTGGCTCGAGCCGCCGTTCGAGCAGCTGCGCCTCGGGTGAGCACGGCGCCAGCCAGGGTGCGAAGACACCCG
Source organism: uncultured Thermoanaerobaculia bacterium (assembly GCA_964420075.1). Classification (GTDB taxonomy): domain Bacteria; phylum Acidobacteriota; class Thermoanaerobaculia; order Multivoradales; family SZUA-115; genus CAYQRE01. The sequence goes on along the minus strand of CAYQRE010000008.1, from coordinate 47,413 downwards.
CGACGAGCAGCAGCACCAGGACGACCGCGGGGAGCCAGATCGACGTCTTCATAGCGCTCGCACCCGTGGATCGAGCCATCCACACAGCAAGTCGGTGCAGAGGTTGGCGAGCAGATGGCTGCCCGCGATCAGCAGGACGCAACCTTGCACCAGCGGATAGTCGCGCAACTGGATCGCCTGCACGAGGAGTCGCCCGAGGCCGGGCCAGGCGAAAATCGTCTCGGTGATGATCGAACCCGTCATCAGCGCGCCGAACTGCATGCCCATCACGGTCACCACCGGGATGAGGGCATTGCGCACCGCGTGCTTGAGCACCGCCCCGAGGCGCGATAAGCCCTTGGCACGGGCGGCTAGCAAATAGGGGCGGTCGAGCTCGCCGGCGAGCGAAGCGCGCATCATCCGCGTCAGGAGCGCGGCCTGCGCAGCGCCCAAGGTGATCGCCGGCAGGATGACGCTGGCAAGGCCGGCACGGCCCGAAACCGGCAACCAGTCGAGCCGAATCGCGAAGACGAGAATGAGCATCGGCCCGAGCCAGAAGCTCGGCACCGAAACTCCCACGAGCGCCAACGCACGCGAGGTGTGATCGATCCAACCCTGGCGGACCGCGGCAACGATGCCCAGCGGTAGGGCGAAGGCGAGCGCCAGCAACATGGCGATCGAAGCGAGCTCGAGAGTCGCCGGCAGACGGCCCAGCAAGAGCTCGGAAACCGGCCGCTCGAAAGCGAGAGAGCGGCCGAGATCGCCCCGCAACAGGCCGCTCAGGAAGCTCGAGTACTGTTCCAGGAGGGGTCGATTCAGGCCGAGCTTCTCCCGCAACGAGGCGATGTCGGCCGCCCGTGCGCCTTCCCCCAACATCATCTCGGCCGGGTCCCCGGGCACCAGGTGCAACAAAGCGAAGATCAGCGTGGCGACGGCGAAAGCCACGGGCAGGGCCAACGCGAGCCGCCGGCCGAGAAAATAGAGCGCGCTGCGCGCTGGAGGTTTCGTCGACGCGCTCATCGCAGCTCAGCCCAGCCGTAGCTCGCGCACCAGATACGAAAAGGCCTGGCGGGTGAGGCCGAGACGACGTGCCGCCTCGGCGCGGTTGCCCGCCGCTTGCTCGAGGGCCGAGGAGACCAGGCTCCGCCGCAGGGCCTCGATGGCGCGGTGATAGTCACCGAGCGGTTCGCGCGCCGGCTCGGCGGGAAGATCGAGATGCTCGACATCGATCACTCCATCGGTGGCGAGCGCTGCCGCCACTTGCACAACATTTTCGAGCTCGCGCACGTTGCCCGGCCAGCGATGCGCCAGCAAGGCCTGCTCGGCCGCAGGAGAGATCCGTGGCGGAGGGCTCGTCGGACCGCCGGCCTTGGCAAGGAAATGTCGTGCGAGAAGCAGGACGTCGTGGCCCCGCTCGCGCAACGGCGGCAGCTCCACGGCCCCCACCTTGAGTCGAAAGAAAAGATCCTGCCGGAATAGCTTCTCTTGCACCATTTGGCTTAGATCACGATGAGTGGCGGCGAGGACTCGCACGCGCACCTTGCGCGGCAGGCTCTCGCCGACGCGCCGAACCTCGCCCTCCTGCAACACCCGCAGCAGCATGCCCTGGGCGGCGAGCGGCAGATCACCGATCTCGTCGAGGAAGACCGTCCCGCCCTGTGCCGCTTCGAAGACGCCGGCGCGATCACGGTCGGCACCGGTGAACGCCCCGCGGACGTGGCCGAAAAGATCGGAGAGCAGCAGGCTCTCGCTCACCGCCGCGCAGTTGAGCGCCACGAAGGGAGCCTCCCGCCGCGAGCTCGCCCGGTGCGCCGCGCGCGCCACGAGCTCCTTTCCCGTGCCGGACTCACCGAGGATCAAGAGGGGAATCTCGGCGGCCGCCAGGCGCAACAGCCGCTCGATGGCGGCGGCGAGCAGGGGGCTCTCCCCCACGAAACCACTACTTTGCGCCCGCGCCGGGGCCACCGCCGGGGCCTCCGGCTGCCAGCCACTCGCGGTGAGATCGCGGTGGGCGAGGTGAAAGGCCGCCTGCAGAACGTCATCGAGGCGCGCTGCCGCGAGAACGAGACGGCCGGCGGCGAGTGGCGCCGAGAGCTCGAGCGGTCCGCCTTCGCCGGCGATCAGGACCTGCTCGGAGCTCGCCCCCAGCCAGTCCAGGCGAGGTGGCGGCGTCGAGAGCGCGGCGAAGAGCTCACCCAGCCGCTCTGGAAGCTCACTGGCGCGCGGCCGGGGCTCGGCGAGGTAGCGCGCCACCACCTGCCAGGCGCCTTGCTCGCGGGCCTCGAGCCGGTTCGAGAAGGCGCTCGCGCCCAGTTGGCGCAGGGTCGTGGCCGCTGCCCGCAAGGCATCGCCGGGCACTCGGCCGGGAGCGATGAGCTCGGCGTCGAAGAGCCAGCGGGCCGCCCGGAAGGGCTCGAGGTCTTCTAGCGCAGACCACGCTTGAGGGCCGGCCTCGCCGCCCGCCAACAGGCTCGACCAGAGGTGCAGAAAGGGGCCCGCCGCCGCCCGTTCGAGCGCCTGCTCGCGCTGGCCGGCGAGGGCGAGGACAGCTGGCGCCTCTTCCGGCTCGAGCTCGGCCCAGGCCTCGGGGCCCACCTCGCCGAGCTCCGCGGCGGCTTCCTCGCTGCGCCCGAGCCAGCCCAAGGCCCGCGCCGCGAGGAGGGCGAGCACGTCGAGCCGCCAGGTGACCCGGTGCTGCTCGACCAGCTGGCGAGCGCGGTCCACCTGCTCCAGGGCGGCCTGGGCGCGGCCATGGGCCAGCTCGTAGCGAGCCCACAGCTCGCGGTCCTGGATCCCGCCGCGGACGTTGCCGGCCGCCCGGTTCTCGGCCGTGACCCGTTCGAGCAGCTGGCGCACCCCTGCGAGGCGGCCGCGCCGCAGGCGCACCTCGGCCAGGTTGGACAGCGCCAGGGTGGTCCGCCGGGGCCCCTGGCAGCGGCCCAGCAGGCGCTGGGTGTGGCGGAAGGCCCGCTCGGCCCCTGCGAGGTCTCCTTGCGCCGCCCGGCAGATCCCCAGCTCGTTCCATAGCTCCCCGGCCTCGAACGGCCGCAGCAAGCGGCGGCTCGCGCCGAGGCCCCGGCGCAGGAACTGCTCGCCGGCCGGGGCATCGCCGCGGGCGCGCGCCGCGAGGCTCGCCGCGGCGTACCACCGCCAGGCCAGCTGCGGGCTCTCGACCGCGCCCTGGCAGCGCTCGAGCTCGGCGGCGAGCCGGCCCTGATCGCCGCGGTCCCAGGCAGCACCGGCGACGACGAGGCGCGCGCGCCAGGCGAGCTCGCCCCGGCGGCCTTGGCGCAGGGCGAAGGCCACCCAGTCGTCGAGCGACCGCGTCTCGCCGAGGTTGGCAAGCAGGCGCAAGGCGAGCTCCGCGAGCGCGAGACCGGCGACCGGCGGCAACGAGTCCGCGGCCCCTTCGAGGCCCCGCAGGGTCAGCCGCGCCGCGCCCAGCTCGCCGAGCCGGACCTGACACTCGAAGGCCAGCAGGCGGGCGGCCGCGGTGTCGAGCCCGCGCAAGCTCGCGAGGGCGCTGGCGAACTGACCGAGGTCGCAGAGGGCACGAGCCTGGGCGAGCCGCTCGCCCTCGCCCTGGGGTGGTTGGCGGCGCCAGGCGTCGAGGGCCTCCAGCAGGCGGCCCGCCGCCACCAGCTCGCTCGCGGAACGATCGCTCCGCGGCTCGCCCAGGGTACGCGCCGCGGTCGCAGCGAGCAGCTCCTCGGCCCTGCAGCGGTCTTCAGCGAGGGCCGCAAGCCGGCGACGCAGCAGGCTTCCACCGGCGATCGACAACCAACGCCGGCCATCCCGCTCGACCTCTCCGACCAGAGCCCGGCGAGCCACGCCAGTGCCGTCGGCCCAGAGGAAGGGTGCCGCCTCCAGCAGCTCGTGAACGGCGTCGTCCGGCGAGACGGGAACCAGAGCATGCGACCAGCGCTCGCCCAGCTCGCGAACGATCCGCCGGGCCTCGCCGCGGCCGGCCACCTCGGCGGCGCCGAAGAGCACCGCCACCAGGGCCGCCAGGCGCTCCTGCGGCAGGCTGGGGTCGCGCCCGGCCCGCGGCGGCGGCAGGCAGAGCGTGCCGTCGGCGGCGAGCCCGCTGCCCTGCCAGCCGCTGGCCAGCCGGCAGCCGGCGTTGCGGAGATGAGCCAGCAAGGCCGCCCCCTGGAGCAACACTGCCAGGCGCTGGCGATCGCTGAGCGCAGCGGCCTCCAACGCCACGGCGGCCTCGCCCTCGAGGGCTCGGTGGTGAAGCATCAAGGCTCGCCGGTGAGGAGCCGCTCCATGTCGGCCCAAAACTGCGGATAGGACTTGGTGACCACAGCGGGCTGATCGAGGCTGATCCCCGGCCGCCGCAAGCCGACCAAGGCGAGCATCATCGCGATCCGATGGTCACCGTGGGTCAACGCGCGGACCGGCTCCGCGGGCGGCGGCGCAGCCGCCCACACGCCCGGGATCGAGAGCCCGTCCGGTCGCTCTGTGACCGTGGCACCGACGCGCCCCAGCTCGCTCGCCACCGCCCGCAGCCGGTCGCTCTCCTTGATCCGCAGGTGGGCGACGTTCCTGATCTCGGTGGTGCCGTGGGCGAAGGGCGCGAGAGCAGCCAGGGTGGGGACCTGATCGGGCATCGCGGAGAGATCGACGTCGACGGCACGCAGAGCTCCTCGGCCGGTGACCCGCAGGCCGTCGGGCTCTTCCGCGACCTCGCCGCCCATCGCGGCACAGAGGGCGAGGAAGGCCCGGTCGCCTTGCGGCGAAGCCGGCTCGAGGTTGCCGAGGAGCACCGATCCGCCGGTCAGAAGGGCGGCCGCGGCGGGATAGCAGGCCGCCGAGTAGTCGCCCTCGACCGCCACCGCGGCCGGGGCGTGCAGCCCGGGGCGCAGCTCGAAACGGCCGGGCGCCGGCCGCGTCACCCGGCCGCCGAAGCGCGCGATGGTCTCGAGGGTGATCTCCACGTAGGGTGCCGAGGTGAGCGCTGCCACCTCGAGGCTCAGCGGCCCGCGGGCGGCCAGCCCGGCCAAGAGGAGCGCCGACAGGTACTGGCTCGACTCCGCGGCGTCGACTGTCACCCGCCCGCCGTGGAGAGCACCTCCACGCACCAGCAACGGTGCGTGGCCCTCGTGGTGCAAGCAGGTGATCTCCGCCCCCAGCGCCCGCAAGGCGGCAAGCAAGGGGCCGATCGGCCGCTCGCGCAGCCGCGGCACACCGTCGACGGTCCATTGCCCGGGCAGGGTGGTGAGGGCCGCGACCAGCAGGCGGAAGAGGGTCCCGGCGTTGCCACAATGGAGCGTCGCGGCCGGCGGCAGCGGTCCGGGGAGAAGGCGCACGTCCGTGGCGCCGGCGACCACCGTCCAACCTAGCTGCTCGAGGACGCTCAGGAAGAGCAGAGTGTCCTCGGCGACGAGCGGCCGCTCGATGGTGATCGGGGTGCCCGCCAGCAAGGCGAGGGTGAGGTAGCGGTGGGTGTAGCTCTTCGACGGCGGCACGCGCACCGCGCCGCAGGCGATACGACCCCAGGGCAAGGTCCCGGAATGGTCCGGGGAAGACAGGGCACGGAACATGGCTCAGAAGCTCTTTAGCTGCAGAAAGCCGTGAACGGGCGATCGCCGAGTGTTGCCAATTCTTCTCTAGATCTTATCGATTCTCAACCGCAGCCGCCTCCTCTACGTTGGAGCTATCTCGCAGTCCTGAGGCCTGCCGAGCCACTCGACCCGCCGGCTGGTGAACCAGGCCTCGAGCAGCCGGACCTCGCCGCCGCGCACCGGCCAGCGCCGCGGCTCATGGAAGTGCCCCACCAGGAGCACGTCGTGGCCCTCCTCCAGCCGGCGTTCGGCGTAGGTGCGGATCACCTCCTCCGGGATGCGCGCCTTGTGCTTGAAGTTGGTCTGCGACAGGCGCTGCTCGGTGGAGGCCACCAGCCGCCGCGCCAGGGCACGCGGGATGGCGCGCGAGGCGAGCCGGCTCAGCGGGTTCTTCGACAGGCGGCGCCAGAAGCGGTAGAGGTAGTCGCGGGCGTTGAGGCCGTCCCCGTGCACGCAGAGGTAGCGCACGCCGTCGACTGCGAAGGCCACCTCGTCGCCGATCCTGGTGAAGGCGTCCCGGTAGGGGCCATGGGCGAGGAAGAAGTCGCGGTTGCCCTCGATGTAGTCAATCTCGAGGCCCCGGCGGCGCAGCGTGCGCAGCACCGGCACCACGGCAGCGACCTCCGGGGTCTCGAAGCGCGGGAAACCGATGAAGGCCTGGAAGAGGTCGCCCATCAGCACCAAGCGCTCGCAGCCCTGCTCCGGCAGGGCCTCGAGCTGGGCGATGAGGGGCGCCGCGCCGCCGCCCGGGCCGCCCAGGTGGGCATCGGCGATCAGCGCGATGGCCATCCGTGGCGCCCGCTCCTGGTCGACGCCCAGCGCCGGCGCGACGGGTTCAATGAATCACCAGCTCCGGCCGCGCCGCTTCCTGCGCCGCCACTTCCGCGACCACCGCGCGCGCGATCGCCTGGAAGGCCGCGGCGTGCGGCCCCGCGGGGCGAGCGATGGCGATCGGCACGCCGCTGTCGCCACCCTCGACGACCTCGGCATCGAGCGGCACCTCGCCCAAGAAGGCCGTCTCCAGGACCTCGGCCGTGCGTGCGCCACCGCCGTGCTTGAAGATGTCGGTGCGGGTGCCGCAATGCGGGCACACGAAGCCGGACATGTTCTCGACGATGCCGATCACCGGCACGTTGACCTTGCGGAACATCGCCAGGCCCTTGCGAGCGTCGATCAGCGCCACGTCCTGTGGCGTGGTGACGATCACCGCGCCCGAAAGCGGCACCTTCTGGGTGAGCGTAAGGACGGCGTCGCCGGTGCCGGGCGGCAGGTCGACGACCAGGTAGTCGAGGTCGCCCCAATCGACGTCGCCGAGCATCTGCTCGATCGCCTTCATGACCATCGGCCCACGCCAGATGACCGGCGTGTCGGTGTCGAGGATGAAGCCGAGCGACATCACCCGGATGCCGTGCTTTTCGAACGGCAGGATGCGGTTGGTGGCGCTGTCGATCACCGGCCGATCGGTGATCCCGAACATGATGGGCACCGAGGGGCCGTAGATGTCGGCATCGAGCAGACCGACCTTGTGGCCCAGCTTGGCGAGGGTCACGGCGAGGTTCGCCGCCACCGTCGACTTGCCGACGCCGCCCTTGCCGCTCGCCACGGCCACCACCGAGCCAACCCCGGGAATGAGGTTCGCCCCCTGCATCACCGCCCGCTGCGCCGCCTCGTCGGGCCGCACCGGCTCGGCGACCTGGAGGTGCACCTCGGCGTGGCGGACGCCCGGGGCCGCCCGCAGGGCAGCCTCGACGGCCTGCTTGACGGCAATCGCCGCCTCACGGTTGGCGGTCGCCATCGAGAGGTCGACGGCCACCGAACCGCCGTCGGCCCGCACTCCCTTGACGAAACCGAAGGAAACGATGTCCCGGCTCATGCCGGGGAACTTGACGCTACGCAGGAGGTCCCAGATCTGCTCTTCGAAGTCGTTCGCCATGATGGCGGGATCTTAGCGCAGGGCCTGCCCGCCTCTTCGGGAGCGGCAGGGCCCGGTCTCGGCCGTGCTGCGGGGCCCTCACTCTTCTGCTGCGGCCGAGCCCGGCGCTGGTCGCGGCCCGGCTTCTTCGGCGGCCTCCCGACCCACCGGCGCCGGCGCCAGCTCCGCCCCCGCCAGCTCGGCGATCTCGCGGCGGACCATCTCGGCCAGCTCGCGGGCCCGCCGCACGCCGTAGGTCGCCGGGTCGATCGGCGCTCCGAAGCGCACCTCGATCGTCCCGGGCCAGGTGGTGAGGTGGCCGCGCGGCTGCACGCGGTCCGCTCCCCGCACTCCGACGGGCACGATGGGCAGGCCGCACTTCATCGCCAGCAGGAAACCGCCACGGGCCAGGGGTGCGATGCGGCCGTCGGCGGAACGGGTGCCCTCGGGGAAGAACAGCACCGAGACGCCGCCCTTGAGCCATGAGGCCGCCCGCGCGACGTTCTCCCTGGCCTTGCTCTTGTCGTCCCGGTCGATGGGGATGAAGCCGCCGGCATGGAGCGACCAGCCGAAGATCGGGATGCGGAAGAGGCTGCGCTTGGCGGCGAAGCGGACCTCCGAGGGGATCACCGGCAGCAGAGCGGGGATGTCGAAGTAGCTCTGGTGGTTGGCGAGGTAGACGTAGCTCTGCCGGCGGTCGAGGGGAGCGGCGAAGCTGACCCGCACCCGCGCGCCGCTCGCGGCCAGGATCACCCGCGCCCAGCGCCGCGACAGGAAGAGCATCAGGCGCCCCCGTGGCGGCACCCAGGCGAAGAGCACGGCCAGGGAGCCGAAGAACAGGGTGGCGAGGAAGGCCGAGAGCAGGGCGCCGGTAGTCGACAGCAGCACCGTCAAGGCACTGGGCCGCGGGCCGGACCGGCAGGGGGGCGGCAGGAGAGGCGCTCGGCTGGTCATCGTGGCGTCGCGCATTATCGCATCGCGGCGCTGATAGGATCCGCTCAATGAGTGCTCCGGCATTCTCCGGCGGCCTCGCCTCCCGGCGCCGCCAGCGGCGGTGGGGGAAGCGCGGATGAGGCTCCAGGCGGTGCTGGTCGAGGCCGGGGAGCTTTCCATCCTCGGCGCCCGGGCCCTCGCCGGGATCTTCCGCGCCCCCTTCGAGGGCCGCCTCGCCCTGCGTCAGATGGAGCAGATCGGGGTGCGCTCGCTGGGGGTCGCCAGCATCACGACCATCTTCACCGGCATGGTCCTCGCCCTGCAGACGGCGTACAGCCTGCCGGCGATCGGCGTCAAGTACTACATCGGCACCGTGGTCTCGAAGTCCCTGGTGCGCGAGCTGGGGCCGGTCCTCATCGCGCTCATCGTCGGCGGCCGGATCGGCGCCGGGATGACCGCGGAGCTGGGGACCATGAAGGTCTCCGAGCAGATCGACGCCTTGCGCTCGATGGCCGCCGATCCGATCAAGAAGCTGGTGGTGCCAAAGCTGATCGCCACCCTGCTGATGCTCCCCACCTTGACCATCCTCGGCGATGCCCTCGGCATCTTCGGCGGGCTGGTGGTCTCGATGGCGCAGCTCGACCTCTCCGCCGGCTTCTACCTCAACGACGTCTTCGGCGCCCTCACCATCCCGGACGTCATGAGCGGGGTCGGCAAGTCCTTCTTCTTCGCCTTCTTCATCACCGCCGTGGCCTGCTTCAACGGTCTCGCCGCCCGCGGCGGCGCTGACGGCGTCGGCCGCGCCACCACCAAGACGGTGGTGGTGGCGGCGATCCTCGTGCTGGTCTCCGACTTCTTCCTCACCAAGCTCTTCTACCTGCTGGCCTGAGGCGATGCCCACCCAGGCGACCACCCCGGCGGCGAGCGACAAGGGCGTACCGCCGATCGCCCTCTTCGTCGTCCGCGGGCTCAGCCGCCGCTACGGCGACCAGCTGGTGCTCGACGGCCTCGACTTCGACGTCCAGCGCGGCGAGTGCCTGGTGATCCTCGGTCGCTCGGGCTCGGGCAAGAGCGTCACTCTCCGGCAGTTGAACGGCCTCGAGCACCCGGACGCCGGCTCGGTCGTCTTCGACGGCATGGAGATCACCACGCTCAGCGAGCGCCAGCTGCTGCCGGTACGCAAGCGGGTGGCGATGCTGTTCCAGAGCGGCGCCCTCTTCGACTCGATGAACGTCTTCGAGAACATCGCTTTCCCGCTGCGCGAGCACACCGACCTCGACGAGGCGGCGATCGCGGCGCGGGTCGCCGACAAGCTGGCCCTGGTGCGTCTCGCGGGCATCGAGGCGAAGATGCCGTCGTCGCTTTCGGGGGGGATGCGCAAGCGGGTGGCCCTCGCCCGCTCCCTCGCCCTCGACCCCGAGGTGGTGCTCTTCGACGAGCCGACGACCGGCCTCGACCCGATGACCTCGGCGACCATCGCCAGCTTGATCGAGCGCACCCGAGGGCTCGGCGTGACCTGCTTGGTGGTGACCCACGACATGCCCCTCGCCCGCCGGGTGGCGGACCGCGTCGCCTTCCTCGACGCCGGTCGTTTCCGTTTCCTCGGCACGTGGAGCGAGGCCGCGGCGTGCCCGGACGCCCTGTTCCAGGCCTTCCTGGCTGGTCGAGAGGAGGACAACCATGCATGAAGACCGCCTGCGGGCACTCAAGGTTGGCGGCTTGGTGCTCGTCGCCCTGCTCGTCTTCGCCGTCGGCTTGTTCGTGATCGGCGAGCGCAACAACCTGTTCAGCCTGAAAAACACCTACTTCGCCCGCTTCGGCAGCGTGAGCGGCCTCAACGATGGCAGCCCGGTGCAGCTCAATGGCGTCAAGGTGGGGACGGTGCGCCGGGTAGTGCTGCCGGAGGACCCCGGTGAGAGCCGCATCCGCGTCGAGTTTTCCCTCGACCGCCGCTACGCCGAGCGGGTGCGCGCCGATTCCGAGGCAAGCATCAAGACCATCGGCCTCCTCGGCGACAAGTACGTCGAGATCAGCTCCGGCACCTCCGCGGCGGCGATCATCCCCTCGGGAGGTGAGGTCTCCGCCGCCCCCAGCTCGATCGACGCGCTGGTCGCCTCCGGTGAGGACGTCATGGCCAACGTCATCGAGATCTCGGCCAGCCTCAAGGTCCTGCTGGCGCGCGCCGAGCGCGGCGAGGGCGTGCTCGGGCAGCTGCTGGCCGACACCGAGACGGGGGCCCACGTGACGGACAAGGTGATGGCGACCCTCGACTCGGTGCAGCACGCGGCCGAGCGCATCGAGAGCGGCGCGGGGGTGCTCCCCCGCCTGATCACCGACGCCGCGCTGGCCGACCGCCTCGCCTCCTCGGTGGCGCACCTCGAGGCGGTGACGGCCAAGCTCGACAACGGCCCGGGCCTGGTGCCCAGCCTGCTCTCCGACGCCGAGATGAAGCAGCAGTTCACCGAGACCCTGACCGCCCTCAAGTCGGCGGCCGGTGACCTCGCGGCCTTCAGCGGCGAGGTGCGCGGCGCCAAGGGCCTGCTGCCGCGCCTGCTCTTCGACGAGAAGTACGGGGACGCGCTCAGCGCCCGTCTCGACACCACCCTCCAGCAAGTCGACGTGCTGAGCAGCAAGCTCAACGCGGGCGACGGTACCCTCGCCCGGCTGATCAACGACCCCTCCCTCTACGAAGCGATGCAGGACATCGTGGTCGGGGTCAACGACTCGCGGATGCTGCGCTGGTTGATCCGCAACCGCCAGAAGCAGGGGATCGAGAAGCGCTATCAGGACGCCCAGAGAGACGCTGCGACGCCGCCGCCGGCCGCGCCGCCGTAGCCGGCCGCGGCGCCCGCTGCCTTCCCGGCGCGGCGGGGGTTCCTGATACGATCCGCCGCCATGAGCGAGCATGTGCTCGTCACCGGTGGCGCCGGCTTCATCGGCTCGCACCTCACACGCCGGCTCCTGGGCCGCGGCGACCGGGTGACGGTCCTCGACGACTTCAACACCTTCTACGACCCGGCTCGCAAGCGCCGCAACGTCGCGCCGTTCCTCGCCCAAGCGGGCTACCGCCTGGTCGAGGGCGACATCCGCGACGAAGCGCTGGTCGAGGGCCTGTTCGCTCCCGGGAACCTCGACGCCGTCGTCCATCTGGCGGCCCGCGCCGGGGTGCGGCCCAGCCTTGCCGAGCCCGTGCTCTACGAGGACGTCAACTGCATCGGTACCCTGCGTCTGCTCGAGGCGGCTCGCCGGCACGGCCCGCGGCGCTTCATCTTCGGCTCCTCGTCGTCCGTCTACGGCATCAACACCAAGGTCCCCTTCGCCGAGGCGGACGAGGTCAACCAGCCGATCAGCCCCTACGCCACCACCAAGCGGGCCGGCGAGCTGCTCTGCTTCAACTACCATCACCTCTACGGCCTGCGCACCAGCTGCCTGCGTTTCTTCACGGTCTACGGACCGGCGCAGCGCCCGGAGATGGCAATCCACAAGTTCACCGACCTGCTGGCGCACGGCAAGCCGATCCCGATGTACGGCGACGGCTCCTCGCGCCGCGACTACACCTACATCGACGACATCGTCGACGGCATCGTCGCCAGCCTCGACCTCTCACCGGGCTTCGAGATCTTCAACCTCGGCGGTGCCGACACCACCAGCCTCGCCGAGCTCGTCGAGTGGCTCGCCGCCGAGCTCGGCGTGGCTGCGGCGGTCGAGCGCCTACCGGCACAACCTGGCGACGTGCCGATCACTTACGCCGACGTCAGCAAGGCGTCCCGGCTCCTGGGCTACAGCCCCAAAGTGCCCATTCGTGAGGGTTTGCGCCGCTTCGTGGCCTGGTACCGCGAGACGCAGCCCCGCTAGCTCCCCCGTCCGCCCCCCCTGGAGGCAAGCAAGAGCACCATGAAGATCTGTGTGGTTGGTAGTGGCTACGTCGGTCTGGTGACCGGCGCCTGCCTGGCTGATTTCGGAACGCAGGTGGTGGGCGTCGACAAGGACGCCGAGAAGGTCGCGGCCCTCGGCCGCGGCGAGATCCCGATCTACGAACCCGGCCTCGCCGCCATCGTCGCCAAGAACAAGAAGGAAGGCCGCCTCGCCTTCACCACCGAGCTCGGGCCGGCGATCGAGGAGGCCCAGGCGGTGTTCATCGCCGTCGGCACGCCGCCGCTGCCGGACGGCTCGGCCGACCTCTCGTTCATTCGCGCCGTGGCCGCCTCGATCGGCGATCACCTCAACGGCTTCAAGGTGGTGATCACCAAGAGCACGGTGCCGATCGGTACCGGCAAGATGATCGCCGGCATCATCCGCGAGCGCGCCGGTGCGGCCGCCGACTTCGCGATCGTCTCGAACCCGGAGTTCCTGCGCGAGGGCTCAGCGATCGAGGACTTCATGAACCCGGACCGGGTGGTGATCGGCACCGACGACCCCCGCGCCCGCGAGGTGATGCTGGCGATCTACGCGCCGCTCAAGGCCGCCGGCGTGCCCTTCGTGGTCACCAACGTGGAGAGCTCGGAGCTCATCAAGTACGCCTCGAACGGCTTCCTCGCCACCAAGATCTCGTTCATCAACGAGGTGGCGGACCTCTGCGAGTCCCTCGGTGCCGACGTCGAGGTGGTGGCCCGCGGCATGGGGCTCGACGCCCGCATCGGGCCGCGCTTCCTGCACCCCGGACCGGGCTTCGGCGGTTCCTGCTTCCCCAAGGACACCCGCGCCGTGGCGCAAATCGCCCGCGAGCAGGGCAAGCAGTTCCGCATCATCGAGGCCGTGCTGGGGGTCAACGAGGCCACCAAGCGGCGCATGGTGGCGAAGGTCGAAGCCGCCTTCGGCGGCCTCACCGGCAAGACGGTAGCGGTGCTCGGGCTGTCCTTCAAGCCGGAGACGGACGACATCCGCGAGTCGCCGGCCCTCGACATCATCGGCGGTCTGCTCGCCGCGGGCGCCACGGTGCGCGCCTTCGATCCCGAGGCGATGAACGCCTTTGCCAAGGAGATGCCGCAGCTCACCTACTGTGAGAGCTCCTACGAAGCGGCCGACGGCGCCGACGGCATGGTGATCGTCACCGAGTGGAACCCCTTCCGGGCCCTCGAGCTCGCGCGGCTGCGCGAGCTGCTGCGCACGCCGCTCTTGGTCGACCTGCGCAACCTCTACGAGCCCGAGCGGGTCGCCGCCGCTGGCCTGCGCTACGTCTCGGTGGGGCGGCAGGAAGCGGTGCCGGGGGACGGCGGGGCCAGCCGATGAGCACCGCCGTCATCACCGGGGCCGCCGGCTTCCTCGGCTCACACCTCGCCGATCGCCTGCTCGCCGAAGGCCACCGGGTGATCGGCGTCGACAACCTGATCACCGGCAAGCGCGAGAACATCGCCCACCTCAGCGGACGTGACGACTTCCACTTCATCGAGCACGACGTCTCCCGCCCCCTCTACATCGGCGACAAAGTGGACTTCGTGTTGCACTTCGCCTCGCCGGCGAGCCCGATCGACTATCTCGAGCTGCCCATCCAGACGCTCAAGGTGGGCTCGCTCGGCACCCACAACACGTTGGGTCTGGCGAAGGCCAAGAAGGCCCGCTTCCTCCTCGCCTCGACCTCGGAGGTCTACGGCGACCCGCTGGTGCACCCGCAGCCGGAGTCGTATTGGGGCAACGTCAACCCGGTGGGCCCCCGCGGCGTCTACGACGAGGCCAAGCGCTTCGCCGAGGCGATGACCATGGCCTACCACCGGGTGCACGGCCTGGACATCCGCATCGTCCGCATCTTCAACACTTACGGGCCGCGAATGCGGCTGCGCGACGGGCGGGTGGTCCCCGCCTTCGTCTCCCAGGCATTGACCGGCCAGCCGCTGACCATCTTCGGCGACGGCAGCCAGACCCGCTCCTTCTGCTTCGTCAGCGACCTGATCGACGGCATCTACCGCCTGCTGACCAGCGACCTCGTGGCGCAGCCCTGCAACATCGGCAACCCCCACGAGATGACCATCCGCGAGTTCGCCGAGGTGATCCTCGCCGCCACCGGCAGCGGTAGCGAGCTCGCCTTCCATCCCCTGCCGGTGGACGACCCGAAGACCCGCCAGCCGGACATCACCCTCGCCCGCGGCCGCCTCGGCTGGGAGCCGAAGGTGCCCCTCACCGAGGGGGTCCGGCAGACCATCGACTACTTCCGCGGCGAGATCGCCGCCGGGCGCTGAGCGGCCGGGCCAACCACGGACCGCGGCGCCGAGAAGGTGAGCACAATGACGTCTGTCCACTGTATGCGCTGCGGTCGCGAGGCCGCGGCTCTGCCCCGCCCGCCGCTGCCGGGCGCCAGCGGCCGCGAGGTGCAAGCGAAGGTCTGTGCCGATTGCTGGGCCGAATGGGTGAAGATGGAAGTGATGGTGATCAACGAGCTACGGCTCAACTTCATGGACCCGCAGGCGCCGCAGATCCTCGAGCAGCACATGCGCCAGTTCCTCGCCCTGGAGGGTGCGGGCCCTGAGAGCTGAGAGCAGCGGCCCGGTGCCGCACCGCCGACTGCCCAAGAAGGCGCTGCTGCGCTTCGCCCTCTTCGTGCTCCTGATCGCCGCCGCCGCGCTGGCCCTGCGCTACACGCCGCTCGGCAACCTGCTCAGCAAAGAAAACCTCCTCGACGTCCTCGGTCATCTGCGCAGCGCCTGGTGGGCGCCCCTGCTGTTGATCGGCCTCTACGTGCTGCTGAGCCCCGTGGGCCTGCCTGCCACCCCGTTGCTCATCGCCGGCGGCTTCGTCTTCGGGGCCTGGGTGGGCACGCTCTACAACCTGCTCGGGATGGTGGGCGGTGCCCTCTCGAGCTACCTCTTCGCCCGCCACATGGGCCATGAGCTGGTGCAGCACTTCGGCGGCAAGCGGCTGCGCCAGATCGAGCGCATGCTGGCCCGCCACGGCTTCGGCTACTTGGTGGCGATGCGCTTCTTCCCCCTGCCCTTCCCCGCCGTCAACTTCGCGATGGCGCTGGCCGGGATTCGCCCCATCCCCTTCCTCGTCTCGAGCTTCTTGGGGCTCGCCCCTTCGATCGCCATCTGGACCTACTTCTACGCCGCCCTCTTCCAAGCGGCCGCCGATGAGCGCGCCTTGCTCATCAAGAAGATCCTGATCGCGATGTTCCTCCTCGGCTTCGTGAGCCTGCTGCCCGGCCTCATCCGCCGCCGCCTGCGGCGCCGCAAGTACCTGCGCCTGGTCGCCGAGCGGCGTGCGCGGCTGGTGAACACCGAGCGGCTGGGCTAGACAGCTTCAGGTCACTTTGACCTGTTCGAGGGGGGCCATGATCGAGCTCAGCATGGCGGCCGCCAAGAAACACTTCTCCGCACTGGAAGACTGGCTGGAAGGCTAGCCCAGCCGCTCCACCACCTCGGCCTCGTCGATCAGCAAGGCACCGCCCGTGGCGGTGGCGGCGGCTTCCGGGTCGAACTCGAAGGGGCCGATCACCCGCCGGAAGACCTCTTTCAAGGCGCGGGCACCGAGGCGGGGCTGGCGGCCGGCGGCGGTCGCGATGGCCCGCACCGCGGCCGGCGAGAGGGCGAGCTCGATGCCACGGGCGGCGAAATAGGCGCGAGCCTGGTGGTAGGAAGAGTCCGGCGTCTCGAGGAAGATGCGCACCAGCTCGTCCTGGCCGAGGTCTTCGAGCACCACCACGGCGTCGAAACGGGCGAGGAACTGCGGCGTGATGCCGTAGTCGAAGAGGTCCTCGAAGCGCAGCCAATCGCGCAGCTGGAAGTGCGTCTCCTCGCGCACCCCGCTGCCCTCGACGACGGTGAACGGCTGCAGGGCGCCGCGGTCCTTGCCCACCGTCACCCGGTCGTAGACCGCGTCGTAGAGGCCCTCGAAGGCCCCACCACAGACGAAGAGCAGGTTGCGCGAATCGATCGCTGCGCGGCCGCCACCCGCCCACTCGGGCAGCTCGATCTGCACGGCTTCGTTCTCGATCAGGGTGAGCAGGGCCTCCTGGGCGCGGATGCCGGCGACGTTGGGGCGCTCGCCGATGTGCGAGCGGATCTTGTCGACCTCGTCGACGAAGACGAGACCGTGGGCCGCCCGCGCCACGATCTCCGGGATCGGCCGCCCGGGCAGCTGCTCGCGGGCCCGCTCGAGCAGGCGGCTCAAGACGGCCTCGCCGGGACGCCCCTGCGTGGCCTCCTCGCCGAGGACGTTGGCGTGCAAGCGGATCACCGTCGAACGCACGGCAAGCTCCGGGCTTGCCGCGAGGTAGGCCTCGACAGCGCGCATCAGGGTCGTCTTACCGGTCCCCGAGGAGCCGATCATCAGGATGTTGCCGGTAGCGAGGCCCGACAGGTGCTTAGCGAGGGCGATCGCCATCTCGCGCACCGCGGCCTGCTGGCCGAGGACCCGCCGGCCGAGCTCACCGGCGATCGCTTTGGGGCTCGGGGGACGGGAGCTCATGCGGGCGATTCTACGCGCTTGACAGCCTTCCGCCGATGGCAAACACTCAGGCGCGGCCGGCGCCTCAGCGGCCGCGACCTCCGGGATGGGCCCCATCGTGCCAAGGTGTTGCATCTCCCTCTCTCGTCATGCCTCCCCCCGGCGCCGCCGGTCAGTGCCGCTGCTGGCCGTGGCTGCCTGCGCCGTCTTGGTGACCGCCGCAACGGCCGACTCGGCGCCACAGCGGCCAGCCGTAGAGCCGGCCGACGAGCCGGTGGTCGCCCCCGCGCCACCCACTCCGGCCCCGCCGAGCGCGCCAGCCGCGGCGCATGGCCGCAACGTCGATGTCCGCCAGCTCCGCGCGCAGCTGCCGCCCCCCTACCGCAAGCTCCTCGCTGGCGAGATGCAGCAGATCTCGGCCACCACCGGCCAGCTCGTCCAAGAGCTCGCCCAGGGCAACGCGGCAGCGGCAACGGCAAGCGCCCACCGCCTGGCGCAGGGTTTCGGGATGGAGAGCGCCATCGCTCCCGAGCTCTACCAAGCCCTGACCACCGTGCTTCCCGACCGCTACCTCGACCTCGAGCGTGGCTACCGTGCTGCCCTCGAGCAGCTGGTACAAAGCCTCGAGGCGCAGCAGACCGAGGCCGCCGCCGCAGGCGTGGGCGAACTGGTCAAGGCCTGCGTGCGCTGCCACACAGAATTCCCCAAGGAGACCCCGGATGAAAAGAGATAAGGGCAACGACAAGCGCGAGAAACTGATCGAGAGCCTCAACGAAGACCTCGCCGGCGAGCTGCAGGCAGTGATCATGTACCTCTCCTACGCCGCCGCCGTCACCGGGCCCCACCGGCCGATGCTCAAGGCCTTCTTCGCCCAGGAGATTCCCGAAGAGCTGGCGCACGCGCAGTTCCTCGCCGACAAGATCGCGAGCCTCGGCGGCCAGCCCACCACCAAGCCGCGCCGGGTGCCCGAGACCAGCGACGCCCGCGAGATGCTCGACAACGTGCTCAAGGCCGAGGCGAAGGCGATCGCCGACTACAAGGCGCGCGCCGAGCAGGCGGCGAAGTTCGGCGACAAGGGCCTCGCCACCCATCTCGAGACGATCGTCGAGGACGAGACCAGCCACTACGAAGAGACCGAGAAGATCCTCCGCGGCTGGCACTAGAAGCTCCTGCGCTCGATGCCGCTCCTTCGCCTCCTTCGCATTGCGCTGCTCCTCGCAGCCGTGATCGCGCCTCCCCTCGGCGCGACCGAGGCCGCGCTGTCGATCGCCGAGGCGGCCCGGCTAGCCCTGGGCGCCGGCCCGGGCGTCGCCGCTGCCACGGCCCAGGGTGAGGCGGCCCGACAGGCGGAGGCCGAAGCGGCGGCGGCCTTCAAACCGAGCCTGTCCCTCGTAGCCGCCGTGACCCAGTATCAGAAGCCCAGCCTGGTCAGCCCCCTCCACGGCTTCCAGCTGGGCAGCTTCCCGGTGTTCGACGAGACGCTCTTCCAGCCTGCCCTGCGTGCCACCTTCACGCTCTACGACGGCGGAGCGCGGCAGGCTCGCCGGCAGCAGCTCGCCGCCCTGCGCGGCGCCGCCGAGGCCGGGCTCGGGGCCCGTGAGGAGGCGACGGTCGCCGAGGCGGCCGCGGCCTTTCTTGGCGTGCTCGCCGCCCGCGAGGTGCTGGCGGCCGAGGAGTCACGCCACGCCGTGCTCGGCCGCGAGCGCGAGCGTGCCGGCCAGCTGGTCACCGCCGGCCGCGCCGCCGAGGTCGAGCTGCGCCGGGCCGAGGCGGCGGCAGCTGCCGCCGCGGCGGACGAGGCCGCGGCGCGTAGCCGCCTCGACGAAGCCGAGCGGCAGCTCGCCCGCCTGCTGGCCCGCGAGGTGGACGACTGCCGCGCCGCCCGCTTGCGCCTGCCGGTGGCCGACTCCCTGGCACCCGGCGACCGCCGTGAGCTCTACGAGCGCGCCACGGCCGCGAGCCCGGGGCTGAGCCAGGCCCGCCAGCGGCTGGAGGCCGCCCGCGCCGGCCTCGGCCTCGCCCGCGCCGGTAAGGCGCCGAACCTGCAGGCGGTGGCCAACGAGCTCGCCTTCAGCAGCTCGCGGGGCGGCCTCCTCGGCGAGTGGAACGCCGGTCTACAGCTGGCCTGGCCCCTCTACACCGGCGGCGCGGTGGCGGCGCGGACGGCCCGCGCCGAGGCGGAAGTTGCCGTGGCGACGGCCGACCTGCGCCAGCTGGAGCTCGCGGCGCAGCAAACCATCGACCGGGCGCTGGCCGCGCTCGACGAAGCGACGGCGCGCTTCGCTGCGCTCGACGCCGCGGTGGCAAGCTTCAGCGAGGTGGCTCGGATCGAGAAGCTCCGGCTCGATACGGAGACGGGCACCCAAACCGACTATCTCGAGGCGGAGAGCCAGCTGGTGGGCGC
>CAYQRE010000008.1:0-28139 GCA_964420075.1 uncultured Thermoanaerobaculia bacterium | reverse complement strand
CGGAGACGGGCACCCAAACCGACTATCTCGAGGCGGAGAGCCAGCTGGTGGGCGCCCGCGCCGCCCGCGCCCAGGCCCGCTTCGGCCTGCTGCGCGCCCGGGTGGAGCTGGCGCGCGCCCTGGGGGAGCTCTCGCCGGCATGGCTCGAGGCGCACTTCGGCGTGCCGGGGGAGGAAGCAAAATGAAGAAGATCGTGCCCGTCGTCCTGCTGCTCGCGGTGGTGGGCGGCATCTTGTGGAGCCAGAAGCGGGCCGAGGAAGCGACCAACGGCGCCATCGTCGCCAGCGGCACGGTGGAAGCGACCGAGGCGCGTCTCGCCTTCGAGGCCGGGGGCCGTATCGCCGAGATCACCGTGCACGAGGGCGATCAGGTACCGGCCGGCACCGTCCTCGCTCGCCTGGATGCCAGCGAAGCAGAGGCGCGGGTTCGCCAGGCGGAAGCTCAGCAGCAGGCGGCCGGAGCCCGGCTCGCCGAGCTGCAGCGGGGCTTCCGGCGTGAGGAAGTCGCCCAGGCGCAGGCCGCCGTCGAGGCGGCGAGCGCCCGGCTGGGCAATGCCGAGAGCGAGAAATCGCGGGCGGCGACCCTTTTCGCTGGGGGCGCGATCAGCCGCGAAGCCTATGACCGTGCGGTGCTCGCCGCGGACCTCGCGGCCCAGGAGCTCGCCCGCGGTCGCGAGCAGCTCGCCTTGCTGACGCGGGGCAACCGCCCGGAGACCATCGAGACCCAACGCGCGATGGTGGCGCAGGCGCAGGCCGCCGTCGAGAGCGCCGCCGCCGTGCTCGCCAACTTCCAGCTCGCCGCCCCGTTCGCCGGCCGCATCACCCACCGCCTGCGCGAGCCGGGGGAGACGGTGACCCCCGGTTCTCCTGTCGTCACCCTGCTCGACCCCGACGACCGTTGGGTGCGGATCTACGTCCCCGAGACCCGCCTCGGCGCCGTGTCTCTTGGCGCCGTCGCCGAGATCCGCTCCGACACCTACCCGGACAAGGTCTACCAGGGCGAGGTGACCTTCCTCGCTTCGGAGGCGGAGTTCACCCCCAAGAGCGTGCAGACGCAAGAAGAACGGGTGCGGCTCGTCTACGCCGCCAAGGTGCGGGTGCGCGGCGACGCGGCCTTCGAGCTCAAGCCGGGCATGCCGGTCGACGTGCGAATTCCCCTGGCACCGGCGAGCGGGAGCTGACCTTGCCCGACCCGCGGGCGCCCGCCGCAGCGGCCATCGCGGTGAGCGGCTTGAGCCGCCGCTTCGGGACGCTGCAGGCGGTCGACGAGCTGACCTTCAGCGTCGAGCCGGGGGAGCTCTTCGGCCTCGTCGGGCCGGACGGCGCCGGTAAGACCACCACCCTGCGGATGCTCGCCGGCGTCCTCGCGCCGAGCAGCGGCGACGCCCACCTGGCCGGGATCTCGGTCGCCCACCACGCCGAGGCGATCAAGCCGCGGCTCGCCTACATGTCGCAGCGCTTCGGCCTCTACACCGACCTCACGGTGGCAGAGAACCTGGCCTTCTACGCCGACCTCTTCCGGGTGCCCCGCGCCGAGCGCGCCGCCCGCCTCGAACGCCTCTATCAGTTCTCCGGCCTCGCGCCCTTCCGCGGCCGCCTGGCCGGCCAGCTCTCCGGCGGCATGAAACAGAAGCTGGGCCTGTCCTGCGCGCTGATCCACGAGCCCGAGATCCTGCTCCTCGACGAGCCGACCTTCGGCGTCGACCCGGTGTCGCGGCGGGACCTCTGGTTGATCGTCCACGAGATGGTGGCGCGCGGCGTCACCGCGGTGGTGAGCACCTCCTACCTCGACGAGGCGGAACGCTTCGACCGCCTGGCCTTTCTCGACCGTGGGCGGACGCTGGCGATCGGTGCTCCCACCGCGCTCCAGCGCGAGTTCTCGGGCCGGCTCTGGACGCTCGACAGCGCCGAGCCGCGGCGTGCGAAAGCCGTCCTCGCCGGCGTGCCGGCGGTGCGCTGGGCAGCTCCGTTCGGGAACTCGGTGCACGTCGCGATGGCCACCGATGGCGACGCCGAGGGGCAGGCGCAGGTGCTCGCCGAGGCTCTGGCGCGGGCCGGGCTGCCTCCGGCTCGGATCAGCGCCATGACGCCGTCGCTCGAAGACGTCTTCATCGACCGCGTGCGAGGAGCGCCGCGGTGAGCGATCGCCAGGCCGGCGAGCCGGCCGTCGTCGTCGAGCACCTGAGCCGCCGCTTCGGCGCCTTCGTGGCCGTCGACGACGTGAGCTTCACCGTTGGCACCGGCGAGGTCTTCGGCTTTCTGGGACCCAACGGTGCCGGCAAGACCACGACGATCAAGATGCTCACCGGCCTGCTGCAGCCGACCTCCGGCCACGGCCGGGTGGCCGGGCTCGAGGTGGGCCGGCAAGCGCAGGCGATCCGCGAGCGGATCGGCTACATGTCGCAGCTCTTCTCGCTCTACGGTGACCTCACGGTCGAGGAGAACGTCCTCTTCTTCAGCGGCCTCTACGGCGTGCCGCGGGCCCGCCGGGCGGCGCGCCGGGACTGGGTGCTGGCGATGGCCGGGCTCGAGGCCGAGCGGGGCCGGCTGACCCAGGAGCTGCCGCTCGGCTTCAAGCAGCGCCTCGCCCTCGGCTGCGCCGTGCTCCACGAGCCGCCCATCCTCTTTCTCGACGAGCCCACCTCCGGCGTCGATCCGCTGACCCGGCGCTCGTTCTGGGAGCTGATCGGCTCGCTCACGGAGGACGGCACGACCGTCTTCGTCACCACTCATTACATGGAGGAGGCCGAGAACTGCGGTCGGCTGGCGCTGATGAACCGCGGCAAGCTGATCGCCCTCGACACCCCGGCAGCGCTCCGCGCCGCCATGCCCGAGCCCCTCTTCGAGGTCGAGATCACCGAGCCGCAGCGCGCGATCCAGGTGCTGCGCCCCCTGCCCGAGGTCCGCCAGGCAGGTCTCTTCGGGCGCGCTCTGCACGTGACGCTCGCCCCCGGGGCCGACCCGCCGGGTCGCCTCACCGCGGCGCTCGCCACCGCGAACCTCCGGCCGACCTCAGTGCGGGCGATCCCGCCGTCGCTCGAAGACGTCTTCATCTCGCTGGTGGCGGCGACCGGCGGAGCCAAGGAGGACTAGGGGTGAGCTGGACCCGCCTGATGGCGATCGCCAGAAAGGAGCTCCTGCAGCTGCGGCGGGACCGCCGGAGCCTCGCCATGGGCCTGCTGCTGCCCGTGCTCCTGCTGGTGATCTTCGGCTACGCCATCTCCTGGGACGTCTCGAACATCGCGACCGCCGTCCTCGACCAGGACCGCACGGCCGAGAGCCGCACCTTGCTCGACGCCTTTCGCGCCTCCGGCTACTTCGCCCTCGAGGACTTTCTCGACGACCCGGCCACCATCCGTCCGACCCTCGAACGCGGACAGGCGCAGATCGTGCTGGTGATCCCACCCGGCTTCGCCGCCGACCTCGGCGCCGGCAAGCAGGCGACGGTGCAGCTGATCGCCGACGGCTCGGACGCCAACACCGCGACCATCGTCCTCGCCTACGCCCAGGCGATCCTGCAGACCCAAGCCGAGCAGCGGGCGGCGCACCTGCACCCGCAAGCCCTGCTGCTCCCCGTCGGGGCGAGCTCGCGGGTCTGGTACAACGAGGAGCTGGCCAGCCGCAACATGATCGTCCCCGGCTTGGTGGCGGTGGTGATGATGATCATCGCCGCCATGCTGACCTCGCTCACCATCGCCCGCGAGTGGGAGCGCGGCACCATGGAGCAGCTCGCCGCCACCCCCGTCACCCGCGTCGAGGTGGTGCTGGGCAAGCTCCTCCCCTACCTTGGGATCGGCCTCGTCGACGTCGCCGCCTGCTCGCTCCTCGGCGTGCTGCTCTTCCGCGTCCCCCTGCGCGGCAGCCCCCTGCTGTTGATGGGGCTTTCCCTGCTCTTCCTGGTAGGGGCGAGCGGCCTCGGCATGTTCATCTCCGCCGTCGCGCGGTCGCAGCTGCTGGCCTCGCAGATGGCGATGCTGATCACGTTCCTGCCGGCCTACCTGCTCTCGGGCTTCATGTTCTCGATCTCGGTGATGCCGGCGCCGCTGCGCCTGCTCACCTTCGCGGTGCCGGCCCGCTACTTCCTGGTGGTGACCCGCGGCATCTTCCTCAAGGGCGTCGGCCTCCACGTGCTCTATCGCCAGGCCTGGTTGATGGTGGCCTTCGCCGCCGTGGGCCTGCTGCTCGCCATCCGCGTGTTCCGCAAGGAGCTGGCATGAGGCAGAGCCTCGAGCGCATCACGCAGCTGCTGGGCAAGGAGCTGCGCCAAGTGCGGCGCGACCCCCGCCTGCTGCGCATCGTCCTCTTGGGACCGATGGTCCAGCTCATCCTCTTTGGCTACGCCGTCTCGACCGACGTCCGCCATACCGAGACGATCGTCGTGGACCAGGACCACAGCGCCGCCTCGCGGGAGCTGGTGAGCCGGCTGGAGGCCTCGGGCTACTTCGCGGTGCTCGCCCGCGCCGACGACCCACGGGCCGTGGTCAACGCCCTCGAGCACGGTACGGCGGTGGTCGGCATCACCATCCCGCCCCGTTTCGCGGCCGACCTCGCCGCCGGCCGCCGGGCCGAGGTCCAGGTGCTGCTCGACGGCACCAACTCCAACCTGGCGAGCGTGGCCCGCGGTTACGCCGAGCGCATCGTGATGCGCTTCGGCACCGACCTCGCCGGCAGCCGCCTGGCACCCCCGATCGAGCTCGCCGAGCGGGTCTGGTACAACCCGGACCTGGCGAGCCGCAACTACAACGTACCGGCCGTCGCCGGCGCCATCCTCATGCTGATCTGCCTGCTGCTCACCTCGCTGGCAGTGGTCCGCGAGCGCGAGATCGGCACCCTGGAGCAGCTGCTGGTGAGCCCGCTCAGGCCCTGGGAGCTGATCGCCGGCAAGACCTTGCCTTTCGCCCTGATCGGTATGCTGGACCTCGGGCTGATCACCACCGTGGCGCTGCTCTGGTTCCGTGTGCCCTTCCGCGGCAGCTTCCTCCTGCTGTTGGTCGCCGGGCTGCTCTACCTGCTGTCGACGCTTGGCCTCGGCTTGCTGATCTCGACTCTCTCGAGCACGCAGCAGGAGGCCTTCATGGGGAGCTTCCTGGTGCTGATGCCCGCCCTGCTCCTCTCGGGCTTCCTCTTCCCCCTGCGCAGCATGCCCACCTTCTTTCGTTGGCTTACCTTGCTCAACCCGATGCGCCACTTCCTCGAGGCGGTGCGTGCCATTTTTCTCAAAGGCGCCGGCCTCGGCGCCCTCTGGCCCCAGCTCGGCGCACTGCTGCTGCTGGGGATCCCGATCTTCGGGCTCGCCATCCTGCGCTTCCGCCAGCAGGCACGCAGCGCCTAGCCCAGCAAAGAGAAGCCCCGAGCGGGCCTCTGGGCCGGCTCGGGGCGAAGGTCCGGCCGGCGCTCGCTGGCGCCGGCCGCGGCACAGGGCCGCCTACTGCGTGCAGGTGGCGAAGGCCGAGGTATCACCCTGGGCACGGGTGAGGCGGCCGCTGGTGTTCGTGTAGCGGCGGCCGGCGCCGGTGTCGGCATCGATCACCGTCACGGTGTGGCGGATGTTGGTGGTCGCCGCCGAGAACACCCAGAAGCGGCTGTTGACCGCGCAGCCGTTGAGCACCTTGGCCATCAGCTCGAAGTTGTTGGCGTTCTGGAAGTAGAAGAGCGCCGAGTCGGACCCGGGGACGGGGATGAGGCTGGCCTGGTTGGTCTGGCCGTTGGGCAGCGTGTACGAGACGCTCAGCTGGAAGCGACCATTGTTGAGGCAAGCGGTCGCGGCATTCGGGCTGCAAACGAACGGAGCCACCGAGAAGCTCGAGCTCGTGCCGTCGTCGTCATCATCGTCGTCATCATCATCGTCGTCGTCATCATCGTCGTCGTCATCATCGTCGTCGTCGTCATCGTCGTCGTCATCATCGTCGTCGTCATCATCGTCGTCGTCATCGTCGTCATCGTCGTCGTCATCGTCGTCATCATCGTCGTCGTCATCGTCGTCATCATCGTCGTCGTCATCGTCGTCATCGTCGTCGTCATCACCGTCGGCGCGGGTGCCGAGGAGGCTCGAGCCCTGACCACCCGCCGCGTTGACGGCGCTCAGATAACGCTCCAGACCGGCGATCGCCACCTGGGCCGAGATGCCGGCCGTGGTGAGGATCTGGCCCAGGCTCTCGCCCTGCGCACGCCGAGCGAGGACGTCTTCGACGGGGAGGTTCGAGGCCTTGGCGACGAGGGCGGCGGCAGCCACCTGGGCGAGAGGCCGGCCGGTGGTCTCGAGGCGGCTGGCGGCGAAGCCCGAGTGGGCGGCGAGCAGGTAGCCGGCGAGCGGCTGCGCCGTCTCGCCACCAAGCTGGCGAGTGGCCTTCGCGACCTGCCGCTCGAGGCGGACGAGGCGCACTTCGTCGGTGCTGCTGACGCCCGTCCCGGCGGCGAAGCTCAGGGGGGCGATGCCGGAGACCAAGACACCGACCGCGGCCACCAAGCGGACGGCAGCCTTGGCCAGCGAGCGCCGCCCGGCGACGCTGCGACGGCTGGTCTTCTGGACCTGAAGATTGCTCATTTCTGGTTCCTCCTTGAGGGCTCTCGGTCGATTCCGAGTGACTCCTTGAGCGTCATTGTCCACAGCGCAGATGAACGGAACATGAACGGGGCCGGCTCATTGGCCGAGGTCGCCAGCAAGGCGCCGCCCTTCCGCTCCCGGGCCGGGTGCGACAGACTGCGGGTCTCGCCCCACTCAGCTCCTGGGAACTGACTCTTCGAGGAGGAGACGCGCATGAGCTTCGCCGATCTGCCGAAACGGCCGAACATCCTGATTCTGATCACCGACCAGCAGAGCGCGCGGCCGCACTGGCCGGCGGGCTGGGAGGAGACCAACCTGCCGGCGATGCGGCGGCTGAAAGCCAACGGGCTCACCTTCCGGCGCGGCTACACGGCCTCCTGCACCTGTTCGCCGAGCCGTGCCACGCTGCTGACCGGCCTCTACCCGGCCCAGCACGGGGTGACGGAGGTGCTGGAGTTCGACAACTCGGTGCCGAGCTTCAGCATCGACGAGCAGGGGCAGGTCCAGGTGACCAAGCCGCAGGTCAAGGAGCGACGGCAGCGGGCGCTGCCGCCCGGGATCCAGAACCTCGCCCGGATCCTCGGCACGGCCGGCTACAACGTCGTCTACAAGGGCAAGTGGCACCTCACCAAGCCGGTGCAATTCAGCACCAGCCTCGGTCAGCGCTACTGGACCCAGGCGGACGTCAGCCACATCCGCGACGGCTGGGGCTTCGACGGCTGGGCGATGCCCGACGCCGGCGACAACCTCAAGGTGGCCAACATGGGCGGCGGTGCCACCAACAACGACGGCCGCTTCGTCGACGGCCGCGGCCAGGCCGCCAAGTACGGCGAGCTACCTTTTGGGCTGCTGCACCGCGAGAGCGTCGTCCACTTCCTCAAGACCTACGATTCCGAGCGCCCCTTCTGCCTGATCGTCTCGCTGGTCAACCCACACGACGTGCTGGCCTTCCCCGGCACCGGCCAATCGACGGTGACCGTGGGTAGCGAGGAGGTGCCGCTCTACGTCGCCGGCGGCTATCGCAAGGAGGACTTCGAGGACCTGCCGATCGGCCTTCCCCCCACGGTCCACGAGGACCTCTCGACCAAGCCCAGGGCGCAGTCGGCCTTCCGGGTGGTGAGCAACGTCGGCAATGGCCTGATCACCGAACAGGACGTCGAGACGCAGCGGCTCTACTGCCAGTTCTACGCCTACCTCTGCGCGAGCGTGGACGCCGAGATCGCCAAGCTGCTCGACGCCCTCGACGCCAGCGGCAAGCGCGACGACACCCTGATCGTGAGGCTGAGTGACCACGGCGACATGGCGATGTCGCACGGCATGCAGCGGCAGAAGATGTTCAACGTCTACGAGGAGACGCTCGGGGTGCCGATGATCTTTTCGAACCCCCGTCTCTTCCCCCAGGCCGAGGAGACCGACTCGCTCGCCAGCCTGGTCGACATCCTGCCCACCCTGGCGACCATCGCCGGTGTGCCGGACCGCGACCGCTGGACCTTCAAGGGCAGGGACCTGACGCCGATCCTTGCCCGGCCGGCGGTCGAGGTACAGGACGCCGTGCACTTCACCTACGAAGACCTCTACTTCTACGTCCCCGGCGCCAATCACATCCGGGCGCTCGTCGAACGCGACTGGAAGTACGCCGTCTACTACGACGTCTTCACCGGCTCGCCGCCGGAGTACGAGCTCTATCACCTGGCGAACGACCCGCACGAGCGTCACAACCTCGCCCACGCCTCGCCTAGCCCGACGCCGGAGATCGAGGCCGAGCGCCAGCGCCTTCATCGCAAGCTGACGCGGTTGATGGACTCCCTCGGCACCAGGCCACCGGAGATCGTCTGGCCCGAGGTGTCGGGTGGCGAGGTGCTGGTGGCGAGCGACCTGCCGCGCGACCCGACGGAAGGCTGAGGCGCACGGGCTCGCCGCCCGCCCCACGGCGGCACGGGCGGCGAGCTGGTAGGCTTCCGGCTCTTCGCCAGGAGGCTCTCGATGGACCTTCGCTACCCGCTCGGCAGGCTCACCCTCGACCCCGAACCGACCGCCGAGAAGCGGGCACAGTGGATCGCGACGATCGCCGCGACGCCGGCGGCGCTGCGCGCGGCGGTGGCCGGCCTCGGCCCGGCCGAGCTCGACACCCCCTACCGGCCGGAAGGCTGGACAGTGCGCCAGCTCGTCCACCACCTGCCGGACAGCCACCTCAACGCCTACGTCCGCCTGAAGCTCGCCCTGACCGAGGAGACGCCAACCATCAAGCCCTACGACGAGGCCCGCTGGGCCGAGCTCGCCGACAGCCGCGAGACGCCGATCGAGGTCTCGCTCACCCTGCTCGAGGCCCTCCATGAGCGCTGGGTACGGCTCCTCGCAGCGATGGCCCCGGCTGACTTCCGCCGCGCCTGGCGCCACCCCGAGCTCGGCGAGCGCACCGTCGACGAGCTGCTGCAGATCTACGCCTGGCATGGCCCGCACCACGTGGCCCACATCACGGCGCTGCGCCAACGGCAGGGCTGGAGCTAGGGCCGACCGCGGCTTTCTTCACCACTCCTCGGGATAGGACGGGCCGCCCGCCGGCAGCTGGCCACCGGCACGGCCCCGGTGGGAGGCTTGGCCCGGCTCGGGAGGAGAGGGCCGAGGAGGTCATGATGCACATCGGAGTTCCCAGAGAGACGCTCCGCCACGACTACCGGGTGGGCCTCACGCCCTCGGTGGCGGGCCTGCTGACCCAGCGCGGGCACACCGTGCTAGTCGAGCACGACGCCGGTCTCGAGGCGCAGTTCCTCGACCGCGACTACCAGCGGGCGGGAGCACAGATCGCCTGGAGCCGCGAGGAGGTCTACAAGCGCTCCGAGCTGATCTGCCGGGTGGGCAAGTTGGCGGCCGAGGACATCGACCTCCTCGCTCCCGGCGTCACCGTGGCCGGCTTCCACCACCTGGCGGTCGCGGGCCGCGAGGCGATCGAGCGCCTGGCCAAGCTCGAGACGACGCTGATCGGCTACGAGGTGATCCGCGATCCGGCAGGCAGCCTGCCGGTGCTGCTGCCGATGAGCGAGATCGCCGGCAAGATGGCCGTCCACCTCGCCGCCTACTATCTGCAGAATTTCCCCGGCGGGCGCGGCATCCTGCTCGCCAATGTGCCCGGCGTGCCGCCGCCGACGGTACTGGTGCTGGGCGCCGGCACGGTGGGCCGCACGGCCGCCCGCCAGGCCCTCGAGCTGGGCGCGCACGTGATCCTCGTCGACAGCGAGATGGCGAAACTGCGGGCCGCTTCCGAGGCCCTCGGCCAGGGCCTGGTGACCTCCCTCGCCAACCTCGACCGGCTGGAGCGCTACACCGCCTTTGCGGACGTCGTGATCGGCGCCGTGCTGGTCCCCGGCAGCCGTGCTCCCTTCCTCGTCTCCGAGGCGATGGTCGAAGCGATGAAGCCGGGCAGCGTGATCATCGACGTGGCGATCGACCAGGGCGGCTGCGTCGAGACCAGCCGGCCCACCACCCATGAGCAACCCACCTTCGTGGCCCATGGCGTGGTGCACTACTGCGTGCCCAACATGACGGCCAACGTCGCTCGCACCGCTTCCCGCGCGCTGGCGAGCGCCGTGCTGCCCTGCATCCGTGAGCTGGCCGACCAGGGCCTCGAGACCGCCCTGCGCCAGCACCCCGGCCTCGCCGCCGGGGTCTACCTCTATCGTGGCAACGTCGTGAGCAGCGAGGTGGCGGGGGCGCTGGGCCTGCCCGCCGCTTCGCTGCCCGAGCTGCTGGGGACGTCGGGAGAGTGAGTATGCGATGGCTCGAAGACTACCGCCGCAAGCTGGTGAGCGCCGCCGAGGCGGTTTCGGTGATCAAGAGTGGTGACCGCGTCTACTACGGCGGCAACGCCGCTATCCCGCGTGCCTTGGTGGAGGCCCTGGCGCTGCGCCGCGACGAGCTCACCGGGGTGCAGCTCAACCATGTGCTGCTGCTCGGCGAAGACCCGCTGTCGCAACCCGGCATGGAGGGCCACTTCCGCCACAACTCGCTCTTCGTGGGCCCTGCCGACCGCAAGGCGGTCAACGACGGGCGGGCGGACTACGTGCCGATCTTCCTGCACCAGATCCCCCGCCTCTTCCGCGACGGCATCGTGCCCCTCGACGTGGCGATGGTGCAGGTCTCGCCGCCGGACGAGCATGGCTTCTTCAGCCTGGGTGTCGAGACGCTCTCGTCCGTGGCGGCCTGCCAGGCCGCCAAGGTGGTGATCGCGCAGGTCAACGAGAAGATGCCGCGGGTGCTCGGCGACTGCTTCTTGCACGTCAACCGGGTGTCGGCCGTCGTCGAGGACACCCGCCCGCTGCCGACCCTCAGCCCCAAGCCGGCAACCGATGTCGAGCGCGCCATCGCCGGTCACGTCCTCGGCCTGATCGAGCCTGGCGCCACCCTGCAGATGGGCATCGGTGGCATCCCGGACTCGGTCTACGCGGCCCTCGAGGGCCAGCTCGACCTCGGCGTCCACACCGAGATGATCTCCGACGGCGCGATGCGGGCGATCGAGCGCGGCGTCGTCACCGGCGCGCGCAAGAGCCTCCATCCCGGCAAGGTGGTGATCACCTTCGCCCTCGGCAGCGAGGAGCTCTACGACTACCTCGACAACAACCCGCTCATCGAGGCCCACCCCGTCGAGCACGTCAACGACCCCTTCATCGCCTCGCAGAACGACACGCTGGTGGCGATCAACTCGGCCCTCGAGGTGGACTTGACGGGCCAGGTCTGCTCGGACTCGATCGGTGGCTACATCTACTCGGGCTTCGGCGGTCAGGTGGACTTCATCCGCGCCGCCGCCCGCTCGAAGGGCGGCAAGCCGATCATCGCCCTGCCGGCGACAGCGAAGAGCGGCCAGGAGTCGCGCATCGTGCCCTTCTTGAAGACTGGCGCCGGTGTGGTCACCAGCCGCGCCGACGTCCACTACGTGGTCACCGAGCACGGCGTCGCCAACCTCTTCGGCCGCAACCTTCGCGAGCGCTGCGAGGCCCTGATCGGCATCGCCGACCCGCGCTTCCGCGACGACCTCGAACGCGAGGCGCGGGCCCGCAAGCTGCTGGTGTGAGCCGGCGAAGGGCAACTCGTCAGACGGGCGTGCCAGATCGCCCGCGTGAACCGTGAGGGCACCTCCGCCGGCGGGGCCGAGCGGCGAGAGCGCTTGCTGCGGCACGTGCGCCTGGGCTGGAGGCTGATCGATCGCGACCCCGCCTACCGCCAGCAGGCACTCGCTTGGCTCGCTCTTCACCCTTCCGCCCGACCCGAGGTCGACCAGCTCTGGCGAGGGCAACAATATACTTGACTCAGCAGTCAGGTTTTGGTAGATTGCCTTCATGGACATCACGCCACACCTTCCCCGCACCCTGATTGAAGCCGTCCGCTTTTTCGCGGACCCTGATGTCTGTTTGGAATTCATGGTTCAACTCCGCTGGCCCAATGGTGTGAGTTGCCCGACCTGTGGCCGCACGGATGTGCGCTTTCTGGCGTCCCGGCGGTTGTGGGAGTGCAAGACGCGTCACCCGCGCCGCCAGTTTTCGGTCAAGGCGGGGACGCTTCTGGAAGACTCTCCGCTCGGCCTAGATAAGTGGCTGCCGGCCATCTGGCTCATTGCCAATTGCAAGAACGGAGTTTCCTCCTACGAAGTCGCCCGCGCGCTGGGGATCACGCAAAAGTCCGCTTGGTTCCTTCTCCATCGCGTCCGCGTGGCGATGGAAATGGGCTCGTTCGAAAAGCTTTCTGGCGAGATCGAAGCGGATGAGAGTTTCATTGGCGGTCTCGCCCGCAACATGCACCCGCACAAGCGTGAGGCGAAGATCAAAGGGACGGGCGGCAGCGGCAAGGCGATCGTTATGGGCGTCCTGGAGCGGAAGGGTGAAGTCCGGGCGTCGGTGGTCGACAATACGCGGAAGCGCACGGTCCAGGGCAAGGTCCGGGAGCACGTAGCGCCCGGCTCTGCGGTCTTCACGGACTCGCTCCGCTCCTACGATGGCCTGTCTGCGGACTACGTGCATGAGACGGTGGACCACGCCGTAGAGTTCGTTCGCGGCCGGGTTCACACGAACGGACTTGAGAACTTTTGGAGCCTGCTCAAGCGCACGCTGAAGGGCACCTACGTCAGCGTCTCGCCGTGGCACCTTCAGAGCTACGTCGGTGAGCAGGTGTTCCGGTACAACGAACGCCAGGACGGCGCCGGAGATGCCGGGCGCTTTCTGTCCGTAGCTGGTAACGTAACGGGCAAGCGGCTGACCTACAAGGCCCTGAAGGCGGCGGCAAAAGGTTAGGAGAACGGATGCCAGAGGCCAAGAAATCCAGGAGCCCCGCGGACCCAAGCCGGGGCGATCCCGCAGAGATGATGGAGCGAATGAAGCGCCTGACGGCGGCGCTGATTTCCGTCCCGCGGGAAGAGGTCCAGAGGAAGATGGCGGAGAGCAAGGCGAAGGGCAGGAGGCGCGGTAAGGCGCCCGCCAAGACGGACCTTGACGGCAAACGGCAGAGCGAGGGAGGGTAAAGCGACTCCTACGGCTTCCTTTGGCGGCAAGCGGGAACTTGACAGCAAACGCGGCCTATGCGAAAAATGGGCTCCTGGGGATCGCACTCCCCAGGAGCAAACCGCAGTAGCAGTGTTCGAGTCCTTCCTGCTCCCCTGACGACCGCCCCACTCAGGAAGTCAGTCACGGGGAGTAGGCCCTACTCCGCCCCGGATCGCTCGGACCACGCCGGAGCCTGCCGTTTTTTTCATACGGCCACCCCCTCTCCATCGGCTCTCGCCGTCTCGACAAGCTGGTAATACCTCGAATTGCCATCCTTCCGGGTTTGCCGAATCTTTCGCTCGTCTAGCATCTCCCTGATGGCTGTTCCGATGGCCCCACGGCGGAAGTTGTCACCGTGCTTCTGAAGGATGGCGATGATTTGATCAACACCCATCTCTTCCTTCGGAAATCGCTCGAAAAGGGCTTGGACTTGCGTGCGACATCTCCCCCGAAGTCGCCAATCTCCATCCGACTCCGAAGAACCGATCGCGACCTGAGCCGCGACGGGGGAAGGGGTGATCTCGGTGTCTTCCGGCGCCTGAAACGTGCTTGGAGGGCTGACAAGGACTTCGACCTTCGGGACGACCTGCACTGCTGTTTGTTGCTGTCTCTCCAGGAATGCCGGATCGAGTTCCCGAAGGCTTTCCTCCATTCGCGGGAGAACGCCCCCCGCAATTCGAAGCATCTCCTTGGCGCTGTCCACCTGCTCTCGCCAGTAGAGATAATCCTCGCGGAGCTTTTCCAGTGGCGTAGGCATTGGCTCATCTCCCTGCATTTATTGACTTTCCTTGCTACTTGCGGTAGCCTAAACACACGAATTCCCATTGCGGAGGCGGTGGGATTCGAACCCACGGGTGACCGGATTGGCCCCGATCACCTACCGATCCTAAGTCGGTCGCTTTCAGCCGCTCAGCCACGCCTCCAAGTCACGCATCAAACTCCGCCGTTGCACTCAGCCGCAGGGCGGAGCCCTATCGCAACCCACGCACAGAATACGCCATTGCGCCAGGATGTCAAGCGCGGCCCGATCTCAGCCCGAAATGCTGGCATGCCAGAGTGACACCGCGGACATAGGTGACACTACGCAGAATGGATTGGCGCCCGCGCGGTGGGGCGAATGCGATGCGGTAATGTGGCGTTGCGCTAATCGACGTCGAGGAAGCGTCGTAGCGCCTGGCTGACCAGCTCGGAGGCGGTTTCCTCTCGCTCTGCGGCCGCCACCTTCAGCGTGCGCCGCAGCTCGGGATCCAAAAAGAAAACGGTGCGGACTCGGCCGTCCTTGGTGACGGTCGTGCTCCCGCGCTGTCCTTCCTGTTTCTTGGGCACGAGATGAGCCTACAACCCGTATTGACATCAGTGTCACTAGTGTCATAGGTTGCCCTCCAGCTTCAAAAGACGCAAGTGCAGCGGGAGTTCTCACGCCCTGCGGGCGCATCAGTGGAGGTGCGCCCAAACACTGTGGAGAGGAGGAGGAAGGCCGAGCCAGCGAAGAGACCCGACACCCGGACGGCAAGGATACGCCCGCCCGGAGAAGCTCAAGCGCTCTCCGGGCGGGCGGTGATCTCGACAAACACGCTTGGAGGGAGAGTTGTGCGAACGATTCGTGTGTCCCGCGTTTTCCGCGGCGAGCGAGCCCTGCCGTTTGTGAGGTTATCTGGCGACTGGTTAGGTTCACTCGGATTTCGTCTTGGAAGTGAGGTCGCCGTCACGGGCGCGCCCGGCCGCATCGTCCTCGACCTGGCGGTGGCGGCCCACGAGAAGGCTTCGACCGTGGATCCATTCGCGTGGGAGCTGGCCCCGCTTCGCGAAACAGCGCTGCTGTACGCAGGGAACCCGCAAGAAGTCGCGGCGCTGCGGAAGGCGGGTGCCGCCTTTTACGCTCGCCTTCTCGACCTCTCCCGCGGTTTTGACGGGCCAGGTCCGAGCACTCTTGATGAGCTGGCGGCTGTGGCTGCGGACCTCAAGTACCTACGGCGCTTCATGATGGAAACCGTAGGCGGTGAGATGACCGGAGCCGGGACTCGATACGAAACCACTCTTGCCGCTAGTGCTAGAGGTCGCTGGGCGCCGATCGTCGGCAAGGTCGCGGAGCAGATCGAACAGGCACTCCGCGCGCAGGAGATCTGCCGATGGGCCGCCGCCGCAGTGAGGTCAAACTGGTGGGCGAAACGGTGACGGGATGGCGTCGGTGAATGGAATGGCGAAGTTTGCCGTTCCGTACGCCAGGAGACCGTCCGCTGCGCGCGGGGCATGCCCTAGCCGTGGGTTCCTGCGGGCGTGGCGTCACAGGGGCGCCTGGCGCCCGCCGAGACCAGCTGAGTCAAATATATTATTGCCCTGGCGAGAGGGGCTCTCCGGTCTTGGCCCGGTCGCGGCCTGGCTCGCCGCGGGGGCGGCACCCGACGACTGGCACCTCTCGGTTCCGCTGCGCTCCTTCCTTGCCTCGTATCCTTTCCCGGACCTGCTGCGGTGCTCGAGCCCGCGGACGTCCCTCGCGTCCTGATCGACGCAGCGCGCCTCCTCGGGCGTGGCGAGATCGCCCTCTTCGGCAGCGGCGCCTTGTACTTCTGGGTCCAAAACGCGCCCAGGAGCCGCGATGTCGACCTCAGAGCTCTCCAAGCGAGGGAGGGTAGCGGATCGAAGCCTTGATGGGAGAGCTGTCGCCCGACCACGAGCGGCACGGTCTCTACGTCGAAGTGTCTCCTCTCACGATGTTCGCGGCGCCCACCCGCTGGCATGAGCGTGCCCGCGAGCTGACGCCGGACCCCGAGATCCCGGTCGTCGTCCTCGTCCCACATCCGAACGACGTGCTGCTCGCCAAGCTCGAACGCTCCGACGAGGGCGATCTCGATCACATCCGACGCATCCTCAGCGAGTACCCCCTCAACGAGGAGAGCTTGCACCGGCTGGCGACCGAGAGCCCGTACCGCAGCGGGGCCATCGCCGACCCGGAGCGCCTTGCACGCTTCGAGTGGGGCCTCAAACGGCTCGGGCGGATGGTCGCAGGCTGAGCCTCGCTCGCCTCGCCACCCCGTTCTTCCCCGCAGGAAAAAGCCGTAGGATAGCCCCCTATGACAGAGCGGATCCTGGTGACCGGAGCCCTCGGGCAGATCGGCTCCGAGCTCACCCATACCCTGCGCCAGCGCTACGGCAGCGCCAACGTCGTGGCCTCCGACGTGCGCATGCCGCCCCGCAACGGCGACCCGATCGACGACGGCCCGTTCGAGTTCGTCGACTGCACCAACGACCGGCAGATCCAGGAGGTCGTCCGCCGCCACCAGGTGCGCACAATCTACCACCTGGCCGCCCTGCTCTCGGCGACCTCGGAGGAGCGCCCGCAGATCGCCTGGGAGGTCAACATGGGCGGTCTCTTCCGCGTCCTCGAGGTGGCGCGGATGAACGGCTGCCGGGTCTTCTTCCCCAGCTCGATCGGCGCCTTCGGGCCGTCGACGCCCCGCGACCAGACGCCGCAGGACACCATCCAGCGGCCGAGCACGATGTACGGCGTCACCAAGGTCGCGGGTGAGCTGCTCTGCGACTACTACTGGAGCCGCTTCGGCGTCGACACCCGCGGCCTGCGCTTCCCGGGCCTGATCTCCTACGGCGCGCCGCCGGGAGGCGGCACGACGGACTACGCCGTCGAGATCTTCTACGAGGCGATCCGCCACAACCACTACACCTGCTTTCTCGGTCGCGACACCCGCCTCGACATGATGTACATGCCGGACGCGATCAAGGCCGTCGTCGACCTGATGGAGGCGGACGCCGCGCGGCTCACGCACCGCAACGCCTTCAACATCACCGCCATGAGCTTCACGCCCGAGGAGATCGCGGCCGAGATCCGCCGCCACCTCCCAGGCTTCGTCCTCGACTACCGCGTCGACCCCGTGCGCCAGAAGATCGCCGACAGCTGGCCGCGCTCCCTCGACGACAGCGCCGCCCGCGCCGAGTGGGGCTGGCGCCCGCACTACGACCTGGCGGCGATGACCCGCGACATGCTCGAGAACCTGCGGCCCCTTCTCGCGGCCAACCACCACTGAACCTGCCGCCGACGCCGCAGCCCAAGGAGTCAGCCATGCCCCTCGATCGACTGCAAACCGCCCTCGGAGCCGACCTCGACGACCGCCGGCAGAAGGGGCTCTTGAAGGGCGCCGAGACGGTGATCACCGGCGTCGTGCCGGCGACCGGCGAGCACGGGCCGCGCTATCGGCTCGCCGGCCGCGGCGAGCAGCCCTTCCTCAAGATGAACTCGAACAACTACCTCGGGATGTCGCTGCGGCCCGAGGTGATCGCCGCCGAGGAGCACGCCTGCCGCGCCTTCGGCGCCGGGCCCGGGGCGGTACGCTTCATCAGCGGTACCTACCAGCCCCACCTCGACCTCGAGGCCCGGCTCGCCGCCTTCCACCACCGCGAGGCGGCGATGCTCTTCTCCTCGGCCTACGCCACCGTGATGGGCACCCTGCTGCCCCTGCTCGGCGGCGACACCGCGGTGGTCTCCGACGAGCTCAACCACAACTGCATCATCAACGGCATCCGCGCTGGCCAACCCGACAAGACCCGGCGGCTGGTCTACAAGCACCTCGACATGGCCGACCTCGCAGCCAAGCTGGAACAGGCCACGACGACGGGCTGCCGGCGGGTGGTGCTGGTGACCGACGGCATCTTCTCGATGCGCGGTGACCACGCACCGATGCGCGAGATCGTCGCCCTCGCCCGTGCCTTCGACGGCCGCTTCGCCGAGAACGTCGTGGTGATGATGGACGACTCGCACGGCGTCGGCGCCTTCGGTACCAGCGGCCGCGGCACCGAGGAGTACACCAGCGCCGAGGGCATCGACGTCCTCGTCGCCACCCTCGGCAAGGCGCTGGGGGTCAATGGCGGCTACGTGGCGACGAGCGCCCGCGTCGTGGAGTTCCTCCGCGAATCGTCCCCTTTCTACATCTACTCGAACCCGATCACCCCGGCCGAGGCGGCCGCCGCCCTCGCCGCCCTCGAGCTCCTCGACGGCCCGGTGGGCCGGGGCCTCCTCGATCACCTGCGGGCGATGACCCGGCGCTTCGAGGAGGGCCTGCTCGGCCTCGGCTTCGAGACCATCCCCGGCGAGCATCCGGTGGTTCCCCTGATGGTGCGCGACACGGCCCGCAACGCCGCTCTCGTCGCCCACCTCAAGGCCAACGGCATCCTCGCTACCGGCCTCAACTACCCCGTGGTGCCACGCGGCGACGAGTCGATCCGCTTCCAGGTCTCGGCCGACCACACGGCGGCGGACATCGACTTCGTGCTCGGGGTGCTCGGCGCGTTCGCGGGCTGACGGCCAGTCTTCCCCGCGGATCAGCGGGCCGTTCGCGTCAGCGTTCGTCCGCCGGGGCGGGGTCGAGACCCGCCCCTGCGGAACCGGCCGGCCGAGGCTCGACCTGCCACAGCTCGAAGCCCTGCCGGCGAGCGAGCCGGCGGAGGTCGCTCACTCCGCAGCCTCGGACCGCCTCCGCCGGTGCTAGCAGGAGCGTTGCCCCCATCTCCCGCAGCTGGGCAGCCAGGGCCGCCGGGTCGCGCAGCAACGGCTCGACCCTGGCGAAGCGGTAGGGCCCGTTCCAATCGCCCAGGAGCCGCCCGCCCGGGGCGTAGTACTGCAGCTGCTCACAGTGGAGCCCATAGAGAGCGCCGCCCGACTCCAGCACCTGAGCGGCCCGCGCCAGGAGGGAATGGCCGGGCAGCCAGCGATCGAGGTAGGCCTCGCGCTCGGCCGCGCTCAGCGGCGGCCAGCCGCGGCGGGCGACCCGCCAGGCCCCGAACAGCCACGCCGGTGCGACGCAGGTCACCAACAGCAGCCCGGCGACGGCGCGCCGCCCGGGGATCCGCGCCGCCCGGGCCCAGCGGGCCGCGTCGGCCAGCCAGGGCGCCAAAAGCACGACGGCGAGCGCCGCGGCCGGCAGCAGGTAGCGGACGTCGCGTACCCCGGCCAGCCAGAGCCCGAGGTAGGCCAGCACCAAGGCGCCCAGCGCCCGGTCACCCCGCCGGGCCAGGGCTGCCCAGCCCACGAGCGGCAGCACCAGGCTCGTGAGCGGGGAGAACGCCGGCACGCTCGTCGGCGCCACCGACTCTCGCAGCAGCGCGATGGGTGCGAGAAAAAGCTCCCAGCCAACCCTCCACACCCAGCCGGCGGCGGCCGCCCAGCCCGCCCAGCTCGGCTCCAGAGGCGAACCATGGACCGGGCCAGCCGTCATCGCGCTCGTCGCGCTCCAGGCGTCGCGGCCGAAGGTCCCTGCGAGGAAGGGGTGCACCGGGTTGCCGGTCAGCCACAGGTTGCGCAGGTACCAGATGGGCGCCGTGAGCAGCGCTCCCCCGCCCGCAGCCACCAGGAGCCGCGGGCGGCACTCGCGCCAGGCCAGCTTGCCAGCCGCCGCGAGCATCGCCGCGAGGAAGAACAGGCCGTGGTATTTCGTTGCCGCCGCGGCGCCAGTGAGGGCGCCCGCGAGCACCAGCCATCCCGTCTGCTCCTGCCGCGGACCGGTGGCGGCGAGCTCCACGGCCCAGAGCCCCGTCACCACGAAGAGGGCGAGGGCGAGGTCGACGTAGGCGGCGCTCCCCAGCCAGACGAGGAGTGGGCTGCCAAGGAGGAGGGCCGTCGCTACGGCCGCCGAGGAAGCGTCGCTGCGCCGCCGGGCCCACAATGCCACCACCGCACCGAGCAGCCCGAGCTCCGCCGTCGACAGCAGGTTCGCCGCCGTGGTGCCGCCGCCAAGAACGAAGAAGGTGCCGACCAGCACCTCCTGCAGCATGGGAAAGGCTGGGTAGCGCAGCTGCGGCTCGAAGACGAGGCTGCCATGGGTGGCGAGGCTCCGCGCCAGGGGTAGGTGATAGAGGGTGTCATCGAAGGCGGCCGCCGGGTAGAAGGCGAGGAGAAGCGCCACGGGGAGAACGGCGAGGACGGGCCAGGCGTGCCGCCACGGCCCCCCCTCCTCCTCGGAGCCGGCTCTGGCCCACCCGCGACCCGCCGCGAACCCAACGCCCGCGACCAGCGCGAGAAGAGCGAGGAGCCACACCGGCCGGAACCGCCCCGCCAGCGCCAGCAGGCTCGCCAGAGTTCCGAAGGCCGCCAGGGCGGCGACGACGACCAGCAGCCGGCGCTCGGTCGCGGTCCCGACGGGAATTGGCATCAGGGGTGTTTCCCGGCCGGCGAGATGAGATCCGGGCAGAATCCAGCCAGCGGACTTGGTCCGAGGGCGCCTGGTCTCGGCACGTCCATCTCGCGAGCGAGACTAGCAGCGCTGGCGGCAGTCTTCGGCACCGGCCCGTAGCCGGGGCTACGCCGCAGCGGCGCTTGACCCTCGCAGCCTGCCGGGTATGATCGCGTCAAGCCACCGAAACAGTGAACATGGAGAGAGGCTCGAGGCATGGAGGGAAGGAAGCCGCTCGTATTCATCGCCTCCTCGGACCGCGCTCGCAGCCTGGTGCGCAGCCTCACTTCGCTCCTCTCCGGCGACCTCAAGGTGATCCCGTGGAAGATCGCCTTCCCAGCCGGCGAGCACTTCTTGGCCTCGCTCCTCCGCGAGCTCGATCGCTTCGATTTCGGCATCTATGTCTTCACCCACGATCTGACTGCCGAGGCAGCGGGCCGTGGCCGGCGACCGCGGGCTCACTTGGCGGCCCAAAACGTGACATTGGAAGCCGGCATGGCGATTGGCCGCTATGGCCCCCAGCGGTCGATCATCGTGCAAGAGGTGGGGGTCGACCTGCCGAGCGACCTGCAAGGGATCACCGTTTTCCGCTTTGAGTGGCACCAGGACCCCAAGGAGAGCGAGGTCGAGATGGCCTCCCTGGCGGCCAAGGTCCAGGGGCATATCGAAAGAGTCGGCGCCCGCGGTGCCGAGCAAGGCCTGCGCTATCTGAGCCTCATCAAGGTTGCGCCCGGCAAGCAGGACGACGTCACCCTGTCGATCCACGAGATGGAGCGCGAGATGGCCTCCCTGCGCGGGCCGGACCCTGGAGTCTCGCTCGACAAGTTCGGGGTCACCTACGGTGAGTGGGACGACTTCGTCCTGTTCACGAGCCCAGGGCTTTCCAAGGCCACCGACTTCGTCCGGGACCTCCGCCGCCGGCGCCATGGCTCGATCACCTCGGTCGAGACCCGGCAGCTCTTCCCCGGAGCGCTGAGCCTACCGCCTCGCTACACCGGTGGGTGGGTTCACCACCTCGTCTTTCTCTCCTGCACCTCTCACCTGGTCGAGGATGCTCACAAGGGCCTCTGTGAGCTGGCAGAGAAAGAAACCGACATCGCCCGTCAGGGCTGGCAGATCAGCGACACTGGCATTCTCTTTGGCCAGCACGACATCTTCTTCATCGTCTCGACCAAGACGCTCGCCGCCTTCGATGCCTTCCTGCACGGGACGCTCAAGAAGCGGCTGGAGCTCGACTGGCTGCGCGACAACACGACCTCGTTCCGCATCGAGTACCTCGCCGAGGTGCTCAAACGGGCGCGAAAAAGGAGCGCTACCTAGTCGGCCCTGGCGGCGGCAGCGTTGGCCAGGAACTCGCTGAGGATCGCAGCGTCGAGAGCGGGGTACAGCGGGTGGCGGCGGAGCATGTCTGCGACCTGCTGCCTGCTTGCCTCCCGAACGCCGGGCTCGATCGCGTACTTGGCCTGGCTCTTCTCCCCGGCCTTGGCGCCGCTCGCGATCACCGTCGGCTGCGTGTGGGCGAGGATCGAACGCAGGATGTGGGCCACCTCGCGCATCTCGGCCGCGCCCATCCCGAGGCTGCTGAGCGCCGCGGTGCCGAGACGCAACCCGCTGGTGTACCAGGGGCCGTTGGGGTCGAACGGCAGGGCGTTGCGGTTGAGCGTCACCCCACACTCGATGAGGGCGTTCTCGGCCTGGCGGCCGGTGAGGCCGAAGGACTTGGCGACGTCGAGGAGGAGCAGGTGGTTGTCGGTGCCACCCGTCAGCACCTCGATGCCCTGGGCCTGGCAGGCCTCGCCGAGGGCACGGGCGTTGTCCACCACCCGCCGGGCGTAGTGGCGGAAGTCCTCGGAGAGCGCCTCGCGGAAGGCCACCGCCTTGGCCGCGATGGCGTGTTCCAGGGGTCCGCCGAGGACCATCGGGCAGCCCTTGTCCACCGCCTCGGCCCATTCCTTCTTGCACAACACCAAACCACCGCGAGGGCCACGCAACGTCTTGTGGGTCGTCGAGGTGACGATGTGGGCGTGGGGCACCGGGTCGTAGTCGCCGGTGAAGACCTTGCCCGCCACCAGACCAGCGAAGTGGGCCATGTCCACCATGAAGGTGGCGCCCACCTCGTCGGCCAGCTCGCGCATCTGGGCGAAGTTGAGCTTGCGAGGATAGGCGCTGTAGCCGGCGAGCAGCACGTCCGGCCGGACCTCGCGCACGTGGGCGGCGAGGTCGTCGATCTCGATCCGCCCGGTCGCACGGTTGACCGAGTAGGTGTAGACGTCGAAGAGGGTCGAGGAGACGTTGAAGCGGTAGCCGTGGGTGAGATGGCCACCGGAGTAGAAGTCGAGGGCGAGGAGCTTCTGATTGCAGAAGGCCCGCCGCACCTCGTCCCAGCCTGGGCGGGGGATGTCCACCAGGTTCTTGTGGCCCAGCGTCTCGACGAGCGGCTTCTGGGCCCGCTCGGAAAGGATGGCGAGGAAGGCGACCAGGTTGGCGTCGGCGCCGGAATGCGGCTGCACGTAGGCGTGATCGGCGCCAAAGAGCTGGCAGGCGAGGGCAACGGCTTCTGACTCGATGGTGTCGACGTTCTCGCAGCCGGCGTAGAAGCGGTGTGCCGGGACCCCTTCGGCGTACTTGTCGGTCAATAGGTTGGCGTGGGCCAGCTGGACAGCGAGGGAGGAGTAGTTCTCGCTCGCGATCAGCTTCAGGTTGGAGCGCTGCGCCTCCACTTCGCGGGCGATCGCCACCGCCACCGAGGGCGACACCGTGGAAATCTGGTCGAGGGCGGCGAAGAAGCCCACGGCACCGCGGTCCAGGCGCCCTCCCGCCGCGCGCTCGAGGTAGCGGTCGAGCAGCGAGAACGTCGGCGATGCAGTCGCGATCATCGAGGCCCCTCCCCTGGCACTGCGGGGGTTGCGAATCGGTGTCTGGTGTGGCGCCGGAAGCGGCGCCCGGGGAGTCTAGCAGGCCGGGCGGCCGGGGCGCTGGCAGGAAGAGCCACCGCCGCGTGCAGCTGCCTGGCAACGACCGGAAGGGCCAATATTTGGCCATCCTAACAAAGCTATTGCCGGATAAACAGTCTTCCCTCCCGTGCTCGCGAGCGCGATGATCGGAGCATCTCAGCAGGGAGGCCCAAGTGCTCCACCTCCTTCTACTGCTGGCAGTCTCCG
This sequence comes from uncultured Thermoanaerobaculia bacterium, assembly GCA_964420075.1. Taxonomy (GTDB): domain Bacteria; phylum Acidobacteriota; class Thermoanaerobaculia; order Multivoradales; family SZUA-115; genus CAYQRE01. The sequence continues at coordinate 4,730 of CAYQRE010000008.1, read as the reverse complement.
CACGTCCGCAATCCACGCCGGTGATCTCGGGGCGGATCGGCGGCTCCCAACCCCAGGCAGCGCAGGTCACCCTCTACGCTCTCGGCGCAGGTCTGGCCCGTTCCTGCGAGGAACCGGCCTCAGCCCAGGCCCAGCCAGACACCGAGGGCTGGTACCGCCTCGCCGCACCGAGCCCCGGGCTCTACCGGCTCGTCGTTGCAAGTCCACCAGAGCCAGCCTGGGAGATTGATCTCAGGCCTCTCGTAGCCGACATGGTCCTACCGCCGCTGGGGGACTCCGACCAGGCGCCGGGCTGGCGCCCGGCGGCAGCCTGCGTACCGGCCGGCGCCGAGGGCGACATCAGCTCGACGCTCCGCCGCGGTGTGGTCGTCGACGAGCAAGGGCGACCGCTCGCCGGTGCCGTGCTCTGGTGGGAAGGCGCCGTCGCCTCCTGGAGCGTCTCCGGCGAAGCCGGGAGGTTCGTCGTCTCCTACCACCGCGGCGCCCAGCTCTGGGTGGCCGCGCGCGGCCACCTCTGCCGAGCGGTCCACCTCGACGCCGCAGAGGGCGACCTGGTCGTCCCTCTGGCACCCGCGATGCGGGTCTTCGGCCGTGTCGACGACGCGATGGGCCGGCCCGTGCCGGCCGCGCGGCTCGCCTTCCGGGGCACCACCGCAGGGGCTACGACGCTCGCCGCCACCACCGACCGCGACGGACACTTCGAGCTCGACGGGCTCGATCCGCGGCTCGGCTACGTGGCGACCGCCTGGGAGCCCAGCCACGGGCAGTCGCGGCTCGAGCTGGGGCCCGGTGCGAAGTCCGCGCCACTCGTCTTCGTGCTGAGCTCCGAGCGCACGGTCTTCGGCCACTTGTTGGCGAGCGATGAGACGCCCGTCGCCGGCGCCGAGGTCGAGCTGCGCTTCAACGGTAAGACCGCCCGCACCTCGACGGGCAGCGACGGCCGCTTCGCCCTCACTGTCACCACCCCCGTGGAGCTCTCCCTCGCGGCCCGGGCGCCAGGGTTCGCAGCCGTGGTAGTCCCCGGGCTGGCTGTGCCGCCAGGCCCGGGCGACTGGGACCTGGGAGACCTCCTTCTCGCCGCGGATGCCGGCCTAAGGGGGCGCGTGGTCGACGGCGACGGAAACCCCGTGGCCGGTGCCCGCCTCCTCCTCCTGCGCCAGACCCCCGATGGCGTGGTGACGTCACAGAGCGCGAGCGACCCCGCCGGCCGTTTCGCCTTCAATGCTCTCGCCGAGGGTGAACAGGCCGATCTCGAGGTGCGCGCCGAGGGCTTCGTGACGACGCTGCTGCCTGGGCTAGCCAGCGCCTCGGAGGGTGGACCGCTCGAGATCGTCCTCGCTGCGGGGATCCGGCTCTCCGGCCTGGTCCTCGATGCCGACGGCCAGCCCGTCGCCGGAGCGCTGGTTTCGGCGGTGGCCGGCAGCGGTGAAGGCGCCGGGCAACCGCGCTTGAGCGCTACGGATGCCGATGGGCGGTTCGACATCGCCGAGCTGCCTGCCGGCGAGTTGAGCCTCAGGGCCCGACGCGCCAACGGACCCGCCGGCCCCGAGCTTCGCCTCGAGGTCGCCGCGGGCGAAAACCGTGCGGACCTCGAGCTGAAGCTCTTCGGGGAGGCGGTCGTCGCGGGCACCGTCGGGGATGCCGCTGGAGCTCCCCTCGCCGGGGTCACCGTGGTCGCCGAGGTCACGGTCCCTGAACGAGACGCTGCCCTTCTCCGCACCCGCACCGACACAGCTGGCCACTTTCGGCTCGTGGGAGGGCTCCACGGGCACTGGCACCTCACGGCAAGCCGAGCCGGCTATCGGCCGGCAGACCAGGAGCTGGAGGTCGTGCTGGATGCCGCGGACGTGCAACTGCGGCTGCTGGCGAGCCCGCCTCTCACCGGGCTGGTGACCGACCCTGAAGGAAGGGCGATCGCCGCAGCCGAGGTGCGTTTGGAGCCTCGCCGCGGCGCCGACGGCCGGGACCGGCTGAGCCGAGAGGGCAGCTCGGCCGTCAGCGGGCCGAATGGCAGCTTCCAGCTACCGACCGAGGGAGCGGGGACCTACGCGCTGCGTGCCACGGCAGCAGGGTTCGCGCCGATCGTCGACCGGTTGATTGCCATCTCCGCGGGCGAAGAAGGGCCGCTGCATGTCGAGCTCACCCCCGCCGTTGGCCTCGCCGGCCGCCTGCTTGGCCTCGACCTCACCGAGCTCGCCGGCGTCGAGCTGGTCGCCACGGACGGCACCGGCGCGGTCGTCGCTGGCCGAGCTCGCCACGATGGTTCCTTCGAGTTCGTCGACCTGTCCGCCGGCGACTGGCGGGTGACGGCCTGGCACCCTGGCAGCGGTCGCCGGGTGGAGGCCGTAGTTTCGCTGGTGCCCAGGTCCGCCCACTTTGATCTCGACCTCGACTTTTCCTCCGCGGCAGCGCCCCCCGCTGCCCCCGAACGGCCGGCGGCAGATCCGTCGTCGGTCCCTCATCCCTTACCCTGAATGGGAGATTGTTATGAACGCGAGGAACGTAGTCCTGATGCTAGGCATTCTCCTTCTCGCCACCTCTCTCACACCGGCCCGTGCTTCAGCCCCGGGCGGCGGTGGAGACCTGCTGCTCTGTGGCGCCATCTGCGGTGCTTCGCCCTGCAACACGCCGTGCCGGACCAACACGGGCGTTGAGACTTTCTGTGCGGTCTACTACGGCGCGCCGGCCAACGACTTCGATCGTGACGGGGTCCCCAACCTCTCCGACAACTGCTGGTGCGCCGCCAACCCCAACCAGGCCAATTGCGACGGCGACTCGCTTGGCGACGCCTGCGATTCGGTCGACAACAGCTGGTACCGCGTGGCCATCGGCAGCCAGGCCTGCTACGTCGACGTCGACAACCACGTCTACAAGTACACGATCGAGATGTACTACGGCGACACCTGGCGGAGTGGCTGCACCGGCGCGGTGTGCACCAAGAAATACCTCAACTACGACTTCGACTGCTCGATCGGCAGTGATCTCAACGCTTGCTGCCGGCAGAAGGCCCACTGGCTGCCCGACTGCGGCGGTGCCTGGAACACCGACCAGTGCGGTCTGCCGCGCTGCACGTTCTAGTTCTGGTAGGGGCTGGCTGCAAACCCGCCCCTACGGTCGAACCCCCTCCGACCTTTACAACGGGACAACGACACAACGAAAAACGGCCGGGGTCGCCCCCGGCCGGATGGTGTTGCCCGGTAGGGGCGGGTTAGCAACCCGCCCCTCCTCGCGTCACGGCACGCAGGCCGTCACGGTCACGTCGTCGAGGAACCAGCCGTCATCGGTCACCGAGCAATCGGTGATCGTGGTGAAGGCTGCGCGCACCGACTTGCCGGCGCAACCGCCGGTGTTGCCGGAGATCGCGTCGCAGGCGGCGTCGAGGTCGACGGTCGTCGTGGTGAAGGTGGTCGAGACACCCGTGTACACCGGCACGCCGCCACCACCCGTCGGCGGGCAAGAGGTCGAGGTGGTGCCGTTGTAGGCGCCAGAGAGGATGGCCCCGCTGGGTACGAAGGTGTAGCTGCTGCCGTCGGTCGAGACCGCCAGCGTGCCACCGTCGAAACCGCTCTCGAAGCGGCGCCGGTGCTTGAAGGTCAGGCGCACCGTGGAGGAGCCGGCCGGGATGCTGATGCCGGCGCTGCCGCCCGGCTGGGCGAAGTTGAAGTTGTTCGACGAGTAGTTCGCGGTGCAGGAGGAGCCACCGAAGCGGAAGATCTTGCTCCCCGCTGCCGCTGTGCAGGTCTGGATACCACGCCACGAGGTGGTGCTGCCGCCCGAGACGAAGGTGCCCTTCGACCAATCACCGAGGCCGGTCCCGCTCTCGAAACCGTTGCTGTAGAGCGTCTGGGTGGTGCAGCCACCACCACCGCCGGACTGAGTGGTCGCCGAGGCCTGGTTCGAGTTGCCGGACTCGCAGCCGGCCACCGCCCGCACGACGTAGAAGTAGGTCGTCGAGGCCGAGAGGCCCGTGTTCGAGAACGAGGTGGTGGCCGAGGAGCCCACGGACGAGTACGGCCCGCCAGAGGTCGTCGAGCGGTAAACGTTGTACGAGGTGGCGCCCGACACCGCGCTCCATGACAGGTTGATCTGGCTCGAGGAGACGGCGGTAGCCGACAGCCCCGTCGGCGCCGACGGCGGCGTGCAGCCGCCGCCCGACTCGGTGAGCTTGGCGGTCCAGATCTCCTCGCGCGCACCGTTGCGGCGGTCGGTCCAGGACGGGAAGAAGACGCCAGCGTTGCCGCTCAGCGAGTTGTAGTCACCATACTGGTTGCCCGAGTCTGCCCCGGCGACCGTCTCGTCGGTCTGCGCCGTGGTCACCTGCTGGGCCGTCGACCAGGTGGCGCCGTTGTCCGTCGAGGTCTGGTAGTAGACGTGGGTCTTCTTGCGGGTCGAATCGGCCACCGTGTCGTAGTAGATGACCGAGATCCGCCCCGTGGTCTCATCGACCGCCAGGCCCTGGTTGAACTGGTCGTTCAGCCCCGCCTGGTTGTTGATCTTGACCGGCGAGCTCCAGGTCGTGCCGCCGTTGGTCGAACGCGCGAACCAGATGCGCGTCTTGCAGGTCGACGAGGCGTTGGTGCCCGGCTCATTGGTGGCGGTGGTGCAGCCGGTGTCGCCCGAAAGGTCCGTCCACGCCGCGTAGACGTTGTCCGTCGAGCCGTTCTTGTAGGCACCGCCCGAGATGTAGATGAGGATCCGGCGGCTGGCGAAGGCCGGCACGCCGATGTCAT